>JADBYZ010000001.1 GCA_020402745.1 Phenylobacterium sp.
AAGGTGCGGCTCTATCGCCGACCACTCCGCATCCGAAAGCCAATAAACCTGCTTGCGCTTCGTCATCCGGGCTACCTCCCGGAATCTCAGAATCAGCCTTCGGCCACCCGCGCAAGCTGATTGAGTACGAACCCTAGAGCCCGGCATCATGGGGATCTGGACCTTGCGGTTGGCCTTCGAAGGGATGCAAGGGGTGATGCCCATGTCGATGAGCGCCTGGTCTTGAGCCTCGGCTAGGCCAAAACCCTAGGTGGCGCTCGCAGGTGGTGCGCCGGCCATAACCCGGGCGATATCGAGGTCGGGGTCTAGGCCGACGGCGCGCATCAGCTCGGCCCGCCTGGGTCCGGCCTTGGGCGGGTAGACCTCGGCCTTCGCCGCCTTCGGCGTCATCCAGTGCAGCAGGACCTTACCGAGATTGACGGGCCGCTTCAGCCAGGCTGACGGGTGCTCCAGCATGTGGAATCCCCGCAACGCCGCGCGCAGGAGGTCTGGATCCGAGCGGATGGCGATGGCCACGCCATCCTCGGCGAAGCTCTTCAGGATGCGGCTGCGCAGGCCCGGCCGGTGATGCGGGTCCAGGGCCTGCCGGGCGCGTCGCACGGCTACCCGGTCATCCTTCTGCATGGTGTCGAAGAAGGGGAGGATCTCCCGCTTGAGGCCGGCCTCGTAGGCGAACAGGCGCGCGGCGGGGTCCGGGTCCGCCTCCAGGGCGTCGCGAAGGAGGGTGGCGCTGACCGCCGCGAAGGCGCAGCCCCGACCATAGAGGGGGTTGGTGCGGATCAGGCTGTCCCCCACGGCGAAGAAGCCCAGGACCGCCGCCTTGCCGTCCGCCACCAGTGTGCGCCAGCGGCTCTTCAGGTCCCCCATCCCATAGACCTTGCTGACCGCCTCGGTCCGCTCCGGCTCAAGCCAGGGGCGCATGCCGGGAATCTCGCGGCAGATGCCGTCGAAGATGGCGGGATCAACGATGGTCTTGCGGATCTCCAACTCGATCTCGGGCACGCACAGGGTGATGGAGAAGCATCCATTGTCGGCCGGGAAGACGCCGAACTTGATGAAGCCGAGATCCCCGGTGGCGGGGGCGCCGCCCCTGGGAGGTTCGACCTGGCCGGGGCGCAGGCGGTAGTGGCGGGTGAAGTACAGGATACCGGCGTCCTCGGCCGTCTCGCCGACTTGAACGCCGAGGTCCGCCAGCTGGTCGAAGGCCGACGATGTGCGCCCGCTGGCGTCGACCACCAGGTCGGCCGCCACCGTCTCGCCGCCCCTGAGCCGAACGCCCGTCACCTTGCGCGGGGCGTCCCCCGAGGCTTCGAGCCCCTCGACGAAGGCTTCACTGTGGATCTCGACATTCGGCATGGCCTCGACATACCGCCGGATCACCAGCTCCAGCGTGGTCCTGCGGCTCGTGAGGACCACCAGGTCGGCGTCATCGGGTCGGGGGGTCCAGCGCTTGCGATGGCGGTCGGTCAGCATGCCGTCCAGGCCCAGTTCCCGGCAGCCCGCGGCGTTCAGGGCCTCCAGCAGGGCGGGGTGCTCATCCCGGATAATGCCGCGCAGCCGGGCGAGGAAGGCGTGGCTGTGACGCAGATGGGTGACGCCCCGGTGGGCCCAGTCCGTGAACGCCTCGTCGGCATCCCCGGGCGGCGGCGGCGGATCGCGGTCCAGCAGGGTGACCCGGCGCCCTGTCGGGGCCAGGGCCAGGGCGGTCCAGAGGCCGGCCATGCCGGCTCCGATGACGGCGACGGATTCAGTCATGCTATTCAGGTCTCTTGAGGGGGCCGCGACGGGCGTCTTCTATGGCGGCCTTGAGGGCCTCCAGGTCGGCGCCAGGGATGAGTCGGTCTCCCACGATAAAGGCGGGGGTGCCTTCGATGCGAAGGTTCTGGGCGAGCTGCCGGGTGTCGGCCAGATGGCGGGTGATGGCCTCGTCCTTCAGCGCCGAAGCGACCGCACCCGATTTGACGCCTGCGGCGGCCGCCAGGCGGAGAATGGCGGCCTCGTTCAGCGTCCTTTCCTCCATGAGGGCCTGATGAAAGCCGAGGCCCGCCGCGCGGCCGGCTGGCGTCAACGCCACCCTGGCGGCGAGGTCCGAAGCCCCGCCGAATATCGGGAACTCTTTCAGGACAAGGCGGATGTCCGGATTCTCCCGGACCAGAGCGGTGAGCTGGGGGGTGATCGTCTTGCAGTATCCACAGCGATAGTCGAAGAACTCGACCACCGTGATCTTCCCGTTGGGATTGAACACCACGTCCCGGGGATCGCGCTCCAGGGCGGCCCGGTTCGCAGCGATGGCCTTGCGGGCATCCTCTGACTGCTGGGCGAGAGTCTTTTCCTGAAGTTTTGTAGCCATCTCCTCCAGAAGCTCTGGGTGCGCCAGAAGATACCCACGAATCTGATCGCCAAACATGGCGTCAAAGGCCTTCTGGCATCCCGTCAGCATGAGGCTGCAGGCAACGAGGGCCACGATCGGAATGAGCTTCATGGGGGCAACATAGGGGGCATGAGGGCGGTGTGAAGTGTAAGGTTCAGAACTCCTCGATTATAGCCAGAAGATGACGGCTGCTGCGATGCAGATTGCGGACATGAATGTGATCGCGCTTCGGTCTTAGCATGTGTGGATGGGCCGCCGGTCCCTGATCCCGCGCTCGGTCAAGGCCAGGGGGAAGCCGTCACACTCATCACCCTCGTGCGCCTGCGCGGCGAAGATCTTGTTGGACACGCCCAGCCGGCTCCAACGGATGAAGTGATCATCGATCGTCCTGTGCGGACCATATTTCTTCGGCGCGCCGCGCCAGCGCTGGCCGTTTCGGATCACGAAGACGATCCCTGAGATCACCCTTCGGCCATCAACCCGCACAACCCCATGCGACAGCCGAGAGCAGGGCGCAGTTCGGCGCATCTGCACCACCGTGAGCCATCCAATGGGGCCTGGGCCTATGGCCTTTCCCTTCAGACGGAATGTCTGAAGGAGAAAAACAGGCTCTAACTCCAAGAAGTGAGATCATGCTTCGATCCGACAACCGGTTCCCACTCATCGGAACAGAATCTAGTCGTCGCCCCGAACGTTGCGGACCTGGCGATCGTTCTCGGTGGCGAGGACAATGTCGTTGGCCCGCCGCCACTCCGGCGTATTCCGTTCCAGCAGCTCGCGGGCCCGCAAGGCAAAGATCAGGGCCTGTCGGCGGTCGCCTTCGATGTAGTTATACTCGGCGGTGGCGTAGCGAGCGAGGCCGTCCCGTCCGCGGGAGTCATAGGCTTGGGCCAGGAGCCGCCAGGCGACCGAGTTCTGGTCGTCCTGACCGACGGCGATCTTGAGCTCGCCGATGCCGTCCTCGACCTTGGAGGGGTCGGGCAGAGCGATCAGGGTTTGCCCGAGATTCACCCGCAACAAGGGGGCGTCCGGTTTGAGGGACACCGAGCGGCGTTGCGGCGCCTCGGCCTCCACCGTCCGACCGAACTCGAACAGTATCTGGCCCTTCAATTCCCATAGGTAGGGATTGTCCGGTTGTTCGGCCAACAGGGCGTCGATGAGCTTCAGTGCGCGGTCCGGCTCTTTCAGCTGGTACTGGGCGATGGCGCAGGCGTAACGCGTCGGATAGTCCGCGTTCGGCTCAGCGCACTTCACCACAGCCAGACCTGGATTGATGAAACCGTGGAGCTTGGCCTTCATAATCGCATGCCGGCGAAGGCTCTCCGGACTGTCGGGGGTGTTGAAGTTTGGCTGACGTTCGACCCGCGCCCTCAGGGCGTCAATCCGGCTGGAGCTGAGGGGGTGGCTGCGGAAGTAGCCGAAGCGGCGAGCCTCTGCGAAGACCTCCTGATAGCGGAAATTGTCGAAGAAGTTAACCAGTCCGCGGCCTGAGAGCCCCGCGGCTTCCAGGTATGAGGCTCCCGCCTGGTCCGCGCGGCTTTCTTGCTCCCGACTGTATCCCATGGCGCCGAGCGCTCCGAAGAAGCCGGCATTCGACGCCATCACCGCCCCAGCCTCGACGTTCCCGGCGAGAGCCGCCAGAACGCCCAGGCCCATTGTGAGAAGAAAGGGCCTCAGGCCTGCCTGACTCATCTCACCTGAGCGCGCCGAATGCCCCCCCGCCAGGTGGGCCACCTCGTGGGCGATGACGCCCTGCAATTCATTCGGCGACTTGGACTCAAGAATCAGACCCGTGAAGATTGCCATCACGCCCGGGCCAGCGAAGGCGTTGAGATCCTTGGAGCCGATCAGCAGAATTCGGATCGAACTGGATTCCAGACCCGCCACCTTGAACAGCGGCTCGGATTCGAGGCGCAGAATCTCCTCGATCTCGGTATCCCGGATCAGGGTCATGGGCGCGCTTTGCGCCATGGCGGGCGCCGGTGTCAGAAGAGGGGTCAGGGCGGCGATCAGGCACACGGCCGCCGCCGCTGCCTTTCTGAGATGCGCAGTGCGGCGGTCGCCCATGGCGAGTCTCCTCGTTAAGCGCCCCCAGCCGGGTTCAGGCTAGCCGGTCAGCCCCGTCGCCACCAGCCCTTACGCGGCTGAGGGGGCGAGGCGGTGATCTCCGACGGATCGGGTTCCCGAACCGAAATCGCTTCCGGCTCGACCGGCGCAGCCTCCGCTCCCGCCGGCTCTGTGGCCTGCTGATGCGGGGTCACGGGAGGTGCGGCCTCGGACGCCGACGCCGAAGCGGATTCGGTCTCGCCCTTTATCGCGCGGGCGCGGGTGCGACGGGCGCGGGTCGGCTTCTCGGGGGCCTCGGGCTCCGGCTGCAGGGTCTCGACGGGCTCCGGCGCCTTGTCCTCAATCTCGGCTGGCTTGGATTCGACCGGCTCTGCAAGGATTCTGGCGTCCGTCACGGCCACTGCGGCTTCCACGGTCTCTGACCGGCGACCTCTGGCTCGAGCCCTTCGGGCCCGCGGGGGTTTGTCGGTTCCGGCCTCGGGCAGCTCTACCCAGATGTCGACGGCGGGCGCCTCGGGCGCGGCGGGAAGAGCGAAGGCCTCGCCCGGAGCACGCGGGGTTTCGGCCGGCCTGCGGGCGTCCTGCGACGGGTCAAACCAGATGAAGGGATCATCCTCATAGGGCACCCAGGGACGGGTCCAGGCATAGGCGTCCTGTGGGCGCCCATCGTCCCGGGAACGGCGTCCGCCCCGTCTCCCACGGCGCCGGCGCCGGCCGCCCAGACCGTCATCGTCATCCTCCGCACGCGCCTCGGCGGGTTCCTCTCCCTCGACGGCGGCCGGTCGAGGCTCACCGTCGCGACGTCCCCGACGCCGACGGCGGCGTCCCCGACGGTCGCTGCGATCCTCGCGTCCGTCATCACCATCGGCGGACTCCTGTTTCCGGGCGACGGTCTTCTTGGAGCGGTCCTCGTCGTCCTCGTCGTTCTCGTCATCGTGCTCCAAGGCGACGTCGTCGTCTTCTTCCTCCTCCTCCTCCTCAAAGACATCGAGGTCTTCATCGGCGGGGACGTAGGGCTCCAGCGACTTTCGGGGGGCGAGGACATCGGCCGGCCTCGCCTCATCTGAAGTCCGCTCTATGGCATAGCCGGCGTGCGGCAGGGTTTCGTCCACGACCACTGAGACAAAGACGCCCTGGTCAGCATGGAGCCGGGCGAGGTGTCCGCGCTTTTCGTTCAGTATGTAGAGGGCCACCGCTCTGGGTGCGCGAAGAGAAACCTCGCCGGCGCCCTTCAGAGCCTCCATCTCGACAGCGCGAAGGGCGCCGAGGGCGCTCGACTCCACGGAGCGCACCCGACCTGTGCCCGCGCAGTGTTCACAGACGTGGGTGGTGCCTTCCAGCAGGCTGGAGCGCCGGCGCTGACGCGACAGTTCCATCAGGCCGAAGCTGGAGATGCGGCCGACCTGGATCCGGGCTCGGTCTTCCTTGAGGGCGTCCTTGAGCTTCTTCTCGACCGCGCGATTGTTCTTCGACTCATCCATGTCGATGAAGTCGATGACGACCAGCCCGGCGAGGTCGCGCAGCCGCAGCTGGCGGGCGGCCTCTTCGGCGGCCTCCAGGTTGGTCCTCAGCGCCGTCGCCTCGACATTCCTCTCACGGGTGGCGCGGCCGGAGTTCACGTCGATGGCCACCAGGGCCTCGGTCTGGTTGATGACGAGGTAGCCGCCTGACTTCAGCGGCGTCACCGGCGAATAGATCTGCGCCAGGTGATCTTCCACGCGGTGCTTTACGAACAGCGGTGTCGGCTCGCGATAAGCCTGAACCTTCCGTGCCTGTGACGGCATCAGCATCCGCATGAAGTCCCGGGCCTCACGGAATCCCGCCTCGCCCTCTACGAGAACTTCGTCGATGTCCTTGTCGTAGAGATCGCGGATGGTCCGCTTCACCAAGTCTTCCTCCTCATAAATGAGTGAGGGGGCGACCGAATGCAGGGTGGTTTCGCGGATGTTCTCCCACAGTCTCAGCAGATAGTCATAGTCGCGCTTGATCTCGGCCTTGGTGCGCTTGGCGCCTGCGGTGCGAACGATAAGGCCCATACCTTCCGGAACATCGAGGCCCTGGACCACAGCCTTCAACCGCTTGCGGTCAGTGGCCGAGGTGATCTTTCGGGAGATACCGCCTCCGCGGGCGGTGTTCGGCATCAGAACGCAGTACCGGCCGGCCAGAGACAGGTAGGTGGTGAGGGCGGCGCCCTTGTTTCCACGCTCCTCCTTGACGACCTGCACCAGCATGATCTGCCGGCGACGGATGACTTCCTGGATTTTGTAGCGGCGCATCAGCCTCCGGCGACGACGGGCGAGCTCTTCCTCCATGCCATCATCGTCGTCACCCGAAAGGGTTTCGGCAGTCTCCTCGCCATCCTCGTCGGCCTCCCGGCCGTGGGGCGCCTCGACCTCATCGTCGTCTTCATCCGCGGCCTCCTCAGCCATCAGAGCCTCCCGATCGGCGACCGGTATCTGATAGTAATCGGGATGAATCTCGTTGAAGGCGAGGAATCCGTGGCGATTGCCGCCGTACTCGATGAAGGCCGCCTGGAGCGAGGGTTCGACCCGCGTCACCTTGGCGAGATAGATGTTTCCTCTGAGCTGTTTGTGGCTCTGGCTTTCGAAATCGAACTCTTCAATGCGATTTCCGTCGATCACCGCCACGCGCGTTTCTTCGGCGTGTGCGGCGTCGATGAGCATCTTCTTTGACATAAAAGTCTCCGCGGCGCGCCACAGGGTCTTGACCCGGGCTGCACCCATTGAGGCGAGGACGGCGCGAGAGGTCGAACGGCGCGTGTTGAACGCGGATTCCAACCAGCCGGGTAATGGCTCGAGCTGCGCAGCCCATGGCGTGTTTCCAAGTTGCGGACGCTCGCCGTCCGCAGCGGGAGCCTTGCGTCTGCCGGGCGCTTTGCCCCAGGCAGGCCGCCAAAGGCCCTGTACCCGACCATACCTCAGCACGACCGGAACCCGCCAAATGCCGCAAAATCATCCGGGACGCCAGCAAAAGATAAGAATCGTCTGGCTAGGAGTTTGCCTTAACGATTTCTCTACACCCTGCCGTTAGCGATGTTTTCCGCCGCAGCAGGCGGGCGCAACGGACGAAGTCGCTTAATGTGGATATCTGACAGGCGATGGGCGGGTAGGCGGGTTCTCCTGGGTTTGTCTGGGTGGCTCTTGCTGTTGTGGCCTTCTGCGTCGCTCGCCCAGGCCAGCGATCTCACGTCGGTCCGCTTTGGCGGGAACCGCGAAGCCACCCGTTTGGTGGTTGATCTCTCGAGCGAAACCAGCGGACGGATTGTTTCAGAGTCCGCAGGGCGGCTCATTTTTGATCTGTCCGGTTTGACCTTGGCCGAACCTCTGCGGGGCGGCGGGCAGGGGCTGGTCAAGGCCTGGAGCGCCGCGCCGCGGCCGGGTGGAGTTCGTCTGACTGTAGAGACCTCGGAAAGCGTCCGGGTCCAGCGGCGGTTTCTGCTGCCGCCAGGGGAGGGCGCTCCGGGGTTCAGATACGTCATCGACCTCGCGCCCGCCGCTTCCCGCACGGACTCGACCGACGTGGCGAAAGCACAGTTGACGTCACTCAAGGCGCCGGCGTCGACCTCGTCCCGAAAGGCGACGCGGGCGCGCACAGACAGCCGGCGGATCATCGTCATCGACGCAGGGCACGGCGGGAGGGACCCTGGCGCTCTTGGCGGCGATCAGCATGAGAAAGACATAACGCTCGCCGCGGCCCGGAGCCTCCGGGACCGACTCGAGCGAACAGGTCGTTATCGCGTGGTCATGACCCGGGACCGGGATGTCTATGTCTCTCTCGAGGCGAGGGTCCAGATCGCCCGGAAGGCCAATGCCGACCTCTTCATTTCCCTCCATGCCGACGCCGGCCGTGATGAGTCTGTGCGAGGCGCGAGCGTCTATACCCTGTCCGAACAGGCCGTTGGCCGTTCCGCCCGGCTCGTCACTCGAGATGACTGGTTCATGAAAACGGGGCATCACTCCGACCAGAGCGTCTCCGGCATCCTGTTCGATCTCACCCAACGCGCCACGAAGAACCGCTCCGCCACCTTCGCAAGGATTCTCCTGGACGAGATTGAGGATGAACAGGCTCTCCTGCGTCGCAGCCATCGAGAGGCGGGATTGGCTGTTCTTCTGGCGCCGGACGTCCCGGCTGTCCTTCTTGAGATGGGGTTCATCACCAATCCCGACGACCAGGCTTTCCTGGCGGACCCAGCCTCCCGCAACAGGCTGGTCGGCGCGGTCGCCTCGGCGATCGAGACCTACTTCAGAGGCGATGTGAGGGTGGCCTCACGCTAGGTCCTGCGCTCGCCAGAATCCGACTTCCCCTTTTCCGAAACGCGCCCTAGACGAAGTAAAGAGCAGGCTCGTGGGAGCCTGCGGAGGCGTCTCTGTCGTGCAGTCCCCGAAAAGATGGCTGGCCATTGCTGGGGTGTCCCTGCTCAGCCTGGTGGCGGTCGGGGGGCTGGCCGTCGCTGTCTACACGGCCTGGCTCTTCCACGATCTTCCCGACGCCGCCGACCTCGTTGACTATCGGCCGCCGACCTCGACGCGCGCCTACGCCTGGGACGGCACCCTGATCGGCGAGTTCAGCCGTGAGCGCCGAATCTTCGTCCCCTACGACAGCATCCCCCCACAACTGGCGCTCGCCTTTCTCGCCGCAGAGGATCGCTCCTTCTTCCGCCACAAGGGCGTGGATCCGGCGGGGCTTGCGCGGGCGATCGGGCGGGCCGTTCCAAGCCTTATACAGGGGCGGCGACTGCAGGGCGGGTCGACCATCACCCAACAGGTGGCCAAGAACGTTCTGCTCACCAATGATGCGACCCTGGGACGCAAGTTCAAGGAGGCGCTGATCGCCCGGCGGCTCGAGGAGACCCTGACCAAGCCGCAGATCCTCGAACTCTACCTGAACGAGATCTGGCTCGGTTACCGCTCGTTCGGCGTCGGCGCCGCCGCCTTCAACTATTTTGGCAAGTCCATCGATCAACTCAGTCTGTCGGAAGCCGCCTTTCTGGCCGCCCTCCCCAAAGGGCCCGACAACTACCACCCGATCCGCCGTAAGGCCCAGGCGATTGCGCGTCGTAACTGGGTTCTTGATCAGATGGTCGAGCAGCGTTGGATCACATCGGCCGCCGCTGCTCGGGCCAAGGCCGAGGATCTTGTCGTTCAGGCTGCGCCCGCCCGCGCCCGTTACCGTGACGCCGATTACTTCGTGGAGGAGGTCCGGCGGCAGGGCCGTGCGGCTCTTGGCGACCGGCTGGACGCTGCAGGCCTCTACGTTCGTACGACCTTAGACTCAGAGCTTCAGTCCCACGCCCAAAGGGCGCTCATGAACGGGCTGGAGGTGTATGATCGTCGTCATGGTTGGCGCGGCGCCTTTGCTCGAACCACCTACGGCCCGGGCTGGGAGACCGCGACCGCCAGGTTCAGGGCGCCGTCCGAGCGGCGTGACTGGCGGGTGGCCATTGTTACGGAGGCCTCCGGACGCGGGGTGGAGGTCGAGACCCGGAAGGACGCTCAGAAAGGGTGGCTGGCGCCCGCTGACGTCGCCTGGGCCCGAGCCGGCAGGGGGCTGACCGCCGGCGATCTCGTGTTCGTTGAGCCCGCCGCCTCAGGGACCTTCCGACTGAAGCAGATCCCGGCTGTAAACGGAGCCCTGGTCGTCATAGAGCCAAACACCGGCCGCGTCCTGGCGCTGGTGGGGGGATACTCCTTCTCCCTTTCCAGCTTCAACCGAGCGACGCAGGCCAAGCGGCAGCCGGGCTCGACCTTCAAGCCCTTTGTCTACGCCACCGCCCTTGAGAACGGGTATACCCCCGCAAGCACCGTTCTGGACTCCGCCATCACGTTGTCTGGCAGGGACGGAGAGGCCTGGTCGCCCGAGAACTATACCCGGTCCTATCTCGGAGCCATGCAGTTGCGCCGGGGCCTTGAGCTGTCCCGCAACACCATGACTGTGCGCCTTGCCCAAGGAGTCGGTATGAGAAAGGTGAGGGAGACCGCCCTGCGTATGGGCGTGACGCAATCCATGGAGCCGGTGTTGGCCATGGCTCTGGGAGCGGGCGAGACCACGCCATTGAGGCTCACCACAGCCTACGCCGCTTTTGTGAATGGCGGCCGGCGGATTGAGCCTCACCTCATTGAGTTTGTTCAGGACTCAAAGGGTGAGACTTTGCTGAGGGCGGATCGTCGGGATTGCCCGCGGTGCGATGCCGCCTTCACCGGAGCGGAAAGTCCGAGGATCGCACCGAGCGGCGAACAGGTGCTGGACCCCATCACCGCCTACCAGGTGACATCCATGCTCCAGGGCGTGGTTCAGCGGGGGACAGCGGCTTCGGTGTCATCACTTGGTTTTCCGATCGCAGGCAAGACGGGGACCACCAACGACTACCGCTCGGCCTGGTTCGTGGGCTTCACGCCCCAGATGGTTGTGGGCGTCTTCGTCGGATTTGACGACAATCGCACCCTCGGGAACGGAGAAACGGGCACCCAGGCGGCTGTACCGATCTTCATTGACTTCATGCAGGGCGCGCAGGCGCGCCTGCCCAAGACAGATTTCAAGGCGCCGCGGAACGCGAAGTTCGCCAATATTAACGGGATACGCGAGGCGTTCCGCCCCGGTACGGAGCCCAGGATTCTGGCGCCGCCCTCTGACCTCACCGCGGACGGGCTGCCGGTTCGTCCCCTGCCTTACGATCAGTTGAACCGGCCTGGCCGGGAAGGCGCCGATGCGCCTGCTCGACGTCCAGACGATATGAGCGGATTGTATTAGGCCCCGGTCCGCGCTACTCCCGCCGCCCGAGTTCCAGGAGGGATCCCATGAGAGTGGATGTCGAGGCTGCGAAGGCCGACATCGAGCAGTCGATCGTACTGCTCAGGAGGAGACTTTGACTGGGATCTCGCCCTCCGTAAGCTGCATGAACTGAACGCCAGGGTCGAGGATCCGACCCTTTGGGACCGACCGGAAGAGGCCCAGGCGGTCAGTCGCGAACGTTCCCGGTTGGCGGGCGCGATCGAGGCGGTCATCGGTCTTGAGCGTGACCTTGCGGACGCTGTCGGTTACGCCGAACTCGCCGATGAAGAGAGTGACGAGGCCAGCCTCGAGGAGGCGCGCGGGCAGCTCAAGGCCATTCGCGAGCGTGCGGCCCGGGCCGAGCTCGAGGCGCTGTTGTCTGGCGAGGCGGACGGAAACGACGCCTTCCTGGAAGTCAATTCCGGGGCGGGCGGAACTGAGTCCTGCGACTGGGCCGGCATGCTCCTGCGCATGTACACCCGCTGGGCCAACGCCCACGGCATGACCGTCGACTTCCTGGAGGAAACCCCGGGGGAGCAGGCCGGGATCAAGTCGGTCACTATCCAGATCAAGGGTCCCAACGCCTACGGTTGGCTCAAGACGGAGGCTGGCG
Organism: Phenylobacterium sp.; assembly: GCA_020402745.1. Classification (GTDB taxonomy): domain Bacteria; phylum Pseudomonadota; class Alphaproteobacteria; order Caulobacterales; family Caulobacteraceae; genus Phenylobacterium. Next base: position 11,841 of record JADBYZ010000001.1, read on the forward strand.
TCCACCGGCTGGTGCGCATCTCGCCCTTCGACGCCGCGGCCAAGCGGCACACGAGCTTTGCGTCGGTCTGGGTCTACCCGGTTGTGGACGACACCATCGTCATCGACATCAACCCGTCGGACGTGCGCACGGACACCTATCGCGCCTCAGGCGCTGGCGGCCAGCACATCAACAAGACCGACTCCGCCGTCCGTCTCACCCACATTCCCACCGGGGTGGTGGTGGCCTGCCAGACTGGTCGCTCCCAGCACCAGAACCGCGACGAGGCCTGGCGCATGCTTCGGGCCCGGCTCTACGAGCTGGAGTTGCAGAAGCGGGAGGCTGAGGCCCAGGCGCTGCAGGAGCAGAAGACGGACATTGGCTGGGGGCACCAGATCCGATCCTACGTTCTGCAGCCGTACCAGATGGTCAAGGACCTGCGCACCCAGGTGGAGACCTCGGATACGCAAGGCGTGCTGGACGGCGACCTGGACGCCTTTATGGGCGCGAGCCTGGCCCAGCGGGTGGGGGTGACCCGGGAGGGGTGAGCTTGGCCGGGCTGCTCACGTCGGGGGAAGGCGCCGGGGCGGCCGGAGTTGCGGACTTCGCCCGCTGAAGCTTGATGCTCCGGCCTTCGAAAGAGGCGCCGGGCTCGACGGCCAGTTGCTCGGCCGTGATGTCGCCTTCCACGCTGGCCGTACCGAAGAGGCGCACCTGCTTGGCCATGATGCCGCCGACAACGCGCCCTCGGACTTCTGCGACCTCAACGGTGATCTGGCCCTCTACGCGGCCGGTCTCCCCTATAGTGAGCTTCTCGACCCGTACGTCACCGCGGACCAGACCGTCGATCTGGACCTCGCTGTCACTCTGAACTGATCCCTCTAGGACGAGGTTCTGGGCCAGGAGCGAGGCTGGACGCGGACGGCTCCGGGAGGCCTCTCCCCCGACGGCTGCGGAGAGCGGATCCGTCGGAAGTCCGGCCAATCGGCTATCCGGCTTGGGAGCGGGCTTGCTGAACATGTTCACCTGCACGGATGAAGCGATAGGGATTGACGGCTCTGCCATTGAGCCAGATTTCGTAATGCAAGTGCGGCCCAGTGGAGCGACCGGTATTACCAAGGGCTCCGATCCGTTGGCCGACCGCCACCCGCTGCCCCGGTTTCACGGCAAGTGCGGAAAGGTGGGCATACCGGGTCTTGAAGCCTCGACCATGGTCAACTTCGACTGTCTTGCCGTATCCGGACCTGACGCCTGCGAAGGATACGACGCCCGGCGCCGTGGTCAGGATCGGAGCGCCGAAGGCCGAGACGAAGTCCAGGCCAGAGTGGAACGCCGGGCGCCCGGTAAAGGGATCGAAACGGACCCCGAAGCTACTCGTGCGACGGGCATTTTCCGCAGGCTGCGAGAAAGGAAGCCGCGCCGCCGATTCCGACAGGGTGTTCGCCGCCGACAGGTTCTCCGCCGCCCGCTGGATTCGGGCGGCGAACCGCTCGTCAACGTCCAGCACAGCGGCCAGGGCTCGCGGATCCGGAGACTCCAGAAGCGGTCCGCCCGAAGCGGTCGGTGAGGCGTAGCTGGAGGGCGAAAGGCCTGCGAGCCGGAAGGCGAGACGCAACCGGTCCGCCCGGCCCCTCGCAAAATCCTCCGCCGCGTCGACCAAGCGTTCCTGGTTCGCCTGAACAGCCGCGATCCGCTCGATCGGATCGGAGTCATTGCCCGGCGAATTGCGCAGGGCTGGCGCCAGCGCTGCTACGGCGCCGGGCTCGCCCTTCAGGTCTGTCAGCAGTAGCGCCAGTGCGGCGTGACGCTTCTCGATCGACTCCGCCAGGCCCCCCAGGGAGGCGCCAGAGGCGTTCAGCTGGGCGACAGCGCTATTCAGCCGCGCCTCGCGGTCGGCCACCCAGCGCTCCGAGCGCGCCTGCATCTGGGCCAGCTCCTGGTCGCTTCGCGACTGAGTGATGGCGCCGATCAGGATGGCGATGACGGAAATCAGGACCCAGGTCAAAAGTCCCAGGGCTATCGCCGCGAAAATCATCTGCCGCGCAGGCGTCAACACCACGCCCTTCATCTCTCCTCCGGACCGGAGGTAGAGATGCCGCTCGGGGAAAAGGGCCTGGATCAAGCCTTGGAGTTGAGCGAGACGCGTCATGCTCACCGTGGTGTCAGCCTCAGGGGAGGGAGTTATGGTCCGTTAAGGGCGCGTCTGGCAACCCGTTGATTCTTGGATCAGCCAAAGCGGCCGGGCGATTCAGAGCGCTCTCGCCGCCTTCAGAACCTCTTCGACGTGACCGGGGACCTTCACCTTTCGCCAGACCCTTCGGATCGTGCCGGAGCCGTCGATGAGGAAGGTGGAGCGGTCTATGCCCATGTATTTCCGCCCATACATGCTTTTCTCCACCCAGGCGCCGTAGCGCTCGATCGTCGCGCCGTCCGGGTCTGAGCCCAGCGGGATGGCGAGGTCATACTTGGATAGGAACTTGCCGTGGCTGGCGACGGAGTCCTTTGAAACGCCGAGAACGGCTGCGCCCGCCGCCGCAAAATCCGCGGCAAGGGCTGAGAACGCCTGCGCCTCTTTGGTGCAACCCGAGGTGTCGTCCTTGGGATAGAAGTACAGGACGAGAGCTTTGCCGGCGAAGTCCGAGAGTCGGATCGGACCCTTCTCGCCGGCCATCTCGAAGTCGGGCGCCTTTGCGCCGGCATCCAGTTCGGCCATGTTCTTCTCCTCAGGGTTCGATCACCAGTCGGACCCGGCGCTTGCCAGACCTCAGCTCCGCCTCGCCGCCGCCGACGTCGACCAGGGCCGCCGGATCGGCGACCTTTTCGCCGTTGATCCGGAAGCCGCCGTTGGCGATCTGCTTGCGCGCCTCGGAGTTAGAGACTGCAAAGCCCGCCGCCACCATCAGCGCCACGTTCGATGTGGCGGCGAGGTCGGCGGCTTTCAAGGTCAGGGTGGGCATGTCCGCAGACAGGCCACCGGCCTCGAAGGCCACGCGCGCGCCCTCTTCCGCCGCCGAAGCCGCTTCGTCCCCGTGCAGCATCCGTGTCGTCTCCGTGGCCAGCACCTTCTTAGCCTCGTTGATCCCGGCGCCGGCCAGGGCCTCCATGCGGGCGATTTCGTCGAGGGGTAGGTCCGTGAACAGCTTCAGGAAGCGGCCGACGTCGGCGTCCTCTGTGTTCCGCCAGAACTGCCAGTAGTCATAGGGCGCCAGCATATCGGCGTTCAGCCAGACCGCGCCGGACACGGTCTTACCCATCTTGTGACCGGAGGCCGTGGCAAGCAGCGGGCTGGTCAGGCCAAAGGCCTGCTTATGGTCGACCCGGCGGATCAGTTCCACCCCGTTCAGGATGTTCCCCCACTGGTCGGAGCCGCCCATCTGCAGCTGGCAGCCGTACTTGCGCTCCAGCTCCAGGAAGTCGGTGGCCTGCATAAGCATGTAGTTGAACTCGAGGAAGGTCATGGGCTGCTCGCGCTCGAGGCGCAGCCGGACCGAGTCGAAGGTCAGCATGCGGTTGATCGTGAAATGCACGCCGTAGTTCCGCAGGAACTCGACGTAGCCCAGCCGGTCCAGCCAGTCGGCGTTGTTGACCAGGATCGCGTCGGTTGGACCGTCGCCAAACGCCAGGAAGCGGGCGAACACCGACTTGATGCTGTCGATGTTGGCCTGGATCTTCTCTTCGGTGAGGAGGGGGCGCGACTGGTCCTTATCCGTGGGGTCGCCCACCTTGGTGGTGCCGCCGCCCATCAGGACGATGGGCTTGTGACCCGCCTGCTGCATCCTGCGCAGCATCATGATCTGCAACAGGCTTCCCACATGCAGGGACGGGGCGGTGGCGTCGAAGCCGATGTAACCGATCACCCGGCCGGAAGCTGCGGCCGCGTCCAGCTCTTCGGGATGGGTGATCTGGTGGATGAAGCCGCGCGCCTTCAGGGTTCGCAGCAGCTCCGACTTGAAATCGGCTTCGGGGGTCATGGGAGGCTCCGGAGGGCTCGGTCAGGCCGGCGCCGTTTCCAGAGCGCGCCGGCCGGGGAAGGCGGCGCGAAAGGTCTCACGCCGTCGTCAGGGGCGGCGGTAATAGAAAGGGCGAGGGGCGCGGGGGCTGGACATGTCGCTGGCCTAGGCTCCGTGGCCGTGGCAGTCAAGCGCCATGCGCATCCTCGGTTTCATGACCGGCACCTCCCTCGATGGAATCGACATGGCGATCCTTGAGACGGATGGCGAGGTCCTTACGGCCTTCGGGCCGGCGGGGGAGGCGCCGCTTCCCGACCCCCTGCGCGACCTCCTGAGGCGCGCCATCGCGGTCGCTCTGGAGCACCCCCGGGGGGCTGCGGAGCCCTCTATCTTCGTCCAGACTGCGCGGGCGATCGCCGAGGCCCATTTGGCGGCGGGCGAAGCCTTCCTGGGGGCGCACGGCCTGACCTGGGCGGACCTCGATCTGATCGGCATGCATGGCCAGACGGTATTGCATGAACGGCCTGCGGCGGGACGTAACGGTCGGACCCTCCAGCTGGGGGACGGTCACTGGCTGGCCCGGGCGTCCGGCGTTCCCGTAGCCTTTGACTTCCGGTCGGCAGACGTGGCTGCGGGCGGGGAGGGCGCGCCGCTGGCGCCGGTTTATCATCTGGCCCGGGCCGCGGCGTCGGGCCTGACCGCCCCCCTGGCGGTGCTGAACATCGGCGGCGTGGCCAACCTGACCTGCTGGGCGGGCGGGGAGCGCGTGGCGGCCTTCGACACCGGGCCGGGCAATGGTCTGATCGACGAGGTCGTTCTAGCCCGCACCGGCGAGCGGTTCGATCAGGACGGTCGACTGGCCGCCGCCGGCCGGGTTTCAGAACACGCCCTGCAGCGCATGCTGGACCATCCTTGGTTTAACGAGCCGCCGCCCAAGTCGCTGGACCGGTACGACTTTTCCCCCGCCGCCGTGGAGGACCTGCCACTGGAGGACGCCCTCGCCACCCTGACGGCCTTCACGGCCGAGGCGGTGGTCCGTGGCTTCGGGATGGTGGAGCTTCGGCCGGCCAGCCTGATTGTCACTGGCGGAGGTCGCCGGAACCCGGCCTTGATGGCGGCCCTTCAGGCGCGCCTTTCCTGCGGGGTGGCGGACGCCGAGAGCGTCGGCTGGCGCGGCGACGCCCTGGAGGCCGAGGCCTTCGCCTTCCTCGCGGCCCGGTGCGTCCGGGGTCTGCCGATTTCCTTCCCGGGGACCACCGGGGTCCCGGCCCCGATGTCCGGCGGCCGGGTCGCGCGACCTTAGGCCCCCAGAGGTCAGTTCCCGTCTGTGAGCCGCCGGTCAAGATAAGCCCCGACGCGGGACTCCACCTCAGGAAGGTGCTCGGTCCAGAAGTGGCTGGCGCCCTCCACGACCTGGTAGTCGATGACGATGCCCTTCTGGGTGCGCAGCTTTGAGACCACCTTCTCGACTTCCTGCGGCGGCGTCACGGTGTCGGCGCCCCCATGCAGCATGAGGCCCGAGGCCGGGCAGGGGGCCAGAAAGCTAAAGTCATACATATTGGTCGGCGGCGAAACTGAGATGAAGCCGTCCGTTTCGGGCCGACGCATCAGAAGCTGCATGCCGACCCAGGCGCCGAAGTCGAAGCCCGCCACCCAGCACTGGGCGGCCGCGGGGTTGGTGGCCTGGAGCCAGTCGAGGGCGGTGGCGGCGTCCGCCAGTTCGCCTATGCCGGAGTCGAACTCTCCCTGGCTGCGGCCTACGCCTCGGAAGTTGAACCTCAGCACGGAAAAGCCGCGCTTCATGAACAGATGGAAGAGCTGGACCGCGACCGGATGGTTCATCTGGCCGCCCGCCCGGGGGTGCGGGTGAAGGATCAAGGCGATCGGCGCATTCTCGATCTTGCCCGCGGTGTAACGCCCCTCGATGCGACCGGCTGCGCCGGTCAGAACCACCTCTGGCATGTCGCCTCCTCAAGTGGAGCCCGAATAGTTGACTATCGTGCTTGGTCTTCCTAGATCGCACACGCCAGCCCCTGACCGGCCCCGCGCGAAGCGGCGGCTTTAGCACAGGGGCCAGCGGCAAGGCTCGAAAAAAGACGAACCTTCTGGGGTCCGCCAAATGCGACTGAGCACCAAGGGACGATATGCGGTCATGGCCATGGCCGACCTGGCCCGCCGACAGGCGGACCAGGCGGAGCGCGCCATCGCCCTGTCAGACATCGCCGCCCGGCAGGAGATCTCGCTCTCCTATCTCGAGCAGCTTTTCGCGCGTCTCCGTCGGCAGGGCCTGGTGAAGAGCCATCGCGGCCCCGGGGGCGGTTACCGTCTGGCCCGCGCCGCCTCAGCTACCAGCATTGCCGAGATCGTCCTGGCGGTGGACGAGCCGCTTCGCGCCACACGCTGCGGGGTGAAGGCGCCTGGCTGCATGATGAACGGCGAGCGCTGCCTGACCCACGACCTGTGGGAGGAGACGGGCCGCCAGATCGAGGCCTGGCTGGCGTCGGTGTCCCTCGAGGATGTCGTAACGGGCCGGGTCGGCGCCGGACGGAGGGCGGCATGACCGCCCCGGGCGTCTACCTGGATCACTGCGCCACCTCACCCCTCCGCCCTGAGGCCCGCGCCGCTATGACGGCGGCCTTCGACGTCGTCGGCAATCCGAGCTCGGTCCACGCCGACGGCCGGGCGGCCCGCGCCCTGCTGGAGCAGGCCCGGGGCCAGGTGGCGTCCCTGGCGGGCGCGAAGCCGGCCTCCGTCACCTTCACCAGCGGCGGCACCGAGGCCAATGTCCTGGCCGTTCGAAGCGCCGTTGCGGCCGGTTCCCGTCGCCTGCTGGTCTCGGCGATCGAGCATGATTGCGTCCGCGAGGCGGCCCTGGCCAGCGGGGTGGAGGTGGTCGAGCTTCCCGTCCTGGCAAGTGGCGTGATCGACCTTGAGGCCCTCCGGGCGGCCCTCGACGCCGGGCCGTCGGCAGCCGGTCCGGTTTTCCTGTCCCTGATGGCCGCCAACAACGAGACGGGCGTGATCCAGCCCGTGCGTGAGGCGGGCGAGCGCGTGCGGGCGGCAGGGGGCTGGCTTCATGTCGACGCCGTCCAGGCGGCGGGACGCCTCCCCGTCGGGCTGGATCTCTACTGTGCCGACACCCTGGCCCTCTCGGCCCACAAGCTGGGCGGTCCTCAGGGGATCGGCGCCCTGATCGCCGGTCCGCGCAGCCGGATCGTCCGGGACCTTCCCGGCGGCGGCCAGGAGCAGGGGCGGCGGGCCGGGACCCAGAACCTGATCGGCGCCGCCGGCTTTGGCGCTGCAGCCGCCGCGGCACTGGCTGCAGAACCTGCAGGCCCCCAAGCCCGGGACATGGCCGCCGAAAGGCTGACGGAAGCCGGGGCCCGGGTGGTCGGGGCCGATGCGCCGCGGCTGGCGGACGTGCTGTGCATCGCTGCGCCGGACATGTCCTCCGAGATCCAGGTCATGGGCCTGGACCTGGCTGGGGTCAGGGTCAGCGCCGGCGCCGCCTGCTCCAGCGGCAAGGTCAAGCCCAGCCGCGTGCTGGAGGCCATGGGCATGGGTGAACTCGCCGGCCGCGCCATCCGCCTGAGCGGAGGCTGGTCCACCGGTCCGGAAGACTGGCGGATCGCCGCGGAAGCCTGGATCGATCTGAAGACCCGGCGGGAAGCCCGCCGTCACCCGGCTGCGGCCTGAGGAGCAGACAGATGGTCGCCGTCAAGGACACAGTGGATCAGGTCGCCGGGCTCGAGAAGTACGAGCACGGCTTCGTCACCGAGATCGAGCAGGAGTTTGCGCCCAAGGGCCTCAACCGCGACACGGTGGCCTTCATCTCGGCCAAAAAGGAAGAGCCCGAGTGGATGCTGGCCTGGCGGTTGGAGGCCTTCGAGCGCTGGAGCGCCATGGAGTCGCCGGACTGGGCCCGGGTAAGCTTCCCGCCGATCGACTACCAGGACGCCACCTACTATGCTGCGCCCAAGACGAAGGTCGGTCCTGCCAGCCTGGACGAGGTCGACCCCGAGCTTCTCAGGACCTACGAGAAACTGGGCATCCCCCTTCGCGAGCAGGAGGTGCTGGCCGGTGTGGCGGGCGCGCCGCGCTACGCGGTCGACGCGGTCTTCGACTCCGTCAGCGTGGTCACCACCTTCAAGAAAGAGCTGGCCGAGGCCGGGGTCATCTTCTGCTCCATGAGCGAGGCGGTGCGCGAGCACCCGGACCTGGTCCGCAAGTACCTCGGCTCGGTGGTGCCGGTGAGTGACAACTACTTCGCCTGCCTCAACTCGGCGGTCTTCTCCGACGGCAGCTTCGTCTATGTGCCCCCGGGCGTGCGCTGCCCGATGGAGCTGTCGACCTATTTCCGGATCAACGCCGCCGGCAGCGGGCAGTTCGAGCGGACCCTGATCATCGCCGACAAGGGGGCCTACGTCTCCTACCTGGAGGGCTGCACCGCCCCCATGCGCGACGAGAACCAGCTGCACGCCGCCGTGGTGGAACTGGTCGCCCTGGAGGATGCTGAGATCAAGTACTCCACCGTCCAGAACTGGTACCCTGGCGATCCGGAGACGGGGAAGGGCGGGATCTACAACTTCGTCACCAAGCGGGCGGACTGCCGCGGCGACCGCTCGCGGGTGTCCTGGACCCAGGTCGAGACCGGGTCGGCGATCACATGGAAGTATCCCTCCTGCATCCTCCGGGGCCGCGAGAGCGTTGGGGAATTCTACTCCATCGCCATCACCAATGGCCGCCAGCAGGCCGATACCGGCACCAAGATGATCCACCTGGGCGAGGGGACGCGCTCGCGCATCATCTCCAAGGGGATCAGCGCCGGCCGGTCTTCCAACACCTACCGGGGGCTGGTGTCGGCCCACCCGAAGGCGAGGGGCGCGCGGAACTTCACCCAGTGCGACAGCCTGCTGATCGGTAAGTCCTGTTCCGCCCACACGGTCCCGTACATCGAGGCGCGCAACGGAGCCTGCACCTTTGAGCACGAGGCCACCACCACCCGGCTCTCTGAGGACCAGCTCTTCTACGCTCAGCAGCGGGGTCTTCCCGAGGAAGAGGCCGTGCAGTTGCTGGTCAACGGCTTTGTCCGCGATGTCCTGCAGGAACTGCCTATGGAGTTCGCCGTGGAGGCCCAGAAGCTTGTGGCGATCTCCCTGGAAGGCAGCGTGGGGTGAACCGAGTGACCGTTTCCGTTCAAAGAGAGGTCTTATCGTGCTGAGTTTACGGGATTTGCGCGTCCGTGTGGGCGAGCGCGAGATTCTCAAAGGCCTCACCCTGGATGTGCCCTCTGGCGAAGTCCACGCCATCATGGGTCCTAACGGGGCGGGGAAATCGACACTCTCCTATGTCCTGACGGGTCGCCCCGGCTATGAAGTCACCGGCGGCGCGGCGGAGCTTGACGGTGTTGACCTGCTCGGGCTTGAAGCCAATGCGCGCGCGGCGCAGGGCTTGTTCCTATCTTTCCAGTATCCGCTTGAAATACCTGGTGTTCCCGCCCTGACCTTCATCCGGGCGGCGATGAACGCCCAGCGCAAGGCCCGGGGCGAAGCTGAGATCTCGGCTCCGGACTTTCTGAAGCAGGCCCGCGTCTGTGCCTCGGACCTGAAAATAGACTTCGACATGCTGAAGCGGCCGCTGAACGTCGGTTTCTCCGGTGGCGAGAAAAAGCGGATGGAAGTCTTTCAAATGGCGATGCTTTCGCCACGCTTCATGATTCTCGACGAGACAGACTCCGGGCTCGATATCGACGCTCTCCGGATCGTTTCTGACGGCGTCAACGCCTTGCGGGGCCCGGGGCGGTCCATGCTCGTCATCACTCATTATCAGAGGCTGCTCGACTACATCCGGCCGGACCGGGTGCATGTGCTGGCCGACGGACGCATTGCGGCGAGCGGCGGGCCGGAGCTGGCCCTCGAGCTCGAGCGCGAAGGTTACGACAAGTACGCGAGGGCGGCGTGAGTCTGGATGAGGCCATCCGGCTGCGCGATCCTTCGCGGCTGCCCTCCCGGCGGGACGAAGACTGGCGTTGGACCGACCTGCGCGGCCTGCTTCGGACCGTGCCGGAACCGTCGCAGCGCCTGGAGCCCGGGGAGCTGGGCGTCGGGCCCTTCGACGGCCTGGAGGGCGAGGCCATCCTGGTGGCCAACGGAGCGGGGCCGGAAGACCTCAGGATCGTCGCCGACGAGTCCCGGACTGTCATCCTGCGCAATGTCTCCCGAGGCGACGGCGCCCATGCCTCCCGCCTGCGGATCGAAGTCGCCGCCGGCGGCCGGCTGACTCTTCTGGAGTCCCACGAGGGCGGTGGGGCGGGCCTGTCTCTGCTGGGGATCGACCTGTCCCTTGGCGAGGGCGCGTCCTGCGAGCGGCTGGTCCTGTCGGACCTCGACCCCGAATCTGTGGCCGTGGTCGAGCTGGACGTGCGCCTGTCGGCCCGGACCCGGTTTGCACAGACCCTCATGACCACCGGCGCACGGCGACAGCGCCTGGAGACCCGGGTGCGGCACCCGGGGCAGGGCGCTGAGGTCCGGCTAGACGGGGCCTATGTCCTGCGTGACCGCCGTCACGCGGACCTGACCACCAGCGTCCGCCACGAAGGTCCGGACGGCCGGACCGAACAGCTGACCCGCGGCATTGTCGACGACCAGGCCCGGGCGGTCTTTCAGGGGCGGATCACGGTTCAGGAGGGCGCGGATGGCGCTGACGCCCGTATGGCGCACAACGCCCTGATCCTGTCGGACCGGGCCGAGGTCGACGCCCGGCCTGAGCTTGAAATCTATGCGGACGACGTGGCCTGCGCCCACGGCGCCACGGTCGGCGCCCTCGACGAGGATGTCCTCTTCTACATGCGCCAGAGGGGTCTTCCCGAGGCTGAGGCCCGGAGCCTGCTGGCGGCGTCCTTCCTGGGCGAGGTCCTCGACCGCGTCGAAGCGCCTGTGCCGGTGGAGTACCTGCGGGCCTGGTTGGCGGCGCGGCTGGACGCCGGAATCTGATGGCCTTCGACCCTGATCATGTCCGCCCGGAATTTCCGATCCTATCCCGTAGGATCGGCGACCGGCCGCTGGTCTACCTGGACAGCGCCGCCTCAGCCCAGAAGCCCGAGGCGGTGATCGGGGCCATGTCGGACCTGATGCGCAACAGCTACGCCAATGTCCACCGTGGTCTTCACACCCTGGCGAATGAAACGACTGAACTCTATGAAAATGCACGGAAAAAGGTCGCGAACTTTATCCGGGCGACGGAGTCCGAGATCGTCTTCACCCGGGGAGCCACCGAGGCGCTGAACCTGGTGGCCGCCGGTCTCGGGCGTAGTCTTTCTGCGGGAGACGAGGTGCTCCTGACCGAGATGGAGCATCACGCCAACATCGTACCCTGGCACTTTCTGAGGGAACGCCAGGGGGTGGTTCTGCGCTTCGCCCCCCTCCTGCCGGATGGGGCCCTGGACATGGAGGCCCTTGAACACCTGATCACCCCCCGGACCCGGGTGGTGTCAGTGGTGCACATGTCAAATGTCCTCGGTACGGTGAACCCGGTGCAGCGGATCAGTGAGCTGTGCACGGCGGCTGGCGCCGTCCTGGTGGTCGACGCCTGCCAGTCGGTGGTCCACGCCCCCCTCAATGTGCATGAACTCGGGGCGGATTTCGTCGCTTTTTCCGGGCACAAACTCTACGGACCGACAGGGATCGGGGTGCTCTGGGGGCGGTCCGAGCGCCTGGATGCCCTTCCGCCCTGGCAGGGCGGCGGCGAGATGATCGACCGGGTCGACTTCGACCGGATCACCTATGCCGATCCACCCCTGAGGTTTGAGGCGGGCACGCCGCCGATTGTGGAGGCGGTCGGACTGGGCGCAGCGGTGGACTGGCTGTCGGCCCAGGACCGGCAGGCGATCCACGCTCATGAGGCCGCCCTCTATGAGCGCGCGCGCAAGGGCGTCGCTTCGATCAACGGACTGAGAATTCTTGGCGAGGCGGAGGGGAAGGGGGCGATACTCAGCTTCACCCTTGAGGGCGCGCATGCCCATGATATCGCCCAATTGCTGGATCGCTATGGCGTGGCCGTCCGGGCCGGGACCCACTGCGCCGAGCCCCTGATGCGGCGGCTGGGGGTCAGTTCCAGCGTCCGCGCCTCCTTCGCCCTCTACAACACGACCCAGGAAGTCGATGCCTTCCTCGAAGCCCTTGATCGAACCCGGACCTTTTTCGCATGACCGCCACCTCCACCGAACCCAGCGGCGAGGGCGCCGCCAGCGCCCTGAGCCAGGCCGAACTTGACCGGCTGACAGACCGGCTGATCGAGGCCTTCAAGACCGTCTTCGACCCGGAGATTCCGGTCGATATCTACGAGCTAGGACTGATCTATAAGGTTGATGTGTCGGATGATCGGGATGTCGCCGTGGACATGACCCTGACGGCGCCCGGGTGCCCGGTGGCGGGCGAAATGCCGGGCTGGGTTGAAGACGCCGTGCGCGCCATTCCGGATGTCCGGAACGTGAAGGTCGACCTGGTCTTCGATCCGCCCTGGGACCCCTCGCGCATGTCCGACGAAGCCAAGCTTCAACTGAACATGTTCTGAGCCCATATTACGCCCATGACCGTTGAAACTCTCTCCGCCACGCCTCGCCCCCGGCGCCCCCGCCCGCAGGTCGTTTCGCTCACGCCGGCCGCCGCGGACCGCGTCCGGGAGATTATTGCACGCTCCGAGTCGCCCATTGCGGGCTTGCGCGTCGGCGTGAAGAATGGCGGTTGCGCCGGCCAGGAGTATGTCCTGGACTACGCAAAGTCTGTCGATCCGCTGGACGAGGTGGTAACCGACCAGGACGTCACCATTCTGGTGCAGCCCTCCGCCGTGCTCTTCCTTTTGGGTACGGTCATCGACTACGAGGTCACGCGCCTGTCTTCCAAGTTTGTCTTCCGCAATCCGAACCAGACGGACGCCTGCGGCTGCGGCGAGAGCGTCACCATCCAGCCCGCCGCAGCCCCCGACGCCTGATCTGCGGCCTACTTGCGGTTGAAGACCGCCACCCGCTTCTGGAGGAAGGCCATCACGCCTTCCTTGAAGTCGGATGTGCGCCCAGCTGTGCGCTGGGCCACACGCTCGGCGTGCAGCTGCTGCAGCCAGTCATTGTCGAGGCTGTCCCAGATGAGTTTACGAATGGATCCGAGGGCCCAGGGGCCGTCTGCCAGGGAGCGGGCGATTTCGTGAGCGGTGGACATCAGCTGGTCATCGGGCACGACCCGGTTGACTAGGCCCCAGTCGAGGGCAGTCTTCGCGGGGATCTTCTCGCCCAGCAGCGCCATCTCCAGGGCCCGGGCCTTTCCGATCAGGCGCGGCAGCAGGTAGGTCGAGCCTCCATCCGGCACCAGGCCGATGCGCCGGAAGGCCTGAAGGAAGTAGGCGCTCTCGCCGGCGACGATGATGTCGCCCATCAGGGCCAGAGAGCAGCCAACGCCGGCTGCAGCCCCGTTGATCGCTGTCACGATAGGGATCGGATAGTCCCGCAACGAGGTCATGAAGGGATTGTAGACGGTCTCCAGCGCCGAGCCGGAGTCCGGCCCGTCGGGGTCGGCGCTGGCCGAGGATGAGGCCCCGCCGCCGCCCGAAAGATTGGCTCCTGAGCAGAAGCCGCGCCCCTCACCGGTGAGAATGACACAGCGGGCGCCGGAGTCGGGTCGGGCGTAGGCGGCGAAGGCGGCGCGCAGTTCGGCCATGGTGTCGAGGCCGGCGGCGTTCAGGGTGGCCGGATCGGCGAGGGAAATGACGGCGATGCCGTCATTCAGCGAGATCTTGATTTTTTCGTAGGCCATGAGTCCCTCCGATTTATGTGTCGAAAGCAGCAAAGCCCGGCTGACCCTACGTCAGGCCAGACCCCTTCATCCGAGGTCGTTGTCGACCACCAGCCGGTTACGGCCGTCACGCTTGGCCTGGTAGAGGCTGGCGTCCGCCCGCTCGATCAGGCTGTGAACCGTATCGCCCGGCCGATACGCGGCGATTCCCGCCGAAAGGGTAATGATCCCAAGGTTGTCATTGGTTGACCTGCGGCGGACGTTCGCGGCGGAGACGTCCCTCAGGATACGCTCCACCAAGGGTGCGGTTGCGGACAGGGTCTCCCCCGCCGCGATAATGGCGAACTCCTCGCCGCCGAACCGGGCTGCGAACCTTGGGGGCGGCGCATGCTTGAGGATGGCGCTGGCCACGTACTTGAGCACCTGGTCGCCTGTCTGGTGGCCCCAGATGTCGTTGAACTTCTTGAAATGATCGATGTCCAGGAGGGCGAGGCAGAAGCCTCTCCCGGTCTCGATGGCTTCAGCGCGGCAACGCTCGATCGCCTCATCGAAGGCGCGGCGGTTTGCGAGGCGGGTGAGGGTGTCGGTGGCGGCCTCCTTCCGGATCGTTTCCAACTGTTCGCGCAGCACGGCGACTTCCGAGGTCGAGGCGGCGAGGGCCCGTTCGAAGGAGGCGTTCTGCGCCCGCATCTGCAATGTGGCGTCGGCCAGGTTCGCCACCGCATCCTGCAGGGCGGGCCCTGTTGGATCATTCTCAAGGGTCCGCGAGGTTTCTTCCAGGCGGGAAGAGAAGCTCTCGCTGCTTTCCTGGGCGGTCCTGATGACCTGTTCGGCGCTGGCCAGTTCGCGCGACAAGGCCTGCCCGGTGTCCCGGATCTGTTCGCTCAGCCGGGCCTTCGGGAGGTAGGTCGAGGCCAGTCGCTCGGCCAGGTCATCGGTGAGGGCTTCCCCGGCCACGCGAAGGCGCTCGATCTCCTGGGCGAGGGGGCCGTCGGGCTCAGAGATGACTTGGGACCAGAGCTCATAGTTCAGCGGCGTCGGCCAGACACGCTGATGCTCCAGCTGCTCCAACGCAAGGCGTGCAAGCTCATAAGCCTCAGGCGACCTGAACTTGGCGTCTGTGTCCACCGCCCTTGTCCCTCCATCCGACCTTACGCGCACGACAAACCGAAGCGCTGGCGGCGGTGCGCAGCGCTTGATCACTTCCGCCCCTGAGCTTTGAAGTCAAGCTCCCAAGTCGCTTCGGTCTACTTCGGTCTTGGGGTTGTCGGGCGTGCGAGGAAGGCTGGCAGGTCGGACCCAAATCCGACAACCGGGACCCCCGCTCGCCCCTCGTCCTCCGCGCGATCGCGCGGTCGGGAACGGGCCGGGGCGGCGCGCTCTCGGCGATCGCCTCGGGTCCCCGTGCGCGGGGGGCGTGCGTCCTCGGTCGGCTGAACCTCTGGCTTCGCAGACTGCGACTCTGACCCAGCTGGGGGCGAGCCCCGGACTCCAGCCTCCGCCTCGACCGCTGGATCTGAGGGCGCGTTCCGCCGACGGCGATCTGCGCCCTCGCCGGCGCGTCCCCTCGCGGTCGCCCGACTACGGCCTGACCGTCGGTCGTCCCGGGGCGAGTCCTTGATGGCGGCGAGATCAACGCCCTCCAGGGTGACTTCCTCGGGGTCCTTGCCGATCAGCTTGAGAACCTTGTCGATGTTCTTGGCGTCCGCCGGCGTAACGATCATGAAGGCGCGCCCGGACTTACCGGCGCGGCCGGTGCGACCAATCCGGTGCACATAATCGTCCGCATGGTGCGGCACGTCGTAGTTGAAGACATGGCTGACATCCGGGATGTCGAGGCCCCGGGCCGCCACGTCCGAGGCGCAGAGAAGCTTCAGATCGCCGGTCCGGAAGGAGTCCAGGGTCCGCATCCGGGTCTGCTGGTCGAGGTCGCCATGGATCGCCGCGGCGTCGAAGCCATGGGTCCGCAGGCTCTTGGCGACGATGTCCACCTCTGACTTGCGGTTACAGAAGACGATGCCGTTCTTGATGCCCTCGGCCTCAATCAGCATGCGCAGCGCGGTACGCTTGGCCTTGGGATCGGAGGTCGGCAGCCGCACGAGATGCTGGGCGATGGTCTCTGCGGTGGTGGCCGGGCGGGCCGCCTCGATGCGGACAGGATCGTTCAGGAACTGCTTCGTCAGTCGGGTGATCTCAGGCGGCATGGTCGCCGAGAAGAACAGGGTCTGCTTCTTGGGCGGCGTCAGGCGGAAGATCCGCTCGATGTCCGGAATAAAGCCCATATCCAGCATGCGGTCCGCCTCATCGACCACGAGGATCTGGACGCCTGTGAGAAGCAGCTTTCCGCGTTCGAAGTGATCGAGGAGGCGCCCGGGCGTGGCGATCAGGACATCGACGCCCCGGTCCAGCTTGAGCTCCTGGTCTGAGAATGAGACGCCGCCGATCAGCAGGGCCCAGGACAGTTTCCGCGCCTGGTTGGCGGAATAGCGCTCGAAGGAGGCCGAGACCTGATCGGCGAGTTCGCGGGTGGGGGCGATGACCAGGGCCCGAGGCATGCGCGCCCGGCTGCGCCCCTGGGAGAGGCGCTCGATCATCGGCAGGGTGAAGGCGGCGGTCTTTCCTGTCCCGGTCTGGGCGATTCCAAGGACATCCTTGCCGGTAAGGGCGACGGGGATGGCCTGGGCCTGGATCGGAGTGGCGGTGGTGTAGCCCGTCGCGGAGACGGCCTGCAGGATTTCAGGCGAGAGGCCCAGTTCAGAGAATTCGGTCATTATTGGCCTAAAGGGCGACGTGCCCGACCCGCGGGGCGGGGGCGCGCACGGCGCAGCGGCGCGGACGTCGGTCGTCGCGCGCCGCGGAACATACGGGCTGGGGCCTCCAAGTCAACGCGCAAGCGAAGCGCGCCCGGTCTCAGAGGTCGAGGTCCGCTGCGGCGAACTCGGCGTTCTCCTGGATGAAACGGAACCGCAGCTCGGGTTTGCGGCCCATGAGCGCCTCCACCAACTCTGCGACCTCCTCCTCGGAGCGGGGCAGGGTGACCCGCGCCAGGGTGCGGCGCGCCGGGTCCATGGTGGTTTCCTTGAGCTGGGCGGGCATCATCTCGCCTAGGCCCTTGAACCGTCCGACCTCGGGCTTTTTGCCCTTAAATTCGGTGGCCAGCAGGGCCTCGCGATGGGCGTCGTCCCGGGCGTAGACGACCTTGCCGCCATGGCTGAGGCGATAGAGGGGGGGCAGTGCGAGGTAGAGGCGCCCGGCCCGGATCAGCTGGGGCATGGTCCGGTAAAAGAAGGTGATCAATAGGCTGGCGATGTGGGCCCCGTCGACATCGGCATCCGTCATGATGACCACGCGTCCGTAACGCAGGTCGTCCTCGCGGAAACGGGCGCCGCCCTGCACCCCAAGGGCCAGCATCAGATCGGACAGCTCCTTGTTCTGCCCCAGCTTGTCTGTCGTGGCCGAGGCGACATTCAGGATCTTGCCGCGGAGGGGAAGGATGGCCTGGGTGCGGCGGTCGCGCGCCTGCTTGGCCGATCCGCCGGCGCTGTCGCCCTCGACGATGAAGATCTCGGACCCCTCCGAAGCCTGGCTCGAGCAGTCCGCCAGCTTGCCCGGCAGGCGCAGCTTGCGGGTGGCGGAGGCGCGGGAGACTTCCTTTTCCCGCCGCCGCTTCAGGCGCTCCTCGGCGCGCAGGATCACAAAGTCCAGAAGGGCGCGCGCGGCCTTGGGCTGGGCGGCGAGCCAGTGGTCGAAGGGATCGCGCAAGGCGGTCTCGACCAGCCTCTGGGCCTCCGCCGAGGACAGGCGCTCCTTGGTCTGGCCTTGAAATTCGGGGTTGGCGATGAAGACGCTGACCAGACCCCCGGCCTGGGCGACCACGTCCTCGGCGGTCAGGAGGCCCGCGCGCTTCTCTCCGACCAGTTCGGCGTAGGCCTTGAGCCCGCGGGTCAGGGCGGCGCGGAAGCCGGCTTCGTGTGTCCCGCCTTCCGGGGTGGGAACCGTGTTGCAGTAGGACTGAAGAAAGCCGTCGGCCTCGCCGAAGCCGGCGCCCGTCCAGGCCACGGCCCACTCGACCTTGCCCGGATCCCCCTTGCGCTCGAAGCGGCCGACGAAGGGTTCAGGGGTGACGGTCTCGATGTCGCGGACGCGCTCGGCCAGGAAGTCCGCCAGGCCATTGGGAAAGCGCAGGACGGCCTCGGACGGCGTCTGGTCGTGGATCAGGGCCGGATCACAGGCCCAGCGGATCTCGACGCCTCCGAAGAGGTAGGCCTTGGAGCGGGCCATCCGGTAGAGCCGGGCCGGCCGGAAGGCTGCGGACTCGCCAAAGATGACCGGGTCCGGACGGAAGGTGATGACCGTCCCATGCTTCCGGGTCGACCCGAGTTTCTCCAGCCCGCCGACGGGCTTGCCGCGGCTGAAGGTCTGGCGCCACTCGAAACCGTCCTTGAAGGCCGTGACCTCCAGGTGTTCGGACAGGGCGTTGACCACTGAAACGCCGACGCCGTGCAGGCCCCCGGAAGTCTCATAGGCCTTGCCCGAGAACTTCCCGCCGGAGTGCAGGACGGTCATGATGACCTCAAGCGCCGATTTGCCGGGGTGCTTGGGATGGGGGTCCACCGGGATGCCCCGGCCGTCGTCCCGGACGGTCAGGGCGCCATCGGCGCTGAGTCGCACCTCTATGAGCCGCGCATGGCCGGCGACAGCCTCGTCCATGGCGTTGTCCAGCACCTCGGCAAAGAGGTGGTGCAGGGCTCGCTCGTCCGTGCCGCCGATGTACATGCCCGGCCGCATGCGTACCGGCTCCAGGCCCTCCAGGACTTCGATGTCCTTTGCGGAATAGCCGCCCTTGGTCGGCGCAGGGGGCGGGGAGGGGGCAGCCGGCCTCGGCGGTTCCGCGGCCCCGGACGGACGGGGTGCGGGCTGCGGGTCGTCGAAGAGCGAGGCCTGGGGGGGCGGTTCAGCCATGCGGGTTCATTGCCGCGATTCGGGCCCGGAATCAGAAAGGCCGCCGGAACCCCGGCGGCCTTCCCTTGATCTCACCGGGGAGGAGGGGAGATCAGCACTTGTAGTACATGTCGAACTCGACCGGGTGCGGATGCAGCTGGAGGCGCATCACCTCTTCCATCTTCAGTTCGATGTAGGAGTCGATGAAGTCGTCATCCATGACGCCGCCGGCCTTGAGGAAGGCCCGGTCCTTGTCGAGGGCCTCGAGGGCCTCACGCAGCGAACCACAGACCTCGGGGACCTTCTTCTGCTCGCGCGGGGGCAGGTCGTAGAGGTTCTTGTCCTGCGGGCCGCCCGGATCGATCTGGTTGATGATGCCGTCCAGGCCGGCCATCAGCAGGGCGGTGAAGGTCAGGTAGGGGTTGCCCATCGGGTCCGGGAAACGGGCCTCGATGCGCTTGCCCTTCGGGCTGTCCACATGCGGGATCCGGATCGAGGCCGAGCGGTTGCGGGCCGAGTAGGCCAGCTTCACCGGAGCTTCGTAGCCGGGCACCAGCCGCTTGTAGGAATTGGTCGTCGAGTTCGCGAAGGCGTTGATCGCCTTGGCGTGCTTGATGATTCCGCCGATGTACCAGAGGCACATCTGGGACAGGCCCGCGTACTTGTCGCCGGCGAACAGCGGCTTGCCGGCGCCCCAGATTGACTGGTGCACGTGCATGCCCGAGCCGTTGTCGGCGAACATGGGCTTGGCCATGAAGGTCGCCGTCTTGCCGTAGGCGGCCGCCACGTTGTGGATGACGTACTTGTAGAGCTGCATCCGGTCGGCCATCACCACCAAGGTGTCGAACTTCAAGCCGAGTTCATGCTGGGCGGGCGCCACCTCATGGTGGTGCTTCTCAGGCTTCATGCCGAGTTCGCCCATCACCGCCAGCATTTCGCCGCGCAGGTCCTGGCCGGAGTCCACGGGATTGACCGGGAAGTAGCCGCCCTTCGGGCCGGGCCGGTGGCCCATATTGCCTTCCGGGTACTCCTTGGCCGAGTTCACCGGCAGCTCGGAGCAGTCAAAGGAGTAGCCGGTATTGTGCGGGGCGGTGGACCAGCGAACGTCGTCGAAGATGAAGAACTCGGCCTCGGGGCCGAAGAAGGCGGTGTCGCCGATGCCCGCAGACTTCATGTAGTTCAACGCCGCCTTCGAGATCGACCGCGGATCGCGATTGTAAGGCAGGCCCGTGTCGGGGTTCACCACGTCGCACATCAGGGCCAGCGTGGTCTGCTGGTAGAAGGGGTCGATGACGGCTGTATCCAGGTCCGGACGCAGCTTCATGTCGCTTTCGTTGATCGCCTTCCAGCCGGCGATCGACGAGCCGTCGAACATGGTGCCGTCGGTCAGGAAATCTTCGTCCACCAGGTCGATGTCGAAGGTGACATGCTGCATCTTGCCGCGAATGTCGGTAAAGCGGACGTCGACGTACTTAACGTCTTGTTCCTTGATCTGGTCCAGAATGTCCTTGGCCGTAGCCATGTTGTTCCCCTTCTCGGTCAATACTACACCCGCCTAGACGGCGGCGTCTCCCGTCTCGCCAGTCCGGATGCGCAGGACATCCAGGACCTCAGAGACAAAAATCTTCCCATCGCCGATACGCCCGGTCCGGGCCGCCCCGACGATCGCCTCCAGCGCCGCCTCGAGCTGGTCGTCGGGTAGAACGACTTCAACCTTGATCTTGGGCAGGAAGTCGACGACGTACTCCGCCCCGCGGTAGAGCTCCGTGTGGCCCTTCTGACGGCCATACCCCTTGGCCTCGATGACAGTCATGCCCTGGAGACCCAGCTCCTGCAGGGCCTCCTTCACCTCGTCGAGCTTGAAGGGCTTGATGACCGCTTCGATCTTCTTCATCTGCCGGCTCCGGCCGGGCGTTGCGCCCGCTGTGTCTGGGCAGGTGAATGAGGCCGTCGGGCGGTGCAAGATGCGGCGCAGGCCTGAGCCCGAAGTCCGGATGGAAAGTTCAGCGGGTGCTCGAAGAATAGGCGCCACCTGATTGGTAAATGGGCAATTCTACGTCGGTCCGGAATTCCGCTTGAGACGCGCCCTTCAGAGCCTAGGATTGACCCCACGCAGATGGGGAGACGCCGGGTGAGCGACGAAACGACGCCGGTTCTGATCGGGGGCGGCCAGTTCACCTGGCGCGGCGAACCGGGCGCGTCGCCCTCTCCGACGCAATTGCTCAAGTTCGCGGCGGAACGCGCCGCCGCCGACGCCGGGCTGGACCCGTCCGTCCTGGCCGGCATTGACGGCCTCGCCATGATCAGTTTCGCCATCGATGCGCAGGGCGAGCGCCGCGTCAGGCCCCACTCTACGAACCCGCCGGCGACCCTGGCCCGGCGTATCGGGGCTGCTCCGGCCTGGAGCGTCTACACCCGCGCAGGCGGCAACAGTTCTCAGTACGCCATCAATGTGGCGGCCCAGAGGATTTCCGAGGGGCGCAACCGTCAGGTCCTCGTCGTCGGCGCTGAGTTCATGGGATCCGGCGCCAAGCGCCTGGCCCGCGGCCTGGGGTTTGACGACTGGGATGACGCCGAGTATCTCCCGCCCCCCGAGTGGATCGGGGACGGCCGCCCGGGCGTCAGCCCCTATGAGGCGGTCCACGGTATGGACCGGCCGATCAATATCTATCCCCTGTTCGAAAACGCCCTGCGCGCCCGTGATGGCCGGTCGATCCCGGACCATCAGCGGCGGCTTGGAGAGCTGTTTGCGCCCTTCACGCGGGTGGCCGCCGCCAATCCCGAGGCCTGGTTCCCCATCGAGCGCTCTCCCGGGGAACTTGTGACGGTGACCCCCGCCAACCGGATGATTGGATTTCCCTATCCCAAGTTCCTGAACGCCATCATGGACGTCGATCAGTCGGCCGGCGTTCTGGTCACCAGCCTGGCGCGGGCGCGGGAACTGGGCGTCGCTGAGGATCGTTTGGTCTTTCTCCACGGCTGCGCTGACGCGAACGACATCTGGAACCCGATCGACCGACAGGACTTCCACTCCAGCCCGGCCATGCGCCTGACGGGAGAGCTTGCCCTGGGCATGGCGGGAATATCCGTCTCGGATGTCGCCGCCTTCGACCTCTACTCCTGCTTTCCTTCGGCAGTTCAGGTCGGCGCCGAGTCCCTGGGCCTGGCGCTCGATGATCCGCGGGGCTTCACGGTCACGGGCGGATTGCCCTACGCCGGAGGGCCGGGGAACAACTACGCCATGCATGGCGTGGTGGTGATGATGCAAAGACTGCGGGAGACGCCCGGGAGCTTTGGTCTGTGCACGGCCAATGGCTGGTACCTGACCAAGCAGTCCACCGGGGTCTACTCCACCCGTCGACCCTCCGCGCCTTTCCGGCGCGAGGATCCCTCTGTCCTGCAGGCCCGCATCGACGCCCTGCCGCGCCCCACCGTCATCGAACGGCCATCCGGGCGGGGCAGGGTGGAAACCTACACCGTGATTCATGACCGGGATGGCTTCCGGATGGGGATCATCGTCGGGCGGGACGAAGGCGATCGGCGGTTCGCCGCCATCATCCCCGGGACCGAGACGAAGGCCCTGGCCTCGCTGGAAGCGCGGGAGGGCATTGGCCGCACCGGAACTGTCGCCCGCTCCGAAGACGACCGTCGCAACCTCTTCACTCTGGACTAGACCATGCAGACGCTCTTCCTGATCCGCCATGGCAAGCCCGCCGCCGTCTGGGGCGAGGCCGACGAGGACCCGGGTCTTGATGACGCCGGCCGCGCCCAGGCGGAGGCCGCCCGGGACTTTCTCCTGTCCCTGCCCGAGGACCAGCGCCCCCTTCGGGTGGTCAGTTCACCCCTGCGGCGGTGTCGCGAGACGGCGGCGCCGACGGCCGAGGCTCTTGGGGTGGAGATGGAGATCGATCCGGGCGTGGGCGAAATCCCGACTCCGAAAGCGCTGACCGCCGAGGCGCGCCCCGCCTGGCTGCGAGAGGCCTTCCAGGGGCGATGGGCCGACATCCAGGGCGACCTCGACTATGAGGACTGGCGACGCCAGGCTGCGGCTTCCCTCTTGCCGCGGGGCCGGACGGCGGTGTTCAGCCACTACGTGGCGATCAATGCGGTCATGTCGCTCCTGGCCCAGGATGACCGGGTCCTGGTCTTCCGGCCGGATCACGCCTCCATCACCACCCTGGTCACCGACGGCGGCAGTCTCAGTCTCGTAGAGGCCGGGCGCGAGGCGTCGACAGGCGTCCTCTAGCCCATGTCGCCAAAGCCTATCCTGACTGTGGCCGAGATGGCCGAAGCGGATCGCGCCGCGGTCGCGCGCGGCGCCACGGTCACTCAGCTCATGCAGAAGGCGGGGCGCGCTGTCGCCCGGGCGATCGAGGCCCGGTTCGAAAGACAGCCCGTCCGAGTGCTCTGCGGACCTGGTGACAATGGCGGCGACGGGTATGTCGTTGCGTGCGAACTCGCCGGTCGCGGCTGGCCTGTCACCGTCGAAGCTCTGGCCCCGCCCGCCACTCCGGCCGCGCGGGAGGCGCGGAAGGCCTGGACGGGCCCCGTGGCCGGATGGGGTCAGGAGGGTGACGAGGCCCTTATTGTCGACGCCCTGTTCGGCGCCGGCCTCAATCGTCCCCTCGATTCCGCTGTGGTCCGCCGGCTGGAGGCCCTGACCGCCAGGCCCCACCAGGTCGTCGCCATCGACATCCCCAGCGGGCTCTCCGGCGATACCGGGCGTCCGGTTGGCCCGTCGGCCCTGTCCGCTATGCTGACCGTTACCTTCCAGGCGCGCAAACCGGCTCATGTCCTGCTGCCCGGCCGAGAACGCTGCGGCGAGGTTGTCGTGGCCGACATCGGTCTGGGCGAAGTGTCCTCGTCCCTCTTCGAGAACGATCCGGACCTTTGGATTGAAAACTTCCCCTGGCCCTCCCTCTCGGGCCACAAGCACAGCCGGGGTCGGCTCGGAGTCGTCAGCGGCGGTCCCTGGCGGACGGGCGCGGCGCGGCTGGCCGCCCGGGCCGGGCTGCGCGTCGGGGCCGGTGTTGTGACCCTGGTCTCGCCCCGGGACGCCATGGCCGTCAACGCGGCCCACCTCGAGGCGGTCATGCTGGTCGCGGGGGATTCCGCCGACGAGGTCGAGGCCGCCTGCGCTGACATGGACGCCGTCGTGGTGGGCCCCGCCGCCGGTCTTGAAGACTCCACCCGGGAGAAGGTTCTGGCCCTGGGGCGGACAGGCGCCGCCCTGGTCATCGATGCCGACGCCATCACCGCCTTCCGGGCCTCGCCGGGGGAGTTGTTCGGCTTGCTGGACCTGGACGATGTTTTGACCCCGCATACAGGTGAGTTCGAGCGTCTCTTCCCCGGGGTGCTGTCGTCCTCCGACACCCGGATCGCTGCGGCCAGGGGGGCCGCGAGAAGGGCCGGGGCGGTGGTCCTGCTCAAGGGAGGAGATACCGTCATCGCCCATCCGGACGGGCGGGCGGCGGTCACCCTGAATGCACCCGCCTGGCTGGCCACGGCCGGATCGGGAGATGTTCTGGCAGGCCTTGTCGCGGGGCTGTTGGCGCAGGGAGCCCCCAGCTTCGAAGCCGCCTGTGCAGGCGCCTGGATCCACGCCGAGGCCGCAGACCGGTTTGGGCCCGGCCTCATCTCCGAAGACCTGCCAGGCCTGGTCCCGGCGGTCCTGGCGGGCCTGTTCGCCCGCCACTGAGCCTGGTGCCCTCCGCCGGACTCGAACCGGCACGCCTTGCGGCACGGGAACCTAAATCCCGCGCGTCTACCAATTCCGCCAGGAGGGCGACGGTCCGGCCGTCCTATGGCGGCTGAGCTCCGGATACAAGCGGCGGACGGGTTTCAAGTCTGCGGGCGCACGATGCATCGAAAGCCGACATGGCTCGCGGCGCTGTCAATCGACTGCGGATGTCGCGCCGCGGGGCGATAGCGCCGGCAGTACGAGGGCGCGCAGAGAAAGGACCCCCCCTTGATCACCTTTCTTGGGATCAGGATGTCGGGCAGGGCCGGGTCCAGGCTATCGGTTTCGCGCCCGCCCCTGGGGTTCTCCACCGCGCAGCAGGCGCTGGTTTTCGGACCGGCCGGATGGGGACCATACCAGTCTGAGGTCCACTCCCAGACATTGCCGATCATATCCGAGAGCCCATAGCCGTTGGCTGGAAAGGCGCCGACCGGGGACGTGCGCTCATGCCCATCCTCGCAGGTGTTCCGGAAGGGGAAGCCGCCCTGGAAGGTGTTGGCCATATGCCTCCCGTTGGGAACCAACGCCTCACCCCAGACGAATTCCGCTGTGGTGGGAGCCCCACCCCAGGCGGCGAACTCCCACTCCGCCTCGGTGGGCAGGGTTTTCCCCGACCAGTTCGCATAAGCCTCTACGTCTGGCCAGGCCACGTGGATGACAGGATGATCGCTCATTCCCTTCAGGCTGCTGCCGGGCCCGAGGGGGCGTCGCCAGTCCGCACCGAAGGTCCATCGCCACCACTGGGAGACGTCATTCAGGGGGACAGGCCCGCGCGTGGGCGTGAAGACCATTGACGCGGCTCGCAGGAGCGCTTTGGGCGCGCCGGGATAGTCTTCCGCACGGGGCGCGATCTCCGCCAGGGTGACGTAACCTGTCGCCGCGACGAAGGCGGCGAACTGGTCGTTGGTGACGGGAGTCCGGTCGATCCAGAAGCCATCGACCCGGACGGGCCGGGCGGGTCGCTCTTCTGGGTAGTGGCGGTCCGAACCCATCGAGAAGACCCCGCCGGGGACCCAGGCCATACCGGGGAAGGGGGGCTCCCCCGGCGCCGGAGCAGGTTCAGCCATCATGGACGTCTCCAAAAGAAAGTTCCCGGCGACTGTCAGTCCAGGGCGTTTCTGGGAGATATCTGAGGCTGTTGCACGCCGGGAGTCTCTTCTGATCCTGCTCCGGGCGGATTTCCGGCACGGGCGTGTCAGGCAGGGCGGCTTTGCTCTTGGCCCGTGGCCGGGCGCATGACATAAGCGCGCGCCTGCCGCCGGCTTTCGGCGGCGCCCGTTTTTCCGGAAGAAGGCGGATTTGTCCGGCGTAATGCGCGGGGGTCCGGTGACTTGAATGTCGATGCAGATCGTTGAGAAGTCCGTTGAAGGTCTGAGCCGGGTCTATGGCGTGACCGTACCCTCCGCCCTGCTGGCGGAGAAGGTCGAGGCGCGGATCGCGGAGATCACGCCCACCCTCAACCTGAAGGGCTTCCGGCCCGGTAAGGTGCCGACGGCTCACGTCCGCAAGATGTTCGGCCGCTCCCTCATGAGCGAGGTGGTCGAGCAGACCATCACCGAGACCACGCAGAAGGTCTTGGTGGATAACAATCTGAGGCCTGCCGGTGAACCTGACCTGCGCCCCGACGGCGACATCCAGCAGGTCGTGGAGGGCAAGGCGGACCTCGCTTACGAGATCGCCCTTGAGGTCATCCCCGAGTTTGAGCCGGCGGACTTCTCGACCCTCTCTCTGAAGCGCCCTGTCTACGAGCCCACCGAAAAGGAGGTCGACGAGGCCGTCGCCGAACTGGCGGAGTCCTCGAAGACCTACGAGCCCCGCAAGGGCAAGACCTTGAAGGCCAAGGGCGGGGACCAGCTGCTAATCGACTTCGTGGGCCGCGTGGACAGCGAGGTCTTCGAGGGCGGGTCGGCTGAGGATGCGACCCTGACCCTCGGGTCGGGCCAGTTCATCCCGGGTTTTGAAGAGCAGCTGGTGGGCGCCAAGCCAGAGGACGAGGTGCTGGTGAAGGTGACCTTCCCGGCGGAGTATCAGGCGGCCCACCTGGCCGGGAAGGATGCGGAGTTCACCGTGACGGTGAAGGAAGTCCGCGCCCCCAAGGCCAGCAAGGTCGATGACGAACTGGCACAGCGCCTTGGCATCGAGGACCTGGAGAAGCTGAAAGAGCTCCTGCGCTCCAACCTGCAGTCACAGTTCGCCAGCGCCACCCGGTTCAAGCTGAAGCGGGCCCTGCTCGACATCCTGGACGAGAAGCATGACTTCCCGCTGCCGCCTAGGATGGTCGAGGCCGAGTTCTCGCAGATCTGGGACCAGGTCCAGCAGGACAAGACCGCGGGCAACCTGCCGCCCGAGGACGCCGACAAGACCGACGAGCAACTTGATGCAGAGTATCGCAAGATCGCTCAGCGGCGTGTCCGCCTCGGTCTCGTCCTCGCTGAGGTCGGCCGGGTGAACAATGTCCAGGTGACCGAGCAGGAACTGGCTGAGGCCATGCGTGCTGAGGCCATGCGCTACGGGCCTCAGGCTCAGCAGATTTTCGAGTTCTTCCGCCAGAATCCCTCGGCTCAGGCTCAGCTGCGGGCTCCGATCTTCGAGGAGAAGGTCGTCGATCTGATCGTCTCCAAGGCGCAGGTCGAGGATGAGAAGGTCTCCAAGGAGGACCTCCTGAGAGAGGATGACATGCCGGCGGCCTACAAGGGCTAGACCGGGGACAATCCGGGGCGCGGCCTTGCCACGGCCCGGTCGAAGCGCGATATCGGAAGCGAGCGTCTCTGCTGAGGAGTCGCCGCTCCAGCCTGAAGGTGCACGCCAATGCCGGATATGGTGACGACCGCCCTCAACCTTGTTCCCATGGTGGTCGAGCAGACCAGCCGGGGCGAGCGAGCCTTCGATATCTTTTCCCGGCTCCTGAAGGAGCGGGTGATCTTCGTGTCAGGTCCCGTCGAGGACGGCATGTCCGCCCTGGTTTGCGCCCAGCTGCTCTATCTTGAGGCCGAGAACCCCAAGAAAGAGATCCAGATGTACATCAACTCACCCGGAGGAGTGGTGTCGTCCGGCCTCGCGATCTACGACACCATGCAATACATCCGCAGCCCGGTGGCGACCCTCTGCATGGGTTACGCCGCCTCCATGGGGTCCTTCCTGCTGGCGGCCGGGGCCCCTGGCCAGCGCATCAGCCTGCCGAACGCACGCATCATGGTGCACCAGCCCTCCGGCGGTTACTCGGGCAAGGCCTCGGACATCGAGCGTCACGCCGAGGACATCCTGAAGATCAAGCGGCGCCTCAACGAGATCTACGCCAAGCATACCGGCCGGACCTACCAGGAAGTCGAGGAAAAGCTCGACGCCGACACCTTCATGACCCCCGAGGAGGCCCGCGACTGGGGCCTGGTCGATCAAGTCCAGGAGAATCGCGGGGACGACTGAGTTCGCAGGCGAGGGCTCAGGGCCGTTCGCGGAACTCACGATATCCCGCATGGGCGGCGATGGAGAGCATGTCTGTGTCTCCGGAGGTGTCTCCGTAGGCGGCGGCCAGGCGAAGGTCGGGGCCAAAGACCTCCCGCAAGCGCCGCGTCTTCTCCGGCCCCCGGCAATTGGCGCCGTCCAGATCACCGGTGATCCGACCCTCCGGATCCACTGCGAGGCGCGTGCCGAGCAGGTGGTCCGCGCCAAGGCCCCGGGCGAAGGGCGCCACGAGGATTTCTGGCGACGCGGTGACGATGGCCAGGGTCGCGCCACGATTGCGCCAGTACCGCCAGGATCGAAGGGCGTCGGGACGCAGGAGCCGGGTCGCCCGGGCTTCGGCGAACTCGCGGGCCTGGGCCTCAAGGTCGGCCCGTGGCATGCCGGCCAGGAACCGCTTCACAGCCGCCGCCTTCATCCGGCCACGGTCCCGGTCCGCCAGGTAACGGCCAGCAGCGGGAGCCAGGGCGAAGAGGCCGCGGGTCCAGTTCGCGGTTCCGGCGCGCCAGGCCAGAAAGGCGGTGAAGCTGTCCCGCACTGTCATCGTCCCGTCGAAGTCGAAGGCCACCACACCCGGGGACTGGGAAGGGTCCTCTGGTAGGTCATCGGGCGCGAGATCGATCGGCGCAAGGGGTCGGAAGCGGGTTTGGGGCACGTTCAGGTAATCGGATCGGCAGAGGTTACGAGTGGAGGGGCATCAGTGGATTCGCCCCATGACGACAATGCCACAGCTCACGGGTATAGCGCCCCTGAAGAGGACCCGGACTTGTGATCAGGACCGCGATGGGGGACTGTCAACACTTTGACAACCCGCTTCCGGTAAGGCGAACAAGGCCTTATGGATCGATCCGGGTTCGACGGCGCGATGACGGATCATCCGCCGAAGGAGTGTGAGACGCATGACCAAGGCCGCCGGCGGGGATTCCAAGAGCACCCTTTACTGCTCTTTCTGCGGCAAGAGCCAGCACGAGGTCCGCAAGCTGATTGCGGGCCCGACGGTGTTCATCTGTGATGAATGTGTCGAGCTCTGCATGGACATCATCCGTGAAGAGCACAAAATTTCCTTTGTGAAATCGAAGGATGGCGTCCCGACTCCGAAGGAGATCCGTGAAGTCCTCGACGACTATGTCATCGGCCAAGATCACGCCAAGAAGGTGCTGTCGGTGGCCGTTCACAACCACTACAAGCGCCTCAACCACGCCTCCAAGAACAACGATGTCGAGCTGGGCAAGGCCAACATACTGCTGATCGGGCCCACCGGCACCGGCAAGACCCTGCTGGCCCAGACCCTGGCCAGAATCATCGACGTGCCCTTCACCGTCGCCGATGCGACGACCCTGACCGAGGCTGGCTATGTCGGCGAGGACGTCGAGAACATCATCCTCAAGCTGCTGCAGTCCGCTGACTACAACGTCGAGCGCGCCCAGCGGGGCATCGTCTATATCGACGAGGTCGACAAGATCAGCCGCAAGTCGGACAACCCCTCCATCACCCGCGATGTCTCGGGCGAGGGCGTCCAGCAGGCCCTGCTGAAGATCATGGAAGGCACCGTCGCCTCCGTGCCCCCGCAGGGTGGACGAAAACACCCCCAGCAGGAGTTCCTGCAGGTCGACACCACCAACATCCTGTTCATCTGCGGCGGCGCCTTTGCGGGCCTCGACAAGATCATCGCGGCCCGGGGGCAGGGGACCTCCATCGGTTTTGGCGCCCGGGTCGCCGACCCGGATGAGCGCCGCACCGGCGAGATCTTCCGTCAGGTCGAACCCGACGACCTGCTCAAGTTCGGCCTGATCCCTGAGTTCATTGGCCGCCTGCCGGTGCTCGCCACTCTCGATGATCTGGACGAGAAGGCTCTTGTGAGGATTCTCACAGAGCCCAAGAACGCCTTCGTGAAGCAGTACCAGCGCCTGTTCGACATGGAGAATGTCGGCCTGACGTTCACCGATGACGCCCTGTCTTCGGTGGCGCGCAAGGCGATCGCGCGCAAGACAGGCGCCCGCGGCCTGCGGTCTATCCTCGAGGGGATTCTGCTCGACACCATGTATGAGCTTCCCACCTGGGAAGGGGTCGAGGAGGTCGTGGTCAACGCAGAGGTGGTGGAGGGGCGTTCCCAGCCGCTGGTGATCTACGCCGAGCGCCGCGACAAGGGCGGCGCGGCCTGATTATCTGGCAGGGGTTGTGGGCTTGACCCGCGCCATCCAGTCGAGGCCTTTCAGCCAGTAGGCTTCCGTAGCGGGCAGGTAGCCGTCGCGCCTCCGCGCCGAAATCCAGCCATTCAGGAAGTTGAGCATGTTGGTGTCGCCCTTGCGGAGGGCGAAGCCGTCCGCCGTGCGTCCAAGGGGCTCCCCTGAGGCGACCACATAGCGCTGGGGCGCAGAGGAGGCGACGGTCAGGGTCGGGACCGGCTCCTTGAAGGCGAGAGCGTTCACGGCGCCGTCATCAAGAGCGCGCTGGGCCCCGGCCAGGTCGACAAACTCGCGAAAGGTGGCCTCAGGCAGGGCGCGACGGGCGAGGTCGGCGGCAAGGGTTCCGGTCACGATCCCGATCGCGGTGTCCGGCGAATTCAGCTGGTCAACCCGGATCGCCGCCTTCGAGCTGGCGACGATGCGGATCTCGGATTCGGCGTAGGGGTTGGTCATCCAGACCTGCGCGAGCCGGCCCGGATCGATGGCCAGCGCGGCGATGGCGACATCGCAATCCCCCGCGTTCAGGTGGTTGAGGACCTCGCGCCCGGGGGTCGCCTTGAGGTCGAGTGCGAGGCCCAGATCGCTGGCCAGTCGCGCCGCGATGTCCACCTCGTGCCCGATCAGCTCGCCGCCTGAGGTCCTCAAGGCGAAGGGCGCCGCCTCGACGGTGCAGACCCGCAGGGCACCCCGGGCAAGGGCGTCCTCAAGGCCGCCAGCCAACGCAGAGGACGCCGTCGCCACCGCCAGGACAAGTCCAGCCAGGATCACCTTCATGACACCCTCCGCCCATTTCCCGGTCAGCTTGCATTCAGCTTGCCGCGAGCACAACCACCTGCCTAAATCCTCGAAGGCCGTTCCAGGAGACCGCCATGCGTTCTGTGCTTCTGTTCGCCGCCGCCGCCACCGTCGGGGTTGCCGGCGTGGCGCCCCCTGCGCCGGCGCGCGCGGACTCTTTCATAACCTGCGCCTCCCAGGACTACCGGCGCAGCTGGTGCCCGGTCTATTCCTCCGGGCGGGTCTGGCTGGATCGCCAATACTCCAGCGGCCGTGGTTCCTGCGTCGAGGGCTCAACCTGGGGGCGTGATCGCCGGGGCATCTGGGTCGACGGCGGTTGCCGCGCCCGTTTCCGGGTGGAAGACCGCTATGGCTACTACCCTGACAACAGTTATCCCGACTATGGAAGCAACAAGAAGGACGACACCGGGGCCCTGATTGGCGGCCTGCTCCTGGGCGGGCTCGTTGTCGGGGCGATCGCCGCGGCCAACAGCGAAAAGGAGAAGTCGACGTCCAGTTCGTCGAGCGCTTCCTCCTCGTCCTCCGGGATCGCCGTGGAGGCCTGCCGGCTGGAGGCCGTCAACAAGGTTTCAGCCTTCGGCCAACGACCGCGGATCGACCGCATTACGACCACGACAGCCGGAGCGGGCGGCTGGACGGTGCAGGGCTATGCGTCCGTGGACGCCGGCCCGAAGGCGGTCTCGTACGCCTTCACCTGCCGATACGGCAACGGCGCAGCGACCATTACCCAGCTCAACTGATCCTCGGATTTCCGGACCCTTTTGAGGCTTTGTCCACGACTGTGTGGTCTGCACAGCTTGAACCGGACCCCCGACGCGCCACATCTATCCTGTAGCCGCCCGCCCTGGCGATCGTCGCAGGGAGGCGCCACCGTCCCAGCTCATTGGAGGGGGACGGACAGGAGTAAGTGACCATGACCGAAGCCCGCACGCTTCCCATTCTTCCCCTCAGGGACATCGTCGTCTTTCCACACCAGCCGGTGCCGCTCTTCGTCGGCCGGGAGAAGTCCGTCCGGGCTCTGGAGGAAGCGATGAAGTCGACAGAGCGGGAAATCCTGCTCGCCACGCAGAAGAACAAGGATGACGACGACCCGGGTCAGTCGGACATCTACGAGGTCGGCGTGGTGGCCGCCATCCTCCAGCTGCTGCGCCTTCCCGACGGAACGGTGAAGGTCCTGGTCGAGGGCCGTGGCCGGGCCGGGATCGTCCGTTTCCTGGAGGAGCCGGATTGGTTCGCCGGCGAGGTGGCCCTCGTGATCGAGGACGCCGCCCCCTCCGCCGAGGTCGAGGCTCTCAGCCGGGCTGTGGTCGAGCAGTTCGAGACCTATGTGAAGCTCAACAAGAAGGTCCCGCCGGAGGCCCTCGCCGCCCTGTCCGCCATCGAGAACCCGGGCGAACTCGCTGACCGTGTCGCCTCGCACCTCAACGTCAAGATCGCCGAGAAGCAGGAGCTTCTGGAGGTCTTCAGCGTGTCCAAGCGCCTGGAGAAGGTCTACGCCCTGATGGAGGGCGAGATCTCGGTCATGCAGACCGAGAAGAAGATCCGCAACCGCGTGAAGCGGCAGATGGAGAAGACCCAGCGCGAGTACTATCTGAACGAGCAGATGAAGGCGATCCAGCGCGAGCTGGGCGAGCAGGATGCCGAGCGCGACGAACTGGCGGAGCTGGAAAAGCGCATCAAGCGCACCCGCCTGTCCAAGGAGGCCCGGGTCAAGGCCAACGCCGAGCTGAAGAAGCTGCGCTCGATGAGCCCCATGTCGGCGGAATCCACTGTCGTGCGGAACTATCTCGACTGGCTGCTGTCCATCCCATGGGGCAAGGCGAAGTCAAAGCCCATCGATCTCGACAAGGCCGAGGCCGTCCTCGAGCACGACCACTACGGGCTGGAGAAGGTCAAGGAGCGCATCCTCGAGTACCTGGCCGTGCAGTCCCGCACCGGCTCGCTCAAGGGTCCGATCCTCTGCCTGGTGGGCCCTCCGGGCGTGGGCAAGACCTCGCTGGGTAAGTCGATCGCCGAGGCCACGGGTCGGGAATTCGTCCGCGTCTCCCTGGGCGGTGTGCGCGACGAGGCCGAGATCCGCGGCCACCGGCGCACCTACATTGGCTCCATGCCGGGCAAGATCATCCAGTCCATGAAGAAGGCCAAGTCGACCAACGCCTTCTTCCTGCTCGACGAGATCGACAAGATGGGCGCCGACTGGCGGGGCGACCCGTCCTCGGCCCTGCTCGAGGTGCTGGACCCGGCTCAGAACGCCACCTTCGCCGACCACTATCTGGAGGTGGACTACGACCTCAGCCCGGTCATGTTCGTGACCACGGCCAACAGCCTCAACATGCCCCAGCCCCTGCTGGACCGCATGGAGATCATCCGGATCCCCGGCTACACCGAGGATGAGAAGGTCGAGATCGCCCGCCGACACCTGCTGCCCAAGCAGATGAAGGACCATGGCCTGACAGACGGGGAGTTTTCCCTTCCCGACGCCTCCCTGCGCGATCTGATCCGCTACTACACCCGCGAGGCGGGCGTGCGCTCTCTGGAGCGAGCGATCGGCAATCTCGCCCGCAAGACGGTGCGCGACCTCATGCGCCGGAAGGTGGGGGAGGAGACCGGTCCGATCGTCGTCGAGGGTGAGCGCCTGGCCGAATACGCCGGCGTCCGCCGCTTCAAGTACGGCGAGATGGACGGGGAGGACCAGGTCGGCATCATCACCGGCCTCGCCTACACCGACTTCGGGGGCGACATCCTGACCATCGAGGCCGTGCGCATGCCCGGCAAGGGCCGGATGCAGGTCACCGGCAACCTCAAGGAGGTGATGAAGGAGTCGGTCCAGGCGGCCCACGCCTATGTGCGCAGCCGGGCCACCCACTTCGGGATAGAGCCGCCCCTGTTCGAACGGACCGACGTGGCCATCCACGTTCCAGAGGGGGCGACCCCCAAGGATGGTCCGTCGGCCGGCGTCGCCATGGCGACGGCGATCGTGTCTGTCCTGACCGGGGTTCCGATCCGCAGGGACATCGCCATGACCGGCGAGGTCACCCTTCGCGGCCGCGTCCTGCCCATCGGCGGCCTGAAGGAGAAGCTCCTGGCGGCTCTGAGGTCGGGGGTGAAGACCGTCCTGATCCCTCAGGAGAACCTCAAGGATCTTCAGGACATCCCCGATAATGTGAAGGCGGGGCTGGAGATCCTTCCGGTGAGTTCGGTGGACGAGGTCCTGGCCCACGCCCTGGTTCGTCCGCTGGAGCCAATCGAATGGACCGAACCGGCTTCGCCGCCCCGTCCGTCCGATGACGCCGGGGATGAGCCGGTCCTGACTCACTAAGGGGCCTAGCCCAACGCCGGCTTTTGGCGGCTCCGGCGGCGTCGACTCGCCGCCGGAGGAGGGCTCTGGGGTCCCGGGCGGTCTGGTGTGGTGCGCGCATCGCTCCAGGCCTGCACATCGGCCAGGTCCGTAAGGGGTCGCGCCCAAACCTGCAGGTCCGCATTCCCCGCCAGGTCGAAGAGCGCTAAAGAGACGTCGGCCTGCGGGCCTTGAGGGCGGCTAGCTCAGCTGGTCAGAGCACCTGGTTTACACCCAGGGGGTCGGGGGTTCGAACCCCTCGCCGCCCACCAACCGCCGGAGAGACGCCATGCTTTCCCGTCCGCTGGGCCGCACGGGACTGAAGGTCTCGGAAATCGGTTTCGGCGCAGCGTCGTTCTGGGGCCATCCCGCCTTTTCCGAGTCTGAGGCCCTGCGCCTCGTCCACCGGGCCCTCGACCTCGGAGTCACCCTTTTCGACACCGGACCGGCCTATTCCCGGGGCCAGGCGGAGGCCCGTCTCGGCCGGGCGCTGGCGGGGCGGGACGCATCGGGCCTGGTGGTGGCCACCAAGGCGGGCACGCGCTTCGAAGGCGGGCGGGTCCGCCGCGGCATGTCACTCGCCGCCATCGAGGCCAGCCTTGAGCTCAGCCGGCGCCGCCTGGGCCTGGAGACCCTGCCGCTGGTCCACCTGCACGGTCCGTCTGTCCAGGAGCTGGTCCCGGACTTCCTGGGCGGCCTGGAGCGGCTCCGGGGGCGGGGGCTCTTCCAGCGGCTGGGCGTGAACAGCTTTGATCCCGCCGTCATTGAGGCCGCCCTGGCCCTGCCGGAGATCGATACAGTGATGATCGACATCAACGTCCTGAGGCCCGAACGGGTCGCCCTTGCTGGGCGTGCGGCGGCGGCTGGCAAGGGCGTCCTGGCCGGCATGCCCCTGGCCATGGGCCACACGGCGCCGAAGTTCTGGCGCAACCTTCGCCTCCGGGACGCCTGGTATCTCGCCCGGGCGTTGAAGAACCACCGGGCGGACCGGGCCGCCGGACGCCGCTTCCGCTTCCTTCACGGGCGAGCCGACATCACCGGCGCCCAGGCGGCCCTGGCCTGGGTCCTGGGAACTGAGGGGGTGTCCGCCGCCCTGGTCGGGACGACTCGGCGGGACCATCTGGAGGACTGCGCCGCCGCTTCCGGCCGAAGCCTGCCGCCAGATCTGGCCGGGGCCATAGCCGCGGCGCAGGTCCTCAGCTGAAGCTCACCCTTGCCGGGCCGGCCGGTTTGGGTTTTCCTGATCCCCAACGGGGCGCCCAACGATCCCCGAACGCGGAGGAAAACCCATGGCCGATGGTGCGATCAGTCTGGATGAGGCGCGGGCCCGCGCCTACGCCCTGAAGCTTGAGGACCTCAACCCCGGCGATCCGGAGCTCTTCAAGTCCAACGCCTTCTGGCCGGTCTTCGAGCGCCTTCGGAACGAAGACCCCGTCCACTGGTGCAGGGACTCCGAATTCGGGCCCTACTGGTCGGTCACCCGCTACAACGACATCATGGCGGTGGACACCAACCACGGCGTCTTCTCCTCCGAGGCGGCCCTGGGCGGCATCACCATCCGCGACGCCCGTCCGGACCTGCGCCGGCCCAGCTTCATCGCCATGGACCCGCCGCGCCATGACGAGCAGCGCAAGGCTGTCAGCCCCATCGTCTCGCCGGCCAACCTCAAGACCATGGAGCCCATCATCCGGGAGCGGGCCTGCCGAATCCTCGATAACCTTCCGGTCGGCGAGGCCTTCGACTGGGTCGACCGGGTCTCGGTCGAGCTCACCACCCAGATGCTGGCGACCTTGTTCGACTTCCCCTTCGAGGAGCGCCGCCGCCTGACCCGTTGGTCGGATGTCGCCACCACCATCCCTTATCCGGGCGGTCTGGTGGAAACCGAGGAGGAACGCCAGGCCGAGCTGATGGAATGCCTGGAGGTCTTCACCGGCCTCTGGAATGAGAGGATCAACAAGCCGCCGGCCGGCGACCTCGTCTCGATGATGGCCCACAGCGACGCCACGAAGAACATGACCCCCGAGGAGTATCTGGGGAACATCATCCTGCTGATCGTCGGCGGCAACGACACCACCCGGAACTCCATTTCCGGCGGCGTCCTGGCCCTGAACCAGAACCCGTCGGAATACGCCAAGCTGCGCGCCAACCCCGGCCTGATCGAGTCGATGGTCCCGGAGATCATCCGCTGGCAGACGCCTCTGGCCCACATGCGTCGCACGGCGCTCCAGGACATCGAGCTGGGCGGCAAGACCATCCGCAAGGGCGATAAGGTCGTGATGTGGTACGTCTCGGGCAACCGGGATGAGCGGGCGATCGAGAATCCCGACGCCTTCATCATCGACCGCGAGCGCCCCCGCCAGCACCTGTCCTTTGGCTTCGGCATCCACCGCTGCGTCGGCAACCGCCTGGCCGAGCTGCAGCTGAAGATTGTCTGGGAGGAGATCCTCAAGCGCTTGAGCTTCGTCGAGGTGCTCGAGGAGCCGCATCGGGTGCGTTCCAGCTTCGTGAAGGGCTACGAGACCCTGAGGGTGAAGCTGCACCCCGCCGGCTGACGTCGGGGCGCCCTTCCTTTCCAGTCTGGCCTGCGGTTTCATAACGCCAATAAGGTTGCGATCCCGGGGGAGACAACGTGTCCGACATCGACCTGACCCAGCTCGACAGGGCTCTCGCCGCCGCCCACCAGCCGGCCCTCCAGGCGGCCCTGGTGCACCTGACCGGCCAGGACCACTGGCTCCGGCCCGAATGGACACCGGCCTACGTGCCGCTTTCCCGGGGCGACACCGGCGTGCCCGAGGCCGAGCAGCAGAAGTTCCTTGCCGAGGCCAAGGTCGCCCTGGTTGACTGGTTCACGAAGGGCCAGGGCCGGACCCACCAGCCCCCCGCCACCACCCTTCGGCGGATGATGAGCTTTGTCGCCGGCGCCGAGATCCCCGAGGGCTACGCCGACTTCCTGGTCGATGAGCTGAGCCTCGGCGAGACCAACACCAAGACGCCGGTCTGGGACTCCCCGCGCCTGAAGGACAGCGCCGCGAAGATGCACGTCCTGGTGATCGGGGCGGGCATGTCGGGCCTGCTGACCGGCATTCGCCTGAGCCAGGCGGGGGTCAGCTACGAAATTGTCGACAAGAACGCCGACGTGGGCGGCACCTGGTTCGAGAACACCTATCCCGGCTGCCGGGTGGACTCCTCCAACCACATCTATTCCTACAGCTTCGAGCCCAATCACCACTGGCCCCAGCACTTCTCGACCCAGCCCATCCTGCTGGACTACTTCCGGGGCGTTGCCGACCGCTACGACCTGCGGGGCAAGATCGCCTTCGAGACCGAGGTCGAGACTCTCGACTGGGACGAGCCCCGGGCCCTCTGGAAGGTCACCGTCAAGGACAAGACCGGCGCGCGGCGGGTCATCGAGGCCAACGCCGTCGTCACCGCCGTGGGCCAGCTGAACCGGCCCCGCATGCCCGACATCAAGGGCCGCGACCGCTTCGCCGGGCCGGCCTTCCACTCGGCCCGCTGGCGCCATGACGTCGACCCCACCGGCAAGCGGGTGGCGGTGATCGGCACCGGGGCCAGCGCCTATCAGTTCGTGCCCGAAATCGCCGGCAAGGTCGGCAGCCTGACCATCTTCCAGCGGACCCCGCCCTGGGGCTTCCCCGTGCCGCACTATCACGAGGACGTGCCGGACGGCATGAACTGGCTGATGGAGCACGTGCCCTACTACGACAAGTGGTACCGCTTCTGGATGTTCTGGATGGTGACCGACGGTCTCCTGCCCATGGTCCAGGCCGATCCGGGCTGGAATGGTCCGCAGACGGCCGTCTCCGCCGCCAACCTCGAGTTCCGGGAGATGATCGCCGCCGCCATCGCCGCCCAGGCGCCCACCCGGCCGGACCTGGTGGAGAAGGTGATCCCGACCTACCCGGTGGGCGGCAAGCGCTCACTCCTCGACAACGGCGTCTGGATGGCGGCCCTGCAGCGCGACAATGTCTCGCTGGTCACCGACCCGATCGCCGAGATGACCGAGACCGGCATCGTCACGGCCGATGGAACCACCCGGGACTTCGACGTCATCATCTACGGCACCGGCTTCCACGCTTCGAAGTTCCTCGAGCCCATGAAGATTCGCGGCCGGGGCGGCGCCGACCTGCATGCGACCTGGGACGGGGACCCGCGGGCCTATCTGGGCATGACCACGCCCGGCTTCCCCAACCTGTTCATGATCTACGGGCCGAACACCAACATCGTGGTCAACGGCTCCATCATCTTCTTCTCCGAGTGCAGCGTCCGCTACATCGTCGGCTGCCTGAAGCACCTGGCCGAGACCGGAGCCCGGGCCATGGAGCCGAAGCGCGAGGTGCATGACGCCTTCAACGCCAGGGTCGACGCCGCCAATGGCCTGATGGCCTGGGGTGCGCCGCAGGTCTCCAGCTGGTACAAAAACGAGAAGGGCAGGGTCACCCAAAACTGGCCCTTCGCCCTGGTCGACTACTGGCGGGCGACCCTCGCCCCCGACCCGGGTGACTTCCAGATCGAGAAGGCGGCCGAACCGGTCGCCTGAGCCCGCCCCCGTCCTCCAGGAGACTTTGCGTGAAGCTTCAGACGATCATCTGCTCGACCCGCCCCAACCGGGTCGGGCCCCACATCGCGCGCTGGTTCCACGGGCTGGCCGAGGCCCATGGCGACTTCGAGGCGACCCTGGTCGACCTGGCGGACTTCAACCTGCCGATCTTCAACGAGCCCTGGCACCCGCGCCTGCGGAACTACCAGTTCGACTACACCAAGGCCTGGTCGGCCAGCGTCGAGGCCGCAGACGCCTATGCCTTCGTTATGCCTGAGTACAACTTCATGCCGCCGCCGGCCTTTGTGAACGCGGTGGACTACCTGTACTCTGAGTGGAACGGTAAGCCCGCCGCCTTTGTCAGCTATGGCGGCCAGTCGGGCGGGGTCCGCGCCGTGCAGATGGCCAAGCAGATGCTGACCACTGTCAAGATCATGCCCCTGGTGGAGGGCGTCGCCATTCCCATGGTCGGCGAATACCTGGACGCCGAGAAGGGCTTCGTTCCCAATGACGGGCACAAACTCGCCGCCAAGGTGACGCTGGACGAGCTCTCCCGCTGGACCCGGGCCCTGAAGGGCATGCGTGAGGGCTAAGGCCGCCGCAGGGCGCTTTTCTTGGTAGGGGAGGGAGGTGGCGCGAATGACGGGGCTCGAACCCGCGACCTCCGGCGTGACAGGCCGGCGCTCTAACCAACTGAGCTACATCCGCACTCGTTCTCACGCGAACGCGAGGCGCGTCTGATAGGTCCGGGCCGGAATCGTGTCAACTGTCCATGGGGGCGTTAGGGCAACGGTAGGGACTCTGGGTTGATCTGCCCTGTGCCCGCCTTCCGGGCCAGACTTGGCGAAGGGGCAAACCGAGGTTTGAACCCGGCGCAAGGCTGGTCTAGAAGGACGCGCGACTCTGGCGGGGATTCCATGGACGCCTTTCTTCTCGAGTACCTTCCGATCGTGATCTTCCTGGGGATTTCCTCGGCGATCGGGATCGTGTTCATCCTGGCCTCGGCCGTCCTCGCGCCCAAGGCGCCGGACCCGGAAAAGCTCTCCGCCTACGAGTGCGGGTTCAATGCCTTCGATGACTCGCGCATGAAGTTCGACGTCCGGTTCTACCTGGTCTCGATCCTCTTCATCATTTTCGACCTTGAGGTCGCCTTCCTGTTTCCCTGGGCCGTGTCGCTCATGGACCTGCCGCATGATCAGGCCGTCTTCGCCTTCTGGTCCATGATGACCTTCCTCGGGGTCCTGACCGTCGGTTTCATCTACGAATGGAAGAAGGGGGCCCTGGAATGGGACTGACCGTTCCCGCAGGCGCCGGCGCCCGGTCCACGGTGGAGGGCTACGACCCGAAGCTGCATGACCCCTATTTCGACGGCGTCTCGCAGCAGCTCGCCGACAAGGGCTTTGTCACGGCGGCCGCCGACGACCTCATCACCTGGGCCCGGACCGGCTCTCTGATGTGGATGACCTTCGGCCTGGCCTGCTGCGCCGTGGAGATGATGCACGCCTCCATGCCGCGCTATGACCTGGAGCGCTATGGCGCCCCCCCCCGGGCCAGCCCGCGCCAGTCCGACGTGATGATCGTCGCCGGCACCCTGTGCAACAAGATGGCCCCGGCCCTGCGCAAGGTCTACGACCAGATGCCTGAGCCGCGCTACGTGATCTCCATGGGCTCATGCGCCAACGGCGGCGGCTACTACTATTTCAGCTATTCCGTGGTGCGCGGCTGCGACCGGATCGTCCCGGTGGACATCTACGTCCCCGGCTGCCCGCCGACCGCCGAGGCCCTCGTCTACGGGGTGCTGCAGCTGCAGAAGAAGATCCGCCGGACAGGGACCATCGAGCGATGAGCTGGCCTGTCGCCGAAGACACCCTCCAGGCCCTGGGCGCCGAGATCGTCGCCGCTGCGGGCACCGGCGTCTCCGCCTCCACGGCCTATGGCGAGCTGACCCTCGAAGCGCCGGCTGGGCGCATCGTTGAGGTCCTGACTCTCCTTCGTGACCGCTTCGCCTTCCAGCAGATGACTGACCTTGCGGGCGTCGACCATCCCGACCGGGCCCTTCGCTTCGATGTGGTCTACCATCTCCTGTCCTTCACTCGGAACGTCCGGATGCGGGTTCGGGTGCAGACCGACGAGGACACCGCCGTGGCCTCTGTCACAGGCGTCTATCCGTGCGCCAACTGGTTCGAGCGCGAGTGCTTCGACATGTACGGCGTCTTCTTCTCCGGGCATCCGGACCTGAGGCGCATCCTCACCGACTACGGCTTCCACGGGCATCCTCTGCGCAAGGACTTCCCGATGAGCGGCTATGTCGAGCTGCGCTACGACGATGAGCTGAAGCGGGTGGTCTACGAGCCCGTGAAGTCGGTCGAGTATCGGAACTGGGATTTCCTTTCGCCCTGGGAAGGCGCGCAGTACGTCCTGCCGGGCGACGAGAAGGGGGAGGCGCGCTGATGGCTGACGATCTCGCCGCGGGCCCCGCCCTGCCGGAAACCCCCGTCCGCAAGTTCAACATCAACTTCGGCCCCCAGCACCCGGCGGCCCATGGCGTGCTGCGCCTGGTCCTCGAGCTGGACGGTGAGGTCGTCGAGCGGGTGGACCCGCATATCGGCCTCCTGCATCGCGGCACCGAGAAGCTGATGGAGGCCCGTACCTATCTCCAGAACGTGCCCTATTTCGACCGGCTCGATTACGTCGCGCCGATGAACCAGGAACACGCCTTCTGCCTGGCCATCGAGCGCCTCGCGGGCATCGACGTCCCGGTCCGGGCCCAGCTGATCCGGGTGCTCTTCTGCGAGATTGGCCGCGTCCTCAACCACCTGATGAACGTGACGACCCAGGCTCTGGACGTCGGCGCCCTGACGCCGCCGCTCTGGGGCTTCGAGGAGCGCGAGAAGCTGATGGTGTTCTATGAGCGCGCCTCGGGCGCGCGGCTGCACGCCAACTTCTTCCGGCCCGGCGGCGTCCACCAGGACCTGCCGGACGCCCTGATCGATGACATCGAGACCTGGGCCAAGGGCTTCCACAAGCCGCTGGGCGACATAGACAAGCTGATGACGGGCAACCGGATCTTCAAGCAGCGCAATGTCGACATCGGCGTGGTGACCCGCGAGCAGGCCATGGCCTGGGGTTTCTCCGGCGTCATGGTCCGGGGCTCGGGCATCGCCTGGGACCTGCGCCGCAGCCAGCCCTACGAGTGCTACAGCGAGCTCGACTTCGACATCCCGCTGGGCGTCAACGGCGACTGCTACGACCGCTATCTCTGTCGCATGCAGGAGATGCGCGAGAGCGTGAAGATCATGCTTCAGTGCGTGGAGCGCCTGCGCAAGACGCCGGGCCCGGTCCTGACCGAGGACAACAAGTACGCTCCGCCCCGGCGCGGCGACATGAAGCGCTCGATGGAAGCCCTGATCCATCACTTCAAGCTCTACACCGAGGGCCTGCACACCCCGGCCGGCGAGGTCTACGCCGCCGTCGAGGCGCCCAAGGGCGAGTTCGGGGTCTTCTTGGTCAGCGATGGCGGCAACAAGCCGTACCGCTGCAAGATCCGGGCGCCGGGCTTCGCCCACCTCTCGGCCATGGACTGGCTGTGCCAGGGCCACATGCTGGCCGATGTCTCGGCCATCCTCGGCTCCCTCGACATCGTTTTCGGCGAGGTGGACCGATGAGCGCGCCCGTCTGCATCACGTCCTTCGATGTCGTCGAGGCCCAGTTCACGGCCTACAACGCCCAGGACCTTGACGCCCATTGCGCCGTCTTCGCCGATGACGTGGTGGTCGCCGACTTCAACGGCGGTGTCACGATCTCCGGCATTGACGCCTATCGCGAGAAGTACCGCCAGGTCTTCGCGGACTTCCCGCAGAACCGGGCCGAGCTGCTCAACCGCATGGTGGTGGGCCATCACGTGATCGACCACGAGCGGGTCTTCCGCGCGCCAGGGGCCGATCCCTTCGAGGTGGCCGCCATCTACACCGTTTCGGACGCGCGGATCGTGCGCGTCGACTTCATCAAGTGAGGCCGGTCACGTGAGCGTCCGCAGGCTAGCCGCCAACCAGCCCGAAAGCTTCGCCTTCAGCGCCGAGAGCCTGGAGCAGGTGAAATGGTGGATCGCCAAGTTCCCCGAAGGGCGCCAGCAGTCCGCCGTCATCCCGCTTCTCTGGCTGGTCCAGAAGCAGCAGGGCTGGGTCTCCGAGCCCGCCATCCGCCTGGTGGCCGAGACCCTCGGCATGCCGGTGATCCGCGTCTACGAGATCGCCACCTTCTACACCATGTTCATGCTGGAGCCCGTGGGCTCCCACGCCCTCGTTCAGGTCTGCGGCACCACCCCCTGCATGCTGCGGGGCGCCAATGACCTCAAGGCCGTCTGCCAGCGCCGGTTCGGCGACCGCGACCATCTCTCCGCCGATGGCAAGGTGACCTGGCAGGAGGTGGAATGCCTGGGCGCCTGCTCGAATGCGCCCATGGCCGCCATCAACGACTACTACTACGAGGACCTGACGCCGGAGACCTTCGAGCAGATCCTCGACGAGTTCATCGCCGGCAAGCCTCGGGCGCCCGGCTCGGTCATCGGTCGCCAGGGTTCAGCCCCGGAGGGCGGGTCCCAGGTCCTGTCCGCTCCGTCTCTCTACGACGGCTCGGCGGCCAAGGCGCTGAAGTCCATCCCCAACGCCGAGCCGACGAAGCGCGGCAAGGCGAAGGAGGCGGCGCAGTGATCGGGCGAGGTTCTGCGGCCGGCTCTGGCCGGATTGGTCTTAAGGCTTAGGGGCGCATCGTGGTCGGCATTCTTGAAGACAAGGACCGGATCTTCACCAACCTCTACGGGCTCCACGACTGGGGCCTGGAGGGGGCGAAGCAGCGCGGCGCCTGGAACGGCACCCGGCTGATCCTTGAGCAGAGCCCCGAGTGGGTCTGCGACCAAGTCAAGGCCTCGGGCCTGCGCGGCCGGGGCGGGGCGGGCTTCTCCACCGGCCTGAAGTGGACCTTCATGCCCAAGACCGAGAGCGCGCGTCCGCACTACCTGGTGATCAACGCCGACGAGTCCGAGCCCGGCACCTGCAAGGACCGCGAGATCCTGCGCAACGATCCGCACCTGCTGATCGAGGGCGCCCTGATCGCCAGCTACGCCATCCGCGCCCACGCCTGCTACATCTACATCCGTGGCGAGTACGTGCACGAGCGCGAGCGCCTGGAAGCCGCGATCAGGCAGGCCTACGAGGCCAGGCTGATCGGCAAGGGCAATGTCCACGGCTGGGACTTCGACCTCTTCGTCACCCATGGCGGCGGAGCCTATATCTGCGGCGACGAGACCGCCCTCATGGAAAGCCTGGAGGGCAAGAAGGGCCAGCCACGCCTGAAGCCGCCCTTCCCGGCGGGCGCCGGCATCTATGGCTGCCCGACCACCATCAACAACGTCGAGTCGATCGCCGTGGTGGGAACCATCCTGCGCCGCGGCGCCTCCTGGTTCTCGGGCTTCGGGCGTCCCAACAACACCGGCACCAAGCTCATGGCCATTTCGGGCCATGTGAACCGGCCCTGCGTGGTCGAGGAGACCATGTCCATCCCGCTCAAGCAGCTCCTCGAGGACCACTGCGGCGGCGTCCGTGGCGGCTGGGGCAACCTCAAGGCGGTGATCCCGGGCGGCTCCTCGGTGCGCATGATCCCGGCCCATGAGGCCGAGACGGCCTTGATGGATTTCGATTCCCTGTCGGCCCTGAAGTCCGGCCTGGGCACCGCGGCGGTCATCGTCATGGACCAGTCCACGGACATCGTCCGCGCCATCGCCCGCCTGTCCTACTTCTACAAGCACGAGAGCTGCGGCCAGTGCACGCCCTGCCGCGAAGGCACGGGCTGGATGTGGCGGGTCATGGAGCGTATGGCCACGGGCGAGGCGGAGATGAAGGAGATCGACATGCTCCTCGACGTCGCCAGCCAGATCGAGGGCCACACCATCTGCGGCCTCGGCGATGCGGCCGCCTG
This sequence comes from Phenylobacterium sp., assembly GCA_020402745.1. Taxonomy (GTDB): domain Bacteria; phylum Pseudomonadota; class Alphaproteobacteria; order Caulobacterales; family Caulobacteraceae; genus Phenylobacterium. Next base: position 56,541 of record JADBYZ010000001.1, read on the forward strand.
GCCGATCCAGGGCCTCTTCCGTCACTTCCGCCACGAGGTGGAGGAGCGGATCACCAACTATCGTGCGGGTCGCCCGCACGTGCAGGGCGCGTCCCTGCAGGCTGCGGAGTGAGCTGAGCCATGCCGAAAGCCAAGGTCAACGGCGTCGAGGTCGAGTTCGAGCCCGGCATGACGGTCCTGCAGGTGGCGGAGCTGGCCGGGGAGGAGATCCCGCGGTTCTGCTACCACGAGCGCCTGTCCATCGCCGGCAACTGCCGGATGTGCCTGGTCGAGGTGAAGCCCGGGCCGCCCAAGCCCCAGGCCTCCTGCGCCCTGCCGGCGGCGGAGAACCAGGAGATCTTCACCAACACCCCGATGGTGAAGAAGGCCCGCGAGGGGGTGATGGAGTTCCTCCTCATCAACCACCCTCTCGATTGCCCGATCTGCGACCAGGGCGGCGAGTGCGACCTCCAGGACCAGGCCATGGGCTATGGCCGCGACGACAGCCGCTTTGCGCTGAACAAGCGGGCCGTTGAGGAAAAGGCCATGGGCCCCCTCATCAACACGGTCATGACCCGGTGCATCCAGTGCACCCGCTGCGTGCGCTTTATCAGCGAAGTCGCCGGCGTGCCGGAGATCGGCCTCATCTCGCGCGGCGAAGATGTTGAAATCACAACCTATCTGGGCAGCGCCGTGACCTCCGAGCTGTCGGGGAACGTCATTGACCTGTGCCCGGTCGGCGCCCTGACCTCCAAGCCCTATGCCTTCAACGCCCGGCCGTGGGAGCTGAAGAAGACCGAGACCGTCGACGTGATGGACGCCATGGGCGCCGCCATCCGCGTCGACAGCCGTGGCCCGGCGGTCCTGCGGGTGCTTCCGCGCATCAACGAGGACGTCAACGAAGAGTGGATCTCGGACAAGACCCGCTTCGCCGTAGACGGCCTGGCCCGCCAGCGCCTCGATTCCCCCTACATCCGCGACAATGGCCGCCTGCGCCCCGCGACCTGGGCCGAGGCCCTGTCCCTGGCCGCTGATCGCCTCTCCAAGGCCAAGCCGGAGCGCATCGGCGCCATCGCCGGCGACCTGCAGGACGCTGAGTCCCTGAAGGCGACCCTCGACCTCTTCCGGGCTCTCGGCTCGGCCAACACCGACTGCCGCCAGGACGGCATGGCCCTGGGCGCCGGTCCCCGGGAATCCTGGCTGTTCAACGCCACCATCGCCGGCCTCGATGAGATCGATGCGGTGCTTCTGGTCGGAACCAACCCCCGGTTCGAGGCGCCGGTGCTGAACGCCCGCCTGCGCCGCCGCTGGCTCGCCGGAGACCTGGCCGTCAGCCTGGCGGGCGAGGCTGCGGACCTGACCTACGACTACGAACACCTCGGCGATACGGCCGCGGCCCTGACCGCCCTGGCCAAGGCCCGCTCAGGCTTCGCCAAGGTGCTGAAGGGCGCGAAATCGCCCGCCCTCATCATCGGCGCCGGCGCCCTCTCCGGGCCGAACGGCGCCGCTGTGGCCCACGCCGCCGCCCAGGTGGCCAAGGCTTTTGGCCTGAGCTGGAATGTCCTCCACACCGCCGCCTCGCGGGTTGGCGGCCTGGACATGGGCTTCGTGCCGGGGGAGGGCGGTCTCGACGCCCGGGCCATGACGGCCAAGGGCGCGCTCGACGTGCTCTTCCTGCTGGGCGCGGACGAGATCGACCTGTCGGCCTCCGACGCCTTCCGCATCTATCTCGGCTCGCACGGCGACGCCGGAGCGCATGCAGCCGACCTCATCCTGCCCGGCGCGGCCTATACCGAGAAGGACGGGCTCTACGTCAATCTCGAGGGCCGGGTGCAGATGGGCCAGAGGGCGGTCTTCCCCAAGGGCGAGGCCCGCGAGGACTGGACCATCCTGCGCGCCCTGTCCGAGCGCCTGGGCAAGACCCTGCCTTACGACAGCCTCGACCAGCTGCGGGCCCGGCTCTTCGCCGACCATCCCACCTTCGGCCAGATCGACTGGGCGCCCCGCGGCCAGGCGGACCTGTCGGCCATCGGCGCGGCGGGCGACCTCGGGGATACGCCGCTGTCCAGTGCGGTGAAGGCCTTCCATCTCACCAATCCGGTCGCGCGCGCCAGCGTGACCATGGCCGAGTGCGCCGCCCTTGCGGCGGGCCCGGCGAAACTGGCGGCGGAGTAGGGCATGGACGCGGCGCAATCCTTCTGGGCCACGCCGGGCGGCTGGACCCTGATCACCGTCCTGCAGATCCTGGCTGTCCTCGGCTGGCTTCTGATCTCCCTCGCCTTCTTCATGTACGGCGACCGCAAGATCTGGGCCGGCGTGATGATGCGCAAGGGCCCCAACGTGGTCGGCCCCTTCGGCCTGCTGCAGTCCTTCGCCGACCTGCTCAAGTTCATCCTGAAGGAAATCGTCATCCCCGACGGGGCGGACAAGTTCGTCTTCCTCCTGGCGCCGGTCCTGACCTTCGCCCTGGCCCTGGTGGGCTGGGCGGTCATCCCCCTGGCCCCCGGCTGGGTGGTGTCGGACATCAATGTCGGCGTCCTTTACCTCTTCGCTATCTCGTCCCTGGGCGTCTACGGCATCATCATGGGCGGGTGGGCGTCGAACTCGAAGTATCCCTTCCTCGGCAGTCTCCGGTCCGCCGCGCAGATGGTCTCCTACGAGGTCTCCATCGGCTTCGTGATCATCACGGTCATCCTCCTGGCCGGAACCATGAACCTGACCCAGATCGTGGAGAAACAGGCGGGCGGCTTCTGGAACTGGAATGTTTTCGGCGGCGGATTGCACAACCTGCCCATCGCCCTCGTCATGATCCCCATGTCGGTGATCTTCTTCATCTCGGCCCTGGCTGAGACCAACCGGCCGCCCTTCGACCTGCCCGAGGCGGAGTCTGAGCTCGTGGCCGGCTACCAGGTCGAGTACTCCTCCTCGCCCTTCCTGCTCTTCATGATCGGCGAACTGGCCAACATCGTCCTCATGTGCGCCATGATCTCCATCCTCTTCTTCGGGGGATGGCAGGCGCCGGTGGACCTGGCCTTCGTGCAGTCCTGGTCGCCCACGGCCCAGAGCTTCTACGGCTTCATGTGGCTGTTCCTGAAGATCATCTTCTTCTTCTTCCTCTTCGCCATGGTGAAGGCCATCGTGCCCCGCTACCGCTATGACCAGCTGATGCGGCTGGGCTGGAAGGTCTTCCTGCCCATCTCCCTCGTCGCCGTGGTCCTGGTGGCCGGCTGGCGCGTCCTGGGGCATCCCGGCGCATGAGACCCTTCAGGCCCTCCTTCCTGGGTTTGGCGGCGGTCCTGCTTCTGGCGGGCTGCGCAACGCCGGGCGCCGCTCCCGAAGGGAATGTGGCGACCTACGACACCCTTCGTCAGCTGCGCGAACAGTGCACGGCGCAGGGCAAGGAACTGGCCCTGAAGTCGGGCGGGAATGAGCGTCGTCTTTCGGGCTACGAGTGCAGGGGAAAGTAGGACGTCATGTTGAATCGCATTTCCCAGGCCATCCGGGGCGCGGCCCTTTCGGACTTCATCGGCGCCTTCGGCATGGCCATGGTCTACATGGTCCGGCCCAAGGCCACCGTGATCTACCCCTACGAGCGCGGCCCGCAGTCGCCGCGCTTCCGGGGCGAGCACGCCCTGCGGCGGTACCCCAGCGGCGAGGAGCGCTGCATCGCCTGCAAGCTCTGCGAGGCCATCTGCCCGGCCCAGGCCATCACCATCGAGGCCGAACCGCGCGAGGACGGCAGCCGCCGGACGACCCGCTACGACATCGACATGGTCAAGTGCATCTACTGCGGCCTGTGCCAGGAGGCCTGCCCGGTGGACGCCATTGTCGAGGGTCCGAACATCGAATTCGCGGTCGAGACCCGCGAGGAACTCTACTACGACAAGGAACGCCTGCTCGATAACGGGGACCGTTGGGAGCGGGAGATCGCCAAGAATCTGGAACTGGACGCGCCCTACCGGTAGACCCGGTCGGCGATTCCGAACGCACTGAAACCCCGCCGGCTCCCTCCCGAGCCTGGCGGTCCAAGAAGAGGGGCTGAACCCGGTGGCCTTGCAGGCAATCGCATTCTATCTGCTGGCGGCGGTGACGATCGCGGCGGGGTTCGGCGTGGTCTCGGCCCGCAACCCCGTCCATTCCGTCCTCTTCCTCATCCTCGCCTTCTTCTCGGCGGCGGGCCTCTTCGTCCTCATGGGGGCGGAGTTCCTGGCCATGCTGCTGGTGGTGGTCTACGTCGGCGCGGTCGCCGTCCTCTTCCTCTTCGTCGTCATGATGCTGGACGTGGACTTCACCGCCCTGCGGCAGGGCTTCGCCCGGTCCATGCCCCTGGGGGCGGCTGTGGCGGGCATTCTGGCCTTCGAGATGGTGGCGGTCTCGGCCGTGGTTGCTAACCGCGGCGCGGCGGGCGGCTCACAGGGGCCCCTTGCGGCAACGCCGGACGCCCCCAACGCTGAGGCCATCGGGCGGGTGCTCTATACGGACTATGTCTACATCTTCCAGGCGGCGGGCCTGGTCCTGCTGGTGGCCATGATCGGCGCCATCGTCCTGACCCTGCGCCACAAGCCCGGGGTCAAACGCCAGGTCATCGCCGACCAGGTGGCGCGTACGCCTGAGACGGGAATGCGCGTCGTCTCGATCAAGCCGGGGGAAGGGGTCCAGGAATGACCATCGGTCTCGTTCACTACCTGGCGGTCGCCGCCATCCTGTTCACAATCGGGGTGTTCGGCATCTTCGTGAACCGCAAGAACATCATCGTCATCCTGATGTCGATCGAGCTCATCCTCTTGGCGGTGAACATCAACTTCGTCGCCTTCTCGGCCTACCTGCACAACGCGATCGGCCAGATCTTCGCCATGTTCATCCTCACCGTCGCCGCGGCCGAGGCCGCCGTCGGCCTGGCGATCCTCGTGACCTTCTTCCGTAACCGCGGCGACATCGCCGTGGATGACGCCTCCGTGATGAAGGGCTGATGTCTCCCGATGACTGCTGAAGCCCTTCTTCTCCTGATCGTCTTTGGCCCGCTGGCCGGGGCGATCATCGCCGGCCTGTTCGGCGCCCGCATCGGCGCCCTGGCCTCCCAGGCGATCACCACCGGCCTTCTGGTCCTTTCGGCTGTCCTGTCCTGGGTGGTCTTCGCCCAGTGGACCTGGGGCGACCTGGAGCCCTTCACCCTGACCCTCGCCCCCTTCATCCATGTGGGGGAGTTCATCTCCAACTGGGCGATCCGCTTTGACGGCCTGTCCGCCGTCATGCTGGTGGTGGTGACCAGCGTCTCGGCCCTCGTGCACATCTACAGCTGGGGCTACATGGCCGAGGATCCGTCCCGGCCGCGCTTCTTCGCCTACCTGTCCCTCTTCACTTTCGCCATGCTGGCCCTGGTGACCGCCGCGGACTTCATGCAGCTGTTCTTCGGCTGGGAGGGCGTGGGCCTGGCCTCCTACCTCCTCATCGGCTTCTGGCACAACAAGGACAGCGCCAACGCCGCCTCCATCAAGGCCTTCGTGGTCAACCGGGTCGGCGACTTCGGCTTCGCCCTCGGGATCATGACCGTCTTCTGGATGTTCGGCTCGATCCAGTTCGCCGAGGTCTTCGCGAACATCGACGACATCGCCGGGTCGACCTGGCGCTTCATCGGCTATGACTGGTCAGCCTTGGATCTCGCCGCCGGCCTGCTGTTCATCGGCGCCATGGGCAAGTCCGCCCAGTTCTTCCTGCACACCTGGCTGCCCGACGCCATGGAGGGCCCGACCCCCGTGTCGGCCCTGATCCACGCCGCCACAATGGTGACCGCCGGCGTCTACATGGTCTGCCTCTTGTCGCCCATGTTTGAGGCCGCCCCGGTGGCCCGGGACATCGTCACCGTGATTGGCGCGGTCACGGCGCTCTTCGCCGCCACGGTCGGCCTGGCCCAGAACGACATCAAGCGGGTCATCGCCTATTCGACCTGCTCTCAGCTGGGCTACATGTTCTTCGCCGCCGGCGTCGGCGCCTATCAGGCGGCCATGTTCCACCTCTTCACGCACGCCTTCTTCAAGGCGCTCCTTTTCCTGGGCGCCGGCTCGGTGATCCACGGCATGCACCACGAACAGGACATGCGGCGTATGGGCGGTCTCTGGCGTTACCTGCCGGTGACCTACGCGGTCATGACCATCGGCACCCTGGCCATCACCGGCTTCGGGATTCCCAGCCTCGGCCTCGGCCTCGCCGGCTTCTACTCGAAGGACATGATCATCGAGTCGGCCTGGGCTGCGGCGGTCTCCCATGGCGGGGTCGCGGCCTTCGCCTTCTTCGTCAGCCTCCTGGCCGCTGGCCTGACCGCCTTCTATTCCTGGCGCCTGGCCTTCATGACCTTCCACGGAACCCCGAAGTGGGCCGGCGAGGGCGCGCATGGTCACGATGACCACGCCCACGACGGCCACGCCGCCGCCGCTCATGCGCACGACGTCTCCGCCCATGACGACCACGCCCATGGCGACCACGCCCATGACGACCACGGGCACGGCCACGGCGCCCACACCCCGCATGAGAGCCCGGTATCCATGCTGGCGCCCATCCTCCTGCTGGCGGTCGGCGCCATTGCTGCGGGCTACGCCTTCAAGAAGCAGTTCGTCGGCGACTATCAGGAGGCCTTCTGGGGCGGCGCGATCTACAACGCCCCCACCAACACGGTGCTCGAACAGGCCCACCACGCCCCGGCCTGGGTCCTCTGGGCGCCCCTGGCGGTCTCCGCCATCGGCTTCGCCGCCGCCTGGTACGTCTACATCGCCCGTGAAGGGATGGGCGCGCGGATCGCGGCCCGTCGCGGTCCTCTCTGGTCCTTCCTCTACAACAAGTGGTTCTTCGACGAGCTTTACCAGGCCACCTTCGTCCGGGCGACGAGGCTCCTGGGCGACCTGTTCTGGAAGGTCGGCGACCAGAAGATCATCGACGGCCTGGGCCCTGACGGCGTCTCCGGCGTCTCCTACGCCCTGGGACGCCGCACGGGCCGGCTCCAGACCGGCTTCTTGTACCACTACGCCTTCGTCATGCTGCTCGGGGTGGCGGGTCTCCTGACCTTCGCTCTCTGGGCCTGGCGGGCTTGAGGAGGGCGAGACCATGACCGGCATCCTCTCGCTCATCACCTTTGCGCCCGCGATCGGGGCGGCCCTGATCCTGGCCCTGCGCGCCGGCCGGCCCGCCTCGCCGCAGGGCGATGATCTGGCCCGCTGGATCGCCTTCGGGACCAGCCTCGTCACCCTCGGCCTGTCCGTCCTCCTGACCCTGCGGTTCGACAATGCGAACCCCGGCTTCCAGTTCGTCGAGGACATCCCCTGGTTCGCCGGGTTGCACTACCGCATGGGCGTTGACGGGATCTCCGTCCTCTTTGTCCTGCTGACGGCCTTCCTGACCCCCATCTGCATCGCGGCCTCCTGGAAGTCAGTGGAGAACCGGGTGACCTCCTACATGGTCGCCTTCCTGCTGCTGGAGACCCTGGTCATCGGCGTCTTCTGCGCCCTCGACCTGGTGCTCTTCTACGTCTTCTTCGAGTTCGGCCTTGCGCCCATGTTCCTGATCATCGGGATCTGGGGCGGCAAGCGGCGGGTCTACGCCGCTTTCAAGTTCTTCCTCTACACCCTGCTGGGCTCGGTGCTGATGCTGGCCGCCGTGCTGGCCATGATCGGCGCCTCAGGCACCAGCTCCATTCCGGACCTGATGGCCTTCCGCTTCGAGCCCTGGATGCAGACCTGGCTCTGGCTGGCCTTCTTCGCCTCCTTTGCGGTGAAGATGCCGATGTGGCCGGTCCACACCTGGCTTCCCGACGCCCACGTCGAGGCGCCCACCGCCGGCTCGGTCATCCTGGCGGGCATCCTTCTGAAGATGGGCGGCTACGGCTTCCTGCGCTTCAGCCTGCCCATGTTCCCGGACGCCTCCCAGGCCTTTGCGCCCCTGGTCTTCGCCTTGTCGGCCATCGCCATCGTCTACACCTCGCTGGTCGCCTTCCGGCAGACCGACATCAAGAAGCTGATCGCCTACTCCTCGGTGGCCCATATGGGCTTCGTGACCATGGGCATCTTCTCCTTCGACGTGGTGGGCGTGCAGGGCGCCATCTTCCAGATGCTCAGCCACGGGATCATCTCCGGCGCCCTCTTCCTCTGCGTCGGCGTAGTCTATGACCGGATGCACACCCGTGAGATCGCCTTCTACGGCGGCCTCGTGAAACGGATGCCGGTCTACGCCGCCCTCTTCCTGCTCTTCACCATGGGCAATGTCGGCCTGCCGGGCACTTCCGGGTTCGTCGGCGAGATCATGACCCTGACCGGGGTCTATTTCAGCTCGACCTGGACGGCCCTGGCCGCCACGACCGGGGTGATCCTGTCGGCGGTCTACGCCCTGACCCTCTACCGGCGGGTCATCTTCGGCGAGATGACCAATCCCGCCCTGGCGGAGATCACCGACGTCAACCTGCGAGAGATCCTGATCTTCGCGCCCCTGGTGGTCGCCACCCTCTGGCTGGGCTTCCAGCCGGGCCTCGTCTTCAACATCACCGCCAGTTCGGTCGACGGTCTCCTGGACGCCTTCCGCACCGCGGTCGGCAAGTGACGGAGGCCGAAGGAAACCGCCATGTTCGCCACTGACCTCGCTCTCGCCACGCCGCTGCTGATCCTTGCAGGGTCCGCGCTCTTCCTGCTGGTCGCCGGCGCCTATATGGGGCGGCCCGACCGCCTGGTTGGTCTGGGCGCCATGGCGGCCCTGGCCGCTTCGGCCGTGGCTGCGGTGATCGGTCCCCAGGGCCAGGCCTTCTCAGGCGCCCTGTCGGCGGACGCCGCCTCGGTCTTCGCCCAGGTCGTGATCTGTCTCGGGAGCATGGTCGCCATTCCTCTCGGCCAGGCCTGGTTCGAGCGGCGCGGCATCCGCAACTTCGAGTTCCCGGTCCTGGTCCTGCTGGCGGCCCTCGGCATGGGCATGATGGCCGGGGCAGGGGACCTCCTCAGCCTCTACATCGGGATCGAGCTCCAGTCCCTGGCCCTCTACGTTCTGGCCGCCCTGCATCGGGACGACGCCAAGGCCTCCGAGGCGGGTCTGAAGTATTTCGTGCTCGGCGCCCTGTCGTCGGGCCTTCTGCTCTATGGCGCCTCCCTGGTCTATGGCTTCTCCGGCGCGATCCGCTTCGACGCGATCGCGGCGGCGGTGCAGGGTGAGGCCGGGACCGGCGTGCTGTTCGGTCTGGTCTTCATGATCTGCGGCCTGGCCTTCAAGGTCTCTGCGGCCCCCTTCCACATGTGGACGCCCGACGTCTACGAAGGCGCTCCGACGCCGGTGGTGGCCTTCTTCGCCGGGGCCCCCAAGCTGGCGGCCATGTTAGTCTTCGCCCGGGTCCTGGCCGAGGCCTTCCCTTTGGCGGCGGACCAGTGGCGCCAGATCCTGATCCTTATCGCTCTGGCGTCGGTGGCCGTCGGCGCCCTGGCGGGTCTGGCCCAGACCAACCTCAAGCGCCTTTGGGCCTATTCCTCCATCGCCAATGTCGGCTACGCCGTGCTCGGCCTGGCCGCTGGCACCGCCCAGGGCGTCCAGGCCATGCTGGTCTTCATGGCCCTCTACACCGTGGCGGTGATCGGTTTCTTCGCCTGCCTCTCCGCCCTGGCGCGCAACGGCCGCCCCCTCGAGACCCTCGACGACATGGCGGGCCTCTTCCAGCAGCGGCCCTGGCTCAGCCTCGCCCTGACGGTCTTCGCCCTGTCTGGCCTGGGCCTGCCGCCCTTCGCCGGCTTCTGGGGCAAGTATTACGTCTTCATGGCGGCGGTGAACGCCGGGGATCCCGTCCTGCTCTGGTCTGCTGTCGCAGCCCTCCTCGGCAGCGTCATCGCCGCCTTCTACTACCTGCGCCTCGTCAAGGTGATGTGGTTCGACCCGCCCCCCGGCGAGACCGACCGCCCGCCTGTGGAGGCCGGGGCCATCGCGGTGGGCGCAGCGGTCTTCACCTTCCCGCTGGTCCTTGGCCTCATGCCCCTGATCGACCGTTATGCAGCCGCAGCGGCGGCCGCCCTCGGCCTGGGATAGGTGAGCGTCCCGCCCATCGAGAGCTACGCCGTCCTCGACTCGACCAATGCCGAGGCCCGGCGTCGGGCCGAGGCGGGCGTCTACGGGCCCGTCTGGATCCACGCCCTCGAACAGACAGCCGGTCGCGGCCGTCGGGGTCGCGCCTGGCGTGGCGGCGGGGGCAACCTGGCCGCTACGCTCTTGGCCCCCGCAGACCTGCCGCCCGGCCAGGCGGCCCAGATCTCCTTCGTGGCCGCCGTGGCCCTCTGCGAAACCGTCAACGCCCTTGCGGGAGCCGCCGCCGCCCGCCTGCGCTGGCCCAACGACCTCTACGTCGCGGGAGGCAAGGCGGCGGGTATCCTCGTGGAGTCTGGCCCCAGAGCCGGAGGCGGCCTTTGGCTGGCGGTCGGGATCGGCGTCAACCTGGCCGAAGCGCCGCCCCGGGACCAGGTGGAGCGACCCACCGCCGCCCTGGCGGACATCGCCGGTGTCGCGCCGCCGGCACCCGCCGACTTCCTGGCGGGCGTGGCCGGCCGGTTCGAGTCCTGGCGGGAGATCTGGATGCGCGACGGCTTTCCCCCCGTCGGTGAGGCCTGGACCCGGATGGCGGAGGGTCTGGGCGGACCCTGCACGGCGCGGCTTCCCGACCGGACCCTTACGGGGACGGCGGAAGCCCTGGAGGCCGACGGGGCCCTGCGCCTGCGCCTCGATGGCGGCGAGGTCGTCCGCGTGACGGCCGGCGATGTCTTCTTCGGAGAAACCTGATGCTGCTGGCGATTGAGCAGGGCAACACCAACACCCTCTTCGCGGTTCATGACGGCGCGGAGTGGATCGCCCAGTGGCGGACAGCCACCCAGTCCACCCGGACGGCGGACGAGTATGCGGTCTGGCTGTATCAGCTCCTTTCCATGACGGGGCTGAAGTTCGAGCTGCTCGACGCCTGCATCATCTCGAGCGTGGTGCCCCAGTCGGTCTTCAACCTGAGGAACCTGGCGCGGCGCTACCTGAAGGTGGAGCCCCTGGTGATCGGCGAGAACGTGGACCTCGGCATACCGGTTCGCCTGGAGAAGCCCTCCGAGGCTGGGGCGGACCGCCTCGTCAACGCCATCGGCGCCCATGCGGTCTATCCCGGCGACCTGATCGTCATCGACTCCGGGACGGCGACCACCTTCGACGTCATCGCCGCCGATGGAGGCTTCGAGGGCGGGGTCATCGCGCCGGGCATCAACCTGTCCATGGAGGCCCTGCACGCCGCAGCGGCCAAGCTGCCCCGCGTGGCGATCCGGCGTCCGGACAAGACTATCGGCCGGGATACGGTCGGCGCCATGCAGGCGGGCGTCTTCTGGGGCTACATCGCCCTGATCGAGGGCCTGATCATCCGCATCCGGGAAGAGTGGGGCCGGCCCATGACCGTGGTGGCGACGGGGGGCGTGGCGTCGCTCTTCCAGGGCGCCACCGAGGCCATCGACCATTTCGACTCCGACCTGACCATCCGCGGCATGCTGGAAATCCACCGCCGCAATTCGGGAGCCCGCTAGGTGGCCAGACCGCGTCCTGACGACGAACTCGTCTTCCTGCCCCTCGGCGGGTCCGGCGAGATCGGCATGAACTTCAACCTCTATGGCTACGGCCCCCCGGATCGTCGCCGCTGGATCGTGGCGGACCTGGGGGTCACCTTCGGCGGCCAGGATACGCCGGGTGTTGATGTCATCCTCCCGGACCCGGCCTGGATCGAGGAACATGCGGACGACATCCTGGGGATCGTCCTCACCCACGCCCACGAGGATCACATCGGCGCCGTCGGCTGGCTCTGGCCCCGCCTTCGTGCGCCCCTCTACGCTACGCCCTTCACCGCCTTCCTCCTGCGCGAGAAGCTGCGGGAGCGGGGTCTGGAGGATGAGGTCGAACTCAACATCGTGCCCCTCGGCGGTCGCCTGGTCCTGGGCCCCTTCGATATTGAGCTCGTCACCCTGACCCACTCCATTCCCGAGCCCAACGGCCTGGTCATCCGTACCCCCCTTGGCGTGGTGCTCCATACCGGAGACTGGAAGATCGACCCGTCGCCCCTGCTGGGCGAGGTGACCGACGCGGAGGGCCTGCGGGCCCTTGGCGACGAGGGCGTCCTGGCCATGGTCTGCGACTCCACCAATGTCTTCGTTGATGGACGGGCGGGGTCGGAAGCCGATGTTCGTGATGAGCTTACCAAGGTCATCGCCGCGCAAGCCGGACGGGTGGCGGTCGCCTGTTTCGCCTCCAACGTCGCCCGGATGGAGACCGCCATCCACGCCGGCCGCGCCGCTGGCCGGAAGATCTGCCTGGTGGGCAGGTCCATGATCCGCATGGCCGCCGCCGCCCGTCACGTCGGCATGGACGTGGACTCCCAGGGCTTCATCTCCGAGGCCCAGGCCGCCCACATGCCGCCGGAACAGGTGCTCCTGCTCTGTACAGGCAGCCAGGGCGAGCCGCGCGCCGCCCTCTCGCGGATCGCCGATGGATCGCACCCGCATATCCGCCTGGGCGCTGGCGACAGCGTGATCTTCTCCAGCCGGGTCATCCCCGGCAATGAGATCGCCATCCGCAACATGCAGGACCGGCTCGCCGAGCGGGGTGTGCGCCTGATCACGGACCATGAGCATCCGGGCATCCACGTCTCGGGACATCCCTGCCGTGACGAACTGGCCGACATGTACGCCTGGGCCCGCCCGAGGATCGCCGTGCCGACCCATGGCGAGCGCCGGCACCTGCTGGAGCACGCCGCCTTCGCCCGCGACCTCCAGGTGCCGCAGACGGTGGCGCCCCGGAACGGCGACATGGTGCGCCTGGCGCCGGGCCGGGCCGAAGTGATCGACGAGGTTCCCGCCGGCCGGATCTACATCGATGGCGGCTTCCTGACCCCCCAGGATGGTGAGCCCCTGCGGGAGCGCCGGCACGCGGCGACCAGCGGCGTCCTCCACGCCGCTCTTGTCCTGGATGGCCGCGGTCGCATCGCCTCGGGCCCCCAGGTCCGCGCCATCGGTCTGCCGGGAGAGCCGGACCGTCCTCTGGAGGACCTGCTCGACGACCTGGCCGATGCGGCGGAGGCCGCTGTGCGCCGCCTCGACGGAGACCAACGCGAGATCGACGCCGAGGTGGAAGCGGCCATCTCGCGCGCGCTGAAGAAGGCCGCCCAGCGCATCTGGGGCCGCCGCCCCGTGGTCCAGACCACCCTCCTGAGGCTCTGAGGCGTACTGCAGGCGGGTGTGCCAGCTCAGGGCTCATGGACCATAACCACCTGGTGACGGTGGCGGTGATGCTGATAGCGGTGCGCGGACCGCCTGAACCTCAGCCAGAAACAACTGGAGTCCGACCTATGGAGGAGGAGGGGCAGATGAAGCGATCAAGCTTCGTGGAAGAGCAGACCGTTGGGCTCCTGCGCGAGCAGGGTGAGCCGGACGTATGATCGATCCGGGGTTTCGATTGCCGGAGGATCGCATGTGACCCGTAGCAATCTGGAGCAGGGCGCAAATCGTCGATCCGCTTGCGACGTCGGGCGGGTCACACCGTCACACCGGTAAGCGTTCCATTTCGTCCTTCAATTTGTGCGAAGGGGAAAGACCAAATCCGGGAGCGGCCTGCAGTTCAGCGGTCAGATCCACCCCAAGTTGCGCCTTGATCGCAGGCTCTGTGACGTCAAACTGGAGCAACCACGTGCCATACCCAGCCTCAAACCCGCGCAGCCGAGGGACAATAGCGGCCACACCAAGCGCGGCGCGAGCCAGGATGCTCGTTTCCCCTACCTGAGCACCAATGATGACGTCGAATCCACGGTCCTGTGCGGCTCGGAGTATGTCCAAGGTTCGGATGAGGCCGCCGTGTTTTGAGATTCTAAGGTTTATGGCTACCTGCAAACCTGTCGGGATCTCTTCAAGGTCCTCTACCTTGGTCACACTTTCATCCGCGATCAGGGTCAGTCCTGTTATCATCTGTATAGCTGTCATGGACGCCCAATCCTTTGGGCTGCAGGGCTCTTCTACAGCCCAGATGAAAGGCGCCATGGGCGTCAAAGCCTTGATCGCCTGCGCCGCATCGCGCCAAAGATTGTTGGCGTCGACACGTACAGTGCCAAACCGGGCCAACTGGCGAGCGCGAGACTTATCGCGCGCAGAGTTCCCTGAGATCTTGAGCTTTGCATCCCGAACGCCTCGGCTCCGAAATACAAGATGCTGCGCTGTGAATGCTAAACCGCTGCTCGCGCTGTAAACAGCGCTTAAAGGCTGGTCGATGATAGGCGGCAATCCCAGAAGGGTCTCGACGCTGACGCCATCTCGCTGAGCTATCAGATCAAGCAGAGCAAGTTCCGCAGCGCAAAATGCGCTCGGACAGAGATCAATGGCCACCCTGTTGCTGGTGCTCCAGCTTCTGAGGGCGTCAAGATCCTGGATGTTCGCAAGGAGAGGCAGATGCGCTGCCAAGAAAGCTTGGGCCGCCTCCAGCGTTTCCCCCGTGACGTATGGACGGGGACAGCCTTCGCCGAGACCGATCCGTCCCTCCTGATCACGCGCCACAACAATCACATTCTCCGCAAATCTCCTGCTTGCTGAGGCATGTGAAAACGCCTGCCGAAAAGGTATCGGCAAAGATAGAGAGCAAAGGTCAAAAGGCATTTTCGTCGATGTAGTCAGAAAAATCGAAGTCAAAATCCTCCACGCGTTGGAGGGCCAAGACCTTGGCCTGCGACTCGCGCTGACCTTTCACCTCGACGCAATGCCTGTGGTAGGCGGCGCCTGTGCCGGGTCGCAGTCGAACCAGGTGCGGCGGCGCCAACCTTCCACTACCCCGTTTTGCGGCATACTCGATGTTTAACTGCTGTAGTTTTTCATCAAACGTCTTTGTACGGTCCGGTCCATCGAACGCTGTTTCAATGAAAACTCTATAGACAGCCGATTTTGTGTCAGCCAAAGCAATGTAAAAAACGGGAGGCGGCGCGAAGGCGGTCGCTACCGCTAAGTGAATCTGATCTTCTGAGAGCTTTTCGCCCACGATACTCGTAACGCCGCGTCCCTTTCGGACAAATTCGAGGGTTGGACAGGCGCCGATGAAGCCAGTCACCCGCATGACATCGTTCATCTGATACCTGAGAAGCCCAGCCGCTGTGGTCACGATGATCTGGTACTCGGCGCCCTGCGCGAGTTCGTGAAGAAGCAGCGTCTCGCGTTCGCCTCGATCCCATGCCGCGTTCTCGACGAACTCGAAGAACACGTCGCCCAGCATCGGAAGTGCGAGATTACTTCTCGCGTCGACAACGATCGTCCCCCGCAGTTCGCTTGCAATGTAACCGGCGTCGATCATGCCCGCGGCTTTGGGGAGTTGAGCCCGAACCGATGCAGCCGAATGAATACATCCGCCACCCAGCCAGGTGACCACAGCGCGCAGGTTCGGCCAAAGATCAGCAAGTGAAACTGCGTTGGCCTGTTCCAGGATCTTGGCGCCGTCCCTCGAAGGCCCCAGAAGCGGTTCTACCGCTGCACGCACCTCAGGCGACAGGCGATCTAAAGCATGAAACCCACCCTTCTCCAGGTCCTGGGTTATTCGAGCTCGTTGGGCCTCGATCACTGAGATCAGTCTGATAATCGTCGACGGGTTTGCCGCGGCAATGAGTGAGATATCCCGCGCTGCCAATGCGAGGCGAGCCGTCACAAGATACTTCAACTCGTAGTCTTCGATGCCGAACACTTCCGCCGGAACAACGTAGTTGGCCCGCAAAAGGTAGGGCATCGTTTCGTAAATGAGGCCACTCGTCGACCCGGCCGGAACACCGTTTGACAACGCCTCCTCTCGCGCCGCGCCGCCGAAGCCAAGGATCCGGCCTCGAAACGCCCCATAAGCGGCGTGGGGCGGAAAGGCCATCGCCTGTTGGGCGGCTCGGAACTGCTTCAATGTGCTCCGGGTGACTGGAATGTGCTTCGGCTGCCCGGTCGTGCCGCTTGTCCGCGCGTACATCAAGGGGGGCTCGGGGGCGACCTCGAGCATCCCGGTCGCAATTTGTCGCTCTATGCCTGGACGGATGTCCTCATAGGTTTGAATGGGCACGGCACGGCGGAAGTCGTCAAAACTAAGGGCTTCTGAAACGCCGAAACGACGGCCCTGCGTCGTTTCCTTGCAAAGTCGCAAGATCGCTTTCAGGGCGTCGGATTGAGCCCTTGCTGGATCCGCTGCTTGTTTGAGGAGGTCTGCGTGTCGACGTCGGCCCATAGTCTCCATCGACGCCGCCAGAACAAACTGCGCGAGTTGGGAGCGAAGGCTCATGTCATGTCACGAGCGACCCGCCGAAACGGCGCGTACAACTGCCGCCAAAATCCGCTCGGATATTCAGGGTCAAGCAAACCAAGGTTTTCAACCACGCGCGATTTCGGACGGAAATAAGTGCCGAAAACGAGATCCCACACCACGAAGCTATGTGCATAGTTGTTGTTGGATTCCGATATCATGCGTGAATGATGCCATCTGTGCACTTCTGGCCCACTGAAAACATAGTTTAGCGGGCCAAGTCGAAGGTCAGCATTCGAGTGTTGAAACAGTCCACTTATGGCGTAGAAGACAAAATAGAAAGCGAGCACGTCTGGGGTTATGCCAATGATAACAAACGGAAGCGTATCGCAGCAAAACTGCAGAGATTTCTCGATCGGATGAAAACGGAATACATTGGTCGAGTAGAGTTTATCTGGGTGATGGTGAACTTCATGCAACCGCCAAAGGGGCTCCCATGTGTGTGCGCCTCTGTGGAGCCAATATCTGAAGAAGTCTCCTAAAATCACCTTGAGCGCCAATTGAACGAGTATTGGCCAATGTGTAGGCCAGATCGAAAAGGGATTAGTATGGTGCGCTAGGAATGTCGAAAGTCCAAACGCGACCATCCAGGCCATAGCGAAAGGCACAGTCACCTGCACTGCGACCATGAAAAGACTGTCTTCCAGATAATCGCTTCCGTTCGCTGTCCACGCTCGGCGAAACGGTATGATCCGTTCAATCAGGAGAACGATTGGGCCGACGATGGCGACAGTTGCGAAGGGCGCCCAGGTCAGGGCGGCGCCAGCGTCCAACAGCCCCATCAGCGTGAGAAGCGCAGTCGCCATCACCAAGGGATAGGCCAGAACGCTGACGAGGCGGCGTAACCCGCTCACGCCTCTTCACCCGTGATGTTGCTCAGGTAGTAGTGCGCCGCAGTCACTATCATCGCAGCTAGAACGATGTGAAAAACTCCCGGCAGATGCGCCGACAGAAACGGGTTCTGCCTGGCGAACGTCAACCCCGCTACAACCCGCGCGACCGAACCGGCAAAATAGAGACCGCCAATCCAGGCCAAGCCAATGCCGAGGCGTCGGTCTCGTTTGATCTGTCCTATCCACAGCCCCCGAATGAACCAGGCTGAAAAGACGATTATGGCGATTTGGAATGCGAGTAACAGCTCGTAGGGCAAGGTGCCCGAATGCCAAGCTTCGAAGGAGGGCAATATCGGCGTCGGCGCAAACAGCTGGACGAGTTGAGCCACGACACGAAAAACAAACAACCCAAGCAGCACCATGATGAAAATCGCGTGCACCCGAGACTGTCTGGCCAATTCCGCCAAAATCACGTCCTCCGAAATGGTGCGTGGGATCAACGTAATCCCCCCATATTAGTACCCGCTTTCGGTATCTCCGGAAGAAGAATGTGGGACGCTGCGTCGACGCTGCGCGCCACTTTCTGGTGAGCTATCGCGAACCGCGTCGCAGTCGCTGGGCTTTCACCCGTGTTTGGATTGCGGTCAAACCGGGGAAAATTGCTGCTTGAGATGTCAAGCCGAAGCTTGGAACCCGCCTCCAGAATGATGCTCGTAGCTCCCAGATCGATTTCGATGGGAGTCCGCTCTCCCGGTGTGAAGGCTCTGCGAATGATCCCATCACCAAGGTTGAAGGCCTCTCCCTTCGGAGTGATGAATGACAGTTTCGCCGTAAAATCCGTGCTCGGCACGTCGGTTGTCACCCAGATCCTGGCCTTGAGCGGTCCCGTGATTTCCAAGGGGCCGGACAATGGAGGCGTCACATAATTGAGGACGTCCGCTCGGGCGCCCACTGGATCCTGCAGCGCCACGCCCGCTCTTGGACCGATCATGGCCCCTCCGCGCGTCGGCGTGGGCGTTCTGGGATCGTATGTGAACTTGTCTTCGGCAGCGTCGATGTCCGGCGCAGCCTTGCCGAGGCGGCCGTTGGCCTGCAGGTACAGAGGCGTATAGCGCGTCCGCGCCAGGGGCCATTCCTGCTCGTCTCGCCAAAGGTTCGGCCCCATAACGTAAAGGCGAACGCGGGGCTGAGGCGTGGGGCGCTGGCCGACGCCAAGTACCTGATCGTACCAGGTGATCACCTGTTCGACGCTCGCCCGCCGATAGAGGACCGGCTTGGCTTGCCCGGGCCAGTCAATCTCGCGGGCGTGAGAAAAGGGCCCGATCACGAGGCGCGTGTCTCTTGCGTCCTTGTTCTGCGACAAGGCCTCGTAGTCGCGCAGCATGCCCGGAAGGAATGGGTCATACCATCCTCCCAGCAACAGAGCCGGCGCCTTAGCGGTCGTTGCGCGTTCATTGCCGTCGATTGCGAGCCAATAGGAGGACCCAGGCGCCGATGTGAGCCATTGATCGAAGAAATCGACGTTAGAGCGCGCCACGTCATCGGCCCGACTGACTGGCAAGGCGCGCTCACCTCGATCCAAAGCCCTGAGATCGACGTCCTGGTCGCGGGGCCCTGCACTGTTGAGGGCCCAATAGAGACTGCTTTCCAAAGCAAAGGCGCCGCCGGGGTGGAAAAAGTCCTGAAACCGGCTGGAAGAGATCTGAATAGCGAAGGCACCGACGCCCGGGTCGGTACGATCCGCAATCGCCCATTGTGTATGCCCAAACGCCGAGCCACCCCACATCGCCAAGCGACCATCCCACCAAGACTGACGGGCAAGCCAAGCCAAGGTGTCGAGACCATCGTCGCGTTCATGCACCATCGGCGTGAACTCACCCTCTGAGCGGTAACGTCCACGGGTCCCTTGCACCACGACCACATACCCGCGTTTCGCCCAGAAGCGGCTTATCACGTCAGATCTGATCCGGTTCCAAAGCGTATCCGTGAATGGAATGCGAGACAGGATGGTCGGCGCTTTGACGAGGCCAATCGGGCGATGAATGTCAGCGCGCAAAACGACGCCGTCACGGGTTGTCATGGCGACCCCGCGCTGGGTCGACACGGCATACTGAGCCGGCCTCGTCGTCGCCGTCGGCAGAAACGCGACATCAGCCACGGCGTCGATCAGTGGCGCCTCGAACACCCATAGAAGGCCGACGAAAACGGCGGCCAAACCAACGGCTCGCAGCATGAGGGTGCGGCCCCATCTAGACACTTTGGCAGTCATCAGGCGCTCACCGAATTGAACATCTTCACAATCGGAGAATGTCCCCAACTAGACGCTACATCCAAGTCATTCCCGGATCTCGGCGAACCTGGTCGCCTGCGGGTTCGGACGTGACCCCCTCAACCTTCTTCTGGAATGATTTGAGCCCGACCCATGAAGGGGGATGGGCGGATGAAGCGATCGAGGTTCACGGAATAGCAGATCATTGGGATCCTGCGCGGCAAGGGTCTCAGATGTCATGAGCCTAGACAACGACTTGCCAGAGCGGGGCCTTTCACTGACCTTCCTCCCAACAGAAAAAGAGGGGGAGGGGGCATGTCTGCCTATCGGGGCGTGCGCATCGCCGACTTTACGCAGGGCGTCGCCGGGCCGATGGCCTGCATGCTGCTGGGCGACTTTGAGGCCGACATCGTCAAGATCGAGCCGCCCGGCGGCGACCGGCTGAAGGACCATCCCGGCTATCCGGCCTGGAACCGGAACAAGACCCTCGTGACCCTCGACCTCGCGGACCCGGCCGATCTGGCGCGGGCGCGGGACCTGGCCCGGGCTGCGGACATCGCCGTCTTCGACCATCCGCCCGGGGACCTTGAGGCCCTGGGCCTGGACGCCGCCAGCCTGCGGCAGGGCGCCCTCCACCTGATTCACGTCTGGATGCCGCCCTACGGGACCCGGGGCCGTTGGAGCCGCATGCCTCCGCGCCACAGCCTGCTGGCGGCGGCCTCCGGCATCGCCTTCCGGCAGGGCGCCTACGGGGACAGCCCCATCCACCTGATCCTGCCCATCGGCTGGTACGGCCAGGCGGTGATGGCGGCGGGGGCCATGGGCGCGGCCCTCTACGAGCGCGGCGCCTCGGGGCAGGGGCAGGCCGTGACGGTCAGCGGCCTGCATGGCGTGTCCGAGGTGGGCGGCGTGGTCATGGTCCTCGACCAGCCCCGCCTGCCGCGCGGCCTGCCCCAGGGGGCCTCGCCAACCTATCGCCTCTACCAGTGCGGAGACGGCGAGTGGTTCTTCCTGGCCACCCTTTTCATCCCCTTCTTCCGAAAGGCCATCGACGCCCTGGGCCTCGGCGCCCACTGGGAGACCCTGGTCCTCAACCCCGCCCTCGCCATCGACGTCCTTGAGGAGGTGTTCCGGAGCCAGCCGCGCCGGCACTGGCTGGGCCTCCTCGCCGACGCAGGAGTGCCCTGTGCGCCCGTCGGCAATCGCACCGACTGGTTCGCCGGTGAGGCCGTCCGCCATGCCGGGCTCAGGCTCGAGTTTGACGATCCGGTACGGGGTCGCGTCGCCATGCCGGGGCCGCCGGTGCGCCTCTCGGCCACCCCGGCCTCCGCCCGCAGCCTGCCCAGAGCAGGCCCGCTGCCGGCCTGGACGCCGCCATCATCCGCCGCTGCGGGACCAGGGTTGAGCCGGCCCCTGGAGGGCGTGAAGGTCCTCGATATGGGCTCTGTCATCGCCGGCGCCCTGGCCGGCGCCGTCCTGGCCAATCTCGGCGCCGAGGTCATCAAGATCGAGTCCCCTGAGGGCGATCCCTTCCGCTCCGACGGCGGGCCCTTCCTGGCCTGCAACCGGGGCAAGCGCGGGCTGGGGATCGACCTCAAACAGCCGGGCGCGAAGGAGATGTTCCTCGACCTCGTCCGCCAGTCGGACGTGGTGCTCGACAATTACCGCTTCGGTGTGCGCAAGCGGCTTGGCGTCGACTATGAGGCCCTGCGGCAGGTCAATCCGCGGATCATCAGCTGCTCGGTCAACGCCTATGGCGACGTCGGGCCGCGGGCGCCCCTGCCAGGCTTCGATCCGCTGCTCCAGGCTGAGGGCGGCATGATGGCGGCCCAGGGCGGTGCGGCCGAGCCCGTGCTGCATACCATCGCCGTCAACGACGTGGCCACCGCCGGCGTTGTGGCCTTCGGCATCATCTCGGCCCTCAACGCCCGTCGCCGGACGGGGGAGGGGCAGGAAGTCGTGACCAGCCTGATGGCGCAGAGCCTGACCTTCCAGCTGGACGAGGTCGTCACCTGGGAGGGCCGTCCGCCGGCGCCCTCCGGCGGGGTCGACTGCGTGGGGCTCAGTCCGGTCCACCGCTACTATGAGTGCCAGGACGGCTGGCTCGCCGTGGCCGCCGAGACGGTCGCCGAAGCGGAGGCCCTGCTGACGGTGATGGAGACCCCTGCGGACCCTGCAGACGCCCTGTCGGCGCCCCCAGCGGGGCCCCTCGCCGGGAGGCTGGCGGCCACCCTGGCAGGCCGCACCCGGGGCGGTGTCCTGGACGCCCTGGAGGCGGCCGGTGTTCCCTGCGCCCCCTGCGTTCGCGGGTACGAGGCTTACGAGGACGCCTGGCTGGCGGAGAACGGCGTCTATGTCGCCTGGCGCCATGCGAGGCTCGGCGAGGCGGTGGGCGTTCGAAGCTATGCAGACTTCGACCGGACCCCCGGCGGCTTCCGGCATCCCGTTCCCGACGCAGGCGAGCACACTCGTCAGGTCCTGGCCGAGTTCGGGCTAGCGCCAGAGCGGATTGAGGCCCTGCTGGCGGTGGGGGCGGTGTTCGAGCCGGCTGCGGCGCGCAGCCACCTGAGGGACGGCGGGGCGGCCCTGTTCACCCAGTGACCCCGGGTCATGGATGACGCCGGCCGGCTGGCGTTGTATGCATCGGGGATGATCGGAAGATTGAACCATGTCGGGGTCGCCACCCCCTCCATCGCCGAGTCCGTGAAGCTCTATCGCGACGTCCTCGGCGCCACGCAGATCTCGG
This sequence comes from Phenylobacterium sp., assembly GCA_020402745.1. Classification (GTDB taxonomy): domain Bacteria; phylum Pseudomonadota; class Alphaproteobacteria; order Caulobacterales; family Caulobacteraceae; genus Phenylobacterium. Next base: position 78,691 of record JADBYZ010000001.1, read on the forward strand.
CGGTCAAGGCCATGCCGGAGCAGGGCGTCAACGTCTGCTTCGTCGACCTGCCCAACAGCCAGATCGAGCTGATCGAACCCCTCGGCGAAGCCTCGCCCCTTCACGGGTTCCTGGCGAAGAACCCGGCCGGCGGCCAGCACCATGTCTGCTTCGAGGTTGAGGACATCCTGGCGGCCCGCGATGACATGGCCGCCAAGGGCGCCACCGTTCTGAACAATGGCGTCCCGCGGATCGGCGCCCATGGTACGCCGGTGATCTTCGTCCACCCCCGGAACATGGGCGGCGTCCTTGTCGAGCTCATGCAGACCCCAAAAGGTGAGCACTCGTGAACCTCTTCACCGGCATCGCCATCTACCTCACCCTCTGGTGGACCGTCCTGTTCGCCGTCCTGCCCCTGGGCTCCCAGTCCCACGCTGAGGCAGGGATCAAGCCGCCGGCCGGCGGCGATCCGGCCTCGCCTGTCAATCCGCGCCTGAAGGAGAAGTTTCTCCTGACGACGGCGGTCTCCGCAGTCCTCTTCATCCTCCTCTTCCTGGTGATTCATTTCGAGCTCATCCCGATCACCCCCCTGCGTCGGGTCAGCTGAGGCCAGCGCCGCCCAATCGCCGGGCGCCACAGGGACCGTCCGCCCACGAACCGGGCGCCCCACACGCACAGTCGGCTCGGACGCAGGAAGTCCGGGACGGGGCCCAAGAAAGCCGGCTTGCTCGGTCCGCTGGCCTTAGTCGGCGTGTTCCCCGAGATGGAGAAGGCCGCCCAGCTCCCGGGCGGCCTTCTTTTCGCCCGCGAACCGGGGCATAGCGTTCGGGTCCCACCCTAGTCCGAGCCCATGCCCGACCCCATTGCCTCCGACGTCCCGGACGTCCGCCCCGCCGGCCCCTTCAGTCGATGGGAGCGGATGGTGGCCGGGCGCTACCTGCGCTCCAAGCGTCGGGAGGGCGGCGTGGCCATGATCGGCGTCATCGCCTACGTCGGCATCGCCCTGGCCGTAGCGGTGCTGATCATCGTCATGAGCGTGATGAACGGGTTCCGGACCGAACTCCTCTCGCGCATCCTCGGCTTCAACGGACATGTTTTCGTGGCCTCCTCTCCTGCCTCTGGCCTCGATACGGTCGCGCTGACCCGCCAGCTCTCCGGACTGCCCGGGGTGGTCCAGGCCGCCCCGGTGATCGAGGGCCAGGTCATGGCGGTGGGCGACGGCCAGGTTACCGGCGCCATCGTCCGGGGCGTCTCGCGCGCCGACCTGGAGGCCACCCGCCTCGTTGCGGACAATGTCACCCCCGGCGGCCTCGAGGGCTGGGGAGAGGGCGAGTACGGCGGCGACCGCGTCCTTCTGGGCGAGCGACTCGCAGCTAGCCTGGGGCTGAGGCCGGGCGATCCCATCACCCTGATCTCTCCGACCGGCGCCGCGACGGCCTTCGGCGATGCGCCCCAGCGCAAGACCTTCATCGTCTCCGGCCTCTTCAGCGTCGGCATGAGCGAGTACGACCAGAGTTTCCTCTACATGCCCATCGAGCAGGCGGGGCTGTTCTTCGGGCGGGAGGGCGCGCCAGACTTCATCGAGCTGAGGCTCTCCGACCCAGAGCGCGCCGCGAAGGTCAAGGCCCAGGCCGCCGCCCTGGCCGGCCCCGCCGCCTCCGTCTCCGACTGGACCGAGCGCAACGCCGCCTTCTGGGGCGCCCTCAAGGTCGAGCGCAATGTCATGCGGCTGATCCTGATGATGCTGGTGGTCATCGCTGCGGCCAACATCATCTCCGGCCTGATCATGCTGGTGAAGAACAAGGGGCGCGATATCGCCATCCTGCGCACCATGGGCGCCGGGCAGGGCGCCATCCTGCGGATCTTCTTCATGGCCGGCGCGGCTGTGGGCGTTGCAGGCGCCCTGACCGGCCTTCTCCTGGGGGTCGTCTTCTGCACCTATATCGGCCCGATACAACAGGCTGTGGAATGGGTCACGGGCGCCCGGGTCTTCGCCTCCGACGTCTACTATCTGTCCCGCATCCCGGCCCGGATCGACTGGTCGGAGGTGGTGCTGATCCTCGGCTGGTCTCTCGCCGCCGCCTTCCTCGCCACCCTGCCGCCGGCCTGGCGCGCCAGCCGGCTCGATCCCGTGGAGGCGCTTCGCTATGAGTGAGGCGGCCGTCCTCTCCCTGCGGGACCTTCACCGCACCTACCGGTCGGGCGATCGGTTGCTCCGTGTCCTGGACGGGGTTGAGCTCGACCTGTCCGCCGGCGAAATTGTCGGCCTGGTCGGCCCTTCCGGTTCGGGAAAGTCCTCCCTCCTGCATGCCGCCGGGTTGCTGGAGAAGCCCACATCGGGACGGGTCATCGTGGAGGGGCGAGACTGCACGGACCTGTCCGACGCCCTGCGCACCCGTGTGCGGCTCTCGGCCATAGGCTTTGTCTACCAGGCCCATCACCTCTCGCCCGAGTTCAGCGCGGCGGAGAACGTCATGCTGCCCCAGCTGATGGCGGGCCGCACACCGGCCGCCGCTCGGGCCCGCGCTGCTGACCTGCTATCAGACCTTGGCCTGGCCGAGCGGCTTGAGCATCAGCCGGCCCAGCTTTCTGGCGGAGAACAGCAGAGGGTGGCGGTGGCCCGGGCCCTCGCCAATCGCCCGCGGATCCTGTTGGCCGATGAGCCGACCGGCAACCTTGACCCGGAGACTTCGGCTTCTGTCTTCGAGAGCCTGAGATCCATGGTCCGGGGGCAGGGCGTCGCCGCCCTCATCGCCACCCACAACCTTGAGCTGGCGAGTCGCATGGACCGGGTTCTCACTCTGCGCCAGGGACGGATCCTCCCGGCCTGATCGCCCTGGACTTTACCCCTTGAAACGAGAACAAAACCGGAATAAGAACAATCCAGGAACATTTTTGGGGGTTCGAGAGATGGCTCGACTTGCAAGGGAATCGCTGGCCTTTCTGTCTGTGGCCGGTTTCGTGTGGATGATGTGCCAAGTCGCCGTCCTGGCGGCCTGAGCCTTCCGGATCCTGCGGCGGCGCCCCCTCCGGGAGGGGGCTGTAGGGACAGGAAGAGCGAATGACGGCCGAGACCGGGTTCATCCATCTGCGCGTTCGCTCCGCCTATTCCCTCCTGGAAGGGGCGGCGAAGGCGGACGCCCTGGGTCGCATTGCGGCCGGGCAGGGGATGCCCGCCGTGGCCATCGCCGACCGGGCCAACCTTTTCGGCGCCCTGGAGTTTTCGGTCACCGCCAAGGAGGAAGGGGTCCAGCCCATCATCGGCTGCGCCCTTCCGGTCACCGGGATCGGCGGCCGGGCGCCGGAGCGCTGGGCCCGGACGCCCACAATCGTTCTCCTGGCGCAGTCCGAGGCGGGCTATCTCAACCTTTCCGCACTGTCCTCCATGGCCTTTCTCGAGGCTGACGGGGTGGAGGAGCCATCGGCGCCCTGGTCCGAGGTGGTGGCGCGCTCGGAGGGCCTGATCCTGCTTTCGGGCGGCTCGGATGGTCCGGTGGATCCGCTCTTTGCGGCGGGACGTGTGGCTGAGGGGCAGGCCGCGCTCGCCGCCATGGCGGAGGCCTTTGGCGACCGGTTCTACATCGAGCTCCAGAGGCACGGCCTGGCCAGCCAGGCGGCGGCGGAGCCGGGCCTGGTGGCCTATGCCTACGCCCATGACCTTCCCCTGGTGGCGACCAACGACGTCTGTTTCCCCACCGCCGACCTCTACGCCGCGCATGAGGCCCTGCTCTGCATCGCCGACGGCGCCTTCATCGGCCAGGAGGAGCGCCGGCGGGTGACCCCCGAGCACTGGTTCAAGCCGGCGGCGGCCATGCGCGCCCTGTTCGCCGACCTTCCCGAGGCCTGCGACAACACCATCGACATCGCCCGTCGTTGCGCCTTCATGGTGAAGAAGCGGGACCCCATCCTGCCTCGCTTTCCGACCTCGGAGGGCCGGACCGAGGACGAGGAGTTGGCGAGCCAGGCCTGGGAGGGCCTGCAGGCGCGCCTCGCACTGCACCCGCTGGCCGTCCCCCTCGAGGCTTACGAGGCCCGGCTCGAGCAGGAGATCGGCGTCATCCAGAAGATGGGTTTCTCCGGCTACTTCCTGATCGTCTCCGACTTCATGAAGTGGGCGGTTGCACAGGGAATTCCGGTCGGGCCGGGTCGGGGCTCCGGCGCCAGCTCCTTGGTCGCCTGGTCGCTGCTGATCACGGGCCTGGACCCTCTGCGCTATGGGCTAGTTTTCGAGCGCTTCCTCAATCCCGAGCGCGTCTCCATGCCGGACTTCGACATCGACTTCTGCCAGGAGCGGCGGGAGGAGGTGATCGCCTACGTCCAGCAACGCTATGGTCGTGACCGGGTGGCTCAGATCATCACCTTCGGCACCCTGCAGGCCCGCGCCGTGCTGCGCGACGTGGGCCGGGTGCTGCAGATGCCCCTTGGCCAGGTTGACCGCCTGGCCAAGATGGTGCCGGCCAATCCCGCCAACCCTGTGACCTTGGCCCGGGCCATCGAGCTTGAGCCTCGGCTCCGGCAAGCCCAGGAGGAGGATGAGTCAGTCGCGAGGCTCCTGGAGATCGCCCTCAAGCTAGAGGGGCTTTACCGCAACGCCTCCACCCACGCCGCCGGCGTGGTGATTGCGGACCGGCCCCTCACCGAGCTCTCGCCCCTCTACCGCGACCCGCGGTCGGACCTGCCCGCCACCCAGTTCAACATGAAGTGGGTGGAGAGCGCGGGCCTGGTGAAGTTCGATTTCCTCGGCCTGAAGACCCTGACGGTGATCGACCGGGCCATGAAGCACCTGGCGCGCCGGGGGGCGGATTTTCCCCTGGAGGGCCTCGCCCTTGACGATGCCGCGACCTACGAGCTCATGGCCTCAGGTCAGACGGTGGGGGTCTTCCAGCTGGAAGGCCAGGGCATGCGCGATACCCTCCGCCAGCTGCGGCCGGGCTCCATCGAAGAGGTCACGGCGCTGATCTCGCTCTACCGGCCCGGCCCGATGGACTCCATTCCGGCCTATGTGGACACCAAGGCGGGACGCAAGCCGCTGAATGTCTACCATCCCCTGCTGGAGCCGGTTCTGACCGAGACCTACGGGGTCATCGTCTACCAGGAGCAGGTGATGAACATCGCCCGCATCATGGCGGGCTATTCCCTCGGCGAGGCGGACCTCCTGCGCCGCGCCATGGGCAAGAAGAAGAAGGAGGAGATGGACCAGCAGAGGGCCCGTTTCCTTTCCGGCGCGGCCGAGCGCGGGGTGGACCCGGACCTGGCCGACACCCTTTTTGAGCTGATGGCCAAGTTCTCAGGCTATGGCTTCAACAAGGGTCACGCCGCCCCCTACGCCCTGATCGGCTACCAGACCGCCTGGCTGAAGGCCAATGCGCCTGTGGAGTTCTTCGCCGCCTCCATGAGCCTCGACATTTCCAACACGGACAAGCTGGCGGTCTTCTACCAGGACGCCCGCCGCTTTGGCGTCACCATCCGCCCGCCCGATGTGAACCGTTCGGGCGCCGACTTCGACGTCGGAGATGGCGAGGTGCTCTACGCGCTCGGCGGCATCCGCAATGTCGGCCTGCAGGCCATGGAGCATGTGGTGGAGGTGCGCGCCGCCAGCGGGCCCTTCCGCGATATCTTCGACTTCGTCGAGCGGGTGGATCCCCGGCACGTCAACCGGCGCACCCTGGAGACCCTTGCCCGGGCCGGGGCCTTCGACAGCCTCGGCTGTGACCGGGCCCAGCTTGTGGAGGCCTCCGAGGTGCTGGCCGGCTATGGCCACAGCGTGGCCGAGGAGCGGGCCTCCTCGCAGGGCTCCCTGTTCGGCGGCGACCAGGTCGAGGCCCAGCGGCCCCGTCTGCCGCGCATCGAGACCTGGTCTCCGTCCCGCCGCCTCGACGAGGAGCTGGCCGCAGTGGGCTTCTATCTCTCCGGTCATCCCCTGGACGACCTGATGCCGGCCCTTCGCCGGCGTCGTACCGACCTTCTGACCGAGGTCATTCCCAAGGCGGAGGCGGGGGCTGAGGCCTTCCGCATGGCCGGCGTGGTGCGCCGGCGGCAGGAGCGGGCCTCCCAGGCGAGCGGCGACAAATTCGCCTTCGTGACCCTCTCGGACCCGTCCGGCGAGTACGAGGTGCTTTTCCCCCCGGAGTCCCTTCGCCGATGCCGCGACCTTCTGGAACCTGGCCGGGCGGTGTCCCTGAAGGTCCGGGCCAAGGCGCGGGACGGAGAGGTGCGCTTTTTCGGCGATGACGCCGAGCCTGTCGAGGTGGCGATCGAGAACGCCGTCGCAGGGCTTCGGGTCCATGTCTCGCCGCGTAGTCTGGCTATCGACGCCCTGAAGGCCCGCCTAACCGCCGCTCCGCAGGGTCGGGGTGGAGAGATTGTCCTGGTGGCGCCGGTCGAGGGAGGGCGGGAGATCGAGGTGCGGCTTCCCGGTCGCTTTGACCTGAGTCCGGCGGTTCGCGGCGCTCTGAAGACCGCCCCCGGCGTGGTCTTCGTCGAGGACGTCTAGGGCGGCCCAAATCCTTTCAGGACTTGCTTTTTCGGCGGGTAGAGCCTAAACGCCGCGCCATTCCACACGCAGGTGTTCGGTGGAGCCGGGGAGACATCCCGGCGGCGCCGTTCCGGTCCCCCGTCCGGGGGGTTTGCCTGCGGAGGTCAACCGGAAGAAGAGGATACTACACCATGGCGCTTCCCGATTTCTCCATGCGTCAGCTGCTTGAGGCCGGCGCCCACTTCGGTCACCAGACGCATCGCTGGAACCCGAAGATGGATCGCTACATCTTCGGCAGCCGCTCGAACATCCACATCATCGACCTGTCGCAGTCGATCCCGCTCTTGCATCAGGCGCTGGTGAAGGTGCGTGAAGTCGCCGCTGGCGGCGGCCGCGTGCTGTTCGTCGGCACCAAGCGCCAGGCCTCGGACCCGATCGCCCAGGCTGCCCGCCGCTGCGCCCAGTACTATGTCAACCACCGCTGGCTTGGCGGCACCCTGACCAACTGGCGCACCGTTTCCGGCTCCATCAACCGCCTCCGCGAACTGGAAGGCGTTCTGGAAGGCGGCGAGGGTAGCCGGACGAAGAAGGAACTTCTCCAGCTGACCCGCGAGCGCGACAAGCTGGAACTCTCCCTCGGCGGCATCAAGGACATGGGCGGCATTCCCGACCTGATGTTCGTGATCGACACCAACAAGGAGGCCATCGCCATCCAGGAAGCCCGCAAGCTGGGCATCCCGGTTGTCGCCATCCTCGACACCAACTGCGATCCGGACGGCATCACCTACCCGATCCCGGGCAATGACGACGCCGCCCGCGCCATTCAGCTCTACTGCGACCTGATGGCAGACTCGATCCTCGATGGCCTGGCCGCCGGCGCCGCCGCCTCGGGCGTCGACCTCGGCGCCTCCGTGGAGCCTGTCGAACCCGTCGTGGCCGCCGAGACCCCGGTCGAAGCCACCGCAGACGCCTGAACCGACCTGAACTGCGCCCGTCCCCCCGGGGGCGGGCGACACCCCTGACCGAAGGAGCTCCCGATGCCGGAGATCACTGCCGCCCTGGTGAAGGAACTGCGCGAGAAGTCCGGCGCAGGGATGATGGACTGCAAGAAGGCCTTGCAGGAGAACGACGGCGATATCGACCTGGCCATCGACTGGCTGCGCACCAAGGGCCTGTCCAAGGCCGCCAAGAAGTCGGACCGCGCAGCCGCCGAGGGGCTGGTGGGCGCGGCCGTGCGCAAGGACGGCGCGGGCATGACCGGGGTCGTGGTCGAGCTGAACGCCGAGACCGACTTCGTCGCCCGGAACGAGCTGTTCCAAAAGGCGGCCAAGGAAATCGCCGGCATCGCTCTGGATCAGGACGGTGTTGAGGCCATTTCCGCGGCCAAGACCGCCGGGGGTGAGAGCGTCGCCGACATGGTGACCAACCTCATCGCCACCATCGGCGAGAACATGAATCTGCGCCGCACCCATCGCTTCGCGGTTCCGGAAGGCGCCATCGCAGCCTACGTGCATTCGGCCATCGTCCCGGACCTGGGCAAGATCGGTGTGCTCGTGGCGATCGAGGGCAAGGGTGACCAGGCCAAGCTGGCCGAGATGGGCCGCAAGATCGCCATGCACGTGGCGGCCACCAACCCCCTCTCCCTGTCGACCGACGACCTCGATCCCGCCGCCGTCGAGCGCGAGAAGGCCATCTTCACCGAGCAGGCCCTGGCCTCCGGCAAGCCAGCCGGTGTCGTCGAGAAGATGGTCGAGGGTCGGATCCGCAAGTTCTTCGAGGAGGTCGTGCTGCTGAAGCAGGCCTTCGTCATGAACCCCGACCAGACTATCGAGCAGCTGGTGGCCGAAGTGGCCAAGGAAACCGGCTCGCCGGTGACCGTGAAGGGGTTTGTGCGCTTCGCCCTGGGCGAGGGTGTCGAAAAGAAGGTGGACGACTTCGCCGCCGAAGTCGCTTCCATGACCGGCCAGGGCTGAGCCCGACCGTCTCTGCGTATCTTTTGGGGGCGTGGTGCGTTCGACGCGCACCACGCCCTCGATTTATGTAAACTCTCCGGAGATTCCCCGTCCGCCCCTGAGGGGCTTGCCTTACGGATCCGCCCATGAGCGCGCCCAAACCCCGTTTTCGGAAGATCCTGCTGAAGATGTCCGGTGAGGTGCTGATGGGCGACTCCCTGTTCGGCATAGACACTGAAACCCTCGACCGGGTGGCGAAGGACATCAAGGAGGTGGTCGACGCCGGTGTGGAGCTTTGCCTGGTGATCGGCGGAGGAAACATTTTCCGCGGGGTCTCCCTCGCAGGTCGGGGAATGGAGCGCGCGAGCGCCGACTACATGGGGATGCTGGCTACAGTCATGAACGCCCTGGCCCTGCAGGGTGCGCTGGAGAAGGCCGGCGTCCACACCCGGGTCCAGTCGGCCATCCCGATGGACGCCGTCTGTGAGCCCTACATCCGACGCAGGGCCCTCAGGCACCTTGAGAAGGGTCGGGTCGTGATCTTCGCCGCCGGCCTGGGCGCGCCCTTCTTCACCACCGACACCCCCGCCGCCCTGCGTTCCGCCGAAATGGGCTGCGACGCCCTCTTCAAAGGCACCAGCGTCGATGGCGTCTACACCGCCGATCCCAAGAAGGACGCATCGGCCCGCCGTTACGAGACGCTCAGTTATCATGACGTGCTGGCTCAGGACCTGAAGGTTATGGACGCCTCGGCCATCGCCCTGATGCGCGACAACCAGATCCCCATCGTGGTGTTCTCGATCCGCGAGCCGGGGAACTTCATGAAGGTCCTCACCGGCCAGGGCGTCTTCACCACTATCAACTGACTGCAATCCGGGAGCCCGACATGCCTGCCGAAAAGCCCCAACTCACCCGCTACCGGGACCGCATGGACAAGGCGGTCTCCGCCCTCAAGGAGGAGTTCGCCAGCCTGCGCACTGGCCGGGCCTCCGCCAGTCTTCTGGACCAGATCATGGTGGAGGCCTATGGCGCGACCACACCCCTGAACCAGGTGTCCGCCATCACCGTTCCTGAACCCCGCTCAATCAGCGTCAATGTCTGGGACCGTGGCGCTGTGGTTTCTGTGGAGAAGGCCATCCGCGCCTCGGGCCTCGGTTTGAACCCGGTGGTCGAGGGTCAGACCCTGAGGATTCCGATTCCGCCCTTGACTGAGGAGCGGCGCCGAGACCTCGCCAAGATCGCAGCCAAGTACGCCGAGCAGCAGCGGGTGGCGATCCGCAATGTCCGGCGGGACGCCAATGACGACCTCAAAAAGGCCGAGAAGGATTCCGTCATCAGCCAGGATGAGCAGAAGCGTATGGAGTCTGAGGTCCAAAAGATGACGGACGAGGCCGTAAAGCGGGTCGACGAAGCCTTGAAAACCAAGGAACAAGAGATCATGCAGGTCTAGCCCGGAGGCGGGCGGAGGCGAGATGACCGGAAGGTCCAGTACATCCCCGGAGCCTGCCCCGCCGCCGTCTGCAGCGACTGCGGCAGGGGAGCCTCTGCATGTGGCCATTGTCATGGACGGCAATGGCCGCTGGGCGCAGAAGCGGGGACTTCCGCGGACGATGGGACATAGGGCAGGGGTCGAGGCCCTTCGTCGTACGGTGAAGGCGGCGCCGGAGCTGGGGGTCCGCTGGCTCACCGTCTTTGGCTTCTCCACGGAGAACTGGAGCCGGCCCGCCGCTGAGGTGCGCGAGCTCATGGCCCTGCCGAAACGCTATTTTGACTCTGACCTGAAGCGCCTCGAGCGCGAAGGGGTCCGGGTGCGCGCCCTCGGTCGGCGTGACCGACTGTCGTCGGAGCTGGTCGCTCTTTTGGACGAAGCCGAACGGCGGACCGCCCATAATGACGGGTTCTTCCTGCAAATCGCCTTCAACTATGGCGGTCAGGCGGACATCGCCGATGCTGCCCGCAGGCTGGCGGAAGCCGCCGCAGCCGGCCGACTGGATCCGGCGACCATTACAGAGGCGGTCTTCGCCTGCAGTCTGTCGACGGCCGGCCTGCCGCCTCCGGACCTGATCGTCCGCCCCTCGGGAGAACAGAGACTATCTAACTTCCTCCTTTGGGAGGCGGCCTATGCCGAGCTGGTGTTCCAGGACGTTCTCTGGCCCGATTATGGCGCGGCGAGCCTGGCGGACGCCATCGCCGCCTTCCGCGCCCGCGACCGTCGTTTCGGAGGAGCCGTTTCCGATGACGTCCTTGTCGCCGGCTAGGAGGTTCGACTGGGGCGATCTGGGCGTCCGTGCGGCGTCTGCGGCGATTCTCCTGCCGGCCGCCCTGGCCGCTGTCTGGATTGAAATGGGTCCCGGCCAGCCGGCCTGGCCCTTCCTGCTCATGGTGGTGGTTGCTGTCGCCCGGCTCAGCGTGGAGTGGGGCGACATGACGGCTCCAACCGCCAGCGCCCGGGTGGCGACGGCTGTCTGCGCCGCCGTGCTGACCGCCGTCTTCTTCGCCCAGAGGGACAGTATGCTCATCGCCTGGGGAGTGCTGGCGGTGGGCGGGGCTCTTGCGGCGGTGGTGGCGCGGGGCGTGTCCGAGCGGCCCGGTAATGCGGCGCTCGGCGTTCTCTATATCGGCGTCGCTGCGGTCTGTATCATCTGGCTCCGCTCCATGCCCCAGGGGCGTTGGTGGATCCTCATGACCTTCGCTGTGGCCTGGGCGGCGGATATCGCAGCCTATGCTGTGGGGAACCTCGCGGGCGGCCCCAAGCTCTGGCCGAGGTTCTCGCCCAACAAGACATGGTCGGGCTTCCTGGGGGGGTTGGCCGGAGCGGTGATGGCGGCTGTAGCCCTGGCCGCCCTGCCCGTGTTCAAGCTGAATCCCTGGGCGGCAGCTCTTGCAGGCTTGTGCGGCGGTCTCGCCGGAATGGCGGGAGACCTTTGGGAGTCCATGCTCAAGCGCCGCTTCGGCGTGAAGGACGCCAGCGACCTCATTCCTGGACATGGGGGTCTTCTGGACCGGGTGGACGGCCTGATGTTCGTGGTCGTCATCCTCTCCGCCTTCCGGCTTGTGAACCACCTGGGATGGGGTCATTGAGCGCGCCGCGGACGGTGTCCATCCTCGGGTCTACGGGTTCTGTCGGCGTCTCAACGCTGGACCTTTTGGAGTCCCTCAGCGGGACAGTTCGCCTGCGCGCCCTGACCGGGGGCCGCAACGTCGCGCTGCTGGCCGAGCAGGCTCTGAGGTGGCGTCCCGAATTGGCGGTGATCGCTGACCCGGGAGGCTTGGACGAGCTTGCCGAGCGGCTCAAAGGATCCGGCGTGGCGGTGGAGGCTGGGGAGGGCGCCGTGAAAGCGGCAGCCGCCCTTCCTGCGGACTGGGTCATGTCTGCGATCGTCGGTTTCGCGGGCCTGGCCCCCACCCTGGCAGCTGTCGAGGCCGGCGCCGTCGTCGCCCTTGCCAACAAGGAGAGCCTGGTTTGTGCTGGCCCGGCCCTCCTGCGCCGGGCGCGGCTGTCGGGCGGCGCCGTCATCCCGGTGGACTCGGAGCACTCCGCCATCTTCCAGGCCCTGGACCCGCGTCAGGCCGCGCTCGTCTCGCGACTGATCCTGACCGCCTCTGGGGGGCCTTTCCGGACCTGGAGTTCCGAGCGGATGGCCGCCGCCACCCCGGAAGAGGCCATCGCTCATCCCAACTGGGACATGGGTCGCAAGATCTCCGTCGACTCCGCCACCATGATGAACAAGGGCCTGGAGATGATCGAGGCGGCCTACTTGTTCGGGGTGGACGCGGACCGCATCGACATTGTGGTGCACCCGGAATCCATCCTCCATAGCCTCGTGGAGTATGCGGACGGATCCAGCCTGGCTCAGCTGGGTCCGCCGGATATGCGCACGCCCATCGCTGTCGCCTTCGCCTGGCCTGATCGGGTCGCCTGGCCGGCCCCACGGCTGGACCTTGGCCGACTTGGGCGTCTGACCTTTGAGCCTCCGGATCCTGGTCGCTTCCCCGCCCTTGGCCTGGCCCGCCAGGCCCTCCGCGCCGGCGGGCCCGCTCCGGGCCTGCTGAACGCCGCCAACGAGGTCGCTGTGGAGGCCTTTCTTGACCGGCGCATCGGCTATCTCGATATTGCCGCAATCGTGTCGGAAACCCTGGATAGAGCAGGTGCAGAGCCCCTGGGAGACGACATGGCGGACCATATGCCCGACGACATCCTTGAGCAGGCCCGGCGGGTGGACCGCGCCGGCCGCCGCCTGGCGGACGCCGCCATCGAGGCCCGACGGGCGAGGGGAGCCGCCTGACCATGGGTGTGATCATCGACTTCATCTGGCACCTGGCGCCCTTCATCCTCGTGCTGTCCCTGGTGGTGACCATCCACGAACTGGGCCATTTCCTGGCCGCCCGGGCCTGCGGGGTGGCCGTGGAGCGATTCTCCATCGGCTTTGGCCGCGCCCTGTTCTCCTGGCGGGATCGCTCCGGGGTGGAGTGGCGGATCGGGTGGATCCCCTTGGGCGGGTACGTGATGTTCGCCGGTGATCCCAATGTCGCCAGCGTTCCCGACGCGGCGGGTCTTCAGGCCATGAAGGCCGAGATCCTGGCCAAGAGCGGCCCGGAGGCCCTGGCGCGGCATTATCACTTCAAGCCCGTGTGGCAGCGCGCCTTGGTCACGGCGGCGGGCCCCGCGGCCAACTTCCTGCTGGCTATTGTCCTTTTCGCCGCCCTGTTCATGACCTTTGGCGAGCGAACCCTGGCGCCGCGGATCGGCGCCGTGGAGGCCGGCGGCGTCGCCGAGGCGGCCGGCTTCCAGAAGGGCGACCTGATCGTCGAGGCGGCGGGCCGCCGGATCGGCTCCTTCCAGGACCTGATCGAGGTGGTCCAGGTGCGGGGCGGGGCCTCCACCGAATTCGTGGTCAACCGGGACGGCCGGGAGATTCGCCTGACCGCCACGCCGGAATGGCGGCGGATCGAGACCGAGCCGGGGGCGCCGCGTGTCGGCCGCATCGGGCTGGGGCCCACGGGTGAGGTGGTGCGTGAGACCTTTGGCCCTATCGAGGCCGTTGCACGGGGTGCGGACCGCACCTGGCGGGTTCTGACCACCAGCGTCTACGCTCTGGGGCGAATGATCACAGGCCAGATGTCCGCCGAACAGCTCAATGGTCCGCTTGGCATCGCCCAGATGTCAGGTCAGATCGCCAAGGCCGGGGCCGAGGCCGCGCCTGATCTCGGTCGCAAGATTCTCTACGCCGGTGCGAACCTGATCGCCCTTGCCGCCGTGCTATCGGTGGGAATCGGTTTCATGAATCTCTTGCCCGTACCCGTGCTCGACGGAGGCCACCTTCTGTTCTACGCCTACGAAGCCGTGGCGCGCAGGCCGCTTGCAGCCAGCGTCCAGGCCTTCGGTTACAGGGTAGGCCTTGCGCTGGTGCTGGCTTTGATGTTGTTCGCCACCTGGAATGATTTGCAACGCCTGCAGGTTTTCCAGTTCTTCGGCGGATTGTTCTCCTGATCACGCGCTTTTCTTCGGTGATGGCTCAACCCATGCAAATTCGACGCGCCCGCAGCGCCGCCCTTGTTTCCGGCCTGGCCATCCTCATGGCTGCAGGTGCGGTGTTAAGCCCTCAACCGGCCCTGGCCCAGGCGGCCGGCGCGCAGCAGGGAACCGTGCAGCGCATCATTGTCGCTGGCAATGAGCGTATCGAGCAGTCGACTGTATTGTCCTACCTGCCTATCGGCGTGGGCGACACCGTGGATCCGGCCCGTATCGACCTGGCCCTCAAGGCTCTTTTCCGGACGGATCTTTTCTCTGACGTGAAGGTTGGGCTTGTCGACGGGGATCTGACCATTGAGGTCGTAGAGAACCCGATTATCAACCGGGTGGTGTTCGAGGGGAACTCTGGCCTTAAGGAAGACAAACTCCGGGACGAGGTCACCGTGCGGCCCCGGGGGATCTTCACCCGGGCCAAGGTGCAGTCGGATGTGCAGCGGATTATCGAGCTTTATCGGCGATCCGGTCGTATCGCCGCCGCCGTCACCCCCAAGATCGTTGAACTGCCCCAAAAGCGCGTGGACCTGATCTTTGAGATCGATGAGGGCCAGAAGAGCGGGATTCTCGGCGTCAACTTTCTGGGGAATGTCGAGTTCTCTGACAATGACCTGCGTGATGTCGTTGTGACCGAGGAGTCGGCTTGGTACCGGTTCTTCTCAAACAACGCGAACTACGATCCTGATCGCCTGGAGTACGACAAAGAGCAGCTGCGCAAGCACTATCGGAACCGGGGCTTCTATGACTTCCGGGTCATTTCGGGGGTGGCCGAGTTGTCATCGGCCCGCAACGGTTTCGCTGTGACCTACACCCTCGAGGAAGGTCCGAGGTACAGGTTCGGCAAGATTTCAGTCGAGACGGAGTTGAAGAAGCTCGACACTGGCGTGCTCACCCAGCTTGTGCCCATCCGCAGCGGCGACCTCTACGAGGACGAGCGCATCGAATCCGCCACGGACGCTCTGACCTTCGCCGCCGGCGCCGCCGGATTTGCGGCTGTGGACGTTCGTCCCCGTTATGTGGCGGACCCCAAGACGCAGACCGTGGACGTGATCTTCCAGGTTAACGAGGGCCCACGAGTCTATGTGAACCGAATAGACATCGTGGGGAACACCCAGACTCTGGATCATGTCATTCGGCGAGAGCTGAACCTGGTTGAGGGCGACGCCTATAACCGCGCTCTGGTCGACCGGTCAGAGAACAACCTCAAGGCGCTCGGCTTCTTCAAGGACGTGACCATTGAAGAAACACCGACCACCAATGCAGACCGAACCGACCTGCTGGTCAAGGTCGAAGAGCAACCGACAGGTGAGCTCACCTTCAGCGCCGGCTATTCCTCGGTAGATCAGCTCTTGCTCGATCTCGGCATCACCCAGAGGAACTTCCGGGGGCGGGGACAAGACGCCCGGGCGCGGATTTCGTGGGGATCCTACCGCCAGCAACTGGACTTTTCGTTCACCGAACCGCGCTTTCTGGATCGCAACCTGCGGGCGGGCGTTGATCTTTACTACTTTGTCTATGATCTCTCGGACTTTTCCTCCTACGAGACCACCTCCCTCGGTACCAATGTGCGGATTGGCTTTCCGCTGACCGCCGACGCCTTCATGACGATGCGGTATGTCCTTCGCCAGGACGAGGTCCAGGTGCCGGACTATTTCTGTGACCCCTCCCAGCAGCAGGTATCCCAGACCCTTTGCGATCAGCGAGGGCGCTACACGACCTCGCTGCTGGGGTATCAGGTCACCCTCGACCGCCGCAATGATCCGGTCCGACCGACCCGCGGATATTTCGTCAGCCTGGCCCAGGACCTTGCGGGTCTCGGCGGCGACGTGAATTACCTCCGGTCTGAGCTCGAGGGCGGCTGGTACTACGGCTTCAACAAGGACTTTGTCCTCAGCCTGTCCGGCAGCGCCGGTTACGTCACGGGTTGGGGCGACGATGTTGTCCGCATCAACGACCGCTTCTACAAGGGCGGCAATAGTTTCCGGGGTTTTCGTGTGGCCGGCATCGGTCCCCGAGACATCAGTTTCGGCCGATCCGACGCCCTCGGCGGCGAGGCCTTTGCGATCGGCTCGGCAGAGCTGACCGTACCGACCTTCATCCCCCAGCAGTATGGGATTCGCGCTTCTCTCTTTACCGATGTCGGCACGCTCGGCATCCTGGATGACGCGATCAAGACCGGTTCTGATGGTCTGCCCCTTCCTGGCGTTGTCGACGACCTGTCGCTCCGGGCCTCTGCGGGCCTGTCAGTCTTCTGGCGCTCACCCATGGGACCCATCCGCTTCGATTTCAGCCAGATCCTCCAGCGCGAGGACTACGACCGGGTCGAGACCTTCCGCTTTTCCCAAACCACCAAGTTCTGAGAAACTGCAAAATGAACAAGACCGCTCCCTTCGCCGCCGCGGCGGCCATACTGCTCGCTTCGGCGCCGGTTCAGGCACAAACGCCTCCGGCCTTGCCTCCGATCACCCATGGGCCGACCCTGGCTGGGGTCTGCATCCTTTCGCTTGACGGTGCGATCGGGTCATCAACTGTCGGCAAGTATGTCCAAACCCGGCTCCAGCAGATCAGTCAGCAGGTGCAGACCGAACTCACCTCGGAGCAGACCGCGATCCAGAATGAGGCCAAAACCCTGGACGGACAGAAGGCCACCCTTGATCAGGGGGCGTTTGATCAGAGGAACGCCACGCTCCAGGTCCGCGCCGCCGCCCTGCAGCGCAAGGCCCAGCTGCGCGAGCGCGAGCTGCAGGCCACCCAGCAGAAGGCCCTTGGGAGGGTGGGTCAGGAGCTGGAACCCGTGATCCGCTCCTCCTATCAGCAGGCCAAGTGCAGCGTTCTTCTTCAGAGGGACTCCGTCGTCCTGGCGAACCCCGCCATGGACATCACCACCTCCGTCGTCACGGGTCTGAACGCCAAGATCACCCAGTTCGCGTTTGACCGCGAGCGGCTTGATCAGGCGATAGCCCCCGCAGCGCCGGCGGCGCCGGCGGCTCCGGCCAGAAGGCCCTGAGGATCGACGCCCTCGGAGAAGGACGGGAGGGATGACCGCCATGCCGGATTCGCGCTTCTTCGAGTCGATGGGGCCGCTCTCGGCAAGGTCGGTGTGCCAACTGGCCGGTATCGCTTTCCCGGACGGCGCAGAGGACGTCTGGATCGATCGTGTCGCCATTGCCTCCCGTTGTGGTCCTGGCGCGGTGGCCTTCGTCACCTCCCGCGCCTTTCTGGAGGCGCTGCATGCCGCGCCGCCGACAGCCTGTTTCCTGCCCGAGGCGCTGGCCGGAGAGCTGCCGCCCGGGTGCCTGCCCCTCGTTCACCGGAATCCGCAAGGCGCCTACGCCCTCGCGGCCGCCGCCCTGCACATGCCCCGCCAGCACCTCGGCGCCGCCGCGGTGTCTCCGGAGGCTCGCCTTGAGCCCGGTGTTCGTCTCGGGCCCGGCGTCGTCGTGGGACAGGGGGCGGCGATTGGCGCAGGTACTGTCGTCGGACCCAACACCGTGATCGGTCCAGGAGTGGCTATCGGCCGTAACTGTCAGATCGGGGCGAACGTTTCCATCGGTTTCAGCCTGATCGGTGACCGAGTGACCATCCATTCCGGAGCGGTCCTGGGAGAAGGCGGCTTCGGAGTAACGGCGGGTCCTTCGGGTCTGATCGACGTTCCCCAACTGGGTCGGGTCATTCTTCAGGACGGTGTGACCCTCGGCGCCGGCGCTGCTGTGGACCGCGGGGCCTTCGAGGATACCGTGATCGGTGAGAACACCAAGATCGATAACCTTGTCCATATCGCCCATAACGTTCGTGTCGGTCGCAACTGCGTGATCGCAGCCCAGACCGGCGTCGCGGGAAGCGTCACCATCGGGGATGGCTGCCAGTTCGGCGGGCAGGCTGGAATCGCCGATCACCTGACTATTGGCGACGGCGCCCGGATCGGCGGGTCCGGCGGCGTCCTGAAGAATGTCCCGGCGGGCGAGACCTGGGCAGGCTTTCCCGCCAAGCCGGTCCAGCGTTGGCTGCGGGAGGTCGCCTGGCTCTCCCGCGCCGCCGGCGTTCGCAGCAGAGGAGGGGAGTGATGACCGACCCGGTCGCGGCCACGAGCATAGATATCAGCGAGATTCTCGCGCGTATTCCCCATCGCTATCCCTTCCTGCTGGTGGACCGGGCGGAGGACTATGTGCCCGGCGAGTCCATCACCGGCATCAAGGCCGTCAGCATCAACGAAGGGTTCTTCCAGGGCCATTTCCCGGATTATCCCGTCATGCCGGGTGTGCTGATCGTCGAAGCCCTTGCCCAGACCGGCGCCGTCCTGATGTCCAAGACCCTGGATGTCGATCCCCGCGGCAAGACCATTTTTTTCGCCTCTTTAGACAACTGTCGTTTCCGGCATCCCGTCCGGCCGGGCGATCTCCTCAAATTGAATGTGCGGGTCGCCAAGGTCCGCGGAGGCCTTTTCAAGTTTGAGGGGCAGGCGATGGTGGGCGACAAGATCGCTGCCGAGACCGAGTTCGCCGCCATGCTGGTGGAGACTCCCCAATGACGGTCAACATCCATCCCACCGCCATCGTCGCCCCCGGGGCTCAGCTGGACGAGGGGGTCAGCGTCGGCCCCTTCAGCCTGATCGGAGAGCATGCTCGCATTGGCGCCCGAACCCAGATTCTGGCCCATGTGGTCATTGAGAACCGGACGACGGTCGGCGCCGACTGCCTGGTGCGAAACTTCACCAACCTCGGGGGACCGCCGCACCACACCGGATACAAGGGCGAGCCGACGGAGCTTGTGATTGGCGACCGCAACCAGATCTGGGAGCACGTCACCATGCACATTGGCACTCCCAATGGGGGCGGCGTTACTCAGGTGGGTCACGACGGCATGTTCATGGCGACGAGCCACGTCGGGCACGACTGCCAGGTGGGAAACAATGTCATCCTCGCCCACTCCGCCACTCTTGGCGGTCATGTGGAGATCGGGGACCATGTCATGGTGTCGGGCCTGGCCGCAGTGCACCAGCATTGCCGCGTAGGCCGTTTCGCCTTCATTGGCGGGCTGGCGGCCGTGACCAAGGACGTTATCCCCTATGGACTGGTCTGGGGTAACCACGCCCATCTTGAGGGGCTGAACCTGGTGGGCCTCAAGCGCCGGGACTTCAGCCGCGAGACCATTAGCCACCTGCGCGCCGCCTACCGGCTGCTCTTCGCCCGGGAGGGCAGCTTCCAGGAACGGATCGACGACACCCTGGCCCTCTACGGGCATAGCGCGCCAGTCCTCGAGGTCATCGATTTCATCCGCGCGGACGAGGCCAATCGTCCGATCTGCCTCCCCGCCCGGGAGGACTGAGCCCCGTGCCGGGGCGTCTCGGCCTGATTGCGGGAGGCGGCGACCTGCCGCTCCAGATTGCGCGTCACTGCGTGGAGACCGGCCGGCCCCTCTTCGTGGTTCGACTGCGGGGTTCTGCCGATCCCACAATGGACGCCTTCCCGGGTGAGGTCGTGGGGCTGGCTGAGGTGGGGCGCTGCATTCGCGTGCTCAAGCAGGCGGGATGCGAGTCGGTCTGTCTCGCCGGAAACGTCGCCCGGCCGGACTTCGCCGCCCTCAAGCCCGACCTGCGCGGCATGGCCATGCTTCCCCGCCTGGTCCTTGAGGCTCGCAAGGGTGACGACGCCCTGCTCCGGGCGGTCCTCGACGAATTCCGCAAGGAAGGCTTTGTCATCGAAGGCGCCCACGAGGCCCGTAGCGACCTGGTCCTCGGGGCTGGCGTCCTTGGCCGTCATGCGCCTGACCCCAGCCATAGGGCGGACATCCAGCGCGCCCTCGAGATCGCCCGGAGGATCGGCGAACTGGATATCGGGCAGGGCGCTGTGGTCTGCGATGGACTCGTCCTCGCCGTTGAGGCCCAGGAGGGGACAGACGCCATGCTTCGCCGGGTGGCCGAAGAGGTGGCGCCCGCTCTGCGCGGCGCGGCCGGGCGGCTGCGGGGGGTGCTGGCCAAGGCGCCTAAGCCGATCCAGGAGACGCGCGTGGACCTGCCGACTCTGGGTCCCGCCACCGTCCGGGGGGCCGCCCGGGCCGGGCTGGCGGGCATTGCAGCAGAGTCTGGCCGCACCCTGGTTCTGGAGCGGGAGGTCGTCATCGCCCTCGCCGATGAACTCGGCCTCTTTGTCGTCGGGGTCGAGGGTTCATGACCGCGCAATCGCCCGTGATCATGCTCGTCGCTGGTGAGCCGTCGGGCGACGATCGCGGCGCCGGTCTGGCCAGGGCCCTGCGCGCCCGCCTGGGCGAGGACCTAAGGCTGACGGGTGTTGGCGGCCCACGTATGGCCGCGACCGGTATCTCCAGCCTGTTCGACATGTCCGACATTTCGGTCTTCGGCCTGCTGGAGGGCCTGCTGGCCATCCCGCGCGTGCGGCGGCGGGCGGAGGAGACGGCCCGCGCCGTGGTCCGTGAAGGCGTCGACCTGGTGGTGTTGATCGACTCCTGGGGCTTCAGCTGGCTGACGGCGCGCGCCATCCGCCGGCTGGCCCCCGGGGTCCGGCTGGTCAAGTATGTCGCGCCCCAGGTCTGGGCGACACGGCCGGGGCGGGCCAAGGCCCTGGCGGGGCTTGTCGACCACCTCCTGGTCATTAACAGCTTCGAGCCACCCTATTTCGAGGCCTGGGGCCTGCCCACCACCTTCGTCGGCAATCCGGCCCTGCATATGGACTTCTCGGCCTGCGATCCCGCCGCATTCCGGGCCCGGCACGGGATCGGGGCGCAGGCGCCGGTGCTCCTGGTCCTACCCGGAAGCCGCCCCGGAGAGGTGGACCGCCTCCTTGGCCCCTTCGAGGACGCCATTCGCCGGCTCAAGGCGGAGCACTCCGGCCTGCGGGTGGTCCTGCCGGTGGCCGACGCTGTCGCCGACCGGGTCCGCGCCACGGTGGCTGGCTGGCCCTTCCGGGTCCATGTTGTGGACGGCGAGCAAGAAAAGCGCGAGGCTATGAAGGCCTCGGACCTGGCCCTGGCCTGTTCAGGGACAGTGACCCTGGAGGTGGCCCAGGCTGGTGTTCCCATGGTGGTGGCCTATCGCCTGGGGGCGGTGACCCACTTCGTAGCCAAGTTCCTGATCCGGACGCCCTGGGTGGTGCTGTTCAACATCGCCGCCCGGGACTTCGTGGCGCCAGAACTGATCCAGGATGACTGTACTGGGACCCGTCTCGCCGCCGAGCTGGACCGGCGCCTGCGGGACCCGGCCTTCCGTCGCGCCCAGGTCGCCGCCCAGGACGCCGCCCTGGACCAAATGGGACGCGGCGGCCCCGATCCCTCTGAGGCCGCCGCGCAGGTCATTCTGGATATGCTGTCGGAGGATCAGCCGCGCTTGTCGAGCGGCACATAATCCCGCGGGGCGGCGCCCGTGTAGATCTGCCGTGGGCGGCCGATCTTCTGAGACGGATCCTCGATCATTTCCTTCCACTGGGAAATCCAGCCTACCGTGCGCGCCAGGGCGAACAGCACGGTGAACATCTCCGGCGGGAACCCGAGGGCCCGAAGGGTGATGCCCGAGTAGAAGTCGACGTTCGGATAGAGCTTGCGCTCCACGAAGTAGGGGTCGTTGAGGGCGATCTTCTCCAGCTCCATCGCCACCTTCAACAGGGGGTCGTCGGAGTGACCGACCTCGGCCAGGACCTCATGGCAGGTCTGCTGCATAACCTTGGCGCGAGGATCGTAGTTCTTGTAGACCCGGTGGCCGAAGCCCATCAGCCGGTACTTCCGGTCCTTCACGCCCTGGACGTATTCCGGGATCCGGTCGACCGAACCGATCTCAGCCAGCATATTCAGGGCCTCTTCGTTGGCCCCGCCGTGGCTGGGGCCCCAGAGACAGGCGATGCCCGCAGCGATACAGGCAAACGGGTTGGCGCCTGACGACCCGGCAAGCCGCACGGTGGAGGTCGAGGCGTTCTGTTCGTGGTCCGCATGCAGGATGAAGATACGGTCCATCGCCCGGGTCAGGACCGGGTTGGGCTTCCAGTCCTCAGCGGGAACGGAGAAACACATGCGCAGGAAGTTCTCCGAATAGGAGAGCTCGTTGCGCGGATAGACGAAGGGCTGGCCACGGAAGTACTTAAAAGCCCGCGCCGCAATTGTCGGCATCTTGGCGATCAGCCGGTGCGACGAGATGATCCGCTGCTGCGGGTCGTCGATGTTGGCGCTGTCGTAATAGAAGGCGGACAGGGCGCCGACCGCACCGACCATGATGGCCATCGGGTGAGCATCGCGCCGGAAGCCATTGAAGAACCGATCGAACTGATCATGGACCATGGTGTGGTTCGTGATCGTGTTCTGAAAGGTCTCGTAATCCTTGGCGTTGGGCAGGTCGCCGTTCAGCAGGAGATAACAGACCTCCAGGAAGGTCGACTTCTCGGCCAGTTGGTCGATGGGGTAGCCGCGATGAAGCAAGACGCCCTTGTCGCCATCGATGAAGGTGATCTTGCTTTCGCAGGAGGCGGTCGAGGTGAAACCCGGGTCGTAGGTGAAGACGTCGGCTTCCGCATAGAGCTTGCGAACATCGACGACCGCGGGGCCATCCGTACCCCGGAGCACCGGAAGCTCGACGGTTTTACCCTCGACGCTGATCTTGGCCATATCCCCCATCACATCCCCTTGTCCCGGAAGAAATTGAACATCTATTCTAGAGCCTTATAGCGCCTAACACTTAGTTAGGAAGCGCATCGTTAATGCGGGCGAGGCTTTCCGCTTTCCCTACTGAAATCAGGGCGCCGGCGAGGTCCGGCGCTGGCGATCCACCCGACAGCACGGCCCTGAGCGCGGGTCCGAACTTGCCGATACCTACGCCCTCGGCTTCCGCGAAGGTGCGGATCGTCGCCTCAAGGGCCGTCAGGGACCACTCGGACTCCGAAATCTGCGCCGCCAGGCGACCCAGGCGCGCCCGAGTCTCCTCGGTCAGCAGGCTCCGCGCCTTCTCCGGCAGCTCCAGGGGCCGGCGCTTCAGGGCGAAGATGACGGCGTCGGCCAGCTCCAGGGTCGTGCGCGCGCCTTCCCGCACCAAGGGCAGGGTGCGCAGCAGGATCTCGCGGTCGCCATCGTGGAGCGGCCAGTCCCGGCTTTTCAGCACGGTTTCCACCAGGTCGGCGAGGCGTTCAGGCTCAGCCAGACGAATGTAGTGGTTGTTGAGGTGGTTCAGTTTGTCCCAGTCCAGACGGGCGGGTGCGCCCACAACGTCGCGGATATCGAACCAGGCGCGGGCCTGGGCGTCCGAGAAGATCTCATCGTCCCCGTGTCCCCAGCCCAGCTTGGCCAGGTAGTTCCGCAGGGCCTCGGGCAGGTAGCCCATGTCGTCGAATTCGCTGACCGCCTGGGCGCCGTGCCGCTTGGACAATTTCTTGCCGTCTGGACCGTGGATCATGGGCAGATGAGCCCAGACCGGCGTGTCCCAACCCATGGCCTGATAAATGTGCGTCTGGCGGGCGGCGTTGGTCAGGTGGTCGTCGCCGCGAATGACGTGGGTCACCCCCATGTCGTGGTCATCCACCACCACGGCGAGGTTGTAGGTGGGGGTGCCGTCGGTGCGCAGCAGGATCAGGTCGTCGAGGTCCACATTGCGGAAGACGACCTCACCCTTCACCTGGTCGTCGATCCGGGTCTCGCCGGACTGCGGCGCCCGAAGGCGGACCACGTGCGGGCGGTCCGGGTCCATCGGTCCGCCGTTGGCGTCCCGCCAGGGCGTGCGCACGACCCGGCCCTCGGCCCGGGCGCGCTCGCGCTCCTCGGCCAGCTCGTCCGGGGTCATGTAGTCCCGGTAGGCGGCCCCGCGGGCCAGGAGTTCCAGCGCCACTTCCCGATGCCGGTCGGCGCGGGAGAACTGGAAGACCGGCGCCTCGTCCGGCTCAAGGCCCAGCCAGGTCAGGCCATCGAGGATCACCTTCACGGCGGCTTCGGTCGAGCGCTCCCGGTCCGTGTCCTCGATGCGGAGCAGGTACTTTCCGCCCATCCGCCGGGCGTAGAGCCAGTTGAACAGGGCGGTGCGCGCCGTTCCGATATGCATGGATCCGGTCGGCGAAGGCGCGATGCGCGTGACGACCTGACGTTCGCTCATGGGGGTCCCGGGGCAGATGACTGAGGAGGCCGCGACCGGCGGCGGGCCGCCTCTTAGCATGCGCCTTGGCGGCGATCCTAGTCTGGCGCGCATCCGTCCCTGGCTGGCCCGCCAGGCCGCCCTCCAGGAAGGGCGCTTCGGCCTCTGGACACCCGTGGCCCTGGGGTGTGGCGCCGCCCTTTACTTCCTCCTGCCGGCCGAGCCCCTCGCGGCCGTGGGGTTCGCGGTCCTCCTGGTCGCGGCGGCCCTGGTCGTTCTGTCACGACGGGCACGGTTGCAGCCCTCCCTCGTGAGGCTCCTGACGCTCCTGGCCTGCCTGCTGGCCGGGTTTGGCCTCGCCCGCCTCCGGACCGAGGAGGTCCGGGCGCCCGTCATGCCGCCCGGCGGCGAAGTGCGGCGGGTGGAGGCATGGGTGGTGGATGTCGCCAGTCCGGGGCAGGGGGGAAGCCGCGTCCTCCTGGCCCCTGTCGCCATCGCCGGCCTATCCGCCGGGCAGACCCCGGTCCGGATCCGGCTGACTCTCCGGGGCGAGGGCGCGCCCCCGGCGCCCGGGACACGGATCACCGTCCCCGCCCTGCTCAATCCGCCGCCGCCACCGTCCGCCCCCGGTTCCTACGACTTCGCTCGCGACGCCTTCTTCGACGGCGTTGGAGGAGTCGGCCTGGCCCTCGGCGAGATCCGGACGCTTCCGCCGTCGGAGGCCGGACTTCCAGGGAGCCTGGTCCTTCAAATGCGCGTCAACGCCTTCCGTTGGGACCTGACCCGGCGGCTAGTCGACCGGATGGGACCGGACCGGGGCGGCCTCGCCGCCGCCATGACCACGGGCCATGAGGCCTTCGTTCCCGCCGCCCAGGAGGAGGCGCTGAGGGCGGCGGGCCTGGCCCACATCATCTCGATCTCCGGCCTGCACATGGCCATCGTCGGCGGCTTTATCTATGGCCTGCTTCGCCTCGCCGTCGCCGGGATTCCGGGCCTCGCCCTGCGCCTTCCCGGGCGAAAGATCGCCGCCGCGGGCGGCATGATCGCCATCCTGGGCTATCTCGTCCTTTCCGGGGCGCCTGATCCGGCGGTCCGGGCGGGGGTGACCGCCTGCGCGGCCTTTGCAGCCATACTGGCTGACCGCCGCGCCATCAGCCTGCGCACCCTGGCCCTGGCGGCGAGCCTCCTCCTCATTCTGCGACCGGAGGCCGTGACCCAGCCCGGGTTCCAAATGTCCTTCGCCGCCACGGCCGCCCTCGTCGCCCTGGCGGAGGCCTGGCCGTCCCCGGTCCGCGAGATCTCGGCGCCGCTGGCGATCCGGCTCCTGCAGGGCGCCCGGACAGCCCTGGTCGCAGGCTTCCTGATCTCCCTGGCGGCGGGCCTGGCCACCGGTCCCTTCGCCCTCCAGCATTTCAACCGCGTGGCCCTTTACGGCCTGCCGGCAAACCTGGTTTCGGAGCCGGTCTCGACCCTGTTGCTCATGCCCGCCCTGGCTCTCGGCGTGGTCCTGACGCCCCTGGGCCTGGGCGACCTGCCCCTCGAAGCCGCCGGGCTGGGGATCGACGCCCTCAACGCCATCGCCCGGACCTTCTCCAGCCTGCCCGGGGCCGAGCAGGTGGTTGCGAGCGCCCCGCCCTGGGCTCTTCCGGTCGCCTTCCTGGGGATTCTCTTCATCTGCCTGTGGCGGGGACCGCTCCGCTGGCTTGGGCTTCCTTTGGCGTTGGCGGTGAACCTCGCCCCGCGCACGCCGTCGCCGGACCTCTGGGTCGCCCACGACGCGGCGTCTGCGGCCGTGAGGGTCGGGGACGCAGCCGTCTTTCTCAGGCCCGATGTCCGCAGGTTTGGCGCCGAAGTCTGGGCGCGGCGGCGGGGACTGTCCATGACCGAGGAGGCGCCGACCTCCGCCGCAGGTCTGGCCTGCGGCGCCTATGCCTGCCAGCCCGATGGCGCAGGGCTTCCGGTCGCCGTGGTCTGGACCCGCAGGCCCGGGATTCTCCAGAGGGAGTTCCAGGCCGCCTGCGCCAGGGCCGACCTTGTTATCCTCCGGGCCGACCGGCCACCGGGACCTTGTGAAGCGCGGATCGTCCTGGACGCGGAAGACTTTCGCTCAGGCGGCGCACTGGAGCTGTGGCGACGGCCGGACGGCGAATGGCGCGCCCTGTGGGCCCAGCACCTCCGGGGTCAGAGGCCCTGGGCGCGCACCGAACATCAGTGATAGGCGCGGATCAGGCCGACCAGCTTACCTTGAACCTCAACCTGGTCCGGACCGAAGATACGGGTCTCGTAAGCGGGGTTGGCCGCCTCCAGGGCGATAGAGCCGCCCTTGCGGCGCAGGCGCTTCAGGGTGGCTTCCTCGCCCATGACCAGGGCCACGACGATATCCCCTGAATTGGCCGAGTCCGTCCGCCGGATAACGACCTTGTCCCCGTCCAGGATGCCGGCGTTGATCATGGAGTCGCCCTGGACCTCCAGCACGAAATGCTCACCGGCGCCCAGGATGGACTCGGGAACGTGCATCCGGTCGCGCTCCTGCTGGATCGCCTCAATGGGCGTCCCAGCAGCGATACGGCCCAGGACAGAAAGTTCACGGGTGTCATTGGCGGCCAGGGGCGCAAGGGGCGGGTCTCCGGGTTGGACGACGGAGAGGCGGGCGGGCCCGCGTCCCTTGGGCGGCGCCGAGGTCGTGGCCTGCTGCGGCAGCTTGACCACCTCCAGAGCGCGGGCCCGGTGGGGGAGCCGGCGCAGGAAGCCCCGTTCCTCAAGGGCTGTGATCAGCCTGTGGATGCCGGATTTGGACGCCAGGTCGAGGGCGTCTTTCATCTCATCAAAGGAGGGGGAGACCCCCGTTTCCTTGATGCGTTCGTGGATGAACATGAGCAGCTCGTGCTGCTTGCGCGTCAGCATATCCGGAGCCCCCTCCAGGGAACAAAGCAACAACTCTTGGGCGTGTTCTCAAGGTGTTCTGCGAGATTGTCAAGCAGCCCGCATGGCGGGGCTCAGGCGCCGAGAAGATCCCGGGTCGCGGCCGTCACATCGGCCTGCCGCATGAGGCTTTCACCCACCAGCATGGCGATGGCGCCGGACCTGGACAGTCGTTCGGCATCCGCCCGGGTGAAGATGCCGCTTTCGGTCACAAGCTGAGCGTTTTCAGGCTTCTGGGTCGCCAGTCTCTCGGTGACGGAGAGGTCCGTGACGAAGGTCCTGAGGTCCCGGTTGTTGACCCCGACCAGCCGGGCGCCCAACCGGCCCGCGCGCGCCATCTCGTCCTCGTCATGCACCTCGACAAGGGCGTCCATCCCAAGCCGGGCGGCCTCGGAGAGCAGTTCGGCGGCCAGGACATCGTCGACCATGGCCAGAATCACCAGGATGGCGTCGGCCCCAAGGGCGCGGGATTCGGCGACCTGCCAGGGATCGACCAGGAAGTCCTTGCGCAGGCAGGGCAGGGCGACCGCAGCCCTCGCCGCCTCCAGGTAGGCGTCGTCGCCCTCGAAGCTGGGTCCGTCCGTCAGCACCGACAGGCAGGCCGCGCCGCCGTCGGCATAGGCCCGGGCGAGCACGGGGGGATCAAAGTCCTCCCGGATGAGCCCCTTGGACGGCGAGGCCTTCTTGATCTCGGCGATCAGGGCCGGGCGTCCCGGTCGGGCTGCACCGACAAGGGCGGCGGTGAATCCCCGGGGCGCGGTCGCCGCCGCCGCCGCAGCCTCCACACGGTCCTGCGACCGCGCCGCCTTCCGGCCGGCGACGTCGGCGCGCTTGTACTCGGCGATCCGGGCCAGGATGTCCGTCATCGGCCGTTCGAGATCCGCACCAGGGCGTCGAGGGCCGCCAGGGCCCGGCCATCGTCGATGACCTGGCCCGCCAGGCGGACGCCCTCGGCGAGGGTGCGGACCCGGTCGGCGACCAGGAAGGCGGCGGCGGCGTTCAGGAGGACGATGTGCCGGTAGGCCCCCGGCGCTCCGGACAGCACGGCGCGCAGGGCCTGGGCGTTGTGCTGGGGGTCGCCGCCGACCAGGTCCTGAAGGCGGCCCTCCGGTATCCCCGCCTCGGTCGGGTGGACCTTGAAGCGTCTCAGCGCGCCGTCCTTCAGCTCCACCACCTCGGTCTCGCCCGTGGTGGTCAGCTCATCCATGCCCTGGCCGTGGACGACCCAGGCGCGCTCCGAGCCCAGGTCCCGCAGAACCTCCGCCACGGGCTCCAGCCAGGCCGGATCGAACACACCCAGCACCTGGCGCGAGGCGCCCGCGGGATTGGTCAGCGGCCCCAGCAGGTTGAACAGGGTCCGGAAGCCCAGCTCCGCCCGGATGGGCGAGACGTGCCGCATGGCGCCGTGGTGGGCCTGTGCGAACATGAAACAGACGCCGGCTTCCGACAGGGCCTTGAGCTGCCGGTCCGGCCTCGCCTCGATATCCACCCCCAGGGCGGCCAGGACGTCGGCGGTCCCCGACTTCGAGGACAGGGCGCGGTTGCCGTGCTTGGCCACCTTCACCCCGCCGCCCGCCGCCACGAAGGCCACGGCGGTGGAGACGTTGAGGGTGTGGAGGCCGTCGCCGCCGGTCCCGCAGACATCGAGGGTGGGGAAGGGCGTCTCCAGCCGCACGGCGGCGGCGCGCATGGCCCGGGCCCCGGCGGCGATCTCACCGGGAGTCTCCCCGCGCATCCGCAAGGCGGTCAGGGCGGCTCCGACCTGGGCGGGGGACGGTTCGCCTTTCAGGCAGGCGGTAAAGAAGGCCTCGGCCTCAGCAGGTGTGAGGACCTCGCCGGCGACCAGACGACCCAGAAGGGGGCGGAAGGCCTCAGACACGGGCCCGGGCCGCCAGTTCCAGGAAGTTGCCCAGCAGCTTATGGCCGCCCTCGGTTGCGATGGATTCCGGGTGGAACTGGACGCCATGGATCGGCCGGGTGCGGTGCTGCAGGCCCATGATCTCGCCGTCATCGGTCCAGGCAGTCGCCTCCAGGGCGTCCGGCAGGCTGGACTGTTCCACCGCCAGGCTGTGATAGCGCGTGGCCGTGAAGGGGTTGGGCAGGTCGGCGAAGACGCCCTTGCCGGCATGGCGGATGGCGCTGGTCTTGCCGTGCATCAAGGCCTTGGCCCGCACCACCCGGCCGCCAAAGGCCTGGCCGATGGACTGGTGGCCCAGGCAGACCCCCAGAATGGGCAGGTCGTCCGGCGCCTTGCGAAGGAGTTCCAGGCAGATCCCGGCCTCATCCGGCGAGCACGGTCCGGGCGAAAGCAGAACCGCGTCCGGTCGTAGGGCGAGAGCCGCCTCGGCGCTCAGGTCGTCATTGCGATGAACGCGGGTCTCCGCCCCCAGTTCGTTCAGGTAGTGAACCAGGTTGTAGGTGAAGCTGTCGTAGTTATCGATCACCAGGATCATGACCCTGTCCCTAGTGAATGCGGGGCCGGAGGGAAAGCCTGATTGTCAACGACCGACGCCGGAGACAGGCTGCACCTATGGTTCAGGATGATTCCCGACCCGGAGCGGTCAGCCCCAACGAGATAGCCCGCGCCAAGGCCCTCCTTGAGAGCCCGCGCCGCAACGACGGCGCCTGGGCGGCCCTTGCAGCGGCGGCCTTCGCAGCGGCCACCTCCCTGGCCCTTGCTGCAGCAGTCATCCTCGCCCCGCCCCCGTAAAGCGCTGCATCGCTGCTCAGACGAAGCGCCAGGCTTCCTCGGCGGCGCGGCGCAGGGCGCGGGCCTTGTGCAGGGTCTCGTCGTACTCGGCATCGGCGTCGCTGTCGGCCACCACCCCGCCGCCTGCCTGGATGTACATGATCCCGTCCTTGAAACAGGCGGTGCGCAGGACGATGCAGGTGTCCACCGAGCCGTCTGCGCCGAAGTAACCCACGGCCCCGGCGTAGGCGACGCCGCGCTTCTCAAGCTCCAGCTCGTCGATGATCTCCATGGCCCGCACCTTGGGGGCGCCGGACAAGGTTCCAGCCGGCAGGGCGGCCATCAGAACGTCCACCGGATCCAGGCCCTCAGGCGCATCCCCCTCGACGTTGGACACCAGATGCATGACGTGGCTGTAGCGCTCCACAAAGAAGCTGGCCGTGACGCGGACGTGCGGTCCCGCCGCCCGCGTCGATGGCGCATTGGCCCCAGCGGCGTTCAGCATCGCCACCCGGCCCACGTCATTACGGCCCAGGTCCAACAGCATCAGGTGCTCGGCCCGTTCCTTCGGATCGGCCAGAAGTTCGGCCTCCAGGGCGCGGTCCTCCTCGGGATTTGCGCCGCGAGGGCGGGTGCCGGCGATGGGACGGATGGTGATCTTCCCCTCCCGCAGACGAACCAGAATCTCGGGGGAGGAGCCGGCCAGCTGGAAGTCGCCGAAGTTCAGATAGAACAGAAAAGGCGAGGGATTGGTGCGCCTGAGTGAGCGATAAAGGGCGAAGGGGTCGTGCGGGAAGGGGGCCCGAAACCTGTGGCTGGGCACCACCTGGAAGATGTCTCCCGCCGCGATATAGCCCTTGGCCTGGTCGACCACCCTCCGATAGTCCTCTCGGCTGACCGGGGTGGTGAAGCGGTCGGGTTCCGGGCCGGCGCCCCCAACGGGCGGCGGCGTGGGTGAGGCGAGATCCTGGCGCACAGCCTCCAGGCGCGCGCCCGCTTCGGCCCAAGCCGACTCCGGGGTCACTCCTGACGGGCGGACCGTGGTCGCCAGAAGGATTTCCTGGGCGATGCCGTCGAACACAGCCACCACCGAGGGGCGGATCATGACGGCGTCTGGCAGCCCCATTGTGTCCGGGTTGACGTTTGGCAGGCGTTCCACCAGCCGGACCATGTCATAGCCGATCGCCCCGAAGACCCCGGCGGTCATGGGGGGTAAGCCCGTTGGCAGTTCGAGACGGGAGGCGGCCACCAGGTCCCGAAGGGACTCCAGAGCCCCGCCCGGCTGCGGTGTGAACCGGCCCGCCGCAATCTCGTCGCCTTCGGCGATCTCGGCGACGTCGCCCCGGCAGCGCCAGACCAGGTCTGGCTTCAGGGCGATGACGGAGTAGCGTCCCCTCCAGGCCCCTCCCTCCACGCTTTCGAACAGGAAGGCGTAGGGCCGTCCGTTGCCGACCTTCAGATAGGCCGAGACCGGGGTCTCGAGGTCGTCAATCAGCCGGGTCCAAACGACCTGGGCTCGTCCCGCGCCATAATGCTCCGAGAAGGTCTGGAAGCCGGGTTCGAGGGTCACTTTCCCGCGGCCTCTTTTCCGGCTGCGGGGGTCTCGACGCCGAGCGACTGCCTCGCCAGTTCCGGCTCGGTGCGCACCTTCATGACGATCCGGGCGTAGCGCGGCATCTGGGCGCCGATCTCGCTGAAGAGAGTCATTCCGAGTTGCGGTCGAACCTGCTCCACAGTGCGGGCGTTCGGGGCCGCTGGCGGGGGGGAAATGCTCTCCACCTGCCCGATCGTCACTGCAAAGGCCGCAGGATTGGCGGCGAGGAAGACGCCCTTGGACGCCACACCAAAGGCTTGGGCGTATCCCTCCTGCGACAGGGCGACGCCCTCTGCCGCACCCTGACGGGTCAGGCCCGTCAGGCGCTCGGTACGGGCCCCAATGGAGGCGGCGACGGCGGTCAGGTCTTCACCCCTACGCACCCGCTCCGCCAGGGACTCCGCTTTGGCGCGAAGCCGCTTAGCCATCTCCTGGTTCATCCAGGCCTGGGCCAGTGGCTGACGAACTTCCGAAAGCGGCGGGAGCGCCCGGGGGATCACCTTATCCACGCGGACCACGAAGGACTCGCCCTGGCCCTCCTCCTCGATCTGGCTCTCACCTCCCTCTGGCAGGCGGAAGGCGGTCTGCATAAGCCGCGCGGACAGGCCTGCGACTGGCCGTCCCGTGGAATCTATGCCCTGCTCAGCCAAGGGGCCCAGAGTCACCACCGGGACCCCCGCCTTCCTGGCGGCCTCGTCCATATTGGCGCCCGCGGTGTGGGCGTCGTCGTAGGCCTGACTGAGGGCGTAGACCTTCTCGGCCGCGGCGGTCTTGCGCGCCTCGGCCTCCAACATGGGCCGGACCTCTTCCAGCGTGACAATCCGACCGGGGGTGACGCCGGTGACCTTGACCACAGCCAGGCCCAGGTCGCCCTGAACGGTGCGAATCTCGTCCTTGGCCATCGAGAAGGCGGCGGCGCCCACCTTGACGTCCACCACCGCTGTGCGCGGCTTATCGGCGTAGAGCACCGGCTCAACGCCCGCCGTCCGGGCGATAGCGGCCGGATCCTCGCCTCTGGCCAACCGATCAGCAAAGCTTCGGGCGGCGCTTGCGTCACGGGCTGGGATCTGAACGAACGACCGTGTCTCGGGCCGGTTGAGGGACTCCTTGCGGAAGTCGAACTGCTTGCGGATGTCGGCCTCTGAAACCTTAACCTGTCCCGCCACCTGGGCCGAGCTGAACCGCACCACGCTCAGAACTCTGAACTCCGGGCGCATAAGTCGCTCGGCGTTGGCCTGCATGAAGGCCGTCAGCTGTGCGTCTGTCGGCGGCTTCGGCGGCTCGACCGCGCCGCGGCCGACGTCGAAAATCGAAACATCCCGGGCTTCCGTTGCGAACACCACCGCCAGAGCGCCGTAGGCACGGGGCGGACGCAGACCGTCCACTAAACCTGCCGCCAGGTGGGATTGGGCGATGTCGTCTCGGACGCTTTGCTCGAACCTGGCCGCTGTCAGCTTGTTTCGCGCGAGGGCCTCTTCGTAGAGACGCTTGTCAAACCGTCCAGACACCTGATCGAAGAAGGCCGGAATTTTCTCTATCTCCCGGGTGATCAGCGTGTCCGAGGGGCGCAGGCCGATCTTCTCGATAAGGGCCGCCATCGCCTCCCGGTCGGCCAGCATCTCCAGGACCCGCGTATCGAAGCGGTTCTCCACGGCAAGCTCGTTGCTGATCTGCTGACCATTCTGTTGTTCCAGATTCTGCTTGGCCCGGTCCCATTCACTCCGGAACTCCTCCACGGTGACGACCCGGCTTCCGGCGGCCACCACTTCGTTCGGGACCCGCGTCTTGAAGACGTCACCGACGCCAAAGACGGCGAAACTCACGATCAGCAGGCCGATCAGGACGGCGGCGACCCAGGATTTGGCGAAGGCGCGTATGAGGGCGAGCATGAGATCCTTCCCGGCCCGCAAACCGGGCGCGTTGCAAGGCCGGGTATAGAGGGTGGGCCCACGGGGGGGCAAGCCGCACACGGCGGCCAACCTCAGGATGACAGGTGGACCAGCTTGGCGTATCCGCCGACGCTGGAAGACCGGACCGGGTTAGGGAGAAGCGAATTGAACAGGCTGATCGTGGGCAACTGGAAGATGAATGGCCTGGGCGCCGCCCTGGGCGAGGCGCAGGGTGTGGCCGCCGGCCTCGGCGGTGTGGTCGCCCGTGTCGGAATCTGCCCCCCCGCGACCCTTCTGGAGCGAATGTCCCGAGCCCTGTCAGGGACCCCCCTCGCAGTCGGGGGACAGGACTGCCGCGCTGAGGCTTCCGGCGCATTTACAGGGGACGTTTCCGCAGAGATGCTGGCCGACGCCGGGGCCACTCTCGTCATCCTGGGGCATTCCGAGCGGCGGGCGGGTTTCGGCGAGACGGACGCCCTCGTCGCCGCCAAGACGGAGGCGGCCCTCAGGGCGGGCCTGGAGCCGATTATCTGCGTGGGAGAGACCCTGGCCGAACGCGAGGCGGGCCGGGCCATCTCCATTGTCACCGGGCAGGTCCGGGGGTCTCTTCCGAAGTCCCTCGCTGACCGACCGTTCGCAGTCGCCTATGAGCCAGTCTGGGCCATCGGTACGGGGCTGACCCCCACCACGGAGCAGATCGCGGAGATTCACGCGGCCATCCGTGAGGCGCTGGTCGGCCTTCTGGGCCCGGCCGGCGGCCGCGCGCCCATTCTCTATGGCGGCTCGGTCAAGCCTGGAAATGCGGCTGAGATCTTGTCCACGGCCGAAGTGGGCGGCGCCCTTGTCGGCGGCGCTTCGCTTTCCGCGGCGGACTTTCTGGGCATAATCGCCGGGGCCTGATCCTGACCCGTCAACCAGGCATCCGCCGCTCCGGACTGGAAACCAGCGACCTCTGATGTTAGATGAGCCGCTTTCCCGGCCGGTCGGCGGCCAGATCCTGCGGTTCACTCATGCTCGGGCTACTGCTCACCCTCCACATTATCGTCAGCGTCTGTCTGGCGGCCGTCGTTCTTGTCCAGCGTTCCGAGGGTGGCGCGCTGGGTATGGGTGGCGGGCCGACTGGCCTCATGACGGCCCGCGGCGCTGGCGACCTCCTGACCCGGCTCACCTGGGGTCTGGGGACAGCCTTTTTCGTACTCAGCCTCGCTCTGACACTGCTCACCGGGCGCGAGCGGGCGGACACCTCTGTGGTCGACAGGGTGCAGGTGGAGGGTCTCTCCCCTGAAGCGCTCAGGCAGCAACAGCAGCAACAGCCGCAGCAGGCGCCCGCGGCGCCAGCGCCGGACGCAGCCCCGGCGCCTTTCGAGGCGCCCCGGCCCAGCCTCGCCGATCCCCTCGCTGGCGCGCCGTCGCCGTCGGCTCCTCAGGCCCCGCCGGCTTCGGCGCCCTCCGGCGGCAAGTGACGATCGTCCACAGGTGAGACGCTCTGAGCGTCTGCACGAGCCGGCGAATCGCGGCTAACTGGAGCCCCATGACCCGGTACATCTTCATCACCGGGGGCGTGGTCTCCTCATTGGGAAAAGGTCTCGCCTCCGCCGCCCTCGGCGCGCTCCTCCAGGCGCGCGGCTATCGGGTGCGCCTGCGCAAGCTCGATCCCTATCTCAACGTCGATCCGGGCACGATGAGCCCCTACCAGCACGGCGAGGTCTTCGTGACCGAAGACGGCGCCGAGACCGACCTCGACCTCGGCCACTATGAGCGGTTCACGGGCGTCAACGCCGCCCGGGGCGACAACATCACCACGGGCCAGATCTACAAGACCATCATCGAGAAGGAGCGCCGAGGCGACTATCTCGGCGCGACGGTCCAGGTGATCCCGCACGTCACCGACGAGATTAAGTCCTTCGTCCTGTCCGACCCGGGCGAGGGCGTCGATTTCGTCCTGGTGGAGATCGGCGGCACGGTGGGCGACATTGAGGGCCTGCCCTTCTTCGAGGCCATCCGCCAGCTGGGCCAGGAGCTGCCCCGCGGTATGGCCTGCTATATCCACCTCACCCTTCTGCCCTACGTGAAGACGGCCGGCGAGATGAAGACCAAGCCGACACAGCATTCCGTCAAGGAGCTGCGGTCCATCGGCATCCAGCCCGACATCCTGCTCTGCCGGTGCGAGCAGCCCATTCCGCCGGCCGAGCGCCGCAAGATCGGCCAGTTCTGCAATGTGCGGGAAGGCGCGGTCATCCAGGCGATGGACTCGCCCAACATATACGCCGTGCCCATCGATTATCACGAGCAGGGTCTCGACCGCGAAGTGCTCGACGTTTTCGGCCTCCTGGGCGCCGCCCCCGAGCCCGACTTGTCCGGCTGGCAACGGGTGTCCCACCGCATGGACCACCCCGACGGCGAGGTCACCATCGCTATTGTCGGCAAGTACACCGCCCTGACGGACGCCTACAAGTCGCTGGTCGAGGCCCTGGTCCACGGCGGCCTGGCCAGCAATGTGCGGGTGCGCCTGGACTGGATCGAGGGCGAGACCTTTGAGCACGACGAGGCCCTGATCGGCGAGCGCCTGGCCGGCGTCCACGGCGTGCTCGTCCCCGGCGCCTTCGGCGAGCGCGGCGCCAGCGGGATGATCCGCGCCATCCAGTTCGCCCGCATGCACCAGATCCCGTACTTCGGCATCTGCTTCGGCATGCAGATGGCCATGATCGAGGCGGCCCGGAACCTGGCCGGCCTGACCGAGGCCTCCTCCACCGAGTTCGGCCCCAGCGCCCAGCCGGTGGTGGGCCTGATGACCGAGTGGACCCGCGGCAATGAGCGCGAGACCCGGGGGGAGGGCGATGACCTGGGCGGCACCATGCGCCTGGGCGCCTACGAGGCGGTCCTGGCGCCCGGCTCCCGCGTGGCGGCCATCTACGGCGCCGAGCGCATCAGCGAGCGTCACCGCCACCGCTACGAGGTCAACCTGCGTTACCGGGAGGCCATCGAGGCCACGGGCCTGGCCTTCACCGGCCTGTCCCCCGACGGCGTCCTGCCCGAGATCTGCGAGCGGGCCGACCATCCCTGGTTCGTTGGCGTCCAGTTCCACCCCGAGCTCAAGAGCCGCCCCTTCGCCCCCCACCCCCTCTTCACCAGCTTCATCGGCGCCGCCAAGGACCGCAGCCGGCTGGTCTGAGCCGGGGCGTCAAG
Organism: Phenylobacterium sp.; assembly: GCA_020402745.1. GTDB lineage: Bacteria > Pseudomonadota > Alphaproteobacteria > Caulobacterales > Caulobacteraceae > Phenylobacterium. The sequence continues at coordinate 114,958 of JADBYZ010000001.1, forward strand.
AGACCGGCCGCCCGGACGCCTCCGGTTTCTATCTATAGGGCGCGGGGACCCTAGGCGGCGACGACAGGCGTGATCGCCGCAAGTTCATCCCGCGCCAGGATCGCGGCCTTTGACAGGTCGTGTGCCGCCTGCAGGTGAATCCAGAACTCGGGCGTGGTCCCGAAAACCCTGCCGAGCCGCAGGGCGGTGTCGGCGGTCACGGACTGCTGTTCCCGCACCAGGCGCTCAATCCGGGTCCGGTCGCGAAGTCCCATCGCCCGGGCGAGCGCGCCGGGAGTCAGGCCGTATCCGGGCAGGAAGTCCTCTCGCAGGGCCTCCCCGGGATGAGGGGCCGGAGTCGCGAACTCAGTGTAGTCGTAGCCGCCGGTCATGCTGTCCTCCGGATCTAGTGGTAGTCCACGAACTCAACCTCGGATGGACCTTCGGGTGTCCAGATGAAGCAGATCCGGAACTTGTCATTCACGCTGATCGAATGTTGGCCCATCCGGTCTCCGGTCAGGGGATGCAGCCGGTTTCCCGGCGGGGCCTTCAGATCCTCAAGCCGCAGGGCGGCGTGCAGATAGCCGAGCCTGCGGCGCGTGGCCCGGACGAGATCCGCGGGAAACCCCCTTGGAGCCCGGCCCTCGAACACCTCCCTTGCCTCAGGTGATTTCCAGCTCTGGATCATCCCCCTCTGACGTAGCGCATTGCGCTACAACCTGCAAGGTCTGGGCGCGCAATCCGCCGTCGGGCGGCGAAACGTGCTGCCGGGTTTCGGGCCCCAGGCGCCTCCGGCTTGAAACCCACCGGCGATTGGGGCATAAGCGCGCACCCCGATGCGCTCTGGAGTCCGGAGCCGTCTGTTCCTTGTCCGCCAGAGAGAGTCTCCCGTGGCCGTTCCGAAACGCAAAACCTCCCCCTCACGCCGCAACATGCGTCGCTCGCACCACGCCCTGGGGGCCAACAGCTACGTCGAGGACAAGGAAACCGGTGAGCTGAAGCGCCCGCACCACATCGACCTGAAGACCGGCATGTACAAGGGCCGCCAGGTCATCACGCCCAAGGAAGACTAGCTCTTTCCGAAGCGACAGAATTCCAGGGCGCGGCGCCGAAAGGCCCCGCGCCCTTTCTGATTCCCGTTCTGCGCCGGGGCTCAGGCCTCCCAGGGATTGATGAGCGTGATCCCAAGCCCGCTGAAGTCGCCCACATTTCGGGTCGCCAGCTCAAGGTTGTAGGCAAGCGCTATGCCCGCGATCTGGAGGTCTGCGAGCTTGGTTGGGACCTGGTGCAGGCCCAACCCCTGGGCTCGCGCCAGAACAAGCAGTCGGGCCACCGCCTGAGCCGCTGAGGTGTCAAAGGCGTAGATCCGGCTCCCAAAACGCCGAATGGCGCGGGCGATGGCGTTCTCCAGGGCATCCCGACGTCGACCCGCCTCAAGCAGGCCGGCTCCGGCTTCCAGCTCGAAGATGGTGAGGCTCGAGATCGCCGCATTGGCGTGGTTTGCGTTCAGCCACCGGACCACGGCCTGCGAGGGCGCCAATCTCAGCGCCTCCGAGATCACGTTCGTGTCGAGGAGGATCATTCCAGAGGCGCGGTACGAACGGGAGCAGACCGGATCAGGTCCAGGGTGTCGTCGAGGTCGAACCCGGGCCGGGAGATCGCCATAAGCCAGTCTCCAAAGGGCTCGGCATCGTCGGGAGATTCGGCCTCTTCCCGCGCCAGCCTGTCGAGGGTTTCGCGCAGATCCGCCTCGAGACTTTTGCCCCGCCGTTCGGCGCGCTGGCGCAGCAGTTCCTTGGTCGCTTCATCGACCTTCCGGATCAGGATGTCGGCCATCAGGGGATCCTCCAGTGAGCTAGAGATATCAAGATATCACTCAGCACTCAATCCGCCGACCCCTCAGCGCCTACTGCGTCCGCCCCCGCGCCTGGATGCCGGCCCGGCGGGCCTCCACAGCCTCCGGGGTCACCTGGCGGTTGTGGGCGGTGGAGCGGGACTGCTCCAGCTCCAAGCCCTGGCGCAGGGTGGTCTCATAGCCGTCGTCGATCATCGCCTTGTAGGTGACCAGCATGTCCACATCGATGGTCGCCATGTCGGCGGCCAGCTTCAGGGCCGCGGGCACCAGCTCCTCCGGCGCCACCACCCGGTTGACCAGGCCCCAGGCCTCGGCGGTCCGCGCATCGAGGAAGTTGCCGGACAGGCTCAGCTCCTTGGCCCTATAGGGTCCGATCAGGCGCGAGAGCTTCTGCGACAGGCCCCAGCCGGGGGTGATGCCCACCCGGGCGTGGGTGTCGGCGAACCGGGCGTTGGTGGAGGCGATCAGCACGTCGCAGGCCAGGGCCACCTCGAAGCCGCCGGTAATGGCCACCCCATTGATCGCCCCGATCACCGGTTTGCGGCAGGCGATCACCGCCCAGGCCGGGTTCTCCGAGGGCTCGGTGGCGTTCGCCGCCCTCAGCCCGTCCGGATCGCTGCCCAGTTCCTTCAGGTCCAGCCCAGCCGTGAAGGCCCGCTCGCCCGCGCCGGTCAGGACGATCACCTTCACCGCCGGGTCGGCGTCGAGGCGCTTCAGCGTCTCATGCAGCGCAGCCCGCAGGGCCCGGCTCAGGGCGTTCATCGCGTCCGGCCGGTTCAGGGTGACCAGGGCGACCTGGTCCTTGATGTCCACGAGCAGCATGCGGTTCCTCCCAGCGTCTGGCTTTGGCTGGCAGAGGAGGGGGCCGCCCCGGGGGAAGTCAAGCCGGGGCGTGGACGCGGCGCGACGGAATCCTTCCGCCCCCGGGTTCAAGCTCAGGGGGCGTTGTCCTGGAGGATCGTGCCAATGAACCGACGACAGCATCTCTTCGCCCTCGGCGCCGGCCTGTCAGGCCTCGCCGGCGCCGCAAGCGCATTCGCGCGGTCGCCCGTTCACAGGCCTTCACCCGCCCTCGAGTGGGTGACCGCCGCCGCTGAGGGGCCCGGCGTGTCCTTCCACACTTTGAGGAGCGAGGCCCAGGGCGCCTCGGTCAGCTTCCACATCTATGCCCCGCCCGCCTATGCGACGGATCCGGACCGCAAGTTTCCCGTGGTCTACTGGCTGCATGGCTCAGGGGGCGGGGTTCCCGGCATCCCGCAGCTCGCCGCCAACTTCGACCAGGCCATCCGGGCCGGCAAGGCCCCGCCCTTCCTCGTCGTCTTCGTCAACGGCCTGCAGATGGGCATGTATGTCGACTGGTCGAACGGCCAGGCGCCGATGGAGACGATCATCGTCCACGAGCTGCGGCCCTTCATCGACGCCAACTGGCGCACCCTGGCCACGCGGGAGGGCCGGCTCCTCGACGGGTTCAGCATGGGCGGCTACGGCGCGGCCCGGCTCGGCTTCCGCTATCCGGAGCTCTTCCGAACCGTCTCCATGATGGGCGCCGGGCCGATGCAGGAGTTCCTCACCTCGGCCCCCCGCGCGAGCAAGACGCAGGCCGAAGAGCTCCTGCGGGACGTCTACGGCGGCTCCCAGGCGGGCTTCCAGGCCGTCAGCCCCCGCCGTTACGCCCGCGAGAACGCCGCCCGCCTCGCCCAAGGCTCCCGCCTGCGCCTGGTCATCGGTGATCGCGATGAGACCTTTGAGAACAACCGGGACTTCCATCTCTATCTCGGGAGCCTCGGCATCCCCCACGACTGGATCGTCCTGCCCGGCGTCGGCCACGACCCCTTCCAGGTCCTGACCGCCCTCGGCGACCGGCAGTGGGCGTTCTATCGCGAGGCGTTCGGGTAGGGCGGCGGCGGTGTGTCCGTTGACAGGTACGTCATTCCTCCGGTCCTCCGCGGAAACGGCGGCGGATGACCGGAGCACCGGACCTGTCACCGGCCTCAGGCCTCGAAGAAGGGAGCCAGTGTGGTCCCGATCTGTGATGCGATCCACTGGCCGGCTCTGCCCATGGCGCCCTGGCGATAGGCCACGCAGAATGTCGCGACGGGCCGGGGCTGCAGCACCTGCAGCGGGATCAATCGGCCCGCCTTGATCTCAGGTTCCGCCAGAAATCGCGGCAGAAAGCCAACACCAAGGCCGGCGATCTGAGCCGCGAGCTTATTCCTCATGCTCGCCACCGTCAGGACATCCTGCCCCTTGAGCAGGCCGACGCTGCGACCCGGTCGGGCCGATGAAGTGTCGGCAACGCTGATGGCGCGATGCCGCCGGATGACATCATCCGTCAGGGGGCCTTCTTGATTGAGCGCCGCCATCGCCAGGGGGTGCCCCGGCGCCACGGCGAACACAAAGGAAAGGCTGCCCAGGGTGCTGATCTGATAGCCGCCCCCGGCGGGAACGCCGCCGGCGCCGAGCCCGGCGACGACGATGTCCGCCCGATCCGTCTCGATGGCGTCCCAGCACCCGCTGACCGCCTCCTCCCGCAGACTGAGGCGGGTTCCCGAATACAGAGCATCGAACGCCGAAATCATCGGATAGAGCGACTGGACCCCGAATATCGTGTCCACGGCGAGGCGGACCTCCGCCTCCCATCCCGTCAGTCGCTGGGCAAGCCTGCGCTCGACATCCCCCGAAACCTCCAAAAGCCAACGGCCGTCCGCCAGAAAGTCAGAGCCCGCCGCGGTCAGGCGAGTCCGCCGTTCTGACCGGTCAAACAGCACGACGCCCAATCGGTCTTCGAGTTGTGTGACCGTATAGCTCAGCGCCGACGGAACCTTGTTGAGTTCCACCGCAGCGCGGCTGAACGATCCATGCCGGGCTATGGCGTCAACCGCCGCAATGGCCTCGAGAGACAGCTTTCGGGAAGGGCGTATCATCAAGAATCTTGAACTGAAAGACCAAGAGAATCCGTTTTCCTCGAAGGGAGAACGTTCATAGATAGCGAGATGGACCCAAGGTTCAGCCCTTGATCTCACTTCAGAGTGATCAAACCTTTTGACGATAGAGGCGCAGATGCGCAAGTCTCGGACCGCAGCAATCTGTTTCGCCCTGGCCTTATGCGCCTCGGCGGCCACCGCTGCTGAAGATCGGCCAAGCCTGAAGGAAGGGGTGGCCGCCGCCTCTAGGACGGTCACCCTGACCTACCTGAAGGCTGCCCCGGGTCGGCTCCCCCACCTGGAGCGCTATGTCCGCGCGAACTGGTTCGCGATGGATGCCGCCGCGGTGAGCCAGGGACTGTTTGTCAGTTACAAATGGCTCGATACCGGTCGCGAGGACGGTCCCTGGAACGCTGTGGTCATCGTGACCTACAATGATGACAAGGGCTTTGCCGGCATCGAGGAGCGGTGGGGACCGATCCGGTCCGCACACAAGGAAGTGCGCCCCGACGGACTGGCCTTTCCGGACGTCGGTCGCGTGATCGAAAGCCAGGATCTTCTTGAGCGCGCGCCCTTCGCTGACGCCCCGCCCGCCTGACCTCGCGGAGGACGGCGATGGTCCCCCTATGGCGGCAAGGTCGTTCTGGCGGCGGTGGACGCCGTCAATGGCGAGATCTTCGACGCCCTGGCGGGCTTCGACGCCGCCGACCAGCGCCGGCTCGACATGCGGATGATCGAGCTGAATGGCTTCGCCAGGCGCTACCGGATGGCGGATCTCACCGTGAAGAAGACCGCGCGGGGCGGCTCCAGGGTGCGCTGGATGAAGCCATAATTGGTGATGGGAAGGGCATCTGAAACCACAACCTCGTCAGTCAGGTTGCGAACGGCGAGGGTGGCGGACACACCCGTCCGGACATGCCCAAGGGTCACCGCCGCGTTCACGAGCGTGCGCCCATCCGACTGAAGAAGGGGGTCATTTGTGTTGTCGAAGAAGATCTCGCTTCGATAGTTGGCCCCAAGATCGGCACCGAGGGTCCAGTCGTCACCAAGGGAGCCCTGCCATGACAGGTTCGCAACCGCAGAGAACTCCGGAGACGCGGTCAGCCTGTTCCCCGACCGGTTAACGCCGTTGGCGTCAACGAAATCGGTGTAGGTGGCTTCGAGCCAGGACGCGCCCACCCGCAACTTCAGGTCACGGGCCAGAAGGGTCCGAAGCGTGAGGTCCAAACCCCGCATCTCGGCATCGGCGCTGTCGAGCACCTGCCGGGCAGGCGGCGGGGTGGAGCGCAGGGTATAGTCCTGCAGGTTGGAGTAGTCATAGTAGAAGGCGGCCGCGTTGACCGAGAGCCTCTCCGTGATCCCCCATGTGGAGCCCGCTTCCCACGCGGTCACGAACTCCGGCGCCACCGGGCCGATGGTGTCTGTGGGGAACAGGGCCCCTCCATTGAAGCTCCCGGACTTGAAGCCGCGGTTGACGCTGACATAGGCGACCCGGCGCTCAGACACTTGATAGCGGGCCGCGAGGCGCCAGGAGATGGCGTCGTTCGTCTGCCGTCCCCGTCGCTCTGGCGACAGCACGGGGTTGGCGGTGACCTCTTCAAACCGGGTCAGTGTCCGGAAGGATGTGCGCTCCTGCGTCGCCCGAGCCCCGGCGGTGAGAAAGAGGCGGTCGGAGGCCTGGAAATCGGTCTCGGCAAACACGGCGACTGACCGAGTGTCGAGCTTGTAGCTCTGGGCCAATCGGAAGGGGCCAAAGACAAACAGTGACGGATCGTCGATGAAGCCGACGCCCGCCTTGCGAAGGGCGCCAAGGGTCGAGAACCGGTTGGTCGTGCTGAGGTTTTCGGACAGACCAAAGAGGCCCGCCCGCCAGTCAAAGCGGTCTTGCCGTCCACTGAGCAGAAACTCTTGGGTGAAGGCCCGGCTTTCATTGTTGAAATCCAGCGCCACCAGATCGAGCGGGCTTGCGTCGGTGTCTTCACGAACATCCCGGTCGGCATACCGAAAAGAAGTGATCGATGTCGCGTCGATGTCACCGGAACGCGTCAGCGTCAGCACCGCCCCTCCAGTGTCCAGATCTTCGCGGCTAATGCGATCATATCCCTCGGCGAAGGGGTCAGCAGAGTACTTGTACCCCAGGAGATTGAGGCACTCACCCGCGAGGGTTCGTTTCGGGGCGCACGGGATCAAAACGGGGCCCGCCGGAGGGGGCGTGGCGAAGCCTTCCGGGGCGAACAGTCCCAGCCCCTCATGGGCCGTCATCCCGGAGCGGTCATTGGCATAATCAAGAAGCAGGCTTGCGGACCAAGGGCCCTCGGAGTCTGAATCTGCTCGCAGACGTATGGCGAAGGTATCGACGCCGTTCTCTTTGCCGCCTGTCAGGGTGTTCGATGTGTAGCCGTCCGACTTCCGATAGGTTGCAGCGACCCGGGCGCGGAACGGTCCCAGCCGGCCTGTATCCACCGCCACGTCATAGGCCTGGAGTCCAAAAGTCCCGGCGCCGGCGCTGAACTCGAGCCCGGGTTCCGCGCCCGGTGAATTGGTTTTGAAGATCAGGGCGCCGCCCGTGGCATTGCGACCAAAAAGGGTGCCCTGCGGTCCCTTCAGAACTTCAGCCCCGGACAGGTCGAACAGCGCGACGTTCTGGGCGAGCGGTGAAGAGATAAAGGCCTGGTCGAGATAGACGGCGACACCGGGATTGGCGCTTGGATTCACATCATTCGAGCCGATGCCGCGGATGAAGAACTGCGGCGCGGAGGAGCCAAAAATGGAGCGCTCCGTAAGGCTGGCGGAAAGGCCTGCGAGATCCGAGGCCCTGAAAAGTCCGGGTTGGTTCACCGTTGCCCTGTCCAGAGCCTCAACACTCCCGGGAACCTCCTCCACTGGCGTTTCCGTACGACGCGCCGTAACGATCACTTCATCCAGCATCCGAGCCTGTTCGACAGGAACGAACGGCTTCGCCTCAATCACAGGCGCCTGCAGGAGAAGAGCAATAATCATTTCTATACTTCCATTTAGGCTTTTCGAGAAATTATGAGGATCGGCCTTTCGTCAATAAACATGCTGAAAACGGGTGGCGATTAGCCACCCGTTCCCAGAAGCTAGGCCGTAGTTCGCCAAACTAGGCGGCGTCCGACCCGATATTCTTGGCTCGCCACTCGTGGCTCTTGGCCGAGGCGATCATGAAGATCAGCACGCCGAAGCCCGCCTTTGCGACGATATCTGCGATCGTGTAGCCGACCTGAACGATCATGGCGGCGCTGCCGCTCATCGTTGCGATGTTTGCATTCCCGGCGCCGAAGAGAAGCGGCGCAAAGAAAACGATGGGGTAGAAGCTCCAGGAGAGAACAGTGACCCAGATCGCCAGCCGGACAAGGCCACGCGCTTCCTCAGGTTGGCTGGAGATGGATCCCCGCAGCCCGACGAACAGTTCGTAAAGGATGAACAGGAAGGGGATCATGGAAAGTCCGCCCCATAACAGACGGCTGTTCATGTCCGTGGCGATCTCGCCCGGGTAACCCAAGGCGACCATGAGGGCCGCAAGCGCGCCCAAACGGACGCCCTTCGAAATCGTCTCCGCTCGCGTCAGTCCCATGACCAGGATGAGTTCGACCAGCAGCAGGGGAACCGTGAGGAGCCAGTCGACATAACGATAGGCGTCATTGAACTTCTGACCGGAGAGCTCCACGGTGCCAGCGCCCGCGTTAACAACAAATGCGTCAGACCAGCTACCGAAAATCCTCCAATAGTGATAGGCCGCAATAAACGTCACCAGACCTGAGATAACCAGGGCTGCTCTGTACTTTGGGGCCACACTATCTCGACTAAGCCAGAAAAACAAAGTAGCAGCCGCCATTGTCGCTATACCAAATGATAGCGCATTATATATAAACTCGTATTGTCCTAACGTCAGGGATTCCATCCGCGTTTCCTCAGTTTTTGACTTTATTACTTGTAGACGACAGGGAGGGTGAAGTGACCCACACCTCCAGCCGAGTGATTTTTACCACACCTTCATTCGATCCCAAATTGTGATTTGTGGCAAGATCGTTCAGCCAGGTGCAATTGGGGGCCCGCGCTGTGGGTTTGTCTTTACGCCGCTTAGGTTCCCCCCCAAACAAGTTGGGTTCCCCCCCGCGAATGGGCTAAGCCGCCGCCGCAATTTCCGCCGCAAACCGGGGCCATCGCCATGACCGCGTCCCATCCTGGCTGAGGATGCGGCCAGGCGGTGGCAGGCTGGCCGCCGGAAGGTCGCGCACGAAGGTATCCACCCGGGCGAGCGGCGCCTCCTGGGCTTCGGTGGTGCGCTTGAGGACGAGTGGCCTTTGGTCCGCCGAGACCAACAGGTTCAGCGAACTATAGCCCCCCAGCCGGCGTAGGGGCGAGACTGTCTCGAAGCCCCAGGCTCGAGCGACGCCCGCGAGGGCGCCAGGCTGTAGGACTCCGTTCGCAGCTTCGGCGTCGGGCAAGTTCATCCTTGGGCTCCCTCCGGGGCCTAATGCCGGACCTGGTACGGGATGCCCCCGGGTTCGCTCTGACCCCTGGGCATTTGGGCTGCTTCGACCACACGAGTATTCCCGGAAGGGAAAATTAGATCTCAAGCGCAAGAGTTTCGAAGCGCAGTTTACCGATCGGGAAATTTCGATAGACAATCATCAGAAATCTAGTTTAATTTCCCGATCGGGAAATATGATGGCAAGACGAACCCTGACACCCGCCGATATAGGCGACATCATCAGAAAAACCCGCAAGGCTGCAAGCCTGCGGCAGGACGAGCTCGCGGGCGCAGCGGGTGTCGGCTTGCGCTTTATCGTCGATCTGGAGGCAGGGAAGCCGACTGCACAAATGGGCAAGACGATCCAAGTCTTGAACGCCCTCGGCTGCTCGTTCGAGATCACGCCGCCGCCCAAGCCGAAGGATGGGCCTAAGCCATGACGATGCGCGTCCTCGATGTCTGGTGGGATGAGCGGATTGTCGGCCAACTCACGCAGAACCCGCATGGTGAACTCGGCTTCGCCTATTCGCGCGAATGGCTCAGTGACGACGATGCTCCACCCCTTTCCGCCTCTTTGCCAAAGCGGGAGGATCTCTTCAGCCGCCGGGAGTGCCGCCCATTCTTTGGTGGCCTTCTGCCGGAGGAGAGCCAGCGAGATGCCGCCGCTCAGGCGCTCGGCGTTTCAAGCAGCAATGATTTTGCGCTTCTCGAGCGTCTTGGCGGGGATGTAGCGGGGGCGCTTCAACTCTTCCCACCCGGCGGACTGGCCCGCCCGCTCGATCCAAATCAGCGGCCGATCCCGCTTGACGAAGCGGGCCTCATTCGGGTGCTCGATGCGTTGCCCATCCGGCCCATGCTCGCCGGCGAGGAGGGGTTGCGACTGTCACTCGCTGGCGCACAATCCAAACTGCCTGTGGTTCTGGTCAACGGCGCGGTGGCGCTGCCATCGCCCGGCCAGCCCACGACACACATCCTGAAGCCTCCCATCGCCAGATTCTCCGGCACGACCGAGAATGAGGCCCTGGTAATGCGCCTCGCCGCCGCCATCGGCCTCGACGTCGCCACCGTAGAGCCTCGGGTCGTGCAGGACCGAACCTTTCTGCTCGTTGAGCGCTATGACCGCTCCTGCGGTGAAGATGGCCTTGTCCGCCGCATTCATCAGGAAGACTTCTGCCAGGCGCTCAGCGTGCCGACGGAGATCAAGTACGCCAGCGAGGGCGGCCCGACGTTCAAGGATTGCTTCGCGCTACTTCGCCAGGTCGCCGTCAGGCCCGCCGTCGACGTTCTGAAGTTGCTTGATGCCGTGATCTTCAATCTGATCGTTGGAAACGCCGATGCGCACGGCAAGAACTTCTCGATCCTGTACGGGAGTGAGGGTCCGCGTCTGGCTCCACTCTATGATCTTTTGGCGACGGTCGCTTATCCTGAACTCGCCCCGCAGCTCGCCATGCGCATTGGGAAACGGGCGACGCTTGGCGAAATGGACCCCAGGGGGTGGTCGGCATTCGCCGCCGACGCCGGCGTCGGCTTGCCGCTGATCCGACGACGGGTTTCCGAGATAAGCCAAGCCGTCATTGCACGAGCGCACGATGTTGCCGACGAGGTCATGCGCCCGGGTCTTGATGAGGCCGCGCTTTCGCAAGTTTCCGCGATGGCGGTGAAACGGGCCGAACTGTGCGCGGTCACGACCTATGATTAAGACGGGGGGAACCTCGATGCCGATGTGTACACGGAACGCGAGAGCCGCATCCGCCTGATCTCGGCGCGCAGGGCGACAAGGTATCAGCAAGACCGATACGATCGTGAAAATGGCCGCTGACGGCGCGCTCACCCGCGTTCGCGGCCGCCGCGAGGCGATCGTGAAGCCGGCGAGCCCGAAGGCGATGGCAGAGGCCGAAGCGCTCGCCGCCGCAAGGGCCGATCCGGACGATCCCCCTCTGACGGCCCAGTCGCTCGCCAGCCTGAAGCCCGTGGCGCGCTTGCGCACCCTGCGCCGCGCACTCTCCCTGACGCAGGAAGAATTCGCCTCGCGCTACCACATCCCCCTCGGCGCCCTGAGGGACTGGGAGCAGGGGCGCTCACAACCCGACCAGCCTGCGCGGGCCTATCTGGCGGTTATCGCGCGCGATCCGGAGCATGTGTGGAGGGCGCTGGAGGGGGTGTAGGTCTGGTATTCCTCCCGACCTTCGAGATATCCGCCAAGGCAGACCCGGTGAGCTTCCCGCCGTGAAAGCCTGCGCCTCGTCATCGTGGACGAGACTCTGGGCAACGACCGGGGTCCTCCAAGCCTATCTCCAAGGCCGCCGGCCCCCTCGACTGGATCGCCGCCACGCCCCCTTCCAGGTCCTGACCGCCCTCGTCGACCGACACTGGGCCCTCTAACGCGAGGCGTTCGGGTAGGGGGGTGGTGGATGCGCTGACAGGTCACGGTTTTCCCGCGTTCGTAAGATAGCCCGAGAGTTCGACATAACGGTCCCATAAGCCCGGAAGCGCGGCTGTGTCGCGGCGCACGATCAGCATCTCGATGGCGTCCGGACGCTCCAGGGCGCCAAGCTCGACAACGGTGTTGGAACCCTTCCGATACAGATAGGCGAGGAAGCCATCCTCCATCTCGGCCTGGCCGATCCCACCGTAGGCCTGGATGAAATCCCGCGCGCGATCCCTGCGTCCAGAGCCCAGGAACACCAGGGAGACAAAGGTCGCCAGATCTTCCGCGCGGCCTCCGCGGTGAGCGTATTCGTAATCGAGGACGGCCATGAGCGCGCCCTTCGCCGAGAAAAGCAGGTTCTCGTTGTGGAAGTCGCCATGCACCAGATCATCGCGGGCGGCGAGGCGGCCAATGAGACTCTCGCGGTCCAGTCTCCGCCTTAGCTCATCCTTGACCCGCAGCAATTCGAGGACCGGCGCCGCCACGTCAGGCTTCGCCGCCCGGCAAAGTTCGCGTGCAGCATCCAGCCGCGCCGCGGCGGCCTCTTCGGGTGGGAATATCTCGTCCAGGCTTGAGGGCGGCGGCGCGGCTCCCCTCGGAGCCGAATGAAGCGCCCTGGCCGCGGCGGCAATTGCTGTCAGCGCGGCGTCATCAAGCCCATCCGCATGCCGCACCGCGCCGTCCACGAACGCGGTTAGGCTGAACACCTGGAGACCCCATCGCCACGACCGCGCCCCATCCCGGCTGAGGATGCGGCCAGGCGGTGGCAGGCTGGCCGCCGGAAGGTCGCGCACGAAGGTATCCGCCCGGGCGAGGGGCGCCTCCTGGGCTTCGGTGGTGCGCTTGAGGACGAGTTGCCTTTGGTCCGCCGAGACCAACAGGTTCAGCGAACTATAGCCCCCCAGCCGGCGTAGGGGCGAGACCGTCTCGAAGCCCCACGCCCGTGCGACGCCTGCGAGGGCGTCAGGTTGAAGTGCGCTGCGCGCGGCTTCGGCGTCGGGCAAGTTCATCCTCGGGCTGCCTCCGGGGCCTAATGCTGGTCCGTCACGGGATTTCCCTTGTCACCGGATTCCCCGGGTTACGGGCGGGCTAGGTTTTCACGGCACGGGTGGCCATGCAGGTCGGGAAGTACCGCGAGCGCCCGGTCGGCCCGCTGTCGCGGTCTTCGAAGTCGCGATCCTCGAACATGTGGGTCAGGACGAAGCCCGCCGCGAGTTGTCCGCCGATCTGCTCCTCCAGCGTATGGCTGAACTCCACCGTGTGGTCCCGTTCGATCATCTCACGCAGCATTTCCGGCGGACGATCCACGACGTCGGAATAGGGCAGGGCGAACTTCACGACCATGTCGTCTTCCGACTCAGCCTGGGTGTCGAAGACATAGACCATGGGGTTCATGAAGCCGGCCAGCAGGATCCCCCCTGGCCTCAAAACACGGTGACACTCTGTCCAGACCGACAGGATGTCCGGGGAATAGAGATTGGAGACCGGATGGAATATGAGGTCGAATTGGGCCTCCGTGAAGGCGGAGAGGTCATGCATGAAGCCTTGCATGGTGGTTAGGGAGAGGTCCTCGCGCTGAGCCACCACGTCGTCCTGGGAGAGTTGGGAGGAAGACGCGTCAAACACCACCACCCGCGCGCCCGCAGCTGCGAGCACGGGGCCTTGCTGCCCCCCGCCGCTCGCTAGGCAAAGTACGTCCTTGCCGGCGATGTCGCCAAACCACTCCCGTGGCGTCGGCTTGTTCGGGGTCAGGACGACGGACCATTCGCCGGCCCGGGCCCGGCGGATGCGCCCCGGTGAGACCGGACGTGTCCACATATCCTGCGCCTCGACCCGCCGATCCCAGCCGACGCGGTTGAGTTCGCGCACCTCGTCCGGTTGCATGTCGATCGGCTCCCAAAACGCCTTGGTGCGTGTCCGCCCCGGGGCATGCGCTTAACACCAGAGCCCGATCGCGGGAAGCCGTTAGCGCCTGGGTTTTGCCCATGATAGTCGAGCGAAATACGGCGGAATTCGGTGGCAGGTTCGATATTCCCCGCCGAGAGACTTGAAGGCTAAGGGCCGCCCGATTACCGGGCCTGTCACTGGATTCCGGGTTTGCGGGTCGTCCTAGCGGTCAGCGTGGGGAACCTGAACATGTGCCCGGGAGCTCCAGGCTCTGCGCCGTGGAGATCGAGGGTGACCCCGGCTGGCCCTTCCTGCGTCTCCAGGCGGTACACGATCGGATCATAACCGGGTGTCACGGGGACCGGGTTGAGGGCTGGGACCTTCTTGCGGGCGGCAGCTATGGTCGTTTTGAACGTGCGCTCTACCGGAGCGCCATAGGTGAAGACTTCGCACTCGCCGGGCGAAGGCTCTGTAATCACCATATATCCGAGCGCAGAGGCAATTTCCCAGATCTCTCCGTTCGGGTTCGGCGACCTCACCAATCCCCGCATTTCAGGGCTGGCAACCGTCAGTCGGGCGCGAACAGCCGGCGGCAGGTTGGCGATACCGCCGCCGCTCAATGACGCTTCCAGGCACACATCCACAGCGGCCTCAACGAACGCAGCGCCCACGTCAACGGATGTCGCCGCGATTGCCTTCGTCGCGACACCGCCAACCAGTGCGAGTGCTAGACCCGTCACAATGAGCCGTCTGTGCATCAGAATCCTCGCTCAACTAAGCTGTTGTCAAGCTGTCCGACCAGCACCACTTCATCGCCTCACCCGAGCACGATCTAAGACGACAGAAAGTGCGTCCGCCAGCTACGTTCAGTATCGTTGGACGTAGCATCAGGGCATGAGCTCGTCGACCCATGTAATTTTGTGATCTGAGATCGTGCTGAGGACATTGGTGGGCCAGGCTTCTGGGTCGATTGTGTTCAGCTTGGTGGGCTCGAGTTAGCGATCTTGAGTATGCCGTGGTCCAGATAGCGCAGCAGATGCGCCAGGAATCCGCTGACAGGTGCGGTATTCCTCCCACCCCCCAAACAAGTTGGGTTCCCCCCTCAGATGGGCTAAGCCTCCGCCGCAATTTCCGCCGCACACCGGGGCCTTCGCCATGACCGAGATCGTCGACATCCTCGCCCGCCAGATCCTCGACAGCCGGGGCAACCCGACGGTGGAGGTGGATGTGATCCTGGAGGACGGGTCCCTCGGCCGGGCGGCCGTGCCCTCGGGCGCCTCCACCGGCGCGCATGAGGCCGTCGAGAAGCGGGATGGCGACAAGTCCCGCTATGGCGGCAAGGGCGTGCTGGCGGCGGTGGACGCGGTCAATGGCGAGATCTTCGACGCCCTGGCGGGCTTCGACGCCGCCGACCAGCGCCGGCTGGACATGCGGATGATCGAGCTGGACGGCACGGCCAACAAGTCGCGCCTCGGCGCCAACGCCATCCTGGGCGTCAGCCTGGCCGCCGCCCGCGCCTCGGCCACCTCGGCGGACCAGCCCCTCTACAAGTATGTGGGCGGGGTCGGCGCCCGGGTCCTGCCGGTGCCGATGATGAACATCATCAATGGCGGCGCCCACGCCGACAACCCGATCGACATCCAGGAGTTCATGATCCTGCCCACGGGCGTGAACAGCTTCGCCGAGGCCCTGCGCATGGGCGCCGAGATCTTCGCGGCCCTGAAGTCGGGCCTGAAGGCCGCCGGCCACAACACCAATGTGGGCGACGAGGGCGGCTTCGCCCCCAACATCGCCTCGGCAGAAGAGGCCCTGGCCTTCATCGTCCGCTCCGGCGAGGCGGCCGGCTATGCGGCGGGCAAGGACTTCCACCTGGGCCTGGACGTGGCCTCCACCGAGTTCTTCCAGGACGGCGCCTACCACCTGCACGGCGAGGGCAAGCGCTTCGATCCGGCCGGCATGGTCGGCTACCTCGAGGACCTGGTGGCCAAGTTCCCCATCGTCTCCATCGAGGACGGCTGCGCCGAGGATGACTTCGACGGCTGGAAGCTCCTGACCGACCGGCTGGGCGCCAAGGTCCAGCTGGTGGGCGACGACCTCTTCGTCACCAACCCCGCCCGCCTGGCCGACGGCATCCGGGGCGGCCTGGCCAACTCCATCCTGGTCAAGGTCAACCAGATCGGCACCCTGTCCGAGACCCTCGACGCTGTCGAAATGGCCCACAGGGCCGGCTACACCTCGGTGATGAGCCACCGCTCGGGCGAGACCGAGGACGCCACCATCGCCGACCTGGCCGTGGCGGTGAACTCCGGCCAGATCAAGACCGGCTCCCTGGCCCGCTCCGACCGCACCGCCAAGTACAACCAGCTCCTCCGCATCGAGCAGGAACTGGGCGACCAGGCCATCTACCCCGGCCGGACGGCGTTGAAGGCGCTTCGGTAATTCCTCCCCCCAGGGGGAGGTGGACCGGGGCAAAGCCCCGGGACGGAGGGGGTCAGCGGCGGTCGCGCCTTCGCCTCCCGGAAACGCAAAGTTAATCCGGCTCGGGCACTGAAGGGGCGGAGATCAACCTTCGGGACGCGCGAACCGGTGTTACAGACCCTGCGCACCTACTGGACGACGGCGGCGCTCTGCCTGCTGATCCTCTATTTCGGCTTCCACGCCCTGACGGGCGACCGGGGCATCCTGTCCACCGGCGAGCGGGACCAGGCCCTGATGGACCGGCAGGCCGAGCTGGCCGCCCTGACCCGCAACCGCACGGAGCTCGAAACCCGGGCGCGGCTGCTCAGGGATGAGTCGATTTCGGCCGATCTTCTCGATGAGAGGGCCCGGGCCCTGCTGGGATTTGCCGACCCGAGGGACTATGTGATCCGCGTCGGGCCTTGAACGGGGTCCTTCGTCCGGTCCGCCCGGACAGTTCAGGGGAGTAGCGAATGGCGCGTCCAGCCACCGGACGGAAGACGCGGAAGGCGGCGGGCGAGGCCGCCGCTGGACCGGAGGCGGTCGGGCGCGACCCGCTCCTGGCCTGGTACCGGGAAATGCTGCTGATCCGCCGGTTTGAGGAGCGGGCCGGCCAGCTCTACGGCATGGGTCTGATCGGCGGCTTCTGTCACCTCTACATCGGCCAGGAGGCCATCGCCGTCGGCATCCAGGCCGTGCGCCGGCCGGGCGACCAGGTCATCACAGGCTATCGCGACCACGGCCACATGCTGGTCTGCGGCATGGACCCGCGCGAGGTCATGGCCGAGCTGACCGGCCGGGCGGGGGGCTCCTCCCGCGGCAAGGGCGGCTCCATGCATATGTTCTCCACCGAGGCGGACTTCTACGGCGGCCACGGCATTGTCGGCGCCCAGGTCAGCCTGGGCACGGGCCTGGCCCTCGCCAACAGCTATCGCGGCAACGGTAACGTCGCCTTCGCCTTCTTCGGCGACGGGGCGGCCAACCAGGGCCAGGTCTATGAGAGCTTCAACATGGCCGAGCTCTGGAGCCTGCCGGTCGTCTACGTGATCGAGAACAACCAGTACGCCATGGGGACCTCCATCGAGCGGTCCTCCTCCGAGACCCACCTGTACCGACGCGGGGCCTCCTTCCGGATCCCGGGCGAGGAGGTGGACGGCATGGACGTAGTTGCCGTGCGCGACGCCGCGGCCCGCGCCGCCGAGCACGCCCGGTCGGGCAAGGGCCCCTACATTCTGGAGATGAAGACCTACCGCTATCGCGGCCACTCCATGAGCGACCCGGCCAAGTACCGGACCCGCGAGGAGGTGGAGGAGGTCCGCCGCAACCGCGATCCCATCGACCATGTGCAGGAGCTGCTCACGGAGAAGGGCTGGGCCGACGAGGCGGCGCTGAAGGCCATCGACGCCGAGGTCCGCGCCATCGTCGCCGACGCCGCCGAGTTCGCCCGCATCTCGCCCGAGCCCGACCCGGCCGAGCTCTTCACGGACATCTATGTGGAGGCGGGGCGGTGACCGACATTTTGATGCCCGCCCTCTCGCCCACCATGGAGGAGGGGACCCTCGCCAAGTGGCACGTGAAGGCCGGCGACACCGTCCGGTCCGGAGACGTCATCGCCGAGATCGAGACCGACAAGGCGACCATGGAGGTCGAGGCGGTCGACGAGGGCGTGATCGAGGCCATCCTGGTTCCGGAAGGGACCGAGGAGGTCAAGGTCAACACGCCGATCGCCCGGCTGGGCACCGCGCAGGGGGCGCCGCCGCCCGGCCCGGCGCCGGCCCCTGTGGCGGCCGTCGCGCCGCCGCCGGAGACGCCGCCAGCCCGCCCCGCCGACGCCCCGTCACCGCCCGCGGGACGCCGGTCCACCGTCCGCGACGCCCTGCGTGACGCCATGGCCGAGGAGATGCGCCGGGATGAGACCGTCTTCCTGATGGGCGAGGAGGTCGGCCAGTACCAGGGCGCCTACAAGGTCAGCCGGGGCCTCCTGGAGGAGTTCGGGCCGCGGCGGGTGATCGATACGCCGATCACCGAGCACGGCTTCGCCGGCCTGGGCGTGGGCGCCGCCATGGCGGGTCTGAAGCCCATCGTCGAGTTCATGACGTTCAACTTCGCCATGCAGGCCATTGATCATATTATTAATTCGGCGGCGAAAACCCTCTATATGTCGGGCGGGCAGATCACCTGCCCCATCGTCTTTAGGGGCCCCAATGGCGCCGCGGCCCGGGTCGCGGCCCAGCACAGCCAGGACTATTCGTCCTGGTACGCCCACGTGCCCGGCCTGAAGGTGGTGGCGCCCTACGACGCCGCCGACGCCAAGGGCCTGCTCAAGGCCGCCATCCGCGACCCCAACCCCGTGGTCTTCCTCGAGCACGAGATGCTCTATGGCCAGGAGTTCGACGTCCCGGACGATCCCGACTGGACCGTACCGATCGGTCAGGCCCTGGTGCGCAGGCCGGGTCGGGACGTCACCCTGACGGCCCATTCCCGCATGGTGGGCCTGGCCCTCGAGGCGGCGGAAATCCTTTCGAAACAAGGCATTGAGGCCGAGGTCGTAGACCTGCGGACCCTCCGGCCCCTGGACCACGCCACCGTCCTGGAGAGCGTGAAGCGGACAAACCGGATCGTCAGCGTCGAGGAGGGCTGGGCGCCTATGGGCGTCGGCGCCGAGATCGTCGCCCGGGTCGTCGCCGAGGCCTTCGACTGGCTGGACGCGCCGCCCCTGCGGGTCGCCCAGGCCGATACGCCCCTGCCGTACGCCGCCAACCTCGAAGCCCTCGCCCTGCCATCGGTGGAGCGGATCGTCGAGGCGGCCCTCAAGGTCTGCTACCGGTGAGCGCCCTGGCCTGGAGAAGCGGCGGTTGCCATTGCGGACGGGTCCGCTTCGAGGTCGCCCTGCCGCCGAGACCTGAGGCGCATTCCTGCAACTGTTCAATGTGTTCGAAGGTTGCCTTCATCCACCTGATCGTCCCGGAGAGCCGCTTTCTTCAGACGGCCGGGCAGGGGGATCTGACCGAGTACACCTTCAACTCCGGCGTCGCCCGGCACCTGTTCTGCAGCACCTGCGGCGTGAAGAGCTTCTACCGGCCGCGCTCCAACCCGGATGGCTGGTCGGTCAACGCCCGCTGCCTGGACGAGGCCGTCGACATGGACCTGACCGCGTTCGACGGCCAGAACTGGGAGGCCAATGCCGCCAGCCTGGCCCACCTGTCCCGGGAGGCCGCGCCATGACCGACATCCTGATGCCCGCCCTGTCCCCCACCATGGAGGAGGGGATCCTCGCCAAGTGGCTTGTAAAGATTGGGGATTCTGTCCGCTCAGGGGATATCATCGCCGAGATCGAGACCGACAAGGCGACCATGGAGGTCGAGGCGGTGGACGAAGGGGTTGTCGAAGCCCTGCTCGTGGCCGAGGGGACCGAGGGGGTGAAGGTCAACACGCCCATCGCCCGGCTGTCGGGGAGTGCGACGGCGTCGCCGCCGCCTGCGCCCGTCGCGCCTGTCGCGGCGATCATTGCGCCCGCCCCGGTTTCTCAGGAAGCGCCGAAGACACTTGTGAAAACAGAAGGATCGTCGCGGATCTTCGCCTCGCCCCTGGCCCGAAGGCTGGCAGCGCAGCGGGGACTGGACCTGGCGTCCCTGAAGGGTTCGGGCCCGCACGGCCGGATCATCCGGGCGGATGTGGAGGCCGCCGGCGTCGCCCCGCGTCCCGCCCCTTCCGCCACCCCGCCGGTCGCTTCGGTCCCGACGTCCACTCCCGCCCCCAGCCTGGCCCAGCTCGGCTATCCGGCGGACAGCTACACCCTGGTCCCGCTGGACGGCATGCGCCGCACCGTCGCCCGTCGCCTGACGGAAAGTGCGAGGGATATTCCGCACTTCCCCCTGACGGTTGATGTGGAGATCGACGCCCTCCTGGCCGCCCGGACCCGGATCAACAGCCTTTTGGAGCCCCGGGGGATCAAGGTCAGCGTCAACGACCTGGTGATCAAGGCGGCCGCTCTGGCCCTGAAGCAGGTCCCCGAGGCCAACGCCTCCTTCACGCCCGAGGGGATCGCCCTGCACCGGCACGCCGACATCTCCATGGCCGTGGCCGTCGATGGCGGACTGATCACGCCTATCATCCAGAGAGCCGAGCAGAAGGGCCTGGCGGAGATCGCCCTGGAAGCCAAGGACCTGGCCGAGCGGGCCCGGACCCGGAAGCTGAAACCCGAGGAATTCCAAGGCGGTACCTTCTCGATCTCCAACCTCGGCATGTTCGGTATCCGCCAGTTCGGCTCCATCATCAACCCGCCCCAGGGCGCCATCCTGTCGGTCGGGGCGGGCGAGGCGAGGGCGGTGATCCGCGACGGCCAGGTCGTCGCGCGCACCCTGATGACCGTGACCCTGACCTGCGACCACAGGGTCATCGACGGCGCCATTGGCGCCCGCTGGCTGGCCGCCTTCCGGGCCCTGATCGAAGAGCCCGTCACCATGATCGTCTAGGGAGGCCGCCGTGGACTTTGATCTTGTCGTCGTCGGCGCCGGCCCCGGGGGTTATGTGGCCGCCATTCGCGCGGCGCAGCTGGGCCTGAGGGTCGCCATTATCGAGCGCGACAAGCTGGGCGGGATCTGCCTGAACTGGGGCTGCATCCCCACCAAGGCCCTGCTGAAGTCGGCGGAAACCTTTGAAACTCTTGGGCATCTCGAGGACTACGGCCTGCGCGCCGAGAAGGTGAGCTTTGACCTCGAGGCCGTGGTCGGCCGGTCGCGGAAGGTGGCGGGCCAGCTGAACGCCGGCGTCGCCTTCCTGATGAAGAAGAACAAGATCACCGTGATCGAGGGGGAGGCGCGGCTGGAGGCCGGCTCGCCTGCGCCCCTCGTCCGCGTAGCGCTCAAGGCGGGGGGCGAGCGCAGCCTGAAGGCCGCCAACGTCATCCTCGCCACGGGCGCCCGCGCCCGGACCCTGCCGGACCTGGGCCTGGCCCCCGATGGGCAGCGCGTCTGGTCCTACCGCGAGGCCATGGTCCCCGACCGGGTCCCGACCTCCCTCCTGGTCGTGGGGTCCGGCGCTATCGGCATCGAATTTGCCAGCTTCTACAAGGCCTTGGGCTCAGAAGTGACCGTCATCGAGGCGCTGCCGCGCATCCTGCCCGTGGAGGACGAGGAGGTCTCGGCCGCCGCCCAGAAGGCCTTCGAGGCCCGCGGCATCGCCTTCCGCACCGGCGCCTCGGTCCGCCGGCTCGCGCCCCGCGGCAAGGGCGTCGAACTGACCGTCGAGGCCGGCGGCGCCACCGAGATCCTCAAGGCCGAGGTCGCCATCGTCGCCGTGGGCATTGTCGGCAATATCGAGGGCCTTGGGCTCGAGGCCCTGGGCGTCACGATCGAGAAGACCCACGTCGTCACGGACTCCCACGGCGCCACCGGCGTGCCGGGCCTCTGGGCCATTGGCGACCTGGCCGGCCCGCCCTGGCTGGCGCACAAGGCCAGCCACGAAGGCGTGCACTGCGTCGAGCACATCGCCGGCCTCAAGCCTTCCGGCCTGACCGCCCCCATCCCGGGCTGTACCTACGCCTCGCCCCAGATCGCCTCTGTCGGCCTGACCGAGGCCCAGGCCAAGGCCCGGGGCCTGTCCGTCAAGGTCGGCCGGTTCCCGCTGCGGGCCAACGGCAAGGCGATCGCCGCGGGGCATACGGAGGGTTTCATCAAGACCGTCTTCGACGCCGCCAACGGCGCCCTGGTCGGCGCCCACATGATCGGCGCGGACGTCACCGAGATGATCCAGGGCTACGCCCTCGCCATGACCCTGGAGGCCACCGAGGCCGACCTCTTCGCCACCGTCTTTCCCCACCCGACGATCAGCGAAGGCATGCACGAGGCGGCGCTGGACGCCTTTGGGCGGGCGCTTCACGTTTGAGGGCGGTGACCCCCTCCGTCGCGCTGACGCGCGCCACCTCCCCCTGAAAGAGGGAGGAATGAGAAGGGGTTAGGTGCTCCCTGTGGGAGATTTCCCGGCCAAGCACGATTTCCGGGTCATTGTCGCCAGGGCCACCTGTGCGGAATTGGCTCCTGACAGAAGACGGCCCGGAGTTCAGGTTTCAAACAGCCTCCTCCATGGTCGCCATTGATGAATGGCGCTGGCGAGGGCGGAGTAGCTTTCGGCGTTTGGGTGAATGCCATCGCCAGCATCCGCTTCCTTTCGCCACGTCTCATAGACTTCGGCAGCGAATGGGGCCGGGTCGAAGTAGGGGACGCCGAGACTGGCGCACAAGCCGCTCAACTGTTCGGAGTACGATCTGATCTGGTCGTTACGAGCCTGACTTGAGGTCACCGGGAGTGGGCCCATCATGAGCGTGGGGCGCCATGCTGAGGCTTCTGACAAGATATCGTGCGCGTTCTGAAGCGAAGCGCCCTCGGAGATACGTGGCCTCCCGAGTTCATCATCCGGAGCCAGATCGTTGACGCCGAATGAAAACGCCAGCCGCCCGTCGCTGTCGACCGGCAGACGCACCGCCGCCTCCGGTTTCCACCGACGGAGGATGTCCTCAGAAGTGTCTCGCCGGATCCCGAGGTTGTAAACTGTCAGGTCCGCGCCGGCCCGCCGCTCTGCGGCGCAAAGTCGACCCACCCAGCCAAGACACTCATCATCGCCAGTACCGTTGATGAAGCTGTCGCCGAAGAAGCAAATCCGCACTTTGGGGGTCTCCAGCTTCAATCTTTGCGCCGGAAAGACGATGGGTTGGGCGCAAGGCGATGTTTCCTCGCCGGCGCGAGTGTCATCAATGATGGGTGCAATGTCACCCCAGCCTTGTGCCCCTGAGCCCTACGGGACAATCTCGCGGCTCACCAGCATCGCTGAGGAACGAGATCGGGTCGCGACCTCCATGAAGACCCATTCCCGTGTCCGAACCTGGCTTGAGATCCGTGAGCCACTGGAGCGACAGCTTGAGCCGCTGGGACGCGCTGCCATGGAAGCCATCGGTCTCTCAGCGGGCCATCGGGTTCTCGATGTGGGCTGTGGCGTTGGCGGCACGCCGTTGGCTCTTTCCAGAAGGGTAGGGCCCCGTGGACAGGTCATCGGATTGGACGTTCTCCCGGATGCGATCGATGTTCTGCGGGGAGATGATGGGAACCCGGAAAATGTCTCCTTCATCTGCGGCGATGCCCAGACCTATGGATTTGCCGCCGGATCCTTCGACGCCGTTTTCTCCCGCTTTGGCGTCATGTTCTTTGACGATGCGACCGAGGCCTTTCGTAACCTGCTCAAGGCGCTACGCCCCGGCGGCCGCCTAGGGTTCGTCTGCTGGCGCAACCTGAGCGACAACGAACTGGATGAACTGCCGCTTCGCGCCGCCTCGCCGCATCTGCCTCCCGGTCTTGTAAACTCTACGGCCGCGTCCGCTTGGTTCTCATTTTTTCAAGGCGGAGACCATTCGCCAGGTTCTGGATGGCGCGGGTTTTTCAGACGTCGAGATCACCTCAAGGGATGAGGGGATCGGTAGCGGAAGTCTTCAGGATATGGTGGCGGTTTGCTCACGGGTTGGAGCGCTTGGCGCCATTCTTCGCGACCATCCGCATCTGACGCGCAAGGCCGTCCGGGCGCTTGAGGACGCCTTGCGCGAGAGAGACGGCCCCAATGGTCCAGAGCTCATGGCAGGGGTCTGGATCGTTACAGCCAAGGCGCCCTAAGCGCGGCGTTTCATGGAAATCTTCGGACCGACATGGGCAAGCCGCCCGCCGGGCGCAGGGCGAGCCCGGCGACCGGCCGCACCCGGTGTGGTGAGACGACGGTGAAGTCGATGGCCCGCACGAGGCTTGCCAGGACCGTCACCGCTTCCATCATGGCGAACGCGGCGCCGAGGCAGATGCGAGGCCCGGCGCCAAAGGGCAGATAGGTGAAGCGATCGGGCTGTGGCGCCGACGGCGCAAACCGGTCGGGATCGAAGGCGTCGGGGTTCGCCCAATGGCCTCGATGCCGATGAAGCGCGTAGACAGGGATTATGACGCGAGATCCGGCCTGGACCGGAAACCCCGCCAGTTCCGTTTGCTTTCGGCTCACCCGGGTGAGCTGGAACGCCGGGGGATAGAGCCGCAAGCTCTCGCTGAGAACCTGGCGGGTAAACACCAATCGATCGACGTGAGTGGCGTCGATCGCATTCGTTCCCGCGACTTCAGTCACCTCGTCCCGGATTCGCGCGGCGGTCGGGGGATGCATGGCGACCAGGTAGAGCGCCCAGGTCAGGGCCAGCGCCGTGGTTTCGTGGCCAGCCACAATAAACCCGAGCAAGTTATTGGCGAGCAGATCGTCATCCATCCCCTGGCCCGTCTCCGGGTCGCGAGCCTGGAGCAGGAGATCCACCAGGTCGGAGCGGGAGGCCGAGCCCCGGCGGCGGGAAACCATGCGTCTGATGTCGTTCAGCAGGGGCTGGCGGTGTGCGGAGCGGGCGTCAGGTCGCGACGCATGGTAGGCATCCGGCGCCAGGAAGTAGCTGACGCGCATTCTGCCGATGTCCGCGATAAAGGACTTGATCCGGGACTGCATCGCGGCGCGGTCGAAGTCCTCACCACCTGACAGCATTGTGTCCAGGATGACGTGGAAGGTCAGCCTCGCCATCTCCGAAGGGATGTCGATCTGGTTCGTCTGTCCTGACCCGGTCCAGCTTTCCACTGTTCTGTCGGCGACGCCGCTGACCAATGGCGCCAGCCCCGCCATCTCCACCGGACGAAAGGCGGGCGCCGTAGCCCGCCGTTGCCATCGCCAGTCTTGATCCTCAGCCGTGAAAAGACCTCTTCCCCAGGCCGGTCGCATCATGCGCTTGGGCAGATCACCCTGCGGAAAGTCTTGTGCGGTATCCAGCAGGACTGTCCGGATGGCCTCTGGCTCCACAACAAACAGGGGCGCTCCCGGAAACGGGCGGTAAGCGTCCGCTTCGAACACCGCTCGGGACCAGCCTTCGATCTGATTGAATGGCATGCGCGCCGCCAGCCACCAGGATGGCGGATCTCTCTGAGGCGGAACAACGGCTGCGGCGATAAACGGCGCTTCCGCGCGCGCAGGGCCAACTGCTGACATTTGAGGGGTTCCGAGGAAACCTAGGAGGGGTCCAGTTTACCCCCAGGATCGACCATTACGAAAGCCATTGCTGTTCATGTGAGGCGTTGCCGCCATGCGTCCTGAATCGAGGGGGGATTAGGCCTCTCACCGAGATGGTCCAGGGCTACGCCCTCGCCATGACCCTGGAGGCCACCGAGGCCGACCTTTTCGCCACGGTCTTTCCCCACCCGACGATCAGCGAGGGCATGCACGAGGCGGCGCTGGACGCCTTCGGCCGGGCCCTGCACACTTGAGGGGCGGGCTCCGGTCCGCGCTACGGCGCAGGAGGGGCGGATGATCTCAGGACTGGCGGTGGGCCTCACCCGACACCCGGCCATGGCGGGCGCTGTGCTCTCCCTCTTCAGCCTGCCGATTCACCTGCTCCTCCCGGAAGCGGTCTCGATCCCGTTCGCCGCGGTCATCCTCGGCCTGGTGGCGGGGATCTACGCCGGTTTCGCGCTCCAGGACGGCCGGGCGCACATCCTGGCGATAGAGGGGCTGGCGGCCCTGGCCTTCCTGGCCTTTGCGCTGGCGGGATTGATCTGGAGCCCCTGGCTGATCCCGGCGGCGTATGCGCTGCATGGGGTGTGGGATCTTCTCCACCACCGACGGATCACCACGGCGATGCCCTCCTGGTACCCGCCCATGTGTGCGGTCTATGACTGGATCTTCGCCGCCGGCCTGTGCGCCTTCTGGATCCTGCGTTGACCCTGACGCTTGCGGTCATGGCTCAGGCCGAGGCCTTCGCCGCGTCGCTGGCCGACCTGACGCCCGTCGCCGAGCGGAGGGGGAACTATGTCGACGCCCCTGTGGTGGCGCGGACCTATGTCTCGGATCGAGTGCCGCCGGTGGCCCTGGTCCGGTCCGCGCGGGCCCTGGTGTTGCGGCGCCGGGCCGTCGTTGTGGTGCGGGAGCGCGATGGCTATCGCCACATCACGCCAGGGGGGCGTCTGGAGCCGGGTGAAACCGTCGAGGCGGCGGTGAGGCGGGAGGTGTTGGAGGAGTGCGGCTGGCGACTGGGTGCGCTCAGGCCGCTGGGGTTCGAGCATGTCCAGCATCTTGATACGCCGCCGCCAGGGTTTCCGGCGGCCGGATTCATCAATCCCATCTTCGTGGCGGAGGGTCTTTCGTATCACCGATCCGCCCGGGACATGACCCAAAGCGAAGTCGGCTCGAGCCTGGTTCCGGTCGCCCGGGCCTTGCGGGAGCTGCCGGACTGGAGCGCGACCCTGTTGCGATCGGCGCAAGTGCGGTGACAGGTTCGGAAACGCCATCGATCCGGGCGCCATCGCGGTGTCGGGCGCGGAAAGTGCAGGGGCGGGTTGGCCGGAGACCCCCTCCGTCCCGGGGCCTTGCCCCGGTCCACCTCCCCCTGGGGGGAGGAATTAGGGAGCCATTGCTCCCCCAAGGGGGAGCTGTCAGCGAAGCTGACAGAGGGGGTCTGCTGAGGAGCCGCCCCTACGCCGCCCGGCGGCCCTCCACCTCGGCCAGGCGCTGGATGGTGACGTAGTCGGTCTTGCCGGTGCCCAGGACGGGGATTTCCGGGACCTTCACGATCTTGCGGGGCACGGCGATCTCGGGGGCGCCGAGGGACTGGGCGTGCTCGACGATGGCCGTGGCGGCCGCGTCGCTGCGGTCGGTGAAGAGGATGAGCCGCTCGCCCTTCTTGGGGTCCGGCATGGCGATGACGGCGTGGCGGTTGTCCGGCCAGAGGGACAGGACGAGGTCCTCCGCAGCGGTGAGGGAGACCATCTCGCCGCCGACCTTCGCGAAGCGCTTGGCGCGCCCCAGGATAGTGATCCAGTTGTCGTCGGTCATGCTGACAATGTCGCCGGTGTCGAGCCAGCCGTCGACCGGAGCCTCGAGGGTTCCATCGGGGCGCAGGTAGCCCGCCATGACATTGGGGCCGCGCACCAGAAGCCGGCCGCCGCCGGTGATGCCCTCGACAGGCTCCAGGCGCGCCTCCATACCGGGCATGAGGGCGCCCACCGTCCCGCGACGATTGTCGTTGGGGAGGTTGATGGCGATGATGGGCGCGGCCTCGGTCGCCCCGTAGCCTTCCAGAACCGGTACACCGCCAAAGCGGTCTCGCATAAGGTTGTGGGTCTCTTCCCTAACCTTTTCAGCGCCCGCGACGATAAACTTGAGGCCCATAAGCTCATCGCCGTCGCTGGCCCTGGCGTACTGGTTGATGAAGGTGTCGGTGGCCAGCAGGATGGCGGCCCCGGTATCCTTCACAAGGGGCGGGATCTGCTTGACGTGGAGCGGGGACGGGTACTCGAACACCTTCATTCCTGTCAGCAACGGCAGGAGGATACCCCCCGTCAGCCCGAAGGAATGGAAGATCGGCAGGGGGTTGAACATGATCCAGTCGGGATTGATGTCGATGATGTTCGCGACCTGGGCGACGTTGGCGATTAGGTTTTCCTGAGTCAGAACCACCGCCTTAGGCACGCCGAAGCTTCCTGAGGTGAAGAGGATGACGCCAACGTCCTTGGGCCGGGGAGCGGCGGCGAAGCGGGCGGGCAGGGCGCCGGCGGCGACGGCGAACAGCTTGTCTGCAAGTCCGACCTTCTCGCGCACGTCTTCCAGATAGATGACCGTCGCCACCGTCTCGAGGGCGTCGATCAGATCATGCAGCTGGCCCTGCTCGATGAACTTGTGGGCGGTGAGGACCCGCTTGACCCCGGCCAGCTCGCAGGCGGCCTTGAGGTTGCGGATGCCGGAGGTGAAGTTGAGCATGGTCGGCACGCGGCCGAAGGCGTGCAGGGCGAAGAAGGTGACCACGCCCGCCGAACTGGCCGGAAGCATGACGCCGACCCGCTCGCCCTTTTCGGTCAGGGCGGCGATGCGGCGCCCCAGGGCGAAGGCGGCGCGGATCAGGTCGGAGTAGGACATGGGATTGCGGTCCTGGTCCTCCAGGATCAGCTTCTTGGCCCCGAAGGCCGTCCTTGCGTCCACCAGGGCGCTGAAAATCGTGCCGCCGCCCCGAATGTCGTCGCCCAGCTTCGCCATGGGCCTCTCCCTTTGAATTCTCTCTCTTGGCCAAAACTAGACGGCCCCCGGCGGATTGAAAAGACCGGTTACAGGTCGTGATCCGGTCAGGGGGCGCAGCAGCGGCTTGATCCGGCGGCCTGGAAGGCTGATTTAGGGGCATGGCCACCGTCATCGACACCCGCTCCGGGCCGCGCCCGCGCCACCCTGAGAAGCGCAACCGCCCCGACACCCCTGTCCTGCGCAAGCCGGACTGGCTGAGGGTGCGCGCGCCGGGATCGGAGGGCTATGCGGCGACCCGGGCCATCGTGAAGGCCCATGGCCTGGTGACGGTCTGCGAGGAGGCGGCCTGCCCCAACATCGGCGAGTGCTGGACCCAGTCCCACGCCACCATGATGATTATGGGCGAGATCTGCACCCGGGCCTGCGCCTTCTGCAACGTGGCCACCGGCCGCCCTGAGCCCCTGGATCCCACCGAGCCCGCCCGGGTGGCGGACGCGGTGGCCAAGATGGGCCTGAAGCACGTGGTCATCACCTCGGTGGACCGGGATGACCTGGCCGACGGGGGCGCGGCGCACTTCGCGCAGGTGGTGCGCGAGATCCGCGCCCGGGCGCCGGGGGCGACCGTGGAGATCCTGACGCCCGACTTCCTGCGCAAGCCGGTGGAGGCCGCCCTGATGGTGATCGCCGCCCGCCCGGACGTCTTCAACCACAACCTGGAGACCGTGCCCCGCCTCTATCCCTCGATCCGGCCCGGCGCGCGCTACTATCACTCGCTTCGCCTGCTGGAGCGGGTGAAGGAGGCCGATCCCGAAGCCTTCACCAAGTCGGGCCTGATGGTCGGCCTGGGCGAGGCCCGCGAGGAGGTGCTGCAGGTCATGGACGACATGCGCTCGGCCGGGATCGATTTCCTGACGATCGGACAGTACCTGCAGCCGACCCGCAAGCACGCGGCGGTGGAGCGGTTTGTCCATCCCGACGAATTCCGCGGCTATGAGGAGGCGGCCCGGGCCAAGGGCTTCCTGATGGTTTCGGCCAGCCCCCTGACCCGGTCCTCGCACCATGCCGGCGAGGACTTCGCCCGGCTGAAGGCGGCGCGGCTGGCCCGCCGGGGATAGGGCCGGTGCGACACCGGCTCTCGCGGCATTCGCCCTACGCCCCGGAGGCGCTGTTCGGCCTGGTGGGTGATGTGGTCCGCTATCCCGAGTTCGTGCCCTGGGTCCGGTCGCTTCGCACCTGGAACGCCCGGACCGAGGCGGATGGCGCCGAGTGGCTGGACGCCGAGGTACAGGTGGCCTTCGGTCCGGTGCGCGAGCGGTTCTCCACCCGGGTGCGGCGGGACCCGGCCCTGAAGCGGATCGATGCGGAGCTGCTGTCCGGTCCCTTCCGGCGGTTGCGCAACCGCTGGGACTTCGTGGCCGAGGACGGCGGGACGCGGATCGACTTCGACATCGACTTCGAGTTGCGCAGCCGGCTCCTGGAGGGGCTGCTGGCGGGCAATTTCGACCGGGCGGCGGGCCGCCTATTGGCCTGCTTCGAGGACCGGGCGCAGGCGCTGTTCGGGACGAAGGACGGCTGAGGGGCTGTTGACCCCCTCACCGACCTTCGGTCGGAGCTCCCCCTTGGGGGAGCAATTGGCTCTGTAATTCCTCCCCCCAGGGGGAGGTGGACCGGGGCGACGCCCCGGGCCGGAGGGGGTCAGCTGAGTCTAGCGGTTGATACGTTCGCGCATGGCTTCCAGGGCGGACTGGACGGCGGCCAGCTGGATCTCCTCGCGGGTCTCGAACTGGAAGAACTCCTGCCGATGGTGGAGGCCGTGATTGGCGCGGGCGGTGGCGATGTGCACGGTGCCGACGGGCTTCATGCGGGTGCCGCCGCCGGGGCCGGCCACACCCGTGATGGCCACCGCGAGGTGGGCGTGGGAGTTCTCCAAGGCGCCCTCGGCCATCATGCGGGCCACCGGCTCGGACACGGCGCCGAGGTCGGCGATGATCTCGCCGGGCACTCCGAGCAGCTCCTGCTTGGCGCGGTTGTTGTAGACGACGAAGCCGCGCTCGAAGACGTCAGACGCCCCGGGGATGGCGCAGATGGCGCCGGCGACGAGGCCGCCCGTGCAGCTTTCGGCGGTGACCAGGCGCAACTGGCGCTCGCGGGCCTCGTCGATCAGGAGGCGGGCGAGGGTCTCGATCTCGATGGAAAACATGTCTCGACTCCGGTCTGGCGCGGGCCAACCGACCTGACCACCGGCCGGGGGGCGGGCGCAAGCCCCCATGGGCGGTGATCAGGCGGCGGGAAGCTCGACGGCGGCCACCGCCTGGGCGAGGAGGCCTTCCTGCCGGCCAGTATAGCCCATGCCCTCTGTAGTGGTGGCCTTGATGCTGACCCGGGAGACGTCGATCCCCAGGATGCCGCCGACGGCCTGGCGCATGGCTTCCCGATGAGGCGCCACCTTGGGGCGTTCGCAGACCAGGGTGAGGTCCAGGGACAGGATGCGGCCGCCCCGGGCGGCGAGAAGGGCGCCGGCGTGGGCGAGGAAGGTGGCCGAGGGCTCGCCCTTCCAGCGCGGGTCCGAGGGCGGAAAGTGCTGGCCGATGTCGCCCTCACCCATCGCGCCGAGCAGGGCGTCGGTCAGGGCGTGGAGGCCGGCGTCAGCGTCGGAATGCCCGATGAGGGCGCCGTCGTGGGGAATGCGGACGCCGCAGAGCCAGACCCCGTCGCCGGGGCCCCAGCGGTGGGCGTCGATCCCCTGGCCCATGCGGACCTCGCGGGCGGGGCGGGCGAGGGACTCGGCCATGGCGAAATCCTCCGGCCAGGTGAGCTTGAAGAGGCGCGGGTCCCCCGGGATCAGGGCGATGCGGGCGCCGGCGGCCTCCATCACGGCGGCCTCGTCCGTGGGCTCCGGCCCCGACCAGGCTTGGAAGGCGGCGAGGAGGGCGCCCCTCGGGAAGGCCTGGGGGGTCTGGGCGCGCCAGAGGCCCTCCCGGTCCACGGACCCGGCGATCTGGCCGTCTCCGCGCTTGAGGCTGTCGGGGACGGGCAGGGCGGCGATGGCGCCGTCAGCGCCCTTAAGGGCGGCGAGGACCCGGGCGATGACCGCCGGCTCCAGGAAGGGGCGGGCGGCGTCGTGGACCAGGACCGGTTCGTCCGGAGGCCCGTCCAGGGCGGCGAGACCGGCCCGGACGGACAGGGAGCGCAGGGCGCCGCCCTCGACGACCACCAGGCCCGGAAGACCGGCCAGAAGGGTCCGGGCGGCTTCCATCCGGTCCGCCGTCGTCACCACGGCCAACCGCCGGGCCCCGGCGGCTGAGAAGGCCCGGGCGGACCAGGCCAGGACCGGGCGGCCGCCGAGGTCGCGCCAGGGCTTGGGCTCGCCCGGCCCGGCGCGGAGGCTAGCGCCGGCGGCCACGATGACGGCGGAAAAGGTCATGCTCGCTGTTTAGGGGTGCGGGCGCGGCTGTCCAGTGGGGCCGGATTGCACGCCCCCTTTACGTCCGTTTCAAATTGCCTAAAAAGATGGCGATGCAAGTGACTGCAAAATGAGCAACTCGATCCATATCGGCGATGTCGAGATCGGAGGACGAGTCTGGATCGCCCCCATGACCGGGGTGTCGGACCTGCCCTTCCGGCGCGCAGCCTCACGCCTGGGCGCGCCCTATGTGGCGACCGAGATGGTGGCCTGCTCGGCCTTTGCGGCGGGGCGTCCGGACGTGGTGCGGCGGGCGGCTGTGGGCGAGGGCCTGCCGCGAATGGTGGTCCAGCTGGTGGGGCGTACCCCGGAGGACATGGCGGCGGGGGCCCGGCTGGCGGCCGCCGCCGGCGCCGATGTGATCGACCTGAACTTTGGCTGTCCGGCCCGGGAGGTGACGGACGGCGCCCTGGCCGGATCGGCCCTCATGCGGGAGCCCGCGCTCCTTTTCCGGTTGATCGAGGCGGTGGTCGACGCGGTGGACATTCCTGTGACCATCAAGATGCGGCTCGGCTGGGACGACGCCTCGCGCAACGCTCCGGCGATTGCGGCGGGGGCCGAGGCCCGGGGCGTGCGGGCGATCACCGTCCATGGCCGCACCCGTTGCCAGTTCTACAAGGGCCAGGCGGACTGGACGGCGGTGGCGGAGGTCAAGGCCGAGGTGGACGTGCCGGTGATCGTGAATGGCGACATCCGGGATGCCAACGACGCCGCGCGGGCGCTGGAGGCGTCGGGCGCCGACGGGGTGATGATCGGGCGCGGGGTCTATGGCCGGCCCTGGATCGCGCCCTGGATCGAGGCTGGACTGTCGGGCGGCGACTTCGAGGAGCCTGGGCGGGACGCCCGGTTGGGGGTGGTGCTGGACCACCTGGCCGAGAGCCTCAGCTTCTATGGGGACCGGACGGGCCTCAGAGTCTTTCGAAAGCACCTGTCGGCCTATGTGGACGAGGCGGCGACGCCCGCCGATCCGATGGTGCGGCTGGAGGCGCGACGCCGGCTGTGCCGCATGGACGATCCCCGGGAGGTCGTGCGCGGATTGACCGAACTCTGGATGATGGAGGCTGCAGCGTGACCCCCGTTCCCGCAGGCGAGTCCCTGAGGGCTGCAGCCTTCGACCTGGCCCCCGAGCCGGCCATCGTGGTGGCCGGGGACGGCCAGGTCCGGGCCGCCAATGAGGCGGCGGAGCGCCTGTTCGGGCAGTCGCTGGGGGTCATGACCCGGAGCGGTCTCGCCGCCGCCGTGGCGCCGGACTCACCCCTGCTGGCGCTGGTGGAGCGGGCGCGGGCCGAGGGCGGCCCGGTCCGGGAGCGGGGCTTTGAGGTCAGCCTCTTCGGCCATGCGGCCTTCCGGTCCGACGGCTCGGCCGCGCCCCTGGACGAGGGTTTGGTCCTTTTAACTCTCACGGTCCGCTCGGGCGCCCTCAGCGGCGAGAGGGGCGGGGCGGAGAGCGCCGGCCTGAAGACCATCATCGGCCTGGGCCGGATGCTGGCCCACGAGATCAAGAACCCGCTGGCGGGCATCCGGGGCGCAGCCCAGCTGCTGAAGACCGGGGCGCGGGTGGAGGACACCCCCCTGGCCCAGCTGATTGTCGACGAGGTCGACCGGGTGAAGCGGCTGGTGGACCGGATGGAGGCCTTCTCCGACGATGCGGCGCCGATCTGCCAGCCGATCAACATCCACCTCGTCCTCGACCGGGTGCGCACCCTGGCGGTGAACGGGGTGGGCGAGGGCCTCACGGTGGTGGAGGACTATGATCCCTCCCTGCCGCTGACGCCGGGGGACGAGGACCAGCTGATCCAGATCTTCCTCAACCTGGTGAAGAACGCCGCCGAGGCGGCGCACCGGCGGGGCGACGGTCAGGGCGAGATCATCATCCGCACCGCCTTCCGCCACGGGGTGCGGATTCGCACCGGGGGCGCCCGGGGCCTTCGCAGCACGCCGCTGGAAGTGCGGGTCATCGACAATGGCCCCGGGGTTCCGGCGCATCTGCGGGACAGCCTGTTCCAGCCCTTCGTCACGGGACGGAACGGCGGGGTCGGGCTGGGCCTGGCCCTGGTGTCCAAGCTCGTCTCCGCGCACGGCGGCCTCATCGACTTCGAATCCGAGCCCGGCCGGACGGCCTTCCGGGTGCTTTTGCCCATCGTCACGGAGGAGCCGATATGAACGCCGCTACAGCCGCCAAAAAGATCATCATCGCCGATGACGACAGCTCCATCCGCCTGGTCCTCAGCCAGGCCTTCACCCGGCTGGGCTACCAGGTGCGGGCGACGGGTAACGCCGCCACCTTGCTGAAGTGGGTCTCGGAGGGGGAGGGCGATCTCGTCATCACCGATGTGATCATGCCGGACGAGAACGTCTTTGACGTCCTGCCGAGGATCCGCAAGGAGCGCCCGCGCCTGCCGGTCATCGTCATGAGCGCGCAGAACACGCTGTTGACGGCGGTGAACGCCGCCGACGCCGGGGCCTTCGAATACGTCTCCAAGCCCTTTGACCTGGAGGACATCACGGCGGTGGCCCGTCGGGCCCTGGCGCGACCGGCGGACGTGGAGGCCTCCCGGGCCCAGGCGCGGGCGGCGCGGGACGAGCGACTGCCCCTGATCGGCCGTTCGGCGCCCATGCAGGAGGTCTACCGGACCATCGCCCGCCTGGTGGGGGCGGACCTGACCGTCCTCATCCTGGGGGAGAGCGGCACCGGCAAGGAGCTTGTCGCCCGGGCGCTGCACGACATGGGCCGCCGCAGGGACGGCAGGTTCGTGGTGATCAACCTGGCGGCGGTGCCCCGGGAGCGGGTGGAGGCCGAGCTCTTCGGTCGCAGCGACGGGGATATCGGCAAGCTGGTCGAGGCCGACGGCGGGACCCTCTTCCTGGACGAGATCGGCGACATGCCCCTGGACGCCCAGACGCGGCTTCTTCGGGTGATCGATGGCTCGGAGACGGCGATCAACCCGCGCACAGGCCGGCGGCCCAACATGCGGATCATCGCGGCTACGAACCGGGATCTGAGGGCACTGATCCAGCAGGGCCTGTTCCGCGAGGACCTCTATTTCCGGCTGAACGTGGCGCCCCTGAGAATCCCGCCCCTGCGCGACCGGACCGAGGATATCCCGGACCTGGCGCGGAGTTTCCTGCTGCGCGCCAACCGGGAGGGCCTGCCGGCCAAGACCATCGACGCCGGCGCCCTGGAGCGGCTGAAGGCTCACAGCTGGCCGGGGAATGTCCGCGAGCTGGAGAACCTGATCCGCCGGATCTGCGCCCTGTATGGCGAAGAGCTGATCACAGCGAGGATCGTCGAGCTTGAGCTGGCCGATCAGCAGGCGCCGCTCAAGGGGCAGGAGGGTCCCGTCACCCTTTCAGGCCTGGTGGAGCGCTACCTGGCGGGCCACTTCGCGACCTTCCCCGAGGGCCTGCCGCCAGCGGGCCTCTATGACCGGATTCTTGAGGAGGTGGAGCGTCCCCTCATCGCCCTGACCCTGTCCGGAACTCGCGGAAATCAGGTCCGCGCGGCGGAGGTTCTGGGGTTGAACCGCAACACCCTGCGCAAGAAGATACAGGACCTCGGTGTCGAGATGAACCGGGGCCGGCGTTAGCGCCTGTTCCCATCCGACGGAGCGCCCGAAGAGAAAAACAGGCCCTGATGGCCCCAGGTTCGATTGTGTTTCGATCCGATGGCCGGTTCCTCAGCATCGGAACATGGCCTCAGGTCTGACGCTTTTTGGCAACGACATGTTGATCTGAAAGCACACTCGGATTTACCATGGACTCATGTTGTCTCTGAGTTCGACCCGTGAGGCTGTCGGAGGCCAAATGGACCGGTTTCGCGCCCTGGCGGGATCGCGAATGGTCACGGGCGGGGTTTATCTGGTCGCGGTGGCGCTGACTGGACTGGCGATCCTCCTGGCCGCCTCTCCGCCCCAGTCGGGGCCCCTTGCCCCGGCCAGCCTGAATATTCTCTGGATCCTGTGGATCAATCTCATCCTGATTGTGGGCTTGCTGATCGCGGCTGGACGAACCGTGTTGGGCCTTCTGAGAGCCCGGACGGCCGACCCCGCCGCACGCCTGCGTCTACGTTTCGTCACCCTCTTTGCAGCGGCCGCGACGGCCCCGGCCCTGGTGGTCGCTCTTTTCTACGGGGTCCTGGTCAATCGGGGAGTAGAGGACTGGTTCTCGTCCCGGGTCCAGACCGTGGTGGAAAACTCGGCGACGGTGTTCCGAAGTTATCTTGAAGAACAGAAGCGCTATGTGCGCGAGCATGTGACTCTGATGTCGGGGGACCTCAACGGAGCGGCGGGCGCCCTGGGGGACTCGCCGGTGACCTTCAGCCTCTTTCTGGCCCAGCAGGCCGCCGACAATGACTTTCCGGCGGCCTACCTGATCGACCGTGAGGGACGGGTGCTGGCCCGGTCCGAAGCCCCGGGCGCGCCCAGCTTTCTGACCCCGCCCGAGTCGGCCTTCCGGGCCGCGGATGAGGGCGACATCTTCGTCTCGGCCAATCTGACGCGGACACTGTATCGGTTGAAAGCCTACCCCGACGCCTACCTCTATCTCATCCGTCCTGTGGGCGAGGGCGTCGTTGAAAATCTTTCGGAGGCCGAGCAGGCCCTGGTGTCCTACCGCGACGCTGCACAGAGCCGTGAGCGTATCCAGAGCGCCTTCGCCCTGGCGTATGTGGAGACGGCTCTCCTGGTGTTGATTGGTGCGGTCTGGCTGGGCATGGGAGCGGCCCATTCGATCTCTGCGCCGGTCGGACGCCTCGTTCAGGCTGCCGAGCGTGTCGCCCGGGGGGACCTGACCGCCCGAGTGGACGCCGAGGCTGACCCGGAAGAGATCGCCGTCTTGTCGCGGGCCTTTAACGACATGACCCGTGATCTCTCTCAGCAGCAGGAGGCCCTCACCCGTGCGAGCGACGAGGCGCGGCGGCGAAGGCAGTTTATCGAGACGGTCTTGTCCGAGGTTTCGGCGGGGGTGGTTGCGACCAGTGCGGACGGCCGGATTTCGGCGGCGAACCGGCAGGCGGCGAGACTTCTCGCCCTTCCAGAGGACCCCGTCTTCGCCTCGCCGACGACCCTGGAAGCTGCAGCGCCGGAGGTGGGCGAGATTCTCTCCATCGCCCGTACGGTCGGCCACGCCGAGGGAGAGGTGGATATCAGTCGGGGACGAGAGACCCTGAGGCTCCGGGTGCGCGCCAGCCGGACGGGGGAGGGGCTGGTGCTGACCTTCGACGACATCACCCGCCTGGTCTCAGCACAGCGCAACGCCGCCTGGCGCGATGTGGCGCGACGGATCGCGCATGAAATCAAGAACCCGCTGACTCCTATCCAGCTGTCCGCTGAGCGCATCCGTCGTAAGTTCCGGCGGAATGTGGAGCCTGCAGACCTCGAGACCTTCGACCGCTGTACGGAGACGATCGTTCGACAGGTCGGAGATATTGGCCGGATGGTCGACGAGTTCTCGGCCTTTGCCCGAATGCCGACGCCCCAGCTGTCCGACCATGACGCGGCCGAGCTGTTGCGCGAGGCGGTCTTCGCCCGGCGGGTGGCCGCCCCGGACATTGAGTGGGTGATCGGCGAGCCCCTGCCAGCCACGATCCTGCGGGTGGATGGCCGGATGCTGGCCCAGGCCCTGGCGAATGTACTGAAGAACGCCGCCGAGTCGGTCCGTGCGCGGATGGCTGTCCAGTTGGAGCCGGCTGGCCGAATTCTGGCCGAGATTCGTCCGGACGAGACGGGCTTGGCCTTCATCGTGGAGGACAACGGCCTTGGCCTTCCTGCGAAGGACAGAGACCGGCTGACTGAGCCCTATGTGACGACAAGGGAGAAAGGGACGGGTCTTGGCCTCGCCATCGTCAAGCGTGTCATGGAGGACCACAGCGGCGACCTGGTGCTGGCCGACGCTAAGGAAGGCCCCGGCGCCCGGATCCTCCTTCGCCTGCCCCTGGCGGCTATAGTCTTCCCCCGAACGAACACAAATCCGGAGACTGTGTGATGGCGGCTGACGTTCTTGTGGTGGATGACGAGGCCGACATCCGTGAGTTGGTGGCGGGCATACTGGCCGACGAGGGCTACGCTGTCCGCACGGCTGATGACTCAGAGTCCGCTCTGGCGGAAATCCGGGCCCGCAAACCCGCCCTGCTGATCCTGGATATCTGGATGCAGGGCGGTGGCATGGATGGGCTGGAGCTGCTGGACATGGTCAAGGGCCTCGACGCAGACCTACCGGTGATCATGATCTCCGGCCATGGCAATATCGAAACAGCGGTCAGCGCCATCAAGCGCGGCGCCTACGAGTTCCTCGAGAAGCCCTTCAAGTCGGACAGGCTCTTGCTCGTTGTGGAGCGAGCCCTTGAAGCGGCCAATCTGAGGCGCGAGAACCGGCGTCTGCGGGCGCGCGCCGTGACTCCCGATGGGCTGATCGGCCGCTCTGCGGCGGTGCAACAGCTACGCGGCCTGATCAACAAACTGGCCGCCGCCAACAGCCGTGTTCTGATCTCCGGTCCGCCTGGCGCCGGCAAGGAGACCGTGGCGCGGATGATCCATGCCGCCAGTCCCCGGGCCCGGAGCGAGTTCCTGGTGATCAGCGCGGCGGGCATGACGCCAGAGCGGGTGGACATCGAGCTGTTTGGCGAGGAGGGCGAGGCAGGCCGTCCGGCGAAGATCGGGGTCTTCGAGCGGGCTCATGGCGGCACCCTCTATCTGGACGAGGTGGCGGACATGCCCCGGGAGACCCAGAGCCGTATCCTGCGGGTCCTGGTCGATCAGAGGTTCCGCCGCGTGGGGGGCGTCACCGATGTCCAGGTGGACGTACGCGTGGTCTCCTCCACCTGCCTGGACCTGAGGGTCGAGATTGCCGAGGGTCGCTTCCGTGAGGATCTCTTCCACCGGCTGAATGTTGTACCATTGGGCGTGCCCGGCCTGGCTGAACGGCGGGAGGACATTCCGGAGCTTGTAGACTTCTTCGTCCAGCGGATCTCAGAGGGCGCTGGCCTGGCGCGTCGCCGGCTGTCGGATGACGCCGTCGCGGCGCTGCAGGTGCGCACCTGGCCGGGCAATCTCAGCCAGTTGCGCAACCAGATCGAGCGGCTGCTGATCCTGGCCTCAGGGGATCCCGCCGAGCCGATCACCGCCGAGATGATCCCCCCCGAGCCCGAGACGAGGGAGCGTGCGACCTCCGGGCTTGGCGCCGAAAGGATGATCGCCCTGCCGCTGCGTGAGGCCCGGGAGGTGTTTGAGCGCGACTACCTTCACGCCCAGATGCTGCGCTTCTCGGGCAATATCTCGCGCACGGCGGCCTTCATCGGCATGGAGCGCTCGGCCTTGCACAGAAAACTGAAGTCTTTGGGCCTGTCTGGCGCGAAAATGATCCCGGAAGGGGAGGAGGGCTGATGGGACGCATCGCCTATGTGAACGGCGCCTATGTGCGCCATGCGGACGCCGCTGTGCACATCGAGGACCGGGGCTACCAGCTGGCGGACGCCGTCTACGAGGTCTGGGCGATGTCCGACGGGCGTCTGTGCGATCCGGAGGGGCATTTCACCCGCCTGGAGCGGAGCCTGGGCGAACTGTCCATCGACATGCCCATGAGCCGCGCCGCCCTGACCACTGTCCTTAAGGAGACGGTCCGCCGCAATCGCATAGAGGACGGCCTGGTCTACCTGCAGGTGAGCCGCGGTGTGGCGCCGCGGGACCACGCCTTTCCAACCGAGCCGGTCCCTCCGGCGGTCGTGGTGACGGTCAAGCGGACCGACCCTGCAGCGGCGGAGGCGCGGGCCGCCGCCGGCGTGGGGGTGATCACGACACCCGAGAACCGGTGGGGACGGTGCGACATCAAGACGGTGGGCCTCCTGCCCAATGTTCTGGCCAAGCAGGCCGCCCGGGAGGCGGGCTCGGCCGAGGCCTGGTTCATCGACGCCGACGGCCTAGTGACTGAGGGCGCTTCTTCCAACGCCTGGATCGTCACGGCGGACGGGGTGCTGGTGACCCGCGACACCTCGGCCAACATCCTTCGGGGGGTTACCCGTGCGACCCTGCTGGAGGTGGCGCGGACGGAGAACATCCGGATCGAGGAACGGGCCTTCAGCCTGGAGGAAGCGAGGGCGGCCCGGGAAGCCTTCTTCACCGGGGCCGGCGCCCTGCTGATGCCGGTGGTGGCGATTGACGGGAAGCCCGTGGGGACGGGGCGCCCGGGACCTGTGGCAACCCGGCTTCGCAACCTCTATATTGCCGAGGCCAGAGCCGCGGCGATCTAGCGGTCGATGGCGGGGGCGAGGCGCCCCGCCCAACAAGAGAGAACGAAAAGCCATGTCCGGCGACAAGAAGCAGAACCTGCAGGACACCTTCCTCAACAGCGTCCGCAAGACCAAGACCCCCCTGACCATCTTCCTCGTCAACGGCGTCAAGCTGCAGGGCGTGGTCAGCTGGTTCGACAATTTCTGCGTTCTTCTGCGCCGCGACGGCCAGTCGCAGCTGGTCTACAAGCACGCCATCTCCACCATCATGCCCGCCCAGCCGGTCCAGCTCTATGAGCCGGACGAAGACGACGCCGATTGACCGGTCGCAGCACCAGTCGCGAAGCGCCCGTCCAGGGCGCCCTGGTCATCCATCCCGAGCGTGAGGGACGCGGACAGGGGCGCAGCCCCGCCGCCCGGCTCGAGGAAGCCGAGGGGCTCGCTCGGGCCCTGGACCTGGAGATCCGCGAGGGCCTGGTGGTCAACCTGCGCCGGCTGACACCGGCCACCCTGTTCGGCTCCGGCAAGGTGGAGGAGATCGCCGCCCTTTGCGAAACCGCAGAGGCCGATGTGGTCGTGGTGGACGACAGCCTCACACCCGTCCAGCAGCGCAACCTGGAGAAGGCCTGGAAGGTCAAGGTGATCGACCGGACCGGCCTGATCCTGGAGATCTTCGCCCGCCGCGCCCGCACCCGCGAGGGCCGCCTGCAGGTCGAGCTGGCGCGCCTGTCCTATGAGCGCTCGCGCCTGGTTCGCACCTGGACCCACCTGGAGCGCCAGCGCGGCGGCTTCGGCGTCATGGGCGGCCCCGGCGAGACCCAGATCGAAACCGACCGCCGGCTCATTGCAGAGCGGATCGGGCGTCTAAAGCGCGAGCTGGATGAGGTGCGCCGCACCCGGACCCTGCAGCGCGCCGCCCGGAAGAGGGCGCCGGCGCCGTCCGTGGCCCTCGTGGGCTACACCAACGCCGGCAAGTCCACCCTGTTCAACCGGCTGACCGCCGCCGGGGTCGAGGCCAAGGACATGCTCTTCGCCACCCTGGACCCGACCCTGCGCACCCTAAGGCTTCCCGGTGGGCGACCGGTGGTCCTCTCGGACACCGTGGGCTTCATCTCCGACCTGCCGCACGAGCTTGTGGAGGCTTTCCGGGCCACCCTTGAGGAGGTGAAGGAGGCCGATGTCATTCTGCATGTCCGGGATATCGCGAGCCCTGACAGCGACGCCGAAGCGGCGGATGTGCGGGAAGTTCTGCATCGCCTGGGCGTTGAAATGGAGGAACGACGGGTCATCGAGGTCTGGAACAAGGCGGACCGACTGGATGCTGAGGCCCGCGAGGAGCGGCGGGCTGACGCACGGCTCGCCCGGCCAGCCGCCGTGCTGGTCTCGGCGGTGTCGGGGGAGGGCTGCGAGGCCCTCCTGACCCGGATTTCCGGCCTCATTGACGAAGCGGCGCCGGTGGAGATCCACGCGGCCGCCGGCCAGGGCGACCTGATCGCCTGGCTCTACCGCCACGGCCGCGTGCTGGAGCGGCGCGAGGCCGAGGATGGCTCAGTCGCCCTGACCGTCAGCCTCTCCGACCAGGCCCAGGGCCAGCTGGAGCGCCTCTTCCCCGGCGTCGGCGTCCTGGCCTGACCTGCGCCTTTCCACGCGAGGCGGGGTGAGAGGGTCTGCTGAAGCGCCGTTGACCCCCTCCGTCCCGGGGCTTTCGCCCCGGTCCACCTCCCCCTGGGGGGAGGAATTACAGCGCCCAATTGCTCCCCATTAGGGGGAGCTCCGACCGAAGGTCGGTGAGGGGGTCAACGGCGGCTCAGCAGACCCCTTCCGACACGCTGCGGGCGCCGCCTCCCCTTCGGGAGAGGTCAGCGGGGGCGGGTCTTGTCTTGGGCGCGGGCTTCGTTCCAGAGGGCGTCCATCTCCTGAAGGTCGGAGTCGTGCGGCGTCCGGCCGTCTTCGGCGAGGCGGGCCTCGATGTGGCGGAAGCGGCGGAGGAACTTGGCGTTGGCCTCGCGAAGGGCGTCCTCGGGGTCGATGTCCAGGTCCCGCGCCAGGTTGGCCATTACAAAGAGCACATCGCCCAGCTCCTCGCGCAGGGCCGCGTGGTCGCCCTTGGCCACCTCCGCCCGAAGTTCGGCCAGCTCCTCCTCCAGCTTGTCCAGGACGGCGTGGGTATCCGGCCAGACGAAGCCTACGCCGGCGGCGCGCTTCGACAACTTGACCGCCCGGGTCAGGCCGGGGAGGGCGGCGGGGATGTCGTCCAGCAGGCCGGCCCGGGGCGCCTTGGCCGCGCGCTCGGCGGCCTTGACCTCCTCCCAGGCCCGGACCTGCTCGCCACTCGTTCTCTGCCCCGCGTCGCCGAAGATGTGCGGATGCCGGCGGATCATCTTGTCGACGATGGCCCGGGCGACGTCGTCGAAGGCGAAGGCGCCCTCTTCCTCCGCCATCCGGGCGTGGAAGACCACCTGGAAGAGGAGGTCGCCCAGCTCGTCGCGCAGGTCGGCCAGGTCGCCCCGCTGGATGGCGTCGGCCACCTCATAGGCTTCCTCGACGGTGTAGGGGGCGATGGTGGCGAAGGTCTGCTCCAGGTCCCAGGCGCAGCCGTCCTTCGGGTCGCGGAGGCGGGCCATGATGTCGAGGAGCCGCTGCAAGGCCAGGGTCTGTTCCGCCATCGGGTCGTCTCAATCCGCAAGGGTCGCGCTGCAGGAAGGCGGGCGCCCTGAGCCCTTTAGGCGTTGGGGAAGGGCGCCCGTCAACGGCCTTTCAGGCGGGGACGATCTCCTGTCCCGGAAACCCCCCGTGTTCCGCGATACGCCGGGCGAGTCCTGGCATAGTCTGGAGCGCGTCGCCGACGGATTCGGGAGTTTCTCATGACCAGCGTTCAGGACTTCACCGTGAAGGCAGCGGACGGGAGCGATCATGCCCTGTCGGCCTATGCCGGGCAGGTCGTGCTGGTGGTGAACACCGCCTCGAAGTGCGGGTTCACACCGCAGTACGCCGGGCTGGAGGACCTCTGGCGGCGTCATCGCGAGCAGGGACTGGTGGTGCTGGGATTCCCCTGCAACCAGTTCGCCAACCAGGAGCCGGGGGACGCCGAGGAGATCGCCAGCTTCTGCAGCCTCACCTACGACGTCACCTTTCCGGTCCTG
Organism: Phenylobacterium sp.; assembly: GCA_020402745.1. Lineage (GTDB taxonomy): Bacteria > Pseudomonadota > Alphaproteobacteria > Caulobacterales > Caulobacteraceae > Phenylobacterium. Next base: position 157,870 of record JADBYZ010000001.1, read on the forward strand.
GCCCGGATCGACGTGAACGGCCCAAAGGCCGATCCCCTGTTCCAGTGGCTGACGGAGAGCCGACCGGGCCTCCTGGGCACCCGGGGCATCAAGTGGAACTTCACCAAGTTCCTGGTCGGCCGGGATGGGAAGGTGAGGAAGCGCTATGCCCCCACCGTGGCGCCCGAAGCCCTTGAGGCGGACATCCAGGCGGCCCTGGCCGCCGGCTAGTGCCGGTGGCCCTCGGGCATGGCGGCGGGCTTGGCCGCCGGCCGGGACTCCGCCGCCAGTTCCATCTTCACCTTGCCGGCCTTGGCGAAGGTGAGGGTGACGGGGATGCGGTCGCCTGGCTTCACGGCGGCCTTGGGGCCGAACAGCATCAGGTGCAGGCCGCCGGGCGCCAGCTTGACGACCCCGCCTGCGGGGATTTCCACGCCCTGGGGCAGGGCCTTCATGCGCATCATCCCGCCCTCCATGGAGGACTGATGGATCTCCACGCGGGCGGCGTGGGGCGTGGAGGCCGACACCAGGCGGTCAGCGGCCCGGCCGGTATTGCGGATCTCCATATAGCCCGCGGCGGCGGGGGCCCCGGCGGAGGTGGGGCGGGTCCAGGGATGGGTGATACGAAGGTCGCCGGCGGCGTAGTCGCGGGCGACGGCCGCACCTGCGGCGGCAAGGGCCACGACGGTGGCGAGAAGCAGTCTGCGCATATCGAACTCCGATTGCCCCTCATCGAGGGGAGCGGCTGGGCGGGACGGACCGGACAAGCCCATCCTCAGTGTCGGGATCTCCGGACGCCCCGCAGATAGGGTCCGGCCCCTCCCATTTAAATGATCTGCGAGATTCTCACGGGCCAGGCGATCCTGTTACTCAGCCGCCGCCGCCCGGGCGGCGAGCTCCAGGCTGCGCAGCACGCTGAGCCTGAGCCCCTCGGTGTCGACGCCCTCGGTGCTCTTCTTGCCCTCCATGTAGCGGGCGTAGACGCCGTGGACGATGCAGGCGCTCTTCCAGCGGTTGAAGGCGACGTAGTAGTTCAGGCCGGAGAGGTCGGCGCCCGTGGCAGCGGCGTAGCGTTCCGCCAGTTCGGTCCGGGTGGGAAAGCCTGGCTGGGCGTGGGGCGTCGTGTCGGCTGGCGGCTCGGGATCTGAGGGATCGGGCCAGGGGTTGAGGGCGTAGGCGAGGTCGGCCAGGGGGTCGCCCAGGGTGGCGATCTCCCAGTCGATGACCGCCAGGAGCCCGCCGCTGCGGCCCACGAGGATGTTGTGGATGCCGAAGTCGCCATGGACGATCCGCGCCGGGACCTGGCCGGGCAGGCGGGCGCGCAGGAAGGCCTCGACCTCGTGGGCGCGGGCGTCGTCAAAGCCTGCGGGCCCCACCGAGGCGGCCCAGGAGCGACCCCAGGCGTTGATCTGGCGCTCCACATAGCCCTCGGGCTTGCCCAGGTCGCCCAGGCCCACGGCGGCAGGGTCCAGGGCGTGGAGCTGGGCCAGGGCGTCGATGAAGGCGAAGGCCAGGTCGCGGCGCTTCGCCTCCGGCGCCCATTCCTTGACGTCCTCCACGGTGTAGAGGGGATGCCCGTCCAGGAAGTCCATGACGTAGAAATGCGCGCCGGTGACCGAAGGATCCTCACAGAAGGCGAGGGGGCGGGGCGTCGGGACGGGGGTGTCCGTCAGGGCCGACAGGACCCGGAACTCCCGGCCCATGTCGTGGGCCTTGGGCAGGAGTTCGCCCAGGGGCGGACGCCGGATCACGGCCTGCCGGCCGAGGGTGTCGGTCAGCCGCCAGGTCAGGTTGGAGTGCCCGCCCGCCAGGCGCACCCACGCGAAGGGCCCGGCCAGCTCCGGGCAGTGGGCGGCCAGCCAGGCCTCGACGGCGGGGCGGTCGTATCCCGGGATGGCGTCTGTTGGTGGGGCGGCTTCGGTCATGGTCTCAGGCCTCGTTGGAGGACACCTCGCCATTGGCGGCGAGGCGATAGGTCGCCGTAGAGCGGGGCTTGTTCACATAAGGCGGCTGGCGAACAGAATAGAGGCGCTCCTTGGCGATGCGGGCAATGCAGACCCGGTCGCCCTGGTTGCCTCCCAGGACGTGATAGCAGCGGGAATCCTCGCCGATGTACAGGCCCACGTGACCACCGCCCTGCCGCATGAAGACTAGGACGTCGCCCAGCTCGGGCTTGCCGCCCTCGACACCGAAGCGCGCCCAGCTTAGGGGGAGCGGGCGCCCTAGAATCACGGCATTAGTGTGAAGTTTCGGATCAGACGATGTCCACGGCGCCACTCATCATCCCCGAACTCGACGTCACCGACCTGTCTGTTTCCCTCAAGTTCTATTGTGAGATCTTGGGCTTTCAGGTGCTTTACGACCGCCCAGAAGAGCGGTTCGCCATGATCGATCTGGCGGGTGCGAGGCTGATGCTTGAACAGGCCGACGGCCCAGGTCGGCGGTTCAGAACCGCCCCCTTGGAGCAACCCTTCGGTCGCGGCGTCAATTTCCAGATCGAGATTGCGAACGTGCGCGCCACCTACGCCCGGGTAGTCGAAAATCGGGCTGCCGTGCTCATTCCTTTGGAACGCCGCTGGTATCGGGTTGGAGAGCTTGAAGGTGGGCAGGACCAATTCGTCGTGTGTGATCCCGACGGCTATCTGCTCCGACTGATCTCCATCCTTGGCTAGCGGAACTCCAAACAGAGTCGCCGGGAGCTGACTGTCCCAACCTCTACAGCTGGCGGGGCAGGGACGACACTTCAGCCAGAACTGCGGCGACCGCGGATGCCGGACTCCCCGACGCCGTGTCGACGATTAACCGAGGCCGGTCCCACTCCTCATATCGATGCGCGACCACAGCCTCCCATGAAGGTGGCGTATGGCCCGGAATGTCGGCTTCGCGTGTTTCAACACGGCGACGATGCTCAAGGCGGTCCGAGCAGATGATCTCAATCTCAATCAACCGAGCCGATGTCCGGCCGGCGACCTCTCGCCAAGCCAACCGGCTTTCGAAGACCGGGTTCACGCAATCCACAACAACGCGACGACCGAGCTTGAGGTTGGCTTCCGCAATGGCATTTGCGACGACATACCCAGAAGGGCCAATATCGATGGTCGGGAACACACCGATAATGGCCTGCTCGATTGTGTCGACGCGCAAGTACATGGCGTCGAGCTCACCTGCGACTGCACGTGAAACTGTGGTCTTGCCGGTCCCAGGTAGCCCTGCAAAAACAATGAGCATTCCGGGTTACCTCGATCCTGCGCCCGTTAATCGTATACCCGAGTTACAGGGTCTGCCTCGCCCTCATTGACCTGATTTGGTTGGCCTCAGAACACGGGATCCCACGAAATGCTGACACTTTTCATGCTGATGGGTTTGCCTGGCTCCGGCAAGACGACCCTGGCCCGCCGCCTGGAGCGCGAGCGACCCGCTTTGGTTTTGTCTCCGGACGTCTGGATGTCTCGGATCGTCGGCGATGGCTATGACTTCAAGCGCCGTGAGGCTGTCACTGAGGTCCAGCTCGAGGTTGCCGAGCGAGTGCTGCGCCTGGGGAGTGATGTCGTCTTGGACTTTGGCTTCTTCCACCGGTCCGATCGGGATGAAGCGCGGGCGCGGGCAAAAGCGGCAGGGGCGCAGGCTCAACTGGCGTTCCTCGACCCGCCGATCCAGGAGCTCGTGAGACGGGTCGAGGCGCGGAACGCGGCCTTGCCGCCCGATACCTTCCCAGTTTCCAGGGAACATGTGGAACTTTGCGCGACCTGGCTGGAGCGCCCGCAGGCCGATGAGCTGTTGTGGGACGTGGCAGGGTAGCCACGACATTCGTGGGCTGAGTGACGGTCCAGACGACCCCAATTGGCTTTCGTCGAGCGGATCCAGAATGCGTATAAGGAATATTATCAGAAATATATGCTCCAATATCCCATTGGGTTCCCACAGATCCCCTGCATCAGGCTTTGCGGGCGATGTAGAGGTGGGTTTCCCAGGGGGCGTGGAGGACGCCGCCGTGGTCGGCGACCGCCTGCGCCATGGCGCCGAACATGGCGAAGCGCCGGGACTCCTCCAGGGCGTGATAGCTGGAATCCGTGCGCATGTACCGGCCGAAGAGGTCGGGATCGAGGCTCCAGGTCCAGGCGTAGGCGCGATGGGTCACGGGACCGAACAGGCCGCTGTCCCGGATCATCGCGGCAAAGGGTCCGGTCGGGAGATAGGCGGCCTGGGACGGCGGTGACCCCCACACGCCGGGCCAATAATGATCGACGATGGTGCGGAAGGCGCTGTTGAACGGCTCCGGCAGGGTCATGGGAACATGCCCGAAGATCGCGAAGCTTCCCCCGGGCCTCAGGGCGTCGGCGGCCTTGGGAAACCCGATGGCGGGGTCCACCCAGTGCCAGGCCTGGGCCGAGGTGACCAGATCAAAGCCCGCCTTGGCCGGCGCAAGATCTTCAAACCGGGAAACCGTGTAGTCGATATTGGGGACGCCTTGCGTCTGCGCCCGGGCCTCGGCGATCAGCTGGGCGCCGGGATCGATGGCCAGGACGCTGTGTGCGCGCGCGGCCAGGTCGACGGTCGCCTGGCCCGTGCCGCACCCGACCTCCAGGACCTGGCAATCCGGACCCAGGCCGGCCCGTTCCGCCAGGTCGTCAAACAGGGCTGCGGGATAGCCGCGCCGGGCCTGCCTGTAGAGCCCAGCAATCCCGTCGAAGCTCCTGGCCTGTTCCATGGCGTTGGTCTCCCTGATGTCGGGCCCCCTCCCCGGACCCGGATGGACTCCGTTCCGGCAAGCGCTGCCGAATGCAGGTCCAGACTAGGGAAAGAACCGTGGCCGGTCGCGCACATTCAGTTCCCGTCCCGGATTGCACACGCGTTTGGCCAGGCTGACCCGGGGTCAGGCTTGACCTTGGCGCAATCGGCCCCAGACTCCTGAAATCGAACGGGAAACGGATCGGAGACCCAGGCACTCGGGCAGTCGCCCCACCCTCATCACGTCAACCTGTCGGTATCGATCCAGCAGCCCATCCATCGGCGCCATGGCGATCAGCTGGCCTTTGGAGATGATGGCGCATCGATCGGCCAGTCGCTCCAGGTCGTCCAACTGATGGGAGGAGATCACCACGGTCCGGTTCTCGTTCTTCACGATCTCAAGGATCTCGTGGAACAGGATCCGTCGGGCGTTGACGTCGAGGCCCACTGTCGGCTCGTCGAGCAGCAGGAGCTCGGCCTCCCGAGACAGGGCCATGATCAGGGAAAGCTTGATGCGGCCGCCGAACGACATGGCGGCGATCTTGTCGCTTCGCTTGAGTTCGAAGGCTACCAGCAGGCGGGCACAGCGCCCAGCATCCCAGTCTGGATAGAAGCCGCGAACGAAGTTCAGGGCCCGCCCGATGGTTCCCCATGCTGCAAAGTTCAGGTCCGGATTCACGTAGGCCACACGGGACTTGATGGCAACCTCATCCGAGGGCTGGGAAAGCCCCAGGACCTGGATGGCCCCGCTCTTTGGGCGGCCCAGCCCCATGATCAGGTCGAGCAGCGTGGTCTTGCCGGCGCCATTGGGCCCGATGAGGGCCAGGACATAGCCCCGAGGAACAGTGGTCGTGATCGGGCCAAGTTCGAAACGCCCTACCTTGTAATGCAGGTCCCGCAGCTCAATTGCCGGTGACGTCATGACTCCCCTCCCCCGTTCTCGATGATTGTTCGCAGCATGGATTCGACGTCCGCGTCCGCCAGACCTGCGGCCCGCGCAGCGGCGAGCGCCTCGCGCAAGGCCCTGTCGGCGGACTTGATTTTCTCGTCCCGGACCTGGTCGAGACCGGTCGCGGCGACAAAGGCCCCAAGGCCCTGGCGGGAATAAATGATCCCGTCGCGCTCCAGCTCCTCATAGGCCCGCTTTACGGTGATCAGGCTGACCATCAGGTCAGCGGCTAGCCCGCGAAGCGAGGGGAGCGGGTCGCCCGGCTTCAGGCGCCCCGCCGCCACCTCACGCTTCACCGCCAGGATCAGCTGCTCATAGAGCGGCCCCGGCGTCGCCGGCGAGATCGGCCCAAAGGCCAGGAGCGGTGAAGGCGGCACCATATGGGTGTATATATATTATAGATACAGTGCTGGGAAGGCCGTCCGGGGCCCGGCACAGGCCATCAATGTCGGCTGGGTGGCCCCCCTGGCAGAAGTCGTGCGCTTGACAGTCTAGGAGAGATCAAACCTCCTGAGCCCGCTCCGCGGCTTGACGACCCCGCTAGGCGGACAGCCCGTGCGCGGAGCGACAACGGATCAGGACGGTGAGGCCCCTAGGGGGCGAACGAGGGGTATTGCGTCATGCAGATCGCCATCGCGAAAACTGACATCGCCGACCGCGGTCGGCCTTATGTGCCCGAGATGCGCAAGCACGTGGGCCACAGTCTCATTGCTGTGCCCGGGGCTCGCGCGGTCATACGACGTCGCAGCGGTGAAGATATCCTCCTGCATCGCCGGCTGGACTTTGGGGTCTGGGCATTGCCGGCGGGGTCTCCCGAGATCGGAGAATCGATTGTCGACTGTATGCGCCGAGAAGTTTTCGAGGAGACCGACCTGAAGGTCGCCGCCTACCGTTGCTTTGGCTTTTCCTCCGATCCCGAGCGCGAGATTGTACGCTACCCGAATGGCGACGTCCTGCACTGCTACTCGCTTCTGTTCGAGGTCGAGCTCGAAGATGAGGCGCTTGACAGGGTCGACATGGAGAAGATCGCTGCGGAGACCACTGCACTGAAGTGGTTTGCGCTGAACGACCTTCCGGAGATGATCGACAATCATCGCTGCACCGTCGAGAGCTATATCGGCTTTCGCAGCGACGGCGTCTTTCGGGTCAGCTAGCCGACGGTCGAGCCGACTGAGAGCCCCATCTGGGAGCCCGGGTTCACCTGAAGGCGTGGAAGGTTCTAAACCCGGCTCTTCCGGGTCTTTAGAATGCGATCAACCTTTCGCGACGGCGCCCGGCGGTTCGGGGCCGGCGCCCTGGCGAGGACTTCATGACACAGGCGACGGGGCTGGGTTCCCTGCAGGATCTGGCGGATCGGTTTGAGCGTGCGTCTCAGGCCTATGTGGCGGCATTCGGCCTCCGGCGCGATGCCGACTGGTACATTCTGAAGCTGCAGGAGGAAGTCGGCGAGCTGACCCAGGCCTGGTCCCGCCTGTCCGGCCGGGCGCGGACGGGCGACCGAAGCGAGGAAGAACTGAAGGCGCAGCTGGCGGATGAAACGGCGGACGTCCTCGGGCATATCCTGCTGCTGGCCCGGAACTGGGAGGTCGATCTCGCCCCGGCGATCCGGCGCAAATGGCGCTTTGAGCTGGATTCAGATACCTGAATTCGTCGGTTGGCGGCGCAACGGGTCTGGCCACGGCCCGGTTCTAGACCGAACCACTGGTCGAACAGATATAGAGAAGACGTTCCACCGGCGCGCCTTTTTCTGACACGTCGACGACGGTTCCCATGGCTACAAAGCCGGCCCTGGACGCGGTGTTGCGCGACGCGATGTTGTCCACATCGATGTGCGCCTCGAGGCTCTGGAGGCCCCTAATCGCGCAAGCCGCCTGGACAAGCAGGATGAGGGCGCGAGCGGCGTAACCCTCCCCTCTGAACCTGGGGAAGATCCAATAGGAGACGTTGGCGCGGTCCGCCGCGAGACAGCGAAGTTCACAACCTCCGACGAGCAAGCCGTCGTGGCGGCGCACCGCGTAGGCGAACATCGGACCTCCAGTGGTCCAGGCTTCGATCCACCGCAGCATCGCCGCTTGGGTTTCCGCGAGCGTTGCGCGCCTTGGCGCCTCGAATCGCAACCGCATCTCGTCGTCTTCGCCCAGCCAATGCGCCTCGGCGTCGGCGATCTGAAAGCCGTCGAGGCGGATAACGCCATCAGACAGCTTCTCCGGCGGAGTCGTAGAGAATTTCACGCCATCACCTGCAGAGCCCATGGACAGGGCTTTACCAGAGCTCAACACGGCACGAAATCGTGCGCTCTTCATCCTTGGATTGGGCCTGGAAGGGTCCCCAACCTCAGGCAGGCAGACCGGACGGCGTCTGGAAGCCGAGCTGACCCGGGGTCAGGCTTGACCTTGGCGCAATCGGCCCCAGACTCCTGAAATCGAACGGGAAACGGATCGGAGACCCTGCATGGCCCAGACGCCCCAACTGCCCAAGGCCTGCATCATCGGCGCTGGCTGCACCGGCTTCACCACCGCCAAAAAGCTCAAGGACCTGGGCGTTCCGTACGACTGCTTCGAGTTGTCCGACAACATCGGCGGTAACTGGTACTACAACAATCCCAACGGGCTTTCGGCCTGCTACCAGAGCCTGCACATCGACACCTCCAAGTGGCGGCTGGCCTTCGAGGACTATCCGGTGCCGGCCGGCTGGCCGGACTTCCCGCATCACAGCCAATTGCTGCAGTATTTCCACGACTATGTGGACCATTTCGGCCTGCGCGAGACCATCACCTTCAACACCGGTGTGACCCGGGCGGTGCGCGATGCCGACGGCGTCTGGAACGTGACGCTTTCGACTGGGGAAACAAGGCGTTACGATATCCTCTTCGTGTGCAATGGGCACCACTGGAGCCCGCGGGTTCCGGAGTATCCGGGCCATTTCGACGGGGTTTCCTTCCACTCCCACGCCTACCGGACGCCCTTCGATCCCGTGGATGTGCGCGGCAAGACCGTGATGGTGGTCGGCATGGGCAATTCGGCCATGGATATCGCCTCGGAGCTGTCCCAGCGGCCCCTGGCGGGCAAGCTGATCGTCTCGGCCCGGCGCGGGGTCTGGGTGCTGCCGAAGTACATGAATGGCCGGCCGGCGGACAAGGCGGCCATGCCCCCCTGGATGCCGCGCAAGCTGGGCCTCGCCCTCGCCCGCCAGACCATCAAGAAGACCCTCGGCGCCATGGAGGACTATGGCCTGCCCAAGCCGGACCATGAGCCCCTGGAGGCCCATCCGTCCGTCAGCGGCGAGTTCCTGACCCGGGCGGGCTGCGGCGACATCACCTTCCGCCCGGGGATCAAGGCCCTGGAGGGTCGCCAGGTGCGCTTCACCGACGATAGCGTCGAGGACGTGGACGTCATCATCTACGCCACCGGCTACGACATGAAGTTCCCCTTCTTCGAGGACCCGGCCTTCGTTCCCGATTCCGAGCATCGCCTGCCGCTCTACAAGCGGATGATGAAGCCTGGCGTGCCCAACCTCTTCTACATGGGCCTGGCCCAGCCCCTGCCGACCCTGGTCAACTTCGCCGAGCAGCAGGCCAAGCTGGTGGGCGCCTATCTGACAGGTCGCTACCTGCCCCCCTCGCCTGCCGAGATGGTGCGGATCACCGCCGAGGACGAGGCCCTGCACATGGGCCAGTACTACGCCTCCAAGCGCCACACGATCCAGGTGGACTTCGGCGTCTACTGCCATGATCTGATGAAGGAAATCGACCGTGGGGCAAGGCGCGCCGCGGCGACCGGCAACCGCCTGCCCGTGCCCGCGAAGGCCGAGCTTCAGGACGCCTGAGACAGCTCCAGCCGACCTTCGGCAAGGTCGATCAGGGTCCGGGTCATGACCTCGGGCTCCAGGGCGGTCACGCGCTGCTCGAGGGCCTGCGGTGTATCCCCCGCCTCCACGGGCACCGGCCAGCGGCCAAGGACCCTTCCGTGGTCGTATTCGCCATCGACCAGGTGGATGGTCACCTCGCTCTGCGGAACGCCAGCGGCGATGACCGCCTCGTGCACACGCCGGCCGTACATCCCCTCCCCGCCAAAGGCCGGCAGGGGGCCGGGATGGATGTTGAGGATGCGCTCCGGAAACCGCCCCAGGACGGCGGGGCCGATGCGGCGCAGATAGCCGGACAGGACCACCCAGTCGGCGCCGGAGGCGGCCAGGGCGTCGGCCAGGGCCTGGTCGGCGGCCTCAGGGTCGGCGGCGGTGGGTATGACCGTGCAGGCGATCCCCCGCTCGCAGGCGAAGTCGAGGGCCGGCGCCTTGGCCGAATTGCTGACCAGCAGGACGATGTCGGCGGGCAGGCGCCCTTCCCCCGCCGCCTCCACCGCCGCGCGGAAGGCCGAGCCGTTGCGGGAGGCGAGGAAGGCCAGCTTCAGGCGCGGGGTCACGCCCCCTTCCCCAGTTGGTGTTCGAAGCGCAGGCCGTCGAAGGCCGCCTCCACGCCCGGCGGCAGGCGGGCGCTGAGGGCGGTGAAGTCGAGGTCGATGTGCATGTTGGTCAGGATGGTGCGCCGGGGCTTCAGTCGGGCCGCCCACTCCAGGGCCAGGTCGACATGGGCGTGGGTGGGGTGCGGGCGCCAGCGCAGGGCGTCGACGATCCAGACATCCAGGCCGGCCAGGGCCTCGAAGGCCTCTTCCGGCAGGGCCACCACATCGCTGGAATAGGCGACGTCGCCAAACCGGTAGCCCACCGAGCGCAGGCCGCCATGGTCCTGGTCGAAGGTGACGACGGGGATGGCGCCCGAGGGGCCGTCCACCTCCCAAGCCTGGCCATGGGGCGGAATCAGGACCGGGTCGGCGATGCCGGGATAGCCCCCCTCCCCCTCGAAGACATAGCCGAAGCGGCGACCCATGGAGGCGAAGGTGGCGGCGTCCATGTGGCAGGCAATGCGCGCCCTCTGGCGGATGAAGAAGGCTCGGATGTCGTCAATGCCGTGGGTCTGGTCGGCGTGGTCGTGGGTCAGCAGCAGGGCGTCGAGCCGCCGGGCGCCGGCCTGGGCCGTCTGCCAGCGCAGGTCGGGCGAGGCGTCGACCAGGACGGTGGTGGCCTGGGCGGGGTCAGGCGCGGTCCGGCGCACCAGCATGGAGCAGCGGGTGCGGAAGTTGCGCGGATCGGCCGGATCGCACTCGCCCCACTCGCCGTCGGCCCTCGGCACCCCGCCGGAGGAGCCGCAGCCCAGGATGGTGAACTCCAGGGTCCCGCTCATGGCCGGGGGATCCGGTCGAAGAGGGCGAAGAAGGCGTCCTCGCAGCGGGCCTCGGCCTCATCCGGGGTCCAGCCGCGCACCATGGCGAGGCCGGCGAGGACGGCGGGCAGGAAGGCCGGCTCATTGCGGCGGCCCCGATGCGGGACCGGGGCGAGGTAGGGGCAGTCGGTCTCGACGATGATCCGGTCGGCGGGCATGTCGCGGATGACGGCCCGGACATCCTCTGCGGCCTTGAAGGTGGCGATGCCGGAGACCGAGAACCAGGCGCCGAGGGCCGCCGCCCGGCGGGCCAGCTCCGCGCCCGAGGTGTAGCAGTGCAGAAGCATGCGGAAGGGGGCGCGGGCGTGGGCCTCCTCCAGCATCTGCGTCATCAGTTCGTCCGCCTCGCGGGTGTGGACCACCAGGGGCAGGCCGCTCGCTTGGGCGGCCGCGATGTGGGCGGCGAAGACCCGGGCCTGGATGTCTCGGGGCGACAGGTCGTAGTGGAAGTCGAGGCCGGTCTCGCCGATGCCCACCACCTTGGGGTCGGCGGCGAGGTCGAGGAGGGTTTGGGGCGAAAGGTCCGGGACGTCCTTGGCCTCGTGCGGGTGGACGCCCGCCGTGCACCAGATGTCGGGCGCCTCGGCGATGGCGCGGTTGGCCGGGAAGGTCGTCAGCCGGTCCGAGATGTTGACCATCAGGGCGATGCCGGCGGCCCGGGCGCGGTCGATCACCTCCTGCCGGTCGGCGTCGAACTGGGGGGCGTGGAGGTTGACGTGGCTGTCGATCAGCATGGTTCAGGCAGCATGGGCTCAGGTCAGGTCAAGTCAGGTGCGGGCGGCGGCGCGCAGGTCGGCCAGGGCCGTGAAGAGGGCCTCGGCCCGGTCGAGGTTCAGGGCCTCCACCTCGCGGGGCAGGCGGTCGAGGGTGGACCAGGCCTCGGCCCAGGCGTCCAGGCCGCCAATCCCCTCCTCCGCCCGGCGCAGGACAAGGTCGTGGACCCGGGCGGCCAGGCGCTCGGCCAGGAGGGCGAAACTGCGGGCGCCCTCCCCGCCCCGGAAGCGGTCGGTCAGGGACAGGGCGAGGGTCCGGTCGAGGTCGGGCAGGCCCTGCAGCAGGGCGCGGGCGGCGTCATCCATCTCCAGCGCCCCTTCGGAGGCCAGGGCCCAGGCCCGGCCGGGCGCCCCGCCCGACATGCGCGCCAGGCGCAGGGCCTGTTCCGGGTCGGCGTCCGTCCGCCGGGCGACGAAGCCGGCGACGACGTCCTCCGGCAGGGGCGCCAGTTTGAGAGTGCGGCAGCGCGAGCGGATGGTGCGGATCAGCCGCCCCGGGGCGTGGCAGACCAGCAGCAGCACCCCGCGCGGCGGCGGCTCCTCCAGGGTCTTGAGCAGGGCGTTGGCGGCGTTGCGGTTCAGGTCGTCGGCGGCGTCGACAATGGCGACCCGGTAGGGCGCCGAGGCCGGCGACTTGGAGAAGAACTCGTTCAGCCGCCGGACCTCCTCCACCAGGATCTCGCGGCGCACCTTGCCGTCGGAGTCGGTGCGGTCGACGACCATCAGGTCCGGGTGGGCGTCCTGGGAGACGAGGCGCGAGACCGGGTCCTGAGGCGCTGCGCCGAGGAGGCCATGGCTTGGATCCGGCGCGGCGCCCAGCAGGCGCCGGGCGATGCGGAAGGCGAAGGTCGCCTTGCCCAGTCCCTGGGGGCCGCTGATCAGCCAGGCGTGGTGCAGCCGGCCGCGGGCCCGGGCGTCCTCGAAGGCGACCTCGGCGGCCTCCTGTCCCACCAGGTCGAAGACGTCCCGGGGATGGGGCGGGGCCAGGCTCACCCGGCGGCGTCCAGGCGGGGGAAGAGGCCGTCGAGGCCGGCCAGCACCCGGGCCTCCACCGCGTCGGGATCGCCCGAGGCGTCAACGATCCGGCAGCGGCCGGGCTCGGCGCAGGCGATGGCCAGGAAGCCCTCACGCAGGCGCCGGTGGAAGTCGAGCCCCTTGGATTCGAAGCGCGCCTCGGCGTCGGGGCGGCCCAGGGCGCGGGCGAGGCCCAGCTCCGGATCGAGGTCGAAGACCAGGGTCCGGACCGGGCGGACATCCTCCAGGATGAAGGTCTCCAGGGCCTGGATCAGACCGGGATCGGCGCCCCCGGCGGCGCCCTGGTAGGCCCGGGTGGAGTCGGCGTAGCGGTCGCACAGCACCACGGCGCCCCGATCCAGGGCGGGCCTGAGGGTGCGCTCGATGTGGTCCCGGCGGGAGGCGTACATCAGGAGGGTCTCGGTGACCGGGCTCCAGCGGTCTGCGGACCCGTTCAGGACCAGGTTACGGATGGCCTCGGCGCCGGGCGAGCCGCCGGGCTCGCGGGTCACCACCACCTCATGGCCAGACGCCTCAAGGCGCGCGGCCAGGCGCCGGACCTGGGTGGACTTGCCCACCCCTTCCCCGCCTTCGAACGAGATGAAGAGACCACCGCTCATGGCGCCTGAATGGCCCCTCAGGCGCGCCGCGTCCAGCCCCCCGGGGTCGGGGTCAGGTCCCTTCGCCCCGCTCGTAACGCCACAGGGCGTCCCGGTCGGCGGAGAACCGGCGGGCCGCCACATAGAAGGCCGGAACGGCGATCAGCGAGGCGGCGGTCATGACCAGCATCATGTCGGTGATCGGCCGGTCGCGTCCGGCGGCGGCGAAGGCGTCGATCATGAAGCCCCCGACCGTGGTGGAGACCCCCAGGCCGACGACATTCACCCCCATGATGAAGAGGGCCACCGCCGTCGCCCGGACCTTGGCGGGCGCCAGTTCCTGGATGGTGGAATAGGCCCCGCCATACATGGCCGCCAGCTGGAAGATGCCTGAGCCGATGCCCAGCCAGAAGATCACCCCGTCATGGTCGGTGAGGCGGTAGAGGAACTGCAGCGGCGTCATGGCGATCAGGATGATGACGATCAGCATGGAGCGGCCCTGGCCGGTCTTCTTCAGCCACCAGTCGCCCAGCGCGCCGCCGATGATGTTCCCGGCCACGCCGACGGTGGCGTACATCAGGGCCACCTTCAGGAAGAGCGGCCCGGTCTCGAGCTTCAGCTCCTCCTTCCACCAAATGGTGTCGAACTGGGCCGCGCCGACGGCGAGGTGCACGCCGATGCCGCCAAGAATGGTCAGCACCAGGGCCGGCGAACGCTTCAGGGCGGCCATGAGCTCGGGCAGGAGGCTCAGCATGCCCTTCACCGCCTTCATCGCCCCCTCCCCGGCGTGCGGCGACGGCGGCCGGGTCTCGCGGAAGGTGGCCAGCCAGACGGCCAGGATGAGGCCCAGGCCTCCGATCAGCAGGAAGCAGTTGCGCCAGCCAATCACCGGCCCGAGGGCGGCCGCCACCAGGTAGGCCAGGCCCGAGCCCAGGGGCACGCCCGCGTAATAGAAGCCGGAGGCGAAGCCCAGCTGCCGGGCCGGGAAGCGGTCGGAGATCATCGACAGGGCCGTCGGCGTCAGGGTCGATTCCCCGACCCCGATCAGCACCCGGGGGATCGCCAGGGAGACGAAGCCCTTAGCTAGCCCCGAGGCGGCGGTGAGCAGGCTCCACAGCCCCACGCCAAAGGCGGCGAAGCGCGGCCTGTGCACGGCGTCGGCCACCAGGCCCATGAAGGGGCTGAGGATGCCGTAGAGAAGGGTGAACATGATGCCCGTGAGCAGGCCGAACTGGCCGTTGGATAGGCCCAGATCCGCCTTGATCTCCGGCCCGAAGGTCGGCAGCAGCTGGCGGTCCAGGATGTTCAGGATGTTCAGGACCATCATGAACACCAGGAAGCCAAAGGCGCCCTTGGTCGCCGTGTCCACGCCATTGCCGGCCGCGCCGCCAGCCTCTGCGCCAGGTCCCATGCCGTCTTCTCCCCCGGAGTCTGTTTTGTGACTCACAGAGTGGACAGCGTAGGGCCGAAGTGTCCAGCACCCATCTTGCCCGTCTGGCGGCCTCCTCCCGCCCCTGCTATAGCCGACCGCGCTGGAAGGGTGGCCGAGTGGTTTAAGGCAGCGGTCTTGAAAACCGCCGTAGGTGAGAGCCTACCGTGGGTTCGAATCCCACCCCTTCCGCCAGCTCGTGGGCAATATGCGAGCGGCCGGGCAGGTCAGCATCTGGCGCGCCTACGGGGCGCTCCAGGCGGAACGATCCCGCCACCACTACAGGGGCAAGCGGACCGGTCCTGTTGGCCTGGAGAAGCGGATCAAGGAGATCGCCGAGACGCGGGTACGTAAAGGCTACCGGCGGATCACGGCGCCGCTCAAACGCAAGTCCTCAACAAGACACCCGAGCATATGATCCGCATTCTGGCTCGGGCGTTAAGGTCGCTATCGACCCTCAGCGGACGCTCGCTCAGGCCGCCAGTTCCGCAGCCGCTAAGCTCGCGATGGCGAGCCCCGCCTCATCCTGCCCGCCACTGTCCATAGTCCACGCTGCTCCCAGGCCGGCATAGGCGAGTATCCAGGTCAGGAGTCGCTTCGGTTCCAAGCTTGCTGCCCTTGCCACGATATCGACGCGTCGTCGCAGGCGGTCAGGCTCTCCAGCGAAATACGCGTCTGGATTTCGGAACAGGTTGGCATAGTCGAATGCTCGCTCGCCGAGGACACCCTTTGGATCGATGGCGAGCCATCCTCGTGCGCCGCCGTCAAGAATGTTTCGGTGATGGACATCGCCGTGCAGCGGGACGACGTCTTGAGGATGCGCAAGCAAGCCGCGAGCTGCGATTGCGCATGTCTTTAGAATGCCGCCGTACCGATCGGCGGCTGGATCAAGCTGGCGAAACCATATTCGCGTCGGAACGAGGCTTTTGGGCGGGGCTCGTTCCTTTGGAGCATGCAGCCTCGCCACGACCGCGCAAATGATCTCAGTGGCCTCATCGTCGTCGCCGGAGCGGGCCATCGTCGTCAGATCCCGCGGTCCAGAGAGTCGTTCAAGCAACAGCGCCGGACCTTCGTGGGCCAGAACCTTGGCCGCTCCGTGCCCAGAGTACCAGTCCATCATATCGCCGCCGCGTATCTCCTCCTCGTCGATGGCGATTTTCAGTATCGCGCGTGCGCCGTCGTGGAGAACCGGCAACAGCAGACTGCTGCTCTGGCCAGTCATAATGGCCTCGCCGTCTTGCGCGAGATTCCAGCGCACCAACCAGTTGTCGAATTTACTGTCTGACATTGCCAGAACCTACGGCCCCGGGGTGCGGACAGGCAAGCGAGCCAACGTCCGCTCCCCCCAAAGCAGACTCCAAGAGTGTCCGCCTTCGGCCGTTCATCCGGGGCCAGCAATAGCTTTCGCTTGCGGACACTTTTGGTGACCTTTACTCCAAGCCCATGCAACCTATCGGACGCAGACCAACGTCCTATGACGTCGCCATCCGCGCGGGCGTTTCGCAGTCGGCTGTCTCGCGTTGCTTCCGGCCGGGATCGAGCATCTCACCCATGACGCGTGAGCGGGTTCTGGCTGCCGCGCGCGAGATCAACTACCGCCCCAACGCGATCGCCTCCGGCCTAATCACCAAGCGTTCCGGCCTCGTGGCGGTCATCATCTCGAACCTGACCAACCTCTACTATCCGGAAGTCTTGTCCGAGCTCACCCGGCGGCTGTCCGACCGCGGACTTCGGGTTCTGCTGTTCACGCTCGACCTGGAGAGCGACGTCGACGCCATGCTCGATCACGTCTGGCGCTTCCGGGTGGATGGCGCGATCACGGCGGCCAGGCTGTCCCTCGCCCAGCTTCAGGAGTTTGCCGCGAACCGCGTACCCGTTGTGCTCTATAACCGCATTGGCGAAGGCGAGCCGGTGCCCAGCGTGTGCTGCGACTCCGTCGCGGCCGAGCGCCAGCTGGTTGACCAACTGCACCAGTCCGGACACCGCCAGTTTGGCCTGATCAGCGGTCCTGACGACAACACGGTCAGCCGCGAGAGGATCCGGGGCGCTATGTCGCGCCTTGACGCCCTGGGCCTTAAGGCGGAGCTGATCTCTGGGGCGTTCGACTATGATAGCGGACGCATCGGGCTTACGGAGCTGATGGAGCGCACGAGGGGCCAGATCGACGCGGTGATTTGCGCCAACGACCTTATGGCGATCGGCGCGATCGACGCCGCGCGGATCGACTTAGGGCTTTCGGTCCCAGGACAGGTTTCGATTGTCGGGTTTGACGGCGTGGGTCCTGCGCAATGGGGAAGCTACCAACTGACCACCGTACGGCAGCCGGTCGGTCGGATGACTGAAGCCGCCGTGAACATGTTGGTCGAGCGGATTGAAGAGCCGGACCTGCCTGCCGAGGTCCGAAGCTTCGCAGGCCAACTGCTGCCCGGCGCTACAGCCCGATTAAAGCTCGGATAAAGCTGTGGGGCGACCGAGGAGGTCTGACCCCACAGCTCCTACGCCAGTCTAGAACCGCACGCTGGCTCGGGCGCCCCACTGACGGGGCGGCGCATAGCTCGCCTGCAGAGCGCCGCCGCCGCCGTAGACGAACCGCGTGGAGGTTTGCTCGTCCGTCACATTGGTGACGAAGCCTTGCAACGAGAGCTTTTCAGTCGGCGCCCAGGTCAGGCGGAGGTCGATCTTTTCGAAGGCCTCCTGCTTATCCAGGATTGAATTGACCGCCTGACCGTACCAGGCGCCGGAGAAGGTCAGCGCGGCGTAGGGTGTCAGCGTACCTGCGTCTCCGAGGTCGATCTCGTACTCGGCGTAAAGCGAGCCGGAGTACTCAGGCGAATAGGGAATACGCTTGCCCGAAAGGTCGCATCCGATGGCGAGGGGGGGCTGCCCGGTCCCGCCCGTACCCGCGACGGGTGAGCAGTTATATCCAGGGGCGAACAGGCGGCGTTGGCCGATACCCGCGATCTGGACCCCATTCAGGATCGTCGGCGCCGTAACGGAGGAATCCGCGACCAGGATGCTGGTGGCGAAGGGCAGGCCCACGTCGCGATAGCGGGTGTACTCGGCGTCGAGGTAGGAGAAGCTGCCGCCGAGCGCCAGGGCCTCGACTGGCTGCCAGGTGAATTCGACTTCGACGCCGCGGGCGCGGGATCTACCGCTGTTCTCGACGATGGTG
Source organism: Phenylobacterium sp. (assembly GCA_020402745.1). Taxonomy (GTDB): domain Bacteria; phylum Pseudomonadota; class Alphaproteobacteria; order Caulobacterales; family Caulobacteraceae; genus Phenylobacterium. The sequence goes on from JADBYZ010000001.1 coordinate 175,791, forward strand.
ATCGTCGTACCCCCCGCCGGGATCTGACGTTGCTCCTGCAGGCCGCTGTAGAGATTGTTGAACGCCGCGACGTTGAGCTGCAAGGTGTTATCGAAGAAGCGGTTCTTGGAGCCAAACTCGTAGGCGGTCACGGTTTCAGGATTGAAGGTCGGCGCAGCCGCCCCTGACTGGCCGGAGTTGAAGCCGCCCGAACGGAAGCCCGTCGAAACACTGGCGTACAACAAGCTGTTGTCGCTGAGTTGATAATCGACGCCCGCGCGCCACGTGACCCTGTCGAAGCGCTTGGTGGCGTAGGTCGCGCCGGTCAGCACCGCCGTGTTGGAGGCCAGACACTGGAAGCCGGCGATCGGAGCCGGAAGCGATGTGTATGTGCAGTTGGTCGGCGCACCCTTGGTCCCAAACGCAGATGCCGGGATTCCGCCTGTCTGCAGCGTGATAAGTGTGCCCTGAGGGACGCCGGGCGTTCCAGCCAGTGGCAGGACCGCGTTCGCATTGGCGAACTTGAAGTCCTTTCTGTCCTCAGTGTAGCGGATACCGCCTGTAACCTTCAGGCGGTCGGTGACTGCATAGCTGGCCTGTGCGTAGCCAGCGTACGACACCGTGACGGGCAGTTGCTCATCGTAGAAGCCTGCGCCGTTCTGCGGCAGGTTGAGATTGGGCGTAACGCTGCGGATGATCCGCGGCAGCTGCTGGTTAATGAAGACACCGCGCAGCTCGTCCCTGAAATAGTAAGCGCCAGCGACATAAGTCAGGGGGCCGCTGTCGTCGGAAATCAGCTGGAACTCCTGGCTGAAGGTCTCGGCCGCGGTGAGCTGATAATCAATCGCGATCTGACTGCTCGAGAAGTCGCCATCAGAGCTCCGGGCCGCCCGGAAATCGGTGTAACCGGTAATCGATTTCACCGTCACCGCACCGAGATCGTAGGCGATGTTTGCAGTAAAACCGTAGTTCCGAAGATCCAGGTTGGTCGGATAGTCTGTGTCGATCCGCCAGACGTTGCCCGGTCGATGGAGCGGGGCGCCGGCGTCGATGGTCAGGGGGGCGTCAATGACACCGTCCCGCAGACCAGGGCGCGCATTGAGGCGTATAGGTGTGGCGTTGAACAACTGTTGGTTTGTCGGCGTGTAGTAGTAGGTGCCGACCTGCTTGTAACCAAACGCCGATCCACCCGCGCCCCTACTCCGGACGTAATCGAACTTAAAGTCGGCGGTCAGGGCGTCATTGGGTCTTAACGCAACGGCAGCCCGAAAGTACTGGCTGTCATCGTCGAACAGGTTCCGACCCGAGGGGTAATCATTCTGAACCCAGCCGTCAGACCTTTCAATCGCACCGGCTAGCCTCAGCGCAACCGTGTCCCCCAGAGGCGCATTTACGAAGCCCTCAAACCGGAATCGGTTGTACTCGCCGTAGGTCAGATCCACGCCACTTTCGAAACCGCTAAACTTGGGCTTGGCCGTGGCGATCGAAATGTTACCGCCAAAGGTGTTGCGGCCGTAGAGCGTGCCTTGGGGACCCCGCTGAATCTCGACCCGCTCAAGATCCACAAAGCCGAGCATCGCCTGCTGGGCGCGCGACATGTAAACCCCATCTACGAAATAGCCGATTGTCGTATCGCCGTTGACGGCAACATTTTCGGTTCGTACGCCGCGCAAAGCGGGCCGAGCGTCCGATCCTGAGCGTCCAAACGTGAACCCGGGAACCCGATTCTCAAGGTCAGCGACGCTGGTGATGCCCTTGTCCTTAATCTCGGCGGCGCTAAAGGCGGAGACCGAGACAGGGACCTTCTGCAGGTTCTCTTCACGACGCTGCGCCGTGACCACAACCTCGGACAATCCAACCGCGTCACCGGATCCTGCTGCCTGAGCATGGAGTGCTGTCGGGAGCATGCCCGCCGCGAGAGCGAACGCCGAAACCGTCAGTTTACCGCGATGCAACACTGTTTTCTCCCTGATCCAATGCTCGCCATCTCCCACGGGTATCGTCTCCCGCGGGGGTTTGCAATCGCAGTCAATTTGGACGAGGTTGTATTGTTATTCCGACGTGCCAAAAGTGTCACGGATTGGGTTGGCGCAGGGGAATGGGCTGTTTGCATGCGTGACCAATTCCATTGGCGTTTGAAGACCGTTGCGCCATGACGGTTCTACCCACGACCCACACCACCGATCTCTCACACCTGCGGCGCCACGGCGCGCCGGCGCTCTCAACCCGAAACCGATCTGCGGAGGGCATCCTGATGGCTTGGAACGATCTTCCAGAGGTGCGCTCGCCATTCGGGCGGACCGTGGCGGACTTGCTGGAAGAAGGGCCGCGCCGCCAGCCCCTGCCCGGCTACGAACCCGTTTACCGCGACTTCGTCGATTACATCATCCGGTGCACCCATCGCATCTGGGAGCAGAAGGACGTCGGCCTCTGCCGGACCCACTACAGCGATGATTGCCATGTCCACACCCTGGCCGGGCCGGTGGTCGGCAAGGAAGCCGTGGTTCAGAACACAATCACGACGCTTTCAGCTACACCCGATCGGCGACTGATGGGTGAAGACGTGATCTGGTCAGACGATGGCGATGGCCTCCTGTACAGCTCGCACCGGGTCGCCAGTCGATCGACCCACCTAGGCGACGATGCGCTAATTGGCGCCTCAAGCCTGCGGTCAAACGGCGTTCTGACGATAGCGGACTGTGCTTGTCGCGAGAACATGATCGTCGAGGAATGGCTGGTGCGGGATAACCTGCGAGCCGTCTGGCAGGTGGGAGGCGATCCCTGGGCCACAGCGCGCGCTCAGGCTGACGCGGACCGCAACGGAAGCCAGGACAGGCACCTCTGGCGCACCGAGGCCATCGCCCGAACCCGAGAGGCGCCGGACGCGGCTATCCCCAATGGCCACCCCGCTCTGGGCCCAGCAGCGATGCTTGCGACGGCGTTTCGCGATGACAACTTCGGGATGGCGGCCCAGGCGCTCTCGCCCGCAGTGGAAGTCCGCTGGCCCTCAAACCGCCACGGCTATGGGCGTGGATACTGGATCGGTTGCCTGACTCAAATTCGTGCGAGCCTCCATGACGTCGCCTGGCGGCTGGAGCACATCGCCGCCCGCCCCCTCCCCGGCGCGGATATCGCGGTCGCACTGCGCTGGTCGCTTGCCGGAATCCACCGGGGCAGCGGGGTATGGGGTGCGGCCACCGGGCGCGAGCTGCTGATCATGGCGGTGTCGCATCTTCGGCTTCGCGGCGGCCTGATTATCGAAGAGACGACGGTTTTTGACGAACTGGCTGTGCTTCGCCAGGTTGCGGGAGGGCTGGGCGCGTGAACCCGATTGAGACCCTGCGAATCCTCGCGGGCGGGGGGCATCCCGACTCCGGGCTGCTTCACACCGCGCGTCTTACCGCTTTTGGCATCGAAGCCCACGGCGAAGAACAGATCGTCGAAACGTTCCGAAGCGCCCCCTTCGAGATCGCGGAGAATGCGTTGGTTGTCACTGCCCCTGACCACGCGGCGATCTTCGATGGTGCGACCGCCCTCTTTGCAGACTTGTCGGGGGACAACCTATCAAGACTCTGGCGCTTGGGCGGCGGGGAGCCGCTACCGACAGAGCCGCGGATCGCGACGCCATTTGACTCCGACCTCACCCAGGACCACGGCGACATCTCCATGATTTCGTCCGACCACCCCGCTCTGGCCGCCGACGCCATCGTGCGAGTCCAGAAGGCGGCGCGGGCGTTGATGCGCAATGATCAGGGCTTCAGCCGCACCCGACCCTTTGTGATCCGCGCATTTGGGACAGCCAAACAGGGGGCCGCCCTGATCGCGGCGCATCGCTTCAGCAGCGAGTTCGAGCGCCGCTCCGGCTTCACGAACATTGCACTGGCCTGGTCCCCGACGGGTGATCAGGTGATCACCGACATCGCCGGCGAAGCTGCATGGCTTCGTGCACCCTGGACGCCTCGCGTCCCTGAAGAGGCAATACCCCAATGACTGAACGCATTCTCGTCACCCATGTAGGCTCCCTGCCGCGTTCGAAGGCAGTGACAGACCTGATCTTCGCCCACGAGCGTGGCGACCCGGTCAATGCCGCAGACTTTGGTCGGGTCATCGGCGATGCGGTAGATGACGCCGTCGGCAGGCAGGTCGCCGCTGGGGTCGATCTCGTCTCTGACGGTGAGATGTCGAAGATCAGCTATGCGACCTACATCAAGGATCGCATCACCGGCTTTGATGGCGACTCCCCGAGAACACCGCCTGCGGACCTTGAGGCGTTCCCGGGGTTCCTGGAACGTCAGGCAAAGGGGGGCGGCACCCCGACGTATCGCCGCCCCAAGTGCGTCGGACCTATAGAACCCAAGACACTGGAACCACTGCAGGACGATCTTGGCCACATGGCGAGCGCGATCGCCAGGCACAGCCCGCTTGGTGGCTTCATGAACGCCGCCTCGCCGGGCGTGATCGCACTCTTCCAGCCCAACGAGCACTACCCGACCCAGGACGATTATCTCGAGGCTCTCGCGGAGGCCATGAGACCGGAGTACGAGGCCATCGTGGGGGCCGGGCTGATATTGCAACTCGACTCGCCTGACCTCGGGCTCGGCAGGCACATGATGTACAAGGGCCGGTCCGACGAGGAGTACCTGCGGCTGATCGGTAAGCACGTGGAGGTTCTGAACCACGCGTTACGGAATGTTGCGGCCGATCGGGTGCGAATGCACGTCTGCTGGGGCAACTACGAGGGGCCGCACCATTGCGATGTCGAGATGGGCGTGATCCTGCCAACGTTGATGAAGGCCAAGCCCGCAGGCCTGTTGTTCGAAACATCGAACCCGCGCCATCAGCACGACTGGAACTATTTCTTGGAGATGCGCGACTTGATTCCAGAGGACAAGGTTTTGATCCCTGGCGTGATCGACTCCACCACCAACTTCATCGAGCACCCGCGCGTTGTGGCTGAGCGGATCGAGCGGTTTGCTGGGATTGTGGGCCGAGAGCGGATCATAGCGGGAACAGACTGCGGCTTTTCCACCTTTGCGGGCTTCGGCGCAGTCGATCCGGACATCGTCTGGGCCAAGCTTCGCACTCTTGCTGAAGGCGCCGCCTTGGCAAGCGCTCGGCTATGGTGAGCTTTGGAGAGCGCCTCCGTTCCGGCGACCTGCTGGCCGGAACCTGGGTAAAGACCCCGCATCCGCATGTGGTGGAGGTGCTGAGCCTGTCACCCCTGGATTGCCTGGTGCTGGATGCGGAACATGCGCCCTTTGACCGACGTGATCTGGACGCCTGCATTCTGTCAGCGCGAGCCGGCGGCAAGCCTGTGTTGGTGCGACCGGCCTCGTCTGCACCTGAGCAGTTGCTCAACGCCCTAGACCTCGGCGCCGACGGCGTCATCGTCCCCCATGTCAGAACCGAGGCCGAGGCCCGCGCCCTAGTCCAAGCCTGCCATTACGGGCCGGGCGGGCGCGGATACTCCGGTGGCACCCGGGCGGCGGGCCACACGCTGCTGGGCATGGCCAAGCACCGCGCCGGGGCACAGAACGTTGTCGTCATCGCTCAGATCGAAGACGCGGAGGCTCTGGACGAGATCGACGCGATCGCCCGGGTCGAAGGCATAGATGCCCTGTTCATTGGCCGGGCTGACCTGACTATTTCGCTGGGCGCAGCAAGCCCGGATGAGTCGCGGGTGGCTGCGGCTGTGGAGCAGATCTGCGCAGCATGCGTGGCGTCGGGTCGGGCCGCAGGTATGTTCCTCGGACGGTCGGACGATTTACCTGAGTGGCGCGCCAAAGGCGCCAGCCTGTTCATCCTGGCGTCCGACCAGGAGTTTCTGCTCCAAGGCGCAGCATCACTGGCCCGGGCTGTGAGGATTTGAACCCCCTCACACCTGCCTAACGGCGAAAACTACGGCATCATCGGTGGTCAGACGATGCCGGCCCATGTCCGCCGGGATCGTCATGGTGTCTCCCGCCCGGAGCGCTACAGGCTCGTCGCCGCCTTCCACAGTGACGACGCCGCGATGAACGAAGACAACATAGCGGCCTTCCAGGCCATCGGCCGAGCCCACGATATGCCATCGCTCGAGAGTGAAGCCATGGGGCCAATCCAGGCGCCCGCCTGGGCCGATCACAAGGCCAGCCCCCTGGGCATCTCGGACCACGAGGCCGTCGGCTTCTGCCTGAGAGCACCGCCGCAATGCCGCGACCTGCTCGCGCGTGGTCACGGGCATGGGGGAGACGTCGGACGGCGACAGTTCCCCCGAAGCGGTATCGACGAGGTTGCCGTTCTCAAGCAGAACTAGGCCGTGGTCCTTGGCGAGTTCAAATACGTCCGGCGCCCATAACACCCGGCCGGGATCGTCACCGCCGAGTATGGCCCAAAGAAAACCTGTGTCCGTTCCGACGTTGGTAAAGCCGCGGAACATTTGGGTCGGGAGGGAGATAGTGTCACCCGGGCCTAGGAAGACCTGCGCATCTTCGCCGTGCTCCCCGAGATCGAAGCGCCAGCAACCGGTGTGAGCCACGAACACCTCTGCCGTCGTGTGGCTGTGTTGCGAGTTCACGCAGTTTGGCGGCTGGCGCGCGCCGCCGATGTTAAATCCGTGAGGCTCGGCGATGTGTACGTGCTGGGCGGGATTCTCCGACACGCCGGGACCAATGATGGTGAAGTTTTCCTTGGCCTCCGAACCCGGAGTGCGGGTGTCAACAAAGGCATTGTAGCAGGGCTTCAGGTCAGCATAGCGGACGACGCGTGCGTCCAGCCTGCCACCGCCGGCTCTCTTCTGGTCTTCAAGCACGCCGAAACCTCGTTCCCACTTCCCTTGCCTTTTCTTGCATTCGCAGTCAGTACAGGCAACCGGAGATGCAAATGTCTCATGCCGAAACGCTCTTCGAGCCTGCCGCGCGCCGTATCTGGGCCGCCGATCACCTCTTGCGGGCATGCAATCCTGTGGAGGAGCAGATCGGCTTGGCGGCAGCGGAGCAGGCTCTGATCGCACCCCTGGCGGCCGCCTTCCCCGCGATGACGATCCGGACAGCAATCGCAATGCAGGGCGCCTTCCAAGGTGCGGAGTGGATCGCGCGGAGCGGGCACCTACACGGACGCTTTGTCGCGCCGCTGTTTAGCATTCCTGCCACCGGACGTATCGCCCACCTGCGCTTCGGCAGCTTCGAACGGATAGAAGCTGGGCGGATTGTCGAGACCCTGCTGATCCTTGACCTGCCTTCGCTGATGATCCAGGCGGGGGTCTGGCCCCTCGGACGCGCCATGGGCCCCGCGCTTATGGCCCCGCCTCCATTGGGTGGAGATGTTGCGTTTCCAGCCTCATCACCGCAGGAGAGCGCCCAAAGCCTTGCGCTCGTCGAAGCCATGATTGGGGGCCTGAAGCAGTACGATGGCTCACTGAAGAGCATGGGCATGCGTGACTACTGGACGGACGACTTCTGGTGGTTCGGTCCTGAGCCCATCGGCAGCTTCCAGGGTCACCATGACTACGAACGCGGCCACCAACGGCCGTTCCTGGCCGCCTTTCCTGATCGGGTCGGGGGCAATCACCGGGCGCGTTTCGGCCACGGCGCCTTCGTCGCCTCCACGGGATGGCCCAGTATCTATGCAACCCATGCCGGCGGCGATTGGCTGGGCCTGGCGCCGACGGGTCGCAAGATCACCATGCGGGTGATGGATTTCTGGCGACGCGAGGGTGATCGCCTGGCTGAGAACTGGGTGATGATCGACATCCCCGACCTGCTGCAGCAGATGGGAGTCGACCTGTTCGCCCGGATGGCCGCCCTGAACGACAGGAGCTGAAATGGCGGAATGGTTGAAGCGCGGAGCAACCGCGGAGAGCAAGGCTTCCAACGATCGGGCGGTGCGAGACACCGTCGAGACCCTGCTGGCCGACATCGAGGCCCGCGGCGACGCTGCGGTGCGCGAGCTCTCGAACCGGTTCGACGGTTGGGACCGTGAAAGCTATCGGCTCACAGCCTCCGAGATCCAGGACTGCATTGACCAGCTTTCGCCTCAGGACCTGAAGGACATCGAGTTCGCCCAGACGCAAGTGCGGAACTTCGCTCAGATCCAGCGGGATTCGATGCTCGAGGTCCAGGTTGAAACCCTGCCGGGCGTAATCCTGGGCCACCGGCACGTCCCGATCCAGAACGCCGGTTGCTACGTCCCCGGCGGAAAGTACCCGCTGTTGGCATCAGCGCACATGAGTGTGATCACGGCCAAGGTCGCCGGCGTGCCTCGGGTTGCAACTTGCGCGCCGCCTTTTGAGGGCCGCCCCGCCCCGGCGATCGTGGCGGCGCAAGCCATGGCTGGGGCGGACGAGATCTATTGCCTGGGGGGTATTCAGGCGGTGGCGGCCATGGCGATCGGTACGCAGAGTATCGCGGCGGTCGATATCTTGGTCGGTCCGGGCAACGCCTTTGTCGCCGAGGCTAAGCGGCAGCTCTTCGGCCGCGTGGGCATCGACCTGTTCGCGGGCCCCACCGAAACGCTGATCATCTGTGACGAGGTCGGCTGCGATGGCGAACTGGCGGCCACCGACCTTCTGGGTCAAGCCGAACATGGCCCGGATTCACCCGCCATTCTGCTGACCACCAGCCGTGCGCTGGCCGAGGAGACGATGCGCGAGGTCGAGCGCCTGCTGACGATCCTGCCCACCGCCGCCATCGCCCGCCGCGCCTGGGACTCCTTCGGAGAGGTGATCGTTGCCGAAGACGACGCCGAGATGGTGCGGATCGCTGACGAGATCGCATCGGAGCATGTTCAGGTTATGACCAGAGACCCGAATTACTTCCTGGAGAACATGACGAACTACGGCGCTCTATTCCTCGGGGCCCGCACGAACGTAAGCTATGGTGACAAGGTAATCGGCACCAATCACACCTTGCCTACTCGGAAGGCTTCGCGCTATACTGGCGGGCTATGGGTTGGAAAATTCCTAAAGACCTGTACCTACCAGCGGGTTCTTACTGACGAGGCTTCGACACTGGTAGGCGAATACTGCAGCCGGCTTTGTGCGCTCGAAGGGTTTGCGGGACATGGCGAGCAGGCCAACATCCGCGTGCGCCGGTTCGGCGGGCGGGACGTGCCCTACGCGGGCAAAGTCGAGGCGGATTGAACACCGACGCTCCCCCCCCTCCGACCACGCCCTCGTTTCGGCTCGATGGGCGTTCTGCGCTGGTCACGGGCGCCGGTCGCGGGATCGGTCTCGCCGCCGCCGCCGCGCTGGTCCAGGCCGGCGCCCAGGTTACGCTGGTGGCGCGCACCGCCGCGGAGATCGGGGCGGCGGCCGAACGCCTGGGGCCACTCGCGAGCGCCTGCACCCTGGATGTGGCGGACCTACCCTCGGTCGCCGCCTTTTTCGCCGATCGTCCCGCCTTCGATGTCCTGGTCAACAACGCAGGCCTAAACCGGCCCAAGCCAATCTGGGACGTCACGGAGGAGGACTATGACGCGGTCCTCGGCTTGAACCTGAAGGCGGCCTATTTCGTGGCTCAGGCCTCTGCCAGACGGATGATCGCGCAAGGGGTCAAGGGCGCCCTGATCCATATGGGCTCACAGATGGGCCATGTGGGCGGGGCGAACCGCTCGCTCTATTGCGCCTCGAAATGGGCGTTGGAGGGTATGAACAAGGCCATCGCCCTCGACCTTGCGCCGCACGGTATTCGGTCAAACACCATCGCGCCTACCTTCATCGAAACGCCGATGACTCGGCCGTTCTTCGCGGATCCTGCATTCAAGGCCTCGGTTCTAGCCAAGATCAAGCTGGGTCGGCTGGGCAAGGTCGAGGACTTGATGGGGGCGATCGTTTTCCTGGCCTCCGACGCCGCCGCGCTCATGACCGGCACGAGCCTGGTCATCGACGGCGGTTGGACCGCGGATTGAGAAGCAAGAAAGTGTTGCGTCGGGACACGCAGGTTAGTGCTGACATCTCCGGAGACCTCAAATGACGCTCTCACTCCTCGACGGGACGATCATCCTCACCTTCATCGTCGCCAACCTCGTCATTGGCTTCGTGCTAGGGCGAAATGTGAAGACCGCCAAGGAGTTCAACATCGGCAGCGGGCGGACCCCGTGGTGGGCCATCGGGGTGTCGGTCATTGCTACCTACATCAGCGCCCTGTCTTTTCTTGGGGCGCCCGCCTGGGCCTACAGCGACGGGTTGGCGGCCCTGGCAATACACCTGAACTATCCGATCGTCATCCTAGCGGTGACCACCTACTTCCTGCCATTCTTCTATAACAGCGGCGTTGCCTCTATTTACGAGTATCAGGAGCGTCGCTTCGGAACGACCTCGCGCGCCATCATGTCGAGCATCTTCCTGGTGACCCAAGGACTGTCGACTGGTGCAATCCTCTACGCCACCGCCCTGGTGCTGCAGTTCATCACTGGCGTCCCCATCACCTGGGCCGTTGTCGCCATCACCGTACTCGCCCTGATCTATACCACCATGGGGGGCATGCTGGCAGTGATCTGGACCGACGTGTTCCAGGCCGTGATCTTGTTCGGCGGGGCTATTGTCATCATGGTCGCGATGATTCTCCTGATGCCTGAACCCATCGGCGATGTTCTGGGCAGTCTGAAGGCCGCTGGGCGGCTCACCGCCATCGACCCGACATTGGACGCCACCATTCCCACCACCATTTGGTCGGGCTTGATCGGCATGACCCTGTTCCACGTCACGGTCTATGGAGCCAACCAGATGATGGTGCAGCGGACCCTGGGGGCCAAGTCGATCGGCGACGCCAAGAAATCCTATTTGCTGATGGGATATGCCGCCTTTCCGATCTATTTCCTGTTCTTCTTCATCGGCGTGCTGGCCTGGGGCTATTTCGGGGGACGCCCGTTCCAGAACACCAATGAGATCATACTGCAGTTCGCGCGGGATTCTGGCATCCCCGGCCTGCTTGGCATCCTCGCAGCGGCGGTGTTGGCCGCGTCAATGTCGACACTCAGCTCAGCCTTCAACAGCATGGCGACGGCCAGTGTCGTCGATTTCTACCAGCGCTACTTCCGCACCCATGCCTCGGACGCGCACTATCTGGCCGTCACGCGCTGGATGACGCTCTTCTGGGGGGCGATCGTTATCGTCCCCGCCATCCTGTATGCGAACTCAAGCGGGTCGATTCTGGAGTTACTAAGCAAGATCAGCAGCTATTTCGTGGGGGCGAAACTAGGCATGTACGGCTTGGGCTTCTTCTCGAAGCACACGACTGAGCGCGGTCTTTTGGTCGGGGTCTTCGCGGGCTTCGCCGTGATCTGGGCGGTGGCCACCCGCACCGATATCGCCTGGCCCTGGTACTGCTTGATCGGCGGAGGGGCAACCATGATCGTAGGATGGGGCGCCAGCCGCCTTCTTACCGGGCGGCAGGCGGACTGGTCGCCTTACTCGATCCCCGGTCAACGCGCCCGGTTCGAGGCCAGCGGCGCACCCACCTCGGTCGAGGGATGGAGCACCCTGCCGGGCACGATTGATCGTCAAAGCCTGTGGCTGATCGCCTATCTGGTCGTAACGATCGGTGGCTTGGTTTTGTTCGAAGCCTTGGTGTGACTTCCTCGATTAGGACCGTCCGGTGAACTCTGCCGGGTGCGCTGTCGCGCCAGTCCAAGCCCCTCACGTCGGCCCAACCCAGATTGTGCTGGAGGTGTACTCCGCGCCGTAGTCGCGGAAGATAACGTCGGGACGTCCGCGGTAAGCGATGATGGCGTCGAGCTCGCGCGCCACCGTACGCCCCGACAGCGCGGTGTCCGCCACCAGGGCCAGACACTCGCGCGTACCGTTCTCGATCACGGTCAGTGCGCGGCTGCGCCGCATTCCGGCACATCGTCTTGCGACTGCAACACACAGCCCCTATTTCGCGAATTCGCACGCCGGGCTATACCGCCGGGAGTGCTTGCCACTCCGCGCCAAGGACTCATCATGAAATCTGCCCAGCCGCACTCTCGCCGCCAATCCTTGAAGGCCGCCCTGGTCGCTATTGCCGCCGCCGGCCTGACGGCCTCCGCATTGCCGGCGCTCGCCGCGCCGAGCGCCAACGTCGTCGGCACCGCCGCCGGTTCTGCCGATCACACGACGTTGGTTGCCGCCGTCAAGGCCGCTGAGCTCGTCGACACGCTGTCGGGCAAGGGCCCGTTCACGGTCTTCGCGCCCACCAACGCTGCCTTCGCCAAGTTGCCAGTTGGCACCGTCGACAGTCTGTTGAAGCCTGAGAACAAGACGCAGCTCCAGTCGGTGCTGACCTATCATGTCGTCCCCGGCAAGCTGATGGCCAAGGACGTCCTCGCCGCAATCACGGCCGGCGGCGGCAAGGCTGTCGTCACCACCGTCCAGGGCGGCAAGCTGACCGCGTCGGTGATGGGCAACAAGGTCATGCTGACCGACGCCAAGGGCCGCACGTCTCACGTGACGGCTACCGATCTCGATACGACGAACGGCGTCATTCACGTCGTTGACACCGTTCTCCTGCCGTAAATCCGGCACGATCGCCAAACGATTGGGGGCGGGCCGGCAACGGCTCGCCCCTTTTGGTTTGACGGCCTTTGTCGGTCCGGCTTGATCCAGGCCTGAGGGTGGCCCGGAGCTGGCGTTCGGGGATAGCCGGGAAGATGACGTAGGCCCTGAAGGCATAGGCGCCACTTGTCGCCGTTTTCACGCCGATGCCAGTCGCGCCGGTGAGGGCGTCGGCGGCGGCCACCATAAAGCAGATCGAGAAGGCCCCCTTTGGGCAGGAAGGGCAGACATATCAGGCTGATAGCCTTCAATGATCCGCCAGAGCTCGTTCCTTTCGACAGAACGTTTGAAAGGGCAAAACAAGCTCTAAATCCAATATGTTAGATCATGCTTCGATCCGATAACCGGTTCCCACTCATCGGAACATGATCTAAGCCTAGAGGGGCAGAGAGGGGTGATCATGTCCAAAAGCTCGGCCGGCGAGATCGAGGCGGGCGGCGGGCCGGGCGAAGGCGGGGGGCTTGGCGCGTTCGGGCGCAGGCTGGGGCTCGTGCTGGGCCCGGCGATTGCGGCCGGACTTCAATTGATGGGCGCGCCGGAGGGTCTGTCTGTCCAGGCCTGGTGGGTCGTCTCGATCATGGCCCTGATGCTGGTCTGGTGGGTGACAGAGGCGGTCCCTATCGCCGCCACGGCCCTGATCCCGCTCATCGCCTTGCCGCTGACCGGGGCGGCGAACACCGCCGATGCCGCGAAGCCCTATGCCGACCCGATCCTCTTTCTGTTCATCGGGGGCTTCATGCTGGCGGCCGCCATCGAGCGCTGGGGCCTGCACGCCAGGATCGCCCTGACGGTGGCCGGCGCCGTGGGCGCCCGTCCCGCGGCCCTGGTTGCGGGCTTCATCCTGGCGGCGGGGTTGCTGTCCCTGTGGATTTCCAACACGGCCACGGCCCTGATGCTGACACCCATAGCCGTCGCCGTCGCCGGCGCCATGGCCGACAACGGCCACAAGGATCCCCGTCTTGGCGCCGCGCTTGTGCTGGGTGTGGCCTATGCGGCGTCCATCGGCGGCATGGGCACGCCCGTAGGGTCTCCGACGAACGTGATCGCCATGGCGTTCCTGAATGAGCGCGGGGTGGACCTCTCCTTCGTCCAGTGGATGATGCTCGGCGTTCCGGTGGTCTCCATTCTGCTTCCCGTCCTGTGGTTCATCGTCAGCCGGGGCCTGGTGGCAGCGACCCCCGATGATGTGGCCCGGGGGCGTGGCGTCCTGCGGCGCGCCCGCGAAGCCCTCGGTCCGGCCAGCCCCGCGGAACGTCGGGTTCTGGCCGTCTTCGTCGTCGTCGCCTGCGCCTGGATACTGCGCGAGCTTGTGCTGGTGAGAATTCCCGGCCTGGAACGGCTGAGCGATATGGGGATCGCCATCGCCGGCGCGCTCGCCCTCTTCCTCCTGCCCTCCGGAGATCCCAAACGCCCCCGACTGCTGGACTGGTCCAGCGCCGAGCGCATTCCCTGGGGCATCGTCATCCTGTTCGGCGGCGGGCTGTCGATCGCAGCCGCCATGGACAGCACCGGCCTGTCCGAGTGGCTGGGCCTGGCGATGCAGGGCCTGCAGGGCTATGAGCCCCTGATCATTCTGGTCGTGCTGTTGCTCATCACCCTGATCGCGACAGAGATGATGTCGAACGTGGCGACCCTGACGGCCATGCTGCCGATTGTCGCCGCCTTGGCCGTCGCACTGGGGATCAATCCGCTGCTGCTGGTCTTCCCCGTGACCCTGACGGCTAGTCTGGGCTTCATGCTGCCGATCGCCACGGCTCCCAACGCCATTGCCTTCGCCACCGGCCTGCCCTCGCTTCGAACCATGTTGTGGACAGGGTTCTTCCTCAATCTCGCGGGCATAGCGGCGATCATGGCGGTGAACGCCCTGCTGGCGGAGACGATCCTGGGGTGATCAGGGACGGAGACGGCGTCCGCGCTGCGGCGCTGGCGCGGGCGTCACCCTCTCCTCACCCCCGCCCTTTCGGGCCGAGGTCAACGCCGGTGAGGGCTTCGGCCGCGGCGCCCGGGTCGGTCTCGCTGATATCGAGAAGGTCGAGCTTGCGGCGGATCTCGGCGTGGCGCTCGGCGGTCAGCTTGTAGCCGAGGAAGCAGGCGCCGGCGGCCATCACGAAGATGATCGGACCGACGATGTAGGCCAGCTCCAGGCCGCGGATCGCCTCAGGCGTGTTGGTGACCCCGGCGCCGACCCGGTATCCCACCAGCGCCAGGACGTTGAAGGTCAGGAAGATCGCGCCGGCTGTGGCCAGCTTCGCCGTGGCGGTCAGGCCGGCATAGATCAGGCCCATCCATTCCCGGCCGCTATCGAGCCGGAGCTCGTCGGCGATGTCGGCCGCGATGGCCCGCATCATGACCGTGAAGCCCGCCGCCATGGCGCCGACCACGAACATCAGCACCGAGAAGATCGGGAAGTCCCCCTTGGGCAGGAAGGGCAGACACATCAGGCCGACGGAATAGACGGTGGTCGTCACCAGGAAGGCGATGTGCTTGCTGATCTTGTTCGCAAGCCAGGCCGCCAGGGGCGCGCCGGCGAACCCGGCCGCGACATAGATCAGCAGCAGCAGGTTGGCGGCGGCGGTGTCAAACCCCCGGCTGTCCTTGAAGTAGAACAGGTAGAGCGCGGCCATCCAGCCCGGCCCGAGGGTGACCATGAGGTCGGCGGCCAGCAGCCGGATCACGTTCCCCCGGGTGAGCAGCTGGGCGTAGTCCTTGAGCGTGAACTGGGCGGGCCGATCCTGGGCGATGCGTTCCTGCGAGCTGAAGACCACGAGCATGCAGGTAAGCGCCGTGCTGGCGATGATGAACCAGATCATGGCCTGGACGCCCTGAGCGTCCGTAAAGCCCTGCTGGCTCATGACGATGGGGATCAGCAGCACGGCCATGGCGCCGATAACGCCCAGCCCCGTGATGGCCCCGAAGATCCGCGAGCGTTCCGTGTAGGTGGGGGCAAGCCGTCCGGCCCAGGCGAGGTGGGACAAAAGGACGCCGGAATAGCCGAGGTACATCACCAACAGCCACAGACCCAGGTAGAGTGGCCCGTCCCCGGAGCCGGTCATCAGCAGCATGTAGAATCCCAGCATCAGCACCGGAGCGCCGAGCGCCATCCAGACCCGGTAGCGACCGAAGCGGGTCTTGGTCCGGTCCATCGCCAGGCCCATGGCGGTGTCGATCGGAATGTCGATGAACCGGACCAGAGCGAACACCGTGCCGACCAGGGCCAGCGACAGGCCGAGTTCAGCGGCGAAATAGCGCGGCAGGTGAACAGTGGCGGCGATGCCAAGCGCCCCGATGGGGACAGCCGCGCTGGCGAAGACCAGGGCTCGTGGCAAGGAGATCTGACCGCCCGTAGGGCCGGACTGGGATTGCGACACCGGAACTGGACTCCCCTCAAGGTCGCGTCTTCTGAACAGACGCTTCATAGCGGGAGTTAGGCGCGAGCCGGGCCGTCGCCGCAAGGGGATTTCGATGGCCAGACTACGATGGCGGGTGGCTCAGCCGCCCTGCCTCTTGCCGAAGGGCGGCATCTGAAGACATCCTGACGCCAGACCGACATCTTCAGCCTGGGGGCATGAGGTATTGGCGCCAGATCGACAAGGCGTGTCCAAGCGCAGGCAAGGACGCCCCACAGCATATTCAGGAATCCGGCATGACCGACCTTGCTATGGGCCGCTACCGTATCCTGGGCGGACCGGGCTCGCCCTACTCGCTGAAGCTGCGCGCCGCGCTTCGCTGTCGTCGCCTCCCCCACGATTGGATCGTGCCGCCCGGCTATCTGGGAGAGGGCGGAGAACTGAAGGCCGCCGGCAAGGGCATGATCCCGGTGATGCAGTTGCCCGACGGGCGGTACTGGGCCGACTCCTCGCCGATGATCCTGGCCCTTGAAGAGAGGCATCCGCGAGAGCGCAGCCTGCTGCCCGACGATCCCGGTGATCGATTCCTGGCCCTGCTGGTGGAGGACTTCGCGGACGAGTGGCTGGTGCAGCCCTTGTTCGACTTCCGCTGGGACGCCGAAGCGGACCAGGACTTCTGCGCCCGCCGGCAGATGGCCGGGTGGCTGGGGGCGATGCCCAAGGCGCAGTTTGGTGAGATCATCGAGCGCTTCAGGGCGCGCCAGACCGGCGTACTTGCCCGGCTGGGCGATCGCGAGGTGAACCGGCCCCTGCTGCGGTCGACCTATGGAGAGGTGCTGGCCGCGATCGAGGCGCAGCTGGAGGTCAGCCGGTTCCTGCTTGGCGGACGCCCCTCCATTGGTGACATCGGCCTGTTCGGCCAGTTGTCCCAATGCGCCATTGATCCCAGCGCATCGGCGATCATGCGGCGCGACGCCGTGCGGACCTTTCAGTGGGTGCAGGATCTGGACGACGCCTCCGGCATCGAGGGCGAGTGGCGCGATCCGGCTGGCCCCATGGCTCCAGGTCTGGAGGGCTTGCTGGTCCTGATCGGAGAGGTGTTCCTGCCCTACATGGTCGCCAACGCCGCCGCCGTGCGGAGCGGCGCACCCACGGTCTCGATCACCCTTCGCGGCATGCCCTTCATCGCGCGCGCGGCCTCCTATCGGTCGGACTGTCTGGGATGGCTGAAACTGGCCCTCGCCGACGCCCTTGCGGCGGGGGCGGGGGACCTGGAGTCCACGCTGCGGCGCCATGGATGCTGGGATGCGCTTCAACTCGAGCCCGGAGAGCGGGAGACGATCCCGCCGTTGTCGCCGGAGTCGACCGGTCGGCGCTCCGCTCTCTTCTGAGCAGGGGCTTCTGGCTATCGGCGTCCGGGTCGACCGCCCTTCCACCATGCGGTGGCTTGACGATGCCGCCCGTCCTATCTCTCCAAAGCGGCGCCTGAAGCGCCCGGCCTTGCAGGGAGGATGTCGATGAGCTGGTTCTACCTGGTATTGGCGGGGGTCCTGGAGATTGGCTGGCCGGTCGGGCTGAAATGGGCGCAGTCGTCCTCGACCCGCTGGCAGGGGATCGCCGTGGCCGTCCTCTTCATGGCGGCGAGCGGTTTTTTTCTGTGGCTGGCCCAGCGCCACATCGCCATGGGCACCGCCTATGCGGTCTGGACCGGCATCGGAGCTTCAGGGACCTTCCTGGTGGGCGTGATGTTCTTCGGTGATCCTTCCTCGCTGATGCGGTACCTGGGCGTGCTCCTCATCGTCGCCGGGGTCGTGACCCTGAAACTGGCGCACTGACGCCGCCGAGGGGCCGGCTTGGCCGTCAGGCAACCGGTCTCGCCCGCCCCAGAGGTTCGTTTCAGATGTCCAGGACAGGCGATCGTCCTGCGGGAGAGTTAGCATGAGACGGGAGGGGCCGAAGAGGACGGAAGCCACGACCGTCTTGTCGGAAATTGACTTGCATAATGCAAGTGAATACCCTCATGCCATGTCGTCGATCAGCCCCTTGCGCTCTTCCTGCCCGATCAATGCACTGGTCGAAGCCATAGGCGACCCGTGGAGCCTGCTGATCCTCAGGGACGTTGTCCTGCGGCGCAGCTCCCGTTACTCGGAGTTTCAGAGGTCCGACGAGGGCATCGCAACCAACATCCTCGCGGACCGGCTTAAGAAGTTGGTTCACCGTGGCTTCCTGGAGCGCCGTCCGGATCCAGGGGACAAGAGATCCAGTCTCTTTCTACCGACCGATCGGACCCTCGACCTGATACCTGTCATGCTCGCCGCCATGGCGTGGGGCGCCCGTCATGAGCCCACGGCGAATGTTCATGCCGGGGTGGTCGTGGCCTACCTCGCCGACCCCCTCGGGACGGCGGAGCGGATCGCCGCAGGCATCCGCCGGGGACGTGAGGGACCCACGACATGAACTTCTTCGTTTATGGACTCGCCGGTGTGGCCGCGATCGTTTGTAGTTTCTACTTCCGCAGCCGTAGCCGGGCTCTGGCCCTCATTCTTCCTCTCTGGTTCGCGCTCGCCGTGGTTATCGACCAGATCGGCGTTTTCCCCGTGGCCGGAGCCTGGGTAGATGGCGATCTCATCCGTTTCCTGATCTTTGGCGCCCTGATGTCACTGCCTGTTGTCAGCTACCTGGTCCTACCCAGGTTGGCGCCTGAAGCGCACAGGGCCCTCGCCGCGGCGCCTATTTGGGGTCTCGCGGGTCTTCAGACCTATCGCATTGGGGGTCTTGCGTTCCTCGTCGCCCTGCAGGACGGAGTGATGCCGGCGGCCCTTGCGATATCGGTTCTGATTCTGGATGTATTCATCGCGATCTCGGCGCTGGTCGTGGCCTACCTATTGCGGCGCGGTCGCGGCCACAGGACCGCCATCGCCTGGAACCTTGTTGGCCTGACTGACTTCACGGTTGCGGTCCTCCTGGTGGCCGGTTCGATCTTCGGGATACTGGCGCTCTCACCGGCGCCATCCGCCATCGGACAATCACCCTTCGTCCTGATATCTCTCTTCCAGCTCCCGCTCGGCGTCATCATCCATGTCGAGATGCTGCGTCGGCTCATGCGACGGCGCGGCGGATAAGGCGGCGGGGCGTGGCGATGCGCGGTAACGGCTTCACATCGAGAAGCGGGCCGCCGCCGGAGCCGGCGACCCCGTCGACAGAAGATCAGCAAAGCGGCCAAGCTTGTGATGCGGATCCGACGGGTTGGGTAGCCCGTACCCTCGGGATCAGACAGGTCGGCCTCCACGAAGGCGATCCGAGCCTGTCCCATCCTGTCGGGAAGATCGCCGCGGCTGCGCCCCGCCGGGCGAAGGCCTCGAAGAGAGCGTAGCCGATGGCCCGCGAGGCCCCGGCGATGCAGATCGTGCGTCCTTGAAAGTCCACGAGCCTCTCCGTTCATTGGCGGGCGCCGAGAAAGGCCAACTCTAGCTTCCAGGCCTGGCTCCTCGAAGATAAGCGCCAGAGGGAGGAGGACCTACTGTGCCTCACCGCGGAGGCGAGGTACCTCGCCTTCATCCGCCGCGATCCGGACCTGTCGCAACGTCTGGAACTGCAGGAGATCGCCGCCTTCAGTCGTCCACGACATTGGAGAAGGTCAGGCGGTTGCCGAAGGGATCCCAGACGGTGAAGTCGCGAGTCCCCCAGGGCGTATCCTCCACCTGGGGACGGGCGTGCGGGTTGGCCCGGGCCTGGAGCTCGGCGCACAGGGCGTCCACGTCCGAGGTCACGAACCGCACCGAGGCGCCCGGGCTGGCGTCGCCGTAGTGGGCGGAAAGGTGAAGGGTCAGGCCGTCCCGGCTGACCGCCAGGTAGAGGGGGGCGGTGGGCTCGAAGCGGTGCTCGAAGTCGACCTGGAAACCGAGGAAATCGAGATAGAAGGCGCGGGCCAGCGCTTCATCAAAGATCCGCAAAACGGGGGTGGATCGCAGCAGGCTCATGCAGGGGAAGCTCCGGATTGGCGTCCGCGCGTGAGCCTAGCAGGGTGCGCCTATCCGCCAAACACCCGATGGACCTCGCCCCAGCTTCAGGCTCCACCCCCGGAGCCGTCTCCCTCATCTGTCCGTCTTGCGATGTAGAAGCCGTAGCCGAAGTAGGCGCCGAGCGCCTCGTAAAGACGGATCTCCCGAATCTCGGCCTCCACAATCTCGCGCGCTGCGGCCGAGGACGAGTTCGCCTCGACGAAGGCCGCGAACCTTCTTTCCATGGGCCTGTAGAAGTTCTCGAGCCAGCAGGACTCCGGCAGCACGAAGTAGCCCAGCGGGCTGTAGCCCTGCTTCTCCAGCACCGCCATCTTCGCCGCGGCGGTGTCGACCTCGCTGTAGGCGCTCAGCCAGTGCGCCTCCAGGTCCGGTGGCCGGGTCGCCGTCAGCCAGGTCAACTCCGACACGGCGAGTATGCCGCCGGGCTTCAGGAACCTGCGCCAGGCCGCGACCCCGGCCTCAAACCCCATGTTGTAGATGGCGCCTTCCGACCAGATGGCGTCGAGCTCACCCTCTGCAAAGGGAAGGCTTGTCATTGGGCAGGCGAGCGTCCGGACCCTGTCGCCGAGCCCCGCTGCGTCCGCCTCAGCCCGGAGCCGATCGAGAAAGGCGGGTACGAGGTCAACGGCGGTCACCTGGGCCCCGAGGCTGGCGGC
Source organism: Phenylobacterium sp. (assembly GCA_020402745.1). Taxonomy (GTDB): domain Bacteria; phylum Pseudomonadota; class Alphaproteobacteria; order Caulobacterales; family Caulobacteraceae; genus Phenylobacterium. The sequence continues at coordinate 196,306 of JADBYZ010000001.1, forward strand.
CAGCACCATTGTGGCGGCGCCGGTTCCACACCCGATGTCCGCGATCCTGAGGTCGGGCGATGGCGACAGGCCGGCGATCTGGATCGCCAACCGGGTCTGCGCCTCACCGCCCGGACCCTGGCGGGCCCCTCCCCCATGCAGTTCAGCCATCAGTCGGAGGTAATCCATTCGTTCATTTCCCCACCGGAGCCTCTCAACTGGCCCTTCGAATGAGCCTGCCCGGCTCCTGAGTTCCGGCACAAGGCCCGATATGCGCCTGGGCCGGGAGAGATCGCACATGGAGGGCCGGGTCCGGCTTGCGAAGCGGACCGAACGGTTCAGAATGCGGCCCATCTTGACCGGAAGCTTCGGCAATCCTGGCCTCGCCAGCCCGCCCACTTGAAGGAGCAGATCATGTCCAAACCCGTCTGCCTCATCCTCGGCGCCGGCGCGGGCATCGGCGGCAATGTCGCAAAGCGCTTCGCCCGCGAGGGCTACCATGCCTGTCTTGCGCGCCGCAGCGACAGGGCGGGCCTGGACAGGCTGGTGGCCGAGATCGAGGCGGAAGGCGGCTCCGCCAGCGGCTACATGGTCAATGCGGTCGACGAAGGCAGCATCGAGCAGCTGGTGACCGATATCGAAGCCGATGTTGGCCCGATCACTGTCGCGGTGTTCAACCTTGGCGCCCAGATCGGAGACCGAGGCCTGGCGAGCACATCGCTCAAGGCCTTCGAGATGGGGTGGCGGATGGCCACCCTGAGCCTCTTCCGACTGGCCCAGGTGCTGTTCCCCTATATGGAGGCGCGCGGTTCAGGGGTACTGCTCGTGACCTCCGCCACCTCAGCCATGCGCGGCAACGCCGGACAGCATTCCCATGCGGCGGCCATCGGCGGGCGGCGCATGCTGTGCCAGTCGCTCAATGCCCAGTTCGCCAGCAAGGGCATCCACGTCGCCCACATCGTCGTTGACGGCGCTGTGGACGCGCCGGACACCCTCGGGAAACTGCTGGGTCCCGAGCGATTCCAGGCGCTTCGTGAGACCAAGGGCCTGGAACATGACGGCCTGATCCTGCCCGCCGAAGTGGCCAACACCTACTTTCATCTGGCGCACCAGCACCGTTCGGCCTGGACCTTCGAGCTGGACCTGCGCGCCTTTTCCGACCTCGCCTGGTGGAACCACGCCGGCAGCCCCACCCTGAAGTAGGACCCCTTCCCATCGGCGGGCGGCGGAGGCAGGTGACCTCTGCGAGACGCCCGCCCCCAGGAGAGCGACATGAGCAAGACCCTTGAACTGATCTTCGATTTCGTGAGTCCCAACGCCTATCTGGTCTGGCGACCCCTGCGCGAGATCGCCGCACGGCAGGGGGCGGACCTCAGGATCACGCCGGTCTTCCTGGGCGGCATGCACAAGCTGACGGGGAACGCCCCACCCTTCATCCGGGACGCCGAAGTGAAGGGCAAGAACGCCTACGCCTCGCTGGAAATGCAGCGCTTCATCAAGAAGCATGGCCTCAACAGATTCAGGATGAACCCGAAGTTCCCCTTCAACCCCGTGAACCTGCTGCGGATGCTGGTCTCTCTGGAGGGTGAAGACCATATCCGCTTCATCGAGGCGCTGAATCCCGCCATCTGGGAGCGGGAGCTGGATGTCGCTGACGCCGGAGCGGTCGCCGCCGTGCTGACCGAAGCCGGCTTCGACGCCGAGGCCCTCTCCGCGCGGACACAGGACGCAGCGATCAAGCAGGCTCTGATCGACAATACCGAGCGCGCGGTCGAGCGTGGGACCTTCGGCATTCCCACCTTCTACATCGGCGACGAGATGTTCTTCGGGAAGGAACGCCTCGGGCAGATTGAGGAAATGCTGGCGGATAGCGGATCAAACTGAGACCTCTTCTGACCTGCCCGGTTGCCGGCGCCAGTCTGTCAGCCCGTGTTCGACCCGGCCTAAACAGCCGGTCAACGCTTTCGACTTAAGCTTTCGGGCCGGAATCCGCCCTCGGGCCCAATTCTGGTTAGGGCCACAGGAAACAACATCAAAATGCCTTGGTGTCGTCTGAATCCCTGCAATGATGCGTCCGCCGCACGCCTGACACCCCGGAGCCCCGGGACGGCGGCCCCCGTTCGCGGCCGGAGCGCCGCGGGGCCGGGTGTAGACCCCTTGAATGGAGCCTGCATTGTCGACCGATCTGACCCAAGCCACACCCGCCAGCCCCGACCCCGCAACGCCCGGACAGCCGCTCACTCCCGGCCAGGTGCGTTACGCCCTGTGGCTCCTTCTCATCATCTACACGCTGAACTTTCTCGATCGCCAGATCGTCAACATTCTCGCTGGCCCCATCAAGGCGGAGTTCAACCTCTCCAACACCCAGATGGGCCTGCTGACCGGCCTCGCCTTCGCCTTTGTCTACACAGTCCTCGGCATCCCGATCGCGCGGTATGCCGACCGCTTCTCCTCTAACCGCGTCGGTATCATCGCCGCAGCACTTGTGGTGTGGTCGATGTTCACCGCCCTGTGCGGCCTCGCCCAGAACTTCCTCCAGCTCCTCCTGGCGCGGGTTGGCGTCGGGATTGGCGAGGCCGGCTGCACACCGCCCGCCCACTCGCTGATCTCGGATACGGCTCCGCCGGAGAAGCGCGCCTCCGCCCTGGCCTTCTATTCCATGGGCGTGCCCATCGGCACCTTCTTCGCCTTCGCCTTCGGCGGCTGGATCGCACAGGCCCTCGACTGGCGCTGGGCCTTCCTGATGGTCGGTCTGCCCGGCGTGCTGCTGGCGGCCATAGCCTGGTTTACCATCAGGGAACCCCGCAAGCTTGGCCTGATCGCGCCGCCGAAGGCGGATGCGCCGACCCTGAGTTTCGGTCAGGCCCTGAAGGCGCTCGGATCCATCCGGTCCTATTGGTTCGCCAGCTTCGGCGCCGCCGTGCTCGCCTTCATCGGCTACGGTCAGATCGCCTTCCTTGGGATCTTCTATGGCGAGGTTCACACCACCCCCCTGGCCCAGATCGGACTGGCCCTCGCGATCGTCATCGGAATCGGCGGGGCCGTCGGGACCTATGCGGGGGGGCAGATCGCGGACGCCGCCGCCAAGAAGGATACCCGCGCCTATTTCGGCGTACCGGCCATCGCCATGATCGCCTCGACCCCGCTCTTCTTCGTCGCCATGCTTCTGCCGAGCGGCCCGCCCGGCCTTTCGGGAGGATTGGGCGACCCGACGTTCTGGTCGCTCGCCCTCCTCATTGTCCCGATCCTCCTGAACTCCCTTTGGTACGGGCCTGTCTACGCCTCAATCCAGGGCGTGGTTGGACCGGAGCTTCGGGCCTCCGCGGTCGCCATCATGCTGTTCATCGTCAACATGATCGGGCTTGGCTTCGGCCCCACCCTGCTCGGCATGCTCGCCGACGGGCTCAGCAACTGGCGGCTTGCGGACCTCATCGCCGTCGGCAAGGACTTCAACTCGGCCTGTCTTCCGATGTTCGCCGACAACCGTCTGATAGCTGCCGGCCAGCTGGGACAGGGCCTCGCCGCCGCCAATCCGGAGCTGGCGGCCGCCTGCAGCCTGGCCCGTGACGATGGGCTGCGTTGGGGCCTGATCGTGAGTGGGCTCATCGGTCTCGTGGCTGTCGCGCTCTTCTGGCTCGGCAGGGGCTCGATCCGGGAGGACCTCGCCCGGGCCAACGCCAGGTCCTGAGAGGTTGGGGCCAGCGTCATGAATCTTTCGGCGTTCTATGGCAAAACATCGACATGACACAAACGGCCTCCCTTCCCTCCCGCCGGGGCCTTGTCCTGTCGGCCGCGGCTCTCGCCTTCTCCGGCCTGGGCGCCCGCGCCGCCCAGGCGACCGAAAGCGGCGACATTATCGATCAGGTGCAGGGCTACGGGGCCCTGAAGCGCGATCCAGCCGGGGTGCTGGACCTGCCGGAGGGCTTCTCCTACCGGGTCTTGTCGTCCGCGGGCGAGATCATGGACGATGGGTTCATCACGCCCGACAAGTTCGACGGCATGGGATGCCTGTCCCTTCCAGACGGGCGTTTGGCGCTGGTGCGGAATCACGAGCTGGATCCCGACGAAATCCGGCTGGGCCCCACGGGCGGTCGACCGGAGCTTGAGGCCCGGCTCGCCACCCTGCCCGCCTATGATCGCCGGGCTGATGGACGGGTCCTGCCCGGCGGGGTGACAACCCTGGTGGTCGATCCCGCCGGCGGTCGGCGTGTGCGCGAGTCCCTGACTCTCGCGGGGACTGTTGTGAACTGCGCCGGCGGCGCCACGCCCTGGGGCTCATGGCTGACCTGCGAGGAGACAACAATCTCGGCTCCAAGGACGGGCGCCAGCCATGGCTGGGTCTTTGAGGTCCCGGCCAGCGCCACCGGGCCGGTTGCTCCAGTTCCCCTGACCGCCATGGGCCGCTTCAGGCATGAGGCGGCGGCGGTCGATCCGGAAACCGGGACGGTCTACCTGACGGAGGACAGGGAGGACGGGCTCCTGTACCGCTTCCTTCCCCGGTCGCCCGGTCGCCTTTCGGAAGGCGGAAGACTGCAGGCCCTGGCGTTTGAATCCGGCGGGAGTGACAGCCGGAACTGGCGTCGGGCTGACATGACCGTCGGCGAGGTCCGAGCCGTGCGCTGGATCGACCTCGATGAGGTGGAAAGCCCCAAGGATGACCTTCGCCTGCGAGGCCATGCTGCGGGCGGTGTCCTGTTCGCCCGGGGTGAGGGCATTCATCTGGCGACGAGGCCTGAGGGGGGATGCGATGTCTTCTTCACCTGCACCTCGGGGGGAGATCGGCGGCTTGGACAGATCTTCCGCTTGACGTCGCAGCCCAAGGCCGGGTCGGACAAGCTATGCCTCTTCCTGGAATCCCGGGATCCGCGGGTGATGGACTATGCAGACAACTTGACCATAGCCCCCTGGGGGCACCTCGTGGTCTGCGAGGATCGCGTCGGCCTTAAGACCAACCACCTCAGGGTCGTCACCTCCGCGGGCCAGGTCTGCGCCCTCGCCCGCCTCCGGATGAGAACCGAGCTGGCCGGAGCCTGCTTCTCGCCCGATGGCCGCATCCTGTTTGTGAACGCCTATTCACCCGGAAGGACCTTCGCCATCGAGGGGCCCTGGAGCGCCTTCAGCGAGACTCCGACTCCCGCCTGATCTCTGGCCTTTGGCGGGTCTATGCCCAACGGTTCAGAGGCGGATCAGCGGCCGGAAGGCGGAACTGGCGCCCAGGTCGTCGATGGCCTGGTTGATTTCCTCCAGGTCGTATCGGTTGCTCAGCAGGCGCTCGAGGGGAAGCTTTCCGTCGAGGTACATGCGGGCGAAGAGGGGGACGTCGCGGTCCGGGAGGGAAGCGCCGCCCCAGGTGCCCTTCAGGCCCTTCCCTGAGATCAGGTCATGCGGATCGACGGAGATCTTCTGACCCGCCGGCGGATGGGAAGCGAAGACGCACTGGCCGCCGAACTTGCGGGTGCTCTCGAAGGCTTGCTCGATCGTCTGCACTCGTCCGGCCGCCTCCACGGCGCAGTCCACTCCCCGTCCCGACGTGAGGGAACGGATCGCGGTGACCGGATCCTCCCGGTTGGCGTCGATCACATGGGTGGCGCCGCAGTCGAGGGCCGCCTGAAGCTTGGCAGGGGCGATGTCCACGGCGATGATCGGATCGCAGCCGGCAGCCACCAGGGCCATGAGTGCGGTCAGGCCAATGCCGCCGAGGCCGAAGACCGCGGCGCTGGCGCCGGGTGCGGGCTTCAGTTCGTTTGTGACGATCCCGGCCCCGGTGGGCGCCGCGCATCCCAACAGCACCCCGATCTCGTCGGGTACGCCTTCCGGCAGGCGCTGGCACCGGTTCTCGGCGATCAGGGCGTGGGTGTTGAAGGTAGTGACAGCGCCGGCGTTCAGGTCGAGGCCCCGCCAGCGGTAGCGGATGGGATCGGCGTCCAGGCCCTGCCCCTTGATCCAGCCCAGCACCACCCTGTCGCCTGGCGCCACCCGGGTGACCCCCTCCCCTACCGCCAGGACCGTCCCCACGCCCTCATGGCCCAGGAGGTGTGGCAGATAGGGGTCGAGCCCGCGGCCGCCACGGACCTCCATGACCTGGCTATGGCAAACGCCTGCGTGGGACAGGGCGACGAAGACCTGTCCGCGACCTGGCGGCGGCGCCTCGACGTCTTCGAGGATCCGGAGAGGCTCGCCTGTCTGGAAGAGGACTGCAGCCTTCATATCGGCATTCCCACCATGTGTTCAGAAGGGACCCTGAAACTCGGCGCCGGGGACATCATGAGGATGGCTGCGCCGCGACAGCGAGGCGGACTCCAGCTGGAGCCCCAGCAGCTCACCAATGGCCGTGGCGATGTGCTCGGCGCGAACATGATAGCCCTGTGTCAGGGCGGGGCTGGTGGACTCTGGTGCATCAGGCATGGCCAAGCGACGCGGCGGCGCGCGAAGATGTCCCCAGCAGCGGGTGGTGAGTCGGGCGATGATCTCCCCTGCAACGCCGCCGGTCTCATGGCCTGGATCCAGGACCAGGAGCCGGCCAGTCCTCTGAACGGAGGTCTCGATGGCCTCCCAGTCCAGGGGGCGGATCGAGCGGAGGTCGATCAGGTCGCAGGCGACTCCTTGCGCAGCGACGTGATCGACCGCCTGCAGGGCCTCGAGGCTCAGGATCGAACTGGCGACGACAGTCACGTCCCCGCCCTGCCGCAGTTGATGGGCCCTGCCGATGGGAACCCGGTGGTCACCCGCCGGAGTCTCGCCTCGGGCGCCGTGCAGCCACCGGTGCTCCAGGAAAATGACCGGATCCTCCCCGAAAATGGCGGAGAGCAGCAGGCCCTTGGCATCCGCGGGTGTGGCGGGGCTCACAACGCAGAGGCCGGGTATGTGGGCGAACACGGCCTGCAGATTCTGGGAATGTGTGGGTCCCTGTCCCCAGCCCCTTCCCAGGATCATCCGGATCGTCAGCGGAACCCCGCGACGCCCGCCAAACATGAAACGCCACTTGGCTGCGTTGTTGATGATCTGGTCCAGGGAAAGAAGAGCGAAGTCGAGCCTCTGGTGGGTCAGAACGGGCCGCAGCCCCCCCAAGGCGGCTCCGATCCCGACCCCGGTCATAGCGTTCTCTGCCGTCGGCATGTCGAACACCCGGTCCTGGCCGAAACGTTGCTGCAGTCCCAGGGTCGTACCGAAGACCCCCTTGGGATCAGGAGCGCCCAGGCCATAGACGATCACCGACGGGTCCTGCTCCAGGGCCACCGCCAGGGCGTCGCGTACCGCTTCGGCGTAGGTCATCAGGGGAATGGGGCCATCTCCCGGGAGTAGATGTCTGCAGATGCTAGAGAGGACTCCGGGAACGGTGAAGCCTCAGCGAAGGTGAAAGCGGCGTCGATCTCCGCCTGGATTTCGTCATGCACGGCCGCCAGCCAGACCGCGTCGATCACGCCGTCCGACAGGAGGCTCTGCCTCAGCCTCGGGATGGGGTCCCTCGCCTTCCAAGCCAGAAACTCCGACTCGGTGCGATAGCCGAGTTCATTATCAAACATGGGTCCACAATGTTCGCGCCATCGGTAAGTGGCCAGTTCCACGAACTGGGGACCAGCGCCGGATCGCACCCGGTCTGCGGCGGTCCTGAGGAGGCTATAGGCGGCCTGGGGGTCATTGCCGTCCCCAGAGGACGACCCCAGGCCCAAGGCGGCGGCTACGCCAGCCAGGGCGCGGCCAGCGGGTTGGCGAACGTCCAGAGGGGAGTAGACCGAGTAGAGGTTGTTCTCGCAGACGAAGAGAACGGGCAGCTTGCGCACGGCGGCGAAGCCGGCGGACTCGTAGAAGACCCCCGTCTCCAGGACGGCGTCGCCAATGAAGATGCAGACCAGGCCAGGCTTGCGGGCGATGGCGAGCGATAAGGCGAGACCGACGCCGACCGGGACCGTACCTCCGACGATGGCGGTTGAACCCATGAACCCCACCGCTTCATCGACAAGGTGCATGGAGCCGCCGTTGCCCCGGGAGCAGCCCGTAGCCTTGCCGTAGATCTCGGCGATCATGGCCGGCAGGTCCCCGCCCTTGGCGAGGTAGTGGGCGTGCGCCCGGTGACCGCTGACCGCCAGGTCCTGGCCGTCCAGGACCGCGCCCGCCGCCGCAGCAGGTCCCTCCTGGCCGATAGACAGGTGGGTGGGGCAGCGCATCTTCTGCTCGGCGTAGCGGTCGGCGATCGCCTCCTCCACCGCCCGAATGCGGATCATGTCGCGCAGGATGCGGCGGGACACGCCGGGATCTAGGGGATGAACCAATAGTAGTCCCCCGTATAGCCGGACCGGGCGAAGAAGGCCTTCCAGTCCTCGGCGTGTTTGATCGTCAGGGCGGTGAGGTTCCACGCCTCCATGCGACGCCGTTGTTCATCATCGAAATAGGCGTCGACGGTCACAAAGGCGCCCCTGCGGGCGACCCGCTCAATCTCGGAGAGCGCCCGGGCGCAGTCCGCCTCGGCGAGGTTGTGGATGGTGTTGACCGAGATCACCACGTCGAAGGCCTTGTCCGGGAAGGGCAGCCTGTCCGCGCTGGCGACCTGGACGTGGTCGCGCATGTCCTCGATGGCGTTTTCGATGGCGTAGGCCGAGATGTCGACGCCCTTGACCTGGATGCCCGGGATCAACGCGGCCATGTCGTGTATCATGAACCCCTTGGCGCAGCCCACGTCGAGCACGCTGTCGCCCGCCTTCAGGCCGAAGTGGGACTGAAAGGTAGGGATGACGGGGGTCCAGAAGCGGGGGTTGTAGGAAAAACCGCCATAACCGTGGGCTCTGTCGCCGTCGAAGAAGTCCTTGCCGAACTGGCGGGCGAGTGCACGGTCCGCTTCAGTCTTGGTCTGGCCGCGCTCATCGACATTGCGACGGGTCCGCGGATAGTTCGCAAGGAGATCGATTTCCTGGCCCATGTGCTCGCTCACGGCTTGTGGATGTAGGATTGGGGAAGACGCTTCAGATCGTCGAGGTTGGCGTCGACCCAGGCCAGGGTCTCGTCGATACCGGCGTCGAGGGACAGGGTGTCCGACCAGCCGAGCTCTCTGCGGATCTTCTGGCTGTCGAGGGTGTAGAAGGCGTCCTTGCCGACCCGCTCCTCCGCCACATCGGCCACGGACTCCAGGGCCACGCCCATCCGCGCGCAGATCGTCTCCACCAGGGCGCGGATGGTGATCTGGTCCTGGGTGGCGATGTGATAAGTCTCGCCGGGGCGGCCCTCCAGGGCGACCCTGAGGGTGGCGTCGCAGACATCGCGGATGTGGATGAAGGACCGCTGAGAGGCGCCCCCGCCGTGCAGCTTAAGCCTCTCGCCTGTGCGGATGCAGAAGAGCGTGCGGGGAATGATCCGGTAGAGAGGCTGGCCCGGTCCATAGACGTTCGCCGCACGGGTGGTGACCACGGGAAAGCCATAAGCTGCATGATAGGTGCGCAGGCTCATGTCGGCGGCTGCGCGGGAGACGGCGTAGGGGGTGCTGGGATTGAAGGGCGCGTCTTCCGTCACCGCGCCCGAGGTGCTGCCGTACACCTCCGGCGTCGAGACGTGCACGTAGCGCTCGAGGAAGGGCATGGTCCTCAGCGCCTCATGCAGACGGATGGTCGAGACGACGTTGGTCATGAACCAGTGGTCTGGATTGGCCCAGCTCTCGGCCACCATGCTCTGGGCGGCGAAGTTGACCACCCGCGGCGGCTTGAGCGTGTTCAGGAGGTCGCAGATCTTCGGAAGCTGGGTGTTCAGGTCGAGCTGGTGGAACACCAACCCCTTGCGGTCCGGTCTCCAGAGATAGGGCGTCAGGGCCGGATGCCCCTCGGGCGACCGGCTGACCGCAACAACCGAGTAGCCCTGCTCCAGGAGGAAGGACGTGAAGCTGGCGCCCGAGAACGAATTACTGCCGATGACGAGAAAATCAGGTTTCAACGTCGCCGCTCACGTGTGCTTCGCCGTTTCGGCCATCATCCACTGCATGACCATGTGGCCCACGATCAGCTGCAGGTCCTCAGAGATCTGCATGTCATCAACGGGGAAGTGGATGGGCACATCGACAAGGGTCTTGGCCTTGCCGCCTGAGTACCCAAGGATGGCGAAGGTCCTCATCCCCAGGGCGCGACCCTTCTCGATGGCCTTAAGGATATTCGGGGAGTTCCCGCTTCCTGAGAGGGCCAGAAGAATGTCGCCGGGCTGACCGAAGGTCTGGAGCTGGAGGGAGAAAATCTCAGAATAGTCGGTATCATTCGCCAGGCAGGTCAGAACCGCGGCGTTTGCCGGCAGCGCGTGGGCGCGAAGGCCGGGGCCCTTACCCCGCACCGCGCCGAAAATGAAATCGTTCACCAGGTGAATGGCGTTCCCGGCGCTGCCGCCATTGCCGCAGAGATAGACGCTTCGACCCGTGCGCCAGGCCTCAAGCATGGCCCCCGCGAGAGTCTCGACCGGAGCGAGGTCCGCCTCCGCGAGCGTCTTGCGGAGCCGTTCGGCATAGTCAGCGAAGAAGGCGGGCTGAGAGGTCACGCTATCATCCTCTGCATCCACTTCAGGTTGTGCCAGCGGTCGATATCCTTGAGGTCCCCGCGCTGGTAGGCCACCACGATCTCTCGGATGGCGTCGTCTATGGTCTTGCGGGGCGTAAAGCCTGCCTGGCGGAGCTTGTCCGAATTCTGGCGGTAGGACCGGGGATCGTTGGAGGGGGTGATGAGGATTTCCGCCGGTATGCTTCGGGCGACGCGCTCTGCGATCTCCCGGATCGAGACATTCTCGAACCCGGCGTTGAAGACGCCCGTGATCCCCGGGCGCTCAAGGAGGAAGACATAGAGGTCCGTAATGTCGTCAATGTGGATGTTCGGCCGGACCTGGTCGCCGCCGAACACCGTGATCCGGCCGTTGGTCAGGGCCTGCATGGTGAGCATGTTCACCGAGACGTCGAGACGCATCCGGGGGCTGACGCCGCAGACTGTGGCCGGCCGGACGATCTGCACCGCCATCTGGTCGGCGTAGCTGAGCAGGACCCGCTCGGCGACCATCTTGGTCTTGTTGTACTCCGTCAGGGGCTCGGGCTCGAGGTCCTCGGTGACCTCGGGGTCATCCTTCACGCCATAGACGCTTCCGGACGAGGCGTAGATGAACTGCCGGACGCCCCTGCGAACCGCGTGGTCGGCCAGACGCATGGTGGCCAGGGCGCTGATCTCCCAGGTCAGGCGGGGGTCGAGGTCACCGCAAGGGTCGTTGGCCACCGAGGCCAGGTGGATGATGGCGTCGACACCCTCAAGCGGCACGGAGTGGATGTCGCGGACATCGCCGGCGATCACGGTCAGGAGATCGTGCGTCGGCAGTTCATTACCGAACCATTGGACGTCGAAGGCCGTCACCCGATGCCCTGCGGCGAGCAGTTTCGGCACAAGGACGGACCCCTTGTAGCCACACGCACCGGTCACAAGGAGATTCATCTGCGTCCATCTCGGCGTCTGAGGAGCTCAGTCTGGGGATATTGACGTGATTCCCGCCGGGCCCACGCATTCGGCTTCTTGGGCCTAAGGGGACCCATGAGGCCAGGAACGGTCTGGAAATCGCGCCTCGGCGTCCGCCAGCGCCTCCGGACTGCCGATATCCCGGAAAAAGCCCGAGTGCACCCGGGCCTGGATCCTGGGGACGAGGAAGGGGATCACCTCTGTGGAGAGATCGATCACGGGCCGGCGAAGTGCGGTCAGGCGGTCCAGGATTTCCGGCGCAAACACGTAGATGGCGCCGTTCGCCAGATCGCCCGGCGGATCGGTGACCTTCTCGTGGAAGGCCGTCACCCGGCCCCGCGGGTCCAGCTCAAGGATTCCGCAGTCCCGTGGCCGGTCGGTCCGGAAGGCCAGCAGGGTCAGCAGGATATCAGCGTCAGCAGCCCTGTGCGCTGCGACGAGATCGCCAACGTCAGCATCCGTCAGGTTGTCGGCATGAAGAACAAGGAAGGGGTCGCTTCCAAACCATTCACGGCTCGCCAGGACAGTGCCGCCGGTACCCAGCAGGGTCTCCTCGTGAACCAGTTCGATGCGATCCCGCCAGCGGCTCTGCGCCACATGCGCGCGCACCTGACCAGCCAGATGGTGAGTGTTGATCCGGACTGAATCGACGATCTCGTCACCGAGCAGGTGATCAAGCCAGTGATCCAGAAGGGGACGCCCCCGGATGGGAACCAGACACTTGGGAAGGGTGTCTGTGAGGGGACGCAGGCGGGTTCCCAAGCCAGCGGCCAGAAGGAAGGCCTTCACGGCCGTAACTCGTTCATCCTCACCGTAGGCAGGGAGACCTCTCGGATAAGCTCAGCCGCAAGCATGGGAGTGTTCCCGACATGGGAAACCTGCCAAGCGGCCGCCAGAGAACCAAGATAAGACGCCTGCCAGATATCGGCCCCCACGCGCAGCGCCATAGCTGTGCAGGTGAAGAAGCTGTCGCCAGCACCCGCGACATCCCGCGGCGAGCGGTTGAAGGCTGGCAGACGGTCCGTATGGTGAGCCCGACCCTTGGGGGCGAAGATCAGCACGCCTTCTCCACCCAGCGTAACCACCACATTCTCTGCTCCCGAGGCGTGTTGGAGGCGCTCGGCGATCATGATCAGGCCCGCCTCCTCATCCCGCATCGCCAGTCGGGCTTCATGCTCGGTGGGTGTAATCAGTGACATGCCCCTGAACCGGGAGATGTCGGACATTTGGGAGGAGGCCTGACTATCGGCAGCCATCAGGACATCCAGTTCCCGAGCTCGGGCGGAGAGATGCTCCACGACCGATTGAGGCAAGCATCCATAGTTGAAATCCGAGAACAGCAGGAGATCCGCCGTCTGCAGTGCCGCTCCGGCGGCTTTATTCAAACGGGCCTGCAGATCCGGGTCGATGGAGCCCTGTCTCAGAAGGTTGACGCGCAGGAGGGTCTTGCCGGAAGCGCGGTACCTTTGCTTCAGGGTCGTCGGACGTGTCGGATCGGTCAGAAGGCTGAGCTGAACACCAGCTGCTGAGAGCTGATCCTTCGCGAACTGGGCGGCCTCATCCTTACCACTCACACTAACGAAGGTCACGGTGGCCCCCAGCGCCTTAGCGTGTGCCGCCACGACGCCCGCACCCCCTACGAACCGGCGACTCTCCACCGGGGTCACCACAAGTGTCGGGTCCTCCCGGGACATGCCAAGGGGGTCGCAGTTGATGTACTCGTCAACAATAAGGTCGCCGATAGTGACGACGTTGAGGTCTCTGAACGCTTCGATAATCCCGACAAGGTCCGTGATGCGAAAACGGTTTCGTTCGACGAAGTCCAGAGGTTTGAAGATCTCGGAACCGGGCAGGCGTCCCATGTCCGGGGACATCAGCTCGGAGGAGTAAAGCCGAGCCTCCCCAGAGCTGAAGACCAGCCTCCCACCGTACGCCGATACGGCCTCTTGCTCACTGTTGAAGACGTCCCGGTACTCCCGACCCTTGACCACGATCTCTGGGCGAAGACGGGAGATGAAGGACACGACCGGTTCGTCGAGAGCGACCACCTCCCGCACGGCTCTGATCGCCTTGACGTCGCGAACTCGATTGGCCTGCGGGACGGTCACCCCGTCGGCGCCATCTGGCGACACCCCGACCACAAGGCGACCCCCCAGCCCCGAAGCGAAGCGCAGCAGCCGGAGATGACCTGTGTGGAGGACATTGAAGTTGCCCGCCACAAAGACAATGCCTTCGTCCGACGCCCGCGACCGGATCTCGCGGACCATCTGGTCCATCAGGACACCCTCACCCGGAACGGTGCTTTGCACGCGGCCAGCCTCCAGCGTCGGAAGAACCAAAGAATCGACGGCAGGCTAATCCTGTTCGCGGGTCTGCAACAGACAGACCAAGCTGCCTCACAAAAGACGACTTGACCCCGGAAGCCGAAACTTCTGGGGTCTGTGAGCCGGCCAGGCTGCCCGTGGCTCAGGCGAGATCGAACCGGTCCAGCTCCATCACCTTGGTCCAGGCCTTCACGAAGTCGGCCGTGAACTTACCGGCGGCGTCGTCCTGGGCGTAGACCTCCGCCAGGGCGCGCAGCTCGGAGTTGGAGGCAAAGACCAGGTCGGCGCGGGTGGCGGTGCGCACCACCTTGCCCGTGGCGCGGTCGCGCCCCTCGAACAGGTCCTCGCCCGCCGGGGTCCAGGCGACATCCATGTCCAGCGCCTTCACGAAGAAGTCGTCGGAGAGAACACCGACGCGGTCCGTGAAGACGCCATGGGCGCCGCCGCCATGGTTGGCGCCCAGGACGCGCAGGCCCCCCACCAGCACCGTCATTTCCGGCGCGGTCAGGGTGAGAAGCTGGGCCCGGTCGACCAGGAGCTCCTCACCCGCCCCCACAACGCCGGCGCCGCGATAGTTGCGGAAGCCGTCGGCCCGGGGCTCGAGCACGGCGAAGGACGCAGCGTCCGTCTGCTCGGCCGTCGCATCCGTCCGGCCCGGGGTGAAGGGCACGGTCACCGACTGGCCGGCGGCCTTAGCCGCCGCCTCGACGGCCGCCGAGCCGGCGAGTACGATCAGATCGGCCAGGGAGATCCTCTTGCCGCCGGACTGGGCCGCGTTGAAGCGCTCACGAACGCCTTCCAGGGCCGCCAGGACCCGGGCGAGCTGAGCGGGCTGGTTGACCTCCCAGTCCTTCTGCGGCGCCAGGCGGATGCGGGCGCCGTTGGCCCCGCCCCGCTTGTCCGACCCACGGAAGGACGAGGCCGAGGCCCAGGCCGTGCTGACGAGTTCGGAGACCGACAGGCCCGAAGCCAGCACCTCGGCCTTCAAGGCCGCGATGTCGGTGGCGTCGACCAGGGGGTGGTCAACGGCCGGCACAGGGTCCTGCCAAATCAAGACCTCGGCGGGGACTTCCGGACCGAGGTACCGGGCGCGCGGACCCATGTCGCGGTGGGTCAGCTTGAACCAGGCGCGGGCGAAGGCGTCAGCAAAAGCCTGCGGGTCCTTGTGGAACCGGCGGGAGATCGGCTCGTAGATGGGATCGAACCGAAGGGAGAGGTCCGCCGTGGTCATCATCGGCGCATGCTTCTTCGACGGATCATGAGCGTCGGGGATCATATGCTCCGGGCGCACATCTTTCGCCCGCCACTGGTGGGCGCCGGCCGGGCTCTTCACGAGCTCCCACTCATAGCCGAACAGCATGTCGAAATAGCCGTTGTCCCAGGTGGTCGGGTTGGGCTTCCACGCGCCTTCGATGCCGCTGGTGATGGCGTCGCCGGCCTTGCCGGAGCCATGGGTGCTGAGCCAGCCAAAGCCAGCCGCTTCCATCGGCGCACCCTCGGGCTCAGGCCCGACATGGGAGTCCGGGCCAGCGCCGTGGGCCTTGCCGAAGGTGTGGCCGCCGGCGACGAGGGCGACTGTCTCCTCATCGTTCATGGCCATGCGGGCGAAGGTCTCGCGCACGTCCCGGCCGGAAGCGGCGGGATCGGGATTGCCGTTCGGGCCCTGCGGGTTGACGTAGATCAGGCCCATCTGGACCGCCCCGAGGGGCTGGGCCAGCTCACGGTCGCCGGAATAGCGGTTATCGCCCAGCCATTCGGCCTCGGGTCCCCAGTTGATATCCTCCTCGGGCTCCCAGATGTCGGCGCGGCCGCCGGCGAAGCCGAAGGTCTTGAAGCCCATGGACTCCATGGCGACGTTGCCGGCCAGGATCATAAGGTCAGCCCAGGACAGGCTGTTGCCGTACTTCTTCTTGATCGGCCACAGCAGGCGGCGGGCCTTGTCCAAGTTGCCGTTGTCCGGCCAGGAGTTGATGGGCGCGAAGCGCTGGTTGCCCGTCCCGCCGCCACCTCGGCCGTCGGAGATCCTGTAGGTACCGGCGCTGTGCCAGGTCATGCGGATGAACAGCGGGCCATAGTGGCCCCAATCTGCCGGCCACCAGTCCTTGGAGTCGGTCATCAGGGCGGTCAGGTCCTTCTTGACCGCCGCCAGGTCGAGCTTCTTGAACGCCTCCGCGTAGTCGAAGCCCGGGTCCATCGGGTCGACCTTCGCCGAACGCTGGCTCAGGATCTTGAGGTTCAGACGATTGGGCCACCAGTCCGCGTTGGACTGGATGCTCACATTGGTCCGGCCGCCATGGCCGAACGGGCACTTGCCTTCAGACGAGGACATGTCGCTTCCCTTTACCTCTCGCCACGGGGACCCCGGGGCATCCGCGACCATACGTAGGCAGTCGGGGCCTATCGGGCAAATCGATTGTTTCCATTCTCACCATCGCTTGTCTCGATACTGGGCTGGCGCGCCGGCCTTGGCCGTCTTCAGGGCCAGCCTCAGAGCCACGGACAGGCTGTTCACCCCGCCCCTCTCGTGATTGCATCCCCGGAATTAAAGGGAGGAGACCGCCATGGGCAAGCTGTGGTGCGGCGATCGCGAGACGACGGCCGAGGCGATCCGGGAGCGCGCCCTGAGGGCCGCCTCCGGGCTGGAGAGCCTGGGGGTGCGCGAGGGGGACGCGGTCGCCTTCTGCCTGAGGAACGAATTCGCCTTCTTCGAGGTCGGCCAGGCGGCGGGCATCCTCGGCGCCTTTCCCGTCGCCGTGAACTGGCACTGCACCCTGGATGAGGCGGACTATGTCCTGAAGGACTGCGGGGCCCGGGTGCTGGTCATCCACGCCGACCTGCTGGCCAGCCTCCGCCCGGCGGTCCCGGAAGGTGTGCAGGTCATCGGCGTCCGAACGCCGACGGAAATCGCGGCCGCCTACGGGCTTGCGCCGGGGGACTGTGAGGTCGCCCCGGGGGACATCGAATGGGGATCCTGGCTCGAAGGCTTTGCGCCTTGGTCTGGAGAAGCACGCCGGGCGCCCAGCGTGATCATCTACACCTCAGGCACGACCGGCCGGCCCAAGGGGGTCAAGCGTGGGGTGGCGAGCGATGAGCAGGCCCAGGCCTCGACGGCCATGCTGCTGCGCTCCTACGGCTATGCGGACTGGATGGACCGTCCGCAGGAGATCGTCACCGCCGTAGTGGGCCCGATCTACCACTCCGCCCCGAACGCCCATTCGAACGTCTCGGTGAACATCGGCGCCAATGTCGCCGTCATGCCGAGGTTCGATCCCGAGGCCCTGCTCGCCCTGATCCAGGAGAAGCGGATCACCCACCTGAACATGGCGCCCATCATGTTCAACCGACTCGTGAAGCTGCCGCAGGCCGTACGGGATCGCTACGATCTGTCATCCCTGCTTTTCGTGGTCCACGCCGCAGCTCCGGTCTCACCTCCCGTGAAGCGCGAGATGATCGAATGGTGGGGGCCTGTGATCAACGAGTACTACGGCTCGACCGAGATGGGGAACGTCACCTTCTGCACCTCGGAGGAATGGCTGGCCCATCCGGGGACCGTGGGAAAGCCCATGCCCAACGCCATTGTCCGCGTGGTCGATGCGGACGGAAACGACTGCGCCGTGGGCGTGCCCGGCGAGGTGCTGGGCCGCAACATCGGCTCGGTGGATTTCACCTACCACGGGGACGAGGCCAAGCGCCGTCGGGCGGAGAAGTTCGGCCTGATCTCGCCGGGGGACATTGGCTATTTCGACGCCGACGGCTTCCTGCACCTCTGCGACCGCAGCTCCGACATGGTCATCAGCGGCGGGGTGAACATCTACCCGGCCGAAATCGAGGCCATCCTCCTGAAGATGCCCGGCGTGGCGGACTGCGCCGTGTTCGGCATCCCGGACGAGGAGTATGGCGAGGCCCTCTGCGCCGTGGTCCAGCCCCAGGAGGGCCAGGACATCGACCCGCAGGACGTGAAGCTCTGGATCCGCAGGCAGCTGGCCAGCTTCAAGGTCCCGCGGGAGGTGCAGTTCAGCGCCGCCCTGCCCCGCGAGGACTCCGGCAAGATCTTCAAGCGCAAGCTGCGCGAGCCCTGGTGGGAGGGACGCGAGCGGCGGATCTGAGGATCAGGGCGTCACGATCCCGAACCAGAGGTCGAACCGGTCGAGCACGGACAGCAGGGCCTGCAGGGCCGCCTCGCCGGGCTGCCCCACCGCGATGTCCTTCAGCTCGGCGGCGCCGAGGACCAGGTCGATGAGTTGGTCCCGGGTAAGGGCGACTTGTGGCGCGCCCTCTCCCTCGCGGTGATGCAGGACGGCGTTCTCGATACGTAGGGTGAAGGTCCCCTCCCCGTCCGGGAAGACGAGGGTGAGGTCCAGCTCCATCTCGCCGGCCGCCTCGCCGTTCAGCCGCACCGAGAGGCTGTCCAGCAGGCTCTCGGCGGGCAGGTTGCGAAGCTGGTTGCCCGCCGCCTGGCGAGGCGTCTCCGATGCGGGGATCGGGGTCCGGAGTTCCTGCGCCCCGGTCAGGTAGAAGTCCCGCCAGGGCCCGGACTCCGACTGGTAGCCCATCTGCTCCAACAGGTCGGCCTGCAGGTTGCGGGCCTCGGCGTTGGCGGGGTCGGCGAAAACCAGGTGGTTCAGCACCTGGGCGGCCCAGCGATAATCGCCCTCCGCTTGCGCCCGGCGGGCCTCGGCCAGTACCGCCCCTGCCCCGCCCATCGCCTGGACATAACGGCGCCCCGCCTCCGCCGGCGGATGGGGGTTAAGGTTAGCCGGATTGCCGTCGAACCAGCCGAGGTAGCGCTGGTAGACCGCCTTGGCGTTGTGGCTGACGGTTCCGTAGAAGCCGCGGGTGTACCACTCCGAGGCCAGGGTCGGCGGCAGGCGCAGGACCTCGGCGATCTCCAGGGCGTTCAGGCCATGGTTGGCCAGCCGCAGGGTCTGGTCATGGATGAACTTGTAGAGGTCGCGCTGCTTGCGCAGGAAGACGTCGATCTGCGGCCCGCCCCAGCGCGGCCAGTGGTGGCTGGCGAACATCACGTCGGTGTCGGTCCCGAACAGGTCGCGGGCCTCGTCGATGTAACGGCTCCAGGATTTGGAATCCCGCACCTGCGCGCCCCTCGGAGTGTAGATGTTGTGCAGGTGACAGGTGCAGTTCTCGGCCATGCATAGGGCGCGGAACTTCGGGAAGAAGAAGTTCATCTCGGCCGGCGCCTCGGCGTCGGGCGTCACCTGGAAGACGATCTCCACCCCGTCCACGACGAGGCGCTCGCCCGTCCGGGAGATGGAGACCGTGGGCGGGACCAGGGCGACCTTGCCGCCGGACACGCCCTTGCCCAGGCCGGAGTCCACATGGCCGCGGGGATCCTTCGGCAACAGGGCGCCGTACATGTAGGTCGCGCGGCGGCTCATGGCGTTGCCGGCCAGGACGTTCTCGCTGACGGCCTCCTTGAGGAATCCCTCCGGCGCGATGATCGGCAGGCCCGCGGCGATTTCCTCGGGCGAGACGACCCCCAGGATGCCGCCGTAATGGTCGACATGGCTGTGGGTGTAGATCACCGCCGTGACCGGCCGGTCGCCCTTGTGGACGCGCATCAGTTCCAGGGCTGTCCGGGCCGGTTGGGCCGAGGTCAGGGGGTCGACGACGATGTAGCCCCGCTCGCCCTCGATGAAGGTCACCGTCGAGATATCGAACCCGCGCACCTGGTAGACCCCGGGGGTCACCTCATAGAGACCATGGCGCGAGTTCAGCTGGGCCTGTCGCCAGAGGCCGGGGTGGACGGTGGGCGCAGGCTCTCCCTGCAGGAAGGCGTAGGGCTTGAGGCTCCAGGCCCCCGGAATGTCGGCGTCCGGGATTGTGGCGATGAAGCCCCGGTCGGCCAGGCGGAAATCCTCGCCGTCGTCGGGCGGAAGGCTGGCCCCGGCGGCCTCGAGGGCGGCGCGGGTGGCGGCGCTGGCGTCCTTGCGCTCGGTGTCGGTCATGGGCGTCCTCCTGGATCGCCAATTAGCCCCCGGATCGCCCAAGACCAAGCCTCATCACCCATGCGTAACCGGGCTGCAGAAATGTGTGCCGGGGGTTCTTGAAAGGCCCAGACGATAGACCAGTTCCATTCTTAGAACCGGCGGGCACGAGGACGCTTCGCTCCCATGGAGGAAATCCGAATGGTGGAAGAGGCATGACATCCCGGCCCGTTATCGAGGCCTACAGGACAGTCAGCGAGGATCCGGCGAGGGCCATGGCCCTGCCCGGCGTTGCCTACACCGATCCCTCGGTTCTCGAGGCGGAGCGCGAGAGGGTGCTTCGGGCGGGCTGGCTTCCGGTGGCCCGTCTGGACCAGTTGGTCAACCCGGGGGACTATGCCTGCACCGATGTGGCCGGCGCGCCCGTAGTCGCCCTGCGCGACGGGGCCGGAACACTCAGGGTCCTTTCGGCTATCTGTCGGCACCGGGGCATGCCCGTCGTCTCCGGCGAGGGACGGACCGATGTCCTGACCTGTCCCTACCATCTCTGGCGCTACGGACTTGACGGGGCGCTCCTGTCCGCGCCGGCGATGCGGGGTTCGGAGGTCTTCAATCCCAAGGACCGCCGTCTTCCTGAATTGCGTTCGGAGGCCTGGGGCGGGTGGCTCTGGGTCAACGCCGATGGCGGGGCGGGTCCCCTGTCGGAGCAGCTCCTCACCTTATCTGACCGCCTGGCGCCCCTGGCCCCTGAGACGATGACAACGGTCGGCGTGATCGAGATGGAGTCGCCCTGGAACTGGAAGGTGATGGTCGAGAACTTCCTGGAGTCCTACCACCACATCGGTCCTCACGCCCGCTCGCTCCAGTTGACACACCCGGGGCTGGGAACCTTCGAGGGCGAAGGGAGCGACGCCTTCACCGTCCTCGAGAATCCTCCGGCCGACCCCCATGGCCATGGATTCGTGGTCGCTTGCGTCTTTCCCATCGGACTTATGTTCTTCACCGAGGATGAAGCTCCCGTGGGGGCCTGGTACCAGATGGACCGCCTTCAGCCGGATCGCTTCCGGCTACGCATCCACCTTCTGGCGTCGCCGGCCCTGGCTGGCCTTCCCGGCTTCGCTGAGGGCTACCGGGAGCAGGTGGCGGCGGTCCACTCGGAGGACATCGCCGTCTGTGAAGGCGTACAGTCCGGCGTCTCCAGCCCGGATTATCGGCCAGGGCCTTTAAGTCCTCTGGAGCGGCCGCTGTGGCGCTTTCACCGGCACCTGGCCCGGCGGATGAGTGGCCAATGACGGAAGCGCCCGACGGGCGGTTTTCTTTTCCGGGCCGGGGCGCCATATGGGTTGAGACGGGACGAAGGCCGGGATCGCGGCACGCCCCCTGGGAGGAGATAAGAGTTGCATTATCAGGAACTGAAGACGGCCTGGGATGAACTGACCGCGCCGGGAGCCCCCTTTGAGCTGGTGGTCCAGGAGGTCCGCGGCACCCCCTTGAAGGTGTTCAAGAACGCCCCGCCAAATGTCCGCGCCATCTGGCTCTCCACAGCCGCCTTCGCGGACCGCACCTATCTCGTCTTCGAGAACGAGAGGATCACCTACGCCGAAGCCCACATCCTCGTGGCGAGCATCGCCAACTGGCTGCACGCGCACGGCGTCAAGCGCGGGGACCGCGTCGCCATCGCCATGCGCAACTTTCCCGAGTGGATGTTGATCTACTGGGCCTGCGTTTCCGTGGGCGTGACCGTCGTCGGCATGAACGCCTGGTGGACGGCCGAGGAAATGTCATACGGCTTCAAGGACGCCCAGCCGAAAGTCGCCTTTGTCGATCCTGAGCGGATGGCGCGCATCGCCGAGAGGCCCGAGATGGTCGAGGGTATCAGCCTCGTCGCCGTCCGTGCGCCGGCGACGGCGGGCTATGTCGCCTGGTCCGACGTCATCGCCACGGGTGGGACCATGCCCGTCGCCGAGATCGACCCGGATGACGACGCCTGCATCTTCTACACCTCGGGCACGACGGGCTTCCCGAAGGGCGCCCAGCTGACCCACCGGGGCTGCGTGGCCAACCTCTTCAACATGATGTTCTCCGGCCAGGCCCAGGCCCTGGCCACCCAGCGCGCCACCGGCGTGGCGCCGGACCCCAATGCTCCGGTCCCAGTCCCCATCGCCCTCCTCACCACCCCCCTGTTCCACGTCACGGCCAACAACTGTGGCGCCTACGCGACGACCGCAGCGGGCGGGACCATTGTGCTGATGTACAAGTGGGACGCCGGCGAGGCCCTGCGGATCATCGAGGCCGAGAAGGTCACCTCCATGAGCGGCGTGCCCACCATGGCGAGGGAGGTCCTGACCCATCCCGATTTCGCCAGCCGCGATACTTCCAGTCTCCTGAGCCTTGGCGGCGGCGGGGCCCAGGTGCCGCCGGACCTGGTCCACAAGATCGACGCCCAGGTGAAGACCGCCCGGCCGAACACCGGCTACGGCATGACTGAGACCTGCGGCATCATCACCGCCATCGCGGCCGACTTCTTCGTCGATCGCCCGGACAGCGCCGGGCCGGCCATGCCCGCCTTTGAAGCGCGCTGCGTAGATGACGAGGGCGATACCGTTCCGCTCGGCCAGGTGGGCGAGCTCTGGGTGCGCGGCTCGCCGGTCATCAAGGGCTATATCAACCGCCCTGAGGCCACCGCAGAGACCATCACGGACGGCTGGCTGCATACCGGCGACATCGCCCGCATGGACGAGGACGGCTTCATCTACATCGTCGACCGCAAGAAGGACATGGTGCTCCGCGGCGGCGAGAACATCTACTGCGCCGAGGTGGAGGCCAACCTCTACCGTCATCCGGCCGTCGCCGAATGTTCGGTCTTCGGAGTCCCAGACGAACGACTGGGCGAGGAGGTCGGGGTCGCCATCGTGCTTCGGCCTGGTCACTCGGCCACGCCCGACGAGCTCCGCGAGCACTGCGCTTCCATCGCCGCCAAGCACAAGACACCGCGGTACATCTGGATCCGTGAGGAGGCCCTGCCCCGGAACGCCAGCGGCAAGTTCCTCAAGCGCGAGCTGAGGGATACCTTGCGGCTGGAGGATGCCGGCTAGCCGCATGAGCTGGCGCATCCCTGGCCTTGCGGCGACCGTCGCCCTGATCCTGGGCGTGGGCGCCGCCATCGCGGCGCCGGGGCAGCGCTCCCTGCCCCAGCCTGAGCCCCTGCCCCCGCCCATCGTCGCCCCCCGCGACGTCGCCTATCCGGGAACCCTCAGGCTGCAGGTGGACGCCACGGACCTGGAGCGCCGGATCTTCCGGGTTCGCCAGAGCATTCCCCTGGCCGGAACCGGACCGATCACCCTGCTCTATCCCCAGTGGTTGCCGGGGCGACACCGGCCGTTCGCCCCGGTGGAGCACCTCACCGGCCTGACCATCACATCGGAAGGCCGCAGGGTTCCCTGGCGACGCGACGCTGTCGAGATCGCAGCCTTTCACGTCGATCCACCCCCCGGCGCCCGCTCGCTGGAGCTGGAGTTCCAGTTCGTTTCGGCCCTCGCCAGCGGCCAGGGGCGTACGGTCATGACCCCGGCCATGATGAACGTCCAGTGGAATAGCGTCGCCCTCTATCCCGCAGGCTGGTTCACGCGGCGGATACCCATCGAGGCCAGCATCCGTTTGCCGGCGGGCTGGGGGTATGGGGTTGCGCTGGACACCGCATCGAACCGGGACAACCTCGTCACCTTCAAGCCTGTGAGTTTCGAGACGCTGGTCGACTCCCCCATGTTCGCCGGGCGCTGGTTCAAGCGGGTGGACCTGGATCCCGGCGGGCGGTCGCCCGTGGTCCTCAACATGGTCGCAGACGAACCCGCCAGCCTGGAGATGACTCCTGAGCAGTTGCAGGCCCACCGGAACCTGGTGGTTCAGGCCGACCGGCTCTTCGGCGCCCGTCATTTCGACCGCTATGACTTCCTGCTCGCCCTGACCAGCGAACTGGGAGGCATCGGGCTGGAGCACCATCGCTCAAGCGAGAACTCGGTGTCCCCCGGCTATTTCACGGCCTGGGACCGGACCGCTCCCGAGCGCGACCTGCTGCCCCATGAGTATGTCCACTCCTGGAACGGCAAGTACCGCCGTCCCGCCGAGCTCTGGACCCCCACCTTCAATACGCCCATGCGCGGCAGCCTGCTCTGGGTCTATGAGGGGCAGACCCAGTACTGGGGCTATGTGCTCGCCGCCCGTTCCGGGCTGATCAGCCGGCAGGACGCCCTCGACGCCCTGGCCATGACCGCTGCAGCCTACCAGAACCGGATCGGGCGGACTTGGCGGCCCCTGGCGGACACCACCCTGGATCCAGTGATCGCCAATCGGCGCCCGCTTCCGTGGGTCAGCTGGCAGCGCAGCGAGGACTATTACTCAGAGGGACAGCTGATCTGGCTCGAGGTGGACACCCTCCTGCGCGAGAAGAGCGGGGGAAGGACGTCTCTGGATGACTTCGCCCGGGCCTTCTTCGGGATGAACGATGGCGACTGGGGCGTCCTGACCTATCGCGACGACGATGTGGCCCAGACGCTGAACCAACTCCTGCCCATGGACTGGGCGGGCTACCTTCGGGCCCGCGTAGAAGAGGTTGCTGTCCGCCCACCCCTCGAAGGGCTTGAGCGCGGCGGATGGAGGCTGACCTACTCAGAGACGCCGACCGCCTTCTTCACCGCCGATGAGGCCGACCGACGGATCACCGACCTGACCTATTCGCTTGGCCTGATCGTGAACCGGGACGGGGACCTGACAAGCGTCCTGTGGGACGGCCCCGCCTTTCGGGCGGGGCTGGCCACTGGCAACCGGCTTGTGGCGATCAATGGACGGGCCTGGTCGGCAGACCTCCTGCGCACGGCCGTGACGGAGGCCAAGACCACAGGGAAGGTCGACCTCCTCCTGCGCTCGGGGGATCGTTTCCGGACCGTTTCGGTCCCCTGGACCGGCGGCCTGCGCTATCCGCGCCTTGAACGGGTTGCGGGAACGCCGGACCGTCTTGGGGAAATCTTCGCGCCCCGTCCATGACTGGCGCAGACGAGGATCTTCTATTGGACGCCCGGGGGCACCATTGCCCGGTCCCGACCCTCAGGCTGCGCCGGGCCCTCGAGGGCGCAGGAGGCCGGGTGGTTCGTCTGCTTGCGGACGATCCGATGGCTCGGATCGATGTGCCGCACTTCGTTCAGGAGGCCGGCGCCGAGCTGGTCGAGTCTACCGAGTCCGGCGGGGTCCTGACCTTCCGGGTGCGACGCCCTCAGGCTTGACCCCTGGTGACCTTCAGGCGCTGCTCCATCTCTGTAGCGAGCGCACCGCCGAAGAACACCGCCTGGACCGACCAGGACAGCCAGATCAGCAGGATCACCACCGCGGTGACGGAGCCGTAGGCGGCGCCCAGTCCCTGGCTGGCGTTGACATAAGCCGCAGCTCCCCAGCTCGCCAGGAGCGTCAGTCCGGACGCGCACACGGCCCCTGCGGCGGAGGCCTGCCAGAGGACCGGTCGGCTCGACATGGCGAAGCGATAAATGAGGGTGAGGGACAGGATGAGACCGCCCCCTGCAGCCAGCCATTGCGCGCCCTCGCTCCCGACCTCCAGTCCGAGCGTCCTTGCGGCGAACTGTAGGGCGAGAAAGGCGACGGATAGGGCGGGCAGAAGCACGAAGGCCGCCGCCAGCGCGCCAAGCGCGAGAAGGTTGAACCGGACCAGACCCGAGGGTGCGTCGTCGCCGTGCACGAAGGACAGCCCTGCAATCAGGGCCTTGAACCCCCGGTGTGCAGCGTAGATCGCCACAAGCAGGGCCATGCCGCTCTGGGCGGAAAGGGCCTGAACGGGCGCATGGGCCAGCCGTTGAAGCTCGCCCGCCAATAGAGCCCGTGCGCCAGAAGGCATCAGGGCGGCGAGGCCCTGAGCCTGGTCCGCCGCAGCCTCCGGCGTCGACACCATGCCGTACAGACCGACAAGGAGCATGAGCCCGGGGAAGGTGGCGAGCATGACGAAGAAGGACACGCCGCCGACGAACAGCATCATGTCACGGCCCCAGAGCCGCCTGAGGCTCCGCCAGAAGACGCCGAGCAACGCCTCTAGCCGTTCAGGGCGCCGTTAGCCTTCAGGGCCGAGACGTCCGCCTCGGAGAAGCCCCAGTCCCGCAGCGCTTCCTGGTCGTGGGCGCCGATGGCCGGCGGGGGCCCCTGGATCGCCCCGGGTGTCTTCGAAAAGCGCGGGGCCGGCGCCGGCTGGGTCACCCCTGCGAGCTCCACGAAGGTCTGGCGGGCGACGTTGTGGGCGTGCTTCGGCGCCTCGTCCAGGTCGAGGACTGGTGCGAAGCAGACGTCCGTGGCCTCCATCAGGTCGCACCACTCGGACTGGGTCTTGGTGGCGATCACGGCGGCGAGCTTGGCCTTCAGGTCCGGCCAGGCGCCACGGTCCATCTGGGCCTTGAAGGCAGGGTCGGAGATTCCTGTCTTTTCAAGGAGAAGCGCGTAGAACTGAGGCTCGATGGAGCCGATCGAAACCCACTTTCCGTCCGAACACTGGTAGGTGTCGTAGAAATGCGCGCCGCCATCGAGCAGGTTCGAGCGGCGGTTTTCGGTCCAGGCGCCCGAGGCCTTGAAGCCATAGAACATGGCCATCAGCGAAGCCGCGCCGTCGCTCATGGCGCAGTCGATAACCTGTCCCTCGCCGGTCTCGCGGGCCTTGATCACGCCGGCCAGGATCCCGAAGGCGAGGTAGAGAGCACCGCCCCCGAAATCGCCCACCAGGTTGAGCGGCGGGATCGGCTTGTCCTCGGTCCCGATCGCATGCAGGGCGCCGGTGATGGCGATGTAGTTCATGTCATGGCCCGCGGCCTGCGCGTAGGGACCGAACTGGCCCCAACCGGTCATGCGACCGTAGACCAGCTTGGGATTGCGCTTCAGGGCCACGTCCGGGCCGAGGCCCAGCCGCTCCATCACGCCGGGCCGGAAGCCCTCGAAGACCACATCGGCGGTTTCAAACAGCTTCAGGCAAGTTTCGATGGAGGCTGGGTTCTTCAGGTCCAGGCCCACGGAGCGGCGACCGCGCGCGGTGATGTCTGCGGGGCTGCCCCGCCCCTGCCCCTTGCGGTCGATCCGGACGACGTCCGCGCCCAGGTCTGACAGCAGCATGCCGCAGAAGGGGCCGGGCCCGATACCGGCGAACTCGATGATCTTGAGGCCCGTCAGAGGTCCCTGGCGCATGACTGTCTCCCTGATGTCTTTGGCCGGTCTATCTGGACCGAGTTTGGCGCGCTGACGCCGGGTCAGGCAAGGTCAGCCGCCCCCGGGGAGCGACTGGCCGTCGTCGATGGTGATGATGCTGCCGGCAATCGCCCGGGCGGCGGGACCGCAGAGCATCAGGAAGGCGGCGTCGAGGTCCGTCGCCTCCATCAGGCGCCGCCGTGGGAAGTGCTTGAGCTGTTTCTGGCCGCCCTCTGTGCCCCACCAGAAACTGTTGATGTCGGTCTCGATGTAGCCAGGGCAAAGGGCGTTCACGGCGATGCCTCGGCGGGACCACTCTCTCGCCAAGCTTCGGGTTAGCATGGCGGTGGCGGCCTTGGAGGCGTTGTAGGCTGAGAGGCCGGGAAGGACGGTGTGGCTGGCGACGGAGGCGATATTGACGATTCGAGCTTCGGCGCGATCGGCGGCGCCGTTGGCCATCATCAACCGGGCGGCGGCCTGGGCCGAGAAGAAGACCCCGCGGGTGTTCACGGCAAAGGTCCGGTCCCAGTCCTCAATGGACAGGTCAATGGCGAGGCCCTCGCCCCCCACCCCCGCGTTGTTGATCAGGATCGATACCGGGCCCAGCGCCGACTCGATCTCGGCGAAAGCTGGCGCGATGGTTTCAGCCTCCGCGACATCAAGGCGAAGGGCCATGGCCCTGCCGCCGGAGCCCGCGATCTCACCCGCCAGGGTCTCAACCATATCCAAACGACGGGCGGTGAGGGCTACCGTCGCCCCCTCGGAGGCCAACAGGCGAGCGAAATGGGCTCCCAATCCACCCGAAGCCCCCGTAATGATGGCGGTCTGCCCTGCAAGAATTCGATCCATACTGAGTCCCGAAACAACGGGGTGTCCAACCGCCCCCGAGTCACCTTTAATTCACCTCTATCTATCGCCGCATTCTGCGGCCTGTCGCGTCCATTCTTTTCTGGATCCATGTTCCATGTTCCTGCAGGCGCGTCTCCTAATCGTCGCTCAAGAGGATGATCTCGCAGGTCCGCTGTCGGAGGGGCTGGACCAGCTCGGCTGGCCGACGGTCACAGCGCGGGGTCCTTACGCGGCCGAAGCGGCACTTTCAGACCTTGGTATCGAGGCCGTTGTGCTCGACCTGTCCGACGGGTTTGAGGAAGCGCAGGTTCTCGCCCGTCGGCTTCGTGAGCTTTCCGATCCCAGGCGGATCGCGATTGTCGCCGTCGGCGGTGATGCAGCCCATGTTCACGCAGGCGAATTTGATCTGAGGCTGGCTCTGCCAGTCCAGCCCGCGCAGGTCGCGATGTGGCTGGACAGCCTAGTCAGGACAGCCCTTGCAGAGGAGGAGCATCGGCTGCGTCAGGAGACGCTCGCCGATCTGGGCGTTCACCTCAAGGATGTTGAAGTTTCGGACACGCCCCTAAGGATTCTGGCCGTAGGTGATCCAAACCCTCAGTTCCTCGGGCTCACCAACAGCCTAGAAGCTTTGGGAGCCCGGGTGGTTGGCGCCTTCACCAGCTATTCAGCATTCGACTTCCTGCATGAGACGGAGTTCGACACGGTCGTTCTTTGGGGGGGAGACGCCGCAGACAGCGCCATGGCGATCGCCGGGGGGATGCGCAGAAACAGTCGCCTCTACCACATCCCCACCCTACTCTATCTGACGTCACTGAAAGGCTTGTCAGCGCACGAGGCCTACCGGCGGGGTGTCTTTGATGTCGCCTCTCCCGAAACGCCGGAGCCCGAGACCGCCTGGCGCGCTTTGGAGCTTGCTCGGAGTTATCGCCGTCAATCGAGTGTCCGATCTGCGCTTGAGGCGATGCGAAGCTTGAAGCTCATGGACCCGCAAACCGGACTGTTCACCCCGGAACTCTTTTCACGGCACCTTGTTAGGCTCGGCGCCTCCGTGCCCGTCCGTAACCGCCCGATGACCCTGTGTGTCCTTCGGGTTCGCGAGAGCGAAGACCTCGCTGAGGCTGACCGGACCGGATGGCTTGAAAAGGCCTTCCCCCTGCTGAGTTCGATGATCTCGCGCCTCATCCGGATGGAAGACAGTGCGGCCAGAATCGGGATGGATCGCTTCGCAATTGCATTACCCGCCACATCGGAAGATGTCGCTCGCACCGTCGCCGAGCGGATCGCGGCGGTTATCAGCCGGACAGCCTTTGATGGCGGCGAGGGTCGCCCACCCTTCGGACTTGAGTTCGACATAGGAGCCGTCGAGGTGCAGGATCCCTCGCAGGTGGATCAGGCCCTGGAGCGCGCCTGCGAGATGTCGCGCAGTGAAGCGAACAGATACCGGACTTCAGGTCGCGAGATCCGAGAGGGCTTTCAGGATCAGGTCCGCAGCGTTTAGTCTCTGGGCAGGTGTCTCCCACTCCCCCTTGATCACCACTTTGTGGTCAGGACGAATCCTCCAGGTGACGGCATTCTTCTGTACAAGCTGGACCAGGCCCGCCGGGTTCCCGAAAATGTCGTTGCGGAAACTTACGACGGCCCCCTTGGGGCCAACGTCGATCTTGGAGACGTTGGCTTGGCGGCACATGCCCTTAATGCCCACCACTTTCAGGAGCTGGACGGCCTCGGGCGGCAGGGGCCCGAAGCGATCGATCAGCTCAGCCGCTAGGGCCTCGCGGTCGGAAGCCTGTTCGGCGTCGGAGAGCCGCCGATAGAGAGCCAGTCGGACATTGAGGTCCGGAACATAAGCCTCGGGGATCAGGACGGCGGCCCCGGTATTGATCTGGGGGCTCCAGCCTCGGTCGGACGCCGGAGTGGAGCCTCCTCGCGCTTTGAGTTCGGCGACAGCGTCCTCCAGCATCTGCTGGTAAAGCTCGACCCCGACCTCGCGGATATGGCCCGACTGTTCCTCGCCCAGGAGGTTACCCCCGCCCCTTTGGTCAAGATCATGGCTGGCCAGCTGGAACCCCGCCCCCAGGCTATCGAGCGATTGTAGGACCTTTAGTCGCCGCTCGGCGGCCGGGGTGATCTGCTTCTCGGAAGGCGTCGTCAGATAGGCGTAAGCCCGCGCCTTGGCCCGGCCGACCCGGCCCCGGAGCTGATAGAGCTGGGCCAGGCCGAACATGTCCGCCCGGTGGATGACCAGGGTGTTGGCGGTTGGGATGTCGAGGCCGCTTTCCACGATGGTGGTCGACAGAAGAACGTCGTACTCGCCGTCGTAGAAGGCGGTCATCACCGCCTCTATCTGTGTCGGCGCCATCTGGCCATGGCCGACAACGAAGCGCACCTCAGGGACCTGTTCGCGCAAGAAACGCTCAATGTCCGGCAGATCGGAGATTCGAGGCGCCACGTAATAGGCTTGGCCGCCGCGGAACTTCTCCCGGAGCAGCGCCTCTCTCACGGCCACGGCGTCGAAGGGCGTGACATAGGTGCGGACAGCCAGCCGATCGACCGGCGGCGTGGCGATGATCGACATTTCCCGGATGCCGGACAGGGCCATCTGAAGGGTCCGCGGGATCGGGGTCGCCGTCAGGGTCAGCATGTGGACGTCGGCGCGGAGCTCCTTAAGCTTCTCCTTGTGCTTGACGCCGAAGTGCTGCTCCTCATCGACGATCACCAGGCCGAGGTGGGAGAACTCCACCTGCTTGGACAGGACGGCGTGGGTGCCGATGACGACCTCGATCTCACCCTTCTTCAGGCCCTCGCGGGTCTCCGCCGCCTCTCGGCTCGGCGTGAGGCGGGATAGCCGCGACACCCGGACAGGCCAGCCCTGGAAGCGCTCGCTGAAGGTCTTGTAGTGCTGGCGGGCCAACAGCGTGGTGGGGGCGATCACCGCGACCTGCAGGCCGCTCATGGCGGCCACGAAGGCAGCGCGCAGGGCCACTTCGGTCTTGCCGAAGCCCACGTCGCCGCAGATCAGGCGATCCATCGGATGGCCAGCGGCGAAGTCACCCAAGACGTCCTCGATGGCCGCCAGCTGGTCGTCGGTCTCCTCGAAGGGGAACCGGGCGCAGAACTCCTCAAATACGCCCTGTGGCGGGGTCACGGGATCCGTCGTGCGCATGGAGCGTTCGGCGGCGATGCGGATCAGGCCCTCGGCCATATCGCGCAGGCGCGCCTTGGCCCGAGCCTTACGCGACTGCCAGGCCGCACCGCCCAGTCGGTCGAGCTGGACCCCCTCCCCCTCAGAGCCGTAGCGCGTCAGGAGGTCGATGTTTTCAACCGGCAGGTAGAGCTTTGCCTCGCCGCCGTACTGGAGCTCCAGGCAGTCATGCGGGGCGCCCTGGACGTCCAGGGTTTGCAGGCCCTCGTACCGCCCGATCCCGTGGTCGATATGGACCACCAGGTCGCCCGGGGTCAGGGCTGAAGCCTCGGCCAGGAAGTTGGAGGCCCGCCGGCGCCGCCCGGGCCGGGCGAGTCGGTCGCCGAGGATGTCGGTCTCGGCGATGACCGCCAGGTCCGGGGTCTCGAACCCCCCATCCAGCGGCAGGACCACCCTCTGGGGGACCTTGGGGTCGGCTGCCCGGGCAGCGTCCCAGTAGGGCGCCAGGGGCGCCGCCCCCAGGCCGTGGTCGGCCAGCATCAGGCCGAGGCGCTCTGACGACCCCTCGGTCCAGGAGGCGAAGAGCACCCGCTTACCCGCCGAGGTCAGGGCCCGTGCATGGCCGACGGCCGCCTCGAACAGGTTGACCGAGTCCTGCCGGCGCTCGGCGCTGAAGGTGCGTCCGGCCCGTGCACCCATGTCGAGGGCCACCGCGCCGGCGTCTCCCGACAGGGCGGAAAACCTGCGCACCGCGAGGGAGGACAGGCGAGCCCCGAAGCGCTCCGGCGAGAGGTAGAGACCTTCGGGCGGCAACGGTCGGTACTGGCTACGGCGATCCGCCTGGTCGCGGGCGTCGAAGGCGTCCGTCACCTGTAGCCAGCGGTCAGCCAGGGCGCTGTCGGCCAGACTGTCCAGCGCCGCCAACAGGCCCTCGGGCAAGTAGTCGAACAGGGTCTCCAGTTCGCCGTAGTACAGTGGCAGCCAGTGCTCCATACCCGCCCGTCGGCCACCCCCGCTGACGGTCTCGTAAAGGGGGTCGCCCCCCGGGGCCCCGAAGGCCTCGGCATACCCGCGGCGGAACCGCGAGATCGAGGTCTCGTCCAGTAGCACCTCGCTGGCGGGCGGCAGGGACACCTCGGTCAGCTGCCGAGTCGATCTCTGGGTCTCGGGGTCGAAGGCCCGGATCGATTCCAGGGTGTCGCCGAAGAGGTCAAGGCGGACCGGCTCATCCGACGCCGTCGGGAAGACATCGATCACCCCGCCCCGGATGGCGAACTCGCCCTTCTCCGAGACGGTGGAGGCCCGGTGATAGCCATTAACGGCGAAATAGCGTTCCAGATCGGCGACATTGACCACCCGCCCCACCCGCGTGGAGTAGCCGGCGGCGACAAGCGCCTGGCGGGGCGGCAGCCTCTGGCTGACGGCGGCGACGGTGCTGGCGACCAGCAGTGGGCGGTCGCCCGCGCCGTCCTGGGCCAGCCTCGCCAGGACGGCCATCCGGCGCGCCGAGATCCCGGCCGAGGGGCCTGAGCGGTCATAGGGCAGGCAGTCCCAAGAGGGAAACTCTAGGACCTCAACGCCCTGGCCGAAGAAGCGGAAGGAGTCGACAAAGGCGGACAGGCGGGCGCCGTCTCGAGCAATGAACAGGGCCGGACCCCTGCGGCGCCGGAGGATGTCAGCGAGGACCAGGGCGTCAAAGCCCTCAGGAGCGCCGCAGACATCCAGCCGCCCCGGGTCGTCCGCAAGCCGTCTGAGGTCGGCCGGGCCAGGGGAGGCCGCGCCGTCAGCCGCCACGCACCGCTCCCGGGAGCTGGTGGACCTGATCGCGGAAGCGACGGAGCGCCGCCAGGGCTTCGGCGTCCACCTCAGGGGGCGGGGGCTCACGCTCGACGATCCAGGCGTAGAGATCCTGGTCGGGATATGCCAGCAGGTCTTCCAGGGCGTCCAGACCCTCGGGGCTCAGGTCGCGCGCATGCGCATCGACGAAGGGACCCAGGATCAGGTCCGCTTCGCGGAAGCCCCGCCGCCAGGCGCGGAAGGAGAGCCTCTTCAGGCGTGTTTCATCGTGGATAGACATGTGACGGCGCGGGTATAGTGCGCGATGGCCGCCTTGGCCAGCGGCGGTCGGAAAAGGACCCATGCGGCCCGAGATTCTCTTTCCCTTGTTCGCGCCGGTCGCCAGCCTCCGCGGCGTTGGGCCGCGGATCGCACCCGCCCTGGAGCGGATTGCAGGACCACTGGTCCGCGACGTCCTGTTTCTGGCCCCGCACGGGATTATCCGCCGACCCCGGATCTCCCTTGCCGAGGTGCGGCCCGAGGAGACCGCCACCCTGCGGGTGACCATCGAGGAGTACCTGAAGCCGCGGTCACCGCAGCAACCGCTCAGGATCCGAACTTCTGACGGGGATGAGCGTCTGGACCTCGTCTGGTTCGGCAATGCGGCGCGGGGCCTTGAGGCGCGGCTTCCCGTCGGCGCGCGCCGGTGGGTTTCCGGCCGGCTCGAGCGCTTTGGCCTGGGCCTGCAGATGATCCATCCGGACTATGTGGTGGAGGAGTCCCGGGCGGGCGAGATCCCCGAGGTCGAGACCGTCTACCCGGCGGGCGGCGGAATCGCGCCCCGGGTGATCCGCCGTATCGTGCAGGGCGCCCTTGAGCGGACGCCGGACCTTCCCGAATGGCACGATCCGGCCTGGAAGGCGGGACGCGGCTTTCCCTCCTGGCGAGAGGCGATCCTGCGGCTTCACGCCCCGGAGAGCGAGGCTGACCTGTCCCCGGCCTCACCGGCCCGGGCGCGGCTGGCCTACGATGAACTTCTTGCCCACCAACTGGCCATGGCCCAGAGGCGCGCGCACCGCAGGGCGGGCCCGGGCGCCCGGCTGCCCGCCTCCGGCCTGGCCCAAGGGGTGGAGGCCGCCCTGCCCTTCACCCTGACCCCGGACCAGCGCACCGCCCTCGCCGAGATCCGCGCAGACCTTTTGTCCGGGCATCGGATGAGCCGCCTGCTACAGGGCGATGTGGGCTCCGGCAAGACGGTGGTGGCCATGCTGGCGCTCGCGGATGCGGCGGCAGCCGGGGCCCAGGCCGCCCTGATGGCGCCGACGGAGATCCTGGCGCGACAGCATTTCGAGACTCTGTCTGCGCCCCTCGAGGCCGCTGGGATCGGCGTGGTCCTGCTGACCGGCCGGGATCGCGGGCCGGTGCGCCGGGAGAAGCTAGAGCGCCTCGTTTCGGGACAGACGGCTGTGGCGGTGGGGACCCACGCCCTCTTCCAGGACGAGGTCAGGTTCGCCCGCCTCTCGCTGGCGGTCATCGACGAGCAGCACAGGTTCGGGGTCGGGGAGCGCCAGAGGCTTCTGGACAAGGGCGAGGGCGTGCATCTCCTGTCCATGTCCGCGACGCCCATCCCCCGGACCCTCGAACTGGCGGCCTATGGCGACCTCGACGTCAGCCGCATCATCGGGAAACCTCCGGGCCGCACCACCGTCGCCACCCGAGCCGCGCCCATGACCCGGGTGACGGAGGTTGAGGATCGCCTGGTGGCGGCGGTCCTGGGCGGGGCGCAGGCCTTCTGGATCTGCCCCCTGGTGAGCGAGTCCGAGCTGATTGACCTCAAGGCCGCCGAGCAGAGGGCCCAGGACCTTCGCCTCCGGCTCGGTGACCGCGTCGGACTGGTCCATGGCAAGCTGGCCCCGGCCGAGAAGGACGCTGTCATGGCGGATTTCGCCTCAGGCAAGGTCAAGGTCCTGGTGGCCACCACCGTGGTCGAAGTGGGGGTCAACGTCCCCAACGCGACCATCATGGTCATCGAGCAGGCCGAGCGGTTCGGCCTGGCCCAGCTGCACCAACTCCGGGGCCGGGTGGGGCGCGGACGGGCGGAGAGCGCCTGCGTCCTCCTTTACGATCCCCCCCTGTCCGACACTGCCCAGAAGCGCCTCGACATCCTGCGCCGTTCGGATGACGGGTTCGCCATTGCGGAAACCGACCTGGAACTGCGGGGCGGAGGCGACGCCCTGGGCCTGCGCCAATCCGGATTTCCGGACTACGTCTTCGTCGATCCCTTCCTGCATCGGGACCTGATCCTCGCCGCAGGGGACGACGCCCGGCTCATCCTCGCCCGGGATCCCGGCTTCAGCACGCCGAGGGGCGAGGCCCTCAGGGTGCTGCAGGCCCTGTTCGACTGGCGTCCGGAGACGGGGACAAAGGGCGCCTGAGGGCCCTGAAGGCCGCGAGGCGGCTCTGCGCATCCGCCTCGATATCGGCGTAGAACAGATTGAACCCCGGTGTCCGGAGACGGTCTTCCCAGGAGCCCGACGGCCTCAGCATCCGCGCCTCGGGACGTGAGACCCGAAGAATTCCGTCCCGGCACTGGGCCTCGACCTGGCGGGTGACAAAGGGCGGGCGGGCGCCCCACTCCAGGCCCGTCGCATTCGTAGCCCCCCGAGCCAGCCGGGCCGGGGCGGCAGCGTCCGTGACGGTCTGCAGCAGGGGGTTGTAGCAGAGCGGCCGACGGGCCCCGAGATTGACGAGATCGCCGCCGGACCAGACCAGGGAGCGGTCCTGGAGATCCCGAGCTCGCAGATCATCTCCTGAATAGGCCCAGACCCAGGCTGCGAGGCATCCCGCCTCCTTCGGGGTCTGGCAGGGCTTCAGTGGTGGGGCGTCGGCAGGGACCACGGCGTCGATCACCCAGGCCCCGACAAGGCGCGACCGGACGGCCGCGGCGGCCCCGGGCTCGGCCAGCAGCCTGGCGACAAGATCGCCCCCTTGCTCCACCCCCACCACCAGAATGGGACGATCCCCGGTCCGCGACAGGAAGTTCAGGAAGGCCGCCTCGGCGTCGGCGTAGGCGAAGCGGCGCGCCTCGCGGGCGTCCTCTCGAAGGGTGGTCAGGGAATAGAGGCCCGCCTGACGGTAGCGCGGGGCGAAGACCGCCCCGGCGGCGGCGAAGGGCCCGGCATGGTTCGGCGCCATGACGCGACGGAACACCTCCGCAGAGTCTGGGTCGTCAATGGGCCCAATCCAGTGCTCTGCCCCGGAGTAGGTTGTGGGCCCCAGGAAGAAGACCGCGGCCTCGCCCGCCCGAAGCGGCGCGTCGGGCAAGAGGGCCCAGGCCTCGGGACGATCGTAGTCGGGCGCCTGAGGGGGTGTGTAAATCTGGAAGGGCTTGCCCGGATCCATGGCGGCCAGGCGGATGTCGTCGCGTCGGATGAAGGCGAAGGCGGCGAGCAGTATGACGAGGACCAGGCCGGCTACCAGCCCGAGTGAAGGCCGCCGCCGGATACGCCAGGAGCCTTCGGGTTCGGCCTCGGGGGCGCCGGCCATCTCGATAGCCTACCGGTAGGGCGTATCTGTCGCCAGGTACCGGCGGACATAGTCCTCGATCCCGGCTTCCAGCGGCGCAAAGCCGGCCGTGTAGCCCGCCTCGGCCAACCGCTCCATCCGCGCCTCGGTGAAGTACTGGTAACGGTCGCGGATACCCGCCGGCATGGGGATGTAGTCAATCTTTGGCGCCTGGCCGGCGGCGGAGAAGACGGCCCGCGCCAGGTCCTCGAAGGTCCGCGCCTGCCCGGACCCCAGGTTGTAGACCCCGTTCACCTGCGGGGAGGCGAGCAGCCAGGCCGCCACCTCCGCGATGTCGCGGACATAGACGAAGTCACGCTTCTGTCCCCCGTCGGGAATGCCCTCCCGGTAGGACCGGAACAGCTGCACGCCCTGCCCGTCACGGATTGAGGGCCAGATCTGGGCGGCCACCGATTTCATCGGCCCCTTGTGCCCTTCATTGGGGCCGTAGACGTTGAAGAACTTCAAACCGGCCCACTGGGGCGGCGCGTATCCCCGACCCGCCTGCCGCACGGCGAACATGTCGAACTGGGCCTTGGACCAGCCGTAAGCGTTGAGGGGGCGCAGGGCCGCCAGACTTTCGAAATCATCCCTGTCAGCAAACCCGAGGGCCCCGTCGCCATAGGTCGCCGCCGACGAGGCGTAAATGAAGCGCCGCTGCCGATCGGCGCACCACCGGAAGAGGTCGCGGCTGAGGCCGAAATTGGTTTGGATGATCCGGTCGGCGTCAGGCTCCGTAGTGGAGGAGATGGCGCCCATGTGGATCACCGCCTCGACGTCGCGCCAGCGCTTCTCAAGCCAGTCGAACATCTCGTCCGGCGGTACGAAGTCGCCGATGGCGTGGTTGGCGAGGTTCCGCCACTTGCCGAGGTCAGCCTCGCGAAGCCGGTCGCAAACGACGACGTCC
This sequence comes from Phenylobacterium sp., assembly GCA_020402745.1. GTDB lineage: Bacteria > Pseudomonadota > Alphaproteobacteria > Caulobacterales > Caulobacteraceae > Phenylobacterium. Next base: position 233,472 of record JADBYZ010000001.1, read on the forward strand.
AAGCCCCGGTCCTCAGCCAGGCGGGCGACGATATTCGAGCCGATGAAGCCGGCGCCGCCGGTGACGAAAATGATCCTGCGGGTCACGGCTCGCCCTCCCCGGCCATCCGCCGGATGGCGGCGGTTGTAGAATAGCCGTGCACGAGGGGCGCCAGCCGCACTTCTCCACCCCATTCCCGGACGAGGTCGCCGCCGACCACCTGGGACTCCGAGTAATCCGCACCCTTGACGAGAACGTCGGGACGGGCCGCGCGGATGAGTTCGAGAGGCGTTTCCTCATCGAAAGGAGCCACGAGATCGACGCTGGCGAGGCCTGCCAGAACCATGGCCCGGCTTTCCAGGTCGTTGACCGGTCGCCCCTCCCCCTTCAGCGCCCGGACCGACCGGTCGGAATTCAAGCCGACAATGAGCCGGTCGCACCAGGACCGCGCCTGGGCGAGGTAGGCCACGTGACCCCGGTGAAGAATGTCGAAGCAGCCATTCGTGAACCCGACCCGCAGGCCCCGGGCCCGCCAGCGGGCGACCTCCTCGACCATTCGCTCGGGGGTGGCGATCTTGGCGTCCGCCGCAGCCATGTGGACGGAACGCGCCGCATCGACCAACTCCGCGGGCGAGACGGCCGCTGTGCCGACCTTGCCGACGGCGACCCCTGAAGCCAGCAGGGCGAATGCGATGGCGTCCTCGAGGGGACCGCCGGCTGCGATCCCGACGCCGAGGGCGGAGATGGCGGTGTCCCCCGCGCCGGAGGCGTCGAAGACCTCGCGAGGCGTGCCCGGAAAATGCTGCACAGGCTGGCCGCGCACCGCCAGCGACATGCCCTGTGCCGCACGGGTGACTAGGATGGCGCGAGCCTCGCAGAGCTCCAGCGCTAGGGCCAAGGCGGCCTCGACCTCGGCGTCCGTGCCCGTGGGCAGGCCGGCGGCATGGGCGAGCTCGGAAGCATTGGGCTTGATGATATCCACCGCGCCGTAACGGCTGAAGGAGCGGGCCTTGGAATCAACGATCACGGGAAGGCCCGAGGCCCGGCAGGCGGCGATCACCTCGTCCGTGACAACGCCCTTGCCGTAGTCGGACAGGATGATGACCCCGGCGCCGACGGCGACGTCTCGGATCGTCCGGGCGAGGCGCGCAGAGGTGTCCGCGCTGACGGGGCCCGTCTCCTCCACGTCCACCCGCAGGAGCTGCTGACCGCCTGAGACGAAGCGGGTTTTCAAGGTGGTCGGCCGGGTGGTGTCGGTGACCAGGGCCCCCTCGATCCGCCCATCATCCCCCACCAGCCGGAGGGCCTCATGACCTTCCGGGTCCGAACCGATCACCCCCACGAGGGCGGCCTGACCGCCGAGGCCGGCGACGTTGCGGGCCACGTTTCCGGAAGCGCCGAGCATGACCAGCTCGCGCTTCCGCGCCAGCACCGGGATCGGCGCCTCGGGTGACATCCGGCTGACTTCGCCATAGACGAAGCGATCAACCATCACATCACCAACGCAGACCACCCGGACGCCGGCGCCGCGGGCGATCAGGTCCTGGAGGGCGGCGAAGTCCACGCGGCTCAGCCCTTGCGCCGCTTGGCGAGGGCGTCGAAGGCCAGCAGGTCCGCCATCAGGCCCTCGAACTCGGACAGGGGCACCATGTTGGGCCCATCGCAGGGGGCGTTGTCGGGATCAGGATGGGTCTCCATGAAGATGGTCGCGACACCGACCGCCACGGCCGCCCGCGCCAGTACGGGGACAAACTCCCGCTGGCCGCCGGATCGGTCGCCCTGGCCGCCGGGCTGCATGACGGAGTGGGTCGCATCGAACACCACCGGGCAGCCGATCTCGGCCAGGATGGGCAGGGCCCGCATGTCGCTGACCAGGGCGTTGTAGCCGAAGGTCACCCCGCGTTCCGTCGCCAGGGCGTTCGGATTGCCGGCGCCGCTGATCTTGGCGATGACGTTCTTCATGTCGCCGGGCGCGAGGAACTGTCCCTTCTTGACGTTGACCGCCCGGCCGGTCTCGGCGGCGGCGATCAGGAGATCGGTCTGGCGACACAGGAAGGCCGGTATCTGAAGCACATCCACCGCCTCGGCGACGGGCGCGCATTGCTCGCGTTCATGCACATCGGTCAGGACGGGCAGGCCGAGGCTCTCGCGGATCTCGGCGAAGATCGGAAGTGCAGCTTTCAACCCGACCCCCCGGGCCGCCCGGGCAGAAGTGCGGTTGGCCTTGTCGAAGGAGGTCTTGTAGATCAAGCCGATGTCCAACCTTTGGGCGATGTCCCGAAGTAGGGAGGCGGTCTCCAGGGCGTGTTGGCGGCTTTCAAGCTGGCAAGGACCGGCGATGACCGTCAGCCGCTCGCGGTTTCCGATCCGCACCGAACGACCGGAGGGCGGCGCCAACTCGACGATGGCGTTAAGGCTGGACAATTGGGCGCTCCTGAGAGACGACTGCGGCATCAGGAGCGTTAAATGGCTTGGAGCGAACGGCGGCACAAGCTCGAAATGAGCCTGTCTGCGCCGGCCTGCAGCCGGAGATGCCAAGGAGTTGCAGGGCGTGTCTTCTGTTCATGAAATCTGTCTCACCACGCTCGCCCTTCGACCGGGAGCCGTGAAGCGATCACCTGCGCTCAAGGGGCTTCCGGTCATTTTCAGATCCGCTCTGGATACCATGACGCGGGGCTGGATGGCGGGCGATGTCACTTTCGTGACCCCCGACGGCCGATCGCTGCGGATCACGTCTGGGTCCAGCGGACCCTCTGCGACCATCCGCATCCGGAGTTTCCGCTTCATTCGCCGAGCCCTCCTCGCAGGCGATATAGGTTTCGCCGAGGCCTATGCGGCAGGCGAATGGGATACCCCTGATCTCACAGCGGTGCTGTCTGTTTTCAGCCTGAACTTCCAGAACCTGACCCAAGTCACTGAGGGAAATCCCTTTATCGGGGTGTTCAACTTCATCGGGCACCTGCTGAACGCCAATTCCCGTCGTGGTTCTCGGCGGAACATCCACGCGCATTACGACCTCGGCAACGCCTTCTATTCCCAGTGGCTCGATCCGACGATGACCTACTCCGCGGCGCGCTTCCGCGATGGGGCCGATAGCCTCGAAGCAGCCCAGCAGCAGAAGTACGCGTCGCTTTCGCGTCAGATGGAGTTGTCGACGGATCAACAGGTTCTGGAAATCGGTTGTGGTTGGGGCGGTTTCGCCGAGTTTGCGGCAAAGGAGGTCGGCGCCCGGGTCACCGCCATCACGATTTCAAGGGAACAGCATGACTTCGCCCGCCGTCGAATCTTCCAGGCCGGTCTGGCGGAGCGGGCATCGATCCAGCTGATCGATTATCGCGACATCACCGGCGTATTCGACCGCGTGGCCTCGATCGAGATGTTTGAGGCCGTTGGGGAGAAGTACTGGCCCACCTACTTCCAGACCGTGCATGACCGCCTCAAGCCAGGAGGCCGGGCCGGACTGCAGATTATCACCATCCAGGATGAGCTCTTCGAGGGTTACCGTCGACGGGCGGACTTCATTCAGCGCTACATTTTTCCCGGCGGGATGCTGATCTCGGAGTCGCGGCTTCAGAAGGAGACGGCCCGCGCCAACCTCCGGTGGAGCGAACCTGACCGGTTCGGACTGGACTACGCCGCCACCCTTGCGGTCTGGAAGCAGCGCTTTGGCGTAGCGTGGGAGGATATCCGTCGCCTGGGCTTTGACGAGCGCTTCCGGCGAATCTGGGACTTTTATCTCAGCTACTGCGAGGCGGGATTCCGCACTCACAGAACAGACGTGATCCAGGTCGGTCTCGTACGGGCCTGATCACAGCATGGCGCCGGCGCCGATATCGCCCTAGACTGGCCCTATGTATATCGCCCGGAACGTCCTGGAAGCCATCGGCCGGACACCTTTGATCCGCCTGAACCGGGCCAGTGAGGCGACCGGCTGCGAAATTCTCGGTAAGGCCGAGTTCATGAACCCCGGGCAGTCGGTCAAGGACCGCGCCGCCCTCTACATTATCAGGGACGCGGAACGGCGCGGATTATTGCGCCCTGGCGGTCGGATCGTGGAGGGAACGGCGGGGAATACCGGTATCGGGCTCGCCATGGTTGGGCAGGCGCTGGGCTATCGCACCACCATCGTCATCCCGCGCACCCAGAGCCAGGAAAAGAAGGACGCCATCCGTCTTCTCGGCGCCGAGCTGGTCGAGGTTGACGCCGTCCCTTACTCAAATCCGGACAACTATGTTCGCTTTTCCGGGCGCTTGGCGGAGGAGTTCAATCAGACAGAGCCAAACGGGGCGATCTGGGCCAATCAGTTCGACAATGTCGCCAATCGACAGGCCCATGTCGAAACCACCGGCCCTGAGATCTGGGAACAAACCGAAGGGCGTATCGATGGATTCATCTGCGCCGTGGGGTCAGGCGGAACTTTAGCCGGTGTCGCCGAGGCCTTGCGATCCCGTCGATCAGACATCCGCATCGGACTCGCCGACCCTATGGGGGCATCCCTTTATCACTGGTACGCCCATGGTGAGCTAAAGGCCGAAGGAACCTCGATCTCCGAAGGAATCGGCCAGGGGCGGATCACGGCCAACCTGGAGGGCCTCTCCGTAGACAAGCCCTATCAGGTCTCCGATGAGGAGATGCTTCGGGTGATCTTCGACCTCGCGACCCATGAGGGCCTCATCATGGGAGGCTCGACAGGCATAAATGTCGCTGGCGCGATCCGACTGGCGCAGGACCTCGGACCGGGCCACACCATCGTCACCATCCTTTGCGATCAGGGGGCCCGTTACCAAAGCAAGATCTACAACCCCGCCTTCCTTCGGGAGCGCGGGCTTCTTGTCCCGGAGTGGCTGACGTGAACGCCTCTCCACTGATAGCTGCGGCTGAGCTGGCCGTTCGGCTTGACGATCCTCAGATCCGGGTGCTGGACGCCAGCTGGTTTCTGCCGACCGAGGGACGGTCCGGACGCAACGAGTTTGAAGAGGTGCGGATTCCGGGGTCGGCCTTCTTTGACATTGACGCCATCTCCGACGCCTCAGTTGACCTTCCCCACATGCTGCCCGCCCCGGAGGCGTTCGCCGTCGCCGCCGCCGCACTGGGCCTGACGCCTGACGCCGAAGTCGTGGTCTATGACAGCTTTGGCATACGCTCCGCGGCCCGGGTCTGGTGGACGCTGAGGGTCATGGGTTTCGATCGGGTCCGGGTCCTGGATGGAGGCCTGCGGGTCTGGAAGGCGGAAGGTTTTCCGGTCGAGACCGGCGCACCGAAGCCGCCCTCCCAGGGCGTCGCCTCGATACGGTTCGACCCAGCCCGGCTCCGGGATCACGCGGCGGTCACGGCCGCACTTGTTTCCGGTTCAGCCCAGGTTGTCGATGCGCGTAGCGCCCCCCGGTTCCGGGGCGAAGCCCCTGAGCCTCGACCGGGTCTCCGGTCAGGCCACATGCCCGGCGCCTTCAACCTCCCTTTCGACCGCCTCCTGACCGAGGAAGGGCGACTGAAGCCGCCGGCGGCCCTGGCCGAGGCCTTCCGCGAGGCCGGCGTGGACCTTGGCCGCCCCATCATCGCCACCTGTGGATCGGGGGTAACAGCCTCTGTCCTTGCCCTCGCCCTGGAGTTGCTCGACGCCCCTGCAGCCGTCTACGACGGCTCATGGGCAGAGTGGGGTCGGGAGGACGGCGGAGAGGTCGCCGTGGGCGGAGCATGAAGCCATCGACCCGCCTGGTGCACCCGCCAGCGCCTTCGGGAAGTGCGCCACAGACCGTGAACCCGGTCATCCAGAAGGGCTCAACCGTCCTTCTCCCCGATGCGGCGGCGCTCTACGACGACGATGCGTACGTCACCTATGGCCGGGGGGGTCTTTCAGTCCATGAGGTCCTCAAGGCCGCCCTCTGCGACCTTGAGCAGGCGACAGCGGTTGAGCTCTATCCCAGTGGTGTCGCCGCCGTTGGTGGAGCCCTGCTCGCCGTCCTTCAGGCCGGTGATGAGCTCCTGATGACCGACACGGCCTACAAACCTACCCGACGTTTCTGTGACCGCACCCTGGCGCGCTTCGGCATACAGACCCGTTACTACGATCCGACCCTTCCCACAGAGACCATTGCAGGCCTGATCGGGCCCCGCACGCGGGCGCTGTTCCTGGAGAGCCCCGGATCCCTGAGCTTCGAGATGCAGGATGTCCCGGCCTTGGCCGCCCTCGCCCGAAGTCGCGGCATGCTCAGTCTGATCGACAACACCTGGGCCGCCGGCCACCTCTTCAAGCCCCTCAATGTGGGTGTCGACATCTCGATCCAGGCCCTGACCAAGTATGTCGGCGGGCATAGCGACGCCTTCATGGGCTCGGCGGCGTCCCGTGATCGCGACGTCGCTGCTCGCCTGCACGCAGGCGTGGTTGACCTCGGCTGGTCGGTGGCGGCTGAGGACGCCTATGTGATGATACGAGGGCTCCGGACCCTTGATCTCCGGATGCAGCGGCATGGTGAGAACGGTCTCAGGGTGGCCCGCTGGCTTGAGGGGCGCGCCGAGGTCGCCGCTGTTCTGCATCCCGCCTTACCCACCTCCCCAGCTCACGAAATCTGGAGACGAGACTTCACCGGGGCCTGCGGCCTCTTTGCCTTTGTGCTCAAGCCTGCACCTCCAGACGCGACGGCGGCCTTTCTCAACGCACTGGAGTTGATTGGCCTTGGCTTTTCCTGGGGCGGTTTCGAGAGCCTGGCCATCGATTGCGATCCCCAGCTCAAGGTTCGCAGCTTCTGCAAGCACTACGGCGGCGCGCTGGTTCGCCTGCATATCGGGCTGGAGGACCCTGCAGACATCATTGCAGACCTCGAAGCGGGCTTCGCCGCCTATCGCGACGGGGCTGCCTGAGCAGCCGCCAGCCGGCTCATCAGGAGGGCGGCCCGGCGGGTCTGCCGCTGCATGGCGGGAATGTCCATGGTTTCGCCGGGAGCATGGGCGCCCTCTCCGGCGGCTCCCAGGCCCACCAGACCGTCGACCAGGTGCGAGACGAAGGCGATGTCTCCGGCGCCGCGACGGAGGGGATCAAGCTCGCGCATGACGGGATAGCCAAGGTCCCGGTTCACCAGGTTCAACTCTCCCAGCAGCCGGCGCGCGCCCTCGGTCGGCGGCATGGCCGGATAGCCCTCCGTGAACTCCAAGGTCGCCTTGGCGCCGGGAAGGCTGTCCGCGACAATGGCCTCCATCCGGGCCTTGAGCCGGTCTGTCTGATCGTTGGACAGGGTCCGCAGGTCTCCGATGGCCAGTGCCTCGCCGGGGATGATGTTCCCCTTGCCCGAGGCCTTTCCGCCGGTGGAGTCGCGGTTGAAGGCGGCGTCTGCGCCTCCGAGGACAAGACCGACGCTGTAGGTGGCGTTCGGTTCCCGGAGCTGTTCGCGGAAGGTGTCGAGAATACGGGCCAGCTCATAGATGGCGCCGTATCCGGCGCTCTCTGAGAAGACCCCGGAGGAATGGCCCGACTTGGCCTTGATCCTGACCGTCCAGGTGTTGGAGGAGCGGCGGGCGATGGACCCCATGTCGGCGCCGTTCTCCCGGGCGAGACCTTCGAAATCGAGGGCGACGTCAGACTCCCGTGCGGCCGCAATCAGGTCGCGGCGGGCGATCTCAACAGGTCTCCCGACGCGCTCTTCATCACCGGTGAGAACAACGGTGATGTCCGCGCCCTTGAGGGTCCCGGCGGCCTTCATGGCGCGAAGCGCTCCGATCATGATGACGATGCCGCCCTTCATGTCGTTCACCCCCGGTCCGACGACGGTGTCGCCGCTGCGGACATATCCCTTGAAGGGGCTATCGGGCTCGAAGACGGTGTCCAGATGGCCGATGAGAAGCATGCGACGCCCCCCGCCCCCGCCTCGGTGGACGGCGATCAGATGCCCTGCCCGGCCCGTTTCGGCCATGGGGCTCCAGCGGACCTCAAAGCCGAGATCCTGGAACTCCCTGGCCACCCGCCGGCCGACGGCCTCGACCCCCGCCAGGTTCATGGTGCCGGAGTTGATCGCGACCAGCTCTTCCAGAAGCGCCAGTTGGGCCTCCTGTCCGGCGTCGATGCTCGTGACCATCTTCCGCTCCGCAGCGGAAAGGCTGGCGGCGGAGGCGGGGAGCGCGAAGACAAGAGCGCAGGCCAGCCCAAAGGCGAGACGCGAGAACATGGAACCCTCCTCTTTCGGTTGACCGGGAGATTGACCCGCCGCAACCGCCAGGCGCAACCCCGGGCTTGATTGGCGCGACGTCATTCCCCCATTGTGCCGCCAACATTTCGCGGGAGGACGACATGGGTCCCTACAAGCTGCTTATCGATGGCCAACTGGTCGACGGCGACGCTGTCATGCCGGTGATCAACCCGGCGACCGAGGAGGTGCTGGTCGAGTGCCCGCGCGCCTCGAAGGCCCAGCTGGACCAGGCCGTCGCCGCGGCCAAGCGCGCCTTCCCCGCCTGGGCCGCCACCCCGATGGATGAGCGCCGCAAGGCCCTGCTCGCCATGGCCGACGCCATCCAGGGCGACCTGGAGACCCTGTCCCGCACCCTCGTCCAGGAACAGGGCAAGCCCCTGCAGGACGCCATGGGCGAGGTTTTCGGTGCGGCCGCCTTCTTCCGCTACTTCGCCAGCCTGGACCTGCCTGAGAAGGTCATCGAGGACTCCGACGCCCGCAAGGTGATCTCCCGCCGCCGGCCCCTGGGCGTAGTCGGCGCCATCGTGCCCTGGAACTTCCCGATCATTCTGATGGCCTTCAAGGTCCCGGCCGCCCTGCTGGCCGGAAACACCGTGATCCTCAAGCCCGCCGCCACCACGCCCCTGACCACCCTGCGCATTGGCGAGCTGGTGAAGGACATCCTGCCCCCCGGCGTCCTGAACGTGATCTCCGACGCCAACGACCTGGGCGGCGCCATCACCGCCCATCCGGACATCCGCAAGGTCTCCTTCACCGGCTCCACCGAGACCGGCAAGAAGGTCATGGCCGGCGCCGCCGAGGCGCTGAAGCGCATCACCCTGGAGCTCGGCGGCAATGACGCCGCCATCGTCCTCGACGGCGTCGACCCCAAGGAGGCCGCCCCCAAGATCTTCGGCGCCGCCTTCCAGAACTCCGGCCAGGTCTGCATCGCCGTAAAGCGGGCCTATGTCCACGAGAGCATCTACGACGCCATGTGCGACGAGCTGGCCAAGCTGGCCGACGCCGCCGTGATGGGCGACGGCCTCCAGCAGGGTGTGACCCTGGGCCCGCTCCAGAACAAGAGCCAGTTCGAGAAGGTCCTCGGTCTGATCGAGGACGCCAAGACAAAGGGCAAGGTCATTGCAGGCGGCGGTCGCGCCGAGGGCAAGGGCTATTTCATTCGCCCCACCATCGTCCGCGACATCGAGGACGGCGCCCGACTGGTGGACGAGGAACAGTTCGGTCCGGTCCTGCCGGTCATCAAGATCAAGGACGGCGAGGACGCCGTGCGCCGGGCCAATGCGTCCGAGTACGGCCTGGGGGGTTCCATCTGGGCCAAGGACCTCGACCGCGCCCTCGACCTGGCCGGCCGCATGGATGCCGGTACGGTCTGGATCAACAAGCACGCGGAACTGGCCCCCAACATCCCCTTCGGCGGCGCCAAGTTCTCGGGCGTGGGCAACGAGCTGGGTGAGGAAGGCCTCGCCGAATTCACCCAGCAGCACGTCATCAACATGGCCAAGGTCTGATCCGCCTGCACAGGCGGGCAGGATGAGAGGAATACACCTGAAGCGATTGTTCGCCCTCGCTGCCTACCAGGCCCCTTCACTGGCCATGACGGTCATTCCCTTGCCGTGGTTGTCAGGCAGTACGGGCGCCTGGGTGACAAGAACCGTGGATCCCGGAACGATGACCTCGGCGAGGGCGGCGTGAAAGCCCCTTGGCATGCGCAGATGGTTCAGGATGCCGCTGTCCAGGGGAAGGCCATCATCACCGGCGTGCCCCGGAACCCCGACCAGCACCCAGCGCGGCCGTCCGTCGGCCTGCGGTGCATAGGTCAGCACGTGCGTTTCAAAGTCATTGGCGGAAACCTCTGCCCGTGACCGCCCGATCTCGACCCCATTCCTGAGGACCAGGATTCTCTGATCGCTGCGGGAGACGATGACTGTCACTGGCCCCTCAGGGGAGATCTCCGGCATCCAGCGGTAGGGTTCATAATCCGCCAAGGGAACATGGGGCGTGGCCACTCCCATCTCGCCCTGGGCCGCCAGGACGCCTGCAGCCGGAGCCAGCATGGACTTGCCCGCCTCCCCGGCGACAATCACGGTGGCGCCCAGATGGGTTTCGCCGAAAAGCAGCCGGGCGAACTCGTAGGGGAGGTGAACGCAGCCGTGGCTCTCAGGATAGCCGGGCAAGCCACCCGCATGCAGAGCCACGCCATCCCAGGTCAGCCGTTGCTGGTAGGGCATGGGTGCGTTGTTGTACTTGCTCGAGCGATGCTTGGCGTCTTTCTGGAGGATTGTGAAGACGCCTGTCGGGGTCTCATGTCCCGGTTTGCCGCTCGAGACCGTGGAGACGCCGATCCGGACCCCGTTCCTGTAGACGGTGGCCACCTGCCGCGAGAGGTCGACATAGACGGTGATCGGTCCGTCTGGAGCGATCTCAGGCGCCCAGACCCACTGGCCTGGCTTGAGTTGGTCAGCCTGCCGCGCAAGTTCGATCACGGATGAGGCCCGAGCGCCCTGGCCCAGGGCTTCCCCCGCCCCGCACAGCAAGAGCGCGGTCGCCCCCGCCGCAATGGCTACACCGTGGTTGCGCAAGGCAGCCTCCTGAAGAAACGCAGAGGCGCCCTGAGCGGAAGCCTCCATTGAATACCAGCACCTTCCCCGCAGCCCCGCCTCCGGCGCTCCCCCAGATGTCCTGCGCCCCGGCTGGCGCGCCCGGCAGGACTCGAACCTGCAACCGTCCGCTTAGAAGGCGGATGCTCTATCCGGTTGAGCTACGGGCGCTCCGGTCCAAGCGACGGCCTTAGTGGGTCCAGGGCTGCTTGCGATCCGCGGAGAAGTTGTCGGCATAGGCCTTGAGAATGCGTTTCGGGGCCTTTGGTTCGGTCACCCGGAAGGCCAAGCCGTGCTTCTGGGCGTAGGCTACGGCATCCTCCCGCGTCTCGAACGTCAGGCGAACCTGAGCGCTGGTGTCGTCGGTGAGGGTCCAACCCATCAGCGGGTCGGGCATTCTTGCGGAAGCGGGAGCGAACTCCAGCACCCAGTCGCGGGCGCGCGCCTTGCCGGACTGCATAGCTGTCTTCGCGGGACTGAAAATGCGCGCGATCATGTCTGCCCTCGGTCTCCTTGCCGGCTCTGGTCGGGGCGGCGTGATTCGAACACGCGACCCTCTGCTCCCAAAGCAGATGCGCTACCAGGCTGCGCTACGCCCCGAAGAGCGCCGGCTACGGTTCGCGATAGCCCTCTTCGGGGCGATCTGCAATCAGTCCGCAGCCTTGCGCATGAGTTTAAAGACTCCGCTGGCCCGGACCAGGTCGCCGCCCCCTGCATAGGCCCGGCCTTCAACAAAGGCTACCTCACGGGTCAGACGGGTCACGCGGCTCTCCCCGAAGACCCATTCACCCACCCGGGCCATGTGCAGAAAGTCGACGCTGAGATGAATGGTCACGCTTGACCGGCGAGAGGCTCGCCAGACGGCGGCGGCCAGGAGGCCGTCTATGAACGAGGTCAGCATGCCCCCGTGCACCAGGCCCAGCCCATTGGCGTGCCGCGGCAGGGCGAAAAAGGCGTGCTCGGTCGCCTCTCTCTGGGGGTCTCTGTGGAAGTAAGGGCCGTTGTGGGTGGAGTATGGGCCCCGGGTCGACGATAGAATGAAACCCGGCGGCGGTTGAATGTTTCCCTCGGCATGAGGGTCAGCAGTGGGCGTGAGGCTCATGGACGGGCCCGGAAAATCGAGAAGTCGACGCGGTCTCCTGGCTGAAGCCCAATCTGCGCCGCCCGCCCGCCGGCCAGCTCCAGGACGCCCAGGATGGGACCACCAGCGGGTCGAGGGGTCTCATCCAGGGGCCTTGCATTGCGAACAATCGACCTGACCACGCCATCCTTCCGGATGTAGATGATGTCGAGCGGGATCAGTGTGTTGCGCATCCAGAAGGCGGCGTCTGGGCGCTCGCGGCCGAAATCGAAGAGCATGCCTCGATCGGGCGCCAGGCTTCGCCGGCACATCATGCCCAGTTCACGCTCACGATCGGTGTCGGCGACCTCGACGAGGAATCGGTACTCCCCTCTCACCGTGCGAACCGTGAGGGGCCTGAGGGGCTTCAGTTCGGGATTACCTACGCACGACCCAGCCTCTGACGCCGCAAGGGCGACCGCCGACGGAGGCCCAGCGAAGACACAAAGTCCTGCAAGAAAGAGGATCAGAGGGAGAGATCGCATCTCTTGGCCTTACCTCCGGCAGGCCCGGGGCGCCAGTCAGATCAGCTGCACCTCGGCCACCACCATTCCCTTGGGGCCTTTGCCGAAGCGGACCAGCAGGTCCTCTCCCGGCTGGAGGTCCTCAATCCCGACCCGTCGCAGCGTCTCTATATGGACAAAAATGTCCCCGGCCTCCTGCTCACGGACCACGAAGCCATAACCCTTCGTACGGTTGAACCACTTCACCTTCGCGCGCTCAAAGGGCCCCTCCGGATCCGGCGTTCGCCCCCCTCCGCTGGCGCTGGACCGGGGCTGAAAGCCGCCCCTGCCGCCGCGGTCAAACCCTTCGCGGGCGTAGCCGGCGCCGCCGGAATCGCGCTCGCGATGCCCTCCGTAATCCCTGTCTGTTCGACGCGCCGAATGCGGTTGGGCCGTACTCTCGTCGAAGTCGTGTATCTCGGAGACCTGCCACCCCTTGGGCCGTCGGATAGCCGAGCAGGACAAGGTCGCGCCTTCCGGCGCGTCCTCCCGCCCTACACCGCGAAGCGAGGTCACATGGATCAGCACATCCTTTCGGTCTGTAAGTTCAGGCTGATCGGGAACGATGAAGCCGTATCCCTTTCCCTCGTCGAACCATTTTACACGACCGCTGATCCGGACTGAGCTCTCCCGATCATCATCAAACCCGAAACCGGACATGGCCCCCTCTCGTCCGACTGGCGCGAGCTCCGGACAGAAACTCCGCAGACGAAAGTCTTTTCTTGTCTGTTACCCAACGTCAATGGCCGATTTTCGACGAGCGTGTTCGTTTCTCGCAACACCAACGCCCCCTTCGGCCAAACGCCACTTACGCCCTCAACTTACGGGCCGCCGAGAAGGCGCGGCTCCCCAAGAGCAGGCGCCGCCAGCTTATGGACTATCTGCAAGTGGCCCGGCAGGTCAGCATGCGGCGCGCCAGCGGGGCGCTCAGGGCGGAACGATCCAGCCACCACTGCAGGGGCAAGCGGGCCGATCCTGTTGCCTTGGAGAAGCGGATCAAGGAGATCGCCCAGACGCGGGTGCGCGACGGCCACCGGCGGATCCCGAAGTTGCTCAAACGCGGGGGATGGCCGGTCCTGGATCCCCGCTTCGCTTTCACGGCGCACGACGTTGTCGAGACCCTCGATCGGGCCGGCAAGGGGGTGGGTTATCCAAAGACCATACGGGTCGATAACGGCCCGGAGTTTGTCTCCTGTGACCTGGATCTGTGGGCCTATCGGCGCGGCTCACCCTGGACTTTAGCCGCCCGGGAAGGCGAAGGACAACGCCCCCTCAAAATGCGAGGCTTGGCGTAGGGTCACCCATGAACCTTGTCCCCACAGCGCGCGCGGCGCCAAGTGCCCGGTCGGCTGATGAACGGCGCCGGGCCATCGGGCCCGACCGGCGCCTGACCGGCGGGAAAACCCAGCCCTCCCCGGTCCACGGGTGAGGGGCAAGGGCACGAGGACGTGTTCCCATCCGTCAAAACTTTAAGAGTCCCGGAGATTCAACCTCGTGTGGCAGTCCCTAGGGGAGTCGAACCCCTCTCTCCAGGTTGAAAACCTGGCGTCCTAACCGATAGACGAAGGGACCGCAGACGCGAGAGCGGCGTCTATATCCGCCTTCCTGGGACCGTGCAAGACACCCCTCCCGGTTTTCCCGGAGCTCTGCGCCTCATTGCGTTGTAGCCTGCCGGGGGTCGGCTGCGTCCTCGATCTCGAGTTCAACCGAAGCCTTCCCCTGCCAGTCATCGGCCCGCAGGCGACCGGCGACGTGAAGGACTCCGCCCGCCAGCAAAGCCTGGCCAAGAGGCGTGTCCTCCGCCCTCCAGGCCACCGCCTTGAGACGTCCTCCAGCGGAGTCAGAAAGGGTCACCCGGACATGGCCCCCGCGCATGGGAATGGGACGCTCGATGCGCACGGAGGCGGCGGCGAAGACGGGCTCCGGGTTGCCCGGGCCGAAAGGCGCCAGCCGGGCGAAGGCGTCCAGAAGGGCGCGGTCCGTTCCCCGGGGCGTGATGAGGGCGTCGACCTCCAGGGCGTCGGCCTCCGCAGCCCGGGCCTGGTCCTCCCCGAGCCGGGCGGCGAGAAAGTCGGCGAGATCGGCGATCCGGTCCGGGCGGATGGACAGGCCCGCGGCCATCGCGTGTCCGCCCCCGGAGAGCAGAAGTCCCGCCTCGAAGGCCGCCTGCACCGCCGCCCCGAGGTTGACGCCGGGCTGGGACCGCCCCGATCCCTTCCCCACCCCGGCCGCCGTGTCCACGCCGATCACGACCGCTGGGCGTCGATAACGCTCGCGCAGTCGGCCGGCGACGATGCCGATCACCCCGGGGGGCCAGCCCTGGGCTGACACCACCAGGACCGGCGCCGTCTCAAAGCTGCGGTCAGCCTCGAGGATCGCCACGGCCTCGTCGAGAACCGCCTGTTCCACCGCCTTGCGCTGGCCGTTCAGCTCATCCAGTTGGGCGGCCAGGAGAGCGGCCTCGGCGGGATCGTCTGTCGCCAGCAGGCGCGCCCCCAGATCGGAACGGCCAATGCGCCCGCCCGCGTTGATCCGCGGTCCCAGGATGAATCCGGCGTGGAAAGTGGTGGCGTTCCCGCTGACCTTGCCGATGTCCGCCAGCGCCTTCAGACCGGGGTTGGCCCAGCGCGACATCACCTTCAGCCCCTGCGCCGTCAGGGCGCGGTTGAAGCCTGTCAGGGCGGTGACGTCGCACACGGCGCCCAGGGCGGCGAGGTCGAGCCACTGCCGCAGGTCGGGCTCCGGGCGGTCCTTGAAGAGACCTTGCTGTCGGGCCTCCCGGTTGAGGGCGGCGAGCAGGACAAAGGCCACGCCCGCAGCCGCCAGCATCCCCTGACCTGAATTGTCGTCAGGCCGGTTTGGATTGACCAGGGCCAGGGCCGGAGGAACCTCGCCCGGCCGCATCAGGTGGTGATCGATCACCACGACGTCGAGGCCGATCTCCTGCGCCGCCGCCAGGGCGTCTACGGCGGCCGCCCCACAGTCGAGGGTGACGACCAGGTCGGCGCCCTTCTCCTTAAGCGACCTGAAGATGGCCGGGCTGGGTCCGTAGCCCTCCGTGACGCGGTCAGGAATGTAGACCGGAACCTCCCGGCCCATGGCGCGCATCCAGCGCACCAGTTGGGCCGCGCTGGCGGCGCCGTCGACATCGTAGTCCGCAAAGACGACCATTGCGCGCTCCTTCACGAGCGCATCGACCAGCACCTCCGCCGCCCGGTCCATGTCGCGGAAGGATGAGGGGTTGGGAAACTGGGCCTTCAGAGTAGGGTTGAGGTAGATCTCACCCTCATCGGGCCCCACTCCCCTAGAGGCGAGGGCGCGGGCGAGGGGCTCGCTGAGCCCCAGGGCGCTCTGGTGCCGGCGGACCAGCTCGGCCTCCGCCGGCCGGGCCGCCCAGGTGCGCCCCGTCAGGGATCGGGCCACTCCGAGAAACGGGCCCTCCCTTTCAGTCACGGGATCAGACCGGCCGCCGCATCCGCACTTCGCGGACATCGCCAGTGGAGGAGTTCATCACCAGGCTGTGGGTGATGATGTACCCGCCCTCACGCCGGATTCCGTCCAGAAGGGCGCCCTTGGTCACCCCTGTGGCCGCGAAGATGGCGTCGGCCCGGACCATCTCGTGGAGGTCGTACTTCTTGTCGAGGTCGGTGATCCCGACCCGCCGGGCGCGCTCCTTCTCATCGACGTTCCGGAAGACCAGGCGCCCCTGGAACTGCCCGCCGACGCACTTGAGGGCGGCGCAGGCCAGCACCCCCTCGGGGGCGCCTCCCTGCCCGACATAGAGGTCAATCCCCGTAGCTGGGTCTGCCGTGTGCATGACGCCGGCGACGTCGCCGTCTGTGATCAAATTGACCCGGGCGCCGACCGAGCGGATCGAGGTGATGACCTCGGCGTGACGGGGCCGGTCCAGAACACAGACAGTGATCTCCTCAGGCGAGACCCCCTTGGCCGCGGCCAGAGCCCGAACATTGTCGGCCGCCGAGCGGTCAAGGTCGATCACCCCAGCGGGATAACCCGGCCCGCAGGCGATCTTGTCCATATAGGTGTCAGGGGCGTTCAGAAGGGTGCCCTTGGGCGCCCACGCCATCACCGCAAGGGCGTTGGCCATGGCCTTGGCGGTAAGGGTCGTGCCTTCCAGTGGGTCGAGGGCGATATCAATGGCCGCGCCGCCGCGTCCAACCTTCTCCCCGATATAGAGCATCGGCGCCTCGTCCCGTTCGCCCTCGCCGATAACGATTTCACCGTCGATGGCCAGGCTGTTGAGGGCCGTACGCATCGCATCCACGGCGGCCTGATCGGCAGCCTTCTCGTCGCCCCTGCCTACCAGCGTAGAGGCGGCGATCGCGGCGATTTCGGTAACTCGGACTGCGTCCAGGACAAGGCTGCTGTCCAACTGCTCAGTACTCATCAGGAAGTCTCCGGGCCGCGTCGGGCCGTGATTATCGTCGATTTTCAGATTCCTGCGATGTGCAGAAGCCTCGGGGGTTCGAGCACCGCTGGCAGGCGGCCGATCCGGGACACGGCGGCCTCGAGGACGGTTTCGGCCACGGCGTGGGTGGTCATGACGATGGGCACGCCAGGCGTGTCACCCGGGGGCTTCTGGAGGAAGCTCTCGATGGAGACGCCCGCCTCGGCCAGCCCCTCCGAGACTGAGGCCAAGACCCCCGGTTCATCGCGAACCATGACCCGGATATAGCCGCGGCCTTCTGCGACGACGCCTTCGGGAGGCGCGCAGGGCCGCAATTCCAAGGCGGGAGACAGGAACACCGGCCGGCAGCCGCCGACCATAACATCAGCGATATCAGCGGCTACAGCCGCAGCGGTCGGTCCTGCCCCCGCTCCGGGGCCCTGCAGGAAGATCCTGCCAATTCGCCTTCCCTCGACGTAAAGGGCGTTCAGAGCCCCGTCCGCCTGGGCGATCGGATGACTCTTGCGGATCAGGAAGGGCCTCACCCGGACCCGGGCGCCTTCCCCGGCTCGCTCTGCCGAGGCGATCAACTTGATCCGATAGCCGAGGTCGCCGGCCAGGCGGATGTCGAGGAGGTCCACATTGGCGATGCCTTGGATCTCTGCGGCGGCGAAGTTTGGCGATCCGCCGAAGGCCAGGGCCGCCAGTATGGTGATCTTGTGGGCGGCGTCGAAGCCGCCGACATCCATGGTCGGGTCCGCCTCGGCATAGCCCAGCCGCTGGGCCTCAGCCAGCACGTCGGCGAAGGCCGAACCCGAAGCCTCCATCTCCGTCAGGATGTAGTTGCAGGTGCCGTTCAGAATACCGGAGAGGCTTTGGATGTCCTCGCCAACCAGGGCCTCACGGACCGTCTTCACCGCTGGAACGCCGCCCATGACGGCGGCCTCGAACAGCAGGGGAACCCCACGCGCCTCGGCGAGGGCCGCCAGTTCCGCCCCATGCTCGGCGATCAGGGCCTTGTTGGCGGTGACAACAGCCTTGCCGGCCTGCAAAGCGGCCTCGACTGCCGCCTTGGCGGGTCCGTCCGAGCCGCCTACCAGCTCGACGAAGACATCGATGTCAGGAGACTGGGCCAGGGCGACGGGATCGTCGAACCAGGCCAGGTGAGAGATGTCCACCGGGCGCGCCCGTGACCGGGATCGCGCCGAGACACCCGTGACAACAACCCGCCCGCCCGCCGGTGCGTAGTCGGGTCGCTCGGCGAGAAAGGCCAGCAGCCCAGACCCGACCGTGCCCAATCCGGCGACCCCGATTCGCCAGGCCCTGGGGTTCCTGGTTGTGCTCATTGACCCGTTCCCGTGTTGTGAGCCCGTCCGAGGATCTCGTCTGCGCTGGACAAGAACCGACGCACATTCCGGGCGGCCTGCCGGATGCGGTTCTCGTTCTCGACGAGACCAATGCGGACATAGCCTTCGCCGTACTCCCCGAAGGCGACGCCAGGGGCGACGGCGACCCCGGCCTCCTCGATCAGGAGCTTCGAGAAGAGCATGGACCCAGCCTCACGGAAGGCTTCCGGAAGCGGCGCCCAGGCGAACATTGAGGCGGGGGGCGCGGGGATGTCCCAGCCCGCCCTTTTCATCGACTCCACGAGGGTGTCCCGGCGCCCCTTGTAAATGGATCGGATCTCGTCAACGCAGTCCTGCGGCCCGTTGAGGGCGGCGGCCGCCGCCACCTGGATCGGGGTGTAGGCGCCATAATCCAGGTAGGATTTTACGCGCGCCAGCGCCGCGCAGATGCGGGCGTTGCCGACCACCATGCCGACTCGCCAGCCGGCCATGGCGTAGGTCTTGGACAGAGAGTTGACCTCCACTGCGATGTCCTTGGCGCCGGGAACCTGGAGCACCGACGGAGGAGGATTGTCGTCGAAGTAGATCTCGGAATAGGCGATGTCCGAGAGGACCAGCATGTCATGCCGGCGCGCCAGGGCCACAGCCTCCTTGTAGAAATCGAGGTCAACCCACTGCGCCGTCGGGTTCGACGGATAGGACAGGATGAGGACCGACGGCGGCGGCGCCGAATGCTTCACCGCGCGGCTGATGCCTGACAGATACTCTTCCGGCGACAGGGCCGGGACATGGCGGATGACGCCGCCCGCCATGATGAAGCCATAGGCATGGATGGGATAGGCCGGGTTCGGGCAGATGATGACGTCGCCCGGCGCGGTCAGGGCCTGGGCCAGGTTGGCAAACCCCTCCTTCGAGCCCAGGGTGGCGATGACCTCGGTGTCGGGGTCCAGTTGAACGCCGAACCGACGCTCGTAATAGCCTGCCATCGCCCGGCGAAGGCCGATGATGCCCTTCGAGGCGGAATAGCGTCCGGCCTTCGGATCCCGGGCCGTCTCGATCATCTTGTCCACGATGTGCTTGGGCGTCGGCATGTCGGGATTGCCCATGCCGAAGTCGATGATGTCCACGCCCTCGCCTCGCAGACGGGCCTTGATGCGGTTGACCTCCTCGAAGACGTAGGGCGGGAGGCGACGGATACGGTGAAACTCGGGTGTCATGTCTGCTCTGGCCGCGCTGATCGCAGCGAATGGGGAGCCTGTCCATGCTTGGCATAGCCTTCGCTCCGAAGGCCGCCAAGCGGTTTGAGAGGATCGCCTCCGCGGGCCCTAGCGAACGGGCGGCGGAGGCGGTGTAGCTCGCTTGCGTATCTCCCGGGCGAAGGACTCTGCAGCCGCCGTCGCGGAGACCAAGGGTGCGGCAGGCCCGGAGTCTTGCCGCGCCCCGGAAGCGAACGCCTCCGTGTCCTGTAGCGTCCAGGTCTCTTCCCCGGTGTCCTCAAAAAGGTCAGAGCCACTCGCGAGGACCTCACTGGCGGCCTGTCCCCAGACCGCCAAGGGACGGCTATCCTCGGGAAGCGTCGGGATGTCCGAGAAACGGGGGTAGGACCTTTCAGCCCGTGCAATAGCCGAAACTTCCGCCTCCGCCGCCGCCGGCTTCAGCGCGGGGGCGGCCTGCGGCGTTGCGCATCCGCACACCAGTAAGGCGAGCACCATGGGCGCCGGGGCGAGGCCAAAACGGGGAATCGAAGGTTGTGCGGGGTAGCGCTTCATGATCG
Organism: Phenylobacterium sp.; assembly: GCA_020402745.1. Lineage (GTDB taxonomy): Bacteria > Pseudomonadota > Alphaproteobacteria > Caulobacterales > Caulobacteraceae > Phenylobacterium. The sequence continues at coordinate 253,376 of JADBYZ010000001.1, forward strand.
CCCCGGTCTTATGTCATGATCAGCGTTTAAGAAAGCCTGAGGGCCCCGCCTGGGGCGACGGAGGCCACATCATGGTCGGCAAGAAAACTCCCGCGACAAAGCCGGCGAAGGCCGCGCCTAAGCGCAGCCGCGCCAAGCCCAAGGCGGCTGCGCCGGACTCCAAACCCCAGATTGAAGCCGCTGGAGCGGCTTCCAGCGCCGATCCGGCTCCCGGGCCGCAGGCGGGAGACGGCTTCGCCGATGCGTTCTCGGCCGCGGGCGCGGAGACGCTTGAATCCCTGGAAGCCCTGTCGAGGAACCTCGCCCGGGCTGCAATGACCGCACAGGGCGCCATGGCGGACGCCGCATTGAGGCAGGCCGATCGTCCCCCCGGCATTGACACCGATCCCTTCCACGTCGGTCCGGCGATGGCGAAGGTCATGTCCAGTCTCGCGGGTCGTCCGGACGCCATGATGGAGGCGCAGGGCGACCTCTGGAGGCGTTACGCTGAGCTCTGGCATTTCGCCGCCCGCCGGGCGATGGGCGAGACCGCGTCCCCGGTGGCGTCGCCCGCCAAGGGCGACAAGCGATTCAATGCTCCGGACTGGACCGAGAACCCGGTCTTCGATGTGATCAAGCAGTCCTACCTGATCACCTCTGACTGGATGAACGGCCTCGTGACGCGGGCGGAGGACATCGATCCGATGTCCCGCCGCAGGGTCGAGTTTTTCACGCGGATGCTGACCGACGCCCTGTCGCCCTCGAACTTCCTCGCCTCGAACCCAGAAGCCCTCAAGGAGGCCCTGTCCACCCGGGGCGAGAGCCTGGTTCGCGGCATGGAGAACTTCGCAGGAGATCTTGCCCGGGGTGAAGGGCAGCTGGCGATCAGCCAGACGGACTACGACCAGTTCGAAATCGGCGTGAATGTCGCGACAGCGCCCGGCAAGGTGGTTTTCCAGAACGATATCATCCAGCTCATCCAGTTCGCCCCCAGCACCGGGCAGGTGCATGAGATCCCGCTGGTGATCTTCCCGCCGTGGATCAACAAGTTCTACATCCTCGATCTGCGGCCCGAAAACTCGATGATCCGCTGGCTGACCAGCCAGGGTTTCACGGTCTTTGTCGCCTCCTGGGTCAATCCGGACGGTCGCCTCTCAGACAGGACCTTCGAGGACTACATGCGCCTCGGCATCTATGAGGGCACGGCGGCCGCCATGAAGCAGGCGGGCGTCGATCGGGTGAATACGGTCGGCTACTGCATCGGGGGCACCCTCCTGTCCGCCACGCTGGCGCACATGGCGGCGAAGGGCGACGAGCGGATCGCTTCAGCGACCTTCTTTGCCGCCCAGCAGGATTTCTCCGAAGCGGGCGACCTCCTGCTGTTCACCAGTGAGGAATGGCTGTCGGACCTCGAGAAGCAGATGGAGAGCGGCGGCGGTGTCCTTGCCGGCCAGGCCATGGCCGATACCTTCAATATGCTGCGCTCCAACGACCTGATCTGGTCCTTCTTCGTCAGCAACTACCTGCTGGGTAGGGAGCCCAAGCCCTTCGACCTGCTGTTCTGGAATTCCGACCAAACGAGGATGCCCCGGACCCTCCACCTCTACTACCTCCGTCGTTTCTACGGCGACAACGCCCTCGCCAAGGGAGAGCTCGAGCTGGACGGCGTCAGGCTCGATCTCGGCGCGGTGAAAACCCCGGTCTATGTCCAGTCCTCCAAGGAGGACCACATTGCTCCGGCCCGGTCGGTCTATCGCGGCGCGCGCCTGTTCGGTGGCCCAACCACCTTCACCCTCGCCGGGTCCGGGCATATCGCAGGGGTGATCAATGCGCCGGTGGCCAACAAGTACCAGCACTGGACAAACCCCGCCCTGCCGGAAACCCTCGAGGCTTGGCAGGCGGACGCCTCAGAGACGGCGGGATCCTGGTGGCCCCACTGGGCGGACTGGCTCCGGGCCCGGTCGGGCCAGATGGTCCCGGCGCGGGATCCCTCCGCCGGTCCCCTGCCCGCCCTTGAGGATGCGCCGGGAAGCTACGTCAAGGTGAAGTCCTGACGCGGGGCATGGCCAGCCTCAGGCTAGCCAGCAGTGCGCCCACCGGGATCGTCAGGCTGACCATCCACGGCGCCAGCGGCGAGGGTCCCTTCTCCAGGCCAAAACCCATCAGCCTCAGGCTGAGGGGATTGAAGCCCGTCACGCCTGAGGTCCAGTCCATCCAGGCCGTCCCTGCGCCGGCAAGGCAAAGGAGCGCCCAGAGAATCCGCCCCTCCAGTGCGGGCGCCCGAAAGACGCGCATTGCAGTCCAGAGCATGAAGACGGGCGTCGCCGCCGCCATGACCAGGAACAGCCACTGTCCCGCCGTCCGTCCAGGAGCCCAGAAGGACTGGGCCGCAGAGTCCTCGTTCGTGACTTCCGTGTAGGACATGGACAGGGCCTTGTAGACCCGGACCACCTCATAGCCACCAGCCCCTGGCGGCGGGGCTTCCGGCTTCTCGGTCAAGATCGCGGACTCCCGCCGGGGCGTACGCGCCGTTGCCGGGACAACCGTACGCCAGCCCACTGGCACAACCGCGAGGTCAATCACCGCCCTGCGCTCAGCGAAGGTGTAGAGATACTGCATCTCCGCCCGCTCATCGGAGTCCTTGGCGTCGGGCAGCACCTGCCTGGAAGAAAGGAGCCGGATGGACCAGGGCGGATCGGCGGGAAAAGCGACGCGGACATTCTCAATCCGCTGCGCGTAATCGGGAGAGGCTACAAGGGCGGGGGCGAGGCTGCGGTCAATCGCGGGCCAGTCGCCACGCTGCACCGCATCGATGAAGAGCCTCCCCATCCGGTCCGCATCTAGCTCCGCCCTCGGGGGAACACAGCCTGCGAGGATCAGGAGGATCAGCGGGAGGACCAGACGGATCATGCCGGCCGGAACCTCAGGGCGAACCCATTGCTGCAGTACCGCAGACCGGTGGGGCGGGGTCCGTCATTGAAGCGATGCCCGTGGTGTCCCAGGCAGCGGGCGCAGTGGTACTCGGTACGGGGGACCCCTATCAGCCAGTCGGTCTTGAAGCCGAGGGCGCCGGGCATCGCCGTGTGGAAGCTCGGCCAGCCGGTCCGGCTGTCGTACTTCCAGGCCGAGCGGAAAAGGGGCAGGTCACAGCCCAGGCAGTGGTAGGTTCCGTTGCGCTTCTCGTGGAGAAGCGGGCTCGACCCCGGCCTCTCGGTGTCTTCCTTCCGAAGGATGGCGAAGGCGACCGGAGGCAGGCGCCGGCGCCACTCCGCCTCGGTGAGACGCCGGAAGGGCGAGCCGGCGTAGGGGTCAGATGCGGCCAGCGCCGACGGCGCGCCCAGAGCGACCGCCACCCCCAGGAGGAGGGACCGGCGGCTCGGGTGGGAGTCAGAGACCTGCATCTTCTTCCAGCCCCAGCATGAGGTTCAGGTTCTGCACGCAGGCCCCCGAGGCGCCCTTGCCCAGATTGTCGAGAATCGCCAGCAGCCGGGCCTGGCCCCCGTCCGGTGATCCGAAGACGAAGAGCTTCAGGAGGTTGGTCCCGTTCACCGACTCCGGGTCGAGCTCCCGGACGTAACCGGCGGCGCCCGCCCGGGTCTTCTGCAGCTCGGCGCAGGCCTCAGCCCCGGCCACCTGGACGAAGCGCTCGCCGGCATAGGCGACCTCAAGGGCCTGGCGTAGGGCCTCGGGCGAGGGGCGGCCCGGCAGGGCGTGAAGCGCCAGCGGGACCTCCACCAGCATGCCCTGGGCGAACCGGCCGACGGACGGGGCGAAGACCGGCGCATGGTCCACGCCGCCGTGGATCTGCATTTCCGGCAGGTGCTTGTGGGCCAGAGACACACCATAGCTGCGGAAGGCATCGGCCGTACCCTCAGGCGGGGCGCCCTCAAACTCGGAAATCAGTCCCTTGCCACCGCCCGAATACCCGGAAATGGCGTTGACGGTGATCGGGAAGTCCGACGGCAAGAGCCCGGCGCGCACCAGGGGCCGGACCAGCCCGATGAAGCCCGTCGGATAGCATCCCGGGTTGCTCACGCGCCGCGACCCACGGATCGCCGCCCTCTGGCCCGACGACATCTCGGCGAAGCCATAGGTCCAGCCGGGGGCGGTGCGGAAGGCGGTCGAAGCGTCGATGACCTTGACCCGATCCGAGGCGATCATGGACACCGCCTCGCGGGACGCGTCATCTGGCAGGCACAGCACCACCAGGTCCGCCGCATTCAGCAGCTCGCGACGCGCCTCCGGGTCCTTGCGACGCGCCGGATCGATGGACAGCAGGGACAGGTCGTTGCGGCGCTCGAGCCGCTCACGGATCTGCAGGCCGGTCGTTCCGGCCTCGCCGTCGATGAAAACCTTTGACGCCATGGCGACATGTCCCCGATCAGGAGAAACGAAAAGGGGCGCCCCGGTTGCCCGAAGCGCCCCAGGATCCTCGCAAGAGCCGGCTCCTAACGCTTCGAGAACTGGAAGCTGCGGCGGGCCTTGGCCTTGCCGTACTTCTTGCGCTCGACCACGCGGCTGTCGCGGGTCAGGAAGCCGTGCGGCTTCAGGACCGAACGCAGCTCGGGCTCGAAATAGGTCAGGGCCTTGGAGATGCCATGGCGGATCGCGCCGGCCTGACCGGAGAGGCCGGAGCCCGCAACCGAGACCAACACGTCGAACTGGCCGGAGCGGTTCGTGACTTCGAGAGGCTGGGCGATCATCATGCGCAGAACCGGGCGGGCGAAGTACACGCCCTGGTCGCGGCCATTGATGGTGATCTGGCCCTTGCCGGGCTTGATCCAGACGCGGGCGACCGCGTTCTTGCGCTTGCCGGTCGCGTAGGCGCGGCCCTGGGCGTCGAGCTTGCGCTCATGGACCACCGCCTGGGGGGCGGCCTGGGTGGAGAGGCTTTGCAGGGCGTCAAAGCCTGTGGGAGCGGGAGCGTCGGTCATCGGCTTACTTGGTCCGCACGTTCTTGGCGTTCATGTCGCCGAAGACCACGGTCTCCGGGTTTTGGGCGGCGTGGGGATGATCCGCACTGGCGTAGATGCGCAGGTGCGTCATCTGCTTGCGGGCCAGCGGGCTCTCCTTGGGCAGCATGCGCTCCACGGCCTTCTCGAGGACGCGCTCGGGGAAGCGGCCGCCGAGGATCTTGTCCGCGGTGCGCTCCTTGATCCCGCCGGGATGCCCAGTGTGCCAGTAGTAGGTCTTCTGCTGGAGCTTGCGCCCCGTCAGACGTACCTTGTCGGCATTGACCACGACGACGAAGTCACCGCAATCGACGTGCGGGGTGTAATCGGGGCGATGCTTGCCGCGGAGACGGTTGGCGATGAAGGATGCGAGGCGGCCGACCACGGCGTTCTCGGCATCGATCACGATCCACTTCTTCTCGACGTCGGCGGGCTTCAGCGAAGCCGTCGTCTTCAGCATGGGAACGGGTCCATTCGGTTGAACACGGGCCGGAGCCCGGAGGTGAGGCGCGCGGATACGACAGACCTCACCGGGCTGTCAACCGCAACTCGCGCCGAAACCGCTAAGCTACGGAAACTTCGAAAGAAATAACCTACGGTATTATAATACCAAGATCAGGCGCGCCGGGCGATCCAGAGGAAGCCTGTCGCCAGGCCCAGCAGGCCAGCTGCGGCGCCCTGATGGGCCAGACCGAGGGACAGGGGTGTCGCCGAGATCAGCGTCCAGACACCCAGCGCCGCCTGGCTGAAGATACCGACGCCCAGGGCGAGGCCCATGCCGCGCAGGCCAGGCGACCCCCGCCGGGTCCTCAGGCAAACGGCGATCAGGATCGCGGCGCAGGCGCAGAGGATGTAGGCGCCAATGCGATGATTGAACTGAACGGCGGGGATGGAATGGGCGATCGTCGACCACAGCCCCGAGGACGCGTAGCCCTCCGGGAACCAGCGCCCGTCCATGAGGGGCCAATCCGTCAGCACGTAGCCGGCGTCGTTGCCGGCCACCAGGGCGCCCAGCAGGATCTGGACATAGACCATCACCGCCAGGGCAAGGGCGGCCTTCGGCCAGGGGCCTCGCGCCGGGCGCCTCGAGGGCCCGTTCCAGGCCTCGAGCCCGGTCCACAGAAGCGCCGCGAGAAGGAAGAAGGCCATGCCCAGGTGGGTCATCAGCCGTTCCGGCGCCACCGTGATGCGCTCGCTCAGGCCGCTGGCCACCATCCACCAACCGATGGCGCCCTGAAGCCCGCCGAGGGCGAACAGCGCCCAGCAGCGCCCGATAAGCCTCTGGGGTATCTGTCTGCGGAACAGGAATAAGGCGAAGGGGACGGCGAACGCCAGACCGACCAGGCGTCCCAGGAAGCGATGACCCCATTCCCACCAGTAGATGAACTTGAAGGCCTCGAGGGACATGCCCCGGTTGACCTGCTGGTACTGCGGGATCGACTTGTAGAGCTCGAATTCCTTTGCCCATTGGGCGTCCGAGAGGGGCGGAAGGGTTCCGGTGACGGGACGCCATTCTGTGATCGAAAGCCCCGATCCCGTCAGGCGGGTCGCACCCCCGACGATCACCATGAACAAAACGAGGGCGGCCACGGCGAAAAGCCAGACGGCGACGGCCCTGGAGCGGTCAGGAGCGGGCAAGGCACTCATGAGCCCCTGCTAGCGGGAAGCTGGGCTTTCGTCCATCTTTCGATGACGCGCCGCCCCCATCCGTCTATAGGCCTGGCATGCACCCGCGCCTGCGCAGTTTCATCGGGTCCGTTGCGATCCTGGTCTTCCTGGTCGGTTACGTCTGGGCCGCGACGGCCATAGCCGACCGGCTTCCGGATGACCCCGTGATCAAGCTTGTCTACTTCGCTGTGGCGGGCCTGGCCTGGGGCCTGCCCCTCCTGCCCCTGATGACCTGGATGAACCGGGGCAGGTAGGCCGATGGTCGGAGCGGCGGGATTCGAACCCACGACCCCTTGACCCCCAGTCAAGTGCGCTACCAGGCTGCGCTACGCTCCGACATCGGCGAGCGGTTCTTCTAGCGGCTTGCGCCTGACGGGCAAGCGATTTCGACTTCAGCGGGAAAGCAGGGCGTCGAGCCTAAGCTTGATCGCCAGAAGCTCGTCACGGGTGGCTGTCAGTCGCCGCCGCCCTTCAATTTCAGGCGCAGGCAGCTGAACCCTGCCCGCCGGCGCCGACCCGGCCGCCCCTTGCTCGGGAGTGGCGGCCGCAGCCAGCGCGGCGAGCGCCCGAGCACCCTCCGACCGACTGAGCCGCTGGACATCCCTGATTGAGCGACCTTGATCGTGAAGCAGAATCCTCAATGTCCGAAGCAGCGCGACGTCCTGGGGACGATAGAACCTCCGGCCGCCCGCTCGCTTCATGGGCCGGATCACGGAAAAGCGGGTTTCCCAGAAGCGCAGGACGTGGGGCGCCACTCCCACCTCTTCGGCGGCCTCCGAAATCGTCCGAAAGGCTTCAGGACCCTTGGCCACGGCCTACTTGGAGAGGGCGCTGTCGATGCGCGCCTTCATCACCTGACTGGCGCGGAAGCCGATCACCCGACGCGGTTCAATGGCCGCGGGCTCGCCGGTCTTGGGGTTCCGCCCCATCCGGGCCCGCTTTGACCGGACCTGGAAAACGCCAAATCCTGACAATTTAACCTGCTCTCCCCGCTCAAGGGCCTGGGCGGTAAGCTCTAGGGTTCGTTCGACAAGCTCGGCGCAGTCCTGACGCGTCAGCCCCACCTCCTCATGGACCGTCTCGGCGAGATCCGCGCGGGTGACTGTTGATCCATTCATGAATCCGGTTCCTAGTGGAGGCGTGTCTGGCGCAATGAAACACTTCGGGTTGAAGCAGATAAGCCTTGAAAGTCAGCTCCATCAAGGCCGATCTTGACCATGGATTTCCAGTCAAAGCCTCAGCGTGCAGGCGCCCCAGGTCAAGCCTCCGCCCATGGCCTCGAGGAGCAAGAGGTCTCCTCTGTGAATTCGGCCATCGTTGATGCCTTGAGCCAAGGCGAGGGGAATTGACGCTGCGGAAGTGTTGGCGTGCTCGGCGACCGTCGAGATCACCTTCGATTCGTCGAGACCTAGCCGGTTAGCGACACCAATCAGAATTCTCTGATTAGCCTGGTGCGGAATGAACCAGTCCACGTCGCTGACCTTGACGCCGGCGTCGAGCGCCGCCGCCGTCACCGCTTCAGAGATGTTGATCACCGCGTGCTTGAAAACCTGGTTGCCCTGCATCCGAAGGTGACCGACCTGGCCGTTTGTCGACACTCCGCCGTCCACATAGAGCAGGTCCTGCTTTGTCCCGTCAGCCCTCAGCGCGAATCCGAGCAGACCGCGGTCGCCCGCATCCCCCCTGCCCTCTCCCGGCTCAACCACGACAGCGCCCGCCCCGTCGCCGAACAGCACGCAAGTCGCCCGGTCGCTCCAGTCCATCAACCGGGTCATGATCTCCGCGCCAATCACCAGGGCGCATTTCGAGCGCCCACGGGCGACAAAGCCGTCGGCCGTGGAAAGCGCGTAGACGAAACCGGAGCAGACCGCTTGAATATCGAAGGCGATACCGACGGGGCAGCCGAGTTTGCGCTGTACTATCGTCGCCACAGCAGGAAAGGTAAGGTCCGGGGTCGTGGTGGCCACAATGATGAGGTCCACATCAGCGGGGGCCCGGCCCGCCGCCTCAAGAGCCGTCTTCGCAGCCTCGACAGCAAGGTCGGAGACAGCCTGATCCGGCGACGCCCTGTGCCTCTGCCGAATGCCCGTTCGCTCGCGAATCCACTCATCGTTGGTGTCGACAAAACCCGCCAAATCCGCGTTGGTCAGGATCTCATCGGGCAGATATCCGCCGACACCAGTCACGACGCTGCGGATCACGCCCGGTCCCCTTCCGGTGGCTCGCTGAGCTTTGACATGTTGCGCTGGATCTGGCTCGTAAAGTCGCTCGCGGCGAGGTCCACGGCCAGTCCCACGGAGCGGCCGAAGTCTTGGGCGTCAGCGGCCCCATGACACTTAATGACGAGGCCATTAAGGCCCAGGAGCGGCGCCGCCGGCGTCGGTGTGATCCTGGCCTTGAAGCGCTTCAGGGCTGGCCGGGCGAGAAGCGCCGCGATCTTGGCCGGCAGACTGGATGTCAGGGCCGCCCTAAGCTCCTCGGTAATGTAACGTGCTGCGCCCTCGCCGGTCTTCAGGGCCACATTGCCGGTGAAACCGTCCGTAACGACGACATCGACCAGGTTCGTGGACAGGTCATCCCCTTCCACAAAGCCGTGATACGCGATGTCCAGCCGCCCGCTGCGAAGCAGGGCGTGGGCCTGCTGGACAGCATCGTGGCCCTTCATGTCCTCAGACCCGATGTTCAGTATGCCCACACGCGGCCGCTCCACCCCGTAGGCCACCCGATGGTAGGCCTCCCCCAGAATAGCAAACTCAACCAGCCGCTCGGCGTCGCAATCGACGTTCGCGCCAGCGTCGAGAAAGGTGGTCACCCCTTTCAGTCCAGGCCAGGGGACAACAAGGGGCGGGCGATCCATAGGAACACTCATCCGAAGGACGAGCCGAGCGATGGCCATCAGACTGCCTGTGCTGCCACAGGACACCGCCGCCGCCGCCTCGCCGGATTTCACCGATTCCAGGCTGTTCCACATAGACGAGCCCCTGCCGCGTCGAACAGCGACGGCAGGTTTCTCGTCGGAGGCGATCGTCAGGTCTGTATGCCGGACCTCACTCCGTTCAGCGAGCCCGGGGAACCGGACCAGCTCAGGGCCGATCTGCGCCTCATCGCCATGCAGAACAAACCGCACGCCCGCCGGAAGATGCTTGAGAGCAAGGGCGAGACCCGGCACCGTGACCGAAACTCCAAGATCGCCGCCCATAGCGTCGATCGAAATGACACTGGAAACCGCCAAAAGACTCAGCCTCGCCCCTCGCCGCGCGAGGGCGCAGGATACAGGCCGCCGACCGGCATGCAAATGAGACGCGCGGGCGTGTTCATTCCGGTGGCGTTTTCAGGGCGCTCAAGGCTGCGAAAGGAGAGATCACTTCGGCCTCAGCCGCCCACTCAAAGACGGCGTCAGGACGCCGGGGAAAGGGATCGATCGCCAGTGCGAGATGCTCGCTGAGCAAGGCGCTCAGGTCGATCAGATCTCCCTCCAGCGCCTCTGGCGGATCTGGAGTGTCGAGGGAGACCTCGATCTCTCCGGCTTCAACTTCCGCAGGAAGATGAGGACTTCCCATTGGCGCAAAGCGGACGTCTATGTCTCCGACGACCGATTGGGTGAAGACCTCCAGGCTCACCCCGCAAACCTGTGCCACCTCGCCTCTGAAGTGACCCTGGATTTGGCACCCGTCCATCCACGGTCGGATCTCAAAATCCGCCTCAAGGACTGGAAGGGCCTCCAGACCCAGTTGCGCAGAGAGGGCTTCCCTGGCGTCCGCCCCCAGCTCCAGGCGCCGCCGTATCGGTCCTGCAGCGAGGTCGCCGAGGCGGAGCCATTCCCCCCCGGTCATGGCTGGGCCCAAGTCACAGCCCCCTCAAGCATATCGCGCAGCTCGAGAGAGGCCAGGTGAGCCCGCTGCGTCTGAACGTACGCGGCCATGCCCGCGACCGGCGGATCAGCGACGCCTTCATAGACCGTCCGGGCCAGGAGGGTCTCAAGGGAATCGGCGCCCTCCTCACCGTTGAAGGCCGCCTCGTAGTTTCGCAGCCGACCATACAGCGCCTCACCGATCCGGCGCATCTTCCGTCCGACAGAGAGGTCGCCGACTCCCATTTCGCGAAGGGTGTCGTCCAACGCACGGACGTAGGCGTCAAAGAGCCCCTGCGAGACCTCGGCGGCCTCGTCCCCCTGCCGGACCAGGCGATCAAGGATGAAAATCACATGCAGGCTGTAATGCTCAAAACGCCCCTCAATCGTATCCGGCGTCGCCAGCTCAGCGTAGAGCGAGGGGGTTCGGGCCTGCTGCACACAGGCGGCGTAGAGCCTTCGACCGTTCTCGGTTGCAGGTCGCTTGCGGAAGAGTCGCATCTTGGCCTCGATTTCGCCGCGACACGCGGCTAATGGCGGCATTGCAGTAAGGGGCGGCGAGCGTTAGGTCAAAGCCCGGACACAGGAAACCGAAACCCGATGCTGAAACGCGCCGCCTTCGCCGTCATTCTCGCGGGAGCCGCCCTGACGAGCGCCTGTGCGCCGATCGCCTCCTTTTCCGGTTTTCAGGCCATTGAAGCGAATCCAAGGGATGTGAAACCCGGGGAGGACAGCAAGGCGACGGTCCGCGGTCGCCTCGGTTCGCCCTCCGCAGTCTCGGCCTTCGATCCCGACGTGTGGATCTACATGAACCAGGTCAAGGAGACCGTCGCCTTCATGCGTCCGGTCGTGACGCGCCGGGATATCACCGTTATCGCCTTTGATAAGGAAACCGAGGCGGTGAAGACCGTCGACAACCTCACCCTGGCGGACGGCAAGGTCATCGCCTTCAACGGCCGCGAGACTCCGACCCGCGGCCGTGAGCTCACGGTCATGGAGCAGCTGATCGGCTCGATCGGCGCGGGCGGCCTCCTGCCGCGCGACGAAGAGGGCGTTCCGGGCTCTCGCCCTGGCGACCGTCGCTGAGGGAGAGCAAGGTCCATCCCGAGCCGGCGGCGCCAGGACGCTTCCGAGAATGAAAAACGCCCCGGGATCTCTCCCGGGGCGTCGTCTTTTTTGGGGAAGGCCGCCAGCGGACCTTGAGGGCCGCTGGACCTGTCCTCAGCCCGCTGCGTGCAGAATAGCCAGCAGCAGCAGGGCGACGATGTTGGTGATCTTGATCATCGGATTCACGGCGGGACCCGACGTGTCCTTGTAGGGGTCGCCGACGGTGTCGCCGGTCACCGCGGCCTTGTGAGCCTCGGAACCCTTGCCGCCGTAGTGACCCTCTTCGATCAGCTTCTTGGCGTTATCCCACGCGCCGCCGCCAGAGGTCATCGAGATGGCCACGAACAGGCCGGTCACGATCACGCCCATCAGCATGGCGCCCAGCGAGGCGAAGCCATTGGCCTTGCCCGCCACGGCGGTGATGACGAAGAACAGGACCACGGGTGAGACGACCGGCAGCAGGGACGGCACGATCATCTCGCGGATGGCGGCGTTGGTCAGGATGCTGACCGCCCGGCCGTACTCCGGCTTGACCTCGCCGGTCATGATGCCGGGGTTCTCACGGAACTGGCGGCGGACTTCCTCCACCACCGACTCCGCGGCCCGGCCCACGGCCGTCATCGACAGGCCGCCGAACAGGAAGGGCAGCAGGCCGCCGAACAGCAGGCCGACAACCACATAGGGGTTCGACAGGTCGAACGCGACAGTTCCCAGGCCCTCGAAGAAGGAGCCCGGCTTGGCCTCGGCCGAGAAGTACTTCAGGTCCTCGGTATAGGCGGCGAAGAGCACCAGGGCGCCCAGGCCGGCTGAACCGATGGCATAGCCCTTGGTCACGGCCTTGGTGGTGTTGCCCACGGCGTCCAGGGCGTCGGTGGTGACGCGGACTTCCGCAGGCAGGCCCGCCATTTCCGCGATACCGCCAGCGTTGTCGGTGACCGGGCCAAAGGCGTCGAGGGCGACGATGAAGCCTGCGACGCCGAGCATGGCGGTGGTCGCGATGGCGATGCCATAGAGGCCCGCCAGGCCGAAGGTGATCATGATGCCGGCGATGATGACGAGGGCCGGAGCGGCCGTCGATTCAAGGCTCATGGCCAGGCCCTGGATCACGTTGGTGCCGTGGCCGGAGACCGAGGCCTTGGCGACCGACTTCACGGGACGGAAGCCCGTTCCGGTGTAGTACTCGGTGATCACCACGATGAGAGCCGTCACGGCCAGGCCCACGAGGCCGCAAAGGAACAAGGACTGGGCGTCGATCACCAGGCCGCTGTTGGTGGTGACCGGCGCCGGCACCAGGGCGTGCACCGCCCACCAGACCGCGCCAATGGACAGGATCCCGGTGACGATGAGGCCCTGGTAAAGGGCGCCCATGATGTTCCGCGACCGGCCCAGACGCACCGCGAAGGTGCCCAGGATCGAGGTGACGATGCAGACCGCGCAGATGACCAGCGGCAGCAGCATCAGGTTTAGCGCTCCGGCGCCGAAGAAGATGGCGGCCAGGACCATGGTCGCGACGATGGTCACGGCGTAGGTCTCAAACAGGTCGGCGGCCATGCCGGCGCAGTCACCGACATTGTCGCCCACATTATCGGCGATGGTGGCGGCGTTGCGCGGGTCATCCTCGGGGATGCCCGCCTCGACCTTGCCCACCATGTCGCCGCCCACGTCCGCGCCCTTGGTGAAGATGCCGCCGCCCAGACGGGCGAAGATGGAGATCAGCGAAGCACCGAAGCCGAGGGCGACCAGGGCGTCAATGACGTGCCGGTCATTGTTCGGCAGACCCATCACGTCGGTCAGGACGTAGAAGTAGCCCGCCACCCCCAGAAGGGCGAAACCGGCAACCAGCATGCCGGTGATGGCGCCCGACCGGAAGGCCATGGAAAGGCCCTGGGCCAAGCCTTCAGAGGCCGCTTGGGCCGTCCGGACGTTGGCGCGGACCGAGATCAGCATGCCCACGAAGCCGGCGAGGCCGGAGAGGACGGCGCCGATCAGAAACCCGAAGGCCGCAAGACTGCCCAGCAAGGGGAAAAGCGCCACGAAGATCACGGCGCCGACAATGCCGATCGCCGTGTATTGACGGTTGAGATAAGCCTGAGCGCCCTCCTGAATGGCCGCAGCGATCTCCTGCATGCGCGCATTGCCGGGCGATGCCCGCATGAGCGAGACCGTCTGAACGGCGCCGTAAAGCACCGCAAGGAGGCCGGCCAAGATCGCCAGCATGATGTAGCTCATAGTCGAAACGCCCCTTCAAAGACTGAGCGGAGACCGACGGAGGTGAAACAGCTTCACACCCTGCTTGTCCGTCTCCCGATGTTTTCCCGACACGACGGAGTCAGCAAGGCTGCCCCCCGCCGAAAGACGCGCGAAACTGCCAAACCTCAGCCTCGCATGCAACGACTGTTACAGCCCCCGCCGCTGACGGGCGCCCGGTTTCTCGAGCTGACAGACAAAGACGAGGTTTCACGGCCGAATGGGCGGCCCTGAGCTCCGCGGCAAGGCCGCAGAGGGAGAGACCAGCTTCTGCGCCTTCTGGCTCCGCAGGCGAACAGAGCTGACGATCTTGGCTCCGAGCACCGACCTTGCGTCTCTCAGGAGAACAGCTTCAAAGACCTTCGGATCCAACGACATGAAGTCGTTGGGTGGGTTAAGCGGGGATCGATACGCCGAACGCAGGAGGGCCTCGCGGATAAAGGGTTCCTGCGCATCCACCTCGGCCCGCGCAAGCCCCGGGTTCAGGTAGATGCGCGCTCGGACGAAGACGAAGTTCATGACCCTTCCGTCCTTGAGGACCGGAAGGCCGACCCCGGAAAGATCCAGCCTGAGATCAGCGTTGGTCTCACCTGCCTCCTGGGGTTTCTCCGCCGCTGCAAGCGCATGAGTCCCCATGAATAACGAGAGGACGAGGACGATAAGGAAGTGAGATCGGATCATTCAGTCACTCTTCGGGCTTAGGTCGCTTCACCAGGTCATTTCTGAGCAGGGGAAGCCCGGGTGCGGCTCCACCTACGCATGACGCCAGCCTCCGGGGCCCGCCGCCAGCTCTGCGCCATACAGCAGCACCTGCGAGGGACCGTCAACAAACGCCCCGATGACCGTGCAACCCGCTGCCTCAAGGCGAGCCCGATGCACCGGGGCCGCCGCAAGAACAATCTCGTAGTCATCTCCACCGGAAGCCAACGCGCACCGGGCGACCGCTTCATCAGGGCGCTGCGCCAGCCAGTCTGCCGCCATCCGTGATAGGGGAACCTCTTCAAGAGCCAGCCGGACCCCGCAGCGAGAGGCCACTGCAATGTGCCGGGCGTCCGCGATCAATCCGTCGGAGACATCCGCCGCCGCCCGGGCGCAGGCCCTCAGACTGCTCCTGAGGTCAAGGCGGGGTTCAGGGCGGCGGAACTTTCGCGCCAGACGTCCGGAAGGATCATCGAGGCTGCCGGTCACGGCCTGTAGACCAAGCCATCCGTCGCCCACCGGACCCGAAACCAACAGAAGATCGCCTGGCCTCGCCCCGGAGCGCGGCGTCATGCCTCCCTTCGGACATCGGCCGAAAAAGGTTCCCGAGATCACCAAAGGTCCAGGCGTGGAGACCGTGTCGCCGCCGAGAAGTGTGAGCCCGAAGGCCACGGCCTCCTCCGCCAGTCCGCGGGCGAAGGCGCGACGGCGATCCAACGGCCAGTCAGGCGACCAGGCCAGGGTCTGTAGCCAGGCGAAAGGCTCCGCGCCCTTAGCCGCCAGGTCGGACAGGTTGACCCGAATGAAGCGGGCCGCGACGTCCTCTGGCGTTTCTCCAGGCGGGAAGTGCACCCCTTCTACCAGCGCGTCCTGGGTCACGACGATGTCCATACCCTCCCGCGAGGTCAGCACCGCGGCGTCGTCCAGCAGGTCAAAGGCGCCCGGATCCCCCCGGGTCAACGGCCGGAAGAACTCGGCGATCTGGCCGAACTCGTCCGATCCTTCGGGGGATTCAGGCCCTGACATCCCGCGCAAGTCCATCGAGCGCGGCGTTCACAAAGCCGGGCTCGGGCCCCTCAAAAAAAGAGCGGGCGACATCGACATACTCGTTGATGACAACCTCCACCGGGACATCGGGCCGATGGGAAAGCTCAAAGGCCCCTGCCCGGAGAATGGCGCGGACCGTGGCGTCGAGCCGGTCCAGCCGCCAGCCCTGGGCCAGCCGGTGAGCGATGGCGGGATCGATCCCACGCTGGTGTTCCACCACGCCGCGGACCAGGTCGGCGAAGAAGGACTCGTCGGCAGCGGCCAGCGCCGCCCCTTCCACCTCCTCACCGCCCAGTGGGCGGTCAAAGCGATGGTCCGAGAACTCCCGCACCACCGCCTCGACCCCCGCGCCGGACACCTCCATCTGGTAGAGGGCCTGGACGGCGGCCAGACGCGCGACGGAGCGGGCCTGGTGAGACGCGGACATTACCGGTCCTGACCCAGGAACCGTCGACGCAGGGAGATCATGTCCAGGGCGGCCCTTGCGGCGCCGCCGCCCTTGTCGCCCTCCCTGACCCGGGCTCGCTCCCAGGCCTGGTCCTCGTCCTCGACGGTCAGGATGCCGTTGCCCAGGCAGACACCCTGCCGGACGGTCAGGTCCATCAGGCCCCGTGCGCTCTCATTCGAGACGATTTCGAAGTGGTAGGTTTCGCCCCGGATCACAGTGCCGAGGGCCACATAGCCATCATAGCTGACCCCCGCTGGCGAAAGGCGCGCCTCGTTCGCGAGGGCGATCGCCCCAGGAATCTCGAGGGCTCCGGGAACGCTCACCACGTCGAACTCGGCCCCGTGGGCTGAAAGGACGTCGGCGGCGCCCTTCAGGAGCTCGTCGGCGAGATCGTCGTAGAATCGGGCCTCAACGATGAGGAGGCGGAGCTTCTGCGGGGTCATTCTGGGTTCCTTGAAGGCTTCAGCTTAGGCCGTTTCCCGCCAGCGGGCGAGATAGCGGGCCAGCATGTCAATCTCGAGGTTGACCCGCATGCCGGGCGCGAGGTCGCCGAGGGTCGTGACATCCCAGGTATGGGGGATCAGGTTGACGCCAAAGAGATCGTCCTCGACCTCGTTGACCGTCAGGGAGACGCCATCGACTGTGATGGAGCCCTTGGGCGCAATGAACCTGTGCAGCGGACGCGGCGCGCGGAAGCGGACCCGGCGCGAGCCCCCCTCCGGGGTCACGGAGAGCACCTCCCCGATCCCGTCCACATGGCCCGAGACGATGTGCCCGCCGAGCTCGTCGCCCACCTTGGCGGCGCGCTCGAGATTGACGCGCCGGCCGACGCCCCAGTCGCCCAGGTGGGTCAGGGCCAGGGTCTCTCCGGAGACCTCCACCGCGAACCAGTCGGGGCCCTTGTCCACAACCGTAAGGCAGCAGCCCGAGTGGCTGATCGAGGCGCCGATGTCGACCGAGGTCAGGTCATAGGCCGTCGCGATCTCGAAGCGGAGGTCCCGGTTGGTGTCGCGAACCGCCCGAACGATTCCGATGTCTGTGACGATCCCGGTGAACATCAGGTCCTCTCGTAGGTCTCGCAAAGGTCGGGGCCGAACTCGGTGACGCCCGTCCGGCGGAAGCGGGGCGCCTCCGACAGGGCCTCCATTGGCAGATCGCCGACAGCCGGTCGACCCCGGGCGCCGAGAACCAGGGGCGCGCGAAACCAGACCAGACGGTCCACGAGGCCCGCAGACAGGAAGGCTGCAGCCACCTGCCCGCCGCCCTCGATGAAGAGCTGCTCCAGTCTCTCTGCGCGCAGGGCGGCGATGACGCCCGCCGGCGAAGGCCGCACGCCGTCCGGCATGGAGGAAAGGATCCTCACCCCAAGACGCGACAGGGTCGGGTCCGGGGGTCCGGCCGCGACCAGGTAGGTGGGAACCTCCCCCGCCGTCCGGACCAGGCGCGAAACCGGCGGGAGCCTCTGGCGGGTATCCAACACCACCCGCGCCGGCTGAGGTCCGGAATAGCCATCCAGCCGGACCGTGAGCTCCGGATCATCCGCAAGCGCGGTCTCGATCCCCACGATCACGGCCTGGTGGTCGGCCCTCAGCCGATGCACCTCGGCGCGCGCCGCCTCGCCGGTGATCCAGCGGCTCTCGCCGGACGCCGTCGCGATCCGCCCATCCATGCTCGTCGCGAGCTTCAGCGTGATCCGGCTAGCGGTCATCCTCGCCGTTCTCGCTCAGGCCCTCGCGTCCCAGGAAGGTCGCAAACTCGGCCGCCTCCCGGAAGTCGCGATAGACCGAGGCGTAGCGGACATAGGCCACGTCATCGAGGGCCTTAAGCTGCTTCATGACCATCTCGCCGACCACAGAGGATGGCAGTTCAGTCTCGCCCAGGCTCTCCAGCTGGCGGACGATCTGGGAGATCATGCGCTCGATCCGTTCGGGCTCGATGGGGCGCTTTCGCGTGGCGATGGCGATGGAACGCGCCAGCTTGTCCCGATCGAAGGGCGTGCGCCGCCCCGACCGCTTAAGGATGGTGATCTCACGCAGCTGGACGCGCTCGAAGGTCGTGAAGCGGCCGTTACACTCCGGGCATGACCGGCGACGACGGATCGCCGCGCCGTCATCCGACGGGCGGCTGTCCTTCACCTGGCTCTCTGGGTGTCCGCAGAACGGGCAACGCATGATCTGGCCCCTCCCGGCTGGGCCAACCCCTATTAGAGGCCTCAGCCGTAGATGGGAAAGCGTTTCGTCAGGGCCAGCACCTCGCCGCGGACCCGCGCCTCGACGGCCGAGTTGTCACCACCCGTAGCCACGCCATCCAGAACCTCGCCGATCCAGCGGCCGACCTGCCGGAACTCGGCCTCGCCGAAGCCGCGCGTCGTCCCGGCGGGGGTGCCGACCCGGATACCCGAGGTCTGGACGGGCGGAAGCGGGTCAAACGGGATCCCGTTCTTGTTGGTCGTGATGCCGGCCCGCTCCAGCGCGATCTCGGCGTCGGCGCCGCTGACCCCCTTGGGCGTCAGGTCCACCAGCATCAGGTGGCTGTCCGTACCGTTCGAGACGATCCGGAAACCGGCCTCCTGCAGACTGTCGGCCAGGGCCCGGGCGTTGTCGATCACCTGGCGGGCATAGGCCTTGAACTCAGGCCGCAGGGCCTCGCCAAACGCCACCGCCTTGGCGGCGATCACGTGCATCAGGGGCCCGCCCTGCAGCCCGGGGAAGACCGCCGAGTCCAGCTTCTTCGCCAGCTTCTTGTCATTGGTCAGGATCAGGCCGCCGCGCGGACCGCGCAGGGTCTTGTGGGTCGTGGTGGTCACCACATGGGCGTGCGGGAAGGGATTGGGATAGACGCCGCCAGCCACAAGCCCCGCATAGTGGGCGATATCGGCCATGAGGAGGGCGCCGACCGAGTCTGCGATCTCGCGGAAGCGGGCGAAATCGATGTGCCGGGAATAGGCCGAGCCGCCGGCGATGATCACTTTGGGCTTCTCGGCCAGGGCCAGCTCGGCGGCCTGATCATAGTCGATCAGGTGATCCTGAGGGCGCACCGCATAGGACACCGGCCGGAACCACTTGCCGGACTGGTTGACGCTCTTGCCGTGGGTCAGGTGGCCGCCGGCGGCCAGGTCCATGCCCATGAAGGTGTCGCCGGGCGTCAGGGTGGCCATGAAGACCGCCTGGTTGGCCTGGCTGCCCGAATGCGGCTGGACGTTGGCGTATTCGCAACCGAACAGGGCCTTGGCCCGCTCGATGGCCAGGACCTCGGCCTCGTCGACGACCTCGCAGCCGCCATAGTAGCGCTTGCCGGGATAGCCCTCGGCGTACTTGTTCGTCAGGACCGACCCTTGAGTTTCCAGCACGGCGCGGGAGACGATGTTCTCCGAGGCGATCAGCTCGATCTGATCCTGCTGGCGGCGGAGTTCACCCGAGATCACCGCACCGAGGGCGGGGTCGGAGGCCGCAACGGATGCCGAGAAGAAACCTGCCGGGACGCCGGCGGCGAGGGTTTGTGTGGTCATGTGGTCTGTCCTGAGGATTCGGCGCGGCCGAACGTGGGCTGTTTACAGCCTCGATGCGTCGGGCGGAACCGCCTACTCAGGGTCAAGACCCGAAAAGTCAGAGCCGTCAGGCGGCCTGGCCGCCCACCCTCTGGATGTTGCAGCGGACCCAGAGCTTCTCCAGGGCGCGGACCAGGTGGTCCATCATCTCGTCCGAGTGGGCCGGGCTGGGGGTAAAGCGCAGCCGCTCGGTGCCGCGGGGCACGGTCGGATAGTTGATCGGCTGGACATAGACCCCGTGCTCTTCCAGCAGGATGTCGGAGATCAGCTTGCAGTGGACCGGATCGCCCACCAGAACCGGAACGATATGGCTGACCGAGGGCATGACCGGCAGGCCGGCGGCCTCCATGCGGGCCTTGAGCGCAGCGGCGCGCTCCTGGTGCGCGTCCCGGACCTCGTTGTGCGCCTTAAGCCAGCGGATCGAGGCCACGGCGCCGGCGGCGACGGCCGGCGGGACCGATGTCGTGAAGATGAAGCCGTCGGCATAGGACCGGATGGCGTCGACGATTACAGCGTCGGCCGCGATGTACCCGCCCATCACGCCGAAGGCCTTGCCCAGGGTGCCCTCGATGATGTCGATGTCGGCCATGACGCCGTCGCGCTCGCAGACCCCGGCGCCGCGCGGGCCGTACATGCCCACGGCGTGGACCTCATCGATGTAGGTCATGGCGCCGTACTTCTTCGCCAGGGCCACGGTGCCAGGGATGTCGGCGATGTCGCCGTCCATCGAATAGACGCTCTCGAAGGCGATCAGCTTGGGCGCGGACGGATCGGCGGCGGCCAGCAGTTCCTCGAGGTGGGCCAGGTCGTTGTGCCGGAAGACGTGCCGGGGACCCCGGCCGCCCCGGATGCCCGAGATCATCGAGTTGTGGTTCAGCGCATCCGAGAAGACGATCAGACCGGGCAGGATCTTGTATAGGGTCGACAGGGACGCCTCGTTCGAGACGTAGCCCGACGTGAAGAGCAGGGCCGCCTCCTTGCCGTGCAGGTCGGCCAGTTCGAGCTCCAGCTCCACATGATAGCGGGTGGTCCCGGAGATGTTGCGGGTGCCGCCGGAGCCGGCGCCGGCCTCGTCGATGGCCGCCTTCATGGCGTCCAGCACCACCGGGTTCTCGCCCTGGGCCAGATAGTCGTTTGAGCACCAGACCACGACCTCGGAGGTCGAGCCGTCGGGCCGGGTCCAGGTGGCGTTCGGGAAACGTCCGCGATGGCGCTTGAGGTCTGCAAAGACCCGGTAGCGTCCCTCGGCCCGGACCTTGTCCAGCGCGTCAGCGAAGGCGGCCTTGTAATCCATGGCTCTGATCCCAGCGGACCGGGCGAGGACCCGGACCGAAAAACCCAACGAAAACGGGCGGACTTTTGCACCCCGGCCCGCTTAATGTCCAGCCAACCTGACGCTGGCGTCATGATCCGGGTCAAATCGGGCGGCGGTCCCGAAAACTCAAGTCTCGCCGCGCAGGAATTGCAGCATGGAGGAGAAGTCCCGGCCGCCGTTTCCTTGGCGTTCCCACAGCGCGTAGAGGGCTTCTGCCTGGCCGCCCAGCGGCGTTGAGGCGCCGCTGGCGGCGGCGGCGGCCTGGGCGAGCTTGAGGTCCTTCAGCATCATGGCGACGGCGAAGCCGCCCTCGTAGTCCCGGTTCGACGGCGCGGTCTCCACCAGCCCCGGCCAGGGCGAATAGCTGGTCAGGGACCAGCATTGGCCCGAGGACTTCGAGGCGATGTCGAAGAACCTGTCGGCCTCCAGGCCCAGCCGTTCGGCCAGGGCGAAGGCCTCGCAGGCGCCGATCATCGAAATGCCCAGCAGCATGTTGTTGCAGATCTTGGCCGCCTGCCCGGCCCCGTGGTCGCCGGCCCTCAGGACGGCCCGGGCCATGGGCGCCAGCAGGGCCTCGATCCGGGCGAAGGCGGCTTCCTCGCAGCCGACCATGAAGGCCAGGGTCCCGGCCTCGGCGCCCGCCGTGCCGCCGGAGACGGGCGCGTCGGCGAAGACATAGCCTGCGGCGGCGGCCTCCCCGGCCACGTGCCGGGCGCTTTCCACGTCGATGGTGGAGCCGTCGATCAGGAGGGCGCCGACGGGGGCGACGCCCAGGATGTCCGCCGCATAGACCGCCCGGACGTGAGGGCCGGCGGGCAGCATGGTGATCACCGCCTCCGCGCCGGAGACGGCGTCGCGGGCGCTGGCGGCGGGGGTGCAGCCGCGCGCCTCAGCGCGCTCCAGGGCGGCGGCGGAGAGGTCGAAGGCGGTGACCTCATGGCCCGCGCCGACGAGCCGGGCGGCCATGCCGCCGCCCATGTTTCCGAGGCCGATGAAGGCGATGCGGGTCATTGCGGAGTCCTTTCCAGGGGCGTCCAGGCCTCGTCCGCCGGCAGGGGGGCGAAGATGGCGTCGAGCAGATCCTCGCCGACATCCTCGAGCCGGGCCGGGTTCCACCTCGGGGCGTTGTCCTTGTCGACGATGACGGCCCGGACGCCCTCGAGGAAGTCGTGGCGCTGCACCACCCGGGCGCCGATCCGGTACTCCAGCTCCATGTTGGCGGCGAAGTCCGGGGCGGCGGCGCCGAGGGCCAGCTGGCGGAAGGCGACCTTCAGGGTCTGGGGGGACTTGGTGCGCAGGGCGGCGGCCTGGGCCTGGGCCCATTCGGAGCCGGCCTCCAGGGCGGCGAGGATGGCCTCCACCGAGCCCTGGCCGAAGGCGGCGTCAAGCTCGGCGCGGTGCGCGAGCAGGGGCGCGGGGCCCGGATCGACATGAGATTTCTCTAGTAGCGCCTCGATATCACGGGTATTTTCAGCCAAGGCCGCCTTCAGCTCCGGGAGCCGTTCGGAGGGCACGTAGTGCGTCGCCAGGCCCGCGTGGAGGCAGTCGGCGGCCTTGATCCGGGCGCCGGTCAGGGCGAGCCAGAGGCCGATCCGGCCGGGCAGACGGGGCAGGAACCACCCCCCGCCGACGTCCGGGAAGAGGCCGATGCCGGTCTCGGGCATGGCGAAGGTGGTGCGCTCGGTGGCGATCCGGAACCGGGCGGGGGCCGAGAGGCCGACGCCGCCGCCCATGGTGATCCCGTCCATCACCGCGATGACCGGCTTCGGATAGGAAAAGAGCAAATGATTCAGCTGGTACTCGAGAAAGAAGAACTCGCGCGCCAGGCGGCCATCCCCGGCGCCGCTCTCGGCGAGCATGCGGATGTCGCCCCCGGCGCAGAAGCCGCGCTCGCCGGAATGGTCGATCAGCACGGCCCCCACGGCGGGATCGTCCCGCCAGGCCGTAAGGGCCGTTATGCAGGTCGAACACATAACGGTCGTGAGGGCGTGGAGGGCCTCTGGCCGGTTCAGGGTCAGTCGCCCTATCCGCCCCTCGATCCGGGGGATCACCGTCTCGCTCATCGTCCCAGCAGCTCCCGGCTGATGATCACCCGCAT
This sequence comes from Phenylobacterium sp., assembly GCA_020402745.1. Classification (GTDB taxonomy): domain Bacteria; phylum Pseudomonadota; class Alphaproteobacteria; order Caulobacterales; family Caulobacteraceae; genus Phenylobacterium. The sequence continues at coordinate 276,333 of JADBYZ010000001.1, forward strand.
GATCTCGTTCGTGCCTTCCAAAATCTGGTGGACCCGCAGGTCGCGCACGATCCGCTCCAACGGATAGTCCCGAAGATAGCCATAGCCGCCGTGCAGCTGGAGGGCCTGGTTGGCGACCTCGAACCCGCCGTCGGTGGCGAACCGCTTGGCCATGGCGCAGTAGAGGGTGGCGTCAGGGTCGCCGGCGTCCAGGGCGTGAGCGGCGCGGCGCACCATCAGGCGGGCGGCCTCCAGCTCGGTGGCCATGTCGGCGAGGCGAAACTGCAGGGCCTGGAAATCCGCCAGGGGCCGGCCGAACTGGCGCCGGGCGGCCAGGTGGGCGCGGGCAGTGTCGAGGGCAAAGCCCGCGCCCCCCAGGGAGCAGGCGGCGATGTTGATGCGTCCGCCGTCGAGGCCGGCCATGGCGAAGCGGAAGCCCTCGCCCTCGGCGCCGATCCGGTGGGTCGCCGGCACGCGCACGCCGTCGAAGTGGACCATGGCGGTGGGCTGGGCGTTCCAGCCCATCTTGCGCTCCTGGGCGCCGAAGGACAGGCCGGGCGTGCCCGCCTCGACCACGAAGGCCGAGACGCCCCGGGCGCCGCCCTCCCCCGTGCGGGCCATGACGAGGTAGAGGTCGGAGGTCCCGGCCCCGGAGATGAAGGCCTTGGCGCCCGTCAGCACATAGTCGTCGCCGTCGCGCACGGCGCGGGTGGAGAGCGAGGCCGCGTCCGACCCGGCGCCCGGCTCGGTCAGGCAATAGCTGGAGAGCATCTCCATGGTGGCCAGCCGGGGCAGCCAGCGGTGGCGCTGGGCGTCATCGCCGAACCGGTCGATCATCCACGAGACCATGTTGTGGATGGAGATGTAGGCCGCCACGGACACATCGCCCCGGCTCAGCTCTTCGAAGACCAGGGCCGCGTCGAGCCGGCCCAGGCCTGAGCCGCCGACATCCTCGCGCACATAGAGCCCGGCGAAGCCCAGGGCCGCCGCCGCCCTCAGCGTCTTGACCGGAAACTCCCTGTCCTCGTCCCAGCGGGCCGAGTGCGGCGCCAGCTCGGCCCCGGCGAAGGCGCGCGCCGCCGCCTGGATGGCCGCCTGGTCCTCGGTAAGCGTGAAATCCATGATCCGGAGCGCTCCCTGCCCGCCCCCGCCGTCTGAAGCCTCGCCGCGGGCCTGTCAACGCACGGCGCGGGACAGGGCCCGGGCTTGCACCCTTCCCGGGAATGCGCGATCTCGCTGGGCATGAGCCCGACGCCCCTCGCCCCCTACCCCGCCCTGCGCCTGCGCCGCCTGCGCCAGGCCGACTGGATCCGCCGCCTGGTCCGCGAGACCGTGCTGACCCCCGCCGACCTGATCTGGTCCATGGTGGTGCACGAGGGCGAGGGCGAGGTTCCCGTGGCCTCCATGCCCGGCGTCAGCCGCCTGTCGGTGAAAGACTGCGCCCGGGCCGCCGTGGAGGCGCGCAGGCTGGGCATTCCGGCCATCGCCATCTTCCCCCACATCGACGGGGCGCGGAAGGATGCCGAGGGCAGCCTGGCGGCCGACCCGGGCGGGGTCATCCCCCGGGCGGTCAAGGCCATGAAGGACGCCGCCCCCGAGGTGGGCATCATGTGCGACGTGGCCCTGGACCCCTTTACCACCCACGGCCACGACGGCCTGATCCGCTCTGGCCGGATCGCCAACGACCCGACGATTGAGCGCCTGGTGGCCCAGGGCCTGATGCAGGCCGAGGCCGGGGCCGACATCCTGGCCCCCTCCGACATGATGGACGGCCGCATCGGCGCCCTGCGCGGCGCCCTGGAGAGCGCCGGCCATCAGGACGTGATGATCATGTCCTATGCGGCCAAGTTTGCCTCGGCCTTCTATGGCCCCTATCGCGACGCCATCGGCTCGGGAAAGCTGGGCTCGGGGCCGGACGACAACCCGGCCGACAAGAAGACCTACCAGATGGACCCGGCCAACACCGAGGAGGCCCTGCGCGAGGTGGGCCAGGACCTGGCCGAGGGCGCCGACATGGTGATGGTGAAGCCCGGCCTGCCCTATCTCGACATCGTGCGCCGGGTGGTGGAGACCTATCGCGCCCCGACCTTCGCCTTCCAGGTCTCGGGCGAGTACGCCATGATCAAGGCCGCCGCCGCCAACGGCTGGCTGGACGAGGACCGCGCCGTGCTGGAAAGCCTCACCGCCTTCAAGCGCGCCGGCGCGACGGGGGTGATCACCTACTTTGCGCCGCAGGCGGCGCGGGTGTTGGGGGCGTAGGAGGGACTCGACTCTCGTGTGAATTGAGCGCCGCCAGGCTTACATTCATCCGAAACTCAAATTTCAGAACTTAACCTCTTTGATATTTGTAACGACATCGAAGTCGATGCCGAGCACTTCAAAATGCCGGCGACCGCACAGGATTTTCTGGTTCTCCTTTGCCCGCCGGTCCTGACTGTCCAGTGTGCTCTTTGTCTCGCGTACGAAATAAAGTCGCTCTTCCCGCTCCGTCACGAAAGCCCAATCGGGGTTGTAATTTCCTATCGGCGTCTCAATCCTGAACCAGCCGGGAAGTTTCACAAAGAGCTTCACGTTCTCATTGGAATCGAGGTCTTGGGCGAACTGCCGCTCGACCTCGGACTCAAATTCAATCGCATCGAACAGCGCCTTGGAGCGGTTCTTCACCTCGTAGAGGTTCTTCAAATAACGGCTGATGCCCTTCTCGGCATCCTCTTCGATCCGCTTCATCTCCCAGAATTCGCCCGAGATCTTCTCGTACTGAATGCCCTCCAGCATCAGGTCGTGCATGGCGTATCCGATCTCGCGGGCGACAGCGGCCATAAACTGCTGAGGATTGATCCGGAACTCGCCGATCCGATTTGACCCCTTCAGGATCGCAACCAAAGTGTGGCGGGTTAGCTCTGTTTCCTTCTGCAGATAGGCGATGATGTCGGGCAGAACCGTGGGCCCCTGAAGAAACTGGATCTCGCTCTCTCGCAACTGGTTGGCCTGGATGCCAGCGCGCGTGAACTCCACATCGACCCGTGTCGCGGTCAGCACTAAGGGGTTTATCCGTTCCATCGCCTTCAAGCGGTTGACGGCGCGATCAATCAGATCAGACGTCTCGAACTGCACACGATAGCGGGTCTTCTGGCTTATCCGCGCCCATAGCTCTCGGAAGTCTTCACGCAGGTGGACCTGTTTGTGGAAGTGGACGTCGCGCTTTGCATCAGCGTTGCCGATGCGGTCGGCAAACACGTAGCGCCGCATCTCGTCCAGAATGGGCGCACGGAGGTCTTCTAATTCCTCGGGCAACTCCAGCCGGAAAAGGAGATTGTTCGGATCGAATTTGGGCTGAATGTCGCCGGTGGCGCTAATGTAGCCTTCGGCGTGCATAGCGCTCCAGATTTGCGCCGATACATCCTGCCCAATCGCCTGGTCCTGACCGTCTTCAGCGGGGCGCACGAGTTTGGCGAACGCCTGGCGCTCGATGCGGCCGAACTTGATGTCGAAGTCGCGCTCGTATTCCGTTTGGAGCGCGGCGGCGAAGTCCTTGTAGGACTCGCTAGCGATCACAGTCAGGCGATTGAGCTGCTCGTCGTGGACGCGCTCGCCTTTCTCGTTCACCGGCAACCGAAGGCCACGCCCGATCTGCTGGCGGCGCTCCAATTCGGTGCCGACCTCACGAAGGGTGCAAATCTGGAAGACGTTCGGGTTGTCCCAACCTTCACGCAAAGCCGTGTGGCTGAAGATGAAGCGGAGAGGCTCCTTGGGGTCGAGGAGCCTTTCCTTGTCGCGCATGATGAGGGCGTAGGTGTCCTCGTCGTCGGCGGTGTTGCCGCGCGTGTCCTTGGCCTGCCCTTTCTTATCTTGAGAGAAATAGCCGTTGTGCAGCTGGCTTAGCTCGAACGGGACGAGGCCTTGGTACATCGGCTTGGCGAGAAACTCCGTGAGCGCCTCCTCCAGCCAGACGCCCACCGGCCCTAGCGCCGTCGAACCATCGTCGCCATAGGTTCGGTAGCTCGCGACCTTGTCGAGGAAGAAGAGCGAAAGCACCTTGATCCCCTGATTGCGAAGGGCGCGCTCTTTCTTGAGGTGCTGCTCAACCGTCTTGCGCACCATGGCCTTCATCACGTCGGCTTCCACGCCGCCGATGGCCTGGCCAAGCTCCAGGAACCGACCTTGGTTGAACTCGACGGTCTCAGCGCCAGGTGTCGCGTCGATGTGCTGGACGACAAAGCCCTGCTGATAGGGGAAGTGCTCGTCTGACAGATGGAACAGATCGTCGCCCTGCTTGACCCATGCCTTCACGGACTTTGGTGTCCCGCTTGTCAGGCGGTGGAATTCGAGTTGCGCCTTGATGCCGTTCTTGTTGTCGGTCTTGAGCAGCTTGACGTAGGCGTCCGAGAAATCAGCGTCGGCGTGTATCGAGGCGACCTCGATCCGCTTCACGAGGCGCATGTCGTAGGCTTCGATTGGCCCCAGCCGGTAGAGCAGATTATAGGGATTGCGGTGGGTGGCGGAGTAGCGAAGCGTCGCCGCCGGATTGAGCTGAGAGATCGCGCGCCGCGACTTCGGCGTGGTGTCCACGCTCTGTGGCTCGTCGATGATCACGATGGGATTGGTCGAACGGATGAACTCAATCGGCCGGCCACCCATCTTGTCGTTGTCGCGGTAGATCACGTTGAGGCGCTTGAGCGCTTCCTCGCCCATCTCGTCGATGTGCGTCTCGTCGTCCCCGACATCCTTCAGGAAGGCCTGGATGTTGATGACCATGATCTGGATGGCGTTGCCGCCAGCGAACTGACGCACGTCGCCGAGGCGCTTGGAGTCATAGACGAAAGGCGCGAACGGCACATTGTCGTACAAGGCCTGAAAATGATCACGCATGATCTCTAGGCTCTTCAGGACTCCTTCACGTATCGCGATGCTCGGGACGACGATGATGAATTTCTTTAAGCCGTAGCGCTTGTTCAGCTCGAAAACGGTGCGGAGGTAGACATAGGTCTTTCCCGTCCCCGTCTCCATTTCGACCGAGAACTCGCGTCCTTGGAGCGCTTCGACACGCTCGATGCCGTTCCGTTCTTGAACGGAACGGACGTTCGCCAGGAATTGTGCGTCGTCGAGGACCAAGTGATTGCCGACACCATGCTCGGTTAAGGCGACGCCCGTCGGCATCGTCGTGCTGATCTCAAAAGTCGTCTGGCCAATCGGCTGGCCCTCGAACACGTCCGCAACCGCGCTGACGGCGTCCGACTGGTAGGCGAGAGAGGGATCAAACTTGAGCTTCATCATGGCTCAAGCCTCAAACGGTTCTAAATTCGATAGCGGTCTCACGACTGCGAGCACGGGCCTTAAAGGTCTGCACCGCATTAGCCTTGAGCTGGTCGTTTCCTTGGAAGCCCGCGTCCAGACAGATCACGCGCGACGGCTCCAAATCTGCCATCGCATCGATAACTTCCTCCGAAAGGGTGTCGGCAAGGCAAATGAGGAGAGCGCCTTCTGCGAGCGAAAAGACTTCTTTTCCAGCCAACTCTAAACACTCGACCTTGGTCCCGAGGGGGAACCCGTCCTTCAGAATAAGCTCATAGAGAATGTCATACTTGGCAACAGACAAATCCACATGCTCGACGTGAAGATCTAGCCGGTGCTGAAGGGCTGAGACATCATCTGGGAGCAATCCTTCAACGTCTCCATTCCAAATTTGGAAGTTAGAGGCAGAAAGCTCAAAGGCTCTGAAACCGAGATCAACATCGTGCCCGACGAGGCGTCCACTCAGGCTCTTTGCAGCACGCTTTAGACGTTCTCTCGCAATGGAAGATATATTGAGGAAGCCTGCTTTGCGTTCTTCGGAATCCTCGCCGGTTGGCTCAGGCAGCTGAACACAGATGAAGGGGCGATTCTTGCCGGTCTCTTTCGACAGCTCCATTGCTGCATGTCCCGTGGAGCCTGAACCCGCGAAGAAATCGAGTGTAATGTCACCCTCTCTAACGCCGCCTATCTCCATCAGATACTTTATCAGTGCAGATGGTTTCGCAAAATCAAAAGGAATGTTAAGTGCTTTCAACTCTGCTGAGCTATGTCGACTCTCAAATTTCTCCAGAATATTCCCGGGCAACTGGCCATCTTCTAAACGGTCATCTAACCAAATTTTATAATAGACGTTCCAGGAGGCTGGAGAGCCATCAACCGTAATCAGGGAGGTCTTATCGCTCCTTAGAAATTCGATATTTCCCTCGCGTTTTTCTTCAGCAAATCGCCGGTAGGTCCATCTCCAGACACCATCACCATCTCCGGGCTTGATTTGCTCACCTTCTGCAGCTGCTTCGGGAAACGAATCCCCGGGTGGCAACACTAGTTGTCCGTCGGGGCACTCAATATAGAAGCGCTGATTTGCCCGCTGATCGAGCATGGCCTGATAGAGGCCCATCGAGCGATAGCGCTTCCCGACCCTCGGCCCATCCTTCGCGATTTTCGTATAGACTTTGTCGATCAAGTTCTGACTGATCTGCTCGCGGAAAGGTGCGAGCTCGGCAATGTTCTTAGCCATTACGATGATGTAATCGACACTCGGGGAGAAGTGTACGCCTTTTTGACCCCCCGTCTTCATCACACGTGAACAAATAGTAACTAGGTTTTCTTCTCCAAAAACGTCCTTGCAAACGGCAAGAAGATTTGAAACTTCGTCTTGGCCGATTGAAATGAAGATTGCGCCATCTTCTCTTAGCAAATTCTTTGCGAGATATATGCGAGGAAACATCATGTTTAGCCAACGCGTATGAAATCGGCCCGATGACTCTGTGTTTGTTGAAAAGCGACGCCCCTCATCATTTATCTGACCCGTGTAGGTGAGGTACGTATCTAGATTTTCTGCAAAACGGTCGGGGTATATAAATTCACCACCCGTGTTATAAGGCGGATCTATATAGATCATCTTGATCTTCCCGAAATACGCCTTCTGCAAGAGTTTTAACACTTCGAGGTTGTCGCCCTCGATAAATAGGTTCTGGGTCGTATCCCAATCGACAGACTCCTTTTGCACGGGCTTGAGCGTTCCAACGCTCGGTGCCTGGATGACCTTCATGCAGGCAGCCTTGCCGGGCCAGTTCAAACCGAACCGCTCACGATCCGGTTCGACCCACTCGCCGAGGACGCGTTTGAGTTGGTCGAGGTCGATTTTCCCCTCAGCGACCGCCTCGGGGAACGTAGTGGCCAGTACACGCCGAAGCTCGTCCCGCTTTTCGGCGGCAACATCCATCGACGTCAGGGGGAATTTTTCGGGAAGTTCGTCGGTCATATATCCCCCTACGCAATTTCGAATGTGATCGTGAACAGGTCTTCGGTCGCGACGTTTTGAGCAAGCTGCGCCTCAACGCGGTCGAGGAGGCTATCCTTCTCAACCTCGATTTCTTTTGCCGCCTCGTCATAGGCTCGCCATGCCGTATCGCGCTTCGCTTCTAACTCGCGCGCCTTTCGTTGGAGCGCGAGCTTGTCGGGCAGATTGCCCGTCTGGCGTATTTCCCGCTTCAGCGCCTTGAGCTGGTCGTCGAGCTCCTTGAGATCGAACTTCAGACCCGTGCGTCGGTCCTCCGCCCAACTATCGAGCTTGCCCATCTCATCGTCGAACCAGACCGATTGCCGCGCAGCGAGAACCTCAAGGATCCCGGCGGACTGCGTTTCGAGTGCCGATTGTAAGTCCGGCGCGCCGGCGACCGAGCCCTCACTGGTCCTTTTCACCGGCAGATCGAACAGTCGCAAGGCGGCTGGTGGATCAATCATCCGCCCATCGTTGGTGCGCGCCGCGATCAGGACGTGGTCCTGGGCGTCGATGCCAGAGATAGAGAGTTTGCGGATAACCATGCTGCCGCTCGATCCGACAAACGGTTCGAGGCTGACGGCGTTCTGCTTCCAGCCCCCATAGTCGAAGACGACGTGTCCGGACGGGAGTTCGCGCTTGGCCGCTTTCTGAAGCACGTGTTGGGCGAGGGGATGACCGAGGCGATAGCGATGACCGACCAGACCCTCCTTGGTGAGGAAGTAGGGGCCGTCCGGCACGTCCACACCCGGGGGGCGCTTCGTTAGATTGAAGTGGAGATAGTCCTCGTCGAACTTCGCTTGTCCGGCCAGCTCAAATTGAGTGACGCGCCAGAGGAGCCGCTCATAGCGGTTTATGTACTCCCGGCTCTGATCGAGGTTCATCTTTAGCCGATCGTGCACCTCGGCGTCGAAGTTTTCGAGGAGCTTGCGCCGCGTGTCCTCCATCGTCGTCGTGATCGAAGCGTCCATCTCGTCGCGAAGCGCCTGGAACTCGGTCTCGATCTCATCCTCGGTTCGACATTTTTGATAGATGCCGACGATGCGCTTCTCGAATTCGACGCCGGACTCGATAGCGCCGAGCACCTCGTCGCTCGCGCCGAATACGCCCGAGAAGAGTTTGAACTTCTCGGACAGCAGCTCGAACACCCTTAGGTCGGCGGCGTTGTTGCGGTTGAGGAAGTTGACCACGACGACGTCGTGCTTCTGGCCGTAGCGGTGACACCGGCCGATCCGCTGCTCGATCCGCTGAGGGTTCCAGGGCAGGTCGTAGTTCACGACCATGGAGCAGAATTGCAGGTTGATGCCTTCGGCCGCTGCCTCAGTCGCAATCATGATCGACGACTTCGTCTTGAAATCATCGACGAGGGCCGCGCGCATGTCTGCTGTGCGAGAGCCGGTGACACGATCCGTGCCTTTGTTCGCCTCCGCCCAGGCCTTGTAGACCGCCTTCGACTTGTCGTCGTTGTTGCTGCCGTTGAACAGAACGATCTGCTCGCCGTAGCCATTCTCTGACAACAGCCGCACAAGGTAATCCTGCGTGCGCCGGGACTCGGTGAAGATGATGGCCTTGGGCGCTCCGCCAAGTTCAACGGCCTTCGCGAAACCGACCTTCAGGGCGCTGAGAAGCGATAATCCCTTGGCGTTCTCCGCGATGGAAACCGCGAGATCGCGAAACGCCCGCAGGTCAGCGATTTCGGCATTGATCGCTTCGATGTCCGCTTCGGTAAGGGGTTCACCTGGCTCGTCGTCATCGCTCCATTCTTCGGCCACTTCGGCCAGCTCCTCGAAGTCATCCGCGAGCTCGTCTTGCAGTTTCTCGCGAGCGTCATTGTCGTCCTGAAGCTGGCGCTCAAGTTTGCGGGCAAGGGAATCCAGCGCGCCCGCGATGGCGAAAGTGGATGACGCCAGAAGCTTGCGCATGATCAGCGTCATCAAGGAGCGCTGACTCGAAGGCAGCGCCTGAAGGCTTGGACGCCGCAGGTAGTCCGATACCATGTCGTAGAGTGCCTGTTCGGGCTCAGACGGGATGAACTCCTGGGTGATCGGAATCCGGTTGGTGTACCGGATGTATTCCAGAACTTGCCGTCTGAGCGTCCGGTGACAGACCGGCGCGAGACGCGCCTTTAGCTCATCGAAGAGGGCGTCACCCGTGAGCCGCGCGTACTGTGCGCGAAAGCTCTTGGCGTCGCCAAAGGTGTAGTCGTCGATGATGCTGACCAGTCCATACAGCTCCATCAAGGAGTTCTGGAGCGGCGTCGCCGTCAGAAGCACCTTTGGTGCGTTGGCCAGCGCCGTTTTCAGGGCGCGGCCAATCTTGTTGTCGGTGCGATAGACGTTTCGGAGCCGGTGGGCTTCGTCGATGACGACCAAATCCCACCGCGTCACCATCAGCTCGTCGGCCTGGCGCGCCGCGAACTGGTAGGAACAAATGACGAGTTCGTCCTGCTCGAACGGGTGACGAACGTCGGCTTTTCGCAGCTTGTTGAAGCTGGCGCTTTCGAGAATGCAGCTGGGCAGAAAGAACTTGTCGGCCATCTCCTGTGACCACTGCTTCCGCAAGCTGGCGGGGCAGATAATCAGGATGCGACGTTTCCCTTCGGTCCATTTCTGGGCCAGCAGCAGACCCGCTTCAATGGTTTTGCCGAGCCCAACCTCGTCGGCGAGGATCGCGCCTTTCGAGAGAGGTGATTTGAACGCAAAGAGCGCCGCTTCGACCTGATGAGGATTCAGATCGACCTGGGCATCGAGCAGCGTTCCGGCGAGCTTTTCAGAATCGCTGGCGGAGTGACGCCGCATGAGTTCATGCGCGAACAGCTTTGCGTGATAGGCCGTAGTCAAGCTCTCTCCTTGAATCACCTTCTCGGACTTTCAGGACACAGGCGAACAACTCACGGCAGAAATTGCCTTAAATCTGTATTCAAGGCTTCGCAGTGAGGGGTCAAGCGTACCTGCGATCGAGATAAGGTCACACGACCGTTTCTGTCGCCTACCCCCCTACCCCTCCGATACAAAATACGCGCTGTCCTCGTCCTTCCCCGGCAGCCGCACCACCCCAGCCGCCTTCAGCCCAATCTTCTTCAGCACCGCCTGCGAGGCGGTGTTGCCCGGGGTGGTGATGGCGACGATGCGGCCCAGGCGCAGGGCGCGGCGGGCCAACCGCGCCGAGCCAACGCACCATTCAATACATTTATTGCATTTATTGCATCTAATCCCTAGATCGAGGACAGGATAAGGAAATTCCCATGACCCTGCTCGCACACCGACAGCCCCCACCCTCCGCGCAGGACGCCGCCCTGGCGCGCGCCTCGGGGCAGCTCCTGTCCCGCTATGCGCGGGGGCAGCGCCCCCTCACGCTTCGCGTTCGGGACGCCGGCCAGGACCAGCCCCTTGAGCTGCCCACAGGCGCGGCCGCCCTGCTGATGGACATCCTCGAAGCCATGGCCGCAGGACGCGGCGTCACCCTTATTCCGGAGAACGCCGAACTGACCACCGTGCAGGCCGCCGAGATCCTGAACGTCTCCCGCCCCTTTCTGATCAAGTTACTGGAGGAGAACGCCATCCCCCATCGCAAGGTGGGCAAGCACCGTCGGATCCGCATGGAGGACGTCATGACCTACAAGGCGAGGATCGACCGTGAGCGCGAAGCCGTTCTGGACCAGCTGGTGAGCGAGGCGCAGGCGCAGGACATGGGCTATGGCCCTGCATGAGCCGCTTTTCGGCGCTTCTCGACGCCAACGTCCTCTATCCCGCGCCCCTGCGGGACCTGTTCCTGCAACTGGCCGTTACGGACCTCTTCAAGGCCCGCTGGAGCGCCGACATCCATCGCGAGTGGATCGAGGCGCTCCTTCGCAATGAGCCCCACCGCGAGCGCGCCGCCCTGGAGCGAACCCGCGACCTGATGGACCAACACACCCGCGACGCCCTGGTGACCGGCTACGAAGGGCTGATCCCGACGCTTGTGCTTCCCGATCCAGGGGATCGCCACGTCCTCGCCGCCGCCATCGCGGGGCGCTGCGATGTGATCGTCACGCAGAATCTCAAGCACTTTCCCGACGCGGCCCTCGCGCCCCTGGGCATCGAGGCGCTGCATCCGGACGAATTTCTCTGCAACCAGATGAGTCTTGCGCCTGGGCTCTTCTGCAGCGCCGTCAGGAAGGTGCGCGCCCGCCTCAGGAACCCGCCACATTCTGTAGAGTCGTATCTGGAAACCCTGACCCGGCAGGGCCTCGTGGCCACCGTCGCCGAGCTGGAACCGTTCGCCGACGGACTTTAAGTCCGAGCCATGATGGGCTTGGGCGTCCATTGGCTTTGGATCGCCCCCCTACCCCTCCGACACAAAATACGCGCTGTCCTCGTCCTTCCCCGGCAGACGCACCACCCCCGCCGCCTTCAGCCCGATCTTCTTCAGCACCGCGTGCGAGGCGGTGTTGCCCGGGGTGGTGATGGCGACGATGCGGCCCAGGCGCAGGTGGCGGCGGGCGTGGTCGAGGCAGGCGCGGGCGGCTTCGGAGGCGTAGCCCCGGCCCCAGGCGCTGGCCAGGAAGGCGTAGCCGATGTCCGGGTCCTTCAGGCCGTCGCGCTTCAGCACGCCGCACAGGCCCACGGGGCGGCCGCCGTCGCGCTCGGTCGCGCGCCACAGGCCATAGCCATAGCCGGCGTAGGAGGCGCGGGGGCCCTCTTCGATGTAGGCGCGGGCGCCGGCCAGGTCGCGCACGCCCCGGTCGCCGATGTTCTCTAGGAAGCCGGGCTCGTTCAGGAGGGCCAGGATGAAGTCGGCGTCGCGGTCGGTCTCCAGCTCGTCGAGGACGAGGCGCTGGGTGTGGAGGATGACGCTCAACGGGGGGGCTCCAGCCGGGTGAGGAGGCTGGAGGTGTCCCAGCGGGCGCCGCCGAGGCCCTGGACCTCGGCATACCAGGCGTCGACCTGGCGGGTGAGGTCGAGGCGGGCACCGTTGCGGGCGGCCTCGTCCAGCACCAGGGAGAGGTCCTTGCGCATCCAGTCGACGGCGAAGCCGAAGTCGAACCGGCCCTCCGCCATCGTCGCCCAGCGGTTGTCCATCTGCCAGGACTGGGCCGCGCCCTGGGAGATGGCGGCCAGGACGTCGGCCGGGTCCAGCCCCGCGCGACGGGTGAAGTGCAGGGCCTCGGCCAGGCCCTGGACGACGCCGGCGATGGCGATCTGGTTGACCATCTTGGTCAGCTGGCCGGCGCCGGGGCCTCCCATGAGGCGGATGGCGCGGCCGTAAGACGCCAGGACCGGCTTGGCCCGGGCGAAGGCGGCCGGATCGCCGCCGCACATGAGGGTGAGCCGGCCGGCCTGCGCCCCCGCCTGGCCGCCTGAGACCGGGGCGTCGAGGAAGCTGTGGCCAGAGGCGGCGGCCAGGGCGGCCATGTCGCGGGCCAGCTCGGCCGAGGTGGTGGTGTGGTCGACGATTGTCGCGCCGGGGGCCAGGGCGGGCAGGATCTGGGGGACCAGGCCGCGCACGTCGGCATCGTTGCCGACGCAGAGGGCGACCAGCTCGGCGCCTTGGGCGGCCTCGGCGGGGGTGGCGGCGGCGGCGCCGGGGTGCTGATCCGCCCAGAGGCGGGCCTTGTCCGGGCTGCGGTTGAAGACGCGGACCGTGTGGCCCGCCGCGGCCAGGTGGCCCGCCATGGGCGCGCCCATGACCCCCAGGCCGATAAACGCCAGCCGCATGCGCCCCTCCATCCTAAACTGCATTTTAACCCTCACCGTGATAAGGGTGGCGGAACTTCGAACCCGGACACCCCCATGGCAGCCGACGATCGGCCTATTCTGATCAAGAAGGTCAAGAAGGTTTCCGGCGGCGGCCACCATGGCGGCGCCTGGAAGGTGGCCTATGCGGACTTCGTGACCGCGATGATGGCCTTCTTCCTCCTGATGTGGCTGATCAACACCACCAGCCCGGAGCAGAAGCGCGGCCTGGCGGAGTACTTCGCCCCCGCGTCCGTGTCGGATGCGACATCGGGCGCCGGCGGCATTCTGGGCGGCACCGCCCTGGACGACAATGGCGCGAAGTCAGCGGGCACCACCGCCATCATGGAGCAGATGGCGCCTGACACCCGCGAAGCTCAGGATGGCCCCAACGCCGCCGCCGAGATCTCCGACTCCGTGGAGATGGCCCGCAAGAAGCGCGAGGAGGCGGAGTTCGAGTCCGCCGCCCAGTCCCTGAAGCAGGCGCTCCAGTCGATGCCGGAGCTGGCGGAGCTCTCCAAGAACATCATCGTCGACAAGACCCCTGAGGGCTTGCGCATCCAGCTTGTGGACCAGGAGGGCCGGTCCCTGTTCGCGGAAAACTCCTCGGTGCCCAATGACAGGGCGAGGATCCTGTTGCGGGCGATCACAAAGACCCTGAACCAGCTGCCGAACCGGATCTCCATCTCAGGTCACACCTCCGCCGACTGGCGGGGCGGCGAAGCCGACAGCGACTGGGCGCTCTCGGCAGCCCGCGCCGACGCCTCACGCCGGGTCCTGCAGGCGGCGGGCATCAGCAAGGACCGGGTCTATCAGGTGTCCGGCAAGGCCAATTCCGAGCCGCTCTATCCGGATGATCCCAGCCTGCCGGGCAACCGGAGGATTGCGATTGTCCTGTTGCGGGAGGCGCCTGTCCTGCCGCCGGAACCGGCGTTCTGAGGCGTTTGCCCTTCGTCCCGGACTTGCGCCGACCCGCCAGATCAGGGTCTAGTCCTGATTGTGACACAGCACTTTCCCACGCCACAGATCCGGTTTTACCTGACCGCGCCGGCGCCCTGCCCCTACCTGCCGGATCGGCAGGAGCGGAAGGTCTTCGCCCATCTCCCGTATTCCGAGGGCGCCCAGGTCAATGACAGGCTGACCCAGAGCGGGTTCCGGCGGTCGCAGAACATCGCCTATCGGCCCGCCTGCGAGGCCTGTGAGGCCTGCGTCTCGGTACGGATTCCTGTGGCGGATCACAGGCCATCCCGATCCGACCGAAAGATCCTGAACCGAAACACCGATCTCTACCGAAGCCTGGTGGAGGCCGAGGCGACCCAGGAGCAGTTCGAACTTCTGCGACGCTACCTGCAGGCGCGCCACGCCGAGGGCGGCATGACCGACATGGGCTGGCCCGACTTCGTCGCCATGGTGGAGGATACGCCCGTCCGGAGCCATCTCATTGAGTACCGGCTGGCCTCGCCCGCAGGCGGGCCAGGCGATCTTGTCGCCTGCACGCTCGTCGATCTCCTGGGCGACGGGCTGTCTATGGTCTATTCGTTCTACGATCCTGACCTGCCCCGCCGGAGCCTGGGCCGGTTCATGATCCTCGACCATCTCGCCCAAGCAAGCCTGACCGGCATGCCCTTCGTCTATCTGGGCTATTGGGTGAAGGGGTCCCAGAAAATGGACTACAAGGCCCGGTTCCAGCCTCTGGAGGCGCTTGGCCCCTCAGGGTGGAGGCTTCTGGGCGCCCGCGAGCTGGCGCAAACCACCGACTGATTCCTCCACAGGGTGTCCACATGGGCGCGCGCTCCATCCCCGCTTCCGGGACGTCGGGGCGTCGACCGTTTTTGGCAAAGCGGGCTACCACCCGGCTATGAAGCAGGCTCTGCTGAATTTCTGGGACCCCCTGTTCTCAGCCCGGGGCGCGTTTGTCGCCGGGGCCGGGAATGCCGAGGCCCAGGTGCGACTTGCGGATTGGCCGAACTGGCCGGCCGGCTGTCTGGTCCTTGTGGGTCCGGAGGGATGCGGAAAGAGCCGGCTGGCCGAAGATTGGGCGCGGCGTACCGGCGCCCAGAAGCTCGATCGCTTCAAGCCCGACCCGGCCGTCGTCCGCTCCCACCCCGTCCTCCTGGAGGACGTCGATCAGGGATTTTGCGCAGAGGGCCTGTTTCACCTCCTGAACCTCGCCTCAGTCGGCCAGGGGCTCCTGCTGACCGCGCGCACCCGTCCCGCCGGGTGGCCCTCGGAGGTTGCCGATCTCCGCTCCCGCCTGAACGCCCTGCATGTCGTCCACGTCGAGTCGACGGAGGATGAAATCCTGATGAGCGTGCTGGAGGATTTCCTGCGCGCCCGGGGGATACGCCCTCCCCCGGATCTCGCCCCGTATCTCGTCCGCAGAATCGACCGCTCGGTGATCGCGGCGCGCGATATTGTTGAAAGACTGCACGAGGCGTCCGCAGGAGATCATCGGCCGGTCACGCGCGCCCTGGCGCGGGAGCTTCTCTCGGACGACACGGAAAATCTTGATCTTTTCGATCGGTGACTTCGGCTCGTCATAGACTTGGCCCATCCCGCTGCGGATGCTACCGATCCCGGGAAAGAGTTCCGCGAAATGCCGCCCTCCGCCAAGACCGCCCCAGCGCCCGCCAAGTCCAGTACTTCGCTGAGCATGGACCTGATGCGCTCGCCAGATCGGTTCTTCAACCGGGAGCTGTCCTGGCTCGCCTTCAACCGTCGCGTCCTGGCCGAAAGCCGCAACCCCCGGCATCCCCTACTTGAACGCCTGCGCTTTCTGTCGATCTCCGCCAACAACCTCGACGAGTTCTACATGGTTCGCGTCGCCGGCCTGAAGGCCCAGGTGCGGGAAGGCGTCCGCTCCCTCAGCCAGGACGGCCTGACGCCCGCCGAGCAGCTGGACCGGATCAACGCCGAGGCCGCGGACCTCATGGCGGACCAGCAGGCCCAGTGGCGCGACCTCGCCGGCGAGATGTCGACCCACGGGCTGACCCTGGTGTCGAAGGCCAATCTCTCCCGCGAGGACCAGGCGGCCCTCGAGGACGCCTTCCAGACCCGGCTGTTCCCCATCCTCACCCCCCTGGCCATCGACCCGGCGCATCCCTTTCCCTTCATCCCGAACCTCGCCTTCTCCCTCGTCTTCAAGCTGCGGCTGAAGTCGGAGCGGCGCTTCCTCTACGCCCTGGTCCCGATCCCGGCCCAGGTCGCGCGGTTCTGGGAACTGCCCTCCCAGTCCAGCGGGCGGCGACGTGTCGAGAGGCGTTTCGTCAGCCTGGAAAACCTGGTGGCCCTCTTCGTCGACCGGCTCTTTCCGGAATCGAAGGTAGAGGCCAGCGGGGTCTTCCGCCTGATCCGGGACTCCGACGTCGAATTCGAGGAAGAGGCGGAGGACCTCGTCCGCGAGTTCGAGGAGCGCCTGAAGCAGCGGCGCCTGGGGTCCGTGGTCCGTGTGGAGCTCGAGGCGACCATGCCCCGTGACCTGCAGGACTTCATCTGCTCGAACCTGCACGCCCGGCGAGAGGACATCATCCGGATCGACGGCCTGCTGGGCCTGGACGAGCTGGCCCAGCTGATCCCGCCGAACCGCCCGGAGCTGAAGTTCCGCGCCTTCGAGCCGAGGTTCCCGGAGCGGATCCGGGATCATGCGGGCGACTGCTTCGCCGCCATCCGGGAGAAGGACATCCTTGTCCACCACCCATTTGAAAGCTTCGACGTGGTGGTGCAGTTCCTGCGGCAGGCGGCGCGGGACCCTCATGTCCTGGCCATCAAGCAGACCCTCTACCGGACCTCGCAGGACAGCCCGATTATCGCAGCGCTGATCGAGGCGGCTGAGAACGGGAAGAACGTCACCGCCCTTGTGGAGATCAAGGCCCGTTTCGACGAGGAGGCCAACCTGAAGTGGGCCCGGGACCTCGAGCGCGCCGGCGTCCACGTCGTCTTCGGCTTCGTGGAGTACAAGACCCACGCCAAGCTCTCGATGGTGGTGCGCCGCGAGGGGGACCAGCTGCGAACCTACTGCCACTTCGGGACCGGGAACTATCACCCGCAGACCGCGCGCATCTACACCGACCTGTCCCTCTTCACCTCCGACCCTGGCCTCGGCCAGGATTCGGCCCGCCTGTTCAACTACATCACCGGCTATGCCCGGCCGCAGCGGATGGAGAAGCTGTCCTTCTCACCCCTGACCATGAAGACCGACCTGATCCGGATGATCGCCGGAGAGGCCGACAACGCCAGGGCGGGGAAGCCGGCGGCCATCTGGGCCAAGCTCAACTCCCTGGTCGATCCCGAGATCATCGACGCCCTCTACGGAGCGAGCCAGTCAGGGGTCGACATTCAGCTGGTCATTCGGGGCATCTGCTGCCTTCGCCCGGGTGTCCCGGGCCTGTCCGAGAACATCCGGGTCAAGTCGATCGTCGGCCGATTCCTGGAACACTCGCGGATCGTCGCCTTCGCGAACGGATCGCCTATGCCGTCAGACGACGCCCGGGTGTTCATCTCTTCAGCGGACTGGATGCCCCGGAACCTCGACCGCCGCGTCGAAGCCATGACGCCGGTGGAGAATCCGACCGTTCACCAGCAGGTCCTGCAGCAAATCCTGATGGCCAACATTCGGGATCAGGCGCAAAGCTGGACCCTGGACCCCTCCGGCGGGTATAGCCGGGACCCCGCCTGGGATCACCCGGGAGCCTTTTCGGCGCACGAGTACTTCATGACCAATCCCAGTCTTTCGGGTCGCGGACAGAAGGTGAAGGACCTGCCGAGCGCAATCGATCATGTGGCCTCTCGCACCTAGTCGCACATCATCGGCAGTGGAGCCGGAGCTCCCGGAGACCCGGCACGCCGCCGTGATCGACATCGGATCCAATTCGATCCGGCTTGTCGTCTATCGCCTTGAAGGCCGGGCGATCTGGACCGTCTACAACGAGAAGGCCGTGGCCAGCCTGGGACGGGACCTCCGGACAACCGGGCGGCTTTCGCCCGAGGGGGTCGAGATCGCCATGGCCGCCCTGAGGCGCTTCCGCGTCCTCCTGCAGGGGTGGACGAGCCGTGAGACCTTCGTGGTGGCCACGGCCGCCGTCCGCGAGGCGCGGGACAGCCGCAACTTTCTCCGCGCGGTGGAGGAGGAGACCGGAATCACCGTGCGCGTCCTTTCGGGCGAGGAGGAGGCGAGATACGGCGCCCTCGGCGTGCTGGCGGGACAGGCGGACGCCGCTGGCGTCACAGGCGACCTCGGAGGCTCCAGCCTCGAGCTCGTCCGCCTCGACGACCTTGGCCAAGGGGTGAGCCTTCCCCTCGGGCCCCTGTCCCTCGGTGCGCCCCGGCCGATAGACGCCGAACGGGTGAGGCGCTCGGTGACCCAGGCCCTCCGCCCCCACGCCGCGCGCCTGTCGACCCGCGAGTTCCACGCTGTCGGCGGCGCCTGGCGCAACCTCGCCCTCCTGCACATGGAGCTGGACGGCTATCCCCTGCACATCGCCCACCAGTATGAGATCCGGCGGACGGACCTGCTGGACCTCTGCCGGTTCGTCGCCCGGCAGTCCAGGACGTCCCTTGAGGGTATCCAGGGCCTGTCCCGGAAGCGGTTCGATACCCTGCCCTATGCCGCCGTGGTCCTCGGCGAGATCGTCCAGGCCCTGGAGGTGCAGCGGGTCACCGTCTCGGCCTTCGGCCTCAGGGAGGGGCTCCTCCTGGAGTCCATGCGCGAGGATGTCCGGGCCCTTGACCCCCTGGTGAGCGGCTGCGAGGCCCTTGTCGCCCAGCGCGGCCTGACCTCGAGCCTGGGGCCGGCCTTGGAGGCCTTCATCGGCCCGGTCTTCTCCCAGCTGCCATCCTTGTTTGGTCTCCGGGAACCGACCCTGCTGGCAGCCGCCTGCCGGCTGGCGGACCTTGGAGCGCGGCTGCACCCGGATCACCGGGCCGACCTCGCCTTCGAGAAGGCCCTTAGGGCTCCGATTGCGGGCATGAACCATGCGGAACGGGCCTTCCTCGCCTGCGTGGTCTACTCGCGGCACGATTCCGGTGCTGCGACCCCTGAGCCGGAGGTGATCGCCCGGCTGCTAACCCCTGAGCGTCGGGCCCGCGCCCGGGCGCTTGGCGCGGCGATCCGTCTTGGGTGCGACCTGGCGGGAAGGAATGTGGAGGTGCTCCGGCACGCCGCCCTGGGCCTGGACAATGACCGCCTGCAGCTGACAGCTGAGCCGGGCTGGGAAGACATGCTCCTGGGCGAGCAGACCGCCAAGCGGGCCCTGACTCTGGCGCAGGCGCTCAAGATCCGCTTCCAGATGGGGTGAACCGCACGTGACCCAGATCCTCATGTCAGAGGCATCCCATCACCGGATCCGGGACAGGATCGCCCACCTGGCTCCCAAACTTGAGATTGTGACGGTCCCCGAACTGAACCGCTTTGTCCGCAACGGCGTCGATCTGGTGGCGGGCGACATAGCGCCGGAGATCGTCTGGAACACCCAAGAGGCCTACATGTCGGGGCTTCTTCCCACCCTCATGCGGGCCCTTCTGGACAGTCCCAACGTCCGCTGGCTGCAGACCTTCAACGCCGGCCTCGACCTGCCCATCTTCCGGCGCATCATGGAGAAGGGCGTCCGGATCACCAAGTCCTCGGCCCAGGGCGTGGTGATCGCCGAGTACGTCCTGGCCCACGCCCTGTCCCTGATCGTGCCCATCGACGCCCAGAAGGCGCTGCAGGCCCGGCGGGAATGGGGCCGCACCCCGTATCGCGAGGTCAGCCAGACGCGCTGGCTTCTCGTAGGCTACGGCGCGATCGGCGAACAGATCGCCCAGCGGGCCCGGGCTTTTGGCGTGGACCTGACCGTCGTACGCCGGGGCTCGGACGCGGGACTGGCGCACCGCACCCTGCCCCTGTCCCGGATCGCCGAGGCCCTTCCGGACACCGACGTCGTGGTGCTGGCCTGCGCCCTGACGGACGAGACCCGGGACATGTGCAATGACGCCTTTTTCGCGGCGCTGAAGCCCGGCGCCATCCTGATCAACATCGGCCGGGGCGGTCTGGTGGACGAGGACGCCCTGCGCCGGGGTCTGGACGCGGGCCGGGCCGCGCACGCGGTGCTGGACGTCTTCCAGACCGAGCCCCTGCCTGAGGACCACTGGATCTGGAGCCACGCCCAGATCCGGGTCAGCGCCCATACCTCCAACTCGGGCGACGGGGTCCAGCCCCGGGCCGATATCCAGTTCATCGAGAACCTGGAGCGCTACCTGGCGGGCGAGCCCCTGATGAACGAGGCGGAGCGTTCGGAGGTCGGACTGGCCTGATCCCTCGCCGCGCGGTCAGTCGCCGGCGGCGGGGCGGGGCGCCCGGCGCACCTCGACCACCCGGACCCGGGTCCCGTCGAGCACCAGGGCCAGTTCTCCCCGCTTCAACCTCAGGGCGTCGGCGCCAAAGGCCTCCAGCCGCCACCCACTAAGGGCGGGATTGTCGGCGTCATCGTCTTGGGCGATCTGCTCAAGGTCGGACACGGTCGCGATGAGCTTTGAGGCGACGCCGCGCTCCTCGGCCCGGGCCTTGAGCAGGACTTTGAGCAATTCCACCACCGCGCCGGCTGCGGGATTGTGGGGGGCGCGGGTCTTCTCGATCACCGGGGCGGTCGCCTCGGGGTTCCGCAGAGCCTCTCGGATGGTCTCCATCAGTTCCGGGCCAAATCGCGAGCCCGCAAAGCCCTTGGGCACAGACCGCAGCCGCTCCATCTGACCCGCGTCGGTGGGCGCCTGACTGGCCAGTTCGTCGATAGCCTCGTCCTTGAGAATCCGACCGCGCGGCTGGTCACGGAGCTGGGCGGTGCGCTCGCGCCACTCGGCCACGGCGCGGTAGACGCTGAGATAGCGGGCCGTCTGCTTGCGCGGCTTGAGGCGTCGCCAGGCGTTGGCGGGGGCAACGTCGTAGAGGGCCGGATCGCAGAGCGAAGTCATCTCGTCGGCCACCCAGGCCAGCCGTCCCTCGGTTTCCAGGCGGGCGCGAAGACGCGGATAGAGGGCCGCCAGGTGGGTCACGTCCGCCAGGGCGTAGGTCAACTGGTTGTCGGTCAGGGGACGACGCGCCCAGTCGGTGAAGCGGCTGGACTTGTCGAGCTCGATCTTCAGCATGTTCCGGACCAGGGCGTCATAGGCGATCTGCTCGCCATAGCCCGCCGCCATGGCGGCCACCTGGGTGTCGAAAAGAGACACCGGCATCGCATTGAGGATATTGAAGATTTCCACATCCTGCCGGGCGGCGTGAAAGACCTTCACGATGGAGGCGTCGCGCAGGATCTCCAGGAAGGGCTCCAGGTCGATCCCGTCCGCCAGAGGGTCGATCACCGCCTCGGCGTTTGGCGTGGCCGCCTGGATCAGGCAGAGCTTGGGCCAGTAGGTGGTCTCGCGCATGAACTCAGTGTCCACGGCGATGAAGGGGTGACCCCGGACTTTCGCGCAGAAAGTCTCGAGCTCGGCGGTGGTCGTGATGGGGGTCATAGGCTAGCTATACGCCGTCGCGGGGCCGAGTCTGCAAGCCCGGCGGGCGATTTTGTCGAAAGGTCCGGTCATGAGCGAGCGTCCGAACGGTCTCACCTACGCCCAGGCGGGCGTGGACATCGACGCCGGCGCCGCCCTGGTCGACCGTATCAAGCCCCTGGCGAAGGCCACCCGCCGCCCGGGTGCGGACGGCTCCCTGGGTGGGTTCGGGGCCCTGTTCGACCTGAAGGCCGCCGGATTCACCGACCCCCTCCTGGTCTCGACCACCGACGGGGTCGGCACCAAGCTGAAGATCGCCATCGACACCGGTCAGCACGACACGGTCGGGATCGACCTGGTGGCCATGTGCGTCAACGACCTGCTGGCCCAGGGTGCCGAGCCCCTCATCTTCCTCGACTATTTCGCGACCGGGAAGCTGGACGTGGAGGTCGCGGCCCGGGTTGTCGCCGGCATCGCCCAAGGCTGTCGCCAAGCCGGGTGCGCCCTGGCCGGCGGCGAGACGGCCGAGATGCCGGGCATGTACGCGGCGGGCGACTACGACCTGGCGGGTTTTTCCCTCGGGGCGGTGGAGCGTGGCGCAGTCCTGCCGCGCCTGGGCGACCAGAAGGCCGGCGACGTGATCATCGGCCTGGCCTCCTCCGGCCCGCATTCCAACGGCTACTCCCTGATCCGCCGGATCGTCGAGCGGAGCGGCCTGGAGTGGAGCGCCGCCTCCCCCTTCTCCGATGATGAGACCCTGGCCTCGGCCCTCCTGCGGCCGACCCGCATCTATGTCCGCCAGGTCCTGCCGCAGATCCGGGCGGGCCGGATCAGCGCCTGCGCCCACATCACCGGCGGGGGGCTTGTGGAGAATCCGCCCCGGGTGATCGCCGAGGGCCTGGTCGCCCGGTTCGACTGGAACGCCTGGACCCCGCCGCCGGTCTTCGATTGGCTGCAGCAGGCGGGCGGCGTCGCCGACGCCGAGATGCGCCGCACCTTCAACTGCGGGGTGGGCCTGATCCTCACCGCGCGCCCCGAGGACGCCGGCGAGGTGCTGGCGGGCCTGATCGAAGCCGGCGAGGACGCCTTCGTCTGCGGCGAACTGACCGTCGCCTGACCTCAGACGCCCCGGAAGACGGCGGGGCGCTTTTGGTTGAAGGCCGCCACGCCCTCGCGCCGGTCCTCGGTGGTGAAGAGCCGGTTGTACTCCGACAACTCCAGGTCCATCGCCTCGGCCAGGGGCAGGACCGCGCCGGTGCGCACCACGGCCTTGACCGCGCGGATCGACAGGGGCGCCTTGGAGGCGATCAGGACGGCCCGGGCGACCAGGTCAGCAACCAGGCTCTCGTTGGGGCGCACCGCGTTGACCAGGCCGATGGACAGGGCCTCGGCGGCGTCGACGGGCAGGCCGCTCATCAGCATTTCCGAGGCCCGGCGCTCGCCCACCGCCCGGGTCAGGAGCTGGGTGCCGCCGAGGCCCGGGATAATGCCCAGGCCGGCTTCCGGAAGGCCCATGCGGGCGGACTCTCCGGCCCAGGCGAAGTCGCAGGCCAGGGCCATCTCGGCGCCGCCGCCCATGGCCGCGCCGTTCACGGCCGCCAATATGGGAAAGGGACAGGCGAGCTGGGCCCGGATCATATCCTCGAAGAGGCGGTGCTGGGCGGCCCAGGCCTCGTCGGTCATGCCGTCCCGTTCCTTCAGGTCGGCGCCGGCGCAGAAGAAGCGCCCCTCCCCCGTCAACACGGCGGCGCGGACCGAGGCGTCGGCGGCAAGGCGGGTCCAGGCGTCCAGCAGTTCACGGCCCATGGCGGTGGACAGGGCGTTGGCCGCCTCTGGCCGGTTCAGCGTGACCTGCACCACGCCGGGGGCGGCCTCCTGGACGCGGATCGTCGAATAGTCGCTCATCTGCCCTCCGGTCCGGCGACCACGCCGTCGTCATGAAGCTTGCCGATCTGGGCGGCGGAGAGGCCCAGGACGGTCGAGAGAACCTCGTCCGTATGCTGGCCCAGGCGGGCGGCGGGCCGGGCCGGCTGGCGGTCATCCTGCGGCACGGTGCCAGCGAAGCCCGGGGCGGGATAGGTCTCGCCCGACGGATGGGTCAGGGTCGAGAAGACGGGGTTGCCGGCGAAGAGCCGGGGGTCATTCGCCGCCTGGGACAGGGTCTGGTAGGGGCCCCAGCAGACGCCGAGACGCTCGAACTCCGGCGTCAGCTCGGCGAGCCTTCGGCGGGCCATGGCGGCGTCAAAGATCGGGACCAGACGGTCGCGGTGGCTGAACCTGAGCCCCTCATCCCGGGCGAAGTCGACGCCCAGCTCGGCCTCCAGCGCCTTGACCTCATCGACAATTCCCAGCAGGGGCTGGATGCCCGACCATTGGCGGGGCGTGATCGCCACCAGCATGATCCGCACGCCATCAGCGGTTGTGAAGTCTCGACCGAAGGCGCCGAAGATGTCATTGCCCACGCGCGGACGGTCGCCCTCGCCCAGGGTGGCCTCGGCCAGCATGCCGAGGTTGGCCAGGCTGGCGGCGGCGATGTCGGAGAGGGGCAGGCGCACCTCCCGCCCCTTCCCATCCCGGCCGCGAGCCATCAGGGCCGAGACGAGGGAGAAGGCGGCGTATCCGCCCGTCAGCAGGTCCCAGGCCGGCAGGATGTGGTTCACCGGGCGGGGATCATCCGCATGGCCGGTAAAGAGCGGCACGCCGACGGCGCTGTTGATCGTGTAGTCGACGCCGGGGCGACCATCGGCCCAGCCCATCACCCGCACGCAGACCAGGTCGGGCCGCAGCGCCGCCAGAGCCTCGTAGGACAGGAAGCCCTCGACGGGGAAGTTGGTCACGAAGGCGCCGGCGTTGTCGCCCGGCGCGGTCGCCAGCTCCTGAGCCAGGCGGCGACCCTCGGGGCGGGACAGATCGATGGCGATGGACTTCTTCGACTTGTTCAGCCCCTCCCAGTAGAAGCTGTCGCCCTTGGCGCTCAGGGGCCAGCGGTTGAAGTCCGGTCCACCGCCGATGTTGTCGAAGCGGATCACCTCGGCGCCCAGCTGGGCCAGGTAGAGGCCGCAGGTGGGGCCGGCGACGAAGGACGAGCCCTCGACCACGCGAAGGCCCTTCAGCAGGTCATACATCAGATCTTCTCGGCATCAGAAGCTCTTGGGCAGGCCCAGCACGTGGTTGCCCACATGGCTGAGGATGAGGTTGGTGGAGATCGGGGCCACCTGGTAGAGGCGGGTCTCCCGGAACTTTCGCTCGATGTCGTACTCCTCGGCGAAGCCAAAACCGCCGTGGACCTGGACGCAGGTGTCCGCCGCGAACCAGGACGCCTCGGAGGCCAGCATCTTGGCCATGTTGGCCTCGGTCCCGCAGGGTTGGCCGTCATCGAAGAGGTCGGCGGCGTGGCGCACCATCAGGTCCGCCGCGCTGGTCTGGACATGGGCCCGGGCGATGGGGAACTGGACGCCCTGGTTCTGGCCGATGGGCCGGCCGAACACCTCGCGCTCACGGGCGTAGGCGCTGGCCCGGTCGATGAAGAAGCGGGCGTCGCCGATGCATTCGGCCGCGATCAGGATCCGCTCGGCGTTCATGCCGTCGAGGATATAGCGGAAGCCCTGCCCCTCCTTGCCGATCAGGTTCTCCACCGGCACGCGGAGGTCGTCGAAGAACAGTTCGGTGCTGGCGTGGTTCAGCATGGTCCGGATCGGCCGGATGGTCAGGCCGTTGCCGACCGCCTGCCGCATGTCGACCAGAAGAACGCTCATGCCATCGCTGGGCCGGGCGGCCTCTTCCCGCGCCGTGGTGCGGCAGAGGAGGACCATGAGGTCCGAGTGTTCGGCGCGGCTGATCCAGATCTTCTGGCCGCGGACCACATAGTGGTCGCCGTCGCGCCGGGCGAAGGTGGTGATGCGGGTCGTGTCCGTCCCCGCCCCTGGCTCGGTGACGCCGAAGGCCTGCAGGCGAAGCTCGCCCGAGGCGATCTTGGGCAGGTAGGCCTGCTTTTGCGCCTCGCTGCCGTGCTTGAGCAGGGTGCCCATGGTGTACATCTGGGCGTGGCTGGCGCCGCCATTGCTGCCGGAGCGGTGGACCTCCTCCAGCACGGCGATCGCCGCGCCGAGGCCCAGGCCGGAGCCCCCGTAGGCCTCGGGGATCAGGACGGAGAGAAAGCCAGACTCGGTCAGCGCCCGGACAAACTCCGTCGGGTAGGCGCGCTCACGGTCCTTCTCACGCCAGTACTCGCCGGGAAAGCCGGCGCAGAGGCGGCGCACCGCCACTCGGATTTCAGGAAAGGTCTCGGCGTTCGACACGGCGCGTCCCCTGCGGATGAACGCCGCCGTGCTACCTTACCCGGACGGACAGGCAAAGGGGGCGGCGCGCCGCCCCCGCCCGGACCGTCGGCCGGATCAGCCGGCGATGTCAGCTTCGCTGAAGAACTGGGCGATCTCGATCGCGGCGTTCTCCAGGCTGTCGGAGCCGTGGACCGAGTTCTCGCCCACGTTCAGGGCGAAGAGCTTGCGGATGGTGCCCTCAGCGGCCTGCTCGGGGTTGGTGGCGCCCATGACTTCGCGATAGCGGGCCACGGCGTTGTCGCCTTCCAGGACCTGCACGACAACCGGGGCGGAGGTCATGGTCTCGACCAGCTCACCGTAAAAGGGGCGCGCCTTGTGGACTTCATAGAAGCGCTTGGCCTGCGCCTCGGTCATGTGGATGCGGCGCTGGGCGATGATGCGCAGGCCCGCGTCCTCGATCACGGCGTTGATCTTGCCGGTCAGGTTCCGCTTGGTGGCGTCCGGCTTGATGAT
The DNA here is from genome assembly GCA_020402745.1 of Phenylobacterium sp. Taxonomy (GTDB): domain Bacteria; phylum Pseudomonadota; class Alphaproteobacteria; order Caulobacterales; family Caulobacteraceae; genus Phenylobacterium. Next base: position 302,576 of record JADBYZ010000001.1, read on the forward strand.
CGAGAAGGTGCGTTGGGTCATGTGAGCCTGTCTTCAGGGGTGGAACTGTTGGCCCGCCGGGCCGGAAGAGAGCGGGCTTATAGCCGCAGCCTCGCTGCTCGCCAACACCGGCACGGCAAGACTGCGACGCCAGCACTGGGACGGCAGGCCCGGGCTCTGCTAGAGACCGCGCCGTCATGCTTCAGATCCGCGACCTTACCCACGACGCCTGGGGGCGACGTTTCCTCGACCGGGCGAGTGTCAGCCTTCCGCCTGGCGCCAAGGTCGGGCTGGTGGGTCGCAACGGCGTGGGCAAGTCCACCCTGTTCGGGCTGATCCGCGACCAGGCGCGCTCGGGTGACGGCGAGATCAGCCTGCCCCGGGGCGCGCGTCTGGCGGCGGTTGACCAGGAGCATCCCGCCACCCCCGTCTCGTTGATCGACACCATCCTGGCGGCCGACGAGGAGCGGGCGAGCCTCATGGCCCGGCTCGAGACGGCGCCGCCTGAAGAGATCGGCGACATCTACGGCCGCCTCGCCGAGATCGGCGCCGACCGGGCGCCCTCGCGGGCCGCGGAGATCCTGTCCGGCTTGGGATTTGCATCGGCGGACCTGGCCCGACCGATGGCGGAGTTCTCAGGCGGCTGGCGGATGCGGGTGGCCCTGGCGGCGGCCCTCTTCGCCGAGCCGGACATCCTGCTGCTCGATGAGCCGACCAACTACCTGGACCTCGAGGGCGCCCTCTGGCTCGAATCCCGGCTTCGGAAGTACCCGCACACGGCCCTGATCATCAGCCATGACCGGGACATCCTGAACCGGTCGGTGGACCACATCCTGCACATGCATGACGCCCGCCTGGAGCTTTACCCGGGCGGCTACGACGACTTCGAACGCCAGAGGGAAGAGCGCGCACGCGTCGAGGACGCCATGCGCCAGAAGGTCGAGGCCCAGCGGGCGCACCTGCAGTCCTTCGTCGACCGGTTCCGGGCCAAGGCCAGCAAGGCGGTCCAGGCCCAATCCCGCCTGAAGATGATCTCCCGCCTGCCGCCGGTGTCCGCCGCCGCCCGGGAGCACACCGCCCCCTTTCTCCTGCCCTCTCCGGATAAGCCCCTCGCCCCACCCCTCCTGCGCATGGAGGACGCTTCTGTGGGCTACACGCCCGGACAGCCGGTGTTGAAGGGCCTGAACCTGCGCCTGGACCTCGACGACCGGATCGGCCTCCTCGGCGTCAACGGCGCCGGCAAGTCAACCTTCGCCCGCCTGGTGGCCGGCGACCTGGCCGCGCAGGGCGGAGAGGTCTGGCGCGACCGCCGGCTCAAGGTCGGATGGTTCCACCAGCACCAGATCGAGGCCCTCGATCCGGAAGAGACCCCCCTCGACATCCTGCGCCGGCGCCTGCCCGAGGCCAGCGAGGCCTCGCGCCGCAGCCGCCTCGCCCAATGGGGCCTTGGTGTGGACAAGGTCGAGACGACCGCCGCCAACCTCTCCGGCGGGGAGCGGGCGCGCCTGCTGCTGAACCTGGTGGCGATGGAGGCCCCCCACCTCCTGATCCTCGACGAGCCCACCAACCACCTCGACATCGACAGCCGCCGGGCCCTGCTGGACGCCCTGAACGATTATGAGGGGGCGGTCATCCTGATCACCCACGACCGCTCGCTGATGGAACTGGTGGCGGACCGGCTCTGGCTGGCCGAGGACGGCTCGGTCCGGCCCTTCGACGGCGACGTGGAGGCCTATGCCCGCCGCGTGGTCGAGCGGGCCCGGCAGGCGGCCCGGGACACAGACGCCCGAGCCCCCGCGCAGGCGCCCGAACCCCCGCCCGAAACCCCTCCCCCTGCGCCCCCCCGGGCCCGGGCGCCCACGGGCAACGCCCGCCGGCGGATGGAGACGACCGAAGCCGCCATGGAGAAGGCCGCCGCGCGGCTGGCGGAGATCGACGCGGCCCTTGCAGATCCTGCCACCTTCTCAGGCGATCCCCGCCGCGCGGCGGAGCTGGGTCGGGCGCGGACGGAGGCACAGGCCACCCTGGACGCCGCCGAAAGAGACTGGCTGGAGGCGGTAGAGGCGTTCGAGGCCCTGAAGGCCTGAAGGCCAAACGGGGTTCTCAGGCCTTCGGCTGGATGAGGTCCCAGCGATTGCCCCAGGGATCCGCAAAGACCGCAACGCGTCCATAGGCCTCGTCGCGCGGCGCTTCCTCGAACGAGACACCATGCTTCAATAGGCGCTGGTAATCCCGTTCAAAATCATCGGTATGCAGGAATAACCACACACGACCGCCGCCCTGTCTGCCGATCATGGCGACCTGATCCGGAGTCGCTGCTCTGGCGAGAAGCAGGGCGCCACCCTCCGGGGATGGCGCGACGACGACCCAGCGCTTGCCGCCGCCAAGGGCCTCGTCCTGAAGAACGACGAAGCCGAGCGCTGACCGGAAGAACTCCAGCGCCGGGTCGTACTGGTCGACAAGCAGGGTCGTATAGGCGAGGCGGGAGGACATGATCTAGCCGCAGGCGACCCGTTCGATCACGCCGGTGTCTGCATCGTAATAGATATTCAGCCGCCGGGGATTGTCGTCTTGGGTCTGGACGCAAGTTGAGCAGGTGACCCTGCGGAGCTGGGGATTGACAGGAACCGGGATGGCGGACCGCGGCTGCCCGACCAGGCCCCTTACCGTCCTGAGCCCACAGGTATCCGGCGGCTCCACCCGCGGCTTCGGCGCGACGGGCGCTGGGGTGGGAGCCGACGCCGGCTTGGGCGATGACGGCGCAGCGCAGGCCGCCAGCAGGGCGAGGCCTCCCGCCACCGCCAGGGCCTGCACGGACCGCTTCACGACACCTTCTCCCAACCCTTCTCTCCCTGTCGCCAGTAGGCGGCGGTGACCCCGGCCTCGCGGAACCTGCGCCATTGGTCCCGGGCCGCCTGGAGAGCCGCATCATCCCGTCCGTCAAACAGGACGGAGCAGCGCTGGAACCCGGACAGGTCCCCCGCCTCCGCGCCGTCCACCAGGAAGAGAGCCTCGGCCTGGTTGGGATTTCCGGCCTGCAGGGTCAGCACCACCGGGTCCGCCAGGTCTCCGCCCGGGTCGGCGGCGTGCGGCAGAAAGCTGTCGTCCCGATAGCTCCAGAGCCAGCCGTCAAGGTGTTCAACCCGCTCGGCGGAATTCGCCCTGACGAGGGCGCGCCAGCCCTTCTGGAGGGTGCGCTCCAGAAGGGTCGGCAGGACCTGGTCCAGGCCCTGGCGTTCGAGGTGGTAGAACCAGACCTCGCAGGCCGTCATGCGCGCTCTTCGTAGTGATCCTCGACCAGCCGGTTCAGGAGGCGCACGCCGTAGCCGGTGGCGCCCTCGGGAATCGTCGGCACGGTGGAAGGCTTCTTCCAGGCCGTGTTCGCGATGTCGAGGTGGGCCCAGGGCAGGCCGTTGACGAAGCGCTGGATGAACAGGGCGGCGGTGATGGACCCCCCTGGGCGTCCGCCGGTGTTCTTCATGTCGGCGATGACGCTGTCGATCTGCTTGTCGTAGGCCTTGGGAAGCGGCATCCGCCAGAGCAGCTCTTCCTCGCCCTTCGATGCTGACAGGAGGTTGTCCGCCAGCTCGTCATTGTTCGAGAAGAGGCCGGCATAGTCATTGCCCAGCGAGATGATGATCGCGCCGGTCAGGGTGGCGAGGTCGATCATGAACCGAGGCTTGAAGCGGTCCTGACAGTACCAGACCGCGTCGGCCAGCACGAGGCGGCCTTCGGCGTCGGTATTGATGATCTCGATCGTCTGGCCGGACATGGAGGTGACCACGTCGCCGGGGCGCTGGGCGTTACCATCAGGCATGTTCTCCACGAGGCCGAGGATGCCGACGGCGTTGACCCTGGCCTTGCGGCCGGCCAGCACGTGCATGACGCCGGCCACGGCGGCGGCGCCGCCCATGTCCCACTTCATGTCCTCCATGCCATCGGCGGGCTTCAGGCTGATGCCGCCGGTGTCGAAGCAGACCCCCTTGCCGATGAAGGCCACGGGTTGGGCGGCGGGATCGGCGGCGCCGTTCCATCGCATCACGACCAGCTGGCTTTCCCGCACGCTGCCCTGGCCGACGCCCAGGAGCGAGCCCATGCCCAGCTGGCGCATCTCTTCCTCGCCCAGGATCTCGACGGAGAGCCCGAGGGCCTCCAGGGCCTTCACGCGTCGGGCGAACTCGACCGGGTAAAGAACATTGGGAGGCTCCGAGACCAGGTCGCGCGTAAAGACCACCGCGTCGGCCAACGCCGAGAGCGCCGGCATGGCGGCGCTCGCGGCCGCCCCATGCCCGGTCGCCACCTGGGCGGCGGTGATGGAGGGCTTCTTATCCGCGGGCTCCTTGGTCCGGTACTTGTCAAACCTGTAGGCAGCCAGGCGAAGGCCCAGGGCGGCGCGGGCCGCCAACTCTCCGGTGTCCACCGCGGGAACCAGCCTTAGAGTCTCCAGACCCCAGAGCTTGACCGCGCCATAGGCGGCGGCGGCCGTCTGCTCCGCGGCCATGAGGTCAAACTCCGCAGTCTTGCCGGCCCCGACCAGGACGACCCGGTCCGCACCGCCGGAGACCTCCAGAACCTGACCCCGGGCCCCCGTGAAGCGGCTCGCTGCAACGACAGCTGCGAAGGCGCCGCCGCGGACGCTGGACGCCTCACCCTCAGGAACGGCGATGGCCAGGACCGTCCTGGGGGCCAGTCCGGCGTCGGGCGAAACGAATTCGATCTGCATGGTTTTCCAATTCCTTTTGTCGGGCCGCCTTGCGGTCGACATGCACGGCGGTTGCGTCCCTAGTGCGGGTTATGATTAGAACAGGCTGCAGTTTCAGGCGCGGCAAATCGCCCGCTAGGATCGATAATTCGTTATGCGCCTGATCGACCGCTATCTCCTGCGCCAGCTTGTCGCACCCACTCTGTGGGCTGTCGTGGCCGCCACGGGCCTTGCGCTTCTTTCGACATCACTGACCCAGATCGACCTTATCGTCGCGGGAGGACAGAGCGCCCTCGTCTTCATCAAGGCCACGGCGCTGGCCATGCCCCAGCTGATCAATATGGTCCTGCCGGTCAGCCTCTTCGTCGCCGCGCTCATCACCCTCAACCGACTCCAGACCGACCAGGAGCTCGTCGTCTGCTTCGCCGGTGGAATGAGCCGCTGGCGCGTGATGGCTCCGGCCTTCCGCCTCGCGGCCGTACTGACCCTCCTGTCTTTGGTCATCAATCTCTGGATACAGCCCGCCTCCCACCGAGCCATGCGGGATGTTCTGTTCGAGGTCAGGACCAACCTGCTCTCGGCCCTGATTCGGGAGGGTGAATTCACCCAGCCGGCGCCGGGGCTGACCGTCTACGCCCAGTCCGTCGACCGAAACGGTCAGATCCGGAACCTCTTCATTCACCGCGCCAAGGACGACGGCGGCGCTACGACCTACACGGCGGACAGCGGCCGAATTGTGATCAAGAATGGCGCGCCGATCCTGCGTCTCTCTCGCGGATCCACCCAGGAACTTTCCCCGACTGGCGTTCTGAATTTTCTGAGCTATGACGATTATCCCTTTGAACTTAGTGAATTTATTAACTCTGAGGAGAGAGTTCACTACAAGCCGTCGGATCGCTTCCTTCATGAGCTTCTCTTCGCGGACCTCACCCAGGACTGGGAGAAGCGGAACCATTTGAAGCTCCTGGCTGAGGGACATGCCCGCCTCGCTACGCCCCTCTACAATCTGACCTTTATGGGCCTCGCCGTCTGGGCGATCGTCGGGGGGGCGTTTTCGCGCCTCGGCTATGGGCGGCGAATCGCCCTGGCCGGAGCCATCGCGGCCGTAACCCGAATACTTGGGTTTATCACTGTTTCTGCCGCAGAATCAGTGACTTGGTTGAATATTCTTCAGTACGCGATTCCCCTCTCAGTCTGGATCTGGGCCCTGGGCGAGGTGTTTCGCCAGCATCCCATTCAGGCAGCCTACCAAAGAGGCCGCCCGCCCCGCAGGGTAACGACGGGCCTACCGGCATGACCCGGGTCTTCAGCATCCTGGATCTCTATCTCCTGCGCGTCGCCGTCCGGGCGGTAGGTGGCGCGCTTGCGGTCATTTCCGCCGTCATCCTCCTGATTCAGTTTGAGGAACTGTCTCGATCTGTAGGTGTGCGATCCGACGCAGGCGTGGCGGACATCCTCTGGCTCACCCTTCTGCGATCCCCGGGATTGATTCTGCTTCTCTCTCCCTTTGTCTTTCTGTTCGGCGGGATCGCGGCGTTTGTGACCCTCAATCGTTCCAGCGAGCTCACGGCGATGCGTGCGGCCGGGGTCTCCGCCTGGCGGTTCATCGCCCCTTCAGCCGCCCTGGCTTTCGGAACCGGCGCCCTTGTCGTCACGATTCTGAACCCTCTGGCTGCAGGACTTTCAGCCAGGTTTGAGGTGGATCGCGCCCGCCTGATGCAATCCTACCTTGCGGACGCCCCGCGGGAGGTCTGGATGCGTCAGGGCGACGACCGGGACCTTGTTGTGATCTACGCCAAGTCCCGCGACCTGAAGGAGGATACCCTGCGCCTCAGGGCCGTCTCCCTCTTCGTCTACCAGAAGGACGCCGAGGGAAGGCTTCAGTTCCGCCGGCGGATTGAGGCCGCCGAGGCTGTACTCCGGGCGGGGTTTTGGAACCTCCGGGATGTTCGGGAGGCGGCGCCGGGCCAGAGCGCCGTCCGGTCCGACTCGATGTCGATCCGGTCCACCCTTACGGCGGGGGCGGGAGCGGCGTTGGATAGCTTCGCCTCTCCCGAGGCTGTGACCTTCTGGGGCCTGCCAGCCGCCATACGTCAGACAGAGTTGGCGGGCTTCAGCACCATGTCCCTGCGCTTGCGGCTGCACCAGTTGCTGGCCACGCCCGTGCTGTTCGCCGCCATGTCGATCCTGGCGGCGGCATCGTCCCTGAGGCTTTCACGGCAGGGAGGTCTCGCGCTTGCGGCCGGCGGCGGGGCTGCGATCGGCTTTCTGGTGTTTTTCTTCAACCAGATGACGGGCGCCCTCGCGTCTGCGGACATCATTCCACCCGTCCTGGGGGCCTGGGCGCCGCCTCTTGTCGCGCTGCTGTCAGGTCTCGCCGTGCTCTGTTACACAGAGGATGGATAAAGGGCGCGTCCGGGCGGTCGAATCACCGAACGTCGACCCGGATGATCCGTCGGTGAAAGTGTTGGAAGAGCTGTTGAAGAAGCGGTTTGGAGTTGGGGCGCTGTGGGCGGCGGCATGGATGGCGTGCGCCCTCTCCAGCGCGCCATCTTTCGCCCTTGCGGCGCCTCCGCCGGCCGATGGCCTCGGGCCGGACCAACTTTATCTCGAGGCCGATACGGTGTCCCGGGATGACAAAACCGGCATGACCGTCGCCCGGGGCGACGTCAAAGCCCGCTATCATGGGCGCACCCTCACCGCCGATGAAGTCACACTTGAGGCGGCCACCGGCGTCGTTCGTGCGAAGGGCAACGTCCGCATCGTCAATCCGGATCGGACCGCGCAGTTCGCCGACGAGGTCGTTCTGGACCAGTCTCTCACGGTGGGCGCCGCCGCCGGCTTCGCCGTGCGAAGCGAGGGTTCGATAAAGATGGCCGCCGCCACCGCCATCCGACGAAGCGAAACGCTGAATGAGCTTAACCGCGCCATCTATACGCCCTGCGAGATCTGCGCGAAGAGCGGCGATGACAAACCACCCTCCTGGTCGATCCAGGCCGAGAAGATTATTCAGGATCGGGAGCGGCAGCTGGTCTCGTACCGCAACGCCGTTATCCGAGTCCGGGGCGCGCCCGTGCTCTGGCTTCCGGTCTTCTGGCACCCGGATCCACAAGCCGAGCGCCGATCGGGCCTCCTGACACCGGATATCCAGACTTCGGGCCGCCGGGGTCTTTCATACGAACAGCCCTACGTCTTCGTGCTGGGTCCCAGTGCTGACCTTACCCTGTCACCGCAGATCAACAGCCGGGTCGCGCCGTTCCTGAACGCCCACTATCGCCAGCGATTCCGTACCGGGGCGATTGATGTCCGCGGGGGCTTTACCTACGACCGGGACTTTGACGGAGGTGGCAACGCCTTTGGCGATCCGACCTCCCGGAGTTACCTCCTGGCCTCAGGCGCCTTCGCGCTCTCGCCGGAATGGCGCTGGGGCTTCAGCGCCGAGCGCACATCCGACGACCTCCTGTTCGAGAAGTATGATGTCGGCGAGGTTTTTGTCGCCCGAGGCCCCTTTGTTCCGGATGACCGGCGCCTCATCTCGCAGGTCTACGCGACCCGGCAGACGGCCCTGTCTTGGTTTTCGGCGGGCGCGTTCAGCATCCAGGGCCTGCGTCCCGAGGACGATGACCGAACCTTCCCCCAGGTCGCCCCCTTCATCGAGGGCCGCTTCGAGCCGGTCTCTGATCTTGCCGGCGGCAGGCTGAGGGTTCGCGTCTCGGCTGTCGCCCTGACCCGCGACGCCGCCCCTGACAGCCCGGCCGGGACACCGGGTTTGGACAGCCGGAGGGCGACCTTTGAAACCGACTGGCGGCGCACCTCCACCAGCCAGGGTGGATTGCGGCTTTCGACCTTCTCCAACCTTCGCATGGATGGCTACAACCTGGGGGACGTGAACGGGATCTCCGGCCGGACGATCTCCCAAGGGCGGGCGCTGGCCTCAGCCGGCGGGGAGATCTCTCTGCCCCTCGCGCGGCGGCTCTCCGATGCCCTTGTGGTGATCGAACCCACCGCACAGGCGGTGGCCTCCGCCGGCGCCGCGCTGGTTCGGGTCGGGAGCACGTCTTCGGGCGCGCCCATCTACCTCAATGAAGACTCCGCAACCGTGGTCTTCGACGAGACCAGCCTGTTCCGCCTGAACCGGTTCCCCGGATACGATCTCACCGAAGACGGACTGCGGCTCAGTGTCGCCGCCCGGACCAGCGTGCTTTGGGATGACGGCCGGCGGGCGAACCTGGTCCTGGGTCGCAGCTTCCGGTCCAGTGATTCAGGGGTTTTCTCCACCACGTCCGGGCTTTCGCAAAAGGCCTCGGACTGGATTGTCGCCCTGGAGGCTGAACCCATGAGCGGGATCAGCCTGTTCGTCCGCAGCCGGCTGGACAGCCAGGACCTGAGCGTCCGCCGCGCCGAGGCCGGGGCGAATGTCTCGCTCAGGCGCGGTTCGGGTTACTTCCGTTACCTTAAGGAGGAAACCGGGCCCGGATCCGCCCGCAGGGAAAACGCGGACCTCGGCGGTGAGGTGTTCCTTTCGGACACCTGGGGTATCTCCTTCTATGGAAACCGGGACCTCGCCAGGAGCGCCTGGGTGCTGCGGGACATAGGAATTGTCTTCCGGGACGACTGCACCCGCCTGGACATCATATACCGCCAGGAAGATCTGCAGATCGGCCGCCTGGGATCCTCAACCTCGGTGAATGTCCGCCTCACCCTCGCCACATTGGGAGGCCCCCTTGGCGCGCGCTAGACTCTCGCCTCTAGAGTGAAACCCTTAGCCGTGTCAGAAGGCAGTCGAACCAAATCATGCGCTTTAAGGACGAAGTGTCGGTCATGGCCCGCGTCTCGATGAACGGGTTTCGAACCCTCGCCGCCGTCTGCCTCGCCCTGGGGGTCCTCGCGGGTCCCGCGGCCTCCCAGACGCCCTCGGCCCCAGCGCGCCCCGGCCTCTCTGAGACTGTCGCGGCGGTGGTGAATGACGAGATCATCTCCACCTTCGACCTCGCCCAGAGGATGCGGCTTCTGATCGCCACTTCGGGCATTCAGCCGACCCAGCAGAACCTTCCGCAGTTTCAGCGGGAGGCCCTCAGCGGACTTATCGACGAGCGCCTGCAAATTCAGGAGCTTCGCCGGGTCGAAGATGAGCAGAAGATCGAGATCATTCCGACCAACGAAGATGTGGATGAACAACTCACCGAAATGGCGAGGGAAAACAACGCGAACCTGCAACAATTTGTAAATGCTCTGGCCGCTCAGGGCATTGGCTCTGAAACGCTTCGGGAGCAGATCCGGGCGCAGTCGGGCTGGCAGAGATGGGTTCGCGGTCGTTACGGATCGCGCCTGAGGGTGGGCCAGGACCAGGTCAAGGCGGAGATGGATCGCATCGCCGCTGCGTCGTCGCGGCCCCAGTATCAGATCGCGGAGGTCTTCATTGACGCGGCCCGCGTGGGTGGCATGGACGTGGCGCTGAACGGGGCCGAACAGCTTGTCACCCAGATGCAGCAGGGGGCGCCCTTCCCGGCAGTGGCCCGCCAGTTCTCGGCCTCGCCCTCGGCGGCGGCAGGCGGCGATGTGGGCTGGATCACTGCGGGCGAAATGGCGCCCGAGATCGACGCCGCCCTCGATCAGATGCGCCCGGGCCAGCTTTCGCGCCCGATTCCTGTTCGCGACGGAGTCTACATCATCTACCTGCGGGACCGTCGCGCAGGGGCCTCAGCCGTCACCGTGAGTTTGAAGCAGGCGGCGATCGCCCTACCTTCGAGTGCTCCTGAAGCGGAGGTGAGATCAGCGGCGACCCGGCTGAGCGACCTTCGTGGCAGGATCGCGGGTTGCGAAACCGTTGAAAGCGAAGCGTCTCGCGTCCAGGGCGTCGTGGCGGGCGATCTCGGAGAGGCGGAGCTCAAAGACCTGTCTCCCGCATTCCGCAGCGCTGTTGAGAACCTGAACGCCGGACAGACATCTGATCCCATCCGCACCAATGTCGGGCTTCACATTCTCACGGTATGCAGCCGCGGGTCCGCCGGGGGCGGCGATGTCAGCCGGGAGCAGATTGAGGGACGGCTCTTCGGCCAGCAGCTCTCAATGATCGCCCGTCGATATATGCGCGACCTGCGTATGGCCGCCACCATCGAGACCCGTTAGGCGAGGCCTGGTGATCCGACCCCTCGCGGTGACCCTGGGCGATCCCGCCGGGATCGGGCCGGAAATCATCACCGCCGCCTGGGTCGGGAGGGCTGCGGACGCCCCCCCCTTCGTGGTCTACGGCGACGCCGGCAGCCTGGAGCGGGTGGGGTCGCCGGTGTTGAGAGTGGCGCGCCCGCAGGACGCCGCGGACGTGTTCTCCGACGCCCTGCCGGTCATCGACATGCCGCTGCCATCGCCGGTCTCACCGGGCGCGCCTTCCCCAGCCGCCGCCTGGAGCGTCATCAACTGGATCGCGGCGGCGACACAGGCCTGCCTGTCGGGGGAGGCCCGCGCGCTCGTCACGGCGCCCATCTCAAAGGCGGTTCTCAAATCGGCGGGTTTCCGCCATCCGGGGCACACCGAGTTCATCGGTGAGCTCACCGCGGGCGCGCCCTTCAGCGGCGAACGCGGCCCCGTGATGATGCTGGCGGCGGCTGACCTGAAGGTGACGCTGGCGACGATCCACCTTCCGATTTCAGAGGTCGCCGCCGCCCTGAGACCGGACGGGCTGCTTCGCACAGCCCGCGTTACCGCTCAGGCCCTCGTTCAGGACTTCGGAGTGGTTCGGCCGCGTCTGGCCATGGCCGCACTCAACCCCCATGCCGGAGAGTCCGGAGAGATCGGACATGAGGAACTGACCCTCATCGGGCCGGTGATTGACATTCTGCGCGGCGAGGGCCTGGAGATCGCCGGCCCAATGCCGGCCGACAGCCTCTTCGCCCCGGACATCCGAAAGCGCTTCGACGCCATGATCTGTATGTACCACGACCAGGCCCTGATCCCGATCAAGATGCTGGATTTCTGGGGAGGAGTGAACCTGACCCTTGGCCTGCCTGTGGTGCGGACCTCTCCCGACCACGGGACCGCTTTCGATATCGCCGGCAAGGGCCTGGCCAGGGCCGATAGCTTCATCGCCGCCCTTCGAATGGCCGGCGAGATCGCCCACCGGCGGTCGCCTTGACCCTTCCTGTACGGCTCTCGGACCGCATCGCGGCCCATGGCCTCCAGGCGAACAAGGGTCTGGGCCAGCATTTCCTTCTTGACCTGAACGTGACCCGGAAGATCGCACGCCTGGCTGGGGCGGGCCCGGAGGACCACATCATCGAAGTTGGCCCTGGCCCCGGCGGCCTGACCCAGGCCCTCCTGGAGACCGGCGCCAGGGTGACGGCCATCGAACGCGACGCCCGCTTCCTTCCCCTGTTGGCCGAACTGGCCGCCGCCTTTCCCGGACGCCTGGAGGTCCTCCACGCAGACGCTCTCAAGGTTGAAGAGTCCTCGATCGCCGGCCCGGAGGGCGCCCGCATCGTCTCCAACCTGCCCTACAATGTCGGAACGCCCCTGCTGGTCAAATGGCTGACCGGCGCCTTGCGTCCGCGATCCATGACCCTGATGTTCCAGAAGGAGGTCGCCCGGCGCATCGTCGCGGAGCCTGGCGATCCGGATTACGGTCGCCTCGCCGTCCTGGCCGCCGCGATCACTGAGCGCAGGCTTGTCCTGGAGGCGCCTGCAAAGGCGTTCACTCCACCGCCCAAGGTGGACTCGGCGGTCGTTCACCTGGTTCCAAGGTCGGACCCGGTGGCCGGGCTCCGGCTGGAGGCGCTGCAGAAGGTCACGGCCGCGGCCTTTGGTCAGAGACGCAAGATGCTTCGGGCCGGGTTGCGGGCGCTTGGGGGAGAGACCCTATGCCACGCCGCCGGCGTGGATCCCTCGGTGCGACCAGAGACCCTGGACCTGCAGGGCTTCCTTTGTCTTGCCGACGCCCTGCTCACGAAAGCTTGATCGCCGGTTTCTGCCGGAATAGGCTTCCGACGGTCCAAAGGGCGATTCCGGAACCGTCGTGGTTTCGGGCGTTCCTTCGGTCATCTCGGGAGAGTAATAATGAAAAAAGTCGCTCTGACTGTCGCCGCTCTGGCCGCCGTGGCTTCGCTGGCCGCCTGCAGCCAGCCCGCTCAAGAAGCCGCTCCTGCGGCCGAAGCTCCGGCCCCCGCCGCTGAAGCCGCCCCGCCGGCCGACGCTGCCGCCCCGGCCGCCGCCGCTGCTGACGCCGCTGCTGCGGCTCCGGCCGACGCCGCCGCCGCCGCCGCCCCGGCCGCAGCTCCGGCTGCTGACGCCGCTATGGCTGAGAAGAAGTAAGACGGCTTGCAGCGGCCGGCCTCCGGTCGCCATAGCCCGGATTCGGAAGGGCCGCCCGCTTGGGCGGCCCTTTTTCGTGGGTCAGACCGAAACCTCGAAAGGCATCCGCTCGGTATCGACGCTGGCCTGCATGGCCGGGGCGTAGCGCGGACCCGAGACGGTGGCGCCATTCACCGCAAGGTCGATCCTCTCCACCAGCGAGGCCGGGAGGGCGATCCCTGAGGCCGCCATGTTCTGACGCATATGCTCCGGAGACGATGTCCCCGGGATCGGGATGAGGTCCGGGTCCTTGTGCAGCAGCCAGGCCAGGCAAAGTTGCGCAGGCGTACATCCCGCCTCTCCCGCAAGGGCCTCAAAGCCCGCCAGGAGGGCGAGGTTGCTCTGGAAGGCGTCCCCCTTGAACCTGGGCATCCCGACCCTGAAATCGCTGGGGTCCAGAGCGGAGGGATCCTTCACGCCCCCGGCGAGAAATCCCCGGCCGACAGGGCTGAAGGCGACAAAGGTGACGCCGAGCTCCCGGCAGGCCTCAAGGACCGCGATCTCTGGATTGCGGGTCCAGGGTGAATACTCGGTCTGGAGGGCCGCGATCGGGTGGACAGCGTGGGCGCGACGAAGCGTGGGGGCCGAAACCTCGGAGAGGCCGATGGTGCGGATCTTGCCCTCCGCCACCAGATCGGCAAGGGCCGCGACACTGTCCTCGATGGGGACGCGCCGGTCCCAGCGGTGCAGGTAATAGAGATCGATCACCTCGACGCCGAGACGCTGGAGGCTCTCCTCGCAGGTCGCCTTGAGGACGTCCGGATGGCCGTTGAGCTCGCGTTGCTCCCCCCGGGAAAGGCCGCACTTGGAGGCCAGGACGACCCGGTCGCGATGCGGCCGCAGGACCTCCCCGACCAGGCGCTCATTGTGACCCAGGCCATAGACCGCGGCGGTGTCAAAGAAGGTGCAGCCCGCGTCCAGGGCGCCCAGCAACACCGCCTCCGCCTGGTCCCTGGGGGGCGGGGGACCGTAGGCATGGGACAGGCTCATACATCCCAGACCGATCTCGGAGACGTCAAAGGGACCAAGCTTGCGGGTCTTCATGTGGAGGCCTCCCGGATCAGGACAGGGGCTCGGCGCCGAGCCGCCGGACAAAGTCCGGCAACCAGGGATTCCGGGCCGGCTTCATCCGCTCCGCCCGGTAGATGTGGCCGAGGTCGGCATAGGCGCGGTCGAAGTTCTTGTTCACGATCACGTAGTCGTAGTCGCCCCAATGCGTGATCTCTTCACGGCCCCGCTCCAGCCGGCGCTGAATCACCAGGTCCGAGTCCTGCGCCCGGGCGTTGAGGCGCCGGGCGAGGTCCGCCCAGCTGGGCGGCAGGACGAAGATGCGCACGCTGTCCTCGGGCATGGCCTCGTGAACCTGCGCCGCTCCCTGCCAGTCGATGTCGAAGAGCACGTCCTGGCCTGCCGAGAGGGCCGCCTCAACAGGCGCCCTCGGCGTTCCGTAGCGATGATCATGGACATGGGCCCACTCCAGGAACTGGCCGCCCTCGGCCATTTCCTCGAAGCGTTCCGGGGAGACGAAGTAGTACTCGCGCCCCTCTTCCTCCCCGGGACGAGGCGGCCGGGTTGTGGCGGAAATCGACAGCACAAGATCGTCATGGTCCGACACCAGCCGGCGGGACAGCGAGGTCTTGCCAGCGCCGGAAGGGCTGGAAACGAGGAACAGAAGGCCGCGCCGCTGAACCTCCCAGGGGCGGGCGGCATCCGTCACGCTCATGACTTACTCCACATTCTGGATCTGTTCCCGGAACTGATCGATCGTAGCCTTCAGGTCCAGGCCGGTCCGGGTCAGGTCGGCGACCGCCGCCTTCGAACAGAGGGTGTTGGCCTCGCGCATGAACTCCTGGGTCAGGAACTCGAGCCGTCGGCCCGCCGCTCCGCCTTCCGCCAGCAGCGTACGGGCGCTGACCAGGTGACCCTCCAGCCGGTCGAGTTCCTCGCGAACGTCCGCCTTCACCGCCAGGGCGGCCGCCTCCAGGAAGGCGCGCTCGGCGATATCAGGACCGTCCCCCGCCAGTTCAGACAGTCGCCTCTGGAACCGGCCGCGGATCGCCTCCGTCTGCTCACTGGCGAGATCACGCGAGCGCCCGACGAGGGCTTCGATCTCGTCAAGAAGCCGGAGCAGGACAGCGCCGAGCTGCGCACCCTCCTCCAGGCGGGCCGCCTTGACCCCGTCCAGGGCCTCTGTCACCGCAAGGGCGAGAAGGCTGGCCATCTCGCCCAGGGCCTCGGCATCCGCCTCGGCGGACCCCACGTCGATCACGCCGCGAAGGGACAGGAGACCGTCCAGGGTCGGGCGAAGCACGCGACCCTCTTGAATCCAGGGTTCTCCCAGGTCGAGAAGGGTTTGGGCAAGGTCGCGGTTGATGCTCACAGGCGTCGCCGCCTCCAGTCGCCGGGCGGCGACAGAGACTGAGACCTGGCCCCTCTGGAAGCGCGCCTGGGCCGCTTCCCGGGTCAGGCGCTCCAGGGTGTCGAAGCCCGCTGGACCCCGGAACCGCACCTCGAGGCTGCGGCCATTCACGGACCTGGCCTCCACCACCCAGCTCCAACCGCCGCTGGCGCCCTCGGCCCGACCAAACCCGGTCATTCCGCTCAGTTGACTCATGTCAGCCGCCGCCCCCCTGCGCCCGCTCGATCTGCCGCCAGCGCGCGACGTTGGCGTTGTGCGCCTCGAGGGTTTCGGCGAAGGCATGCCCTCCGGTGCCGTCGGCCACGAAGAAGATCTCGCGGGTCTCAAGCGGGTTCAGAACAGCCTCCAGGGAGGCGCGTCCCGGGTTGGCGATCGGGGTCGGAGGCAGGCCCGCGTGAGCGTAGGTGTTCCAGGGACTGCGGCTGGCGAGCTCAGAAGCCCGGATACCGCGCCCCAGCGGTTCACCCCGGCTCACAGCGTAGATGACGGTGGGATCGCTCTGAAGGCGCATTCCCATCCTGAGGCGGTTGATGAAAACCCCGGCCACCCGGCGGCGCTCGTCGCGAACGCCGGTCTCCTTCTCAACGATGGAGGCGAGGATCACCGCCTCCTGCGGTGTCGCGAGGGGAAGTCCCGGCACGCGGGACGCCCAGAGTCGGTCAAGGAGGGACTGTTGTTCAGTCCGCATTCGATCCAGGACAGACTGACGGGAATCGCCTCGCTCAGCCCGATAGGTCTCGGGCAGAAGGGTCCCCTCCTCCGGAACCTGAACATCCCCCGTCAGCCAGGGAACAGCCTGGAGCTCGCGTACGACCATGGCCGAGGTCAGTCCCTCGGGCAGGGTCACCTTGCGGACGATGGTGCGCCCCGCCTCGAGATCCGCCAGGATGGAGATTGCCGAGGCCCGGCTGGGAATGGCGTACTCGCCCGCCTTCAATGATCGTCCGGCGCCCGTGAGCCTGGCGAGAACCTGGAAGACCATTTCCGAGCGGATCACGCCCGCCGCCTTCAGGTTCGCCGCAACACCTGTGACGCCCGCCCCCCGGGGAAGCTGTACCTCGGTGAAGGCGCCGGAGCGGGCCGGCGGGCCCGGTCCAACGGCCGCGAGGACGCCAAAAAGGCCCGTAACGACTACAGCGATCGCGGCGCCTGCCAGAAGAATTCGGCTGCGCCGGACCGCGCCGGAGCTTCGCCTCATGGGACCTTCTTGAGGACCAGAGACGCGTTGGTCCCGCCGAAGCCGAAGCTGTTGGAGACCGCCACATCGATCTTCATCGGCTTGGCCTTGTGGGGAACCAGATCCACCACGGTCTCGACGGAAGGGTTGTCGAGGTTGAGGGTCGGCGGCGCTACCTGGTCCCGGATGGCCAGGCAGGTGAAGGCCGCCTCGATGGCCCCCGCGGCGCCCAGCAGGTGTCCGGTGGCCGACTTGGTGGAGCTCATGGTCGCCCGGGCGGCGGCGTCGCCCAGCAGGCGGGTGACGGCCCCCAGCTCAATCTCGTCGCCCAGCGGCGTGGAGGTGCCGTGGGCGTTGATGTAGTCGACCTGTCCCGGGTCGATCCCGGCGTCCCGGACAGCCGCTCGCATGGCCCTGAACCCGCCGTCGCCGTCCTCGGCCGGGGCGGTGATGTGGTAGGCGTCTCCCGCCATCCCGTAGCCGGCGACCTCCGCGTAAATCTTCGCGCCCCGCGCCTTGGCGTGCTCATACTCCTCGAGGATGAGGATGCCGGCGCCCTCGCCCATGACGAAGCCGTCGCGGTCCTTGTCGTAGGGCCGGCTGGCCTTGTCCGGGGTGTCGTTGAAGTTGGTGGACATGGCCCGGCAGGCGATGAAGCCCGCAATGCCGATCGGGCAGATCGAGGCCTCAGCCCCACCAGCGACCATGATATCCGCGTCCCCGTAACGGATCATCCGGGCCGCATCGCCGATGGCGTGGGCGCCGGTGGCGCAGGCGGTGACCACCGAATGATTCGGCCCCTTGAAGCCATGCCGGATCGAGACCTGGCCCGAGGCCAGGTTGATCAGGGCCGAAGGAATAAAGAAGGGGCTGACCCGGCGGGGGCCCTTCTCGTGCATCTCGATGGCGGTTTCAGCGATGGTCGCCAGTCCGCCGATGCCCGAGCCGATGATGACGCCGGTCCGCTCGAAATCCTCGGTCGTCTGGGGTTTCCACCCGGAGTCCAAGACGGCCTCGTCCGCCGCCGCGATCGCGTAGAGGATGAAGTCATCGATGCGGCGCTGGTCCTTGGGAGGCACGGTGGCGTCGGGGTCAAAGGATCCCTCGACGTCAGGTCCGCCGCCGCCCCGGCCATCGACGCGGGGCACCTCAAACGCGACCTGACAGGCATAGCCCTCAGGATCAAATGTGGTGATCCGTCCCGCGCCGGATTTCCCGGCCAGGATGGCCTTCCAGGTGATCTCCCGACCCTGCCCCAATGGGGTCAGGAGGCCAATTCCCGTAACGACGACTCGACGCATGGAGCCCTCCGCAAATGCAAACCGCCGCGCCTCTGCGAAGGGACGCGGCGGTCAGATCCTCGACGTCCAGGAGGCGTCAGCCGCCCAGGCGCTCTCCGATGAACTTCACCGCATCACCCACGGTCTGGATGTGCTCGGCGGCGTCGTCCGGAATCTCGATGTCGAACTCTTCTTCGAAAGCCATGACCAGCTCGACATTGTCGAGGCTGTCGGCGCCCAGGTCGTCGATGAAGCTGGCCTTCTCGGTCACCTTCTCGGGATCGGCGTCGAGGTGCTCGATGACGATTTTGCGGACGCGTTCAAGAATATCGGACATACGTTAAGGTCCCTGTTGTTCAGTTGTTCCTTCCGCGACCAGAGACGTGATGTCAACCGATCCCGGACGCGGAGTTGAGACCCGGGGCCTCGCCGTTCGGGAGGGTGGTAGCACGCTCCCCCGGATGAGGCCAGCGGGTCAGATCATGGCCATGCCGCCATTCACGTGGAGGGTTTGGCCAGTCATATAGCCGGCCTCGTCACTGGCGAGATAGACGCAGGCGGCCGCCACGTCGGCGCCCGATCCCAGCCGCCCGGCGGGGATGGTTCCGAGGATCTGGGTCTTCTGCGCCTCGTTCAGGGCGTCAGTCATCGGGCTCTCGATGAAGCCCGGCGCCACGCAGTTCACCGTCACCCCCCGGGTGGCGACCTCCTGGGCGAGGGATTTGGAAAAGCCGATCATGCCAGCCTTGGAGGCGGCGTAGTTGGCCTGGCCCGCATTGCCCATCACGCCGACCACCGAGGTGATACCAATGATCCGGCCGAAGCGACGCTTCATCATCCCGCGCAGGGCCGCCCGGGAAAGCCGAAAGTAGCTTTCCAGGTTGACCTTCAGGACCTGCTCCCAGTCCTCGTCCTTCATCCGGAGCAGGAGACCGTCCCGGGTGATGCCGGCGTTGGCGACCAGGATGTCCACCTGGCCGGCGGCGGCCTCGGCCTGACCGATCAGTCCGTCGACGGCGGCGGGATCCGAGAGGTTGGCGACGACAATGCTGGTGCGGCCGCCCAGCTCTGCGGCCAGGTCCGCAAGGACCGCCTCGCGAGTGCCCGACAGCACCACATGGGCGCCGGCGGCGTGGAGGGCCCGGGCGATCTCGGCGCCAATTCCGCCGGTGGCCCCGGTGACAAGGGCGGTCTTGCCGGTCAGGTCGAACATGGAGGTCTCCTCAGAGGCTGGCGGCGAAGGCTTCGAGGTCGGCGGGCGCGTTCAGCGCCACGGCCTCGGCGTCGGGGGCGATGCGCTTGGCCATGCCGGTCAGCACCTTGCCGGCGCCGGCCTCGGCGAAGCGGGTGACGCCCCCCTCCCCGGCCAGCCAGATCAGGCTTTCGCGCCAGCGGACCCGGCCCGTGACCTGCTCCACCAGCAGACGACGGATCACCTCGGGGTCCAGGGTCGGTCGGGCGGTGACATTGGCGACCAGCGGCGCCCGGGGCGCCTGGATGGCGGCGGCGGCCAGGGCGGCGGCCATCTCGTCAGCGGCGGGTTGCATCAGGGGGCAGTGGAAGGGGGCGGAGACGTTCAGGGGAATCGCCCGGGCGCCCAGTTCCTTGGCCTTCTCGATGGCCAGGTCGACGGCGGCCTTGGCGCCGGAGATCACGACATTGCCGGCATTGTTGTCGTTGGCCACGACGCAGACCCCGACAGCCGAACCGGCGGCGGCGGCGGCCTCGGCGAGGGCCAGGTCGGTCTTGGGCCCGATCAGCGAGGCCATGGCCCCCTCGCCCACCGGGACAGCGCGCTGCATGGCCTGGCCGCGCAACTTCAGGAGTCGGGCCGTGTCGGCCAGGGACAGGGCGCCGGCGGCGCAGAGGGCGGAGTACTCACCGAGGGAGTGTCCCGCCACGAAGGCGGCGCGGTCGATGCCGATCCCGAACTCGCGCTCCAGGGTCCGGACCACCGCCAGGCTGACGGCCATGAGGGCGGGCTGGGCGTTCTCGGTCAGGGTCAGCTGGTCCTCAGGCCCGTCACGCATCAGGGACGAGAGCTTCTGGCCCAGGGCCTCATCGACTTCCTGGAAGACCTCGCGGGCCGGGGCGAAGGCGGCGGCGAGGTCGGCGCCCATGCCGACGGCCTGGCTGCCCTGGCCGGGAAACAGAAAGGCGAGACTCATGACCGGCGCTCCTCACAGATACGGACGAAGGCCGAGGGTTAGGCGATCAGGCCGCCCCGGGCAAGCCGAGGCGCCTCTGGCCATCCCGCCCTGCGGCAGCCATGATGGCGCCAACCAGAAGCCCCTTTGGGAGGGACCATGCGCGCCGTCATCCGTCGCAACAAACAGCTCATCTGTGACGAGGTCCCGGACCTGACGCCCGGCCCGGGGCAGATCCTGGTGCGCACCCTGGCCTGCGGTATCTGCGGCTCGGACCTCCACGCCCTCCACCACATGGAGCACATGATGGAGACGGCCACCCGAGCGAACGGCGGCTTCGCCTCAGGATTTGATCCCAAGGCTGACACCGTCTTCGGACACGAGTTCTGCGCAGAGGTGCTGGACCATGGCCCTGGCTCTCCGAAGGCCATCCGGGCGGGGGCCCGGGTGGTCTCCGTCCCCGTCACCCTGACCGAGACCGGGATGGAGTCCCTGGGCTTCTCCAACCACCTTCCCGGCGGGTTCGCCGAGCGCATGCTCCTGACCGAGGCCATGGTCCTGGAGGTGCCGAACGGCCTGCCAACCGACCAGGCGGCCCTGACCGAGCCCTTCGCGGTGGGGGAGCATGCGGTGGCCATGGCCCGCCTCGACCGCGACTCCGTCTGCATGGTGATCGGGTGCGGTCCAGTAGGCCTGGCGGTCATCGCGGCCCTGAAGGCGCGGGGGCATGGACCCGTGATCGCCACCGACTATTCGCCGCGCCGCCGGGCCGCTGCGGAAAAGCTTGGGGCCGACCTGGTGATCGATCCCTCGAAGGAGAGCCCGCACGCGCGCTGGGACAGCTATGGCGTTCCCGTGCAGCGGGCCGCCCAGTCCATGGCCCGCATGATGGGCAAGTCCTTTGGCCGCCCTGTCGTCTTTGAGTGCGTCGGCGCCCCGGGCATCCTGCAAACCCTGATCGAGGCTTCGCCCGCCGGCGCCCAGATCGTGGTGGCCGGGGTGTGCATGGAGACCGACAAGATCGAGCCGGCCATCGCCATTACCAAGGAAATGGAACTGTCCTTCGTCTTCGGCTACACGCCCGATGAGTTCGCCCACACCCTGCGCCAGATTTCAGAGGGGATCATCGACGTCTCGAGCGTGGTGACCGGCAAGGTGGGGCTGGACGGGGTCGCCGAGGCCTTCGTGACCCTTGGAGACCCGGAAGCGCACGTCAAGATTCTGGTTGAACCCACGAGATAAGCGAAACAATGTCTGATCCCACTCAACCAACCCCCGAAGAGAAGGAAGCGGCGCGCATCCGTCGCAACCGGCTCCTGGGCCGGATCCTCCTGATCGCCCTCGGCCTCTTGCTGGTCGCCCAGATGATCCCCTTCCTCATGCGCGCCTGAGGCGTCCGGAGACCCAAGACATGCGCCTATCGTCGCCCCGCATTCCGCCGCTCGCGGACTCCGAGATGGACGCCGACCAGAGGGAGCTCGTGGCGCCGATGGCCGCCACGGGCCGCGTGCTCAACATCTTCCGGACCCTGGCCCGGGCCCCCAAGGCGGCGCGCGCCTTCCTGGCCTGGGGGAACTATGTGCTGTCACGCCGTAATGAGCTTCCGCCGCGCCAACGGGAGCTGGTCATCCTGCGCGTCGGCTTCCTGTGCAGGTCGGGCTACGAGTGGACCCAGCATGTGGAGATCGGCCTCCGGGATGGCCTGACGCATCCCGAGATCGCCCGGATCAAGCTCGGAGCCGCGGCCCCGGACTGGTCGGAGGAGGACCGCCTCCTCCTGCGCGCCACGGATGAGCTCCACCACGACAAGTTCATCTCAGACGCCACCTGGGCGGGCCTGCGCGGCGCCTTCACCGAGAAGCAGTGCATGGACCTCGTCTTCACCGTGGGCCAGTACACCCAGGTGTCGATGATCCTGAACACCTTCGGCGTGCCGCTGGATCCCGGCCAGGTGCTGGACCCCGACCTCAAGGGGTACTGAGGGATCTCAGCGCGGCGGGCGCTTCTGGGACAGGGCGGCGCAGCTGGCGAAGCCCAGGGAGCCCTGGGCGTCATAGAGGCGGCATTCCCCCACCGCGACCCCGTCCGTGGCCTGATGGTTGACGGACTGGAACCCCACCCACTCGCCCACAGGCAGGCGGTGCAGGTACACGGTCACGTCGGTGTTGATGTAGCCCAGGCCCTGATCGGAGGAGGCATGGGCGAAGGGGCTGGTGAAGTCCGAGGCCACGACGACCCGCTGGAAGGGGGTCAGGGGGACGCCGCCGACCAGCTCGCGCACCTCCCGCATCCAGATCCGCCGCTCCCCCTCAGAGCCGAAGCCGCCCTGGATGGGCTTGACCGCCCACATCCGCCCCATCGGCGCCGTCGCCGGGTCGGGGTCGGGGATGGAGTCGGGATGGGGCGCATCCCAGTCCGGCGGGCTCCAGGTCTTGCCTGGCGCATTCTCCGTCCGGCGGAGGAACTGGCAGGAGGCCTTTGCCGAGCTCTTGCCGCCCGAGAACAGCTCCGCCTCGGCCATGCGGATGCGCGCCCCCTCGCGGATCAGGGTGGTCTTGACCTCGATCGGGTCGAAATTGGGCAGGCGGTACATGTCCACCGTCAGGCGGGCCGGGATGAATTCGTCTGAGCCGAAGGCGGTTTCCAGCGCGTGACCCATCAGGCCGATGACGACCCGGCCGTGCAGGGATTGCGGGTTCCAGGGGCCGCGGCCAGAGGCCTGGGGCAGAAAGGCGTCGCCGTCGCGGAGGAAGAAGGGCTGTTCGGTCATGAGAGGCGTCCGGGTCGGAAATCAGAAGTTTGGGCGGGGCTCAGGCGACGTAGCGGGCAAGGTTCCTGCGAATCCGCCCGGCGATGTCCTGACCGGCGGGCGGAGCCTCAAAGGACGCGCCCGTGATCCGGCGGAAGGCGTCGACATAGATGTCTGAGGTCTGCTCGATCATCTCCGGCGGAATTTTCGGGATGGGGTCGACATAGGGGTCGCAGCGCTCAGCCACCCAGTTCCGCACAAAGTCCTTGTCGAAGCTCTCGGGCCGTTCGCCGGCGGCAAACCGGGCGCCATAGCTGTCCGCCATCCAGTAACGGCTGGAATCTGGCGTGTGGATCTCGTCGGCGAGGACAATCCCGCCCGCAGGATCGAGCCCAAACTCGTACTTGGTGTCGACCAGGATCAGTCCGCGCTCGGAGGCCAGGGCCTGCCCCCGCGCGAAGAGCGCCAGGGCATAGGCTGAGACCTGTTCCCACTGGCCCGGGGTGAGCAGGCCCTGCTCCAGAATCTGCGCGGGGCTGAGAGGTTCGTCATGCCCGCCGTCAAACGCCTTCGAGGTCGGCGTAATGATGGGCTCGGGCAGACGCGCATTCGGGGCCAGGCCGTCGGGGAGCCGCACCCCGTACATCTCGCGGGCGCCCTGGCGATAGAGGGTGAGGATCGAGGTGCCTGTTGTCCCGGCGAGGTAGGCGCGCACGACGATCTCGACCGGCAGGATGTCGAGACGGCGCCCCACCACGACATTCGGATCCGGATACTCCAGCACGTGGTTCGGGCAGATATCGGCGGTCTTCTCGAACCAGAAACGCGCGGTCTGCGTCAGGACCTGACCCTTGTAAGGGATGGCGGCGAGGATGCGGTCGAAGGCGGAGAGACGATCTGTGGCGATGATCACCCGGCGCCCATCGGCAAGATCGAAGTTCTCTCGCACCTTGCCCCGATAGTGCCCGGGCAACTCCGGGAGGTCGATGGCCTCAAGTACCGGTCGCAATGGCGGGCTGGTCATTCTATATCCGGACCTGTGAGATTTCCGCGCCGTCCGGACGCACCAGCCGACCGGCGTGCAGTAGCCCAAACCCATCCTGTTTGGCAGTCGTTTCGACCGTTCCGGAGGTTTTTCAATGCTTCGCTCCACCCTGATCGCCGCCGCCTTCGCCTTGGCGGCCTCCCCTGCTGCGGCCAAGCTCGCCCCCGGCGCCCAGGCGCCCGACTTCAGCGCCCCGGCCTACCTCGCCGGCAGTCCCTTCACCTACAAGCTGGCCGACAATCTGAAGAAGGGGCCGGTTGTGCTCTACTTCTTCCCCTCGGCCTACACTGCGGGGTGCAACCTTGAGGCCTACCTGTTCTCCGAAGCCGTCGATGAGTTCCGCGCCCTCGGTGCGACTGTGATCGGCGTGACGTCGGGCAAGACGGAAAGGCTCGCCGAGTTCTCGAAAGACACCAAGAGCTGTGGAGGCAAGTTCCCGGTCGCCTCCGATCCGGGCGCGGCCATCGCAAAGCGGTACGACGCCCCTCTGACCGTGAAGGGCATGGCGATGCCGGGACTGTCCGGCCGGGTCTCCTATGTGATCGCCCCGGACGGCAAGGTCCTCCACGCCTACGAGAACCTGGACGCCAATGATCACGTCAACCAGACCCTCACCGCGGTGAAGGCCTGGAAGGCCGGCAGGGCGAAGTAACCCCGCAGTCCGCCGACGCGGAGGCCCGTCTTCCTTGCGCCCGCCGCGGCTTTACTCTATGGACCGCCCCTTCAACGGAAGGCGGTCGCGGGTTGGAGCGCCAAAGGGACGGGAAAGCCCCGTCCGCCAGCCCGGGATCCATCGTTTCCACCGGTCACCCGCCGGCGGACGCGCCGCCCTCCACATGGGATGAAGGACACATGGCGCTCTACGAGCACGTCGTCATTTCGCGGCAGGATATCTCGCCGCAGCAGGCTGAAGCCCTGAACGATCAGATCAAGGGGATCATCGAGGAAAACGGCGGCGCCGTGGCCAAGATCGAGTACTGGGGCCTGCGCAACCTGACCTACCGGATCAAGAAGAACCGGAAGGGGCACTATTCCCTCCTCGCCCTCGACTCCCCGCCAGCGGCGGTCAAGGAGATGGAGCGCCAGCTCTCCATCAACGAGGACGTCCTCCGATACATGACGATCCGGGTCGAGGAACTGGACCTGGAACTGTCGCCCATCCTCGCCCGCCGCGACCGCGAGCGCGAGCGTGAACCCCGTCGCGAAGACGCCTACTGAGATCGGAGGCTGAGACCATGACCGACGAAACCGCCGCCGCGCCCGCCGCGGGCGCCCGCCGCCCCTTCTTCCGCCGCCGCAAGGTCTGCCCTTTCTCGGGCTCCGCCGCGCCGAAGATCGACTACAAGGACGTCAAGCTCCTGCAGCGCTACATTTCCGAGCGCGGCAAGATCGTCCCGTCCCGCATCACCGCCGTGTCGGCGAAGAAGCAGCGTGAACTGGCCCGCGCCATCAAGCGCGCCCGCTTCCTCGCCCTTCTTCCCTACGTCGTGAAGTAAGGAGAGCCCGAGATGAAGGTCATTCTTCTGGAGCGGGTCGAAGGCCGCGGCGCCCTGGGCGACGTGATCACCGTCAAGGACGGCTTCGCCCGCAACTATCTGCTCCCCCGGGGCAAGGCCCTGCGCGCCAACGCCGCGAGCATGAAGGTGTTCGAGGCCCAGCGCGCCGAACTCGAGGCCCGCAACCAGCGCGCCCGTGAGCAGGCCGCCAAGTCGGGGGAATCCCTCGACGGGACCGCCTACATCCTGATCCGGCAGGCCGGCGAGAGCGGCCAGCTCTACGGTTCGGTCAGCGGCCGGGACGTCGCCGACATCATCAACGACGCCGGCGGCAAGGTGGAACGGTCGATGGTCGTGCTGGACAAGCCGATCAAGACCCTCGGCCTGCACGAGGTGAAGGTGAAGCTGCATGCCGAAGTGACGGTGAGCATCACCCTCAATATCGCCCGGTCCGAGGACGAAGCCGACCGCCAGGCCCGGGGTGAGAATATCATCGAGTCCCAGTTCGCCGAAGAGCGCGCTGCGGCCGAAGAAACCGCCCAGGACCTCCTGGAAGGTGGCGCCGGCCAGCAGGATGGTGACTACGGGGACTGATCCCGGATTGTTCCGGAAGGGTCAGAAGGGCGCGGGTCTCCAGGAGCCGCGCCCTTTTCCGTGTTGGGAGATCCTACTGCGCCTGCAGATGTTGCATTTCTGTGACACCGCTTTGCCGCGAGGCATACTACGTAAGCGTCTGGATTACTCCCGCTCCGAAGTCTCATTGGAAAACCCCATGCTTCACCGCTCTGCTCTCTTCGCGGCTGTCTCGGCCGCCTCCCTTCTGGCGGGCGCCGCCCAGGCCGCCGAGCCCGCCAGCTCGGTCGAGGAACTGGTCATCACGGGCTCCCGCACCGAAGGCCGCACCCGCCTTGAGACCCTGGCCCCCGTCGACGTCATCTCGACCGAGGCGCTGACCCGCCAGGGCAACACCGAAATGGCCACCGCCCTGGCCGCCGTTGCGCCTTCCATGTCCTTCCCCCGTCCGGCCATCACCGACGGCACCGACAGCGTGCGCCCGGCGACCCTGCGCGGCCTCGCCCCTGACCAGACCCTAGTCCTGATCAACAGCCTGCGCCGGCACTCCTCGGCCCTGGTGAACGTCAACGGCTCGATCGGCCGCGGTTCGGCCGCCGTCGATCTGAACGCCATCCCGACCGTCGCCGTGGACCGCATCGAGGTCCTGCGGGACGGCGCCTCGGCCCAGTACGGCTCGGACGCCATCGCCGGCGTCGTGAACATGCGCCTGCGTGAGGCCGACGAAGGCGGCTCCGCCTCTGTCACCTATGGCGTCTATGACACCCGCGTGCGCACCGCCCGCGACCTCAAGGGCCGGAACAAGAATGACGGCCCGACCTTCACCGCGACCGGCTGGCAGGGTTTCAAGCTCGGCTCCGACGGCTTCCTGACCGTCAGCGGCGAGTATCTGTTCCGGAATCCGACGAGCCGCGGCGACCTTGATCCCCGTATCACCCCGAGCAAGGTGACCTCGCGCTTCGGCGATCCGCAGGTGGACCAGATCACGGTCTATGCCAACGCCGGCAAGCCCCTGAACGAAGAGTGGGAACTGTACGGCTTCGGCGGCTATCAGAAGCGCAAGACCGACAGCGCCGCCAACCCGCGCCTGGCCAACAACGCCAACAACGTGCCCGCCATCTGGCCGATCGGCTTCCTGCCGCTGATCACCACCGACATCACCGACTACAGCGCCGCTGGCGGCGTGCGCGGGACGCTGGGCGGCTTCGAGATCGATGCCGGCCTTGTCTATGGCTACAACCAGGTCCACTACGGGGTCAGGGACTCGGTCAACGCCTCTATGGGCGCGGGCTCGCCGACCGACTTCGACGCGGGCAAGATGCAATACGACCAGCTGGTCGCCCAGGTCGGCGGCACGCGCGAGCTGGACATCGGCCTCGCAAAGCCTGCGAACCTGGCCCTCGGGGTCGAGTTCCGCCGCGAGCAGTACCAGATCACCCAGGGCGACCGCGCCTCATGGGTCTTCGGCGGCGTCGCGGGTAAGGCGGCGGGGGCCCAGGGCTTCCCAGGCTTCCAGCCCGGCAACGAAGTGGACAAGGACCGGAACTCCCAGTCGGTGTACGCCGACCTTGACCTGCCCGTGACCGAAGCCTTTGGCCTGGCTGCGGCGGTCCGCTACGAGAACTATTCAGACTTCGGTTCGAGGACGACCGGCAAGATCTCTGGCCGATACGACTTCAATGAGGCCGTGGCCCTCCGCGGCACCGTCTCCACTGGGTTCCGCGCCCCGGCCCTGCAACAGCAATTCTTCACGGCCACCTCCACAAACTTCCTGGCGTTGAACGGCGTCAGCACCCCGGTCGAGGTGGGAACCTTCCCCGCCACCAGCGCGGTGGCGAAGTCGCTGGGCGGCAAGGCGCTGCAGCCCGAAGAGTCGGTGAACTACTCCCTGGGCCTGGTGTTCCGGACCGGCGCCTTCGAGGCGACCATCGACGCCTACCGGATCGAGATCGACAACCGGATCGTCCTCTCCGAGAACATCCAGTGCAATCCGACGGGTACACCCACCGCCCAGGCGATCTGCGGCCTGATCAACCCGCCCGGCACCAACGCCCAGCTCGGCGCAGCGCGCTTCTTCATCAACGGCGTGAACACCGAAACGACCGGCCTCGATGTCGTCGCCCGGTATCGCTGGGACATGGGTGGGTTCGGTGACCTCGATGTGACCGGCGCAGCCAACTATAACAGCACTGATGTGACGGCGGTGCCCAAGACCTCGGTGCTGGAGTCCCTGCCCGTGCCTCCGTCCCTCTTCAACCGCTCCAACCGCCTGACCTTCGAGGAGGGCACCCCTGCCTCCAAGTATGTTCTCACGGTGGACTGGTCGCGCGGCGAGTTCGGGCTGAACGGAAAGTTGACCCGCTATGGCGACGTCCTGTCGCCCAGCAATGACCCGAACCTGGATTACAAGGTCGGCGAGCATGTCCTTCTCGACCTGGAGGGACGCTGGAAGAGCGAGAGCGGCGTCGGCATCGCCCTGGGCGTCAGCAACGCCCTGGACGAGTATCCGAACCGGACCCCGCCTAACGTCAACACCAATGGGCCGGTGGCGTTCCCCAACTTCTCACCCTTCGGTTTCAACGGGCGCTATGTCTACGCCCGCCTGAGCTACAACTGGTAAGACCCTGGCCGGGTCCGGAAACTCCGGGCCCGGCCGTTCTTTTCCACAGGCGGACAATTCCTGTGCATCCCGGCCGGGTGGTCCGTGACCCGGAGATCGCGGGTGGGCTATCCTGTAGGGATGGCGCTCGCTCCGGCTCTCGATCTCGTCTCTCCCGTCAATGACGTGGACATCCCCCACCCTCCGGCCAATGTCGAGGCCGAGCAGGCGCTTCTGGGGGCGCTTCTCTACGACAACGCCGCCTTTGAGCGGCTAGGGGACAACCTGGAGCCCCGGCACTTCTACGAGCCTTTCCACCAGCGGCTCTTCGCCGTCATCCAGACCCAGATCCGCAAGGGACAGTTGGCCGAGCCCATCCTGCTGGCCGAGCAGTTCAGCCGCGACCCGGCCTTCGAGGCCCTCGGCGGAGTCCGTTACCTGGCCGACCTTGTCGACCGCGCGCCGCCCGCCGCCAATGCGCCGGACTATGCCCGCGCCATCTATGACCTGGCCCTGCGCCGCGACCTGATCCGCATCGGCGGGGAGATCACCGTCCGGGCCCAGGCGCCGGAGGACGCCCAGACCGCGATGGACCAGATCGAGTCGGCCGAGGCCAGCCTCTATTCCCTCGCCGAGACCGGCGGCGCGTCCCAGGGGTTCATCTCCTTCGTCGACGCCCTCGGCGGGGCCTTGGAGATGGCGGCGGAGGCCCACCGGCGAGATGGCGGCCTGGCGGGCCTCTCCTCCGGCCTGATCGACCTCGACCAGAAGATCGGCGGACTGCATCCTTCCGACCTTGTCATCCTCGCCGCCCGCCCCTCCATGGGGAAGACGTCCCTGGCCGCCAACATCGCCTTCCACATCGCCCGACACTACGCCTGGGAGCCCCAGCCCGACGGGTCGAGGAAGACGGTCTCGGGAGGCGTGGTCGCCTTCTTCTCCCTGGAAATGTCCGCCGAGCAGTTGGCCATGCGCCTCCTGGCCGAAGTCTCCGGCGTCTCCGGCGACCGGCTTCGCAAGGGCGAGATCGACGCCTCGGAGTTCGCCCGAATCCGCGAGGCCGCCCTCGAAATCCAGGAAGCCCCCCTGCACATCGACGCCACAGGCGGCCTGTCCATCGCCAAGCTGGCCGCCCGGGCGCGACGCCTCAAGCGCCAGCATGGTCTGGACGTGATCTTCGTCGACTATCTCCAGCTGATCACCAGCGGGGAGAGCCGCAACGACAACCGCGTCCAGGAAGTCTCGATGATCACCCAGAGCCTTAAGGCCCTGGCCAAGGAATTGAATGTCCCGGTGATCGCCCTTTCGCAGCTGTCGCGACAGGTCGAGAACCGCGAAGACAAGAAGCCCCAGCTGGCGGACCTGCGGGAGTCCGGCTCCATCGAGCAGGACGCCGACATGGTCATGTTCATCTACCGCGAGAGCTACTACCTCTCGCGCCTCGAGCCCCGCGAGGGGACGCCCGAGCACCTGACCTGGCAGGAGAACATGGACAAGGTGGCGGGCATGGCCGAGATCATCATCGGCAAGCAGCGGCATGGCCCGATCGGCACGGTGAAGCTCTCGTACAACGAGGAGATCACCAAGTTCGGCAACCTTGCCCGGGATCCCGGTCGCTACGACATCCGCTAGCCGCGGGGACCGAGTTTGGCTATGTCCGCGCGATGCCCCACCGCGCCCGACTGACGGTTGATCTCGCCGCCCTGGACCGGAACTTCCGAACCCTGCGCGAAACCGCATCCGGCGCCGAGATCGCCCCCGTCGTCAAGGCGGACGGCTACGGGCTTGGCGCATCGCAGGTCTCTCGCCGGCTGTGGGAGTCTGGCGCCCGCTCCTTCTTCGTGGCCCGGCTGGACGAGGGCGAGGCCCTCAGGAAGGGGTTGGGGGACGCACGACCCGCCCGGATCTTCGTGCTCGACGGCTTCGTCCCCGGGACGGCCGACCGCGTCAGACGCGCCGACCTCATCCCCGTGCTCGCCGACCCAGGCCAGGTGGCGGCGGCCCGGGAGGCCGGACCGGGGCTGGCCGTCGGACTGCACGTGGACACCGGCATGAACCGCCAGGGCCTGTCCCACGCCGACCTTGCCGAGATCGCCCGGGGCGGTGCTGACGGGTTGAAGCCCGTCCTGCTGATGAGCCATCTGGGCTCGGCCGCCCTGCCCGGCGATCCCCGGAACGCGCTACAGCTGGCCCGGTTCCGCGAGGCTCGCGGTCTTCTTCCCCACCTGCCCGCCAGCCTCGCCGCCTCCGCCGGCGCCTTCCTGGGCCCGGAGTGGCGGTTCGACATGGTGCGCCCGGGTGTCAGCCTGTTCGGCGGCGGCCCCCTTGAGCGCCCCGATCCCCGGATCGCAGCCGTTGCGACCCTGGACGCCCCCATCCTCTACGTGCGGACCGTCAAGGCCGGGGAGTGGCTGGGCTATGGGTCGGGCCTGCAGATGGACCGGGCGATCCGTATCGCTGTCGTCGCCGCCGGGTACGCCGATGGACTGCTCCGGCGGGGCGGCGGTCGGGCGGAGGCCTGGTTCGCGGGCGCCCGGCGGCCGGTCCGGATCGTCAACATGGACCTCATGGCCATCGAGATCGGCGAAACTCCCGCCAAGCCGGGCGACCGCGTCGAGCTGATAGGCCCCAACCTCCCCGTTGATGACCTGGCGGCTGCAACGGATACGGTCGCGCACGAGTGCCTTGTGCGTCTGAGCCGACGCGCCCGCCGGCGCTATGTCCGTTCCTGACGCAACCGGGGCTAGACTGATCCTGGCGGGCGAATCAGGAGACCTCGATGGCCAGAGATGGCGCGACCTATGTCTGCCAGTCCTGCGGCGCCTCCCAGAGCCGCTGGAGCGGTCAGTGTCCGGCCTGCGGGACCTGGAACGCCATGGTCGAGGAGAGTGGGGTGCGCCCGCCCGGCGCCCTGGCCGCCAGCCGGCCGTCGCGGACAAGGGGCCTCGATTTCCAGGGCCTCTCCGGCGAGATCCGGGCCCTCCCGCGCATCCAGACGGGGATCGAAGAGTTTGACAGGGTGTGCGGCGGGGGCGTGGCCCGTGGCTCGGCCATCCTCGTCGGCGGCGACCCGGGCGTCGGCAAGTCCACCCTCCTGATGCAGGCTGTGGCCGCCGCGGCCAACCGGGGCGCGTCCTGCGCCTACATTTCCGGCGAGGAGTCGGTGGACCAGGTCCGAAGCCGCGCCCAGCGCATGGGCCTGGGCGCCGCCCCGGTCCAGCTGGCGGCGGAAACCAGCCTCCGGAATGTCCTCGACGGCCTGAAGCGGTCGAAGTTCGACCTGGTGGTCATCGATTCCATCCAGACGCTCTGGAGCGACGCGCACGACGCTGCGCCAGGCTCGGTCACCCAGGTCCGGGCGGCCTCCGCCGAGCTCGTGCGCCTCGCCAAGAAGGAGGGCGTGGCGGTCATCCTCGTGGGTCACGTGACCAAGGAAGGCGCCATTGCCGGACCCCGGGTGATCGAGCACCTCGTGGACGCCGTCCTGACCTTCGAAGGAGAGCGCGGCTATCCCTTCCGCGTCCTGCGGGGCGTGAAGAACCGCTTCGGCGCCACCGATGAGATCGGCGTCTTCGAGATGGGGGACGCCGGCTTGCGGGAGGTCGCCAATCCCTCCGCCCTCTTTCTCGACACCTCGGGGGAAAGGGCGGCCGGGGCCGCGGTCTTCGCGGGGATCGAAGGATCAAGACCCGTCCTGGTGGAGTTCCAGGCCCTGGTGGCGCCCTCCGCCTATGGCACGCCGCGCCGGGCCGTCGTGGGCTGGGATTCCGGTCGTCTCGCCATGGTGCTCGCGGTGCTGGAGGCCCGCTGCGGTCTCTCCCTCGGGGCGCGGGACGTCTACCTCAACGTCGCGGGCGGCCTGCGGATCAGCGAACCGGCCGCAGACCTGGCCGCCGCCGCCGCCCTGGCTTCCTCGGCCCTCGATGTCGCCCTCCCCCAGGACTGTGTCGTCTTCGGCGAGATCAGTCTTTCCGGCGAGATCCGGGCGGTCAGCCGGACC
This sequence comes from Phenylobacterium sp., assembly GCA_020402745.1. Lineage (GTDB taxonomy): Bacteria > Pseudomonadota > Alphaproteobacteria > Caulobacterales > Caulobacteraceae > Phenylobacterium. Next base: position 335,085 of record JADBYZ010000001.1, read on the forward strand.
GAAGCCCGGGTGCGGGAAGCCGCAAAGCTGGGCTTCCGCCAGGCCCTTGGACCCCGCGACGTGGACACCGGCGCCCTGAAACTGGCGGGAGCCGCGCGCCTCGCCGACGCCGTGGCCCGGATCGGCGAGGGAGGCTGGACGAGCCTGGGATGATACCCTTCGACTTCATCCTCCTCGCGATCCTGCTGGTTTCGGCCGTGTTGGGATACCTCCAGGGCGCCCTGAAGGAGCTGGTCTCCCTCGTTTCCCTTGTTCTCGCCCTCGCCCTAGCCGTCGTGGGCTTCAGGTCCATGGAGCCCGTCGTCGATACCTGGATCAACCCCGACTGGGCGGCGCCTCCCCTCACCTTCCTGCTGCTCTTCGTCGGCGCTTATGTTGGGCTCCGGGTGGTCGGCGCCGGCCTGGCCGGAGGGCTCCGACAGGCCCGGCTGCTGAACGCCCTGGACCGCGCCATGGGTTTTGCATTCGGCCTGATCCGGGCGACCCTTTTCCTAGGGGTCTGCAACCTGGCCTTCACCGCCGCCGCCCCTGCCGGCTACGCGCCGTCCTGGCTGGCGGGCTCCCTCTTCTATCCCCTCACGGCGCGCTCCGCAGACCTGATCCGGGCCATGGCCCCCAAGGGCCTGGATCTCGCCGGACGTGTCGCCCCCAAGGTCGGCGACGCCGTCAACAGCGCCCTTGGGGATGGTCACGAGGGTGACACGAAAGCCCCCGGGGGATATGACACCCCCAACCCTCCTGATCGCGACAAGGCAGCGGAGACGCCCTGGTGAAAATCCCCGCCGATCGATGGTCACCCCGGGATCCTGATGATGACGCCCCGCGTCTGGAGTGCGGCGTCTTCGGGGTCTTCGATGTCGAGGACGCCTCGGCGGTCACGGCGCTGGGGCTGCACGCCCTTCAGCACCGGGGACAGGAAGCCTGCGGCATCGCCAGCTTCGACGGGCACGGTTTCCACACCGAGCGACACATGGGCTATGTGGGCGACGCCTTCGCGGGCGGTGACCTGACGGCGCGTCTGCCGGGATCCTTCGCCATCGGCCACACGCGCTATTCCACGGCCGGCGGCAGCGTCATCCGCAATGTCCAGCCGATGTTCGCCGACCTCGACACGGGCGGCATCGCCCTGGCGCACAACGGCAACCTGACCAACTTCCTGACCCTGCGCCAGCAGCTGGTGGCGGAGGGACGGATCTTCCAGTCCACCTCGGACTCCGAAGTGATCCTGCACCTGATCGCCCGCTCCCGCCGGCCGCGCCTGGTCGACCGTTTCATCGACGCCCTACGCGAGATCGAGGGCGGCTACGCCCTTGTGGCCATCACCAACAAGAAGCTGATCGGCGTGCGAGATCCGCTGGGTATTCGGCCCCTGGTCCTTGGGGACCTGGACGGCCATGCCGTCCTGGCCTCCGAGACCTGCGCCCTGGACATGATCGGCGCGCGGTTCGTGCGGGACATCGAACACGGCGAGATGGTGATCATCGACCACGATGGCATCCAGAGCCTCAGGCCCTTCCCCGCCGCCCGGGCCCGGCCCTGCATCTTCGAGTACGTCTATTTCGCCCGCCCTGACAGCGTCGTGAACGGCAAGTCCATCTACGATGTCCGCAAGCGCATGGGCCGGCGTCTGGCCCAGGAATGCCCGGCCGACGTCGACGTGGTCGTCCCGGTTCCGGACTCAGGCGTCCCGGCCGCCCTCGGCTTCGCCCAGGAGGCCGGCCTGCCCTTCGAGATGGGCATCATCCGCAATCACTATGTCGGGCGGACCTTCATCCAGCCTACCCAGGGCGCCCGGGAGACCGGGGTGCGGATGAAGCTGTCCCCGAACCGCTCCGTCCTGGCCGGCAAGAAGGTGATGCTGATCGACGACTCCATCATCCGAGGCACCAATTCCATCCGCGTGGTGCGCATGGTCCGCGAGGCGGGCGCCGCGGAGGTGCACCTGCGGTCAGCCTCACCGCCCATCCAGTGGCCGGACTTCTACGGCATCGACATGCCCGACCGGGACAAGCTGCTGGCGGCCCAGTACAGCGTCGAGGACATTGCGCGTATCTTGAACGTGGACTCCATGGGCTTCCTGTCGGTGGACGGCCTCTACTGGGCTATGGAGGCCGGGGCCCGGGACCCTGCGAACCCCCAGTTCACCGACCACTATTTCACGGGGGACTACCCGACCCGGCTTCTCGACCGTGAGATCGCCGAAGGGCGGAACACCCCCGCCGAACGCCAGCTGTCCTTCCTGGTCGACGCGTGACCTCGCCGGCCGGCGCGGGGTGGCTCACCCGGCTGCGGCCGGACGGCTACCTCATGCTGATCTTCGGCATGGTGATCCTGGCCTCGTTCCTGCCCGCCCGGGGTGAGGTTCGGCCCATCCTGGACATCACGGTCAAGGTCGGAATCGCGCTGGTCTTCTTCCTGCATGGCGCGCGCCTTTCGCGGGAGGCGGTGATCGCCGGAGCGACCCAGTGGCGGCTCCACGCCCTTGTCCTGGCCTCCACCTTTCTGCTCTTTCCCATCCTGACTCTGTCTGCGACCGCCCTGCCCGCATGGGTGCTTCCGGCCAGCCTGGCGCCTGGGCTCATCTTCCTGGGGTGCCTGCCCTCCACAATCCAGTCGTCCATCGGCTTTACCGCTATCGCCCGGGGTAATGTGGCGGCGACTATCGCAGCTGCGACAGCGTCGAATCTGATCGGTGTCTTCCTCACGCCCATCCTGGCGGGCATTCTGCTTCACCGCACTGGCGGTGGAGTTTCGCTCGAGAGCTTGCAGGCCATCCTCCTCCAGCTTCTGGCGCCCTTTCTTGCGGGACACCTTTTGCGTCCCTGGCTCGGCGGATGGGTCCGTCGCCAGGCCAAGTCTCTGTCCTATCTCGACCGTGGATCCATCCTGCTGGTGGTCTACGCCGCCTTCTCCGATGCCGTCACCGGGGGCCTCTGGAGCCGCCTGGGCGCCCTGGACATCGCCCGTCTCATCCTCGTCTGCGGCGTACTCCTGGCCCTGGTCCTTGTCCTGACCCTCGCCGCCGCCCGCGCCGCGCGGCTGTCGACGCCGGACGAGATCACCCTGGTCTTCTGCGGCTCCAAGAAAAGCCTGGCCAGCGGGGTGCCCATGGCAGGGGTGCTCTTTCCCGGGGACGCCCTCGGCCTCGTACTGCTGCCCGTTATGGTCTTTCACCAAATCCAGCTCATGGTCGTGGCCGTCATCGCCGAGAGATACAGCAAGCGTCCCGGCGCGGAGGGTGACGCCCCGCCCGCAACGGGCTAAGGGGGCGCATGACCGCCGTGCTTCCCCTGAATGACAAGATCGCCCTCGTGACCGGCGCCTCACGGGGCATAGGTCGGGCTTCGGCCCTCGCCCTCGCCGACGCCGGCGCCCACATCGTCGCTACGGCCCGGACCCAGGGCGCGCTGGAATCCCTAGATGACGAGATCCTCGTCCGGACCGGGAGGCGGGCGACCCTTGTCCCCCTGGATCTGGCCGAGCCGGCCGGGCTAGACACCCTCGGCTACGCCCTGCACCAGAGGTTTGGCCGCCTGGACATCCTGCTGCACGCTGGGGGCGTCCTGGGGGCCATGACTCCCGTCAGCCATGTGGAGCCAGGCTTGTGGGACCGGGTCATGCTGGTCAACGCCACCGCCTCCTGGCGGCTCATCCGATCCATGGAAGCCCTGCTGAAGACCTCTGAGGCCGGCAGAGCCATCTTTGTCACCTCCAGCCGGGCCAGCTCGCCCCGCGCCTTCTGGGGGCCCTACAGCGCCTCCAAGGCGGCCATGGAGGCCATTGTCCGGGCCTGGGCGGACGAACTGGAGAACACGCGGGTCCGCGCCGCGATTCTCGATCCGGGCGCCATGCGCACGCGGATGCGGGCCGAGGCCTATCCCGGCGAGGACCCCTCCACCCTTCCCGATCCCGCCGAGATCGGGCCAATGGTCGTGGAACTGGCGCTGTCCGACCCGGGGCAGCCCACCGGAGTCAGGTCTTTCCGGGCCTGGAAGGCCGACCGCGAGGGGCCGGGGACTTCGGCCTGACCGACCGGCCAGCGGCGCCCTTGGCCGGCGACCGGGGACCGGCGACCTTTCGGCCCGCAGCCCCTTTGGAACCGCCCTTCGCGGGTGACTTCGCCAATGTCCTGGCGGAAGACTTGGCTGGCGATTTTCCCGAAGCCGCCGGACGGGCGGGCGAAGCCGTCTTGCGGGCTGTGGCGCGAGGCTTTCCACCCGAAGCGCCAGACTGCGGGGACGGTCCATCCACAAAGGGATTGCGGCTCGACCTCACGCTGACACGGATCGGCACTCCCGGCAGGTCGAAACTCTCACGGAGGGCGTGGACAAGGTACCGGCGATAGTGGTCCGGCAGCTGGTCGGCGCGTGTGGCGAACAGGACAAAGGTGGGCGGCCGCGCCTTGGTCTGGGCCATGTACTTCGGACGGACCCGACGGCCGTTCACCGCCGGCGGCGGATGGCGCTGGATGGCCATGGCCAGCCAGTCGTTCAGGTCCCGGGTCTTGACCTTGGTCGACCAGTTCTCGTGCACCTTCAGAACGGCGGGCATGAGCCGGTCTAGGTTGCGCCCTGTCTCGGCGGACAGGGCCACAAGGGGCGCCCCACGAACTTGCGGCAGCTGCCTGTCCAGGGACTCCCGGATCTCGGCCAACCTGGACTGGGGTTCGTCGATCAGGTCCCACTTGGCGAGCACGAAGACGATGGCCCGTCCCTCCCGCTCCACCAGGTCGGCGATCTGGAGATCCTGGATCTCAAGGGGATGGGTGGCGTCCATCACCAGCAGGACGACCTCGGCGAAGGTGATGGCGCGGATCGTGTCGGCGGTGGAGAGCTTCTCGAGCCCCTCCTGGACCCTGGCCTTCCGGCGAAGTCCAGCGGTGTCGACCAGCCGGATCGTGCGCCCGCCCCAGGACCAGTCGACGGGTATGGCGTCGCGGGTGATCCCCGCCTCCGGCCCCGTCAGCAGTCGATCCTCGCCGATCAGGCGGTTGACCAGGGTCGACTTGCCCGCATTGGGACGACCGACGATGGCGATGCGGAGGGGCCGGTCGTCGGCCGGATCCGCCCCGGCGTCCTCAGCCTCATCCTCCGCCTCGGCCTCCTCGCGTTCAGCGGCCACCGCGGCCTCGAAGTCCGCCTGACTGGCGTCCTCGGGGTCGTCGACGAAGGCTGAAAGCGCGGCATAGAGGTCTGCAAGTCCCTCTCCGTGCTCGGCCGAGAGGGGAATGGGTTCCCCGAGGCCCAGCCGGAAGGCCTCATTGACACCCTCGTCTCCCTGCCGGCCCTCAGCCTTGTTGGCCACTAGGATGACTGGCCGGTCGTGCCGGCGCAGGACATCGGCGAAAATCTCATCGAGCTGAGTGATCCCGACCCGGGAGTCGATCACGAACAGGGCCACATCGCACTCACGGATCGCCGCCTCGGTCTGGGCGCGCATCCGGGCCTCAAGGCTTTCGTCGGTCACATCCTCGAAGCCGGCTGTATCGATGAGCTCCAGGTCAAGGTCGCCAATCCGGCCTGTCCCGAACCTTCGGTCACGGGTCACACCCGGCCGGTCATCGACGATGGCCAGCCGCTTTCCCGCCAGCCGGTTGAACAGGGTGGACTTGCCCACATTGGGCCGGCCGACAATGGCGAGGCGCAGGGTCAAGCCGGACGCCTATCGGACCGCGATGAGCCGGGCCTCATCGGTCACGAAGTAGACGCTGTCCCCCAGGGCGATAGGGCCCACAGTCACCGACTCCCCCAGGTCCACCGAGCGCTCGACCTCGCCTGTCCTCGCATTGACCGCGACCATCTCGCCGGTATTCGACGCCAGGAGAAGACGCCCTGAGGCGAGTATGGGTGATGACCAGACGGGCTTCACCTTGGTTTGCCTCGAGTCCGAGCCGCCTCCGAGACCTGCAAAGAAGCTTCTTTGCTCCCGGCCTTCGCCCAGATCCCTTACCCAATAGGCGAGACCGGTCTCGCGGGCGAGGCAGTAGAGCTTCCCCGCGCGGTCGACGACATAGACGACATCGCCGGCGACCCAGGGCGTAGTGATGCCTGTGATGGGCAGGTTCCAGCGCGTCTGTCCCGTCCGAAGGTCCGTGGAGGACAGGACGCCTGAGTGGCTCACCGCAATCACGTCACCCTGATAGATCACCGGACGGCCGGCAATGTCCCGGATTTCCGACAGGGCGTTGGTGCGGCTCGCACGCGACAGGGCCTCACTCCACAGATCGTTGCCGTTGGCGGCGCGAAGAGCGATCAGCTCGCCCGAGCCGAAGGCCGCGACCACGGTATCGCCCGACACGGCGGGGCTGGAGGCCGCCAGAAGTCGAGCCGGCTCGGAGAGCGCCTGATAGGTCCAGCCTTCCTTGCCCGTCCCAAAGTCGAAGGTGAGAAGGGTGTTGTCGATGGCGACAGCGAAGACTCGGCCGCCAGAGATCGTCGGGGCCGCATGGATCGGCTGTTCGGTCTGGGTCCGCCAGAGGACGGATCCGGTCTCTGCGTCGAGCTGGGTGACGAAGCGATAACCCGAGGTCACTACGAGCTTGCCCTCGGCGATGGCGAGACCACCTCCGAAGGCCACCGTGTCGCGGCGGGACCGCCCGCGAAGATCCGACTTCCAAATCTGGGCGCCGGTCCGGGCATCCAAGGCGCTGACGGCGGCGTGACCATCCATCACGAAGATCTTGCCGTTCAGGGCGACCGGCGGCGCCATGACGTGGGCATTGCGCCCCACTCCGGCGCCAAAACCCCGCTTCCAGGCGACAACCAGGCCCTTCGCGGCGTCCGAATGAGGCGGCGATTGCTCCGGATTTGCACCCGGCAAGGCCCACTGATCTATGGTCACAGGGTCCGGTAGATAGAAGCCGGCGCCCTTCAGGCCCTCTTCCGGCAGGACCTCCTGCTCGAAGCCCACAAGCGGAATCCGGTTCTCGGCCTGGGCCGTTTCCTGCGGCCCGCGATCTCCGAAGTTGAAGACATTTCCGAGCTGAGCGCAGCCAGACGTCACAAGCGCTCCGGCAAGGACCATGACGAGGGAGAAACGGGGCCGCATCATTGGCCAGGCGCCCGCATCTGAAGCCCCTCGCCCGGCAGGGCTCCTTGCGGCGGGGGTCTAGGCGGCGGGAGGGCGGCAGCGGCCTTCACCAGATCGCGAGTGACCTTCGCCGAGCCGCTATCAATCAGCGCCATGGCCGCAGTTGCACGGCTCCGGGCGCCCTCGCCGGCATCGGGGGCGAGCGACACCACGACGAAATCAGCCCGGGCGCCGGCGGCATCGCCTGCGAGGAGCTTGGAGAAGGCGGCGGCCTCCCGCGCCTGGATGCGATACGGTCGACCCGATTGAAGGAGCGGTTCCAGACGCGCGTCCATGTCGGTCCGTGAGGCTGTATCCAGCAGGGCGTAGACGGCCTTCAGACGGGCGGCGTCACCGATGAGGGGGTCTGGCGCCGCCTTGGCCGCCTGATCAAAGAACGCCACAGCCCCTGGTACATCCTGCTCGGCGAGACGGAGCGCCCCAAGATGCTGAAGCGCCAGGGACTTGTAGGCGGCGCTTCCGGACTTGGAAACCTTCTCCCAGGCGACCTTAGCTTCCGCGGACCGGCCCGTCTGTTGGGCCTCGACCCCCTGCGCATAGATTTCGGAGGCCTTGGCCGACTGGCCAGAGGCCCATGCCCTGTAGCCCTGCCAGATCCCGACCCCTGCGAGGCTCAGCACGACGATTCCTACGAACCAGGGCAGGATTTTGAGCGCAAGAGCGCGATAGCGATCGGAGCGGATCTGCTCCTCGACCTCCTCGAAAACGTCGACCACTCTGGAGACTCCGCAATGGGGCGCCGCGACCCGGCGCGGCGGAAACTATAGCGCCGGCCGGTCCGCCGCAACGGCTGGAGACTGCCGGCGGCGCATGGCGGAAGCATGGCGGAGGATTCAGCCCGCCGGAATGTCGACAAGCGGGGCGCCCGCCTTTCGGCGCGTGGAGAAGTAGGTCTCTCCGTGACCCGGAAAACGACGGGTGGAAACATCCTTGGCGTAGCGCTCGACGGCGCTGGCCACCAGTCCCCGAAGGTCGCCATAGCGCCGCACGAAGCGCGGTGAGCTTTCGAAGAGACCCAGCATGTCCTCGGTGACCAGAATCTGGCCGTCGCAGGCCGCTGAGGCGCCGATCCCGATGGTCGGCACGGGGCACTGGGCGGTCAGTTCCGTAGCCAGGGACTCAGCTACGCCCTCCACCACCAGGGCGAAGACCCCCGCGTCAACGGCGCCCCGCATCTCCGCAAGAATCTGGTTCTGCTCTTCCGCCTCCCGGCCTCGCGCCCTGAAGCCTCCCTCAACCAGGACCGCCTGGGGCCGCAGGCCGACATGGCCCATGACCGGCACGCCCCGATCGACCAGGTACCGGATGTTCCCGATCACGGCCGGAGCGCACTCGATCTTGACCGCCTGGGCGCCCGTCTCCTGCAGGACCCGGACGGCGTTGGCGAAGGCCACCTCGGGCGCGCCCTCGCAGGATCCAAAGGGCATGTCGACCACCACCAGGGCTCGCCTCGATCCCCGCATCACCGCCTGACCATGCAGGATCATCATGTCGAGGGTGACGCCCACCGTGCTGGGCAGGCCATGGACCACCATGCCGACGGAATCCCCCACCAGCAGGATGTCGCAGTAAGGGTCCATCAGCCCCGCCATTGGCGCGGTGTAGGCCGTGAGACAGACCAGCGGATCCTGGCCCTTCCGCAAACGGATGTCCCTCACGCTGATCCGGCTCTCCGCCGTGGACGCATGCGCCGACATGACTTCAGACCTCCTCGAGGACCCTTGCGATCGCCAGCGCCAGGACCGTGAGAGCGCCGCAGGTCGCTGCAGCGGCCAGCGGACCTGACCCTAGGGAAACATATAGAGCCTGAGAGACCATGTTCCCAGCACCCTCAAGCAAACGATCCGTCGCGACCCCCAGCAGGGCGGCCTGCGACAGGCTGTGGAAGGCGAAAGCAAAGCCGGCCAACGCTGACAGGCTCAAGACCCCGATGCGGAGCCTCTGGCGCCGGGTCACCCTGGCCAGAACCCGGGTCTCCAGCGTCGAACTCGCAAGGCCTGCCGGCGGAGACTCGAAAAGAGCGTCCAGCCTGCCGGCGAAATCGTCGAGCTCGGTGTCTCGGGTGTGGGTCATCGGTCCGATCCGAGATCCTGGCGGAGGCGGCTGAGGCCTCGCGAGATATGTGACTTGACGGAGCCCTCAGGCAAGCCCGTGGCCTGGGAGATCTCCGCAGAGGTGTAGCCCGCCCCGTGCTGGAGGGTCACGCAGAGACGCTGCACCGGCGAGAGCCGCTCCAGGGCCGCGTCGAGATCCAGCGACCGCCCGGTATCCGGCGCCGGCGAGAAGGGCTCCGGCGCCGCCTCCAGAGGGGCGAGACGCATCCGCGCCTGGACGGCCCGAAGGTACCGACGCGCGGCGATCCTCCGCACCCAGGCGACGAAGGCGCCGTCGCCCCGGTAGTCGCCTATCCGTTCGAAGGCGGCGACCAGGGCGTCCTGGGCAAGATCATCCGCGAGGTCGGGCGGAGCGCCCAGCCGGCGGAGAAACCCCCGAAGAGACGGAAGACTTCGTCGGACAAGGATCGTAAACGCGCCCGTATCTCCAGCCGCAGCGCGGCTGGAGAGGAGCCGGTCCGGCATCTGTTCCAGGTCGGCGGGTGACGCGCCCGGCACGGATCAGGCGGACCTTCGACCCACGAAGTGCAGGAGTACGCCTGCGATCCCGATGCAGCCCGGAATGGCGGCGATTCCTGTCAGGACCGTGCGGGCATCCGACTCCACTGCGCCCATGACCTGCCCGAAGATGGCGAGACCGACGCCAGTGGAAAGGGCGATCAGGCCCCAACGCAGATCGCTGGGTTTCTGGGAGTCCGGATCCCGGCGGGTAATCAGGTCCAACAGCTCCGGCGGTATGGGTTGCCCCTGTTTGAGGGCCAGTTCGATGGTCTCGTGCACCCGGGCGCGCCTGCGCATGTTCAGGTACTGGCTGCCCAGGACGATCGCCGCAATGAAGCCAAAGAGGATGAAGGTATCGAGAACCTGCTCAAACATGGTCGTGCGCCTTTGTGGTAACGGGCCCTCAGAAAGGCCCCACGGATCAAAGAGCCTTCAGCGAGCCCTGGAGTTGCAACCCTACCTCTCACGTTTCCGTGATGACCGGCGTTTCCATGCATGACGACAGACTGAGCGGGCTCATATTGCGAGATGTTATTTTATAACATACTAACATCCGAGATCACTCAGGCAGGCCCCATGCTTCTCCCAAGACTGCTCGCAAGCTCCGCCACAGGCGCCGTCCTCGCCCTCGCGGCCGCCCCGGCACAGGCCCAGTCAGAGGCCACCACCGTCGCCGAAGTGGTGGTGACAGCGGCGCCCTACGCGCTGTCCCTCGATACGATCACCACCAGTGTGAATCTCGTCTCCGCCGAGGAGATCAGCCTGGCCCCTCCTGCGGGGATCGGCGACCTGCTCTCGGGCCTTCCCGGCCTGCGGTCCACGGCCTACGGCCCCGGGGCCAGCCGTCCGGTCATCCGTGGCCTTGCCGGGCCCCGGGTCCTCCTGCTCCAGAACGGGGTCGGGATGGTGGACGCCAGTTCCCTGTCGCCTGACCATGCGGTTCCCAGCGAGGCGGGCCAGGCCAGCCGGATCGAGGTGCTTCGCGGTCCGTCCACCCTCGCCTATGGCGGGTCCGGGATCGGCGGAGTCGTCAACGTCCTGGATGACAGGGTTCCCTCCCACCGGCCGGAGGGTCTTGCGGAAGGTCGGGGGGTCGTGTCCTGGTCGAGCGTCGACAATGGCCGCTCGGCCTCCGGATCCGCGCTCATCGCGGCGGGTCCCCTCGTCGTCGCCGTGGACGGGGTCAGCCGCCGGTCCGGCGACTATGAGACCCCGGAGGACCCCGTCTCAGACCGGCTTGCCGAGGCGCTCGGCCTGGAGCGGACGGGCAAGACCCGACAGAGGAATGTCTCCGTCGAAGCGGACTCCTGGGGCGTGGGCGCGTCCATGATCGGGGGCGACGGTGGATTCCTCGGGCTCTCGGTCAAGCGGACCGACACCGGCTATGGCGTCCCCTACGCCCAGGTGGAGTCGGACGAGGCCCCTGAGACGATCCGTCTTCACATGAAGCAGACCCGGTGGGATCTCCGGGGAGAGACGCCGTCGGCGGAGGGCTGGCTGGAGAAGGTCCGTCTCTCTGTGGGGCATGCTGACTATGAGCACGCCGAGATCGAGGTCGCCGACGGCGCAGTGGGCACCCGTTTCCTCTCTCGAGGGACCGAGGGAAGGCTTGAGTTCGTCATGCGCGGATCAGACCGCCGGCAGGGGGCCTTCGGGCTCCAGGGCCTGACCCGAAACTTCGAGGCCATCGGGGATGAGGCCTTCATCCCAGGCGTCGAGATCAATGAGTTGGGCCTCTTCACCTTGCAAAGGTTCGAGTTCGGAAGGGCTGGGATCGATACCGGCCTGCGCCTCGACACCCGGACGCTGCGCGCCACTCTCGAAGGCCGGGAGACGAGTGATCCGGGAAGCGATGCCGGCCTGGACTGGTCGACCACCCGGGACACCCGCAGCTTCACGAACCTCTCCGCCTCTGCAGGGGTCTTCTGGAGGCCTTCCGACCCTCTCTTCCTCGCCCTGACCCTGTCCCTGAGCGGGCGCGCACCCACCGAGTTCGAGCTCTTCGCAGACGGCCCCCACCACGGCACCTCCACCTGGGAGGTCGGCAACCCCAGGCTCGACTCCGAGACGGCCCTGTCCCTGGAGGCGACGCTGCGCTGGAAGGGGCCCTCGCACCGCATCGAGGCGCACCTTTGGGGGGCACGCTACGACGACTTCATCGAGGAGCGGCCGACAGGCGAGGTCTACGAGGACCTGCCCGTCTTCGTCTATCGACAGTCCGACGCAGACTTTATCGGCTTCGAGATCGAGGCTGAGCGCACGATCCTCAGGAGCGCTGAAGGGGTACTCGTCGGCCGCCTCTCCGGGGATGTTGTCCGGGGAGACACCAACCTTGGCCCTCCCCCAAGGATTCCGGCCTACGGACTGACGGGCGAGCTGGCCTGGGAATCCGACGCGTTCGATGCCGAGGTGCAGATCCGCAACGTCGGCGACCAGACCCGCACGGCGCCGTTCGAACTCCCGACGGACGGCTATACGGCGCTGAACCTCAGCCTGTCCTGGCGCCCCTCGCCAGACGCCCCGGTCACCCTCAGTCTCCGGGGGCGGAACCTGACCAACGCCGACATCCGCGAGCACGCCTCCTTCCTGAAGGACATCGCGCCCTCCCCCGCCCGGTCGCTCAGCGCCGCGCTGGTCATGACGTTCTGATCCGAAGGCCTCAGGCCGCTCTCCTGCGCCAGGCGCCTCGCCAGAGGGCGACCGCCGTGACGGCGCCGTACACCGCCATGCCCAGAGCAATGCAGGCGTAGACGGCGCCGAGCTGCGGCTGGGGCTGGCCCATGACCAGCGCGGCGCCCACGACGCAGATCCCGAACCTCAGGAGGGTGGCGATGATGGGCCAAAGGATCGCGCCGGCGCCCTGTGACGCGAAGTAGAGGGCCAGGCCCAGACCCTGGAAGGCGAAGACCGGACCGACGATGTGAAGGTAGAGCGCGCCGGCCGCCAGACTGGCGGGATCGCGGGTGAAGAGACCGGTCCAGAGGCCGGGCGCCACCGCCAGGACAAGTCCTACGACGCCCGCCAGGCCCGCGGCCGCACCGCCGCCGATCCATCCGATGCGCTCGGCGCGCGCCACCTGACCCGCGCCCATGTTCACGCCCACCAGGGCCGTGAGCGCCGCTCCAATCCCGAAGACCAGGGGAACGAGCAGGAACTCGACCCGGGCCACGATCCCGTATCCGGCCAGGGTCTCCACCCCGAAGCGCCCGATCAGGGTGTTGAGGATGGCGATGGTCAGCACGGTCGAGACCGGGGAGAGGGAGGCCAGGGCGCCGACCCGGAGAATGTCTGCGAAATACGCCAACCGCAGGCGGCAGGCCTGCAGGGTCAGCCGTATGGCCCGACCGGGCTTCAGGAGCCGCCAGATCAGGACAAGGGAGCTGCCGGCGGCGACCAGGATCACGGCGACGGCGGAGCCCTTCAGTCCTAGGCCGGGCAGGCCCAGCCCCCCCAGCATGAGGACCCCGGACAACGGAATCTGCACCACCGAGCCGATGATCATCAGCCTTGCAGGGAACTGCATGTCGCCGGTCCCGCGCACGACAGAGGTCAGGAGGGCCGAGATCCAGATGGGCGCCACGCCGAGGAACAGGACAGCCCCATACGCGTGGGCTTCGGCGACCACCTCGGCCGGGGCTCCGGTGGCGACGAGGAGCGCATGGCCGAAGCCTGCATACAGCACCCCAAAGACGAGGCTCGCGAGGCCCGCGATGGCGAGGGCATGCCAGATGAAGGCGTTAGCCGCCGCGCCGTCGCCGCGACCCAGGGCTCGGGCCACGGAACTCGAGACCGCGCCCCCCAGGGCGCCGTTGGCCAGCATCTGCATCAGCATCAGGGCCGGAAGCATCAGGGCGATGGCCGCCAGGGGGACGAGGCCCAGCCGGGCGATGAAGCCGGTCTCGGCCATGGAAACCCCGGCCTGGACCAGGAAGGCAAGGGCGCTGGGCCCCGCCATCCGGACGATCAGACGAAGGGGCGGGTCGGTGAGGAGCGGCGAGGCTGTCGGAGCCGAAGTCATGACAGGGCCTTTCGGACACGGCGGAGGTCGTCCTCAAGGAGTCTCCAGGCATCGGCGCCAATGCGCTCCAGGGTCGCTGCTTGGGCCCGACGCCAGGCCTTCCGGCCCTCGACGAGGCGTGCGCGGCCCGCCTCGGTGATCGCCACACGCCGGACCCGGGCGTCGCCGGGATCCAACTCTCGGATGACCCAGCCGGCGCGCTCGAGGGGCGCGAGGTTCCGGGTCAGTGTGGTGCGGTCCATGTAGAGCCTCTGGGCGAGAACGGACATGGCGACCCCGCCGCCCGACGCCTCAAGTTGCTGGAGGATGGGAAACTGCCCGCGGCTGAGGCCGCAGCGCCGAAGCTCGCCGGCATAGACGCCCGCCACCAGGCGCGCGGTCTTATGGAGAGTGTGGCTCACGCAGTGGATGGGATTGAGAAGGTCTTCGGCCGTGTCCATCAGGGAATCCAATGAGTGTAATTACACGTTATCGGGGACAGTTCGCCCGGGTCAATGGCGTCTTCTACATTCCCGGGAAGCCGATTGACGAACCTGTCTGTCGTCACTATCCTTGGGCCGTGAAATTCTCGGCTTCACAGCGCTGAGGCTCACCTCATGCCCCCCAACCGTCGGCATCTCCTGGCCGCCACCGGCCTCCTCCTTTCAACGGCGGCCTGCGCCGCGCCGGCGCCCGGCCTGGCCGGACTCCTGCCCGAGGGGGCCTATCATCCTGGCGGCACCCTGTTTGCGTACCGCACGCGGGACGGCCAGACCTTTGAAGCCGCCCAGGGCGATCTGGGGGTCGACACCCCCTACTTTGCGGCGTCGACAACCAAGCTCTATGTCACCGCCATTCTCCTCCAGATGGTCCGGGAAGGACGGATCGATCTGGACTCCCCGTTCCGGAAAGTCCTGCCCGGACCCGAGACCGCGCAGCTCAACCACTTTGGCGGCGAGGACCGGACAGGCGCCATCACCCTTCGGCATCTGATGGCCCATACCAGCGGCCTCGCGGACTTCTTTGAACCGGACAACGCTAAGACCGGGCTCTTCGCCGACCTGACCAGAGGGCAGGACCGGGCCCTGACCTTTTCCGAGGCGATGGAGATCACCCGTCGCCTGGGAGCCCATGCCGCGCCGGGAAATCTGGATCGGGCCCACTATTCGGACTCGAACTACCAGATCCTCGGCAAGGTCATTGAGCAGGTGGAGGGATCGCCCTTCGCCAGGGTCTTCGAGAGACGGATCGCCGAGCCCCTGGGGCTCCAGCGCACATGGATCTACTCGGACCCCGCCGACATGCGGCCAAGGCCGCTCCGCTTCCGCGACAGGGACCTCAGGATCCCGAACGCCATGGTCTTCTCGCAGGCGGACGGCGGGGTCGTGACCACAGCACGGGAGGCCCTGGTCTTCCTCCGTGGTTTCTTCGAAGGCGCCCTGTTCGACAGCAAGCGGATCGAGGCCCTCCAGGACTTCCGGCCCATGTTCTTCCCGCTGGAGTACGGAACCGGGATGATGCGCTTCCAGCTGCCGGCCGCCATGACCGGGTTCCGCAAGCTGGCGCCGCTGATCGGCCATTCCGGCCTGTCCGGCGCGGTGATCTTCCACAGCCCGGCCGACGGCCTCTACCTCGCGGGAACCGTGAACCAGATCGACCGGCGCTCCGCCGTATTCCAGATGATGGCGAGGGCGGCGCTCCAGGTGAGCGTGGACGTCTGACGCCTTGCGGCGTCAGACCTTGTCGCTTCCGGGATCGCCTTCAAGCCCCCATCCACGTGGGACGGGAAAACGCGAACCGGGTCGTACGGCGCCCATCCTGTCCAGCCGGAAAGTCCTCATGTCCCGGCGAAGCTCACACCAGGCGATCAGGAGCCCTCCGTTTCGACCCGAGACCAGCTGGAGGGGGCGCACCCGGCGGCGTGAAAGAAGGCCCGATCCGTCGCTGTAGGAGAAGGAGACCCTGAGGCGACGGGCAATCGCCGCTTCCAGGCGCGAGGACTCCCTTGGCGGAGGCTCGCCGTCGGTTCCAGGAAACCTTAGGGCGTCGACAGACATCACCCTGACCTTCTCAGTGTCGCCGGGTCACGGTCCGGCGCGGTGAGGGGCGCAGGAAAGCATAGGCCACCCGCTGACGACCAGACCGGAAGCGTCTTCGACCCCTTTCTCAGACGTCGAAGCTCACCCCCTGGGCCAGCGGCAGAGCCGAGCCGTAGTTGATCGTGTTGGTCGCCCTGCGCATGTAGGCCTTCCAGCTGTCAGAGCCAGACTCCCTACCCCCGCCCGTTTCCTTTTCGCCGCCGAAGGCGCCGCCGATCTCGGCCCCGGAGGGCCCGATATTGACGTTGGCGATGCCGCAGTCCGAGCCCTCCGCCGACAGGAAGCGCTCGGCCTCCTGCAGGTCCCGGGTGAAGATCGAGGAGGACAGCCCCTGGGGCGCAGCGTTCTGCGCAGCGATCGCCTCTGCGAGGTCGCCGTAGCGCATCACGTAGAGGATGGGAGCGAAGGTCTCGCGCAGGACCACCTCGGCCTGTCCGGGCATCTCCACGAGGGCGGGACGGACATAGACCCCGGGCCGGTCCAGGGCTTCGCCCCCGCAGATCCGCCCGCCGGCCCGGGCGGCCTCGCCAAGGGCCGCCACCATGGCCTCCCCCGCTACGCGGTCGATCAGGGGGCCGACCAGGACTCCTTCCTCCCGCGGGTCCCCGACCCGGACCAGGGCGTAGACCGCTTTCAGTCGGGAAAGGACCTCATCATAGCGGGTGTCATGGACAAACATGCGGCGCAGGGTGGTGCACCTCTGGCCGGCGGTGCCCATGGCTGAGAAGGCCACAGCCCGCACCGCCAGCTCCAGATCGGCGCTGGGAGCGAGGATGGCGGCGTTGTTGCCGCCGAGTTCCAGAAGGGCCCGGGCGAAGCGGGAGGCCAGGCGCGGCGCCACCTTCCGCCCCATGGCGGTGGAGCCCGTCGCCGAGACCAGCGGAACGCGCGGATCGTCCACGAGGACGGCGCCGATGTCCGCCCCGCCCTGGAGGAGGACGCACAGCCCCTCCGGCGCTTCCGGTCCGAAACGTGCGGCGGCGCGTTCGAAGAGGGCCTGGACCGCGAGCGCGGTCAGGGGGGTCTTCTCCGAGGGCTT
Organism: Phenylobacterium sp.; assembly: GCA_020402745.1. Classification (GTDB taxonomy): domain Bacteria; phylum Pseudomonadota; class Alphaproteobacteria; order Caulobacterales; family Caulobacteraceae; genus Phenylobacterium. The sequence continues at coordinate 351,924 of JADBYZ010000001.1, forward strand.
CCAGGCCACGGCGTTGCCGCAAACCAGGGCCAGGGCCGCATTCCAGGACCAGACCGCCACGGGGAAGTTGAAGGCCGAGATCACGCCCACCACGCCGAGGGGATGCCAGGTCTCCATCATCCGGTGGTCCGGGCGCTCGGTCGCCAGGGTCAGGCCGTAGAGCTGGCGAGAAAGCCCGACGGCGAAGTCACAGATGTCGATCATCTCCTGGACCTCGCCGAGTCCCTCGGAGAGGACCTTCCCCGCCTCCAGGGTCACCAGGCGTCCGAGGTCGGCCTTGGCGGCCCGGAGCTCCTCGCCGAAGAGCCGGACCAGCTCCCCGCGCCGCGGTGCGGGCACACGGCGCCAGGCCAGGAAGGCGGCGTGCGCCGCGCCGATCCGCAATGACGCCTCCGCGGGCGAGACCGAGGCGACCCGGCAGATCCCCTCGCCCGTAATCGGCGTGCGGGCGGGCAGGTCGCCGCCCTCGAGGGCCTGAGGGGGAACACCCAGGCGGGCGAGGAGGACGAGGGCGTCCTGGGCGGGGTTCTCGAAGACGTCGGGCATGGAGCCTCTCAGGCGACCCGCGCGCCGGGCTGCAGACCGGTGTCGGCGGCGGCGTAGTTGCGACCAAAGCGGTTGGCCAGGAAGGCCGCGAGCGAAATCTGTTCCTGCCGGACAAAACCCGACTGGGGAAGCTCACCCGCCGCCAGCATGTCCAGCACGGCGCAGATGGCTGAGGCCGTGGTGATCTGGATGCCGCTGCGCATCACCCCCTCTACCGGGGCTGCGTAGACCTTGTTGGCGTAGCTGACCTGCACCAGGGCGTCGTGCCGCCGGCCGCTGACCGTGACGAAGATCACCACCACGTCCTGGAGGGTCGAGGGCACGGCGTTCTCCAGGATCTCCTTCAGGAGCTCGCGCCGGTCCCGCAGGCCCAGGTCGTGCAGCAGGGTCTTCATGATCGCCGCATGCCCCGGATAGCGGATCGTCCGGTAGTTCAGGTTCCGCACCCGCCCGGCGAGGGTCTCGCAGAGGGTTCCCAGGCCGCCCGAGGTGTTGAAAGCCTCGTAGGTCACGCCGTCGAGGGAGAACTCCTCGCGCTCCTCCAGGGCCTGGGTCTCGCGCAGGCGGCCATCTACGATGGCCTCGCAGGGCTCGCAGTACTCGTTGATGACCCCGTCCGTGCTCCAGGTGATGTTGTAGTTCAGCGTGTTGCTGGGAAACTGAGGCAGGGCCCCCACGCGCAGCCGGACGTCCTCCAGCGTGTCGAACTGGGAAGCGAGGTCGTGGGCCACGATGCTGATGAAGCCCGGCGCCAGCCCGCACTGGGGAATGAAGGCGCAGGGCGCGCCCTCGGCCAGGGCCTTGACCTCCCGGGTGCTGGCCACGTCCTCGGTGAGGTCGAGGTAATGCACCCCCGCCTTGCGGGCGGCGCGGGCCACAGCCGTGGTGGCGTGGTAGGGCGCGGCGTTGAGGACGGCGAAGGCGCCCTTCAGGGCCTCGGGAAAGGCCTCACTGCGCACGTCCATCTCCCGACGGGTCACCGGGCGGCGCGTCACAAGGCGCTCAAGGTTGTCGGCCGAGGCGTCGAAGACCTCGACCTCGTAATCCCCTGACCCCGCCAGCAGGTCGGCGATCACCCCGCCGATCTTGCCTGCACCGACAATCGCCACCCGTTTCATGATCCGACTCCCCGGGGTTCCACACATCGCCCCAGTGGGCCGGATGCCCCTGACGGTGTACAGGTGCGATCCGTTCATTCGCAGGGCGCATTACGGCGTTCCGCCGGAGGAAACCGACAAAATGGAATTGGATGAGATCGACCAGGCCCTTCTGGTCGCCCTTCGCGAGAACGCCCGGGCGAGCACGGCGGACCTCGCCCGGCGGGTGGGCCGCTCACGCACCACGGTGCAGGGCCGGCTGGAGCGCCTTGAGCGCACCGGCGTGATCCGGGGCTATTCCCTGCGACTGGCGGACGCCCTGGAGGACGGCGCGGTGCGCGCCCATGTGCTGATCAAGGTGGCCCCGCGGGAATCCCGGGCGGTGGAGGCCGCGGCCCGCGCCCTGCCCCAGGTGCGCGAGCTCCATTCCGTCAGCGGCGAGTACGACATGATCGCCATCGCTTCAGCCGCCAATGTCGCCGAGTTGGACGCCGCCATCGACCGGATCGGCCTCATGCCCGGCGTGGAGCGCACCAACTCCGCCATCGTCCTGGCCACCCGCTTCCGGCGGTAAGGACGGCCTGACCGCCAGGCTCAGCGGACCAGATGCCACTCGGTCTGCCGGCCGGCCAGATAGTGAACCGTCTTGCCGTCGAAGAGGGCGCTCTGCTCCAGCTTCATGTGCACAAGCTGACCGCCCCATTCGGGAACTCCTCGCCAGATGGCGCCCTCGATGGCGTAGGCGGTGTCGGCATAAAGCCGCCAGTCCCCCTGGACGGGCGTGGGACGCTGATTGTCCCACATGCCGATGGTCGGGCCGGGGGCGTGACCGAAGAAGCCGATCGGATGGCTGTAGACGCTCCCGCGGATGCCGGCCTTCCGCGAGGCCTCCAAAGTCCGGGCTAGGATCTCGTTCCCGGCGCGGCCGGTGACGAAGGCGCCCGTCAGCAGGTCCTGCCAGCGATTACCCTCGACAAGCGCGGCCTGAAGGCCGGCGGGCGGCATGGTTTCGTCCAGCCTGAGGACGTAGCCCATCTCCTGGGTGTCGGTGCAGAGCTTGAGATAGCAGATGCCCACATCGGTATGCAGGACATCGCCGCGCTGGATCACGCCGGATACGCCGCAGAACCCTTCGTCCCCCTTGCAGGCGATTCCCTGGCGCTGGAGATTCACATCCGGGAAGAACCAGATGGGCAGGCCAAGCGCCTCGAAGCGGCTCCGGATGTACCAGGCGACCTCCGCGGTGGTGGTCACGCCCGGGGTGATGACCTTGGCGCTGAAGGCCTCGGCGATGACGCCGCGCGCCAGGGCGACGACATGCGGGTAGATCTCGCTCTCTGCGGCGGTGCGCGTCTCGAGCCAGCGGATCACGAGCGGCTCCGCAGGCGTCAGCCGGGCGGCATAGTCCGACGGAAGGACTTCGCGAAGCCGGGCGTCCAGTCCGGCCGTCAGGCCGTCTGCGACCGGCCAATGGCGAGAGGTGTTGATCCCGATCCGCTTGGGATCACGACTGACGATCACGTCGGCCAGCGCCTTCCACTGGGCGTCCAGGTCGCCTCCCGACCAGGCCGCCGTATAGGGTCCCCCGAGGGGATACCGGTTGACAGACAGCCGCTCGACCGTCCCGTCGGCCTTGCGGGAGAAGACCAGCATCGTCGTCCGGCGGGCGGCGAAGGACGGCTGGGGTACGAGGGTAAAGTAGACGGGATCCTCCGCGTACTCCCGGTTGATCACCAGCCACATGTCGAGGCCGGCTTCGGCCATCAGCCGAGGCAGAAGAGTGTCGAGACGATCCACAAGGATCCGGTTCTCCACCTCAACGCGACGCGGCCCCGGCAGCACGGCGAAGTCATCGGCCCCGCGCATGGCCAGGCCCTGGCTGGCCTGGGGCCCGGCATTCGGCGCCGCTGTCGCGTGAAGAGGGCGGATGAGGACGCCGGAAACAGCAAGGGTGAGCAAAAGGGCGAGATGGAGGCGCAAGACGTGGGAACTCCAGCAGGAAGGTCGCTATGGGTCAGACATCCCATGGAATACGCTGCGATCAAACGGATCGTCAGCCTCAATCGACGTCAGCGGCGGGATTTTCGAGCTTTCCCGGATCAAGTCCTTACTCGGTCCAAAGGACCTGTTCGGCGCGCACTCATCGGGAAAGCGGCTATGGCGGACAGTCACGACTTCGGGCTTAATGCATTTGGAAGCTCGGCGACCTCGAGGGGCGGGGGTGGCCGCTCAGGAAGAGGTGTTGAGATGGGCGCCCCGTCCAGGAAGCCAACCGCATGAGCGACGACAAGTCCGAGTTGTTGAGATCGCTGACACTGGGGCCAGAGACAGCTGTCGGGGCGAAACAGGCCTCTGGAGGCTGGAAGGTTCCGGCCCTGGTCGCCGCCATCTGCCTCGCAGTGGGGGGCGCCGTCGGCTGGCTCGCCAAGCCGCAACCGAAACCCCAGCCCGCCCCCACGCCGGCGGTCGCCGCCACGACCGCTCCCGCACGCATCAGCGGGCTGACCGCCTCTGGATATGTGGTGGCGCGATCCAGGGCGACCGTGGCCGCCGAGGTCACAGGGCGCGTGGTTGAGGTGCGGGTCGAGGAGGGGCAGGTGGTGCGCAAGGGCGATGTCCTCGCTGTCCTCGACGCCTCTATTGCTCAGGCTGACAATGCGACGTCGATGGCCCGCAAAATCTCAGCAGAGGCCTCTGTAGCGGCGGCGCAGGCTCAGTTTGCGGAAGCCCGGCAGGCTCTGACACGGGCTCAAAGCCTGGCGAGGTCAGGCTATGTCAGCGAGGCGGTCCTTCAGGCGGCGACCGCCCGCAGCGAGTCCTCCAAGGCCCAGCTCGATCTGTCTCGGGCGCAGCTCGAGGCGGCGCGTTCCGACGCCAACCGATCCGGCCTGCAGTTGAGCCGGTACGTGATCCGGGCGCCCTTCTCAGGCGTCGTGATCGACAAGGCCGCCCAGGCGGGGGAAATCATCTCGCCGCTTTCGGCAGGCGGAGGTTTCACCCGCACCGGCATCTGCACCCTGGTGGACATGGAAAGCCTCGAGATCGAGGTGGACGTGAACGAGGCGTACATCGGGAGGGTCGCCGCCGGTCAGAAGGTCGAGGCCGTCCTGGACGCCTACCCTGAGAGCCGACTGCCCGCTCGCGTGATCGCGACCATTCCGGCGGCGAGCCGGGACAAGGCCACGGTCCGTGTCCGGATTGCCTTCGAAGGGCGAGACCCGCGGATCATTCCCGACATGGCGGTGAAGGTCACATTCATTGAGCCAACCACCTGAGCCCCGATAGCCCCGAGCACAACATGACCGACTTCATCAGACTGACCGACGTGTGCAAGTCCTACACCCGCGGCAAGGAGTCGATCAGCATCTTCGATCGGCTGAACCTGGTCATCCCGAAGGGTGATTTCGTCGCCATCATGGGCCCGTCTGGTTCCGGAAAGACGACGCTGCTCAACCTGCTCGGCGGCACGGATCGCTGCGACAGCGGACAGATTTCCTTCGATGGCGAGCGGATCGAAGGCTACTCGGAGGGCCAGCTCACGGCCTGGCGCGCGCGGAATGTCGGCTTTATCTTCCAGTTCTACAATCTGATGCCGATCCTGACTGCAGCTCAGAACGTGGAGCTGCCCCTTCTGTTGACGTCGCTGTCCGCGCAGCGACGGAAGGAGAATGTGCTCACGGCCCTCAAGATCGTTGAGCTTGCAGATCGGGCCCGTCACAAGCCCAAGGAACTCTCGGGCGGTCAGCAGCAGCGGGTCGCGATCGCCCGCGCTATAGTCTCCGACCCCAAACTTCTGCTCTGCGATGAGCCTACCGGCGACCTCGACCGGTCCACGGCCAATGACATCCTGTCGACCCTGCAGCTTCTCAATCGTGAGCTCGGGAAGACGATCATCATGGTCACGCATGACCCTGAAGCGGCTCGCTTCGCCACCCGCACCCTGCACCTGGACAAGGGCCAGTTCGTGGAGGTGACGACGTGAATGACCTCTATCTCATCTGGAAGAACCTGTTCCGAAAGCCGTTGAGGACGGTTCTGCTGATCGTATCGATCTTCATCGCCTTCCTGATCTTTGGCCTTCTGGTCGGGGTGAACGTGGCGCTCAATCGCGCGACTGAGACCGGCTCTGCGAGCAACAGGATGGTTGTCGCAAACAAGATCAACTTCACCGAACCCCTGCCCATCGCCTACCTCAACCGCGTCTCCGCCATTCCAGGGGTGATCGGGACGACCCATCAGAGCTGGTTCGGCGCCTTTTTCCGAGACCCGGCGCAGAGCCGCTTCGTAGGCTTCGCGGTCGAACCGGAAACCTACACGGCCATTTTCGCCGACCAGATCAAGCTGGGGCCGGGCGAGCGTGAAGCCTTCATCCGCGAACGTACGGGGGTCATCGTCGGCCGCTCCCTCGCCAACCAGTATGGCTGGCAGGTCGGGCAGACCCTTCCGATCAGCTCGGACATCTATTTCCGCCCGGACGGATCGCGCAGTTGGGACATGAAGGTGGTCGGGATCTTCGACGGCGCCAAGCCCACCGATCCGACCAATGCGCTCTACTTCAACTACGAATACCTCAACGAAACCCGCCCCTTCGGACGCGATACCGTGGGAACCATCGCTGTTCTGACCGCCTCTCCCGACATCAACGACCGGGTGGCGAAGGCGATTGACGCCACTTTCGCCAACTCGCCCTTCGAGACCTCGACCGTCGATGAGAAGACCTTTTCCCGGGCCTTCCTCAAGCAGGCGGGCGATCTGAACTTCATCATCACAATGGTTGTGGCGGCGGCCTTTGCAGCGATCCTGATGATTGTCGGGACGACCCTCGTCTCTGCGGTCAGGGAGCGTACGAAAGAGATCGGCGTCATGAAGACGCTGGGCTTTCCGGGCCACCGCGTCTTGCGGATGGTTCTGGGCGAATCCCTCCTTCTGTCCGGACTGGGCGGCCTCCTAGGCCTTGGAGTCGCCGCAGTGGCGCTCAACGGCCTCTCCCGATCTCCCATAGGCGAGACCTTTGGCGCCTTGTCCATGACCGTACCGGTCGCGGCGGCGGGCATGGGCCTCGCCCTGCTCCTGGGCCTGGTGACCGGCCTCGCGCCAGCTCTCTCTGCCCTTAGGATGAACATTATCGACGCTCTCGGGCGACGCTGAGGAGCCCTGCTGTGAGCCTTCTGAACCAGACGGGATCCGTGATCCTGATGAATATCCGGTCCATCCCCCAGCGGCTCTGGATGTCGCTGGCGACCGTGGTGTCGATCGCGCTGGTCGTGGCCGTCCTGCTCGGCTTCCTGGCTCTCGCCAACGGCTTCAGCCAGACCCTGAAGGGTTCTGGCTCTTCTGACGTCGCCATTGTGCTCAGGGATGGATCACAGTCCGAGATCAACAGCACTCTGACCCGGGAGCAGATCGTTCTCCTCGGTCAGGGACCCGGCGTACGGGCCGCTGCCGACGGCGGACCCCTAGTCTCTGCAGAACTGCTCCTTATCGTCGACGGCATCAAGCGGTCGACGGGAACCAAGGCCAACATGCCCCTGCGCGGTATCGGTCCCAACGGGCTGGTTGTTCGCCAGCAGGTCCGGCTGAAGGAAGGCAGGATGTTCGCACCCGGCTCGAACGAGATTGTCGTGGGGGCAGGCCTCCTGCGGGAGTTTTCCGGCTTCGAGATGGGCAAGACGGTTCGCTTTGGCGCCCAGACCTGGCGCGTTGTCGGGGTCTTCGAGGCGCCCGGCACTGTCTTCGAGTCGGAACTCTGGGCCGACGCACCTGTCGTCCAGAGCCTGTTCAACCGCGGCTCAAGCTTCCAGACCGCCCGGGTCGCCCTCACCAGTCCAGCTCAGCTTGACGCCTACACGGCCTATGTCGGATCGGACCCCAGGCTCCAGTTGCAGGCCCAGAGCGAACAGACCTACTTCGCCGCGCAGGCGGAACGTTCAGGACTGCTGATCCGATATATCGGCTGGCCGCTTGGCGTCATCATGTCCATTGGCGCCCTGGCTGGGGCCCTGAACACCATGTACGCCTCCGTCTCCGCCCGGGCGACCGAGATCGCGACGCTGAGGGTGATCGGATTCTCGGGCTTCTCCGCCTTCATGGGCACCATGTGCGAGGCGCTCGTCCTCTCCACCGTCGGGGCGCTGCTGGGCACAGCCGTCTGTGGCCTGCTGTTCAACGGCCTGTCCGCCTCCACCCTGGGTGCGGGGTTCACCCAGGTGGCCTTCAGGCTTCAGATGGGGCCGGAGCTGGTGCTTCAGGCCATTGTGCTGGCCTTGGTCATCGGCTTCGTGGGTGGCGTGCTTCCGGGCATCCGGGCGGCCCGCCAAAGGCCCCTTCTCGCGCTCTGAGCAAACTCCAAGTTCAGATGGAGATCGTGGCCGTTGGTGCGAACGTCACCCCGTGGCCATTCTCGCCACAACCCTCACCGCCGTTGCCGGTCTCCGTGGGCGGCTGAGATACGGTCGAGAAACCCCATCACAGCCATCTGGAGTTCGGCGGCGGCGGGAGATTCCAGAGGCAGATGCGAGCCGTTGGAAAGTTCGACAAACTCAGTTTCGCTAGGGATTCGCTTAAGGACCTCCAAACTCAGGGATGTTGGCGTCCAACTGTCCGCGCCAGGATGCGCCAGCAAAAGAGGGCAACCCGGGTCGGGCCGGTCGTTCCTGGCCGCGTGAAGGGTCCTGAAGAAGCGGGCGGGCGTCCTCGCGCCACCGAGGATTGCGTCCCGGTGGAAATAGGCCTGAAGGGCGGGGCGCGAGGACATGGCCTTCATTGGCGCCAGCCATCCAAGGGGTAGGGCCAGCCGGTCAAAGAGCCAGGGCGCGACGGCGAACCCCACCAGCGCCCCCGCAGCCAACCAGGGCCACCGCGCAGCGCGGATGAAGGTGCGAGGATCCGCCATGTCGACCAGGGTCGTGGCGATCACGCCCTGGACACGGTCCGACAAGGCCGCGGCGTGCACCGCCGTGAGGCCTCCCACGGATGCGTCCAGAAGAACGACAGGCGCCGTTTGCAGGTCGGCCAGCGCCGCCACGACCCGAGGTCATTCGCCATAGTCCAAGTCGAAGTCCGCCGCAGGCTGGGTCAGTACATAGCCCGGGAGGTCCGGCGCCACGGCCCGCCAGCCCTGCCCGGCCGCAAAGTCGGCCAAGGGCGCCAGGATCCTTCCGTGCCCTCCGGCGCCGTGAACCAGCACCAGGACTCCCTTCGGCGGTCCGGCCGGGTTCCAGACATCGACATGCAGGTCATGTCCCAGAAGGGACAGGCGGACCTCCTCGGGCTCATTGGCGATCCGGATACCGAACTCCGCGTCCAGCAGGTCGCGGTACCGCATCCAGGAAACGGACCCGCGATAGACATCCGGCCGGGCTGACCTCAAGACCCTCTCCCGGGCTGTGAAAGGAGACGTCTCGCCATCGCCCTAGTCCTTCCTGCGCGGTAGGCAGTAGAGCCCGTTGTCCAGGTCTGCCGTGAAGCAGACCGAGCCGTCAGGTCGCACCGCAACGCCCGTAGCCACATAGGGCGGAGGCAGGCCCGGCCCGGCGGCCAGGCCGATCGGCAGATTCTCGGCGATGACTCTCCGGTCGCCCTTGGCGAGGTCGATCTCGGTGATCCGGCGGGCGCCCGCCTCGGCCACGACCAGGCTTCCCCAGGGCGTGAAGGCGAGACCTTCCGGCAGGGCCAGCTGGTCAGCCACCCGGGTTTTCGCGCCGGTGGCGGGGTCGATCCGCTGGACGCTCCCGGCCGCCTCGCTGACATAGAGGGCTCCATCCGGCCCCACCGCCAGCTGCACGGGTCCGGATAGGCCGGTCACCAGCGCCCGCCGGTCCTTGTAGCCTTCCCCGCCCGCCACGGTGAGAGTCCCGCTTCCAATCTCGGCGACGACAATGCGGCCATCCGGCAGGAACTGGGCGTCCATGGGCGCATTGAAGCCATGAAGGACGGTGAGGGTCCTGAAGTCCGCCCGGTCCAGCACCTGGACGGAGCCGCTGAACCAGGAGGTCAGCAGGACCTGCCTGGGGCCCAGGCCAACGGCGAAGGGATACTCGATGTCGGAGGCCTGCATCCGGTGGATGTCCCGGACCGTCCCGGTCTTCAGGTCGATTTCCCGGAAGGCGAAGACATCCGCCACCCAGGCGGTGTCGCCCTCGATCTTCAGCCCCGCTGGAACGGCGAGCCGACCGGCCACGAGGGTCTTCAGGTCGCCGGTCCCGGGGTCGAAGGCCTGGACCGAGTTGTCCGCCATGTTCGAGACATAGATCGTCCCGTCCCTGGCGATGGCGAGGTTGTCGAGCGACGTCTTGAGCTTCCGCACCACGTGCTTACGCCCGGTCGCCAGATCGATCCGGCTGAGGTCCCCCGCCCGGGTGTCCACGACCCAGAGGTTGCCCTTGCCGTCCAGGTTGACCGCGGCGGGCACCTGGAACTCGCTGTTGATGATCGTGATCGCGCCATTGGCGGGATCCATCCGGGCGACGGCGCCCTTGAACCACAGGGGCCCGTAAATCATCCCGTCCGGCCCGACCTCGAAGCCATTGAAGCCGCCAAGGTCCTTCGCGATCAGCCGGGGCGCCTTGGCGCCGGCGACGTCGATCTCCCACATGGCGTCGCCGAGGAAGACCTGGCTCGCATAGAGCTGGCCGGTCTTCATGTCGAAGGCCAGGGAATTGATGCCGGTGAGGTCCTTCGCCAGGACCCGGATGGGGGCGCCTTCCTTCTCCCGGAAGCGGACAATCCCCTGGAGGTAGGACGTCCAGGCCAGCTCCCCCTTCGGCCCGATGGCGATGTCGTCGGCCTGCCCCTCCGGACCCGGGATGTAGATCTTCGCCGCGCCGCTCGCCCGGTCGATCTCCCAGATGGCGTTGCCCACCACCGTTCCGGCAAGGACCCTGCGATCATCCAGGACGGCGAGGCCATGGACTCCCTTCAAGGCAGACCGAGGTACGACGGCTTGCGGGGGTCCCCACTGCCCGGCCCCTGCGACGGAGCCTCCCGCCGTGGTGACTGCGATCACAAGGCCCAGTGCGGCCATGGTGCGCTTGACGTTCATCCGGCTCCCCCCCTTGAGGCCTCCAGATCGACCTCAAACCGGATGATCACCCCCTCGATCGAGCAAGTCCAGTCATCCGGCCCAGACCCCTGCAGTCGTCTCGGCGGGGCGGAACGTATCGCGGCGCCAATTCCGGAACCTGCGCCCTGCGGCGCGGAAGTAACGACCTGAAAGGACATAGTCCGCGATCGAGGCGTCCGGATACTCGTCAGCCAGAGCGCGCGCGAGACCCGGGGGCGGACGCGGCGCGGCGATCTCATCCGGATGGGCATGCCGGAAGATCGCCGTGGTGTCGGTCAAGGACTCTCCGTCGATCGGTACAAGACCATGCCGTCAAGCCGCCGCCTGGAGGGTCGCCGGCACAAAGCCATGCACATGCGCGAAGTGAAACCGCTCGAACGCCGGGCGGTCATTCGGGCGCATGTCGGGAACGGAGAGGAAGAGAGCGCCGCCGGGTGCAAGCCAGCGAGCCATCGCCCCGATGGCGTCCACGGGCGCGCGCAGGTGTTCAATCACATGATTGGAGGTGATGAGGTCGAACTGGCCATCAGGAAGATCCACGGCCTGCCAAGGCGCATTGATGACATCAATTCCGTGAGTGTCGCGGGCATAGCGCGCAAACACCTCGCCGGGCTCGATGCCCAGCACCGTGCAGCCTCTGTCCTGCGCAACGCCGCCGGGGCGGAGGTGGGCCGGCTGGAGCTGGCCCGGCCGCTGACCACGGACAATTTCGAGGTCGTCGACGTCCTGCCGGGGAAGGATGGCGGCCTTCGGTTTCTGCTGGCCTCGGACGACAACTTCTCGACCGAGCAGAGGACCCTGCTTCTCGCCTTCGACTGGAAGCCCTGAGCGATCTCCGGATATCGGGGCTATCGGAAAAACCCATCTGCGCCCCCGTCATCCTCCGGCGGCCCAACCAGCGTTGTCAGGGCAGTTTTTCGAGGCGTCCAGATGATTCAAAGGGTGGAGTTCTCGGAGAACCGCCACGACCGACCGCCGAAACATCTGCTCGATCCGCTCGCCGCCCCCGTCATCAAGGCCATCGAGCCGTCCGCCAAGTTTCATCTCGGCAAAGCCATGCGTGATCGTCCAGACGGTATGGACTGTTTCCAGAAAGGCGACGGGCGCCGGGCTGTCCGCGTGCACCTCGCCCTCGACCAATGAAATCGACCGCGCGAAATGGTCAAAGGCGGCCTGACCCGCCCGGTCAAGCTCGGCAGAGCCCTGGCAGATCATGTCCGAGCCAAAGATCAGACGGAACATGGCGGGGTGGGTTTGCGCAAAGTCGATATAGCCAAGGCCCGAGGCGACCACCCGTTCGGCTGGGTCAACGATGTCTCGCGACCGGGTCTCCATCGCCGCAAGCACTTGGTCGAAGGCCCGCACGCCCAGTGCGACCAGCAGCCCCTGCGTATCACCGAAATGATGAGATGGTGCGGAGTGGCTGACCCCGACTCGAGCAGCGACCCGGCGCAACGAAAAGCCCTGCACCCCGCCACCCGTCAGTTCCGCCTCAGCGGCGTCGATCAGCGCGCTGCGCAGGTCGCCGTGATGGTAGGTATCACGCTTCTTCTCCACTGAAACGGCCATTGGAAGCTCCGATCTTTCCAGTGGTCAGATTTTAGCTTGACAGCCGATCAGGGTGCAAGGCAGATTAATCTGGCCACTGTCCAGATCGACCGAGAGTCGCTTTCAACCGTGCCTAAAGGGCGGCCGGCGTCGCTTTGCCCCGGAGAAACAGAAATGCAGCAGCCTAGACCTGACCTCGAGGCCCAGTTAACCACCCCGGCCGTTCCTGCGCCGCCCACGACCAACCGCAGAGTGACGTTCACCGCCTATGGCGGACCGGAGGTCATCTCCGTCGTGACGGAACCGCAGGTCGAGGCTCCTGGAAAGGGCATGGCCCGCATCAGGGTCGAAGCGTCCAGCCTAGTCTTCACCGACATGCTGATCCGCCGCAACCTTTATCCGATGCGCAAGACGCTCCCGGGTGAGACGCTGGGATATGATCTTGTCGGGCGGGTGGAGCAGCTTGGTCCTGGCACGACCGGACCGGCGCCCGGCACAAGGATCGCAACGCTGACGCAGGTCGGCGGCGGGCAAGACTGGGTCAGTCTGCCGGCCGAAACCCTGATCCCGGTGCCCAACCATCTTGATCCATTGCAAGTCGAGCCGCTGATCCTGAGCTACATGACGGCCTATCAATGCCTGACGCGCGAGGCCCGGGTGGCGCCGGGCGATCAGATCCTCGTCGTGGCCGCCACCGGCGCGGTGGGGCTGGCGGCGCTTGATCTCGCGCGCGCCATGGGCCTGAGGGCCACGGGCGTCGCTTCATCGGCCCGGCGACAGCTGGTGGAATCGATGGGGGCCGACTTCATCGCCTATGATCAGCCCGGCGCATCCCCTGACGTCGACCGGGCGGCCAAAGCGACCGGTGGTTTTGCCGCGATCCTCGACGGGGCGGGAGCCGAGCCTTTGCCCGCGTTCCTGCGCCGTCTGGCGCCGGGCGGGCACTATGTGGCCTTTGGCTTCACCTCTCACCTGCGGCACGGCGGCGTCGATGCGAAGGGCCTAGCCGTTTTGTTGGGCAAGATGAAGCTAGGTTTCAGTATCCTGCGCGTCCTGCTGGCACGACGGCGCAACCCAAACGTCCATTTCTACGATATCTCGGGCCGCCGCGAGGCGCATCCCGACTGGTTCCGTGACGATCTGATTGCCCTGATGGACCTGCTTTCCGAAGGTCGTATCTCCCCCCATATCGCCGGAATCTTTAAGCCCGACCGGGCCGCAGAGGCGCATCGACTGATCGAGGAAGGCGCCGTGACTGGTCGCCTTGTTCTGGACCTCAGACACAATCCCAAACCAAGCCCCACGCAGCCCGAAAGGACCTGAAACCATGCCCGCAACCAAGAGTTAAAACGCCTCTGTGACCACTGAAATGTTGATTGTCACTCAGAACTGACCCGGGATTGTCATCGAGAAGTGACCCGTTTTGGTATTATGGTTTGAGGTTTATGCCGGGGTCAAGATGGCGGGTTTCTCCTTTCTGGTTTTGGCTGCGGCAGAACTGGCCTTGAACCGGAAGCTGTCGTTGCCGGTTTCAAGGATATGGCAGCGATGGGTGAGGCGATCGAGCAGCGCGGTGGTCATCTTGGCGTCAGCGAGCACGACACACGCGTTCAATGCCCACCGATAGCTCTCGATAGGCATTGGCAATATTATTTCTATTTTTCCGGTGGTTAGGTCGCGCTCGGGCGTAGTTTCGGATACCCTCGGATGGGCAAAAGTTATTCCCACTCAATCGTCCCCGGCGGCTTCGACGTCACGTCGTAGACCACCCGGTTCACACCCCTCACCTCATTGATGATCCGGGTGGCGCAGCGGCCGAGAACTTCCCAGGGGAATTCGAAGAAGTCGGCGGTCATGCCGTCGGTGGAGGTCACGGCGCGTAGGGCCAGCACGTCTTCGTAGGTCCGGGCGTCGCCCATCACGCCCACGGTCTTGACCGGTAGCAACACGGCGAAGGCCTGCCAGATGCTGTCGTAGAGGCCCGCCTTGCGGATCTCCTCCAGATAGATGGCGTCGGCCTTCTGCAGGACGGCCACCTTTCCCGGCGTGATCTCGCCGGGGATACGGATGGCCAGGCCCGGCCCCGGGAAGGGGTGGCGGCCCACGAACTGCGGCGGAAGGCCCAGCTCCACGCCCAGGACGCGGACCTCGTCCTTGAAGAGTTCGCGCAGGGGCTCGACCAGTTTGAGCTTCATGTATTCGGGCAGGCCGCCCACATTGTGATGGCTCTTGATCACCGCCGAGGGCCCGCCCCGGGCCGAGACGCTCTCGATCACGTCCGGATAGAGAGTGCCCTGGGCCAGGAAGGCCGCGCCCTCGATCTTCGCCGCTTCGCGGTCGAAGACGTCGACGAAGAGGCGCCCGATGGTCTTGCGCTTGGTCTCCGGGTCGGTGACGCCTTTGAGCTCGCCCAGGAAAAGATCACCGGCATCCACGTGTACGAGCGGGATGTTGTAGTGATCCCGGAACATGGTCACGACCTGTTCGGCCTCGTTCTGGCGCAACAGGCCCGTGTCCACGAAGACGCAGGTCAGCTGGTCGCCGATGGCCTCGTGGATCAGGACGGCGGCGACCGAGGAGTCCACCCCGCCGGACAGGCCGCAGATCACCCTGCCCTCACCCACCTGCTCGCGGATCCGGGCGACGGATTCCTGCCGGAAGGAGGCCATGGTCCAGTCGCCGGACAGGCCGGCAATGCGGTGGGTGAAGTTGCGCAGGATCAGGGCCCCGCGGGGCGTGTGGGCGACCTCCGGGTGGAACTGGACGCCATAGAACCGCCGGCCCTCGTCGGCGATGACGGCGAAGGGGCTGCCCTCGGAAGAGGCGACCACCTCGAAGCCCGGCGGAATGGCGGTGACCTTGTCGCCATGGCTCATCCAGACGACCTCACGGTCGCCGACCTCGCCCAGGCCGTGCAGCAGGGGCGATTCCCGCTCGATGCGGATCTCGGCGCGGCCGAACTCCCGGTCATGGCCACCCTCAACCCGGCCGCCCAACTGGGCGCAGAGGGTCATCTCGCCATAGCAGATGCCCAGGACCGGGACGCCTAGGCCGAACACCCGGTCGGTGACCGAGGGGCTGTCGTCCTCGTGCACGCTGGCGGGGCCGCCCGACAGGATCACCGCCTTGGGCGCGAAGGCGTCCAGCATGGCCTCGATACGGTCGTAGGGATGGATCTCACAGTAGACGCCACTCTCACGAAGCCGCCGGGCGATCAGCTGGGTTACCTGGCTGCCGAAATCGACGATCAGGACGCGTTCATGGACGGGGGCGGCGGTCATGCAGGGGTCCTTCCATCGGCCCGGGCCAGGACGGCGACGAAGAATCCGTCCGTGTCCGAGGTCGCCGGTGTCAGCCGGAGATAACCTTCCGCCGTGAGGTGCGGAAGCAGGTGCGGCGCCTCCGACGCGGGAAGGATGTGGAAATCCGGATGCCGGGTCAGGAGGGCGGCGACCCGGTCTTCGTTCTCCTCGGCCAGGACCGAGCAGGTGACGTAGACGACCCGCCCGCCGGGGCGGACGTAGAGCACCCCGGCGTCGAGGACGGCGTCCTGGTCGGCCTGGCGGCGGGCCAGGGCCTCGGGCGTCAGGCGCCACTTGGTGTCGGGGTGCCGGCGCCAGGCGCCGGAGCCTGAGCAGGGCGCATCGATGAAGACCAGGTCCATCCGGCCTTCCAGGTCCTTCAACGGATCTGGCCGCAGGGGCGTGCGGACCTGGAGGTTGCGCACCCCCGCCCTCTCCCCACGGCGCACCGTGTCGGCCAGCCGCCGGGCGTCGGAATCGTAGGCATAGACTTGCCCGGTCGAGCCCATGGCGGCCGCCAGGGCCAGGGTCTTGCCGCCGCCGCCGGCGCAGAGATCCAGCACCTGGGCGCCCTTGACGTCGCCCGCGCAGGCGGCGGCGATCTGGGAGCCGGCGTCCTGGACCTCCATCCACCCCTTGACGAACTCGGGCAGGCTCTCGACCGACGGGGTCCGTTCCGCGGCGGCGGGAGGATCGATCCGGAGGGCCAGGGGCAGGTCGGGGATGGGATGGGCGCCCAGAGGACCCGTCGCCTTCAGGGCGCGGTCCGGGTCGCTCTTAAGGGTATTGACGCGCAGGTCGACAGGGGCGCGGCGGGCCAGGGCCTCCGCCTCGCGTCGGGTGCGGTCGCCGAACACACGGGCGAAGGCCGGGGCCAGCCAGTCGGGCAGGTCAGCCGCCACAGCGTCAGGGGCGCCGGCAAGGTCGCGGGGTTCTGAGAGGCGGGCGGTCTCTTTGGCGCTCAACGTCCCTGGGCCATGCGGCGTCTCCGCGAAGGCGGCCGCAATGCGGTCTGCAGGCCAGTTCCAGGTCTGGGACAGCACGCCAAGGACGGCGCCTCTGGGACTGTCATCTTCCATCCGCCAGGCCGCCGACCGCCGGCGCCGCAGGACGTCCAGGACGAGGCCCGCGACAAAGGCGCGATCCCCTGATCCCGCGTATCGGGCGGCGTCACTCCAGGCTTTGAGGGCCAGGCGCGCGGGACGGCGAGCGGTCTCGATCTCCGTCAGGACGCGGATAGCCGCCTCGATCCGCCCTGCGTCACGCAAGGAAGAGCGCCGCGACCACCATGCCCAGGCCCACGAGGGAGAGGGTCCAGATCAGGCTCCGGACCATGTAGGTCCCTGCGGCGTAGATCGGCGCATAGAGGGCCCGGCAGACCACATAGAGTGCGGCGCCCCAGAGGCTCAGCGGGCCGGCCTTTCCGGCGATGACCACGGCCAGGACCGCCGCCGCAAAGAGGGGGAATGTCTCCATGAAGTTGCGGAACGCCCGGTCGAGCCTCGCCGCGACGCCGGTGATGGGCATCTCCTCGTCCCGGGCGCCTGCCGCCCACTTCATGTCCTGCTGGCGGCGGGCCGCCGCCGCGGACCACATCAGCTGCACCAGACCGATGGCGATGGCGGCGCCCAGCAGAAGGAGTTCAGGTTCAGCGACCATGTTCACATCGGGCTCGTATAGTTAGGGGCTTCGCGGGTCATCATAACATCATGGACGTGGCTTTCGCGAAGGCCGGCGCCGGTGATCCGCACGAACCGGGCCTTAGCGCGGAAACTCTCCAAGTCTGCACCGCCCACATAGCCCATGGCCGCCCGCAGGCCGCCCACCATCTGGTGCAGGACGGCGCCGATCGGTCCCTTGTAGGCCACCTGCCCCTCGATGCCCTCAGGCACCAGCTTCAGGGCCGAGACCTCCTTCTGGAAGTACCGGTCGGCCGAGCCATTGGCCATGGCGCCCAGGGAGCCCATGCCGCGATAGGCCTTGTAGGACCGGCCCTGGTAGAGGAAGACCTCGCCCGGCGCCTCGTCCGTACCGGCGAAGGCCGAGCCCATCATGGCGGCGTGAGCGCCCATGGCCAGGGCCTTGGCGAAGTCGCCGGAATACTTGATGCCGCCGTCGGCGATCACCGGGACGTCCGTGTCGCGGGCGGCGCGGGCGGCGTCGGCAATGGCGGTCAGCTGGGGCACGCCCACGCCGGCCACGATGCGGGTGGTGCAGATCGAGCCGGGGCCAATCCCCACCTTCACAGCGTCGGCGCCGGCGTCGATCAGGGCGCGGGTCCCGTCGTAGGTAGCCACGTTACCGGCGACGATCTGGACCCGGTTGGCCTCGCGACGCAGCCTCGCCACGGCCTTCAGGACGTCGGCGTTGTGGCCGTGGGCGGTGTCGATCACCACCACGTCGACCCCGGCCTCGACAAGGGCCATGGACCGCTCGAAGCCGCCGTCGCCGACGGTCGAGGCCGCGCCGACCAGCAGCCGGCCCTGGGCGTCCTTGGCCGCGGACGGATGGGCCTGGGCCTTCTCCATGTCCTTGACGGTGATCAGGCCCACCGCCCGGTAATCGTCGTCGACGACGATCAGGCGCTCGATCTTGTGGCGACGCAGGAGGTTGCGGGCCTCCTCCTGGGTGCAGCCCTCGCGCACCGTGATGAGGTTCTCCGAAGTCATCAGGGTCCGGGCTGGAACGTCATCGCCGTTCTCGAAGCGCATGTCGCGGTTGGTGAGCATGCCCACCAACTTCCCGGTGCCCGGCTCAACGACGGGGAAGCCGGAAATCCGCCGCCGGGCCTTGATCTCGCGGATCTCGCGCAGGGTGGTTTCGGGATGGATGGTCATCGGGTTGATGACCATGCCGCTCTCGTAACGCTTGACCTCGCGGACCTGGTCGGCCTGCTCATCGACGGTGAGGTTCCGGTGCAGGATGCCCATGCCCCCCGCCTGGGCCATGGCGATGGCCAGCCGGCTTTCCGTCACCGTGTCCATGGCGGAGGAGACGATGGGGATGTTCAGGTTGATCTCGCGGGTGAACCGGGTGGTCGTGTCCACCTGTCCGGGCATCACTTCGGAAGCGCCGGGTTCGAGCAAAACGTCGTCGAAGGTAAGGCCTTCGCGAATCTCCATGAGACTCTCCATTTTGCGAGCCGCGTATAAGGGCTAGCGCCCCCCCGGCGCAAGGCTGGCGGCGGGGCGGCCGCGAAATCCGGTGGCGACGAGGTAGGTCTCCGAGGAGTCCGCCCGGCTGGCCGGCGGCTTGACGTTGCGGACCTGGGCGAAGCTGCGCTTGAGCCGTGTGATGACCTCGCTGATCTCACCGCCCTGGAAAGCTTTGGCGATGAAGGCGCCGCCGGGGGGCAGGACGGTCTCGGCAAAGTCAACCGCCGCATCGATCAGCCCGACGATCCGGAGGTGATCCGTCCTGCGATGTCCCACCGTATTGGGCGCCATGTCGGACATCACGAGGTCGGGGGCGCCGCCCAGGAGCGCCACAAGCTCGTCGCCGCAAGCCGGGTCTGTGAAGTCCATCTGCAGCAGGACAGCCGGCGGCAGGGGCTCCACCGGGAGAAGATCGACACCGACAATCTGGGTGACGCCGCGCTCAATGGCCACCTGCGTCCAGCCCCCCGGGGCGGCGCCGAGGTCGATGACCCTCTGGCCGGGCTTCAGGAGCCCGAAGCGGTCGGCGATGTCCGTCAGCTTGTAGGCGGCCCGGCTGCGATAGCCATGTGCGCGGGCCTTTGCGGACCAGGGATCATTGATCTGGCGTGAAAGCCAGGCCTGGGAGGACGGCGTGCGCATCTTGGCGGTCTTCAGGCGCGCCGGCTTGCCGCGGCCCTCCTCTGTTCCGCCATTGGGTGCGCGGACCATGCGCCGACGGGGAGGCTCAGTCATTTCGCCGCGCCCCGTCTGCGGCCGCGCCGGCGTGATCTTTGACCTGCCGCCATCATTGAAAGGAGAAGGCCCTCCCGCAGCCCTCGATCGGCCACCCTCAACCGCTCACAGGGCCAGAGTTCCTGCACGGCCTGCAGGATCGCGGCCCCGGCCAGAACAAGGTCCGCCCGCTCAGGTCCTATGCAGGGCTGCGCCGTTCGCTCCGCCAGGCTCATGCGGATGATCCGCTCCACCACGGCCTCACAGTCATCGCGGCTCATCCAGATCCCATCCACCCGGCTGCGATCATAGCGGGGCAGGTTGAGATGAAGACCCGCGAGGCTGGTGATCGCGCCGGATGTGCCAACAATGTGCGCCCGAC
The DNA here is from genome assembly GCA_020402745.1 of Phenylobacterium sp. GTDB lineage: Bacteria > Pseudomonadota > Alphaproteobacteria > Caulobacterales > Caulobacteraceae > Phenylobacterium. The sequence goes on from JADBYZ010000001.1 coordinate 371,729, forward strand.
CAGCGTCGAAGGCCGAACGGAGATTTTCAGCGCCGGTGAAACCTTCCAACTGGCTGCGGAAAGCTTCAACCATTCGCCGGAACCAAACCTCCGAGGGATCAGGCCCCTCGGGAAACTGCTCAGCCAGCGTTACGACGCCCAGAGGGATGGAACGCCAAGCCCTGATCGGAGGTCGTGCCGGCGCGAGCGGCGCAAAGCGACCGCGATCGGCAAGATCCACCCACGACAACTCGGTTGAGCCGCCTCCGACATCCACCACAAGGGCTGCGTCGGCCTCTCGATCGAGGAGGTTCAGGCAACCAGCGACGGACAGATGCGCCTCTTCCTTCGGCGAAATCACCTCGAGATGGAGCCCGGTTTCAGAAGCCACGCGCTCGATGAATTCAGCGCCGTTCTTGGCGGCTCGGCAGGCCTGGGTGGCGATGGCCTTGAACCGGGTCACCTCCCGTCGGCGGATCTTGTCCGCACTTACCCGAAGCGCGGCCAGGGCTCGGTCCATCGCCGCCTCCGAGAGCCGGCCGGACTGGGAAAGACCTTCCCCGAGCCGGACAATCCGGGAGTAAGCGTCGACGACACGAAAGCCACGCCCGGCGGGCGTTGCGATCAGCAGACGACAATTGTTTGTGCCCAGGTCCAGAGCCCCGTAGAGCTCCCGTCCGCCCATTCCTGCGCCCTTCTCCCGGCCGTTCTGCGCGGCGCGGGGCGCGCTCGGCGCCTCTGACATGGACCCTGGTCCCACCTCGGCGCAACAAACCGCCGCGCCACTCCTCTTTTAGCCTATCCGAGAGCCGGTCCGGCCGAAAGGCGTCTTGCGGCCTTGACGGTTTGAATTAGGTATAGGCGGTGGCTCTCCTGAGCCGGAGCTCCGAGTGATGAATATCCAGAATTCCCCGCGCGGCGACCGAGCCACCCCCCCGTCCATCGTTCGCGAGGCGAAGTTCGCCATCGGCGACGTGGTGAAGCACCGCGTCTTCCCGTTCCGGGGGGTGATCTTTGACGTGGATCCGACCTTCAACAACACCGAAGAGTGGTGGCTCTCCATCCCCGAGCACGTGCGTCCCCGGAAGGACCAGCCCTTCTACCACCTGCTGGCCGAGAACGAGGAAAGCGCCTACGTGGCCTATGTGTCCGAGCAGAACCTGCTGGCGGATGAGACAGGCGAGCCGGTCGGTCACCCGCAGACCCCGGAAATCTTTGAGGCCTTTGAGCCGGGCCGTTATCGCCTGCGCCCCCGCATCAGCAACTAGCGCCCGGGCCCTGTCTCCAGGGCCTTGAAGTCTCCACCGAAGGCCACCGTCTTGGACATCTGGCTTGCGACCGGTTGAAAACCCACATCGGCCGCAGGTGCGGGCGCCTCTGCCACCGTATGACGGAGCCGGCCAATTCCCGTCACTTCCACCTCCATTACGTCTCCGGGGGCCATGGGGCGCGAACCCGCGGGCGTTCCGGTCAGGACGATATCACCTGGCTGTAGGGTGACATGCCGAGAGATATCGGCGAGGAGATAGTCGATTCCATTCAGCATCTCGCTTACCGGACCCTCCTGCACGACCACTCCATTTCGGTAGGTCCTCAGGACCTGGTCGCGGATATCGACCCCGGCGACGACGCCGGGCCCGATTGGGCAGAAGCCGTCATGCCCCTTGACCCGAAACATGGAGCCGGCGTCGGTCTCCCGATAGTCATGCAGACCAACGTCATTGGCGGGAGCGAAGCCGGCGAGATACTCCCACGCCTCGGCCACGGGTACGTTGCGCATCGGCCGTCCGACAACCGCGGCGATTTCGCCTTCGAAGTTCAGGAGTTCGCAACCTGTCGGCCGGCGCACCACACCCCCATGGCCTAGAACTGTTGTTGGTGGCTTAAGGAAATAGGACGGCTCGGTGCCCATCGGTAGGCCAAACTCCAGTCGGCGGGACTCATAGTTCATGTGAATGCAGACTATCAGTCTTGGATCTACAGGTGGTAGATGACTCGTTGTCTCGGGATCGAGCCGACGTCCGTCACCTAGCAAGAGTTCGCCTTCCGACAAGGTCGCGAACATTGCTCGTCCGTCATGAAAAATGCGCCTCAGCTCCCTACGCGGACCTTCAAACAGATTCATCGGCTCTCTCCAGTTCAGACTTCGGGGTGATCGGGAACTCAACAGCGCCGTCAACCGAGAATGCGAGATTCAACCGCCAGCCAGCAGTGATCTCAATCGGAGCAAGCTGATCCAACTCACTGTACTCTGACTCGCCAAACTGGATGTTCCCTTCCCCCCGCCAGATATCCGACCAACCCACGTTGGACACCTTGCCCATCGAGTACTCCTCGACTGCAGGTTCAGGCCTGCTGAGTGACGGAAACAGACGCGTATGGAGCGGGGGGGCAAATAGCGCCAAGGGCGGCGTATCGACTTTATCCTGCAATTCGACGCGGACTGACGCCAACCGGCGACCGAGGCTGGAGACGTGAGCGCCTAAAGTGGCTCCAGGCTCAAGCCTCACTCCCCCTTTCCCGAGGGATACTGGCCGCGTCATATGGATCTGACCGAGCTGCTTCGGAAAGCCTTGAATATGGCCGCGCAGCAGAGACAGCTCGCTGTCCACCCAGATGAAGGGGATCCGACTTGCCCGCCCGCCGCGGAACATACCGGTTACGATGACGAAGGCTTCTTTGTATTGGCTCCTTGCAGGGTCCGCCAGGGTCCTAGGATCGCTGTCCGCAGCGGAACACCAATCGCAGAATACGAAGGTACAGGATCCATCAGCGTCGGCTTCGAACCCTGCCGGCGCCAGCGCGGCGACCCGGCTAGGGTCAGCCTTGAACTCAACCGCAATCACTTCCCCCGAATAGTGCCATGGGGGCGGACTGACGGTCGATGAACGACCTGTCATCGTCTGAGGTAGGGTCCATCCGTGTAGCATGCGAATCTCCAGGAAGCGATGGTCAGGCCAACGCGGGCAGTGGCGTATGAATGACGCCCACACCGATGATGTAGGTGAGCACAGGCACGCAAAGATCGATTACCGGCGGCGCACAGCCCGCCGCCTGAGCCGCTGCCGCAGCGGCGATCCATTGCAGGCATTCGGCGGCTCCAGAGCCGGCCTCGGCGATCATCTGCTCTGTGGTCCACTCATCGAACCCTTCAAGGCGCCCAGAGCAGATCCTAGCCAGGAAATCTTGATCCCAGGATGCATTCAACTTGATCTGTTCTGGGCCGAGCGCGCCGTTCGCGATCATGTGACTGGCCATGAGGGTCAAACTATTGACCCGCTCCAACCATAGGTCTGTTGCCTGTTGCCCCGCCGCTGGGCCATGAACCATGTATCCCCGGTGCTCCTCGGGCGCATGCTCAAGACCAGGGAAAGCAAGACTTGGATCGTGAGCGAGACCGCCCGTCCCGAGGATCAGGACCCTCTTGTCCAAGCTACGCGCAAATTCGCCGACGGCCTTGCCCAGCAGACGCGCCCGTCGGGGTGACGGACGATGGCCGGCGATCGCCGACAGAAAAATCGGGATGACGGGATAGCGGTCAATGCCCCCTGTAAGGCGATGCAAGGCTTGAGAGAAGCCGTGGTCAATCACCATCTCATGCGCGATAGCGACATCGATATCCGCCTTGCCGAGATAGGACACGAGCGCTTGCGCGTCTTCCGTCGGAACTCGCAGATCTCCAGGGTAGCCCCCGATATCGGCCACCGCCCGCGCCGACAGGCCGACGCAGATCGGCGGCAGGACGTGATAGTGAAAACCCGTGAGATGATCGGAACCAAACTCGATCACGAGATCAGGTTGGAACGCTTCGACCAATTTCGCTCGCGCCTCGAAGGCCGCGACGACCGACTGATGCTCAGGAGGCTCAACTTGGAACGCCTCCATCAGTGGACTGTGAGACGCACATATCATGTGGACGGACATTGATCCTTCCTTTCCTCACACGTGGTAGGACAACTGGTCGTTTTCCGTTAACTACCTTGGTATAGCGCCCGCCAGCCAGGTATCCCCGAGATCGCTTCACGCAGATCTGCAATACCCTGATCAATAACAGGATGGGGCTGAGCTTTGATCTGAGACTTATAGCTTTCGCGTGCCTTCAACCGGCCCCAGTAGGCATTCACCCTCTGAAGCTGATGATTTTCGAGAAAATACTTTAGCCACCATGTCTCTTCGAGTCTATGTAAGAGAGACATCCAGGTTACGTCAGCTAAAGTGAATTGTTCTCCAATTATCCAATCCGCTGAACTCTTAGATAATTGTTCTTCCAGCGCCTCAAGGTGAATAACCATGGCATCACGCGCGGACCGAACAATCGCCCTGAAGCGCGGCACCGTTATGACACCTGACATGCCGATAAGCTTAAAAATCAGGAAGAAAACGGCTCGCTCTTTAAGCCTATGGAAGAGAAGTCCCTCCAGAATTCGACTAATGGGAATGTAGCGGATGGAGGCCACGAACAGTGGAACAGTCAACGGGGGAATACACTGGCCGGCGCTGATTTGGTGATCCCGTGCAGCATCTTCTCCGATCAGCGAGGCCCGCGCGATCCAGATATCCATTTCGGCGCGTTTGGCCGGATCCGCGGGCGTCAGGCTGATCCCAGAGCCAGCGGCTTGGTCCGCAATGTAGTTGACGATGAAGTCAGACTCGTAGACGGGGTGTCCGTTGTGAACCAGAGTTGGGACTAAGCCCCCCGGATTAATGGTCAGGTATCTTCGAGAGATAACCTCATACGATCCCGTCTCTATTAAGTCTATATGGTGGGATTTGTAAGGTATATTGTATTCTGCTAGGCAGATTCGAACTTTTCTAGCACAAAGTGATAGAACATTCTGATAAAGTTCAAATTCTTGCTGGTGAGGCACTGATCTCCCGAGATCAATACCCGCCGGCATCTTCATGGTCTTTCGGTGAGACCTCTCCCATGCATACCAGGCGGCCAGGCTACCGACAAAGCCCGTCGCTCCAAGCCCAAGGGCGAGCGAGTTCATCCTCGCCCCTCTCCGCGGACCCCGTTGCAACCAAGCATGCGGAGGCTTGCGATTGGACTCGCCGGAGACCACCGCCCCACTCTTGGCGGCGGTCCTATAGTCCAACCATCCTGGACCAGCGAGCGCGACACTAGGGCGTCACCCGTGTCCAGGTCTGGGTTCTGCAAAGGGGAGCGACCACGCACCCCTTAACCGAGAGACTTCCACCCGGCTGAAGGGTCAGCGACGCCGAATAGGTGTTGCCGTCACTCGGATTGTAAATCTTGCCCCCAGTCCACTGACCCCGGTCAGCCTCAAACCCACTCATGATCTGCAGGCCCCCAATCTTTCGATTTCGTAGGGCTGGGTTCTTGTTTTTCGTGTCCAGCCTCTGTTTGTCCGCTGAATCTCCCAGAGTGGGAGAAATACGCCCACACACTGCGGCGCCGCAGTTGAAGACTTCAACGTAACCGCCTGGGGTTTTCCAGACACCGGTCAATTGGCCCGCTACGGCTCCGGTCGCCGAGGCCAATGTCGCCCCCGTGAGGGCCAAGATGGAAGCGAACTTTCGTCCGCGGTTTCGGATGAGCCATGACATCGGATCGGTCTCCTTGTGCTGTTTCAGGGATAGGGCCGGGGGTGGTTTCCACTGCGGAAGAAATCGTGGACGGGCCGTGGCCCAGTGGCGAGCGTTCAAAACGGGTCGTCGATCTACTCGGTCGTCGACCTAAGGGTCGCCCCAAGCATCCGCGGGAAGGACCCATCGCGATCAACCAACAAGGCCTTGAGGGACGCTGCGACGTGAATGGCGATGAAGACCACCATGGTCCAGGCGCCAATCTGATGAGCTGTTTGAAGTGTTGTTATATTCAACAACTTGTCTTCAGACGCCTTGATCAACTCGATTCCAAAGAATCTGATTCCGTAGCCTTTTTCCGTCGCCATAAGAATTCCCGTAATGGGAAGAGCGACGCTCAAGAAAAGCATTCCATAACGAACGACCTTCGAGATAAGGCGGGTTGCGGCGTTGTATGACTTGAGTGGCACCGGCATTCCATTACTGAGGCGCCATAGACCCCGCGCAAGCCCCCATGCCAGCACCGTCAGGCCGAGCGAGATGTGAAAGGCAATGGCGTCCAAACGGGCTGCGCCGTCCGGCATGTCGTCCAGCGGCGATCCCGCCACCACCGTCGCGATCACAAGGACCGCTGTAGTCCAATGAAGAACGATCGAGACTCTCGACAGCCTCGCTCTCGTGTCAGCCGGCATCCGTCGCCACCTTTGGTTAATTGACGCTTGGCCGCAGGCTTACGGCGCGCCATTTCCAATCAGGTTGCACTCTCTCATCGAAGCCGCCGTGTGATCGATCACGCAGGGTACAGCTTTCGTCGCAAATCGTACGGAAGTGAACGTCTGATGCCCGCCGCTCCGCGAACCAGGTCGCCGTCCAGGGTGAGCCTACGATTTGCCGTTAGAACGAGACCATATTGGGAAGCGACGGTTCCACGGCTGGTGACCGCGCAACCTCGCTCGGCGGACTGCCGACAATCTCGCGATAGGCTCGGCTGAAGCTTGCAGCGGAGGCATACCCAACCTCCTCTGCTACGGTGGCGATGCGTGCTCCGGGCGACTTCAGCCTTTGGGTCGCCTCGCTCATGCGCACGCGGTTGAGATAGGTCATCGGCGGGACACCGACCACCTCTGCAAAACGGTCGCAGAATGAAGTGCGGGACATCCCACATGCCCGGGCCAGATCGGCTAGCCGCCAAGGCTGAGCGAACTGACTGTGCATCAGTCCCAAGGCTTTCTTAAGTCTTGGGTCGGAAAGCGCGAACAGCCAACCGCGCTCCGTCACGTCAGACAAGGAGACCGCTCGCATCAACTGTACGAAAAAGATCTCAGCCAAACGCCTCAGGATCGCGAGATATCCAGGATGCGCGGCAGCCATCTCCGCTTCAATTGCTTGGAGTGTGGCTCTCAAATGCGCCTGGTTAGAGACGGACTTTAGGCTCAGCTTTATGAGCTCTGGCAAGCCAGCGAAGATCTGAGTGTGGAGGTCAGAACCTGTCGAGAAACTTATCGTGAGCAGCCGGGTCCTCGCTCCCCCGCCCCCGAGAGACAAGGACACTGCAAAGGAGTCGGTGATCTGCAAACCTGCGATCTGACTGGCGGGAACGGCTTCGGTGTCAGGCGCATCGGTGACCTTGTGAATCCGATCTGCTGGAAGAAAGACAAGCTCATTCTTGTTAAGCTCAACTTGGGCGCCGCTACCCTCCATGGTCACGTAGCATCGACCAGACAATACGATGTGAGCGGCCCCGAGTCGTCCGCCTGGTAGGGAAACGCCCCATGGACCGGACAGATCGCTCCGACAGACGACCCAGCCTCCGAAGGTCAGGCCGGCGAGCGCTGAGCTTAGGGCGTCAACCGCAGGATACTCACCAACCTCCATTATCCAGATACTCCTCGCCTGAACCGGACCTGACCAGATCGCCCCCCCATTTGCCCGCAGGCGATCTTAACGTCATGCAAATCCCCGAATGCACTGATTTCGGAGTAACAACGACTGGGCAGAGTCACGAAACAACGACCTTTGAGGGGGGTATTGATCATTCTTCCAGGGGATATTTCTGCTTCAGAAGCGTGGAGGATCGCTGTCGGCTCGCGCCTGGGCGTTCGCAAGCCGCTGGGTTTGCGTCCGAGCATGCAACCCCACCCGAGCAGCTTCCCGGCGCGTCCAGGACGATTAGCCGTACAATCCGAACCGCCGGGAATGGACCTGCGCGGCCAAAGACTGATCATGCACCGAACTTTTTCTTTATGCGGTCGCGGGGCGTTCGCGATCGTTCGATGAACAGATACGCCCATCAGAGGAGAAGAGAGAATGAAGATAGCTGTCCTTGGGGCGAATGGGCTGACGGGTGAACACGTTGTCGAAACGGCATTGGGTAGAGGCCATGATGTGGTTGCGGTGGTGCGCGATCGCAACCGGCTCAGGCAGAGACCCAAGGTTCAGGTGCAGGTGGCGGATGTATTTGATCCCGTCCAACTGAAGGATGCGTTGCAGGGCGTTGACGCCGTGATTGTGGCTTTGGGGATCAACCGGTCTTCGCGGTCGCCAATTGGGAGTCGCCTGATTTCGCCTCCCGACACATGCACCCGGGCAGTTACAGCCCTCACGACGGCCCTTCGCGACCGCCCGGATGTACGGATTGTCTACATGAGCTCAGCCGGGGCCAACAAGACCTGGCTGAAGTATCCAGCTTGGGCTCGGATGATGATCCAGATGACCCAGATCAAGTGGAGCATGAGAGATCATACGGGAGCAGAAAAGGTTCTTGAGTCCAACAAGAACCGGTGGAGTATCGTGCAACCTGCAACCCTCGACGACAACGAACCCACAAAAGCCGCCCGACTGCTGCGGAGTAACGACAAAGTTCTCTCTAAGGTATCCAGGGTTGGTGTGGCATCATTCCTTGTGAATTGCGCCGAGGACACTTCATCAAAGAACCAGTTCTTCGAAATCACCGGTGGGGCCTAACGGTCCTCTTCGGATAGGCAATGACCAAGGGCGTGACCCGTTCTGAAGGCTCCGAGACGCAATATGAAGCCAACGCAAGCGTCAAAGGAGTGCAAACAGGCCCCGGGTTACGTCCTGCCGGTTATCAACGCGGATAAATGCGAAGGTAAGGAAGACTGCGTCCGAGTTTGCCCCTACGACGTGTTCGAGGTCCGCAGCTTGACCCGCAGCGAGCGACAGCAACTGCCGCTCATCCCGCGCGTTAAGGTGATGGTGCATGGCGGTAAACAGGCCTTCGTGGTGAATGGCGATCAGTGCCATGCCTGTGGTCTCTGCGTAACCGCGTGCCCGGAGGGCGCAATCCGGTTGGCGCGGCGATAGGCGGAAACCAACTCCTGTGGCGCGGAGCACTGGCGGGCGCTACCCGGTATGGATTGGCGGATCGCGCGCCCGAGGGATCCCCCGAACGACATCCCAAATCCTCCCTCGCCCCACCGCCGCGAGAGGGATTCGCTCGCCGTTACCCCATCCCCCTGGGTGCGCGAAGGTAAGTTCGTCTGGGTCAGACGACCTGGAAACAAGCTGCAGCTCGCGCTTGGCTTCAGTAGTCCCGCCGCCAGCGTACCGAGAGGGTGTTTCCACCCTGGCCGGACAGCTTGGAGATCAGGCTCAGGGAGCGGCTCACATTCCATTCGACCTGCGCCGATCCGCCGTCTCGCCCGCCTCCGCTGACGATCAACAAGACGTTGTCCGTCAGGTATTTGCCACCCGAGACTTCGAGTCCCTCGCCATTGACGCCGCCGGCGAAGGTCAAACGGTCCAGTCCCGCAAGGCCGCGGAGATTGCCGATCACATCGAGAGCGCCGCCGCCCGCCATGGACGCCACGGCCGACGCCAGCTGGGCCGTCTCCACCGGCGAGAGCTGGGAGGCCGACCTGCCGAAAAGGATCTGCGAGAAGATCTCATCGGTCGGCAGGGGCGGTGTTGACGTCAGGGTGATCTCTGGACGCTCCGCCGTGCCGCGGATCCGCACGATGGCGGTCAGCGCCGGATCACTCCGAACGGCCGCAAGGTCCAGACGGATCCGGGCCGGATCCTCAGAGAGGTAGACCACGCCGGAAGGATCGATCTCGAAGCGCTTGTCGGCGAAGGCGTAAGACCCGCGCACCACCCGGGCCAGACCCGTGAGGCGGGGGCGGGCGGTGGTTCCCGTCACGCGGGCGTCCACGGACATCTCCAGGTCCAGCCCCTGGCCGCGGATATAGATCTGCTCCGGAGCCTTCAGGGTGACGTCGAGGGCGACGGCCGGCCCCCCGCCCTCGCGTCCGTCTCTGCGACCGACCTCCACCGGTCGGTTGATCTCCGTGACCGCCAGGGGAGTCACACCCGTCGGGGTCGGGGCCGTGGCGGTGACGTCCGCCCGGTTGATGGTCAGTCCGCCCTTGAGGGTGACCCGGCCGTCCGCCGCACGGGTCATGGAGGCCTGCCCCGAGGCGATGGCGGTGGCCAGCTCATTGTCGATGACCCGGAAGTTCAGGAGATCCAGGCGGAACGAACTGGCCGAGCCCTCCTGGAGGGAGATGAGCCCGGACCCGGACAGCGTGCCCCCCTGCCCGTCAGCCCCTGTCGCGCGGTCGATCCGGATGGCTGATTCCGACAAACGGGAGCGCACGACGACACTCTTGAGCACCAGCCCGGTCGAGGCGTCCGCGAAGGCGCCATTCTCGATCTCGGCCTCCCCGTCCGCCCTCGGCGCCGCCAGGGTGCCGCCAAGGGTTCCCCGGACCTGAACGAGCCCGCTGAGGGTCTGTTCGCCGCCGACAAACAGGTCCCAGAGGGGCTTCACCTCGCCGTTCGCCTGGATCCGACCTCGGAGCGGGCGCTCCCGGTCAGGGGCTATGCTGAAGGTGGCGAGGCGGGTGTTCACCGGCAGCGTCACCTCTCCGTCAGCGGACATCCCCTGCCGGTTCCCGATGTCCGCGGCCAGCCGGAGCTCTTCCTCGGCGAGGGCGGCGGTGAAGCGCCCGTTCAAGCCCAGGGCCGCCTCGCTGTCCCGGGCGCGGACACCCTCCAGGCGCCCTGAGCTGGCGCCGACAAGCCGGCCATCCCTCCCTTCGATCCGGAAGTCCGCGTCGAGACGGCCGGCGAGGTCCGGATTCAGAAAGCTCGCGGGAACGTCATCGAGCCGGCCGGTGACCAGGGCGCTGGACCTTTCCAGAGCGAGGTCCAGGGAGGCTGCGCCCTCCTGGTCCAGGCCGATGCGAAGCCGGGCCCGGCGCCTGTCCCCGTCAAGTTCCAGGCGCGCGGTCTCCAGGGTCCTGACCCGGCGCCCCGCCGCCTCCCCGCCGCCGTCGAAGCCGATCCGCCACCCCTCGCCCGAACGCTCTGCAAGGCCATTCCCATCGACATTCCAGTCCCCGCCCGTTGTCTGGCCATTAGCCCGGAGGCGGAGGGCAAGACGCTCAAGCGGCCCTTCGGCGGTGAGCCGGCCTTCGGACACCGAGACGGTCTCGCCGGGTGAAAGCGCATTACGCGCTGAAAGATCCGCGTCGAGCCAGAGACCGGAACCCGTCCGGTCCTCCAGCCGCAGGGCGCCGGTCACGGTTCCCTCCGCCAGGAAGGCGCCTCGCGACAGGTCAATGGCGAGGTCCGCCTGTGAGGCGCCCTTTCCGCCGAGGGTCGCCTCTCCCCGAACCCGGAGTCCACTGGCGTCCACCCGGATTTCGCTCAGCCGCACGCCGCCCTTCGGGAAGGCGAATGCGGCGCCGGCTGATGCAGGGCCGTAGGGACTCTGCGCCTTGAGGTCGGCCGCGCCACCCGCCGGGGACCAGTTCATCTCCAGTCGCGCCTCGGTGAGCTTGAGCCCCGGAAGGTCGATGGCGTCGAAGCCCGCGTCCATGCGGACCTCAGGCGTTGCGAGGCGACCGCCAATGCGGCCGGCGCCCGAGGCCTTGCCTGCAATCTCAACAGGACCGGCGGCGAAGGGACCGGATGCCGACCAATCGAACCCGACGTCCAGAGCCCCTGAGGCGAGGGCGCCGCCACGGGCGTTGGCCCGGATGGCCCTGCCCTCCACGACGATGCGCTCGAACCGCAGGTCGCCCTCCTGGAGGGCGAAACGGGCGTCCAGCGTCGGGCGCAGCCCGAGCAGCCTGTCCGCCTCGAGGCGGCCTGTCTTCAGGTTGTCTCCCCGAGCGGAAACGGAGACTTCCCAGGGCGATTGAGATCCCCCCGAGCGCGCGCTCCAGCGAGCGGACAGTCCGCCAGAGGCGCCGGGCAGGCCCAAGTCCAGCCGGGTGGCGACCGCTTCACCAGAGAAGGATAGCCCCCCCAAAAGACCGCGAGACCCCTCCCCGGTGACCCGGAACCCGGAGCCGACAGCCCTGAGGTCTTCAATGAGGAGGGCGCCGTCGGCGAGCCGCGAGGCCTTCAGGTCCAGGGTCGGGGCCCGGCCAAGGAGGTTGGCGGGCAGGCCTGTTCCTCGGCCGCCCTCGCCGCGCAATCCCACCTGGAGGTCGAGGCGCCCCTTCTGGGCCTCCAGGGTGACGGGGCCGCCGAACTCTGCGAGTTGGTAGCCTGCGGCCTGGATCGCCGCCACCCGGGCCTCTCCACCGAACCGCCAGGCCTCCGCCCCTCCCGCCATCCGGCCCCCGATGCGGAGCGCCCCCGCCTCCCCGCCGCCAAGGAGCCGGGCCAGGGAGGGTGCGGTGAGCAGGACCTCCAGGCCGCCCTCGCCAGCCTGCAGCTTCTCGAGGTCAACCGGGCCGCGGACCGAGACCTTCGCCGTCTCGGCAAGGACGGTCAGGTCGATGACATATCCCCCCCGGTCGCCGGGCCTGCCCTTGGCGGTACCGGCAAGGCGCAGCTGCGGGCCGAGTCTCTCCGCAAGGGGTCGGGTCAGGGTCGACGCCGACAGGTCGACGAGGCCGGTCAGTGACCCGCCTTCCGGCGTCCATCCTCCAGTGACGGCCACAGGCCGGTCTTCGCCAGAGCGCAGATCGGCCCGGACCTGGCCCCGCTCGACCTGACCGTCCGCCGCCACAGACAGCCTGAAGGGCTTGTCCGCCGCCACACCGACGGAGCCGGCCAGGGCGCCGCCCATCGCCTCCAGGGCCTCGACCCTCACCCGGAGCGGGCGGTTCGGACCGACATCGAGATCCAGGTTTGCAAAGTCGCCCTCATGCAGCAGGCTGATTGCCGAAAGCCGGGCGGAAGCGCCATCATCGTCCTTGAGCACCTGGACGACCCCGCCTGCCCTGAAAGCCCCGCGCCGGACGCTGAAGGCCGGATCGGTCTCGATGTCAGTGGACAGGTTGCGCAGTGTCAGGGTCACCGGCAGGGCCTGATAGGGTTTACCAGGCTCCAGCTTGGGCCGGCGGAAGACCCGGATCCTCTCCGCAGAGGCCCTCTCGACCCGGACCTCACGTCCGGCCAGGCGAAGAGGTCGCCAATCCAGGCTCAGGGCCCGGGCCTCAATCCAGACCCCTTCCTTGTCCCGGATCGCAACGCGGCGAACCGTAAACGCCCCCAGGGGATCACCGGCGAGCCCCTGGACCTCAAGACGCCCCACCGGTCTCACGGGCAGGCCGTCTGCAATGGACTCCACCAGGGCGAGGCCTTCGGGCGTCCGGAGGAAGACCGGCGCAGCGAGCGCAATCCCGGCCAGGATGACAGCCACACCCCCCAACGCGAGAAGAGCGGCGCGGCCGGCCCGACCGCGCAGTCTGGAACGCTTGGGAATGGGTTCGGGCGCCTCGGTCAAAAGCTCTGCCCGATGCTGACATAGATCTGGTAGCTGGGGTCGTCGGATCGCCGGTTCAGGGGGACGGCCAGGTCGAACCGGATGGGACCAAAGCCGAGATTGTAGCGAACGCCCAGCCCCACGCCGAGGTCGAGAGTGTCAAAGGCGGGCTCCTGCGAGACCCCGACGGAACCCGCATCCACGAAGGCGACCAAGCCCCATTGATCGGACAGGCGATGCCGAACCTCCCCTGAGACCTCCACGACGGACAGGCCTCCGACTGGCGTATTGTCCGAAAGGTGGGGTCCTATGCCCTGGAAGACATAGCCCCGGACCGATCCGCCGCCTCCGGCGTAGAACCGCCGGGAGGCAGGCACGCCGCCAAGGGTCCCGCCGAGGATGGACCCCGCCTTGGCCCGGCCCGCCAGGACCGTGCGACGACCGACATCAAGAGGCAGGTAAGCGGCCCCCTGGAGCGAAGTCTTGAGATAGCTCTGCGTCACCGACCCCGTGAGGACGGTGGGCTCGGCCCGCAGATCGACCCGCCAGCCCGTCTTGGGATCGAGGACGTCATCGGTCTCATCAATGGCCAGGGCGCCCAGCAGGGAACCCACCACCTGCTCACGCTGCACAAGTGCGGAGGCGGACGTCGATTTCTCTTCGGTCTGGGTGTAGTCGAGAGCCGCGCCAACCGTGACATAGGCCACCTCTGACCGCTTACGCTGAACATCGAGGCGCACTTCAATGCCGGTCTCGTCATAGGCTGACGTCTCGCGCCGGAAGGCGGCGGCATAGCCATTGAGCGACTGCCTCAGGCGCCCCCAATGCGGCAGGGTGACCTCGACTCCCAGACGACTGTCCACGGTGGACACCCGGCCGAGGACCGCACTGGTGTCGGCCAAACCGAACCGATTGAAGTGCGTCCAGCGCATGTCGGCGCCCAGGCCCTCGCTGCTGGCGTAACTGGCGCCCGCCTCCAGCCGATGGGGCTTGCGGTCCGTGAGGGTCACCACCACCGGCCTCAACCCACCCTCAGGGACCTCTTCGAGAGGCGCGAGGGCGACCGTGACCTGGTCGTAAGCCCCGGTCTCCACCAGGCTTCTCTCGAGGCTGGCGATGGAATCCGGATCGTACGTCGCTCCCGAAGGCCAGGGGGCGAGGCCCGCCAGCCAGTCGGACCGGGTGCCTCCCTCTGTCTCCAGGCGGATCGAATCCAGCCGGACGGGCTGGCCCGCACTGATCCTGAAGGTGGGCCGAAGGGTCTGGTCCGCGTGATCGACAATCACCTCCCGCGGGCCGATGAAGGCGTCGGCGTAACCCGCCTTCTGGATCGCCGAGAGGACTCTCGCCTCGGCAGAGACGACATCAATTGCCCGGGCGGGCAGGCCAGGGGCGATCCGAAGCTGGTCGCTTCCCAGCGTCTGGACCGAAGACACTGGTGCGGGGTCGATCCAGTCGATCCGGACATCGCCGATGCGGAAGCGGGGGCCGACCGTGACCTCGACGAAGGGTTCGGCGATCATCGCCTCCGAGACCCCGGGCTGCACGCGGAAGGCGTAATAGCCCTCAGAGCGCAGTACAGCCGCAGCCTCTTGCGCTGCGGCGTTCGCCCTCTGCCGGGCGTCGAAGCGATTTCGCGAAGGACGTTCAGCTGCGCCCACCGCCGTCTCGATCCGGGTTCTGAGGTCTGCGGGAAGGTCACCGCGGACTTGCGCGCGCAGTTGCGGGGCCGCCAGCGCAGGAGAGGCCGCCAACAGCGCGAGCCCGGTCAGCCCCGCCAGGTACAGTCGCGACCCCGTCACGCGTGATCTCCAGTCAGGGGAGTGAAATACCCCGGCCTCGGCATCCGTGTCACCCGCAGAGGCAGAGACAGTTGCGACCATTTCTCGGGCAGGCGCCCTTAAATCCGGCGCCCAGGAGTCTGGTGGTCGCCAAGCCGGCCTGAGCGTTCTATTCAGGACGCTGGTTTTCTAGGCTTGTCCCCTTCGTATCCGAACGGAGGGGAACACCGGGTGAGATACGCTTTGGCTGAACCACCGCCGATGGGTGAAGCGAGCGCGGCTGCGGCGGCGCCTTATGACGAGATGATCGATCCCGCAGGGGACGTGCGTCCACACTACGCCGCTTTAGCGAGGCGTGTGGCCTCCCTGTCTGACGAGGACCTCGCCGAACGGCAGCGCCTGCTGGAGCGCTTCTTCCTGCTTCAGGGCATCACCTTCACGGTCTATGGGGCGGAGAGCTCCACCGAGCGGATCATTCCCACGGATCTTCTGCCCCGGATCATACCAGCTGCGGAGTGGGCCACCATCGAGGCCGGCCTCGTCCAACGGCTCCGGGCGCTGAACATGTTTCTCGCCGACATCTACAGCGACCAGAAAATCCTGATGGACGGCGTGGTCCCGCGGGAACTGGTGCTGGGCGCGCCCTCGTACCGCCGGGAAATGCAGAACCTCTACGTGCCCCACAGCGCCTACGCGAACGTCTGCGGCAGCGACCTCATCCGTAAGCCGGACGGCGGCTTTGCGGTGCTGGAGGACAACCTGCGCGTGCCCTCCGGCGTCTCCTACATGCTGGCCAACCGGGAGGCCGCCAAGCGGACCTTCCCCGGATCGTTCCGCATGGCGAGCGTCCGGCGGATCGAGCAGTACCCCGACCTCCTGCTCTCCACCCTGAGGAGCATGGCCGCTGACTGGCGCCCCAACCCGCAGGTCGTTGTCCTGACGCCCGGGGTCTACAACTCAGCCTACTTCGAGCACGCCTATCTCGCCCGGCTGATGGGCGTTCCCCTGGTCGAGGGTCGCGACCTCGTGACCCATGACAACATGGTCTACATGCGCACGACCACGGGCCTGCGCCGTGTCGACGTAATCTATCGCCGGGTTGATGACGACTTCATCGACCCCCTCACCTTCCGCCGGGACTCCAGCCTCGGCGTCGCCGGCCTGTTCAACGCCTATCGTGGCGGCAATGTGGTGATCTGCAACGCCCCGGGCACCGGCGTGGCGGATGACAAGGCCGTCTACGCCTACGTCCCTGAAATCATCAGTTACTACCTTGGCGAGGACGCCATCCTGCCGAACATCGAGACCTATCTCTGCCGTGAGCCGGCCCAGCTCTCCCATGTCCTGGCCAATCTCGACAAACTGGTCGTCAAGGCGGTGGGCGCCTCGGGCGGCTACGGCATGCTGGTCGGCCCACACGCCAGCAAGGCCGAGCGCGAGAGTTTCGCCGAGGCGGTCCGGGCCGACCCCGAAAACTACATCGCCCAGCCGACCATCCAGCTGTCGACCGCGCCCTGCCTGATCGACGGAGCGATCGATCCTCGCCACGTGGACCTGCGGCCCTTCATCCTGTCGGGCGACAAGATCCGCGTGACCCCGGGCGCGCTCACCCGGGTCGCCCTGCGCAAGGGCTCGCTGGTGGTCAACTCCAGCCAGGGCGGAGGTTCCAAGGACACCTGGGTCCTGGGCGAGGCCGAGGGGCAGGAGGGTCCTCAATGATGCTCGCCCGTGTCGCCGACAGCCTCTACTGGATCGGACGCTATGTTGAGCGGGCTGAACACATGTGCCGGCTGGCGGACGTGCTGCTGAACGCCACTCTCGACCGCACGGAAAGCTCAGGGCAGGTCGCCCGGATGGTGATTTCCGCCGCGATGGACGGCGAGCTGGAGGGAGAGCTGACGCCCTATGATGCAGCCCTCGCCATGACGATGGACAGCGAGGACGGCGACTCCGTCACCGCCGCCCTGGCCCGGGCCCGGGAGAACGCCCGTCAGGTTCGCGACCAGCTGACCACCGAGACCTGGGAGCGACTGAACCTGATCTTCCTGCGGGTCACAGGGCCGAAGGCGAGCCGCGAGTTCACTGACGCCCCCTCCCAGTTCCTGCACGACATCATCGCCGACCTTCACCTCTTCAAGGGCGCGGCCGACGCCACCATGAGCCACGGGGAGGGCTGGGGGTTCCTGCAGCTCGGGGTTTTCATCGAGCGGGCCCAGCTGACCGGCCGCCTCCTGCAGGCCGGCTTCGGCCGGAGCCTCGGCCGGCCCGTCACCGAGCACGCGGCCATGACCGCCCTGCTCCGCATGAGCTGCGCTTTGGAGCCCTACCTGCGCAAGCACACCGCCGACATCCAGCCGCGGCTGATCCGGCAGTTCCTGATGTTCGACGAGGACTTTCCGCGATCCCTTCGCTTCGCCACCGCGCGGATCGAGGAGCACCTCTCGGGGGTTGGCCGGAATGTCGATCTCGGGGGCGCGGCAGGCCCGGAACGCCTCGCCGGCCGCCTGAAGGCGCGGCTTCTCTATGCGGAGGCCGAGACCCTGACAGGAGAGGACTCGGATCTGCTGGTCGCCACGGTCCTTGAGGAGTGTGCGCGCCTGCATGCGGGAATCTACGACACCTTCGTCGCCTATTCCCTGGAAATGCGGCTGCCCGCCTAGGAAACGCCATGCTTCTCGAAGTCAGACATGTCACCCGGTACCATTACGCCGCCCCGGTCCGGGAGAGCGTCATGGAGGTCTGGATGCAGCCCCAGAAGACGCCTCGCCAGCGTTTGGCCAGCTTCGACCTGGAGCTTGACCCGGCCTCGCAGGTCTTTTCGTACGCCGATCCCTACGGCAATGCGGTCTATCATTTCGACGTGCCCCAGCCGCACGACCAGTTGACCATCACCGCCCGATCCGTTGTGGAGACCTCACCCCCCGAGCCCCTCCCCGAGGCCCTCGACATCGGCGAATGGGACAGGCTCCGTAGCGACCGCGTCCATGGAGAGAACTTTGACTTTCTCCGTCGCCAGGGGTTCTGCGTGGAGACCGACGCCCTGCGGGGCTTCGTCTCAGAGCATGCCCTGGACCGGCTCAAGGACCGGGATCCCCTGACAGCGATCCGGCGCCTCTCCGAGACCATCTACGACGCCTTCGACTACGAGCCGGGTGTCACCGATGCCGAGAGCCCGATCGACCTCGCCCTCTCGGCGCGGCGTGGCGTCTGCCAGGACTTCGCCCACATCATGATCACGATCTGTCGGAGCTGGGGCATTCCTGCGAGGTACGTCTCCGGCTACCTGTTCACCGACCGCGAGGGCGGCGATCGCTCGGACCCCGACGCCTCCCATGCCTGGCTGGAGGTGTTCCTGCCATCCACCCGCTGGATCGGTTTCGACCCCACCAACAACACCCTGGCAGGAGAGCGGCATGTCTCGGCGGCCATTGGTCGCGACTATGCCGACGTGCCGCCCTCGCGCGGGGTTTATAAGGGCGAGGCCGAGAGCCAGCTGGCGGTGGGCGTCAATGTGCGCCGAGCCCGCCCGACGGCGGGAGAGCCTGAATTCATGCGCCTGGCCAGCCCGAGTTTCGCCCGGGGCGGGGGCCGGAGACGGCCCGGCGCGGGGGCCTCACTGCTGGAGCGCCAACAGCAGCAACAGCAGCAGTAACCCTGCGGTCTAAATTGTTGCACTTGCCGTGCCGATATCTCACTCTCCCATTCCAAGGGGGAAGGAGACACCGGACCATGGGCCAACCGCAGCAGGAGATCGTGTCCCGTGCGGCTGTGTCTTTCCCTGCCGCTCAGGCCGTCTCGCCAGGCGGTTTCAGGGTGCGGAAGGCTGCGCCGAGGATCAGGGCGAGTGCGATCTCAACCAGAATCGGCGGTGCCTGTTCCACGGTGAATCCGGCGAGGACCAGGTTCAGCAGCCGGCCGGCCAGGGCTGCGACCACCAGACAAAGCGGCGCGAGCAGCCAACGGCCATCGCCTTTGACGGCGCCGAACACGGACAGGCCACCGATCCCGGCGAACAGCCCCGCCACGTCAGCCCTGAGCGTCGCCTGTCCCAGGGGCCCGTTGACCACCAGACCCATCTGGGCGGCGGCGGCGGAAGGATCCACCCAGATCCGGGCCGCCGTGGCCAGGGCCAGAAGCCCGAGCACGCCCACCAAAACTCTCAATCCCAGCATTGTGACCCCCAAACCGGTTCCAGGACCCCACCCTATGCGGGACGGAGCCGACTCGCCAACGCTTCGCAGGACCCCCTGAATGACTCTCGAATACGACCTCTACTGGTCCTTCCGCTCACCCTATTCTTACTTGATCACGCCCAGGCTTCTGGCCTTGGAGACCGAGTACGACGTCCATTGCCGGGTCCGGCCCGTCTATCCCCTCGCCGTACGGACCCCGGTCTTCTTCGAGGGCCGCGATCCCCTGTGGTTCTCCTACCTGATGATGGACACCCGCCGGGAGGCCGAGTTTCTCGGCATGCCCTATCGCTGGCCCCGTCCTGATCCCGTCTACATGGACATGGCGACAGGGACCTATCCAGCCGAACAGCCCTACATCCATCGCCTGACCCGCCTGGGCGTTCTGGCGGCGGAGGCGGGTCGGGGCTTACCCTTCCTGCGGGAGGTGAGCGCCATCATCTGGGGCGGCGAGGTCGATAACTGGCATGAAAGCGACCACCTGGCCGAGGCTGCGAGGCGGGCGGGCCTTGACCCTAGTGAGCTCTTCAGCCGGGTCGAGACCGAGGCGGATCGCCTCCATGCCATCATTGAAGACAACCAGGTCGCGCAGCGGGCCGCGGGTCACTATGGCGTTCCGATGATCGCCTTCAACAACGAGCCCTTCTTTGGCCAGGACCGGATGGACACCTTCCGCTGGCGCCTGGAACAGCAGGGCCTGACACCCCGAAAGCCCGCCTGAGGAGACGCCCCGATGAAGATACTGAAAGTCCTCGCCCTCGTCGCCCTCCTGTTGGTCGGCCTCGGCGTCCTGGCCTGGAGCAACCGCTCGACCGTCCTGGGCCTGATCGCCCAGGCCCGGCTGCCGGATGTGGCCCCCAACCGGCCCGTGACCTGGCTGGAGGGACCTGCAGATCCCCCGCCGGTCCGTCGCCAGCCTAACGTCATCCTCATCCTGGTCGACGACATGGGCTTCAACGACCTGACCCTGAACGGCGGCGTCGCCGGCGGCGCCGTGCCGACCCCGAACATGGACTCGCTCGGAAAGGATGGGGTGGTTTTCGAGAATGGGTACGCGGGTAACGCCACCTGCGCGCCGTCCCGCGCCTCACTCATGACGGGGCGGTATGCGACCCGCTTCGGCTTCGAGTTCACGCCGGCGCCGGTAGCCTTCCAGCGGATGGTCGGCACCGAGGCCGAGGAGGGCTCCATCGTCAGCCCCCGGTTCTTCAAGGAGCGGGTCAAGGATGTGCCCCCGATGGATTCGATGGCTGTGCCCGCCAGCGAGATCACCATCGCCAACGTGCTGAAGCAGCAGGGCTACCACAACCTGCACTTCGGCAAGTGGCATCTGGGCGCCAAACCGGGCTCCCGGCCCGAGGACCGGGGATTCGACGAGAGTCTCGGCTTCATGGCCGGCGGCTCGCTCTTCCTTCCCGTGAAGGACAAGAGCGTCGTCAACTCCAAGCAGGACTGGGACCCCATCGACCGCTTCCTGTGGCCGAACCTGCCCTACATGGTCCAGTACAACGGCTCGGAGATGTTCGCCCCCAAGGGCTATATGACCGACTACCTGACGGACGAGGCCATCCGGTCCATCAAGGCCAACCGGAACCGGCCGTTCTTCATGTTCTTCGCGCCGAATGCGATCCACACGCCCCTGCAGGCGACGCGGGAGGACTACGACGCCCTGCCGCAGATCAAGGATCACCGCATGAGGGTCTACGCCGCCATGGTCCGGAACCTGGACAGGAATGTCGGCAAGCTTCTTCAGACCCTGCGTGACGAGGGCCTGGAGCAGGACACCCTCATCATCCTCACCAGCGACAATGGAGGCGCCGGCTACATCGGGCTGGATGACATCAACAAGCCCTACCGGGGCTGGAAGTCGACCTTCTTCGAGGGCGGGATTCAAACGCCCTTCCTGATGAAGTGGCCCAAGGGGATGCCCTCTGGCCAGCGCTACCCCTACCCTGTCGGGCACATCGACGTCTTCTCGACCATCGCCGGAGCGGCCGGAGCGGCCCTTCCCACAGACCGGGAGATCGACGGCGTGAACCTCCTGCCCTACGTCAAGGGTGAGAAGACGGAACGTCCGCACCAGACCCTCTTCTGGCGATCCGGCCAGTACAAGGCCGTGCGCGATGGCGACTGGAAACTGCAGAGCAACGAGGCCCGCTCGAAGGTCTGGCTGCATAACCTCGCCGTTGACCCCACCGAGCAGACCGACCTGTCGACCAAGGAACCCGAGCGGGTGAAGGCCATGCTCGCCCTCCTGGCCCAGCAGGACGCCCGCAGTGTAAAGCCAATCTGGCCCTCGCTGCTGCAGGGGCCGGTCTTCATCGACCAGCCCTCCGGCCGGCCGCAGAAGGCCGGGGATGAGTACATCCTCTGGGATAACTGATCGCCCGGGAGGTTCGCCGCGCGACTTGCGGTTGACCGGCGAAGCGGGGGAAGCTGGGCCATGCCCGGCCTCCCCCTCATCATCGACTGCGATCCCGGCGTCGACGACGCCCTCGCCCTTCTGCTGGCCCTGGCCGCGCCGGAGGCCCTTGAGGTCCTCGCCATCACCACGGTGGCCGGCAATGTCGGGGGCGACCTGACCGCCCGGAACGCCGGCCTGATCCGGGACCTGGCTGGCCGCCCTGACATCCCTGTCTTTGCGGGGCTGGACCGTCCTCTCCTGCGGGCGACCGTGGCGGCGGACCACTTTCACGGGGCGACAGGCCTTGGCGATCTTCCGGTAAGCACTCCCGCGCGGGGACCTGAGCCTGAACCTGCGGTAGATCATCTCGTGAGGGTCCTGAGGGCCCGACCCGTCGGCGAGGTCACCCTGGCGCTCCTGGGACCCATGACCAACCTCGCCGAGGCGATCCGGCGGGCGCCGGACATCGCGCCGCGTATCCGCCAGGTCGTCGCCATGGGCGGCGCCCGCCGCGAGGGCGGCAACATCACGGCCTCGGCTGAGTTCAACATCCACGCCGACCCGGACGCCGCGGACATCGTAGCCCGATCCGGGGTCAAGCTGGTGCTTCTCGGCCTCGACCTGACCCACCAGGTCCTGGCGACCGAGGCCCGCCGGGCGCGCCTTTCGGGTCTGCAAAGCCCCCAGGCGGCGGCGGCCCGACAGCTGCTGGACTTCAGCGCCCGCACCGAGGCGGAGATCGGGATGGGCGGCCCGCCCCCCATGCACGATCCCTGCATCATCCTCTGGCTGCTGGCGCCGGGCCTCTTCCGGCTGCGAGCCTGCCACCTGGCCATCGAGACCCGCTCCCCCCTGACCCTTGGCCATACCGCCGTGGAGTTCCGGACAGGGGAACGGCATCCGCAGAACGCCCTCTGGGGGATCGAGGCGGACGCCGACGGCGCCTTCGACCTCGTCTGCGACCTGCTGGGGCGTTACGGATGACCCGTCCTCTCGTGCGGGTCATCGGCTCGGTCAATCTCGACATCGTCGCCAGCGCGCCCTCCCTCCCCCGCCCGGGAGAAACCGTCATAGGCGCCAGCCTCACGCGCCATCCCGGCGGCAAGGGCGCCAACCAGGCGCTGGCCCTCGCCCGACTGGGCGCCGACGTCCGGCTGTGGGCCCGGACCGGAATCGACGCCTTCGCGGACGAGGCCCTTGCGCTTCTCAGGGCCGAAGGCGTGGACCTCTCGGAGGTCATCGGACTGCCCGACAGCCATACGGGCGTCGCCCTCATCGGCGTCGATGCGGCCGGGGAGAACCAGATCCTCGTCGCTTCGGGTGCGAACGCCCGGATGCGTCCGGAGGACCTTCCCCCGGACATCACCGAGGCCCTCCTGTGCCAGCTGGAATGCCCGGTGGAGGTTGTGGCCGCAGCCATTCGCCGGGCCCGGGGGTTCGTCGCCCTCAACCTCGCCCCCTACGCACCCATGCCCCTCGACTGCCTGCAGCGCCTTGACCTCCTAGTCCTCAACGAGATCGAGGCGGAAGCCCTCGGCGACCAGGTCGCGCAGGCGGGCGGCGCCGTGGCCATCACCCTGGGCGCCGAGGGGGCTCGGCTGCTCCGTGGAGGCCGCGAGACGGCGCGCGTCCGTCCTCCGGAGGTCCGCGTCGTGGACTCGACGGGGGCCGGAGATGTCTTCACAAGCGCACTGATGCTGTCCCTGTTGGAGGGGGGAGACGACAAGGGGGCCCTGCGGTTCGCCTGCATCGCCGCGGCCCTCTCCGCCACCCGACCGGGCGCGCAGACGGCGTGCCCGACCCGGCGGGAGGTCGAGGACCTGCTGGCCGGAGACATGACATGAGCGGCATCGTGCCTGAACTGAGGCTCTCCGATTTCACCGGTCCGGACCCCGCGGCTCGGGAGCGGTTCCAGGCCGACCTGTTCGCCGCCCTCCGCCGTTGGGGGTTCGTCATCCTGGCCGACCACAATGTCCCGACCGCCCTGCTTGAGACGGCCTACGGGCTGAGCGCTTCCCTCTTCCAGCTTCCGGAGCCGACCAAGCTCGCCGGCGCCGGGAACCTGAGGGGTTATGCGCCGTTCGGGAAGGAGCACGCCCGGAACAGCCAGACACCGGACCTCAAGGAGTTCTGGCAGATCGGCCGGGAGCCGACGCCGGAGGCCCTGGCCGTCGAGCCCCTTCCGGAGAATGTATGGCCCGAGGCCCTGCCGGGGTTCCGCAAGACCTTCTCGGCGCTTTACGAGGGCCTCGACCGGACGGGACGCCTCCTTCTGTCCGCCCTCGCAGCCCCGCTGGACCTCCCGGCGGACTGGTTCGAGACCCGGGTAAGGTATGGCCCCTCCCTACTGCGCCTGCTTCACTATCCCCCTGTGCCCGCAGACGCGCCCGCGGGCGCCGTGCGTTCGGCCGCGCACGAGGACATCAACCTCCTCACCATCCTGGTCGCCGCCCGGGGCGCGGGCCTTCAGCTCCTGGACCGCGACGGAAGCTGGGTCGCCGTCGAGACGGACCCCGGGAAACTCATCGTCGACTCGGGCGACATGCTGGCCCGTCTGACCAACGGGGTGATCCCGGCCACCACCCACAGGGTGGTGAACCCAGACGGCCCGAACGTCAGCCGCTACTCCATGCCCTTCTTCCTCCACCCGCACTCGGACCTGTCCCTGGCCGCCCTGCCCTCGTGCCGGCAGGGTCGAACGCCCGAACCCGAGATCACCGCCGGTGACTTCCTCGCCCAGAGACTGCGGGAAATCGGGCTCGCATGACGGCGGCCAAACGCACAAGGCCTTTGCGCACGGGCGCCCGCCTCGACTAGTGTATCGCCGTGCGCGGCGCGGCCCCTCCCCCGGGCCCCGCGACAGGATGAGTTCATGAGCCCGGCCCCCGTTTTCAGTGAACCTGACGCCTCGCAGGCGGGCGCGTTCCAGCTTGCCGGAGACTGGTGCGGCGCGCCGGTCCAGGAGATCGGAGACGCCCTGATCCAGTCGGTGCGGGTCGCCCCGTCCTCCACCCTGGACCTGACCGAGGTCCGGCGCATGGACATCGCCGGCGCCTGGGCGATCCTCAGAGCCCTGGGCGCCGAGCGGGATATCGGACGGATCAAGGCCCGTCCGGAACACCTGCGCTTGCTGGACATGGTCGCAGGGGCCGACGCCTCACGGCCCAAACGCCGATCCGGACCAGGCCCTATCCGCGCCTTCCTGGAACGCGTCGGCAGGGGCGTGATGAGCGTCGCCGAGGAGACCTACGGGACACTCGCCTTCGCCGGCCGGCTGATGGTCGTAACGGGCAGGACCCTGATGGATCCCCGGCGAATCCGCTGGGCGTCCTGCGTGTCGATGGCGGAGCGCGCCGGCCTGGACGCCCTGCCGATCGTGATCGTCACCACCTTCTTCATCGGCGCCGTGGTGGGTCTCCTGGGCGTGAATACGCTCAGGCAGTTCGGCGCCGAAGTGTTCGCCGTCGAGTTGATAGGCATCGCCGTCACCCGGGAGTTCGGCATCGTCATCACGGCGGTCCTCCTCGCAGGCCGGTCCGCTTCGGCCTTCGCCGCCGAGATCGGTTCCATGAAAATGACCCAGGAGGTGGACGCCATGCGAGTCATAGGGGTCGACCCCTTTGAGGCCCTGGTCTTCCCGCGGGTTGCGGCCCTTTTGCTGACCATCCCGCTCCTCACCTTCGCCGCGACCGTGGCCGGACTGCTGGGCGGCGCCCTCGTCACCTGGTCCATGCTGGGCCTCGGCCCCAGTTTCTTCATGACCCGTTTGATCGAGAACGTCGGCGCCACGCACTTCTGGATCGCCCTTTCCAAGGCCCCGGTCATGGCGATCGCGATCGCTGGCATCGGCTGCCGGCAGGGCATGCTCGTCAAAGGCGATGTCCTCTCCCTCGGCCAGCGGGTGACCGCCGCTGTCGTCCAGGCGATCTTCGCCATCATCCTCATCGATGCCGTCTTCGCCCTGATCTACATGGAGCTGGACCTGTGACCGGGCCAGCGGCCATGGAAACATCCGACGAAGCTCCGGCGATCGAGATCCGGGGGCTGAAGTCCCAGTTCGGTTCACGGGTGATCCACGAGAACCTCGACCTGACCGTGCAGAGGGGCGAGATCCTGGGGGTGGTGGGCGGCTCCGGGTCCGGCAAGTCGGTCATGCTGAACTCGATCATCGGACTGAAGCGGCCAGAGGGCGGCTCCGTCCGGGTCTTCGGACACGACATCCACGCCGACCCGAACCGGCGATGGGGCTCCATCGAACGCCGCTGGGGCGTTCTCTTCCAGCAGGGCGCCCTGTTCTCGAACCTGACCGTCGCGGAGAATGTCGAGGCGCCGCTGATGGAGCACACCCGCCTCTCGCGCAAGACGATGCGCGAGCTGGCTGAGATCCGGATCGCCCTGGTCGGCCTGCCGCCGGAGGCCTGCGACCTGAAGCCTTCCGAGCTGTCCGGCGGCATGCGCAAGCGCGCCGGCCTCGCCAGGGCCCTCGCCCTCGACCCCGAACTCCTCTTCCTTGACGAGCCCACCGCCGGGCTGGATCCCATCGGGGCTGCGGCGTTTGACGACCTGATCCTGGAGCTGTCCAGAAGCCTGGGCCTCACCGTCTTCATGATCACGCATGATCTGGATACCCTGTACGCCATCACGACGCGGGTCGCCGTGCTCGCCGACAAGCATGTGGTCGCCGCCGCACCGGTCAGGGACCTCGAATCTTCAACCCACCCCTGGATCCGGGAATACTTCCTGGGCCCCCGGGGCCGAGCCGCCGCCCTGAAATCCCGGAGCCAGGCCTGATGGAAAAAGACGCCAACTACGCCCTTGTGGGGCTGATCTCGCTCCTCCTGCTGGTCGGGCTGATGAGCTTTGGCATTTGGCTGTCCCAGTTCAACCTGAACCGGGACTACCAGAACTACGATATCATCTTCCAAGGACCGGTGGACGGCGTGAGCAAGGGGGGAGAGGTCCGCTTCAACGGGATCAAAGTGGGTGAAATCCTCGACATCGAGCTCTACCCAGAGAACACCGAGAAGGTTGTAGCCCACGTGAGGATGAGCGCCGACGTACCGGTCCGCGCTGACTCCGTCGCCACAATCGAGCCCCTTGGCATTACCGGGGTCAACTTCATCCAGATCAGCGCCGGCACCCGGACGAACCCGCTGATCCGTGAACAGACAGCCTTTGGAAAGACGCCCGTCATCCCCTCCCGGCCCTCGACCCTCGACGGCATCCTCTTGGGGGGCGAATCCGTCCTGACCGAAACAGTGAAGGCGCTGCAGGGGATCAACGCCATTCTCACGCCGCAGAACATCGCCTCGATCGAGAGCACGCTGCGGAACACCGAGACCTTCTCCGCCGAGCTTGCTCGCCGCAAGGAGGTCGTCGCCGACACCCAGGCCGCCCTCCAGAGCCTAGACAACGCCGCACAGGAGATCGCCGCCCTCTCCGCCTCCAGCAAGGTGTTGTTGGAGGGCGACGGCGCCCAGACCGTGAAGAGCCTTGGCGAGGCCGCCATGGAGACCCAGGCTGCCGCCAGGGATGTTCGCGCCTTTATTGCCCGGGTCGACGGCCCCGAAGGGGAGTACACTGCGAGTGGCCTTGCGCAGTTCACGGCCGCCATCGGCGCCCTTCAGGGTGCTGCGGACTCCCTTACCCGCCTCTCCCGAGAACTGGAAGCCAATCCCCGGGGTCTCCTCACTAAGGGTCCCGGCAAGGAAAAGGAGGTCCGCCCGTGACCCTGAACCGGAACCTCTCAAGGCTCGCCGCCGCTGTCGCAACGCTGACTCTGGCGGGTTGCATCACCCTCCTGCCCGACACTCAGCCCGCCCAGCTCTATCGGTTCACCCCGGACCCTTTGACCCCAGTGGCTTCCGCCCCCATTGAGGGCCGCACCCCGCTGATCCGGGCGGGAGGGAACTTCCATCCTGCGGCGGCCGGGGACCGCATCCTGACGGCGGAGGGAGCCAAGGCCGCCTACCTCGCCAACGCCCGCTGGACCCAGTCCGCCTCCGTTCTGTTCGACCAGGCCCTTGTCGCCGCCTTCGCCCAAAGCACGGGCCCTGCCCGCCTGATCACGCCCGGTGAACTCGGACGCCCGGCCTTCGGGCTCAGGGTCGATGTGTCCCGGTTCGAGGCGGACTACGACGAAGGTCCCCTCGCCGCACCTGAGGTCCGCGTGAACCTGCATGTCGTGGTGACCCGGCTCAGGGACCAGAAAGTCGTTCGGGAGCAGTCCTTCACGGTCACACGCCGGGCCTCGGAGAACCGTAGCGGGGCGATTGCGGAGGCCTTCAGGGACGCGACCTCGGAAGCCCTCGGAGCCATCATCACAATCACCGACGAAGGTGTGGCGGCGGGACCCGCCGCCTGAGCTGTTAAACCCCGCGGATCCGCCTTGCCGCCGTCAGGGTATTGGCCAGGAGGCAGGCGACGGTCATCGGACCCACCCCGTTCGGCACAGGCGTGATGGCGCCAGCCACCTTCCGGGCGGCGCGGAAGTCGACATCGCCGACCAGCTTGGTCTTGCCCTCCGCCGCCTTGGCCGGGTCGTCGAAGGGCACGCGGTTGATGCCGACGTCGATCACGGTGGCGCCCGGCTTGATCCAGTCTCCCGGGATCATCCGCGGGCGTCCCACCGCCGCCACCAGGATGTCCGCCTCGCGACAGACAGATGCGAGGTCGCGGGTCCGGGAGTGCGCGATGGTGACTGTGCAGTCCGCCTGGAGCAGCAGCTGGGCCACGGGACGGCCCACCAGGATGGACCGCCCCAGCACGACTGCGCGAAGACCCGAGAGATCCTCGCCCAGGGTCTGCCGGAGCAGGATCATGCACCCGAGGGGCGTACACGGCGCCAGAGCCGGAAGGCCCTGGGAAAGCCGGCCCGCATTGATCACGTGAAGGCCGTCGACGTCCTTGTCCGGATCGATCGCCGCAATGACCGCCTTCTCGTCCAGGCCCGCGGGCAAGGGCATCTGGACCAGTATGCCGTGGATGGCGGGATCGGCGTTCAGCTGGCGTACGAGGTCGACAAGCGCAGCCTGCGACGTCTCGGCGGGGAGCTTGTGGGTGACGGAGTGCATCCCGGCGGCCAGGGACTGCTCTCCCTTTGACCGGACATAGACCTGGGAGGCCGGATCCTCGCCAACCAGCACCACGGCCAGCCCCGGCGTCAGACCATGCCTGGCCTTCAGTTCCGCCACCTCTGCGGCCACCCTGGCCCGGAGTTTGTCTGCTTCGGCGCGCCCGTCGATCAGCCAGGCCTCACTCATGCTTCCCTCCGCGCGCCCAGGCGACCTCGCCTACTATGCCCGGAAGGGTCGCGCAAACCCCGCAGCCACTGGACGACCGCCCAGGCGTGCGACTCCCGGTGCAGGTTGCGGATCGCCTCCAGCGGGGTTCGCCAGATCAGTCGATGATCAGGTTCGGTCAGGCGCTCAGGAGCCTCAGCCAGGATGTCCACGACGAAATAGCGCCCCCGCACGTTGAAGGCCCGGCCGTCGTTGATCTCCACGCGGTCGGAGGAGCCGCCCAGCTCATGCACCGGAGCAACCCGGAGGCCTGTCTCTTCCTCGAACTCGCGCACCAACGCGGTCTCAGGATCTTCTCCGGGCTCGATCCCCCCGCCGGGTAGGGCCAGCCAGACGCGCGAGGAGGGATCCCCAATCTCCACAAGGGCGATCCGCCCTCCCCGGCGGGCGATCCCGAAGACCGAGGGGCGGTCAGGCCAGTTGCCGCCCTCCTCCGGCAACCCGAACTGTGGGTCCCCCATCAGTCCTTGCCGTAGAAGGAGGTCCAGATGTCGGCCCGACCCGATAGGGCGTCCTGGACCGTGACTTCAGGCCACCCGACCTTGGACCCCTCGGACGCCTTCCAGGCCAGTCCCACGAAGTCCCTGAGGGCGCCCGCGCCATGACCCAGTCGCTCGCCGGCGAAGGCGGCGCCCCGGGGATCGCCGGCCGTGAGACCGCCCGACTTCTCCAGTCGGTAGAGCGCCGGGACCTCTTTCCAGGCGACGGCCAGATAGGCCGCAATGCGGGTCTCCAGCCCGCCCGTCTCGGGCGAAGGAGACGGCATGGCGCGGCGCACATCCGCCAGCCTCACGCCCGCCGCCACCAGTTCGCCCTCGAACCGGGAATGGATCCGATCGCGGGTGAACCCCTCGGGGTTCGGGCCCTCGGCCCAGCCATTATAGTGGTGGGTCACGTGCAGGGGTTGTGAGCCATCGGCGACATAGTGCGAGAGCCGGCCAATGGTCTGGAGAAGAAGGGCCTCCCGCCGCCGAAGGTCAGCCCGGAACCAGGCCCTGCGATCGGGTTTGCGCTCAGTCTTCACCGCATGATCGAGGACCCGCCACATGGCGAAGTCCTTGGTGAGCTGCTGCTGGGTCTCCAGGATCGAGTAGTAGAGCCAGCCCGCCTTCCAGGCGTTGGTCCCCGCTACGCGCAGGAGGGTCTCGTAGGCCTCCCGATCAGGGGGCATGGCGTCGAGCCGGGGCCCGCCCATCGCCGTTCCATCGTCCAGGACGTCCAGGAAGTGGCCTGCGTCGAGAGCCACGCCGTGCGCACGGCCAGATCCCTTCGACCTGTCGAGTTCGCGGGAAAGCTCGCCCACATCGGCGATGGCGGCGGGGCTGCGGAGGAAGGCCGGAAGATCCGGCGGCAGGGACTCCATGGCCGCCACCCCCACCATCCGGTGGCCCGACGCGCCCCAGGCCTGCGCAGGGTTCGGCCCGGCAAATGTCAGGGCCAGCAGGGCGAGGACGGTGGCGACGCGACGGGTCATGGAGAGACTCCAAGGGCGGGCAGGCCAAGATACGCCTCACACCGGGAGATCCAGCCCGAGACCGAGGGTCGGGACTGAAGGGAGAGACCCGCTTCGGGCGCGAAGCGGGTGTAGGGGACCAGGGCCATGTCCGCCAGGCTGAACGCTTCGCCCACCAGCCAATCGCGACCCTTCAGGGCGGTGTCCAGGTGATCCAGCGCCCCTTCGGCCCGACGGACAAGGTCGGGATCGAGGGTGTCCGGTGTCTTCCCGAGGTAGCGCACCTGGAACCGGGCCACCGCCACATAGGGTTCATGGCTGTACTGTTCCCAGAACATCCACTCCAGCACCCGGGATTCCAGATAGGGATCGGCGGGGATGAGGTCTGAGCCCCGGCCAAGATGCAGGAGGATGGCGTTGGACTGGGCGAGAGGCCGACCGTCGTCGAGGAGCACCAGGGGGACCTGCCCCGCAGGGTTCATGGCCAGGAAGGCGGGGGTCCGGGTCTCGCCCTTCAGCACGCCGGTCTCGACCCAGTCGTAGTCAAGATCCAGGAGATCGGCGGTCCATTTCACTTTCAGGCAGTTGCCTGAGATCGAGTCGCCGAAGATCTTCATGAACGTGCTCCTGCCAGCCGTTGGTTGCCCCGGTGAGAGTCCCTCGTTAAAAGTCCCCCGACGACAGATCAATGACGAAGGAGGAGACGTCATGCGACGCCGCCTCGCCGCCCTGGCCGCCATCACCGCCTGCCTTATCGCCGCACCGGCCGCTGCAAGCGCGCAGGCCGGCCCCGACCCGATCGGCGATCTCCTGGTGGGCGCCCTCACCGGGGCCGTCCCGGGTTCGCCAAAGTTCCGGCTCAAGGCGTCGCTCTATCACGTCGGCGCCCGAGGCGTGGGAGTTCTGGACTCCCTCGGCTGCCGGGTCGTGGCCATGCGGACGGCGGCGATCGACACCCGGGTGATCCCCCGGCGGACCGTGCTCTTCATCCAGGAGACTGTGGGCCTGAGGATGCCCGATGGCCGAGCCCATGACGGTTTCTGGTACGCCTCGGATACCGGCGGCGCGATCAAGGGTAACCGGATCGATCTGTTCACAGGATCAGGTTCGGCCTCCATGAAGCCGATCATGGGGCTGAACATGTCCCACCTGACCGTCAGCAAGGTGGGTCAGTTCAAGGGCTGCCCGCCAGGCTGATCAGCTTTCGACGAAGGCCCGCTCGAGCACATAGTCCCCGGGTTGCGAGAGGGAGCCCTCCACGAAGCCGCGCGCCTCGAGGAGCGGCTTCAGATCGGCGAGGACGGAGGGGCCTCCGCAGAGCATCAGCCTGTCCACCGCCGGATCGAGGTCCGGAAGGCCCAGGTCGCGGCACATCTGGCCCGATGCGATGAGGTCGGTGATCCGGCCCTGGGTCGGAAACGGCTCGCGGGTGACGGTGGGATAGTACTTCAGCTTGGGCGCCACGATCTCCCCGAGAATCTCGTCATTGGGCAGCTCACGTTCAAAGAGGTCCCGGTAGTTGAGATCCGCGACCTGCCGCACCGTATGGGTCACCACGACAGTCTCGAACTGGTCGTAGACATCCGGGTCCCGAGCCAGGGAGAGCCAGGGCGCAAGGCCGGTTCCCGTCCCCAGCATGTAGAGGCGCCGGCCAGGCTTCAGGCCATCGACGACAAGGGTCCCCGTCGGCTTGCGTCCCACCAGAACGGTCTGCCCGACCTCGATGTTGCAGAGACGGGAGGTCAGCGGGCCATTCGGCGCCTTGATCGAATAGAACTCCAGCTCCTCGTGCCAGGAGGGACTGGCGATGGAATAGGCCCGCACCAGGGGCTTTCCGTCGACCACAAGCCCGACCATGACGAACTGTCCGCTCTGGAAGCGGAAGGACGGATCCCGGGTGGTCCGGAAGGAGAAGAGCCTGTCCGTCCAGTGCTGGACCCAGGTCACGGTCTCCTCGGCGAAGGCGCCGGACTTCTTGGCGGGCGCGGCGGCGGGCTCGGTCACTTGCACAATCCGGACTGGAAGGGGGTCAGATATCGCCGCCGAGGTCGTTCACCGCCCCGGGCGTGCGCGCGACATGTATCCCGCATTCGGTCTTCTCGGAACCCGCCCAGCGTCCGGCCCTGACGTCCTGGCCCTCCTCCACCGGCTGGGTGCAGGGCCAGCATCCCACAGAGGGATAGCCGTGCTCGACCAGGGGATGGGCCGGCAGGTCGTGGCGGTCCATGTAGGCGTCCAGGGCGGACTTGTCCCAGTTGGCCAGGGGATTGAACTTGATGCGGCCGTCGGCGCGCTCCACCACGGGCAGGGCCAGGCGGTCGCCGCCATGGAAGCGCTTGCGACCGGTGATCCAGGCCTCGAAACCCTCCAGGCCCCGGTCCAATGGCAGGACCTTGCGGACCTCGCAGCAGCCGTCGGTGCTCGTTCTCCAGAGGTCCCCCTTGGGATCGGCGGTCGCCAGGTCAGCGAAGGCCGGCCGGAGGTCGCGGACTCCGGTCAGGCCGAGACGCGCCGTCAGGTTGCGCCGGTAGTCCAAGGTCTGGGCGAAGAGCATGCCGGTGTCGAGGAACAGGATGGGCAGGTCCGGGCGGACCTGAGCGACCATGTGCAGGAGGACCGCGGACTCGGCGCCGAAGGACGACACCAGGGCGAGACCGTCAGGAAAAAGCTCCGTCGCCCGGGCCAGGATGGCCTCCGGCTCGGCATGCCTCAGTTCGGCGTTGAGCCGGCTCTCCAGGTCAGGAAGTTCTGCGGGATCGTAGGCCACCTTATTCCCCCTCACGCTCGACGAAGGCCGGTGTGCGGGCATCGGCGGCCCTTTGGTAGACATGGCTGTGCCGACCCGCAGCCTCCGCCCAGGTCGATGCGGTAGAGCCATCCGCCGGGACGAAGGCGTCGAAGCCGCAACGGACCATGAAGCCCGCCTGGTCCCTCAAGACATCGCCGACGGCGCGGATCTCGCCCTTGAACCCTAGGCGGGTGCGCAGGAGCCGAGCCGCGGTGAAGGGACGACCATCCCTGAACTTGGGAAAGGCGAGCGCCACGAGAGCGACCCTGGCGAGGGGCCCCTCAAGGGCCTCAATCTCGTCCTCCGGCTCGAGCCGCACCCCGAGGCGGCCGTGCGACCGCGCCGCAAGGGCCACGCCCCCGCCCTTGAGGCGAGAGAAGCTGACGAGGATGTCGCCGCCCGGATCCGCGGCCTCGTCCTCTATCGCGACGAAGGTGTCCTCCACCTCCTCGAAGGCGCCGCCCGCCGACCTAATGAGCTTCGGCATAGACGGCCTCCTTGAAGGGCGCGTCGCCGGTGCGGCGCAGGGTGTCCAGGAAGCGTTCGCCTTCCCTGCGTTCGCGCAGGTAGGCGTCCACGATCGCCTCGACCGCATCGGTCACCCGGTCGATCGGCAGCGCCGGCCCGAGCATCTTGCCGACGGCGGCGTCCTCCGCCCCTGAGCCGCCCAGGGTGAGCTGGTAGAATTCCTCGCCCTTCTTATCGACGCCGAGGATGCCGATGTGGCCCACATGGTGGTGGCCGCAGGCGTTGATGCAGCCTGAGATCTTGATCTTGAACTCCCCGATGGCCTCGGCCCGGTCGGGCGCTTCGAAGCGCCGGGCGATGTCCTGGGCCACGCAGATGGCGCGGGCGTTGGCGAGGGCGCAGTAGTCCAGGCCGGGGCAGGCGATGATGTCGCTGATCAGGTTGATGTTGGGCGTCGCAAGGCCAGCAGCGTCGAGGGCCTTCCAAACCTCGTGGACGTGTTCGAGCCGGACATGGGGCAGGACAAGGTTCTGCTCATGGGTGGAGCGGATGTCTCCCTGGCCGAACCGTTCCGCCAGGTCGGCCACCAGGTCCATCTGGTCGGCGGAAATGTCGCCGGGCGTCTCGCCGATCCCCTTCAGGGAGATGTCGACAATGCCGTAGCCGGGCCGGATGTGGGCCTTCAGGTTGTTCCGGACGAAGCGGGCGAAGGCCGGCTCGGCGGCGCGCCGGGCCTCGAAATCGCCGGAGGCGGGATCAGCGACGAAGTCCGGGTTGGTGAAGGCGGCGCCGATCCGGTCGATCTCGGCGCGCGGGAGATCCCCCTCAGGCCCGATCTTCTCCCATTCGGCCTCGACCTCGCGGGCGAAGGCCTCGGCCCCCAGAGCCGCCACCAGGATCTTGATCCTCGCCTTGTAGATGTTGTCCCGCCGTCCATGGCGGTTGTAGACCCTAAGAATGGCCTCCAGGTAGGAGAACAGGCGGTCTGAAGGCAGGTAGGTCCGGATGGTGGGCCCCACATACGGGGTGCGGCCCATGCCGCCGCCGACGATCACCTCGAACCCGGTTTCTCCGTCCCGCCCGCGCCTCAGCAGCAGGCCAATGTCATGGACCTTGGCCGCCGTCCGGTCGCGCGGCGAGGCGGTGACGGCGATCTTGAACTTCCGCGGGAGGAAGGAGAATTCCGGATGCAGGCTCGACCACTGGCGGATGGCCTCACACCAGACCCGGGGATCCTCCAGCTCGTCGGCGGCCGCGCCGGCGTAGGGGTCGGCGGTGACGTTGCGGATGCAGTTGCCGCTGGTCTGGATGGCGTGAAGGTCAACTGCGGCCAGGGCGTCCAGGATGTCGGGGGCGTCGGCCAGCTTCACCCAGTTGAACTGGATGTTGGTGCGGGTCGTGAAGTGCCCATACCCCCGGTCGAACCGCCGGGCGATATCCGCCAGGGCCCGCATCTGGACGGGGTTGAGCGATCCGTAAGGGACGGCCACCCGGAGCATGTAGGCGTGAAGCTGCAGGTACAGGCCGTTCATGAGCCGCAGGGGCTTGAACTGGTCCTCGGTCAGCTCGCCGGCCAGACGTCGGCGCACCTGGTCCCGGAACTCAGCGGTGCGGTCGGCCAGAACCGCGCGGTCGATGGCGTCGTAGCGATACATTCGCCCTCCTACTTGCGCCGGATCAGGTTGACGCGGCCGGAGGACCGCGCGGCGCCGTGCGCCTGCCGGAGCGCCTCGACAGCACCGCCGCCTTCGGCCTGCTTACCGTGCAACTCGTGATTGGTCGGCCCCAGGGCCCGGATGCGTTCGCGGTAGCTGACGGGGGCCCAGAAACCCGCGCTGTCGACGAGGTCAATGAGGTAGGGATCGATGACCACCGTCCTCTGGGTGCGGGCTGACGCCTCCGCCTCGCCAGCCCCGGCCTCGTCAGAAAAGACCTGGGCCTCGGACAGGCGTTCGACCCAAGCTCCATCCTTCCAGAACACGACCTCGCCGTCGCTGAGACGGTTTGCGGTGAGCGCCTTCATGCCCGCTCCTCCCGAAGCCCGGGGTTGGGCGCCAGGCTGGCCAGGGCTGCGGACATGGCTTCCCCAACCACCAGCAGGGCGGGCCCGGTGTCCGACGCCGCCGCCTCGGCAAGGTCTCCCAGGCGGGTGGGGATGCGCCTTTCGTCGGGCCGGCTCGCCCGGAAGACCACCAGGGCCGGGGTCGAGGGCGCGCGTCCCGCCGCGATCAGCCGGGCGGCGATCCGCCCGGCGGTGCTGACGCCCATATAGATCACCACCGTGTGGTTGGCGCGGGCCAGAGCCGGCCAGTCGAGGTCGGGCTCGACCTCCCCGGCCGCATGGCCGGTGACAAAGGTGACCGCCTGGGCGGACTCCCGGTGGGTCAGGGGCGCCCCGGCGCTGGCGGAGGCGGCCAGGGCGGCGGTGATGCCCGGCACGACCTCGCAGTCGATCCCGGCCGCGCGGCACGCCTCCAGCTCCTCACCGCCCCGGCCGAAGATGAAGGGGTCCCCGCCCTTGAGCCGAACCACGATGAGGCCCTCCCGGGCCAGGCCCACAAGGAGGCGATTGATCTCCTCCTGGGCGTAGGTATGGCGTGACTTGCGCTTGGCCACGGAGATCCGTCGGGCGGCGGCGGGCGCCAGGTCGAGGATACTCTCCGACACAAGGCCGTCATGGACCACGACGTCCGCCCGGCTCAACACCCGGACGGCCCGGACAGTCATCAGGTCCGGATCGCCTGGCCCCGCGCCCGTAAGCCAGACCTTGCCTGGCGTCTGTGGCGGCCGGGGTCCACCGGGAGCGCCACCCTCCACAACGATCAGGTCTCTGCGCCGGGGGGCGGCTTTGCGGCCGGACATGACGGAAGCACACCCCTGGAAGCGGGGCCTGGACCCCGGACAAACTCTGGCCCTGACTCCCGCAAACGGCGAGACGGAGGGCGGAAGGCTTGCAAACTGACCGCACAGGGCTCAATTCGCAAGTCGAGGACTTCTGCCTCAGCGTTCAGGAAATCTCGTGAAGCGTTCACCCGACCGTCGCCGGCTGCCCCCGCTCAACGCCCTGCGCGCCTTCGAGGCGGCGGCGCGTCATCTGAATTTCTCGCGGGCGGCGGATGAGTTGTCCGTCACCCCCGGAGCGGTCTCGCAGCAGATCCAGAACCTGGAGGATTATGTGGGCGCGCCCCTGTTCCGGCGAACCCCAAAGGGCCTCCTCCTGACAGACGCCGCCCAGACCGCCCTGCCCGCCCTTCGCGAGGCCTTTGACGGGCTGGCGGAGGCCGCCTCCCTTCTCACCGCCGCCGTGGACGGGCGACGCCTGACCCTGACCGCCGCACCCTCCTTCGCCGCCAAGTGGCTTGTGCCCCGCCTGGGACGGTTCGAGGCGGCCTATCCGCAGGTGGACGTGTGGCTGTCCGCGGGACTGGACCTCGTGGACCTGACCGCGGGCGAGGTGGACATCGCCCTGCGCTACGGCGCCGGACGTTATCCCGGGATGGAGGTGCGGCGGCTGATCGGCGAGACCGTGATCCCGGTGCTGAGCCCCGAACTCCACGCCACAAACCCGCTGAACCGGCCGGAGGACCTTGCCAATCATCTGTTACTCCACGACGGCTCGCCCGACCCAGACGACTCCTGCCCGGACTGGACCATGTGGCTAGCCGCCCGCAGCGTCCGGGACGTGGATGGCGCCCGCGGTCCACGCTTCAACCAGTCCAGCCTGGTCATCGAGGCGGCAGTGAACGGTCGCGGCGTCGCCCTGGCCAAGCGCACCCTGGCCCAGGACGACCTCGACGCCGGCCGGCTCGTGGCGCCGCTCCAGATCGCCACGGCCGTGGACTTCGCCTACTATCTGGTCCACCCGAAGGCGAAGGGCCGCCTGCCCCAGGTCAAGGCCTTCATCAGCTGGATCACGGCGGAGGCCGAAGCGCACGAGGCCGCACTTCGGTCAATGGATAACGGCGCGGGGATCTAGTCGGCCAGCCAGGTGCGGATTTCGACCTCAGCTTGCGCCAGCTCCGTCAGGATCGCCTCCGTCCCTTCAATCTCGCCAAGTTCCCAGTCCTCACAGAGCTCGGCGAGGGCGTGAGCTCCGACCGCTCGGCCTGACGCCTTGAGCGTATGGATCGTCTCGCCGGTCTCATTACCTTGATCAGCCCCCAAGCGCGTCCTCCAGCCCTCGGACTCTTGGAGAAAGATTTCCAGGACGTCCCGCATCAGGCCCACATCCCCCGCGGTCAACCTCTCCAGGAACCCGAAATCGACGCGTCCCGCGCCCATGGGCGAACTCATGGTTTGCACCCTTCCCCCGCGCCCTTGCGTTCGACGCGGTTTCCAGTATTTTCCGCGCCCTCGCCCCGGAGCCGTAAGGCCCCGATCGGCAAGGGTGCATAGCTCAGTTGGTAGAGCAGCTGACTCTTAATCAGCGGGTCCAAGGTTCGAATCCTTGTGCACCCACCATCTTCCCGCCGGATACGCGGCCATGGAAGGGTGGACAACCCAGGGTAGGACCGACCGGTGGGCCGCTCGGTCTGCAATGATACCGGCCTCTCCTCCAGAAATTCTCATCGGGCTCGCCCATAGGGTTCGCTTGACCGCCTAAGGTCGCCTGCTAGGACGGAGGCCCCGTCCTACGTGCAAGGAACCTGAGATGTCCGACGCCCCCCAGCATCCCGAAACCCTTGTCCTCCACGCCGGATGGCGGGCGGATCCCACCACAGGGTCGGTGGCGGTCCCCATCCATCAGACCACGTCCTACCAGTTCCGGGACACAGGCCACGCGGCCGCCCTCTTCGGGCTCCAGGAACTGGGGAACATCTACACCCGCATCATGAACCCCACGACGGACGTTCTGGAACAGCGCATCACGGCGCTGGAGGGCGGCGTCGGCGCCCTGGCGGTGGCCTCAGGTCAGGCCGCTTCGGCCTTCGCCCTCCAGAACCTGGCCCGGGCCGGCGACAATGTCGTCTCCTCGACCGCGCTCTACGGCGGCACCTGGAACCTGTTCGCCAATACGCTGAAGGACCAGGGCATCGAGGTCCGCTTCGTAGACCCCGCCGATCCCGAGAACTTCCGGGGGGCCACGGATGAGCGGACCCGCGCCTACTACGCAGAGACCCTGCCCAACCCGAAACTCGAAGTCTTCCCCATCGCCGAGGTGGCCGCCATCGGGCGGGAGTTCGGCATCCCCCTGATCATGGACAACACGGCGGCGCCCCTGCTGGTGCGGCCCTTCGACCATGGCGCCGCCATCGTCGTCTATTCCGCCACCAAGTACCTGGGCGGGCACGGCACCTCCATCGGCGGCCTGATCGTGGACTCCGGCAGGTTCGACTGGGAAAGCCGCCCGGAGCGCCAGC
The DNA here is from genome assembly GCA_020402745.1 of Phenylobacterium sp. GTDB lineage: Bacteria > Pseudomonadota > Alphaproteobacteria > Caulobacterales > Caulobacteraceae > Phenylobacterium. The sequence goes on from JADBYZ010000001.1 coordinate 410,687, forward strand.
CCCTGCTGAACACCCCGGACGCCTCCTACCATGGCGCGGTCTGGACACAGGCGGTGAAGCCCCTCGGGCCGATCGCCTACATCCTGCGGGCCCGGGTGATCCTGCTTCGCGACCTGGGCGCGGCCCTTTCGCCCTTCAACGCTTTCCAGATCCTCCAGGGCGTCGAGACCCTGGCCCTGCGCATGGAGCGCCACTGCGCCAACGCCACGGCGGTGGCGGCCTGGCTGAAGGGTCGCAAGGGCGTCGCGCGGGTCATCCACCCCTCGCAGCAGACCGGCGAGGCCCGCGCCCGCGCAGATCGCGTCATGAAGGGCGGCTACGGCGGCCTGGTCGGGTTTGAGCTGGAAGGCGGCGTCGAGGCCGGCCGAAAGTTCATCGACAGCCTGAAGCTGCTCTACCACGTGGCCAATATCGGGGACGCCCGGAGCCTGGCCATCCATCCGGCCTCCACCACCCACTCCCAGCTGAACGCCAGCGAACAGGAGGCTACGGGGGTCTCGGCGGGCTATGTCCGCCTGTCCATCGGCATCGAGCATGTCGACGACATCATCGCCGACCTCGACCAGGCCATTGCTGCGGCCCTGGCCTGACCGACGGCTTCCTCAGGCGGCGAACATCAGCCTCGCCGCCTGGACCAGGTAGACGACGCCGATCCCGGTGACGATCCAGCGCGTCCAGCGGCGGAACCCGGCATCGCTCATCCGGTCCAGCAGGCGCGCACCAACGGCCGTTCCGGCGAAGGAGAGAGGCAGGGCGAGGGCCAGGAGCCAGAGGGGGGGCATGCCCTGCCCGCCCAGCTGGAGGAGTGCGACCCCATAGACCACCGTCTTGGCCAGGTGGGCGAGGACCTGCGTCGCCGCCTTGGTCGCAACCACCGCGTGGCGCGTCATTCCGGTCCGGACGAAGAAGATGTCCAGCAGGGGTCCGGCCACGCCCGCCGTCAGGTTGAGCCCTGTGACGGAGATGCCCGCGAGCACGGCGTGGATCGGCCGTTCCGCGTCCAGCCTCAGCCGGTCCCCCGGAAGCCAGGACAGAAGCGGGGTCAGGCCCAGGAAAAGGAAGAGAAGCGGACGGGACGGAGAGAAGGCGAGCAGGAGGACAACAGCTGCCGCCACCAAGGATCCCAGGCCATACCAACCGATCACCGCCCAGCGGATATGGCCTCGCTGGATCAGCGCGCGCCAGCCGTTGGCCGCAAGCTGCAGGACGCCATGGGTCACGAAAGCGGCCTGCACCGGCAGGATGAGGGCGAGAACGCCCATCAGGACAAGTCCGCCAGCCATGCCGAACACGCCCGAAAGCAGGGAGGTGGCGAAGGCGGCAGCCAGCAAGACAACCCCGGCGACGAGGCTCATTGCGGCGTTCCTTTCGCTCGGCCGGAACCGATCATCCGAACTCGATCAACACCTCGTCGGCGGCGACGGAGGCCCCTGCGGCCACCAGGACCGCCTTGACCACCCCGTCCCGCTCCGCCCGGATAATGTTCTGCATCTTCATGGCCTCGATGATCGCCACCTGTTCCCCCGAGCGCACGGACTGGCCGGCCTCGACATCCAGGGTGACCACGAGACCGGGCATGGGCGAGATGACCAGCTTGGCGGTGTCCGCCGCCTTCTTGGGCGGCAGCATGTCATGGAGCTGGGCTGACCGCGGCGACAGGACGAGGATCCGGCAGGTCGCCGCCCGGTGACGGATCAGATAGCCCTCGGCGACCGGCTGCACGGCGCAGGCGAAGTCCCGGCCGTCCAAGACGCCGCGGAAGACAGGCAGTCCAGGACGCCAGTCGGCCTGGTCCAGCAGGAGAGCCCGGCCCTCGTCGAGCAGGTCGATCTTCAGCCCCTCCTCCGAGGTCTCCAGGAGGACGGGGCGGTGCTCGCCGGCGCCGATCACGATCCAGTCGTCGCGCAGCCGCCCACCCGCCGCCCGCCCGGCGATCACCCGGTGCATGGCGCAGGCCACGGCGGTCATCAGGTCTTTCTGGAAGGCCTCCGGGGCGGTTCCCTGGAAGCCCTCCGGGAACTCATCCTTGATGTAGGAGGTGGAGAGGCGCCCGGACCGGAAACGCTCCTGGTCCATCACGGCGGCCAGGAAGGGAATGTTCTGGCCCAAGCCCTCGATGTGGAAGTTCTCCAGGGCCTGGCCCATGGCGTCGATGGCCGCGATCCGGTCCGGTCCCCAGGTCGAAAGCTTGGAGATCATGGGGTCGTAGTACATCGAGATCTCATCGCCCTCGCGCACGCCCGCATCGTTCCGGATCAAGACGCCGCCCTCGGCCTCCCCCTCCGCAGGGGGGCTGTAGCGGACCAGCCGCCCGATGGAGGGTAGGAAACCGCGGTAGGGGTCTTCGGCGTAGATCCGGCTTTCCATGGCCCAGCCGTTGATCGAGAGGTCCTCCTGGCGGAAGGCCAGCTTCTCTCCCCAGGCGGACCGGATCATCTGCTCGACAAGGTCCACGCCGGTGATCAGCTCGGTGACGGGATGTTCCACCTGCAGGCGGGTGTTCATCTCCAGGAAGAAGAAGCTGCGATCCTGGCCGGCGACGAACTCTACGGTGCCGGCGCTGTCGTAGTTGACCGCCTTGGCTAGGGCCACCGCCTGGGCGCCCATGGCGGCGCGGGTCGCCTCGTCGAGGAGCGGTGACGGCGCCTCTTCGATCACCTTCTGGTTGCGGCGCTGGATCGAGCACTCGCGCTCGAACAGGTGAACCACGTTGCCATGCTTGTCGCCGAGGACCTGGATCTCGATGTGCCGGGGGCTCTCGATGAACTTCTCAATGAAGATCCGGTCATCGCCGAAGCTCGCCTTGGCCTCGGCCCGGACGGCGGGGAACCCCTCCTCAACGTCCTGGCGGTTCCAGGCGACCCGGATACCCTTGCCTCCGCCGCCAGCGGACGCCTTGATCATCACCGGATAGCCGATGTCCTCTGCGATGCGGATGGCGTGGGCGGTGTCGTCGATCTCACCCACATGGCCCGGCACAACCGAGACGTTGGCGCGGGCGGCGAACTTCTTGGATTCGATCTTGTCACCCATGGCCTCGATGGCGTGGGGATTGGGGCCAATGAAGACGATCCCCTCGTCGGCGAGGCGCTTGGCGAAGCCGGCGTTCTCGGACAGGAAACCGAAGCCCGGATGAACCGCCTCGGCGCCGGTCGCCCGGCAGGCCTCTACGATCTTGTCGGCCACCAGATAGCTGGCGGACGCGGGCGCCGGGCCGATGAAGACGCTTTCGTCCGCCATCTCGACGGCCATCGAATCCGCATCCGCCTCGGAATAGACCACCACCGTGGCGATCCCCAGACGGCGGCAGGTCTTGATGATCCGCACGGCGATCTCGCCGCGGTTGGCAATGAGGATCTTCCTGAACATCCAGCGCCCCTTGAACAGTGCCGGGGATTCGGCGCATCGGGTGCTTCCACCCGGGACATCCGCCCCCTAGATTGCAGGCATGGACAAGCCCGCGATCTCTCCGTCTTCCTTCGACCTCACGCCACCCGACGCTGCGGAACGCAAGCGTCTTGAGTCCGGTCTGACGACCGAGGAGGCCGAGGTCCTGCTCCGACACGGCACGGAAGCGCCGTTCTGCGGAGGCCTTCTAAACAACAAGGCCGACGGGGTCTATTGCTGCCGGCTCTGCGGGCTGCCCCTGTTCCAGGCCGGGACCAAGTTCGAGAGCGGCACCGGCTGGCCCAGCTTCTGGGCGCCCATCCACCCTGGTCACGTGATCGGTGTGCGCGACACCAGCTACGGCATGATCCGGATCGAGACCCGATGCGCCCGTTGCGACAGCCATCAGGGACACGTCTTCCCCGACGGCCCTCCCCCGACGCGGCTGCGCTACTGCATCAACTCGGTTTCGCTGGAGTTCACGCCGGCGGATAAAGCCCTCCGGGACCCCTTGGGCCGAGGGGACGATCTGGCGTCACTGTCCTGATGATTCTGGGGGACGCCCCGATAGACGCCGTTCAGCAATCGCGCCCCGCTGGGCCTTCGCCTCCTCGTCGTCAGTCATCAGGTTGTCCAGAAGCTGGAAGAGAAAGGCGGTGGACCAGCCGATCAGCAGCATGCCGTTCACCCCCTCCAGCACGCCGACCAGCCGCCATTCCGCCGGCAACAAGCCCGCAGCCTCCCCAATGGTGGAGTAGGAGCTGGTCGAGATGAAGAGGGCCTCCTCCAGGGTGTCCGTCAGTCCCATGGCCCTGTAGGTCAGGGCGTAGAGCCAGATCTCCGTCCCGTGCACCACGAACAGGCCCAGGACTACGCCCATGGGAACGATCACCCGGTCCAGGTGCACGAACAGGAGAAAGCGCTCCAGGTGAAGACGCACCAGCCGCCGAAGTATGCCCAGGCCGATCAGGTGCATGACCACCGTCGCCGACACCAGCACTGTGGAGAGCATCAGCTGGGCGGCGAGATTGTGCACTCAGGACCTCATGGAGCCTGCGCCCGAAGGCGGATCAGAGGGGGATGTTGTCGTGCTTCTTCCAGGGATTGGATAGCACCTTGCCCTTCAGGTTGCGCAGGGACCGGGCGATGCGACTCCGCGTCGAGTGGGGCGAGATCACGTCGTCAATGTAGCCGCGCGAGGCCGCCACGAAGGGATTGGCGAAGCGCGCCTTGTACTCGGCCTCCCGGGCGGCGATCGCCTCGGCATCGCCGATCTCGGAGCGGAAAATGATCTCCACGGCGCCCTTCGATCCCATGACGGCGATCTCTGCGGAGGGCCAGGCGTAGTTGACGTCGCCACGGATATGCTTGGAGCTCATCACGTCATAGGCCCCGCCGTAGGCCTTGCGGGTGATCAGGGTCACCTTGGGTACGGTGGCCTCGGCGAAGGCGAACAGCAACTTGGCGCCGTGCCGGATCAGGCCGCCCTGCTCCTGCTTTGTCCCGGGCATGAAGCCGGGCACGTCGACGAGGGTGACGAGGGGAATGTCGAAGGCGTCGCAGAAGCGGACGAACCGCGCGGCCTTGCGGGAGGAGTCGATATCCAGCACCCCCGCCAAAACCTGGGGCTGGTTCGCGACGATGCCGATGGTCGAACCCTCCATGCGGGCGAAACCACAGATGATGTTCTTGGCGTAGTCCGGCGAGATTTCGAAGAAATCCGCCTCATCTACAACCTTCAGGATGAGCTCCTTCATGTCGTAGGGCTTGTTCGGATTGGCCGGAACGAGGGTGTCGAGGGAAGGCTCGATCCGCTCGGCGTCATCGTAGCACTCCCGGACCGGAGGCTTCTCGCGGTTCGACAGTGGCAGGAAGTCGACGAGGCGACGCACCTGGGTCAGGGCCTCGAGGTCGTTCTCGAAGGCGCCGTCCGCGACGCCGGACTTCAGGGCGTGGACCCGGTACCCGCCCAGTTCCTCGTGGGTAACCTCTTCATGGGTCACGGTGCGGACCACATCCGGCCCGGTGACGTACATGTAGCTGGTGTCCTTCACCATGAAGATGAAGTCGGTGATGGCCGGCGAGTAGACATCGCCGCCGGCGCAGGGGCCCATGATGACGCTGATCTGTGGGATCACGCCCGAGGCAAGGGTGTTCTGGAGGAAGATGTCCGCATAGCCGGCGAGGCCGTCGACGCCTTCCTGGATGCGGGCGCCGCCAGCGTCGAAGAGGCCGATGATGGGCGCGCCGACCTTCAGGGCCTGTTCCTGCACCTTGACGATCTTGCGGGCGTGGGCGTTCGACAGCGAGCCGCCGAAGACCGTGAAATCCTTGGAGAAGACGAAGACCACCCGGCCGTTGATGGCGCCCCAGCCGGTCACGACCCCATCGCCGGCGATCTTCTGCTCGGCCATGCCGAAGTCCACGGCCCGGTGTTCGACGAACATGTCGAACTCCTCGAAGGAGCCTTCGTCCAGCAGGAGGTCAAGGCGCTCCCGCGCCGTCAGCTTGCCCTTGGCGTGCTGGGCGTCGATGCGGCGACCGCCACCACCGGCCCGTGCTTCCGAGCGCCGCCGCTCGAGCTCCTCAAGGATTTCCTTCACCGCAAAACCCCGTGACGCATTGACGACAGGCGCAAAGCCCTAGTCCGAGCAGAGCCGGGGCGCAAGGTCACGCCGGGGAAACCGGATCCGCGTCCAGCCCACGGAACCAGGCCTCCAGCATCCTGGCTTCCGCCTGCAGGCGGGCCGTCCGCTCGGCGGCCTCCTCGTCGATTCCCCATTGGGATTCCTGCCAGGCCTCATCGAGCCGGGAGAGGGCGTAGGCCTCCTCTCCGCTGAACCAGCCGCGCCAGAGCCCCAGGGTCAGGACGGCGGAGCCGAACAGGGGAACGCCGAAGGCCAGGCCGGAGAGGGTGTAGTCGTCCGCAGACAGGGCGTGCCGCCGGACCGCCTCAAGGGCGTGATCCGGCTGGTCCCGGTGCAGAATGCCCCGGGACGGCTCCAGGGCCACCCCAAGCTCGGACCGGGCCCGATCAAGGACAGGGCTCCACTCGGTCATCTGCCGGGCGCGAAGGGCTTCTGGGGCTTCGGCCGGATAGCAGAGCAGGTCGTTGCCGGCGTAGCGGACGATCTGGTCGGCGACCGCCTCACGGGCGGTCGGGATCGCCTCAAGGGCGGTGAAGGCCAGGCGGGTGGCGTGCATGACGGCCAGGTCCACGTGCCGGGTCTGGGCCTCCCACTCCACTGCCGCCAGTTCGGCCAGGCCGCGGGTGGGCGCCACGAGGGCGGCGCCGCGGGAGGAACGCGGCGGGCGACCGTCCAGCAGGACCCGCCAGCCCTCCTCCCCGGCTTCGACGGAGACCGTCTCGTAGAAGCGGCGGGGCTTCTCGCCCGGCTCGATGAAGCCCTTCTGGACCATGGTCAGATCTCCCGGAGTCCGTGCTGAATGCCGCTGGAGTCGAGGCGAGGCAAGCCCGCCGTCAGCCGCCTCGGCGCCCGCCGCGCCCCGACCGCCGGAAGGGATCGGGATCGGCCTCCGAGGCCTCGAATCCGAAGCGGGTGAAGCCCGCCTTCATCTCCGGACTCAGCGGCGCCTCCAGGACCAGCAGACCTCCGGTGGGATGGGGCAGGCTCAGGCGGCGGGCGTGCAGCTGCAGGCCCAACCCCGCCGAGAGGCCGACCGACTCCGGGGTGTTGTACTTGGGGTCCCCAAGGATCGGATGCCCCATGGCCAGCATGTGGGCCCGCAGCTGGTGGGTCCGGCCAGTGTGGGGCCTCAGGGCCATCCAGGAAACCCGGTCTCCTGCCCGTGAAATCAGGGTGAACTCGGTCTCGGCAGGTTCGGCCCGGGGATCCTTGGGCTCGGCGGGCACAACCAGTTCGCGGTCGCCAACGCCCTTCTTCACGAGAGGCAGGCTGAGGATCCCATCCTGCGGTCGGGGGTGACCGAGGACCAGGGCCCAATAGGTTTTCTCGGCCTTGCGCCGCGCAAAGGCGCCGGCGAGGCGCGCGGCGGCGGCGGGAGTCTTTCCGGCGACCAGGACGCCTGAGGTATCGCGGTCCAGCCGATGGACAAGGCGGGGTCGATCGAGCCCCTCCCCCCAGGCGGACAGGAGGCGGTCGACGTGGTTGCGGGTCTTGGTGCCCCCCTGCACCGCGAGGCCGGCGGGCTTGTTGAGGGCCAGGACCGCCTCGTCCTCATGCAGCACCAGGCTCCGGGCGTAGGCGGCGTCACGGGAGGGCAGAGCGGGGCGCGGCGCATCGGCCGCTGGGGCGTCCGGCAGGGGCGGAACACGGACCTCGTCGCCGGCCTCCAGGCGGGTGTCCGGCCGCACCCGGGCGCCGCCGACGCGGATCTGGCCCGAGCGGGTGAGCTTCTGAATCTGGACCTGGGTCAGGTGCGGCCAACGCCGGCGGAACCAGCGGTCCAGCCGGACCCCGCCCTCCCCCGGATCCACGGTCAGGGTGCGGACCTCCCTCATGCCGCCCACCGGCGCATGATCAGGAGCCCCAGGAAGACCGCCGCCGTGGAGAGGAGGACGGACAGGACGGCGTAGAGCCCCGCCTGGGCCCAGGCCCGTCGCTCGATCATCATCAGGGTCTCGAGTGAGAAGGCCGAGAAGGTGGTGAAGCCGCCCAGGACGCCCACCCCGAGGAGGAGACGGACCCGCTCGCCCTCGGCCCCTGCGCGAAGGGCCAGCCATCCCGCCAGGAGCCCGATGAGCAGGCCGCCCGCTGTATTGGCCGTGAAGGTGGCCCAGGGCCAGCCAACGCCCGGCCGGGAGAGGGCCTGGGACAGGAGGTAGCGCAGCACCGCGCCGGCGCCGCCGCCGGCCGCGACGAGGATCAGGTTGCCGCTCATGGGACAGTCGGTTCCGGAGGCTCCTGGAGGCCCAGTCCGGACAGCAGGCTGGCGAAGTCCTCGGGCGGTGGTGCGCGAAGCGTCATCTGTCCCCCCTCCGGGTGCGGAAAGGTCAGGGCCCAGGCGTGGAGCATGAGCCTGGGCGCTGGCAGGCCCCCGACCATCAGGGCGCCTCCATACCACGCGTCGCCGGCGATGGGACGCTGTATCGAGGCGAGGTGGACGCGGATCTGGTGCATGCGCCCGGTGACCGGCGAGGCCTCAAGAAGGGCAGCGCCCTCGGTCTCCCCGAGGGTCCGGTAGCGCGTCTCCGAGGCCTCAGCATCGGGGGCGTCGGGGGCGCAGACCTGCATCCGGGCCTCACGGCCGCTCTCCACCCGCCGCAGGGCCGCCGTAATGCGGCCCGACGGAGGGACAGGAGCCCCCGGCGTGACCAGGGCCAGGTAGGCCTTGCGGATCTTCCGCGCCATCATGGCCTTGCCCAGAAAGCTTGCCGCCGGCTGGGTGCGTGCCGCCAGGATCACCCCTGAGGTATCGCGGTCGAGGCGGTGGATCAGCCGTGGGCGCGCCTTGCCGGGCCGGGCGAAGGCCCACAGCATCTCGTCCAGGGTCACGACCTGTCCCCGTCCGCCCTGGCTCGACAGGCCCGCCGGCTTGTTGAGGGCCAGGATGTGGGCGTCCTCGTGGAAGACCAGGGACCGGACAAGGTCGACCTGTTCAGGGCTGAGGGGGACGGGTCGACGGGGTTTCACCGCGCCATTTAGCGGAACCGGCGGGGTTCCGTCACCCTCACGGCCTTTCCAGGACCCTGGGGTCACTCTGCAAGATCTATGGCGACCTCGTGTTTAGCCGCCGCCAGCCGCGGTGCGCCCTCGCGCCAATCCTCGAGTGTGAGACCGAGAAGGTGGACACCCAAGCGGCCGCCTTCGCGGCGAACCTGCGAGCGACGAAAGCCCTCAACCTGAAAGAGCAGCTTGTGGTGAACGCCTAGGCTGGCCGCGTTTCCCTCGATCACCTCACCGTTGATTTTCTCCAGGCCCAGAGAACCGAAGGCGTACCCGATTATCTGGGAAAGCACGGCCGACCCAAGGCCGGCAGGCGCGGATGGACCCATGTAGAACCCCCAGTCCGCCGTTCGATGGGTATGATCGATCGCTGTCAGGCTCGCCAGCCCCGCCACTCCTCCTGAAGCGCCGAGAACGACGAAGGTCGCGCGGCGGTCATCCCGCTCCAAGCCCTGCAGCCAACGCTGGTGCTCCTCAACGGAGATGACGTGGTCCGCGTACATGGCGGAACGGACCGAGGGTTCATTCCGCAAGGACCTGACCGCCTCCTGCTGCTGGACGGAACACAGCAGGATCGGCCTGAGACGATAGGGGCCAAGGAGGGATCCGCTCATGATCGCCCCCCGCCCGACCGCTTCGCGCGCATTCCGGACCAGCGCTCCAGCCGCTCGCGCACCCGGGCCTCCGAGCCCTCGCCTCGCGGTTCGTAGAAGGTCCGGCGTCCCATCCCTTCAGGAAAGTAGTCCTGGCCGGAAAAGCCACCCTCGGCGTCGTGGTCGTAGACATAGCCCTCGCCGTAGCCGAGCGACTTCATCAGGCGCGTCGGAGCGTTCAGGATGTGGGCAGGCGGCGGCAGGGATCCGGTCTCCCGGGCGGCTTTCCGGGCGCGATTGAAGGCCGAGTAGACGGCGTTGGACTTGGGGGCGCAGGCCAGGTGGAGGGTCAGTTGGGCCAGAGCGAGTTCACCCTCCGGCGAGCCGAGATGCTCGTAGGCCTCCCGGGCGGCGTTGGCCAGGACGAGCGACATGGGATCCGCCGAGCCGATATCCTCCATGGCGGTCCGGACCAACCGGCGGGCGATGAAGAGCGGCTCCTCACCGCCCTCGAGCATGCGGGCGAGCCAGTAAAGGGCGGCGTCGGGATCGGAGCCCCTTATCGACTTGTGAAGGGCGGAAATGAGGTTGTAGTGCCCCTCTCGGTCCTTGTCGTAGGCCGGGCTCCGCTTTTGGAGGAGGCGCCCTAGAGCGGCCGGATCCAGGGGCGTCGCCGAGTCGATGCCGAAGAGCGTCTCGGCCAGGGTCAGCAGGTAGCGTCCATCGCCATCCGCCAGGGCGACCAGGGCCGACCGGGCGGCCTCGGTGAGGGGAAGCGCCCGCCCCTCGGCGGCCTCGGCGCGCGCCAGGAGGGCCTCCTGGGCGGGCTCGTCCAGCCGCCTCAGGACAAAGACCTGGCAGCGGGACAAGAGGGCCCCGTTCAGCTCGAAGGACGGGTTCTCGGTGGTGGCCCCCACCAGGGTGACCACCCCCTCCTCCACCCAGGGCAGGAAGCCGTCCTGCTGGGCCCGGTTGAAGCGGTGGATCTCGTCCACGAAGAGCAGGGTGGCTTGCCCGGCCTGCCTCCGGACACGGGCCTGCTCGAAGGCCTTCTTCAGGTCCGCCACCCCGGAGAAGACGGCGGAAATCTGCTGGAACTCGTAGCCGGCCGCCTGCGCCAGCAGCCGGGCGATGGTGGTCTTTCCGACCCCGGGAGGCCCCCAGAGCACCATGGAGGCCAGCCGGCGACTGGCCGCCATCCGCCCGATGGGCCCCTCGGCCGACAGGAGGTGGTCCTGGCCCGCGACCTCGCCCAGCGTCCGCGGCCGCAGGCGCTCGGCCAGGGGCGCGGGGTTGGGCGACGTCAGGCCCGCAGCTTCGAACAGGTCGGCCATGCTGGCAGACTAGCCGCTTCGCGGGGCCGGGTCAGGTCCGGAAATTGGCCGTGATCTCGCGGTCGCCCCGCAGGATCGTCACCTGCCAGGCTCCGGCGGGTGCGGCCAGGGCGCCCCTGAGGTCAGAAACTGTGGCGATGTCGCGCCCATTGACCTTCCGCACCACGTCCCCGGGACGGAGACCCGCGTTCATGGCGAAGCCCCGGGAGATGTTGATGATCAGGACCCCGCGGGCGGCGAAGGGGTCCACCCCGAGTTCATCAGCCACGGCGGGCGAAACATTGACCACGGTGGCGCCCTGGAAAGGGTTGCGCCCTTCCACCTGCCAGTCGTCGCGGGCCGGTCGGGCCGGCGGCGTCTCGGCGCGGAGGTTGGCGGAGATCAGCCCCTCGCCTCGGCGCACGCTGAGCTTGAGCACCTCGCCGGGGCGGGCGGCGCCGACTGCGAAGGCGACGGCTGCGGGATCCGCCGCTGGGCGTCCATTGACGGACTGGATGACGTCCCCCGACCGGAGCCCGGCGCGCTCGGCGGGACCACCGGGCCAGATATCGGCGACCAGGGCCCCCTGAGGCGTGTCCAACCCAAGGCTGCGGGCGATCTCCGGGGTCACCGGCTGGGTGCGGGCGCCCAGCCAGGAGCGCACGAGCACGTTCCCGCCGCCGGCCGCCGCCTCGACCACCCGTCGGACCATGGCGGCCGGAATGGCGAAGCCGACTCCCGCGGAGGCCCCGGACCGGGAGATGATGAAGCTGTTCACTCCGATCAGATCACCGTCCATGTCGATAAGGGCGCCGCCCGAGTTGCCCGGATTGATAGCCGCGTCGGTCTGGATATAGGTCATGGGCGCCCCGCCCTGCGGGTCCGCCGTCCGGTTGAGGGCGGAGATGATCCCGTTCGTGACCGTCTGGCCGACACCGAAGGGGTCTCCGATGGCCAGGACAAGGTCCCCGACCTGGGCGTCGCCGGAATCATCGATGGGCATGACCGGCAGGCGCTCGGAGCCGACGTCGATCTTGAGGACCGCCAGGTCGCCCCGCGGATCCACCAGCAGCACCCGGGCCGGGAATTCCCGCCTGTCCGACAGGGCCACGGTGATTTCCCGTCCCCCTTCGACGACGTGGTTGTTAGTGATGATGATCCCATCGGCCCGGACGATCACACCGGACCCCAGGGAGCCCTCCACGCGGCTGGGCGGGACCCCCATGCCGAACATCTGCCAGAAGGGATCCACCTGCTGGCGGACCACGCGCTTGGCCGAGATATTCACCACCGCAGGCGCCGCCCGCTTCACCACCGGGGCGAAGGAAGCCTTCATGTTGAAGGCGTCGGATGGCGCAGCGCGGGTCGGCTGCGCCAGAGGCGGCGGTTGAGCCTCCGACGGACTCGTCGGCCCAGAGCAGGCGGCGAGCAGAACGAAGGCCGGGAAAAGATAGCGGTGCAGGCGCATGGAATTCCTCTCGGTACGCACCCCAGTGATCCCTCAGGTTTTCGGCGCAATCAAGGCGCGCAGCGAGCTCAGGTCTTCGAAGGCTCCGAGCCTGCGACTGGCGGGGTCGGATCGGGCCGGCCAAACCGCCAGGCGACGGCCAGGGCGGCGAACATCAGGGCGGAGGCAATCAGGATAGGCAGTCCCGGCCAGGCCGCCAAGGCCTCGTACCGCAGGGCGAAGGCGAAGCTGCCGCCGAAGAGGAAGGGGCCAATGATAGTGGCGATCCCGGTCAGGCTCTGGTTGGCCCCCTGGAGACGCCCCTGCGCCTCCGGGCCAACCCTGCGCGTCATGAGGCCCTGCAAGCCTGGACTGAGAAGATTGCTGAGGGCGAAGACCGGCGCCGCTGCAAGGTAGGCGATGCCGGTCGGGGCAAGCCCGTAGGCGAGGAAGCCCAGGGCTGCGCCCGCGCAACCGATCAACAGGGCGCCACGCTCGCCTAACCGGCGAACGATAGGGCCCACGGCGAGGGTCTGCATGAGGATTCCCAGGCCGCCGGTCAGGAACATGGTCAGGCTGATGGTCTGGATGTCCCAGCCGTACCGGTGCCCCGTGTAGAGGACGAAGATCGCCGGCAGGACGTTATGGGCGATCTGGAACAGGAAGCCGACGGTGGCCAGGCCGACCAGCCGGCCCTGTTCCCGAAGGAACTGCAGCGATCCCACGGGATTGGCGCGACGCCAGTCGAACCGGGCACTGCGCCTGTCCAGCGGAAGGGACTCGGGGAGGACGAACAGGCCGTAGAGGAAGTTCAGGAAGGCCAGGGCGCCCGCGACGGCGAAGGGCAGCCGGATGGCGAAGTCCCCGACCAGCGACTCCATGAAGGGACCCGCCAGAAATCCGCCCAGGACCGGACCGATCAGGAAGCCAAAGCCGAAGGACGCACCCATGAAGCCGAAGTACCGGGCCCGCTCCTCGGGAGGCGTGACGTCGGCAACATAGGCGTTGGCGGTCGAAAAGCTCGCCGCCGTCATGCCGTTCACGATCCGCGCCAGGAAGAGCCACATCAGGTTCGGCGCGAAGACCAGGAAGAGGAAGTCGAAGGCCAGGCCCAGGAAAGAGATCAGCAGCACCGGCCGGCGTCCGATCCGGTCCGAGAGAACGCCCAGGATCGGCCCGAAGATGAACTGCATCAGGCCCCAGACAGCCCCGAAGACCATATTCCACTCGGCCGCAGAGGCGGTGTCACCGCCCGCGAACTCCTTGATGAGAGCGGGAAGGACCGGAATGGTCACGCCAAACGAAACGGCGTTCAGAAGGGCGGACGCAAAGATGAAGCCGAACGCGGCCTTGCGGCCGGTGGGCGTCGAATGAGTTGTGGTCATGGTCCCGGATCCCCTTGCACGAACCTTGGCCCGTTGGCCGCCGCCCTGCAACCCGCCGAGACGAAGAGACCCCGGCGCAAGGCCGGGGTCTGGAGCCCTCTTACGAAGACTGAGCCGGGATCAGGCGTCGGCGAAAGCCGAGGTCTGCACGGGCCCGGAATCCTTGCCCTTCTCGGAAGGATCGCGGTCCACGAATTCGATCACCGCCATGGCGGCGTTGTCGCCGTAGCGGAAGCCCGCCTTGAGGACACGGGTGTAGCCGCCGCGGCGCTCGGCGTAGCGGGGGCCAAGGGTGGCGAAGAGCTTGCCGACCTGTTCCACGTCGCGGATCTGGCTGATGGCCTGACGGCGGGCGTGCAGATCGCCACGCTTGGCGAGGGTGACCAGCTTCTCGACGACGGGCCGCAGTTCTTTGGCCTTCGGCAGGGTCGTGACGATCTGCTCATGCTTGATGAGGCTCGCGGCCATGTTGGCGAACATGGCTGTCCTGTGGGCGCTCGTCCGTCCCAGCTTGCGGTGCGCATTACCGTGGCGCATGGCGATCTCTCCTCGGAGGCGGGGCGTCTCGCGACGCGCCGCAGGATTACATCTGGTCTTCGAACTTCTTGGCCAGCTCTTCGATGTTCTCAGGCGGCCAGTTGGGGACGTCCATGCCGAGATGCAGGTTCATGCCGGCGAGCACTTCCTTGATCTCGTTCAGCGACTTGCGGCCGAAGTTCGGGGTGCGGAGCATCTCCGCCTCCGTCTTCTGGATCAGGTCGCCAATGTAGACGATATTGTCGTTCTTCAAGCAGTTGGCCGAGCGGACCGACAGCTCGAGTTCGTCGACCTTCTTCAGCAGGGCCGGGTTGAACGGCAGTTCGGGCTTGGAGTCGGAGTCTGACTTCTTCTTGGGCTCTTCGAAGGTGATGAAGAGCTGCAGCTGGTCCTGAAGGATCCGGGCGGCGTAGGCCACGGCGTCCACAGGCGAGACCGCGCCGTTGGTTTCAACCTCAATGATCAGCTTGTCGTAGTCCAGGCTCTGACCCTGACGGGTCGGCTCGACCCGGTAGGCGACACGCTTGACGGGCGAGTAAAGGCTGTCGACAGCGATCAGGCCGATCGGCGCGTCCTCGGGACGGTTCATTTCGGCGGGCACATAGCCTTTGCCATTCTGGACCGTGAACTCCATCCGAACGCTGGCGCCCTCGTCGAGCGTACAGAGCACATGCTCGGGGTTCAGGATCTCGATATCCGCCCCTGTCTCAATCTGCCGAGCGGTCACAGGCCCGGGGCCCTGTGCGCGCAGGGTCATCCGACGGATACCCTCGGCGTGCATGCGCAGACCCAGTTGCTTGATGTTCAGGACGATGTCGACGACGTCCTCGCGAACACCTTCCAGAGAAGAGAACTCATGGACGACCCCGTCGATCTGCACAGCCGTCACCGCAGCGCCCTGCAGCGATGAGAGAAGGACCCGACGCAAGCTATTGCCCAGGGTGACGCCGAAACCGCGCTCGAGGGGCTCGGCCACCAGCCGCGCCTTGCGAGCGGGGTCGGCGCCTAGCTCGATAGCCGGCTTCTCGGGGCGAATGAGTTCGTTCCAGTTTCTTTCAATCACGGATGAATGTCCCTCGAACGCAGGATCGACGGACGCGGAGAGCGCAGTCCATCGAAGGAGAAATGCGATATCTTACGGCTTAGACCCGCCGCCGCTTCGGCGGGCGGCATCCATTGTGCGGGATGGGTGTCACGTCGCGGATCGTCGTGATCGTCATTCCAACGGCCTGGAGCGCCCGAAGGGCGGACTCGCGGCCGGACCCCGGGCCGGACACGTTGACCTCAAGGGTCTTCACCCCATGCTCAGCGGCCTTCCGGCCGGCGTCCTCGGCGGCCATCTGGGCGGCGTAGGGCGTGGACTTCCGGGAGCCCTTGAACCCCATCATGCCGGCGGAGGACCAGGAGATGGCGTTCCCCTGCGCGTCCGTGATGGTGATCATGGTGTTGTTGAACGAGGCGTTCACGTGCGCCACGCCGGAGGTGATGTTCTTGCGTTCGCGCTTTTTGACGCGAGCCGGTTCCTTGGCCATCGCTTGGTTCTCTTACTTTTTCTTGCCGGCGATCGGCTTAGCCGGACCCTTGCGGGTCCGGGCGTTGGTATGGGTGCGCTGACCGCGGACCGGGAGGCCCTTGCGGTGACGCAGCCCCCGGTAACAGGCCAGGTCCATCAGCCTCTTGATGTTGACGGCGGTGTCGCGGCGCAGGTCGCCCTCGACCGTGTAGTCACGGTCGATGGTCTCACGGATCTGCAGGACCTCGGCGTCGCTCAACTGATTGACGCGTCGGGAATCCTCGATTCCAACCTTGCTCACGATCTCGGCGGCCTTGGCCTGACCGATGCCATGAATGTACTGAAGCGCGATCACAACGCGCTTGTTCGTGGGGATGTTTACGCCGGCGATACGGGCCACGTCTGATGCTCTCCTAGTCACGCAAAGATGCGCGAGCGTCGCCCTGACCGGGTCAAAAGGCCAGAACGTCCCTCGCGCGTTTCGCGGAAGGGCCTCGTGTATGGAATTGTTCCCTCCGCGTCAATGGCATGGGCGCCATTTTTCATCTCGAAGATCGATACCCAGAGAGGGCTTCCGACGATCTAGGCCCCACCTTGGCCCCGGAAACGGAAACCTGTCCTCAGAGACCCGCCAGCGCGCCGTCGATGGCCGCCGCGACAGTATCGACCGACCCCATCCCATCGATCTCAACCAACTTTCCTGCGGCCAGGTAGTAGGGGATGAGCGGCGCGGTCTGGGCGTTGTAGGCGTCCAGCCGAACTCTGAAGCTGTCCGGATTATCGTCCGGACGTCCAGATTCCGCGAAGCGTCCTGCGATCCGCCGGGTCAGCGCTTCGTCATCGACCTTGAGGCGGAGGACAAGGTCGATACCGCCGCCCCTTCCCCTAAGCATGGTGTCGAGGGCCCTGGCTTGGGCGACGGTGCGGGGGAAGCCGTCAAAGATTGCGCCCCCGGCGGCCTCAGCTTCCGGAAGACGATCTTCAATCAGGGCGATGACGATTTCGTCGGTGACAAGCTCGCCGCGCTGCATGACGCCTTCGACCCGCTTGCCCAGCTCCGAGCCAGAGGCGATCGCAGCGCGGAGCATATCTCCGGTGGAGAGCTGAACCATGTTGCGGGTCTCAACAAGCCGCTTGGCCTGGGTGCCCTTACCCGCCGCCGGAGGGCCGAAAAGGATAAGGTTCATTTGCGCCACTCCCCGCCGTCCGACCCTGTCTCAGCCCGCCAACCCCTGGCGCCCGTCTAGCGCGCTCGCCCGCCCCGAAGACGGGACTTGCGAATGAGGCCTTCGTACTGGTGTGAGAGTAGATGAGACTGGATTTGGGTCACTGTGTCCATTGTCACGCTGACCACGATCAAGATTGAGGTGCCGCCGAGATAGAAAGGCGCCTGGTAGAAGGCGATCAGAGCCTCCGGCAGGAGGCAGACGGCGGTGATGTAGGCCGCGCCGATCACGGTCAAGCGCGTGAGGACATGGTCGAGGTAGGCGGCTGTCTTCTTGCCAGGAGATATCCCGGGGATGAACCCGCCGTACTTGCGGAGATTCTCGGCGGTCTCGTCCGGATTGAACACGATGGAGGTATAAAAAAAGCAGAAGAAGACGATCAGCGCCCCGTAGAAAATCATGAAAACGGGCTGTCCGTGCTGCAGCTGCGCCACGGCGCCTGGCAACCATTGAAGCCCCTGGGGCAGGTTAGCCGTTGCTAGGAATCCCATCGCGGTGGCCGGGAGCAGCAGGAGCGACGAGGCGAAGATCGGGGGGATGACCCCGGCGGTGTTGACCTTCAGCGGCAGGAATGAGCTTTCGCCACCAACCATCCGGTTACCCTGCTGGCGTTTCGGGTACTGGACGAGGATGCGGCGCTGCGAGCGCTCCATGAAGACGATGGCGAAAACGACCGCGACCGCTAGGAGGAGGATCACCACGCCTCCGAAGCTGGAGACCTGGCCGGTCCTCATGACCGTCAGAAGCTGCATTACACCCGTGGGGAGCCCGGCGACGATCCCCGCGAAAATGATCAGAGAGACGCCGTTACCGACACCCCGGCTGGTGATCTGTTCGCCCATCCACATCAGCAGCATGGTGCCGCCGGTCAGGGTCACGATCGTCGAGAGGGTGAAGAAAGGTCCAGGATTCACCACGAGGCCGGGACTGGCCTGAAGACTCGCGGCAATGGCCGCCGCCTGGACGACGGCCAGCACCACCGTGAGGTAGCGAGTATACTGATTGAGCGTCTTACGCCCAGCTTCTCCGCCTTCCTTTCGCAGCTTCTCCCACGGCGGATAAACAGCGCCGAGAAGCTGAACGATGATCGACGCCGAGATGTAAGGTCCGACGTTGAGGGCAAAGACGGCCATCCGTTCCACGGCGCCGCCAGAGAAAAGATTGAACATACCCAGCAGGCCCTGGGCCTGCCCCTGGAAGGCCGCCGCAAAGGCGGCGGCGTCGATCCCCGGGATGGGCAGGTAGGTTCCCAGTCGATAGACGACCAGCACCATCAGCGTGAAGAGAATCCGCTTATGAAGCTCTGTCGCCTTCTGGAAGGCGCCGAAGTTCAGATTGGCAGCTAGCTGCTCAGCGGCCGAAGCCATGGGACGCCCTCACTGATGACTGGTCCAAGATAGGAGGTGGTCGGCGGACTGTCAGCCCTTGCCGGTCCACGACCGCCGGATCAGGCGCGGACCTTTTTCTGCAGCTTCCCCTTGGGCTCGCCGGTATCGACGGGGGCGGTGGTCGTGACGGAGCCGCCAGCCTTCTCCACTGCCGCCTTGGCGGCGGCCGAAGCGGCGTAGACGGTGAGGTTGAGCTTGGCCTTGAGTTCACCCTTGCCCAGCAGCTTCACCCCGTCCAGGGGGCGACGGATCACACCTGCGGCGACCAAGGCCGCTGCATCCACGGGCGCTTTGGCGTCCAGCTTCCCAGCCGCCACCGCCTGTTCCAGGCGCCAGAGGTTGACCTCCGCGAACTCCAGGGCAAACGGATTGTTGAAGCCGCGCTTCGGCATCCGCATGTGCAGCGGCATCTGGCCGCCCTCGAAACCGGCGATGGACACCCCTGTCCGGGACTTCTGGCCCTTGACGCCGCGACCGGCGGTCTTGCCCTTACCCGAGCCCGGGCCGCGGCCGACGCGCATGCGGCCCTTCACGGAACCGGGGCGCGGGGCGAGTTCATTGAGCTTGGTCATGGGCGCCTCTCTCCTGAGATCTGTCGCCGGGCAAAGGCCCGACTCGGCTGTGACGGGGTCGAAGGCGGGACCAGAGCCCCGCCGGAAGTCAGGCGGACACCACCTCGACCAGGTGGTGGACCTTGGCGATCATGCCCCGCACGGACGGCGTGTCGTCTAGGGTTGAGACACGACCAATACGGTTGAGGCCCAGGCCCACGAGGGTCGCGCGCTGGTCCTTCTTGCGCCGGATGGGGCTGGCGATCTGACGAACGGTGACCTTGGTCATGCTCATTCTCCGTCGGCGACGGCCGAGGCGCCGTCAGCGCGGCGGCCAATGACCTCGGCGACCTTCTTACCCCGCTTGGAGGCGATCTGGCGCGGAGAGGACTGGGCCTTCAGCGCCTCGAAGGTCGCACGGACCATGTTGTAAGGGTTGGACGATCCGACCGACTTGCCCACGACGTCCTGAACACCGAGGGTCTCAAGCACGGCCCGCATCGGGCCGCCTGCGATGACGCCGGTGCCGGGAGGGGCAGAGCGGACCATGACCTTGCCCGCGCCCCAGCGGCCAGCGCCGTCGTGGTGCAGGGTGCGGCTCTCGCGGAGCGGAACGCGGATCATCGTCTTCTTGGCCTCCTCGGTGGCCTTGCGAATGGCCTCCGGGACTTCGCGGGCCTTGCCATGGCCGAAGCCAACCCGGCCCTTCTGGTCGCCCACCACCATGAGGGCGGCGAAGGAGAACCTGCGGCCCCCCTTCACGGTCGCCGCAACGCGGTTGATGTGGACCAGCTTCTCGACGATGTCGGATTCGGCGCGCTCCTCTGCGGGGGCGCCCCGGTCCCGTCCGCGGCGCTGTCCGCCCTCGCCACGTTGTTCGTTGCCACGAGCCATCACGTTACCCCTAGAAGTTCAGGCCGGCTTCACGCGCGGCGTCGGCCAGGGCCTTGACCCGGCCGTGATAGATGTAGCCGCCCCGATCGAAGACGACCTCTTTCACGCCCTTCTCGATAGCGCGCTGCGCCACGAGAGCCCCGATCCGGGCCGCTGCGGCCTTATCGGAACCCTTCTGGGGCGCGTCGCCCTCGAGGGTCGAAGCCGAGGCGAGCGTCACGCCCTTCTCGTCATCGATGACCTGGGCGTAGATGTTCTTGGACGAACGGAACACGGAGAGACGCGGCCGGCCGTTGGCCAGCTTGCGGAGCCGGATGCGGGTGCGCTCGGCGCGCCGCTTGGCGGAGTCACGGGTGGAGACAGCCATGGCCTACTTCTTCTTGCCTTCCTTGCGACGGACCTTCTCGCCGAGATAGCGAACGCCCTTGCCCTTGTAGGGCTCCGGCGGGCGGATCCGACGAATGCGTGCAGCGATTTCGCCGACCGCCTGCTTGTCGATGCCGCTGATCCTGATTTCGGTCTGCTTGGGAACCGCAAAGGCGATCCCCTCGGGCGGCGGAACATCAACCTCGTGGCTGAAGCCGAGCTGCATGTTCAGGGCTTCGCCCTTCATCTGGGCCCGGTAACCCACGCCAACCAGCTCGAGGGTTTGCTCGTAGCCGGCGGAGACGCCGACGACCATGTTGTTCACCAGGGTGCGCGAGAGGCCCCACATGGCCTGGGCGCGGGTGGACTCCACGCGCTTGGCCACGACGAGCTCTGCACCTTCCTGACGAAGCTCGATCTCTTCCGGCAGCGTCCAGGACAGCTGACCCTTCGGGCCCTTCACCGTCAGGGTCTGCCCGTCGATGCTCGCCGTGACGCCTGCGGGCGTGGGAACCGCCTTCTTTCCAATCCGGGACATGTCAGTACACCCGCAGCAGGACTTCGCCGCCCACGTTGGCGTCACGCGCCGCTGCGTCGGACATGACGCCCTTGGGCGTCGACAGGACCGAGATGCCCAGGCCGTTCTTGATCGGCTTCAGGTCCGCGATGGACGAGTAAACCCGGCGACCAGGCTTCGAGACCCGCCGGATCTCGACGATCACAGGGCGGCCGTCGAAGTACTTCAGCTCGATCTCGAACTCGGGGAAGGCGCCAGGCTTTTCCACGAGCTGATAGCCGCGGATGTAGCCCTCCTCCGCCAGCACGTCGAGGACGCGGGCGCGCATCTTCGAGGCCGGGCAGGAGACCTTCGAACGTCCGCGGGTCGCGGCGTTCTTGATACGGGCGATCATATCGCCGACGGGGTCGTTCACCATGGGACCCTCCTCACCAGCTCGACTTCACGAGGCCAGGAATCTGGCCCTGGGAACCGAGTTCGCGCAGGGCGATCCGGCTCATCTTCAGCTTGCGGTAGTAGGCGCGCGGACGCCCCGTGACCTCGCAACGGTTGCGGATGCGGGTCTTGGACGAACTGCGCGGAAGCTCTGCGAGCTTGAGACGCGCCTCGAAGCGGTCCTCAAGCGGCAGGCTCTCGTCGTTGGCGATCGCCTTGAGCGCCTCACGGCGCGCGGCGTAGCGCTGGACGAGAACCTTGACCTTCTCGTTACGATTGACGGCGCTCTTCTTGGCCATGTTACCTTTCCTTCCCGTCCCTTAGGCGTTGAACGGGAACTGGAATTCCCGAAGAAGCTGGCGCGCTTCCTCGTCGGTCTTCGCAGTCGTGGCGACGATGATATCCATGCCCCACAGTTGATCGATCTGGTCGTAGTTGATCTCCGGGAACACAATGTGCTCCTTCAGTCCCATGGCGTAGTTGCCGCGACCATCGAAAGACGTGGGCTTCAAGCCCCTGAAGTCCTTCACCCGCGGCAGTGCGATGGTGACCAGACGGTCCAGGAACTCGTACATGCGGTCCTTGCGCAGGGTGACCTTGGCGCCAATCACCATGCCTTCGCGCAGCTTGAAGCCGGCGATGGAGTTGCGGGCCTTGGTGGGAACCGGCTTCTGGCCGGCGATCCGGGTCAGGTCGCCAATAGCGGCCTGGACCTTCTTGGAGTCACCGACGGCCTCTCCGATCCCCATGTTCAGGACGATCTTGTCCAGACGCGGGATCTGCATCTCGTTGGTGTAGCCGAACTTCTCCTTCATCGCCGCGCGGATGCGCTGGCGATACTCGGCCTTCAGCCGCGGCTCATAAGCTTGCTCAGCCATTGATGACCTCGCCGGTGGTCTTGGCCACACGGACCTTCTTGCCATCCTCAACCCGGAAACCGACACGGGTCGGCTTTCCCTGGGAGTCGACGATGGCGACGTTGGAGACATGCAGGGCGGCCTCGCGGGTGCGAATGCCACCCTGAGGATCAGCCTGGGTGGGGCGGGTATGCCGCTGGATCATGTTGATCCCCTGGACGAGCACCCGCTCCTCCTTCGGCAT
Source organism: Phenylobacterium sp. (assembly GCA_020402745.1). Classification (GTDB taxonomy): domain Bacteria; phylum Pseudomonadota; class Alphaproteobacteria; order Caulobacterales; family Caulobacteraceae; genus Phenylobacterium. The sequence continues at coordinate 432,988 of JADBYZ010000001.1, forward strand.
AACCTTCAGGACGGAGCCCTCACGGCCCTTGTCCTTGCCGGTCAGGACCACGACGCGGTCCCCCTTCTTGATCTTAGCGGCCATTACAGCACCTCGGGGGCGAGGGAGATGATCTTCATGTGGTTCTTTGCGCGAAGCTCCCGCGGAACCGGTCCGAAGATACGGGTGCCGATCGGCTCACTCTGCTTGTTGACGATCACTGCAGCGTTGCGGTCGAAGCGGATCAACGACCCGTCCTTACGCTTGATGGCCTGCGAAGTCCGGACGACGATGGCCTGAAGCACATCACCCTTCTTCACGCGACCACGCGGGATGGCTTCCTTCACCGACACGACGATCTTGTCGCCCACGCCGGCGTAACGACGGCCAGCGCCGCCAAGGACCTTGATGCACATGACACGGCGCGCGCCGGAGTTGTCAGCCACGTCGAGGTTGGTCTGCATCTGGATCATGGATCAGCCTCCCTCAGGACGCCTGCGAAGCGGCTGCCTTAGGCAGGACTTCCCAGGTCTTGGTCTTGGAGCGCGGAGCGCACTCGATGATGCGGGCGATCTCACCCGCCTGGTAGGTGTTGGCCTCGTCATGGGCATGGTACTTCTTCGACCGGCGGACGGTCTTCTTGAGCACCGGGTGCAGGAAGGTCCGTTCGACCTTCACCACCACCGTCTTGTCGCCCTTGTCGGAGACGACGACGCCTTCAAGAATGCGTTTCGGCATGTTCGTACTCCCTAGGCCGTGGCCTGGCGGCTGCGCAGGACGGTCTTGATCCGGGCGATGTCCTTGCGGATCTCGCCGGCGCGATGGGTCTTCTCGACCTGGCCTGTGGCCGCCTGGAAGCGCAGGTTGAACTGCTCCTTCTTCAGGTTCAGCAGGCTCTCGGCGAGCTGGTCGGGGGTCATGATCCTAAGGTCTTCAGTCTTCATCACGCGTGCTCCGCGACGGCGTCGATGCGGGTGACGATGCGGGTCTTCACCGGCAGCTTGGCGGCGCCGAGACGCAGCGCCTCACGGGCGATGTCGTCCGGAACCCCGTCGATCTCGAACATGATCCGGCCGGGATGAACCCGGGCGGCCCAGTATTCCACCGAGCCCTTGCCCTTACCCATCCGCACTTCCGCCGGCTTGTCGGTCACCGGGACGTCCGGGAAGATCCGGATCCAGACCCGGCCCTGGCGCTTCATCTGGCGGGTGATCGCCCGACGGGCCGCCTCGATCTGCCGGGCGGTGATCCGCTCGGGCTCGACCGACTTCAGTCCATAGGAGCCGAAGTTCAGCGTGAAGCCGCCCTTGGCCGTCCCATGGATCTTGCCCTTGAACTGCTTGCGGTACTTGGTCTTCTTCGGGGAAAGCATGGCTGTCTCTTAGGCTCCCGCGGTCTCGCGGCGGTCGCGGCGCGGCCCCCGGTCCGGACGATCGCCGGAACGTTCGCGGCCGCCACCCTCGCCGGCCGGGCCGGACTCTGAGGCCAGGCGCTTATCCATGGCCATGGGATCGTGCTCGAGGACCTCGCCCTTGAAGACCCAGACCTTCACGCCGATGATGCCGTAGGTCGTCTTCGCCTCGGCGAAACCAAAGTCCATGTCAGCACGGAGGGTGTGCAGCGGGACGCGGCCTTCCTTGTACCACTCCATGCGGGCGATCTCGGCCCCGCCAAGGCGCCCGGAGACGTTGATGCGGATGCCCTTTGCTCCCAGGCGCATGGCCGACTGCATCGACCGCTTCATCGCGCGGCGGAAGGCGATCCGGCGCTCAAGCTGCGAGGTGATGTTCTCGGCGATCAGTTGGGCGTCGGCTTCGGGCTTGCGGATTTCAACGATGTTGAGGTGAACCTCGCCGCCGGTGATCGCCGCAACGTCCTTGCGCAGCTTCTCGATATCCGCGCCCTTCTTGCCGATGATCACGCCGGGGCGCGCGGCATAGATGGTGATACGGCACTTCTTGTGCGGACGCTCGATGATGATCCGGCTGACGCCTGCCTGATAGAGACGCTTCTTGAGTTCCGCCCGGACCTTCAGGTCCTCGTGGAGCAGCTTGCCGTAGTCGGCGCCGTCGGCGAACCAGCGGCTATCCCAAGTGCGGTTGACGCCGAGGCGAAGCCCGACAGGATTGACTTTCTGACCCATCAGGCGGCCTCACCGAGTTCGCGGACCACGATGGTGATCTCGCTGAAAGGCTTCTGGATACGGGATGCACGACCGCGGGCGCGGGCCGCGAAACGCTTCATCACCAGGTTCTTGCCCACATAGGCCTCAGCGACGACGAGGGAGTCGATGTCGAGGTTGTGGTTGTTCTCGGCGTTGGAGATGGCCGAGTAGAGCGCCTTGCGCACATCGCGGGCGATCCGCTTGTGGCTGAACTCGAGCTCGTTGAGCGCGCGCTGGACCTTGAGGCCCCGTATCGACTGGGCGACCAGGTTGAGCTTGCGGGGGCTGACCCGCAGGGTCGTGGCCTTGGCCATGGCCTCGGCGGGCTTCAGGCGGCGGGGATTGGACGGCTTGGACATGCCTACTTCCTCTTGGCCTTCTTGTCCGCCGCATGACCCGGGAAATACCGGGTGGGGGCGAACTCGCCGAGCTTCATGCCCACCATGTCCTCGGAGACGAGGACGGGCACGTGCTTCTGGCCGTTATGGACGCCGAAGGTCAGGCCGACGAACTGCGGCATGATGGTCGAACGGCGCGACCAGGTCTTGATGACGTCCTTGCGGCCGGAGACCTGCGCGGCCTCCGCCTTCTTGAGCAGGTAACCGTCGACAAACGGTCCTTTCCAGACGGAACGGGTCATGGATCAGCGAGCCTTCCGGGCGTGACGCGAGCGGATGATGAACTTGTCCGTCGCCTTGTTGGTGCGGGTGCGCGACCCCTTGGTCGGCTTGCCCCAAGGCGTGACCGGATGCCGGCCGCCAGAGGTGCGGCCTTCGCCGCCGCCGTGCGGGTGGTCGACCGGGTTCATGGCGACGCCGCGAACGTGGGGACGACGCCCCTTGTGCCGCGAGCGACCGGCCTTGCCGAGGACCTCGTTCATGTGGTCGGGGTTCGAGACGGCGCCCACCGTGGCCATGCAGCCATCCGGAACCATGCGCAGCTCGCCCGAGTTGAGGCGGATCTGGGCATAGCCGGCGTCACGGCCGACCAGCTGGGCGTACGCGCCGGCCGAGCGGGCGATCTGACCGCCTTTGAGGGGCTTCAGCTCGATATTGTGAATGATCGAGCCAATGGGCATCGCCCGCAGGGGCATGGCGTTGCCGGGCTTCACGTCGGCGCGCTCAGCGGCGATCACCTGGTCGCCGGCCTTGAGACGCTGCGGGGCCAGGATGTATGCCGCCTCTCCGTCCGCATAGCGGATCAGGGCGATGAAGGCGGTGCGGTTCGGATCATACTCGATCCGCTCGACCGTGCCGACGACGTCGAACTTGCGGCGCTTGAAGTCCACCTTGCGATAGAGGCGCTTGGCGCCGCCGCCGCGGAAGCGCACCGCAATGCGGCCGCCACCACCCCGCCCGCCGGTCTTGGTCAGACCCTCGACGAGAGACTTCTCAGGGCGGCCCTTGTGGAGCTCGGACCGGTCGATCAGCACCAGGGTGCGGCGACCGGGGGACGTCGGATTGTACTGCTTCAGAGCCATCGGTTCAGAGCCCCGTGGTGATGTCGATGGACTGGCCTTCGGCCAGGGTCACGACAGCCTTCTTGACGTCGGAGCGACGACCTTCGCGACCCCGGAAACGCTTGGTCTTGCCCTTCACATTGAGGGTGTTGACCTTGGTCACCGAGACCTTGAACAGCGCCTCGACGGCGGCTGCGATCTCGTCCTTGGTGGCGTCGCCGGCGACGCGGAAGACGACCTTGTTCTGCTCGGAGAGCAGGGTCGCCTTCTCGGTGATCACCGGAGACAGGATGGTGTCGTAGTGACGGGCGGAGGGCGTGGCCATCAGGCGGCCTCCTTCTCGGCGAAGCGGGCGTTGATCGCTTCGACCGCATCCTTGGTCAGGACGAGGGTCCGGCGACGCAGCACGTCGTAGACATTGAGGCCGGCGTTCGGCAGCACGTCCACATTCGGGATGTTGCGGGCGGCCAGTCGGAAGTTGCCGTCAACTTCGGGGCCCGCGATCACCAGGGCGTTGACCAGGCCGATCTTGCCCAGCGTCGTGCGGAGCGCCGCCGTCTTGGCTTCCGGCAGGGCCAGGCTGTCGACCACCATGAGGTCGCCGGAGCGAGCCTTGGACGACAGGGCGTGACGCAGGGCCAGGGCCCGGACCTTCTTGGGCAGATCGAAGGCGTGGCTGCGCACCACAGGCCCGTGAGCCTTGGCGCCGCCGACGAACTGGGCCGCCCGGCGCGAGCCGTGACGGGCGCCGCCGGTGCCCTTCTGCTTGTACATCTTCTTGCTGGTCCGGGAGACCTCGTTCCGGACCTGAATCTTGTGGGTCCCGGCGCGGCGCTTGGCCAACTGCCAGGTCACGACCCGCTGAAGGATGTCCCCGCGGATTTCCTCGATCCCGAAGATGGCGTCAGACAGTTCGATCGAACCGCCCTTCCCGCCGTCGAGCTTGATGACGTCGAGTTTCATTATTCCTGACCCTCGGCTTGCGGAGCCTCTTCGGCGGGCGCAGCGTCAGCGGCGGGAGCCGCAGCCTGGCCGGCCTTGCGGAAGGCGCCCGGCGTCGGAGCGCCGCTCGGCGGAGACTTCACGGCGTCCCGGATACGGACCCAGGACCCTTCGGAACCGGGAACTGAGCCCTTGACCATGATCAGGCCGCGGTCAGCGTCGATGCGCCATACGGTGAGGCCCAGCGTGGTGACGGTTTCCTGGCCAAGATGGCCGGCCATCTTCTTGCCCCGGAAGGTCTTGCCAGGATCCTGGCGCTGGCCGGTGGAGCCATGGGCGCGGTGCGAGACGGACACGCCGTGCGTGGCGCGCATGCCGCCGAAGTTCCAACGCTTCATGGCGCCGGCGAAGCCCTTGCCGATGGTGGAGCCCGTGACGTCCACCTTCTGCCCGACCACAAAGTGATCGGCGGTCAGCTCAGCGCCGACCTCGATGAGGTTCTCAGGAGACACCCTGAACTCGGCCACCTTGTGGCGGGGCTCAACCTCAGCCTTGGCGAAATGACCGCGCAGGGGCTTGGTGACGTTCTTGGGCTTGCGGAGCCCTGCGCCCAGCTGGAGGGCGACATAGCCGTCGCGCTCCGCCGTGCGGTGGGCGGTCACGGCGCAGCCATCCAGGCTGAGCACGGTGACAGGCACATGGACGCCCTCTTCATCGAAGAAGCGGGCCATGCCGAGTTTCTTGGCGATCACGCCGGTACGCATCGACCGATCCCCCTAGAGCTTGATCTCGACGTCCACGCCGGCGGACAGGTCGAGCTTCATCAGCGCATCGACGGTCTGGGGCGTGGGATCGACGATATCGAGCACGCGCTTGTGCGTGCGGATCTCGAACTGCTCGCGCGACTTCTTGTCGATGTGCGGAGAGCGGTTGACCGTGAATTTCTCGATTTGCGTCGGCAGGGGGATAGGCCCCCGGACGGTCGCGCCGGTGCGCTTGGCCGTGTTGACGATCTCGCGCGTGGAATGGTCCAGCACGCGGTGATCGAAGGCCTTGAGCCGGATGCGGATGTTCTGACGATCCATATCGCTCTTCAATTTCCCCTACAGACGGCGATCCGTCCGCGTGCCATTGACCATTTCAAAGACCAACTCCAGCCGCCTCGGCGAGGCGACCGCACACGAAAGTCCGCAAAACGAAACGAAGTCCGCGCAATCGCTTGCGCCCACTTCCGCCCTCGCCTCGGACGGATGTCCTGGGAAAGGGCCGCTCCGCGAACCGCGTCTGCCATTCGACACAAGGTCTTCAGGCACAGCCGGTCCAACAGGAGGCGCGGGTATACTTGCCCGACTCGCCCCCGTCAAGCGGAGCCTCTCCCCACCTCTCGGCTCGGGATTCAGGGGCCAGAGGACCCAACCCCTGGGTCGCAGGGCCTGCCAGGGATCCGAAGAGAGGCTGGCCACTTGATTTAAGTAAGCGCTCGTTTATTTAAGTCGCATGAGCCGTCAAATCCGCCCCAACTCCTCCCTCGGCCGCCCCGCCAACCCGGAGGCGAGAGCGAACCGCAGAGAGCAGATCCTCGCAGGCGCCGAGAGGTGTTTCGTGCGTAAGGGCTTCCATGCCGCGACGACCGCCGAGATCAGCTCGGAGGCGGGAGTCAGCGTGGCGAACATGTATCAGTACTTTCCCACGAAGGACGACCTGATCCGCGCCCTGATCCAGGCGGACCTCGCTGAGGATCTCGGCCTGGTGCGCTTGGTCGATGAGGCCGATACGCTTGCAGAGGGACTCGAGAGGACGATCCGTCTCAGCACCACCGGCCCGGAGAAACTGGCGAACCTCAGCCTCCGCCTTGAGATCCTCGCGGAAGCCGCCCGGAACCTGCGGATTGCCGCCGAGGTGTGTGAGGCGGACGCGCAGATGACTGCAGCCGTGGCTGATATGATCGCCCGCCGACAGCAGGCCGGAGAGGTCAGTGCTGACATCAAACCTGCTCCGGCCGCGGAGCTGATCCTGTCCCTGTTTGACGGCATGATCGGGCGCCTCGCCTTCGCCGACAGCGATCCCGAAGCGCTTGCACGCGCCGCAACCCAACTCATCCTCGCCAGCCTCGGCGTCACCCGTCACCCGGTCGACTAGAATGGCGAACCCCCTATCATACTTGTGGCTATTTATATGAGCAAGTCATCCCTTATCTTTTCCGCTGTCGCAATTCTGCTTGTACAAGCCTGCGCGCCCGCACCAGAACCGGCGACCAGGGAGATGGCGCGGACCGCACTCGTGGGACGGGTGGAGGAAGGCACGGGTGCGACCGTCCTCGCCGTCGGCCAGGTCCGGTCATCGCAGTTCGCGGTCGTGAGCTCGGAACAAGGCGGCCGGGTTCTTGAACTGCTTTCTGACGTCGGCGCCCGGGTGACTGCCGGGCAGCCCCTGGCGCGTCTCGATCCGACGCCGTCGCGCCTGCGAGCGCAGCAGGCTTTTGCAGAGCTCCAGCGCGCCGAAGCCATCGCCGACGAACGCGAGCGCAACGCCGGCCGCGTCGTCAGGATGCATGCTGACGGCGTTGCAACCCACGCAGAACTCGAAACCGCACAGGCTGAAGCCGGGGCGGCGGCGGCGGCCCACAGGGGCGCGATAGCTGCGAACGCGCTGGCCAGCAGGGATGCCCGGGAAGCCGTGCTTCGGGCCCCTATCGATGGCGTCGTGGCGGCGCGATCCGCCACATTGGCGACGGTACTCTCCCCCGGCGCCCCCGCCTTTGAGATTGAGGGTGACGGGGAACGTCGAATCCACGCCGTCCTGCCTGCGGGGCAGGCCGACGGGTTGGCGCCGGGGACCCTCATCGCCTACGCCTATGGCGGCCGCAGATGGACCGCTCGCCTGTCTGGCGTCAGCAGTCGCGACAACGGAGCTGGAGGGCGCGAAGCCGTCTTCCGGATCATGACCGGGTCGCCGGCTCCTGGCGCCACCGTCGAACTCAGCTTTCCCGGCCGTCAGCCTGAACCGACACGGATTGTCCCGTTGGCGGCGGTCCTGACCGATCGTAGCGGGCGTCAATCCGTGAGGCTGGTCGGCCCGGGCAACACGCTCAAGGATATTCCGGTCAAACTGGTGACCCTCCAAGGCGCCTCCGCGGAAGTGTCAGGACCTCTTTCGACCGGACAACTCGTGGTCGTCGCCGGCGCCGAGCACTTCGAGGCCGGCATGACCGTCCGGCCGCAACTCGCTCAGCGCTAACGCCAGGACACCCCCATGGCCCTCACGGCAATCGCGCTGCGACGCAGCCGCTTCACCCTCGCCGCCGCGATCGCACTGGTCCTGTCCGGCCTGGTTTCGCTGCTCGACTTTCCCTCAACGGAAGAACCCTTCATCCAGGTTCGGACCGCCACTGTCGAAGCCTACCTCCCTGGCGCGACCAGCGAGCGGACGGAGCAGTTGGTGGCGCGACCGCTTGAGGAGCGCCTCAGGGAAGTCGCCGAGATCAAGACGATCGATACGGTTGTTCGACCCGGAGCCGCGTTCGTCATCATTGCCCTTCGGGACGGAGTACCCGGCCATCGCATGCCCGAGATCTGGCAACGGGTCCGCGTGAAGCTGGAGGACGCACGGACTGCGCTTCCGGAGGGGACCAGCCCGCTTGTGATCAACGACGAATTCGCCCGCGTCTCGGTCCGCAGTCTCGCCCTGAGCGGGAAGGGTTACTCCGCAGGCCAGTTGCAGGACTGGGCCCGCACGGTGCGGGAGCGCCTTCAGACTGTTGAAGGCTTAGAACGCATCTCACTTCATGGCGTCCGCGAGGACCGAGTCTATGTCGAGTTGGATTCCCGCAGACTCGCCGCCGCAGGGCTTTCCTTCGACGAAGTCGCAAGGCAGCTGGCCGACCGGAATGTCGTCGCACCTGCCGGCGAGATCGATACCGGCCGGCGGGTTCTGGCCCTTGAGCCCACCGGTGACCTGCCGAACACACGGGCTCTCGCCAACACGCCGATCGCCCTAAGCGACAGCCGCGTGGTTCCGCTCAGCGCATTGGGCGCGGTGGCGCAGGGGCCCACTGATCCGCCCGTGACCGCAGCTGTCGTCAACGGCCAGCCAGCGGTTGTTCTGGGAATCTCCATGCAGAGCGGCCTCAATGTTCTCTCGTTCGCTGAGCGCCTTGACTCCCGGATCGTAGAGGTTCGCCGGGAGATCCCGGCCGGGATGCAGATCACCTCCGTCACCGATCAATCAAAGGTTGTCCGCAAGGATCTCGTGAAGGTCGGCCAAACCTTCCTGGAGACCGTCGCCGTCGTGATGCTGGTGGTCGTGCTGTTTCTGGGCTGGCGCGCTGGCCTTGTCACCGGCGTGATCGTGCCGCTAACGGTCATGGGCTCTCTCATCCTGATGCGCCTGCTCGGCATCGAGCTGCACATGGTTTCGATTGCCGCCCTGATCATCTCCCTTGGCCTGTTCGTCGATAACGGCATCGTCATTGTCGAGGACTATCAACGCCGCCTGGGGCTTGGCCATGAGCCCGAACAGGCCGCTATCGAGGCCGGGCGCACCCTGGCGGCGCCCCTCCTGACCTCCAGCCTCGCCATCATCATCGCTTTTGCCCCCCTCGCCGTCGGGAACAGCGAGACGGCGGAGTACATGCGTAGCCTCGCGATCGTACTGGCCATCACCCTCATGCTTTCGCTGTTCCTGGCCCTGACGGTGACACCGCTGTTGGCCCTGAGGTTCGCGGGGGGGCACGACTCCTCCAAGGACACGGCGGGCTGGCTGTCCAGAGTTCGGACTTGGTACACTGAAAGGGTGCGCCTGATCGTGGACAGGCCCCTCGCCGTGGCGGCGGCCATGGGGGCGTTGCTGATCGCCGCAGTTGGGCTGTTCGCCTTCATTCCCCCTCAGCTGCTCCCAACATCCCCGCGACCGCAGCTTCAGATTCCGATCGAACTGCCGCCGGGCGCGTCGACCCGCGCCACCCTCCGCATGGCGACCGAGCTTTCCCAGCTTCTCGCCGACAGGAAGCGTTTTCCGGAACTGGCGGACAACGTCGTCTACATCAATGATGGCGGCCCTCGGTTCATTCTCGGCCTCAGTCCGCCCCTCCCCGCGCCGCATCGCGCCTACGCCATCGTCAATCTCGATGAGCGAGCGGACGTTGAGGTGGTCCTGTCCCGGCTTCGGGAGCAGCTTCCAAGCCGGTTCCCTGAAGCTCGCATTGAGCCGAAGCGGTTCTCTCTCGGGGTTTCTGAGGCCGGCGCCGCGGTCTTTCGTCTCACTGGACCCGATCGCGCCGAGCTTGAGCGCGCCGCGAGCGAGCTGAAACGGGCTCTGGCCGCCATCCCGGGCATCCAGGACGTTCGGGACGACGCCGAGGCCAGAATTGTCCGCCTTAAGGTCGAGGTTGACCAGTCCCGCGCAACGGCGGCGGGCGTGTCCTCCGCGGAGGTGGCGCGATCCTTGGAGACGGTCACCTCTGGCATGCCGGTGACCGTTCTTCGCCAGGGCGATGTGCTTGTCCCAGTGATCCTGCGCGGCGCAGACAAGGATCGCACGCTCCCCGAACGGCTGGAGTCCCTGCCGGTCTTTGGCGAGGCAGGCGCCGTCGCGCTTGGACAGATCGCCGCCATCCAGCTTGCGTCCCAGCCCAGCGTTCTGGTGCGACGGAATGGCGGTCCCGTCATTACGGTGAGCGCCCGACACCCTGAACTGGGGTCCCAGCAAATCGTTGACCGGTCAGTCGAGGCGATCGCGGCGCTGGACCTGCAGCCAGGACATCGGCTCGAGCTCGGCGGCGAGATAGAAGAGAGCGAGCTGGCGAATGAGGGGATCCTGCGATACTTCCCGGTCGCCTTGCTGGGGATGGCGGCCCTCTTCCTTTGGCAGTTCGGTTCGGTCCGAAGCACCATCATCATCATGGCGTCGATCCCGTTCGTCCTGATCGGGGCCTCGATCGGCCTGAAACTTACGGGGCAGCCCTTCAGCTTCACCGCGACGCTTGGCCTGCTCGCCCTTGCCGGCATCATCGTCAACAATGCAGTCCTCCTGATCGAGCGGATCCAGGAGGAACGCCGGCTGGGCCTGCCCTTGAAGGAAGCTGTGGCGACCGCAAGCGCCGTGCGCCTCCGGCCGATCGTGATGACCAAGCTCACCTGCATCGTCGGCCTGATCCCCCTCTATCTGTTCGCAGGCGAGCTCTGGCGACCGATGGCGGCCACGATGATCGGCGGCCTGGCGCTCGGCACCCTCATCACCCTTGTCCTTATACCGGCCCTCTACGCGCTGCTGTTTCGTGAACGGCAGGCGGCGGCGGTCGCCTGATGGAGACCGGAACAATGCCTCGTCTCTCATCTCTCCTGCTGGCAGTCCTGCTGGCCGGCTGCGCCAGCTCAGCGGCCCTGCCGCCGCCCTCCCCTCTTTCACCCTCGTCAGCCTGGTCCACTTCGGGTACGGCCGACGTTGAACACCAGATGCAGCTCAACTGGTGGCTGGCGCTTGGATCGCCCGAACTCAATCAGTTGGTGGAGGACGCGCTCCGCACCAATCATGACCTGGCCGAGGCTCAGGCGAACCTGCGTGCAGCGCAGGCTCTGGCAGGGCAGGCCCGCTCTCTCTCCTGGCCCCAGGGCGATGTCTCGGCTCAAGTCCAGCGCACACGCGAGCCGGCGCTGGCGCAACCGCCGGCCCTTGGGTCTCCTGACCGGTTTCCAAGCCAGACCTTGGGGGCGCTCGCGGGTGATCTTTCGTGGGAGCTCGACCTCGCCGGGGGTCTGGCCGCGTCGGCCAGAGCGGCGGAAGCCGACACTGAGGCCGCCCTTTGGCAACGTCGGGGGATGGAGGCCGCCGTGGCCGCTCAGGTCGTCAGGGCTTGGCTGGACCTTGGCCGGTCAACAGACCTCCTCAGACTGGCGGAACGCCGTAGCGCGGCGCTCGAGAAGGCGGTTGCGTTTCTTGAAAGACGACAGGCGCACGGGGCGGCCAGCGAAGCCGACGTGGCCGCCATGCGGCGGCTTCGGGCGGACTCCATGGCCGAAGAGCCTGCGCTCGAGCAGGCACGGAACAACGCCCTCAGGCGCCTGGCCGTCCTGACCGCGCAGGACCCTGTTGCATTCGTCCAACGTGGGTCGACGCTTTCGGGCGCTGCGGAGACGCCCGAGAGCCTTTCGGCGCCCGATCCGGTCGCCATGCTTCGGCAGCGCCCCGATGTACGGGCGGCCGAACGCCGGCTGCAAGCCAGTTTTGAACGCGCTGGAGTCGCCCGGGCGGCGCTCTATCCCAGCGTCTCGCTGGGCGTTGGCATGGGTCGCGTCGCCGACCCGGGGGATCTCCTTGAGCCAGGGGCGCTAAGGTTTGCAGTCGGCCCCTCCGTGAGCTGGGGCCTGTTCAACCTCAGGCGTCTTAACGCTGGAGTTCGCGCTGCCGACGCCGGTCGCGACGCCGCCGCCGCGCAGTGGGCGAGAACTGTTCTGACCGCGCTCGAGGAAGCTGACGGCGCACTCGATGCCTGGCGCGCAGCCCGCGCGACGGCCCATGCGAGCCGGGTCGCGGCAGCGGAAGCTGAGGTGGAAGCCTCTGCGGCGCGGACGCGCGCGGGCGCGGGGGCTGCAACAGCGCTTGACTTGGCGCTTGCAGAGGCCGCCCTCCTGTCCGCCCAGGTCGCCTCGACGACGGCAGGGGCGGCGGAACGGATGGCCTGGGCAGAGACCCACCTTGCACTCGGGGCCGGCTGGAGTCCGGAGAACTCCCCAGGCGCCCGATACGACCCCATGTCGCCACCCCCATCTCAGGCCCAGCCCAAGGGTCTGACAGCGGCGCATTCAAACCACGGTGCAGGGGAGACTTCGCCATGAAGCCCTTCCGGCCCGAGCGAGGGCGTGTTCTGTTCGCCTACGCCCTGCTGGTCGTCGAGGAGGTTGCGCTCCTGTTCATGCCGGCGCTCATGGGGCTTACGGTGGACCGGCTGTTGGCCGGCGACCGATCAGGGCTCTTCTTCCTTGCAGGCGGGGTCATCGCCATTCTGACGTCAGGCGCACTGCGCAGGCTGTATGACACCCGCGTCTTTGTAGCGGCGGAGCGTCGCCTGGCGGAAGGGATAGCCCTTGGCCCGTCGCCGGCGGGGATCCGGGTGGCGCGCCTGCGTCAGGTCCATGAGCTCGTCCAGACCTACGAGCGGAGCGTACCTGAGGCCCTTTCCGCCCTGATCGCTGGAGCCGGCTCCCTCGCCATCTCCGTCTGGTACGATTGGCGGGTGGGCGCAGCAGCCCTTACCGTTGCGTTGATCCTGCTCGGCGTGGACCGCATCTACGCCCGCCGGATGAACCGCCTGAACCGGTCGCTCAATGATCGCACCGAACAGGATCTGGACGTCCTTCGCTCCGAGGATGCCGAAAGGGTCCGCTCTCACCTGGAGGCCTGGCGCAGGCTCCGTGTGGCCCGCTCGGACTCCGAAATCGGCGTGTACGCGGTCAACTGGCTGTTCCTACTGTTCATGATCTTGGGGGTCCTGGTGCTGATCGCCCAACCGCACGCCACCCCCGGAACCGTGTTCGCACAGATGTCCTATGTCCTGGCCTTTGCGGCGAGTTGGGAACGCCTGCCTATCTTCACAGAGCGCCTCGCTCAGGCTCGCGACGTCACCCGACGTCTGGCTTCCACCGCCTCAGCTCCATCGGACCCCTGACAGAGCCCGGGTAGGGGCCGGAGATCGCTGAAGGCCGGATCGCAGACAAAAGAAAGGGCCGCGGAGTTTCCTCCGCGGCCCCTGTGGTGTCCCGGCTGGGCCGGGGGATGGGCGAGGATCTACTCGACGATCTTCGAGACCACCCCGGCGCCCACCGTCCGGCCGCCCTCGCGGATGGCGAACCGA
>JADBYZ010000010.1 GCA_020402745.1 Phenylobacterium sp.
CGCCCGGCTGCGGATCAGGGGCTCCAGCTCCGCCATGCCGGCGGTCGAGAACATGGGCATGACCACCCTCCGCTGGGCGTCATGGTCCGGCGGGTCCAGGGCGATGAAGCTGGAGAGCTCATGCGGCTGGTAGCCGTCCTGAATGGCGATCCCGCCCCGCTCCGAGGACGAGGAAAAGGCCTCGTTGTTGGAATCCACCGCGACGATGTCGTGGAAGCGGGTCACCGACCAGTAGGGGCCGAACTCGCTGTTGGCGCAGTAGTGGACCGGATCCTCCCGCCGCAGCCGCTCGAACCAGGGCGCCCAGGTATCGCTGGTGAAGTGGCTGACGTCCGCCACATGGAACTGGTCCAGCGGCGTGGCGTAGGCCCGCTCCCGGGCGGACTGCATCAGGGCGCTGTCACCTTGGGCCATGGCGGTTTCCTCCTGGTTCGCTGGCGAAGAGTGCGCGCGCGGGGCCGGGGTGGCAAATGGGAAGTTGGGGATGGGGGAGTTGGGACCATCCTCCACGGGCAGGTGATCCGGGGCGCAGCCCGGGGGCGGAGGGGGACTGCGGCGACCGTCGGAGGGCCCGGGATCAGCGCAGGCTCGTCGCCGGCCGTTTCAGCGCCCGGGCCGCGCCCACCAGTGCGGCGTAAGGGTGCTGGATCAGGGTGGTCGGAATTGCGGCCATGAAGTCGCTCATCCGGCCCTTGGCCTCGAAGCGGCGGCGGAACTCGCCGCTGGCGAGCCGGTCGGCCATGCGGGGGGCCAACCCGCCCGAGATATAGACCCCGCCCCGGGCGCCGTAGGTCAGGGCCAGGTCCCCGGCCACCGAGCCGAGGATGGCGCAGAATCGGTCCAGGGTCTCAACGGCAAGGGCGTCGCCGCGCTCGGCGGCGGCGGTGACTGCAGCCTCGTCCGCCAGAGTCTCCGGCGCGCCCCGGATCCCCGCCAGGGCTCCGTAGAGATTGAACAGTCCCGGTCCTGAGAGAATCCGCTCGATGGAGGTGCGTCCGAACCGCCGGTTCAGGATCCGCAGGATCTCGATCTCGGTCTCGTCGACAGGCGCGAAGGCGCCATGACCGCCCTCGCCTGCAACTTCCATGTCGCCCCGCTCAGAGCGGGCGAGGCCCGCGACGCCGAATCCGGTGCCGGGGCCCAGAACCACCAAGGGTGCGAAGTCTGCGCCCCGCACGTCAGGTCCGATTTGCCGTAGCGTATCGACGGGAAGACGCGGCGCGGCCAGGGCCTGGGCGGCGAAATCGTTGATCAGGCGAACGGATTCGAACTCGAAGGCCACGAAGAGCTCGCCCTCCGACGCTCGCCAGCTGTTGTTGGTGAACTGGATCTCGCCGTCCACGACGGGGCCGGCCACCGCCAGGACGGCCCGTCCCGGCCGCTTCCGCCCGAGGGTCTTGTCCAGGTATGTGGCGATCACCTCTGTCAGAGAGGGATAGTCCCGCTCGTCGTAGGTGACGGGGTGGCGGATATGCCCTTCCTCGTCGACCAGGGCCAGGCGCGCATGGGTGCCGCCGATGTCGCCGACGAGGCCGGTGTACACGTTCTTCAAGGTCTCACCCCGCAGGCGCAGGCAAGCGCCGGTCCGGGCGCGGCGAGGGGATTAGCCCAATCCCGGCCGCCATGCACCCCTTCGTTTGCGGCTGCGCTTCAGCGTCTCAGGGGCGCATGCGCAATGCGCAGGATGTTGGCCGCCCCGGGCGATCCCATGGGTAAGCCGGCCAGGATCAGCACCCGGTGCCCAGGAGGGCACAGGCCCGCCGCCAGGGCTTCGTCCACGGCCACCCGGGCCAGGTCTTCGGGATCGGTGATGATGTCGACCACCCGGGCCTCCACCCCCCAGGCCAGGGCCAGGCGCCGGGCGGTGGCCAGGCGGGTGGTCAGGGCCAGGGTCGGCTGGAGAGGCCGCTCCCGCGACAGCCGCAGGGCGGTCTGGCCGGTGGTGGTGAAGGCGGCGAGGCAGCCCGTGGAGGCCGAATCGGCGGCCCGACGGGCGGCCGCCACCAGGGCGTCGGCGTCCGCGTCCTCCACCGGATACTCGGCGGCCATCAGCTCGGGCCAGCGCGGGTCGCGCTCCACCCGGGTCAGGATCCGATCCATCATGGTCACGGCTTCGAGGGGATACTCGCCCGCTGCGGTCTCAGCTGACAGCATGACGGCGTCTGCGCCCTCATAGACGGCGGCGGCCACGTCCGAGGCCTCGGCCCGGGTCGGCGTCGGCGAGTGGATCATGGACTCCAGCATCTGGGTGGCCACGATGACGGGGATGCCCCGCATGCGCGCGGCGCGCACCAGGGTCTTCTGGACCACCGGCACGTCCTCAGGCGCCAGCTCCACGCCCAGGTCGCCCCGGGCCACCATGACGGCCTCGGACAGGTCCAGAATCTCGTCCAGGGCCTCCAGGGCGGCGGGCTTCTCGATCTTGGCCAGCACGCCGGCGCGGCCCAGGACGATCTGCCTCAGCTCCGCCATGTCGGCGGCGCGCTGGACAAAGGACAGGGCCACCCAGTCCACCCCCTGGGACAGGGCGAAGTCCAGGTCGGTCCGGTCCTTCTCGGTCAGGGCGGGTATGGGGATGGCCAGGCCGGGCAGGTTCAGGCCCTTGTGGTCCGACAGGGCCTCGCCCCCGATCACCTCGGTCTCCGCGAAGTCCTCGCCATGGCGCACCACCTTCAGCCGGACCTTGCCGTCATCCAGCAGGACATCCGCGCCGGCCTTCAGGGCGGCGAAGATCTCGGGATGGGGTACGCAGACCCGCCGGGCGTCGCCGGGGGTGGGATCCCGGTCCAGCCGGAAGGCCTGGCCACGCGTCAGCTCGACCCGCCGGTCCTTGAACTCGCCCAGCCGGATCTTGGGGCCCTGCAGGTCGGCCAGGACCGCCAGGGGCCGCCCCACCTCGGCCTCGGCGGCCCGGACCCGGGCGATCGCCGTCGCGTGGTCGGCATGCTCGCCATGGCTGAAATTGACCCGGAAAACGTCCGCCCCGGCCCGGGCCAGGGCGACAATCTGCTCCGGCTTACGGCTCGCCGGCCCCAGGGTGGCGACAATGCGGGCTCTGCGGGCGCGAATCATGAGGGGTCCTGCTGCGGGTTGGGCACACCCTTGGCCATAAACTTTGAAAGGGGTTTAACAGTGGCGCCTGCAGGGCTCGACAAGAATGAGGCTTCAAGACTTTCGACCTGGGAGGGCCGCTATGACGCTCGACGGGATCAGGTTCCCGCCGCCTGCTGGCGGTGACGAAACCTTCTGGCGACTCCTGGCCGCCTCTGTCGGGGACCCGACCATCGAGAAGATGGCGCAGGTCCGCGCGACCTACCAGAACGAACCCGGTCGGGGTCTGGTTGAGGCGACCGTCGGCGGAGTCCAGGTGGCGGCGGCGGGATTTCGGCAGGATCATGAAGGGGTGGAGATCACCCATATCGCCGTAGCGCCGGAGCGGCGGAACTCCGGGTACGGACGCGCGCTCATCGAGGCCATTTCCAGAGCTTACCCGGGCCTGCCGATTCACGCTGAAACGCACTCCGGAGCGACAGGGTTCTATCTCAAGCTTGGCTTTGCCGTGGAAGCGCTGCCGCCCAAGGCGGGATGGGCGCCCCGGTTCAGATGTCTTCGGATCGCAGACATCTGAACCGGGTGCAGAAGTCCCGGCCTAGGGCCAGGGCCCCCGGGTCGGAGGAGGTCAGCTGGGACGCCGTTGCCCCCCTCACCCAGCTTCGCCGGGAGCACCCCCTTGGGGGAGCAATTGCGCGGCTCTACCCGGGGCAACGCAGCGCGTCGGAGGGTTCAGGGAACCCGGTCGGCGTCCGCCGACAGGACGCCGGCCTCCCTCAGGGCCCGCGTCCGGGCGCCGTCCAGGCCCAGCCACTCAGCCAGAACCTCGGCGTTGTGCTCACCCCGATGGGGGGCGACCCCACGCACGCCGCTCTTCGCCGCCGAGAAGCGGTAGGGCGACTGGGGAATGGGCCGGGTCCCGCCGTCGCGGTCATCAAGGTCGACGATGGAGCCCCGGTGGGCCAGGGTCGGCTGCTCGCGCAGGCGGGCGCCGTCGCGCACCTCGCCCCAGGCGATGTTCATGGCCGCCATCGCCGCAGTGACCTTCTCCCAGTCGGTCAGGCCCATCATCAGCTCGCCCACCGACGCCCGGCGCAGGGCGATCTTGCGGTCGAGGTCGGCCACCCCCTCGCCGGGATCCTTGAGCCCCAGCTTGGTCGTCAGCTGCCGGAAGAGGTAGCGGAAGTCCGCCGAGACCAGGATCGGCCCCGCGCCCGTCTCCCAGATGTCCGGGGGCAGGTCCATGGTGTCCTCCGAGTCCTCAGCCTCGTAGTGGAACTGATCGTCGGTCACGAGGGTGGCGTCGACCATGGCGATGTCGATGTGCTGGCCCCGGCCCGTCCGCTGCCGCAGGATCACTGCCGAGAGCAGGCCGATCAGGCCGTGCAGGGAGGCGTTGGTGTCGGCCACCGACAGGGGCAGGTCGGTCCGGCGGACGTCGTTGCGGCGGGCCTGGCGGGCGATCAGCCCCATCTCGGCGTGGACGATGGGAGCGTAGGCGGGACGGCGCGACTCCGGCCCGCCGGCCCCGAAGCCGGAGATGGACAGCATGATGAGGCGGGGATTGGCCTCAGACAGGACGTCGTAGCCCAGGCCCAGCCGGCCCATGACGTCCGGGCGATAGTTCTCGATCAGGACATCGGCCTGGCGGACCAGGTCCAGCACCAGCTCCCGGGCGCCCGGGGCGCGCAGGTCGATGCAGATATTGCGCTTTCCCGCATTCTGCTGGTGGAAGAAGCCCGGCACGCCGCCCTTCACCCGGCCCCAGTTGCGGGTCACGTCACCCTCGGGGGGCTCGACCTTGACCACGTCGGCGCCCAGGTCCGACAGCAGCCGCCCGGCGAAGGGGCCGGCCAGCACCCGGGAGAAGTCCAGCACCTTCAGCCCGGACAGGGGATAGTCCGCGGACGCCTCGGCCATGTTGTCTCTCCTCCCGGTCTTCTTCGACGGCGCACGCTAGAGGCGGCCCCGCGACGGGACAAGGGCGGCGGCGGTTGACGCCCTGCCCACGGGCTGACCCAATGGCCTGAAGTGTGGGTCCAGGGGGAAAACATGGCTTCTGCAGCGACGCCGGCGGCGGACGGGCGGCTCGATCGCTCCACACGCTTCTTCTACGGCCTGGGCTCCGTCGCCTTCGGGGTGAAGGACAACGGCTTCAGCTACATGCTGATGCTCTTCTACAACCAGGTCCTGGGGGTGCCGGCCAGCTTGGTGGCGGTCGCCCTGCTCACCGCCCTGGTCTTCGACGCCGTCATCGACCCGATGATCGGCCACCTGTCGGATAACTTCCGGTCCGCCTGGGGCCGCCGGCATCCCTTCATGTACGCCGCCGCCCTGCCGGTGGCCGTCTCCTACGCCGCCCTGTGGAACCCGCCGGACTTGTCGCCCCAGGAACTGTTCGTCTACCTGACCGTCCTGGCGATCGTGATCCGCGCCTTCATCGCCTTCTACGAGGTGCCGTCCTCCGCCCTGGCGGCGGAATTCACCTCTGGCTACGACGACCGCTCGGTGCTGCTCAGCTACCGGTTCTTCTTCGCCTGGATCGGCGGCCTGTCCATCCAGGCCCTGGCCTTCGGGGTGCTCCTTAAGCCGGACGCCACCCACGCCGTCGGCCAGCTCAACCCCGAGGGCTACGCCAGCTATGGCCTGATCGCCTCCCTCGTCATGCTGGTCGCCATCCTGGTCTCCGCCGCGGGCACGCACCGCCACATTCCCACCCTGCGCGCGCCGCCCGAGAAGCGGAAGAAGACCCTCGGCCAGACCCTTGCGGAGGTGCGCGAGACGCTGAACAACCGCTCCTTCCTTTTCCTGCTGGCGTCGAGCATCGCCACCGCCCTGGCCGGGGGGCTGGTCGCCTCCATGAATGGCTATTTCAACACCTTCTTCTGGGGCTTCAGCGCCGCCCAGATCTCTGTGATCACCCTTGGGGTCTTCGTCTCCGCCTTCGTGGCCCTGCCCACCGCGCCCCTGCTGTCCCGCCGGTTCGGCAAGAAGCACACCGCCATGCTGCTGGCGCTCCTGTCGCTGCTGATCGGGATCGGCCCGGTACTGCTTCGCCTCGCCGGCCTGTTCCCGGCCAATGACGATCCAGCGGTCTTCGGCATCCTCTTCACCACCTCCATCGTCGGGGTGACCTGCGGGATCATCGCCTCGACCATGGGCTCGTCCATGATCGCCGACGTCGTGGAGGAGGCGGAGCTCAAGACCGGACGCCGGTCCGAGGGCCTGTTCTTCGCCGCCTCGGCCTTCGTGGGAAAGTCCGTCTCGGGCTTTGGCATCCTGGCCGCCGCCCTGCTGATCGACGCCATCGGCCTGAAGCCGGGGGTGGCGCCCGCCGACATGCCGGCCGAGGTCATATATCGTATGGGCGCCGTCTACGCCCCGGTGATCATCATGCTCTACCTGGTCGGCTTCGCCCTGCTTTCGGGCTATCGGATTAGCCGGGAATCCCACGCCGCCACCCTGCGCGCCCTGGCGGCCGACGCCGAGGAGGCCGCCCACCCCTTCGCCGTGAAGGAAGATGGTCGGTGACCCGGCGTCACCCCTCAAAAACGATTGGCGAATGAGGGCCGGCTGCCATACTGATCGCTCAGATTAGCGCTGCAGGCTGCGGCGACGGATGCGATGACAGGCCAGACAGAGAGGACAGAAAGCATGAACACGATCACCCCGGTCAAGGCCGCTTTCGGCTTCGATCCCAAGGACGACCTGAACGACCTGCGGATGAGCGAGAAGGCGACGCCGCTCTATGAACATGTGAAGCGCTTCGTCCACGAGACCGTCGCCCCGATGTCGGAGAAGTTCCACCAGCTCGGCGAGGGCCGGGCGGACCGCTGGAGCTACGCCCCCGGCCAACTGGAGCTGCTCGAGGAAGCCAAGAACCAGGCCAAGAAGGAAGGTCTCTGGAACTTCTTCCTGCCTGACGCCGACACCGGCGAGGGCCTGTCCAACCTCGACTACGCCTACATCGCCGTGGAACTGGGCAAGGTCCCGCTCGCCTCGGAGGTGATGAACTGCTCGGCCCCGGACACCGGCAACATGGAGGTGCTGGAGCGCGTGGGCACGCCCGAGCAGAAGGAGCGCTGGCTGAAGCCCCTGCTGAACGGCGAGATCCGCTCGGCCTTCGCCATGACCGAGCCGGACCGGGCCTCCTCCGACGCCAAGAATGTCGGTATGAGCGCAGTGCTCGAGAACGGCGAGTGGGTGATCAACGGCGAGAAGTATTACATCTCCGGCGCCGGCGACCCGCGCTGCAAGATCATGATCACCATGGTCAAGACCAGCCCTGACGCGCCCCCCAGCCGCCAGCAGTCGCAGATCCTGGTGCCCATCGACACCCCCGGGGTGGATATCCTCGGCCCGATGAACGTCTTCGGCGAGGACGACGCGCCGCATGGCCACATGCACATCCGCTTCACCAACGTGCGGGTGCCGGAATCGAACATGCTGCTCGGCGAGGGCCGCGGGTTCGAGATCAGCCAGTTGCGCCTCGGCCCGGGCCGGATTCACCACTGCATGCGCTCCATCGGCCAGGCCGAGCGGGCCCTGGACCTGATGGTCCGCCGGGGCCTGTCGCGTGAGGCCTTCGGCCGCAAGATCGCCTGGCTGGGCGGCAATGTGGAGATCATCTCCCGGGCCCGGATCGACATCGAGGCCATGCGCCTGATGGTGCTGAAGGCCGCCAAGGCCATGGACGTGCTGGGTAACCGCGAAGCCCGGGTCTGGGTGCACATGGTCAAGGCCATGGTGCCCGAGCGGGTCTGCCAGATCATCGACCAGGCCATCCAGATGCACGGCGCCACCGGCGTCTCGCAATGGACGCCCCTGTCCCGGATGTACACCGGCCAGCGCACCCTGCGCATCGCCGACGGCCCGGACGAGGTCCATCACCTGGTGGTCGGCCGCAACGAGATCCGCCAGTACGAGGGCGGCGGCGAGGATCAGACCTCGGGCGTCGTCTGGCGGAACTGAGGCAAGGCGCGGACGGCGGCCCCGGCCGCCGTCCGGCTCCCACAGGAGGTTCGGATGTCCGAAGGCGAGGCCGAGATCACCGAGGTGCGGGCCGCGCACCGCTTTGACGAGGCCCGGCTGGAGGCCTGGCTGGATGGGCGGCTTGAGGGTTTCCGGAGGCCGCTGACCATCCGCCAGTTCGAGGGCGGCCATTCCAATCCGACCTTCCTGATCGCCTCGCCCGACCGCCGCTGGGTGGTGCGCAAGAAGCCGCCCGGCGACCTCCTGCCCTCGGCCCACCAGGTCGGGCGGGAGTACACCGTGCTCAAGGCCCTGGGCGGCTCTGGCGTGCCGGTGCCCACCGTACGCCTTCACTGCGAGGATGCCTCGGTCATCGGCTCCGAGTTCTTCGTCATGGACTGGGTCAAGGGCCGGATCTTCCTCGACCCCTCCCTGCCGGGCATGACCCCCGACGAGCGCCAGGCGGTCTTCACCGACTACCTGAAGGTGCTCGCGAAGCTGCACGCCATCGACCCCGCTGCGGTCGGACTGTCCGACTACGGACGACCTGGCAACTACTACGAGCGGCAGATCAGCCGCTGGGTGCGCCAGTACAAGGCCGCCCAGACCGATGACCATCCCGACATGGAGCGGCTGATGGAGTGGCTGCCGGCCCACATGCCGGCGGAGAGCGAGACCCGGATCGTCCACGGCGACTTCTCGATCCGCAACTGCATGCTGCACGCCACCGAGCCGAAACTGGCGGCCGTGCTGGACTGGGAGTTGTCGACCCTGGGCGATCCCTATTCCGATGTCGCCTACACCACCCTCTTCATGATGGGCGAGACGACCCAGAAGACCCTCACCGACCTGGGCATCCCGTCCCAGGCCGAGATGTTCGAGATCTACGCCGAGGCCTCGGGCCGGCCGGCCCTGAAGGACTGGAGCTTCCACCTGGCCTTCACCCTGTTTCGCATCGCGGCCATCAACCAGGGGGTCTACAAGCGCGGCCTCGACGGCAACGCCTCGTCGGACCGGTATGTCGAGGCCTATCCCTCGATCCAGCGGTACGCCGCCCGGGCCTGGTCCATCGCCAACGGGGGCCCTGCGGTTGTCTGACGGGCTGCTGGAGCGGCGCAACCGGGCCTTCGGCGCCGGGGCGGCCCTGTTCTATGAGACGCCCCTGAACATCGTCCGGGGAGAAGGGGCCTGGCTCTTCGACGCCGAGGGCCGGCGATATGTCGACATGTACAACAACGTGCCCTGCGTGGGGCACGGCAATCCCCGGGTGGCCGAGGCCATCGGACGCCAGCAGGCGACCCTGAACGTCCACTCCCGCTATTTGCATGAGGACATCATCCGCCTGGCCGAGCGCCTCACCGGCAAGCTGGGCGAGGGGATCGAGAGCGTCATCTTCTCCTGCTCGGGGACCGAGGCCAACGAGATCGCCCTGCGCATGGCCCGCATGGCCACCGGTCGGCGGGGCATCCTCTGCACGGACGCCACCTACCACGGCAACACCGAGCTGGTGGGCGCCATGAGCGGCCTGCCGGCGGGGTCGGACCGCTCGCCCGGTTTCCGCAGCTTCCCCTTCCCCCAGACCTTCCGGACGCCCGAGCCCGGCCTGTCCGGCGGGGCCCTGACAGAGGCTTACCTGGCGGGGCTGGACCGGGCCATGGACGCCCTGGAGGCCTCAGGCGACGGGATCGCCGCCCTGATCGTCTGCTCCATCCTGGCCAATGAGGGCCTGCCCGACCTCCCGCCGGGGTTCATGGAAAAGGCCACCGCCCGGGTCCGCGCCCGAGGGGGCCTCATCATCGCCGACGAGGTCCAGTCCGGCTATGGCCGCACGGGCCGGTGGTGGGGTTGCGAAGTCACTGGCTTCACGCCGGACATCGTGGTGACCGGCAAGCCCATGGGCAATGGCGTGCCCCTGGCCGCGACCTCCGCCTCCCGCGCCCTGGTCGAGACCTTCCGCAGCCGCACCCGATACTTCAACACCTTCGCCTCCAGCCCCCTGCAGGCGGCGGCGGGCCACGCCGTGCTGGACGAGATCGAGTCCAGGGGGCTGCTGGCCAACGCCGGGCGGGTCGGCGGCTTCCTGAAGGCGGAGCTGAAGGCCCGTGTGGGGCGTTGGCCGGGCGTGGCCGACGCCCGGGGCTGCGGCCTCTTCTTGGGGGTGGAGATGGTCGGGCCCGACGGCGCCCCGGACCTCGCCGCAGCCCGGGCCGTCTGCAATGGGCTCAAGGACCGGGGCTTCCTGACCTCGAACGCCGGGGCCTTCAACAACGTGGTCAAGATCCGCCCGCCCCTGGTCTTCAGCCAGGCCGACGCCGAGGCCTTCCTCCCCGCCTTCGACGCGACGCTGGACGCCCTCCATGGAGCGGGATGAGGCCGAGCGGCTCTTCGGCCCCGCCGCCCGTGAGGCGGCGAAGGCCTTTCCGGTGGAAGTGCCCCAGCTGACCCTGGTCACGGTTTCCGAGAACGTCACCTTCCGCCTGACGGATGGCCGCACCGGCGAGGACTGGGTCCTGCGCCTGCACCGGCCCGGCTACAACTCCGAGGCGGAGCTGGAGGCCGAGCGGGTCTGGACCTCGGCTCTGCGCGAGGCCGGACTGGCCGCCCCCGAGCCCCTGTTCGCCCGGGACGGGCGGGCCTTCGTTCCGCAGGCGGTCGCCGGAACCGGAGAGATGCGCCTGGTCGGGGTGACCCGCTGGATCGAAGGCGAGGTGCTGGACGACTTCCTGGCCTCGCCGGACCGGGCGAGCGAGCGCACAGTCTGGTTCCACCGCCTCGGCGCCCTGGTCGCGCACACCCACCTGCAGTCCGAGGCCTGGACCCCGCCGCCGGGCTTCGCCCGCACACGCCTGGACGCCGACGGCCTGATGGGTCCGGCGCCCCGCTGGGGCCCCTTCTGGGACCATGAGGCCCTCACGGCGGAGGACCGTGAGCTTGTCATCAGGGCTCGGGATGTCCTGCACGCCCGCCTTTCCGCCCTGCCCCAGGGCCCGGCTGTCTTCGGGATGATCCACGCCGACCTGCACCCCGGGAACCTGCTGGTGCGGGACGGGGACCTCGCCATCATCGACTTCGACGACGCGGCCTTCGGCTGGCGCATGTACGACATCGCCGTGGCTCTAACCCACCAGCAGGCGGCCCCCGATTTCGCGACCGTCAGGGAGGCCTTCCTGGCCGGTTACCGGGCGGTGCGCAACCTGCCGGAGGGCGAGGCGGCGCAGCTGCCCCTCTTCCTGCTGGTGCGCAG
This sequence comes from Phenylobacterium sp., assembly GCA_020402745.1. GTDB lineage: Bacteria > Pseudomonadota > Alphaproteobacteria > Caulobacterales > Caulobacteraceae > Phenylobacterium. The sequence goes on from JADBYZ010000010.1 coordinate 11,267, forward strand.
CCTCGTCCAGCTGGGCTGGCTGCACGAACGCCCGGAGATCGACCCTGGCGAATGGCTGGAACCTCGCATCGCCCAGATCCGGCTTCACTGCCGGGCCCTCCTGGCGGAGGCGTAGTAGCGCCCGACGGCGACGCCCATGACCCCCTCCGGCCCGGGGCTTTGCCCCGGTCCACCTCCCCCTGGGGGGAGGAATTAAAGAGCCATTGCTCCCCCAAGGGGGAGCTCCGACCGAAGGTCGGTGAGGGGGTCAACGGCGGCTCAGCTGACCCCCTCCGGCCCGGGGCCTTGCCCCGGTCCACCTCCCCCTGGGGGGAGGAATTACAGCGCCAATTGCTCCCCCAAGGGGGAGCTCCGACCGAAGGTCGGTGAGGGGGTCAACGGCGGCTCAGCTGACCCCCTCCGGCCCGCTTCGCGGTCCACCTCCCCCTGGGGGCAGGGCTATCGCATATAGATTCCGCCTATAGAACGACTTGGCTGCGCAAGACTCGCTCGATCAAAAAACCGGGAACAAAACGGAATCGGTGACTGCCTCTTGGACTGCAGACGCTTA
>JADBYZ010000011.1 GCA_020402745.1 Phenylobacterium sp.
CAAGAGGCAGTCACCGATTCCGTTTTGTTCCCGGTTTTTTGATCGAGCGAGTCTTGCGCAGCCAAGTCGTTCTATAGGCGGAATCTATATGCGATAGCCCTGCCCCTGGGGGGAGGAATTAGGGAGCCCATTGCTCCCCCACGGGGGAGCTCCCAGCGACGCCGGCTGAGGGAGTCGACAGGGGCGATCGAACTCACCGCCCGTTGAAGTTCCCCGGCCGGCGCTCTGCCACGGCGCGGACGCCCTCGGCGAAGTCCTCGGTGGCGCGAAGGATGGTCTGCTGGCCGTGCTCGTGGTCGGTCTGGGCCCGGACGGCGGCGGCGAGGCCGGCGCGCAGGGTCTTGCGGGTGGCGACCACCGCCAGGGGGGCGTTCTCGGCGATCTCGGCAGCCAGGGCCTTGGCGGCCTCCAGCAGCTGGGCCTGCGGAACCACCTCGTCCACCAGGCCCCAGGCCAGGGCCTCTTCGGGCTTCACCCGACGGCCGGTCAGGAACATCAGGGCGGCCCTCTGCTCGCCGACCAGTCGGGGCAGGGTGTGGGTTAGACCAAAGCCCGGATGGAAGCCCAGCTTCACGAAGTTGGCGGTGAAGCGGGCCTCGGGAGAGGCGATGCGGAAGTCCGCCACGAGGGCCAGGCCCAGGCCCGCGCCCACCGCCGCGCCCTGGACGGCGGCGACGATCGGGGTCTCCACCGAGAAGAGGCGCACGGCCTGGGTGTAGAGGTCGTTGATCCCGTTCATGCCCGAGCCGCCGATCCCATCGGGGGCCACGAGGTCGGCGCCGGCGCAGAAGGCCTTGCCCGCCGAGGCCAGGACGACGGCCCGGACGGTATCGTCCCGGTCGATCTTCTCCATCAGGTCGGCCAGGTCGCGCATCAGGGGCACGGAGACGTGGTTGTTCGGCGGCCGGTCGAGGGTGACCACTGCGATCTGGCCAATCTTCTCGACGGTGATTTCGGGGCGCTCGGTGGTGGTGGTCATCTCTTCACTCCCAGGAGGTTGCGGGCGACCACCATGCGGTGGACTTCGGAAGGCCCGTCGTAGATTCGCATGTTCCGGATGCTGGCCGCCATCAGGTGCAGGGGCAGTTCCTTGGTCATGCCCATGGCGCCGAAGCACTGCATGACATTGTCCAGGACCTCCCAGGCCATCTCGGTGGCGAAGACCTTGATCATCGAGATCTCGTTCTTCACGTCCTGACCCTGATCCAGCTTCCAGGCGCAGTGATAGGTCATCAGGCGGGCGGCGTGGATCCTGGTCGCGGCGTCGGCGGCCCACCACTGGACGGCCTGGCGCTGGGACAGGGGTTGGCCGAAGGTCACCCGCTGGGGGGCGTACTCGATCATCATGTCCAGGGCCCGCTGGGCGAGGCCGATGCACCAGGCGGCCATCTCGATGCGGCGGGTGCCGAGGCGCACCTGCATGGGGGCGAAGCCCTGCCCCTCCTCGCCCAGCAGCTTCCAGCCCGGCACGCGGACGTCGTCGAGGGCGATCTCGTAGGTGAAAGCGCCGGCCAACATGGGAATGCGGCGCAGAATGTTGAAGCCGGGGGTGTCGCGGTCGACCAGGAAGGCGCTCATGCCGCCGCGCGAGCCCTTCTCCTTGTCGGTGACGGCCATGACGATGGTGAAGTCGGCCTGCTCGGCCCGGCTGGTCCAGATCTTCCGGCCGTTGAGAATCCAGTCCTCGCCGTCGCGGACAGCCCGGGTGATCATGCCCGCCGGGTCGGCGCCGGCGCCCGGCTCGGAGATGCCGATGGCGCTGATGGTCTTTCCGGCCGCATACGGGGCCAGGTAGGCCTCCCGCTGGCGCTCGGTCACCGTGGCCATCAGCATGCGCAGGTTCGGCGAGTCCGGCGGCAGGGTATAGGGCGTGATGGTCGAGCCCATGGCCTCATTGACGCCGACCAGGGCCACCTGGGGCAGGTCGAAGCCACCGACGTCCTCAGGCGCGTCCAGGCCCCAGAGACCCAGCTTCTGAGAGACCTCGTCGATGCGGGCGCGCTCCTCCGGCGAGAGCCAGATCCCCTGCCCGGCCGCGTCCCGCGCCAGCACGGCCCCCTCGAGGGGGATGAGCTCCTCACGCACGAAGCGTTCGGCGAGGTCCCTGAGCATCCGGTGCTCTTCGGAAAGCTGAAAGTCCATGCGACGGCCTCCTCACGGCTTGCGCCCTCCGCTGGGGTGATCATAACGACGGAAACGGCCAAGGGGAGACACGACGTGGCGGAAACCCGGGAACTTGCAACAAAGGCGACGGGGCCCCTGGCGGGCGTGCGCATCCTGGACCTGACCAGCGTGGTCTTCGGCTCCTACGCCACCCAGATCCTGGGCGACCAGGGCGCCGAGGTGATCAAGATCGAAGACCCCGGCTCGGGCCGGGGCGACGGCGGCGACATCATGCGCTGGGCCGGCCATGTGCCCGAGGGTGCGCCCCGGGACCTGGGCCCTATCTTCCTGACCATCAACCGCAACAAGCGCTCGGTGGTGGTGGACATGAAGGACCCGGCGAGCCGACCCCTGATGGAGGCCCTGATCGCCTCCTGCGAGGTCTTCGCCACCTCCATCCGCTACGAGGGCCTGAAGCGGCTGGGCCTGGCCTATGAGGACGTCCGCGCCCTGCGGCCCGACGTGGTCTATGTGCACGCGGCGGGCTACGGCTCGGAGGGGCCCTATGCCGGCGAGCCGGCCTATGACGACCTGATCCAGTCGGCCTCGGGCCTGGCGGACCTCCTGCCCCGCACGGACGGCGACCCGACGCCGCGCATCCTGCCCACCCTGGTGGCCGACAAGGTCTCGGGCCTGTTCATGAGCCAGGCCATCACCGCCGGCCTCCTGCACCGCGAGCGCACCGGCGAGGGCCAGTTCATCGAGGTGCCCATGCTGGAGTGCATGACCAGCTTCACCCTGGTCGAGCACCTCTACGACCACGCCTTCGACCCGCCCATCGGCCAGTGGGCCTACCAGCGCGTGGCCAATCCGAACCGCCGCCCTTACGAGACCAAGGACGGGTACATCGGCCTGTTGCCCTACACCGACAAGCAGTGGGACCAGTTCTTCGCCGCCGCCGGCATGGCCGAGAGCTTCGGCAAGGACCCGCGCTTTTCCGACTACGCCACCCGCGGCAAGCACATCCAGGAGCTCTATGGCCTGGTGGGGGAGGTGACCAAGACCAAGACCACCCAGGAGTGGCTGGACCTCCTGAAGCCCCTGTCCATCCCGGTGGTGCGCACCGCCCGCCTGGACGACCTGCCCGACGACCCGCACCTGTCCGCCGTGGGCTTCTTCGAGCGGCACGAGCACCCGCACGCCGGGCCCTATCTCGCCATGAAGCCGCCGGTGAAATTCACCGGCTCGCCCAGCAATATCCGCCGGCACCCGCCCCGCCTGGGCGAGCACACCGACGAGGTCTGGGCGGAGCTGGGCCTCAAACGGAACTGACCATGTCCGCGGGCGGGACTGAACGCTTTGCGATCGACGCGGCCCTGGCCGCCCGGCTGGTCGCGGCGCAGTTTCCGCATTGGGCGCACCTGACCGTCACGCCTGTCGCCATGGGAGGCCAGGACAATGTGACCTTTCATCTCGGGAAAGAGCTGAGCCTGCGACTGCCCCGGGATGAGGCCCACGCGCATCAGGTCGAGAAGGAGGCGCTTTGGCTCCCAAAGCTCGCGCCGCATCTGCCGCTGGCCATCCAGACACCCCTCGCCCTCGGCGCGCCGGGTGACGACTTTCCCTGGGCCTGGTCCGTCAATCAATGGCTGCCGGGAGAGAGCGCCAACTGCGCGGCCATCCGTGACCCCGTGACCTTCGCCCGCGACCTGGCGGGCTTTCTGAAGGCGCTTCAGCAACTGGACGCCTCCGGCGGACCCGCGGGGGGCGCCCACAACTTTTTCCGGGGCGGCCCCCTGTCCACCTACACGCGGCAGGTCAGCTGGGCCCTGCGCAAGCTGGGGTCAGGGGTGGATCAGGTCGGGGCGGCAGGCCTCTGGGAGAGCGCCCTGGCGACCCGATGGACCGGCATGCCGGTCTGGATCCATGGAGATGTCTCTCCCGGAAATCTTCTGGTGAGCGAGGGCCGCCTCAGCGCCGTGATCGATTTCGGCATCATGGGGGTCGGCGATCCCGCCTGTGACCTGGTCATCACATGGACCTTCCTTGAGGGCGAGGCTCGTGCGGCCTTCGTTGACGCCATGGCGATGGATCGGGATGTATGGACCCGGGCGCGCGGCTGGGCCCTGTGGAAGGCGTTGATCACCCTGGCGGGCAATGGCGGCGAGGACAGGCTGGCCATGCAGGTGATTGAGGCCGTCGTGGGAAAGGACGCCTGATGCGCATCTCCATCATGGGGGTTTCCGGGGCGGGGAAGTCGACCCTGGCGGCGTGTCTGGCGGCGCAGTTCTGCCTGGAGCGGGTGGAGCTGGACGCCCTGAACTGGCTGCCGGGCTGGCGCGACCTGCACGGCGAGGACCCGCAGGCCTTCGTCGACCGGGTCGAAGCCGCCACCCGGGGCGAGCGGTGGGTCACCGACGGCAACTACACCGTCTGTCAGGACCTCATCTGGAGTCGGGCCACCGACGTCATCTGGCTGGACTATCCCCTCTCGGCCAGCATGCCGCGCCTGTTGAGGCGCACCGTGAACCGGGCGGTCACCGGGCGCGAGCTGTGGGAAGGCACGGGCAATCGGGAGCACTTCACCCGCTGGTTCGATAAGGACCACCCGGTCTGGTACACCCTGCGCCACCGCACCCGGGCGAACGCCAAGCGCGCGGAGCGTTTCGCGGACCCGAAGTGGGCCGGCCTGCGCCTTCACCGGGTGAGGTCGCCCCGGGAGGCCGAAGCCCTGCTGGAGCAGATGGCGGCCGAGGCCCGGGCATGAAAAAGCCCGGCGGCCCCGAGGGGCGGCCGGGCGATTCCTGCGGCGGCGTCGCGAGGGTTACTCCTTGACGCCTTCCTTGGCCTGGTCGGCCGTCTTGGTGACGGCGCTGCCGGCGGCCTGGACGTCCTTGCCGACGCCCGCGATGGTGTTGCAACCGGCCACGGCGAGGTTCGCCGCGGCGGCCGCGAGGATGAGGATCTTGCGCATGTCGGCCATCCTTTGCCTGAGCCTGAAGACTGGCGTCTCTTAGGCCAGAGCCTTGGTTAACAGACGCTGAACGGAAACCGGAAAAGGCGCTGATCTCCTAGGGCCTGTTCCTTTCAGACGGAACGTCTGGAAGGGAAAACAGGGCCTCATTCCAATATGTTAGATCATGTTCCGAGAACCGGTTCCCACTTATCGGAACATGATCTAGCCCTCGATCCCATAGACCCGGGCGGCGACGCCGCGGAACATCAGGTCCTTCTCGGCCTCGGAGTAGGGGGCGGCGATGCGCTTCAGGCCGTTCCAGAGGGTGCGATAGGAGAGGCTGGCCCGGTCCACCGGGAAGTTGCTCTCGAACATGCAGCGGTCCGGCCTGAACAGGTCGATGGCGGCCCTGTACCAGTCGCCCTGGGCGGCGGCGAAGGTGGCGGAGTCCGGGGCGCCGGTCTTGTGCCAGTCCCAGCCGTTGATGGGCATGGCCATGCCGCCCAGCTTGACGGTCACGTTCGGGCAGGTCGCCAGCTCAGCCATGTCCGCCCGCCACTTCGGGAAGTAGGCGTCTCGCTGACCCGCGTAGGGGCCGATACCCAGGGGCCCGCCCAGATGGTCCAGGATGATGCTGGCCCCGGGAAAGGCCCGGGCGAGGTCGGTCAGCTCGGGGATCTGGGGATGGAAGAGCCAGGCGTCGAAGGTCAGGCCCCGGGCCGCCAGCATTGCAAAGCCCCGCCGGAAGGTCGGGTTCAGGTAGAGGTGCGGCGGCGGGTGATGGTGCGAGGGGCGGATGGCGTCCGAGGCGTCCCAGGCCGCCGCATGGCGGATCCCGCGGAACAGGCCCTCGCCGGCTTCGATGTGGGCGTCCAGCAGGGCGTCGAGGTCGTCGGGCGCAAGAAGATCCGCCGAGCCGACAATGGCGGCGATGCGCGCGCCCTTTCCGTCGCGGGAGTCCCGGGCGACCCGGGCGACGAAGGCGCTCTCGCCGGCCCGGCGCAGGGCCTCGGGCCCGTCGGTCAGGTAGCCCGTCATGCACTCGACGAAGACCGTGGCCTCCACGCGGTGGCCGTCGCCGGTGTCGGCCCTCAGCTCGTCCAGCAGGTAGGCGGGCCCGGCCCCCGCCGGCCAGAGATGATGGTGCGGGTCGAGGATCCGGCGGTCCGGGTCCAGTATCGGTTCCGGCGCGGCTTCCGTCGCGGATGGCTTGTCCATGAGGCGGGCCTCCCCTAATCGCTTGGGGACGGCGGCTTGCCTGCCGTCCGGCCCGCCGCCAGACTGGACCCTGCGGGACGGAGGCTCAAGGTTTGGCGCACAAGGCCCGACCGCGACGGGAGGAGACCGATGGACCTTTCCTACAGTGCCGAATACGAGGCCTTTCGCGCCGAGGTGCGCGGCTTTCTCGAGACCCACCGGAGCCAGGCGCCCGGCCAGGGCGGCAACGGCCTGACCTGGCAGAAGCTGCTGATCGAGAACGGCTACGCCGCCCGCACCATCCCCCGCGAATATGGCGGCTACGGCGGCGAGCCGGACATCCTGAAGTCGCGGATCATCGCCGAGGAGTTCGCCGGCGCCCAGCTGTCGCCGGGACTGGGCGGCCAGGGCATCTCCATGCTGGTTCCGACCCTCCTGGAAGTGGGCTCGGAGGACCAGAAGCGCCAGTTCATCGGCCCGACCCTGCGCGGCGAGTTGCTGTGGTGCCAGGGCTATTCCGAGCCCAATGCCGGCTCCGACCTCGCCGCCCTGGCCACCAAGGGCGTGTTGGAGGGTGATCACTGGATGATCAATGGCCAGAAGATCTGGACATCCACGGCCCACCTGGCCGACTGGATCTTCTGCCTGGTCCGGACCGAGCCTGACGCCCCCAAGCACGAGGGCATCAGCTTCCTCCTTTTCGACATGAAGACCCCGGGCATCGAGATCCGGCCCCTGGTGGACATGACCGGGGCGGCCAACTTCAACGAGGTCTTCTTCACCGATGTCCGCGTCCCGGCCCACCAGATCGTCGGGCGGCGGGGGGAGGGGTGGAAGGTGGCCAACGCCATCCTGCGGCACGAGCGGGGCTCCCTGGCCGACCCCAACGTCATGCAGAGCCGGCTCAACGCCCTGATCGACCTGATGAAGGCCGAGACCCTCGACGGAAGCCGCGTCATCGACAACCCCATCTACCGGGACCGTCTGATGGCGATCCAGGGCCGGGTCCAGGCCCTGCGCTGCAACGACCTGCGCCTGCTCTCGGCGGCGGTGAACCGGCAGAGCGCGCCCCTGGCCGGGATGGTGGTCAAGCTGCAGGGCACCGAGCTGCGCCACGAGCTGGAGGGCTTCGCCATCGACGTCATGGGCGAGTTGGGCCTGCTCTACGGCGACACGCCCCGCCTGCGCGGCGGCGGCTCCTGGCAGAGGGACTACATGTACTTCCTGGGCCTGATCATCGGCGGGGGCACCTCGCAGATCCAGAAGAACATCATCGCCGAGCGCGGGCTGGACATGCCCCGCGAGCCCAAGCTGGCCAAGGCCTGAGGAGAGACGCGCCATGGAATTCGGACTCTCTGAAGAACAGGTCATGCTGCAGGACGCCCTGGCCCGGTTCCTGGCCGGGACCGGCGGGCTGGATCGCACCCGCGCCTTCGCCGGGGGACGGGATCGCCGCGCCCCCGACGTGCTGCAGGGCCTGGCCGAGCTGGGCGTCACCGGCCTCATCATCCCCGAGGTCCACGGCGGGGTGGGGCTGTCCCTGCTGGACGCCGCCCTGGCCGCCGAGCAGCTGGGCAGGTTCGTCGCCCCGGCCCCCTTCGCCGCCACCGCCGTCATGGCGCCCCTCGCCCTGCTGAAGGCCGGGGATGCCGGCCAGCAGGCGACCTGGCTGCCCAAACTCGCCTCCGGCGCGACAGTGGCGGGGGTGGCCCTGTCCGAGGTCACCGGCCCCCGGGACGGGGCGGGCGTCGAGGCCCGTGACGGCAAGCTGCATGGCCGGGCCCAGTTCGTCGTCGACTACGAGGCCGACCTCTACATCGTGGCGGACCGCGCGCGGGGCCTGCACCTGGTGGCCGCAGACGCCCCGGGCCTGACCCGCACGGACTTCCGAACCATCGACGCGACCCGCCCGACGGGGGAGCTTGTCCTCGACGGCGTCCCTGCCGAGCCCCTGAAGGCCGGCGACGGCCCGGCCGCCGTGCGCGCCATGATCGACGCCGGCCGGGTCATGCTGGCCGCCGATACCCTGGGCGCGGCCCAGGAGATGCTCGACCAGGCCGTGGCCTACGCCAAGGGCCGGGTGCAGTTCGGCCGGTCCATCGCCACCTTCCAGGCGGTCAAGCACATGTGCGCCGAGATGGCGGCCTCGCTGGAGCCCTGCCGGTCCCTGGTCTGGTACGCCGGCCACGCCCTCGACCACCTGCCGGAGGAGGCCCCGGTCATGGCCTGCCACGCCAAGGCGCACCTGTCGGAGGTGGGAACCTTCGTCGCCCGCACGGCGACCGAGGTGCACGGCGGCATGGGCTTCACCGACCTTGTCGGTCTGCACTACTGGTTCAAGCGCATCGGCTTCAACCGGCAGGTGCTGGGCGGCCCTCAGGCCGTCCGCGCCGAGGCGGCGGCCCTGCAGGGACTGGCGGCCTGAGGCCCGGCGGGCGGCGGCTCAGTCGTCGCCGCCGTCGCCCTCCTTGCCCTTCATCTCGGCCAGGGTGCGCAGGTTCGCCTCGTGGCCGTCCCGGGTGATGGTGTAGGTCATCATCACCGCCAGCATGGTCAGCCAGAGGGCCAGGATGGCGGGAACGTAGAAGAGGCCCAGGCGGAACAGGGTCTCATCGGACACTTGGCTGGGGTCGGCCCCGGCCTGGAGGCCCGCCACGGTCAGGACGAAGGTGGCGGCGGTGAGCCCGAGGCCCCCCACCACCTTCCGGATGAAGGCCGAGGCGGCGAAGAAGATGCCCTCCGAGCGCCTCCCCGTCTTGATCTCCGCCTGCTCTACCAGGTCCGCCATCATGGAGGCGGAGAGGATCTGGAAGCAGATGATCAGGCCCACGTCGATCATGGTCGTGAAGAAGACGAACCAGAAGACCATGGGGCTGGAGTTGTCCGGCAGCATGCCCATCAGGCGCAGGACGATTGGCATGGGCGAGCCGAGGAAGGCGATCAGGCCGATGATGATCGCGCCCTTCTTCTTGCCGATGGTTCGGCTGACGATGGGGGCCAGGACCGCCCCGAGGATCGCCGAGACGAAGACCCCGCTGGTGATCATTCCCTGCTGCTGGGTCGTGAAGTCCCAGAAGTAGGCGTAAAAGAAAAAGGCGAGGGCGGCCGAAAGCCCGCCGGCGATCGATCCGAAGATGGCCGAGACGAAGAGGGCCAGGAAGGACCGGTTCGACAGGGTCTCGAAGATTTCCTTGAAGATGACCGCCGGGCCCAGGCGCCGCTTCGGCGGGGCCGGCTTCAGGTGCATGATCCGGCTGTGGGTGCCGAGGGGGGAGGCCAGGACGGAGATCAGCAGAAGGCCCGAGGCGATCATGCCGTAGGTCCGGTAGGCCTCAGGATTGAACTGGCCGTTGGGGATGGCCGCCGTCGCGAACAGCGGGAACAGGACGATGAAGTTGAACACCGACATGGCGTTGCCGCCGGTCCAGCCAAAGTAGGACCGGTAGGCCTGGAGGGAGCTGCGCTCATCGTAGTCGTCGGTCAGTTCCGGAGCCAGGGCCGTACTGGGGATTTCGTAGATGGAGATCAGCATGCGGACCACGATGGACAGGCCCAGCAGGTAGAGGAAGAGGTGGAAGTCCTCCCAGCCCTGGGGTGGGCTCCAGAGCAGGAAGTAGGTCGCCGCGATGGGTACGGCGGCGGCGTACATGAACGGGTGCCGCCGGCCCCATTTCGAGCGCAGATTGTCGGACCAGTAGCCGAGGATCGGGTCGAAGAAGGCGTCGACACACATCGACAGAAATAGGGCGATCCCCACGAGGCGGGCGTCCATGCCGATGACCTGGCTGTAGAAGATCAGCAGGAAGTAGCTGAAGCCGTTGTCCTTGACCCCGAAGGCCACCGCCCCGAAGCCGTAGGAGATTTTGGTCCAGAGGGACGGCTTGGTCGTTTCGATCCTGGGGCCGGGCGCGCCGCCGGCGGTGGAGTCCACGCTCATCTGCTTCCCCCCGTCGGGCCGTCCCGGACGCCGTCTGCGAACCTTCGCAGCAGCGCCGTCAGCCTGCGGACGACAGACTCAAACCCAGCCCCCGGCGCCCGTCAAGTCAATGCGTTGACGGGCGCAGGCTGCTGACCGCTGGGTGAAATCAGATCGCGGCGGCCAGCTGGCTGGCCTGGTTGATGGCCCGCTTGGCGTCCAGCTCGGCGGCGACGTCCGAGCCCCCCACCAGGGTGGAGGCCACGCCCAGGGCGGCCAGCTCGTCGTGCAGGGCGCGCAGGGGGTCCTGGCCGGCGCAGATGATGACGGTGTCGGCCTCGATGAGGCGGGGCTCGGTCCCGATCAGGACGTGCAGGCCCGCATCGTCAATCTTCTCGTAGGTCACGCCGCCGATCATCTGGACGCCGCGCTTCTGCAGGGTGGCCTTGTGGGTCCAGCCCGTGGTCTTGCCCAGGGACCGGCCCAGGGACTCGGCCTTGCGCTGCAGGAGGGTGACGGTGCGGTCGGCCTTCTCCACGTGGGGAACCACGCCGGTGACGCCGCCCCGGGGATGGTTCTTGAAGTCGATGCCCCACTCTGCAGCGAAGACGTCCACGTCCATGGAGGCCGAGACCCCGGCGTGGCTGACCAGCTCGGCCACATCGAAGCCGATGCCGCCGGCGCCGATCAGGGCGACCTTCTTGCCGACCTTCGCCCTGCCGTTGATGACGTCGACGTAACTGGCGACCATGGGGTGGTCGATGCCCGGGATGTCGGGGGTGCGCGGGGTGATGCCGGTGGCGATGACGATCTCGTCAAAGCCGCCGTTGACCAGGCCGCGGGCGTCGGCCCGGGTGTTCAGCCTCAGGTCGATCTTCAGCACCTCGATCATCCGGGCGTAGTAGCGGAGGGTCTCGGAGAACTCCTCCTTGCCCGGCACCTTCTTCGCCAGGTTGAACTGGCCGCCGATCTCGGCAGAGGCCTCGAACAGGGTGACCCTGTGGCCGCGCTCGGCCGCGACGGTGGCGTAGGCCAGGCCCGCCGGGCCCGCCCCCACCACGGCGATGGACTTGGGCGCGGTGGTCTTTTCATAGACCAGCTCGGTCTCGTAGCAGGCCCGGGGATTGACCAGGCAGCTGGTCATCCGTCCGGTGAAGGTGTGGTCCAGGCAGGCCTGGTTGCAGGCGATGCAGGTGTTGATCTCGTCCTCGCGGCCTTCGGCGGCCTTCTTCACCAGATCCGGGTCGGCCAGCATGGGCCGGGCCATGGAGACCAGATCGCCGTCGCCCCGGGCCAGGACCTCCTCGACGACCGAGGGCATGTTGATCCGGTTGGAGGTGATGACCGGCACCTTCACCGCCTTGCGTAGGCGGCCGGTGACGCTGGTGAAGGCGGCGCGGGGCACCATGGTGGCGATGGTCGGGACCGGGGCCTCGTGCCAGCAGAAGTGGGTCGAGATGATGGTCGCGCCCGCCGCCTCGATGGCCTGGGCCAGGGTCACCACCTCGTCCCAGGACATGCCGCCCTCCAGCATGTCCATGGCGGCGATGCGGAAGATGACGATGAAGTCGGGCCCTACGGCCTCGCGCACCCGGCGCACCACTTCCACGGGGAAGCGCATGCGGTTCTCAAAGGGGCCGCCCCATTCGTCGGTCCGGCGGTTGGTCTTCTCCACCAGGAAGGTCGACAAAAGGTAGCCGGCCGAGCCGATGATCTCGACGCCGTCATAGCCGGCCTGCCGGGCCAGGGCGGCGCAGCGGGCGAAGTCGGACAGCTGCTGCTCGATGCCGTCGGCGTCCAGCTCGTTGGGCGTGAAGGCGCCGATCCGCGAGCGCACCGCCGAGGCGGCGACGGCCTCCGGGGTTCGGGCGAGGGGGCCGCTGTGCAGGATCTGCAGGCAGATCTTCACGTCCGGGTCGGCGGCGTGGACGGCCTCGGTGACCTCCCGGTGGGCTTCAGCCTCCTCAGGCGTGGACAGGCGGGCGCCCGGGCCTGCGCCGGCGTTGGGCGATATGCCGCCGGTGATGATCATGCCGACCCCGCCCCGGGCGCGCTCGGCGAAGTAGGCGGCCATGCGCGACAGCCCGCCGGAGGCCTCTTCCAGGCCGGTGTGCATGGAGCCCATCAGCACCCGGTTCTTCAGCTGGGTGAAGCCGAGATCGAGGGGCGAGAACATCAGCGGATAGCGGCTGGCGGACATGGGTTTCCTCTCCGGACGGTCACCGGCCTCCGTGGGCCGGCGGTTGCTCCTACCATCCGGGAGGCGAGCCCCTCCTGTCAAACCTGACCCGGCGTCACAGGGCCGTCAGAGCCCCACGACACCTCCATTGGTGCGTGTCACCGCGACCACGCCTGAGCGCGGACGACCGCTGCGGACGCCGGACTGGCTCTGGGGCCAGTTGCTGTCCGGTGCATTGGGTGCGCCGTCTTCGCCAGGGTGCTGGATGCCGACGAAGAGGGTCCGTCCGTCGGGCGTGCTGTCCACGCCTGTGATCTCGCAGCCGACCGGGCCAGTCAGGAAGCGCTTGAGCGTGGCGGGCGTGGCGTTGGCGCCGGCGATGGTCGATTGGGTTGCCGTCGCCCCCGAGTTGCTGGTGTTGGTGATGGTCAGCGCCCTTCCATCACCCACGACGCCGGGAAGCGCCGCCAGCATCTGGTTGTTGGTCCGGTCCGTGAAGGCGCCGTCATCGGTCTGAATCCACAGGAGGGGGCGGATCTGCCCACCAGGGTTCTGCGCCCGGGAGAACCAAAGTCCATCAGGGCTGGAGAAGTCGTTAGAGGCGTCCAGTCCCGAGAGGTTGACGTTCGGACCGGCGTCAATGGAGTCGGCGCCGAAGAGGTAGATGTCCCAGCCAAAAGTGGTCGCCGCATTGTTGTCGCCCGTCTCGCGGAAACGGATGATGTGCCCGTTGGGGTTGCCAGAACTGGAACTGGTACCACGCGGAGCCACATAGTGGCGCGGGTTGGCGGCGTTGGTGCCGTTCAGCGGCCGAAGCGTGGCGTTGTTGTTGGTAAGGGTCAGGTACACCTCGCCATTGACGGGATTGACGGCGGTCCACTCGGGGCGATCCATCGGCGTCGCCCCGACGGCGTCAGCCGCCAGGCGGGTATTGATCAGGATGTCGGCCTGGTCGGCGAAGACGTAGGCGGGAGCGGATCCTACGGCCGGCCGCGCCGGAACCTGGCCGAAGACCAGCGGAAGCCATGTCCCGGTCCCATCCGCGTTGAAGCGGGCCACATAGAGCGTACCGGAGTCGAGGTACTTGTCACCCATGGCCAAACGGTCGGTCGCCTGAGCGTCACTTGCCTGCCAGACTGCGTTCGAGACGAACTTGTAGAGGTACTCCGATCGGGCGTCGTCGCCCATGTAGACCACCACCTTCTGACCCGGGATCACCCGGCCCTTCCAGGCGCCCTCATGGTTGAACCGGCCAAGGGCCGTGCGCTTGCGCGGGGTCGCCGCAGGATTGTAGGGGTCCATTTCCACGACCCATCCAAACTGGTTGGGCTCGTTGCGATAGTCGGCAGTGGCGCTGGCCCCCTTGGCCCGTGCGTCCCAGCGGACGAACATCGGGCCCGTGGGCTGGGCCGACGACCAGCCATAATTGCCCGTCGTGCTTGTCACGCCATACCGGCGCAGCGCCGTCAGCTCGCGGGCGCTGCGGGCGGCGCTGTCTGAGCCCGCCCCCGAGTCGTCCCGCCTGAAGTAGCCGCTCCAGTTTTCCTCGCAGGTCAGCAGGGTGCCCCAGGATGTGTACCCATTGGCGCAGTTATTGATCGTTCCGCGGCCTTCGACACCCGATGGGGAGAAGACCGTGACCATCATCGCCGACCCCCGCGCGGGCCCATTTAACGTCATCGGCGTATTGGGCGTAACCATACGGTTGAAGGGGCTATCCTTCACATAGGACCAGGTGCGATTGCCGGTGGTGTCCCGCACCTCGACGAAGCTCACGCCGTGGGCTTCGATTTCCTTCTGCGCTTCCGCCGCCGGGCGGGCGCCGTTACCGTCGACGGTCGGGCCGTTGGGATGCAGGTACTGGACGCTCAGGTTCTCGTGGTTCTGGGCCAGGACACCTCGGACGGAGCTGTTGTCGTCACGCATACCGCTCGGGCTCAGCCCGAAGTAGTAAAGGGCGTCGCCATGGTCGCCGATGCGCTGCGCGTAATTCGTGTCGGTCCCGTCGTTCTTGAAGGCAGGGACGGATGCGGCGATGGGGTCTCCGAGGGCGGTCACCACAGTGACGGCGTAGCCCGCAGGGACCGTGACAACATCATCGAGGTTCTTTGGCACTGCGGCGAAGGTCAATTGCGCCGGATTAACTGTGACGCTGACTTCGTCCGAGGCCACCGATGTGGTTCCGCTCTCGAATCGGAAGATCAGGGTCGTTGGCGTGGCGACGGCAGGGGCGATGAAGGTCGCGCGGCCGTTTCCTGCCTGAACCAGGTCAACCCTGGGCCCTGCAACCTGCGTGAACTGGCTGAATGGTGCGGGTCCAGCAGGATCAGATCCAGAAACGCTACCCTGGAGAGTAACGAAATTGCCTGTCGTCGTTGCAGCGTCCTGTCCCGCATTCACGGTGATCGCAGCACCTGAAACACCGCCGCCGCCGTTAGAGCATGCGGCGAGAACGCTCGTCCCCAGGAACGCGACTGCACTGGCGCGCAAGCCGCCGAAAAGGGCGGCCCGACGGGAGTACCGAACCTCAACGATCTGGCTGAGCGAAAGATTACCCGTCCGGTTGGTGTCGACATCGCCGTCGGAGTAAATCGTGTCTCGCTGAACCATTGGAAGCCCCCTAAAATGTTGCTCCCTGACCGTGACCCCTCATCATGACCGGATAAGAACAGGCCGATGACGGTTTTCTGTCCCCTTGCAGTCACCCCTGGGTCAGGAAGCCCCCCCGTCCGGTCTCAGGCGTACTCGAACCAGGCGTGGGAGACGACCGTGCGCGACAGCCCGCCGGAGGCCTCTTCCAGGCCCGTATGCATGGAGCCCATCAGCACCCGGTTCTTCAGCTGGGTGAAGCCGAGGTCGAGGGGCGAGAACATCAGCGGATAGCAGCTGGCGGACATGGGTTTCCTCTCCGGACGGTCACCGGGCTCTTCGGCTCGGCGGTTTGTTCTACCATCCGGGAGGGACCGCCCTCCTGTCAAACATGACCCGGCGTCACGACGCCTGCGGATCACTTCGTCGGGGCGTGTCCGGACACGTCCACGTATACGCCGTCGACCAGACGGGGCGTCGCGCGCCCGGCGCCCATCTCCAGGGCGATGTCGAGGTCGGCTTCGAATCCGCGGTGGATCAGTTCCTGTCCCGAACGGCAGTCCCGGATCAGGCCGGCAAGCCCGGGTCCCGCTTCACGATAGGCGGCGCAGGCCAGGCGGGCCTCGGCGTCTCGTGGGCCTTCAAGGGCCTGTATGACGGCGCCGGCGCCCAGCCAGTCCTCCACCGCCGGGCGCAGTCCCCCGTCCGGCCATAGCTCGCCGGCCGGGATCACGGCGATCACCCCCTCGCCCGCCGCCGCCGCTGCGGCGTGGGCCACCTGGGAGGCGTTGCGGAGGCAGGCGCAGAAGGTGGCCGCCGGTCCCGTCGCCAGGGAGAGCCGCGATCCGTTCGGCGAGGGCAGGAGAAGCCGGGAACCTGGTGACAGGGTTTTGAGGCTCGCGGGCGAGAGGCTGGGCCAGCCGGCCAGGGTCCGGTCCCGGGAGGCGGCGATCGCCCCGCGCCGGGCGGCTTCGGCCGCCGCCGCCTCTGGCTCGCCATGGGGGAAGGGAATGACGCTGGCGCCCAGGTCCAGGGCCACTGACGTCGAGGTCGAGAAGGACAGGACATCGACGATGACGAACACCGCCGCCTGGCCGGCCCAGGCCCGGATCCCGGCCAATCCCCACTCGCAGACCACCTGAGGCATGCGTCAGGCTAACGGGTCGCTCCAGGGCCGGCAACCCGCCCCGCCGTTCAGGCGTACTCGAACCAGGCGTGGGAGACGACGGTGCGCTCGCCGACCCGGGCTTCGAAGATGACGCGGCCGGGGCCGTCCTTCCAGGCCAGGACCTTCAGGTCGTCGCCGGGCAGGACCGGGGAGGAGAAGCGGACCTTGATCTTGCGGAACCGGGCCGGGTCGCCGTCGCAGAGGGCGCTGAGCAGCAGGTGGGCGCAGTGGCCGAAGGTGCACAGGCCGTGCAGGATCGGCTTATCGAAGCCGCCGAACCGGGCCGCCTCGGGGTCGATGTGCAGGGGGTTGTAGTCGCCGGACAGGCGGTAGATGTCGGCCTGGTTCTCGGGGATGTGCGCCCCGGTCTCGACGTCGGGCGCGCGGTCGGGGACCGTCACGGGGGCGGAGAAGGTCGTCCCGGCGCCCTCGAAGGGCTCGATGTCGCCCAGCCGCTCGACGCCCCGGCGAAAGGAACCCGAGACCATCTTCACGCAGACCTCGCCCTCGGCGTTGCGCACCTCGCTCTCGTACTCGACGAAGCCGGCGCCCTTGCCGCGCGGATGCACGCCGATCAGGCGCGAGACGACGCTGACCTCGCCCCCGAGGGGCAGGGGGCGGACCACCTCCAGATAGCGCTCGGCGTCGATGGTCAGGGGGCCGGGCGAGGGCGGGATGGCGGCGCGGTCCACCACCGCTCCGGCGCCGCCCCAGCGGATGGGGAAGGTCGGGAAGACGGCGAAGTCCTTGTGGCCCTCGAAAATGAACCTCAGGTCCCGGCTGTTGATTCCGACGGCGTAGAGCAGGATGTCCCGCCGGTCGTAGGCGATGCGGACCGGCTCGCCCCAGGCGGCGGGGCCGCCGCCCGGCAGGGCGGCCTTGGCGTTGTAGACGGCCATGGGCTCTCCTTACATGTGCGGGAAGGCAAGGGGGTCCTGGCGCTCGAAGGCTTCGGCGGCGGCCAGGACCAGGTCGTCGCGGGAGTGGGCGGCGGCGATCTGCAGGCCGAAGGGCGTGCCGATGCTCGAGATCCCGCAGGGAACCGAGACCGCCGGATGGCGCGTCAGGTTGAAGATGGCGGTGTTGGTCCAGTAGGGGTTGGGCCGTCCGTCTGGCCCGTCTGGCACGTTCCGTCCCACCTGCGGGGGCAGGGTCGACATGGTGGGCGACAGGACGAGGTCGTATTCGGCGAAGACCTGGTTCCAGGCATGGGCCATCTCGCGGCGGCGGACCTGGGAATCGATGATGGTCTTCACGTCCAGCTTGGCGCCGATCTTGGCCTGTTCGTAGAGGGCCGGGTCGAACTCGCCATGCCGCGCCTCAGGGTAGAGATGCAGCAGGCGCTGGAGGGCGGCGAACCAGTGGGCGACGAAGATCCGCCCGGTCTCGCCGTTCTCGGTGGGCGGGGTGATGGGGACCACCTCGCAGCCCAGGGCCCGGAAGCGGTCGGCCGCCTTCAGGATCGCCGCCTCGACCTCGGGATCGAGGTGGAAGTCGCCGAACTTCAGGACCAGGCCCACCTTCAGCCCCTTCAGGCTGCGGTCCAGGCCGGCGACGAAGTAGACGTCCGTGGGCGGCAGGGCCAGGGGGTCGCGCACGTCGGCGCCTTTGAGCACGTTGAGCATGAGGGCCGCGTCGCGGGTGGTGCGGGTCATGGGGCCGGTATTGGCCAGGTCCCCGTGCATGGAGGCGGGCCAGGCGGGGATGCGGCCGTAGGTGGCCTTAAGTCCCACCAGTCCCGTGCAGGCCGCCGGGATCCGCACCGAGCCGCCGCCGTCCGTGCCGATAGAGAGGGGCCCGATCCCCGCCGCCACCGCGGCCCCGGCGCCGCCGGAGGACCCGCCCGGCGTCCGCTCGGTATTCCAGGGGTTGCGGGTGATCCCGTTGAGCGGCGAGTCCGTCACCCCCTTGAACCCGTATTCCGGGCTGGAGTTGGAGGCGAAGATCACGGTCCCGGCCTCCCGCAGGCGGGAGACGGTGGTGGCGTCCTCCGTCTGCGGGGTCTTGTCGGTCAGCTGGCTGGCCATGGTGAGGGGCCAGCCCTTCACCTTGATCAGCTCCTTGATCGAGACCGGGACCCCGTCGAGGGGCGACAGGGGCTCGCCCTTGGCCCAGCGGGCCTCGGACGCCCTGGCCTGGGCCCGGGCGCCGTCGGCGTCGATCAGGGGCAGGGCGTTGAGCACCGGATTGAGCCGGGCCGCCTTGTCCAGGACCGCTTCAAGGACCTCGACGGGCGAGGCCTTGCGGGCGGCGTAGAGGCCCGAAAGCTCGGCGGCGGAGGCGCGGGTCAGGTCCTGGGTCATGGCGGGGGCTCCTGGGTTCCGATTAGCTCAGGTCAGGCGAAGCGGGCGAGGCGGCCGCGGATGATCTCCTCGGCCTCGGCCACGATGCCCTCGATCAGCTCCTTGCAGGTGGGCACATCGTGGATCAGGCCCACCACCATGCCGCAGGACCAGGCGCCGGCGTCCATATCGCCATCCTGCATGATGCGCGGATAGACCCCGCCCACCTCGTGGATGATGTCCTCGAACTTCAGGTTCGGGCCCAGGGCCTTTTCCTTCTCCAGCAGGCGCTGGACGGCGGCGTTGTTCAGCACGCGCTCGGTGTTGCGCAGGGGGCGCATGACCAGGCGGGTGTCCAGCTCGGAGGCGTCCACGATGGCCTGCTTGACGTTGTCGTGGACCGGGGCCTCCTTCGTGGCGATGAACCGGGTGCCCATGTTGATGCCCTCGGCGCCGAGGGCCAGGGCCGCCGCCAGCTGCTTGCCGTTGGCCACGCCGCCGGAGGCGACGAAGGGGATCTTCAGCTCCTCGGCCGCCCGGGGCAGGAGGATAAAGTTGGGCACGTCATCCTCGCCGGGATGGCCGCCGCACTCGAAGCCGTCGACGCTGATGGCGTCGCAGCCCACGGCCTCGGCCTTCAGGGAGTGGCGGACCGAGGTGCACTTGTGGATCACCTTGACCCCCGCCGCCTTCAGGTCGGCCATGTACTTCTGGGGGTTGTTGCCGGCGGTCTCGACGATCTTGACGCCGTTGTCGATGATGGCCCGGATGTAGCCCGGATAGTCCGGCGGGTTGATCGAGGGCAGAAAGGTCAGGTTCACGCCGAAGGGCTTGTCGGTCATTTCCCGGCAGCGGCGGATTTCCTTGCCCAGGTCGTCCGGCGTGCGCTGGGTCAGGCCGGTGATGATGCCCAGGCCCCCGGCGTTGGAGACGGCGGCGGCCATCTCGGCAAGGCCCACGAAGTGCATGCCCCCCTGGACGATGGGGTGCTCAATGCCGAACAGTTCAGTAATGCGGGTCTTCACGGGAGGGTCTCCGGGGTTTTGAACGATACGTATGGAAACTGTGCGGCGCCGGGACCGGCAGGGCAAGGGTGCAGGCGCCGGCCTCAGCTCGGGCGCGCCACGGCCTCCTCGCTGCGGGCGTGGGCCTTGAGGGTTTCGGTCCAGATTTCGTGGAACAGGGGACTGTCCTTCAGGAGGGTGCGAAGGTCGCCCCGCGCCGCGATCCGCCCGCCCTCGACCACCAGGATCTGGTCCGCCCGACGATAGGCCTCCAGCCGGTGCGAGACGGCCAGGCAGGTGGGCCTCTCGCCCTCCTGCTCGAACAGCCGGGTCCAGAAGGCGTGCTCGGTGCGCACGTCCAGGGCGCTGGAGGCGTCGTCGAAGACCAGCAGGTCCGGGCGGCGGGCGAACATGCGGGCCGCCGCCGACCGCTGCACCTGGCCCCCGGACAGGGTCACGCCCCGGGTGCCCACCCGCGTGTCCAGGCCCTCGGCCAGGCGCGCCACGTCCTCCTCCATCACCGCCAGATGGACGGCCCGGTCAAAGTCGGCGGGGGACAGGTCCAGCCCCATGGCGATGTTGTCGCCCAGGGTCTCGGTGAAGAGGCGCGGCGTCTGGCCGGTGTAGGCGCAGCGGGGCGGGGTGAGGAAGGTGGCGGGGTCCTCGACGCGCTCGCCGTTCCAGAACACCTCTCCGGCCTGGGCGGGCAGCAGGCCCAGGAGGCCGCGGAGCAAGGTGGTCTTGCCTGCCCCCACCCGTCCCGTGACGATGGTCACCGTGCCGCGCTCGAGGGTGAAGCTGATGTCCTCCACCCCGTTGCCGTCGCCGCCGTGCCGGCAGGTGAGGCCGCGCACCTCCAGGGTCCGAAGCGGCTCATGGCGACCGGTGGGCTCCGGGCCTTGGGGCTGGGCCTCGGTGATCCGCTCGCGCGGGGCGTCGCCCAGCAGGGTCTCGATGCGCATGAGGGCGACATCGGCGGTGCGCTTGCGCGCCAGCAGCCGGCCCAGCCAGCGGGGCGCCGAGGTCGCCGCGCCGACATAGGCGGCGAAGAGGGTGAAGTCGCCCACCGAGAACTCGCCCGCCTTCATGGCGCCCGCCGCCAGCAGCAGGATCAGGCCCAGGGCCAGGCTGGAGGTCCCGGCGCCGAAGGTGTCCAGGAGGGTGACGTAGATGCGGTGACGCACGGCCGTCGTCCGCCGGGTCTCGTTGAGGTCCGACAGCCGGCCCAGGACCCGGTCCTCGGCGCCCGCCACCCGGACGGCCTGGACAGCGGTGAAGGTCTCGCCGACGAAGGAGGTCACCCTCGCCTCGGCCTCCCGGGCCACGCGGGAATAGCGGTGGATGCCGGCGGTGATCTTCTGGGTAATGAAGACCATCAGGATCATCGGCAGGATGATGGCCAGGGTCACCGGCATGTTGATCCGCCACATGATGATGAGGGCGAGGACCGCAAAGACCGCCTGGCCGAAGGTCTCGGCCCAGCCCTCCATGAAGGCGATGACCTCGGCGACGTCGTCCCGGAAGCGGCTGAGCGCCTCGCCCGAGGTGCCGGGCGACACCCGCGGGCCCCGGGCGAACATGATCCAGCCCATCATGTTAGTCCGGATCATCAGCCGGGAGGCCGAGGTGAAGGTCACGAAGGCCCAGGGCGTGAAGTACGACACGAACAGGGGCGACAACTGGGCGGCGAACCACAGCCCGACCAGGGTCCAGACATTGAACCCCGCCTGGGCGTGGCCGGAGAGGTTGTCGAAGATCTCCCTCTGCACGATGCCGGACAAGAGGGGCAGGGCGTAGAAGGCGGCGTAGAGCGCCATGCTGACGCCGAAGAGCCAGGGCCGGGCCGCGGCGATCCGCACGGCCTGGCGGAAGGCGGTCTGGTCCGGCGCCGGCAGGGGCGGCGGGATGTCCCCGGTCTCGGGGTCGGTCCGGACGCTGTCGACCTCGCTCACCCCATGACCTCCGCCAGGCCGGTGCGCAGCAGGCGGGCGTAGGCCGACTCCGGGTCCGCCTCCAGCTCCGTCCTCCGGCCGGTCTCCACGAGGCGGCCCTGGTCGAGGATGGCGATCCGGTCGGCCCTCTGCACGGTGGAAAGCTTGTGGGCGATGATGATGGCGGTCCGCCGCCGCCCGGTCCCGTCCGCGCCGAGGAGGCGGTCCAGGGCGCGCTCGATCATCTGGTCCGTGGCCGGATCGAGGCGCGACGAGGCCTCGTCCAGCACCACCAGGCCGGGGTCCTTCAGGAAGACCCGGGCGAAGGCCAGCAGCTGGGCCTCGCCGGCTGAAAGCCCGCCGCCAGCCCGCAGCACCGTGCCCAGCCCCTGGGGCTGGCGGGACAGCCAGTCTCCCAGGCCCAGGTCCGTCAGCACATCAATGATCCGGGCGTCGTCGATGGCGGGATCGAAGAGGCTGGCGTTATCCCGGATGCTGGCGTCGAAGAGCTGGACCTCCTGGGTGACCAGGCCGATCCGCCCGCGCAGCTCGGACAAGCGCGCCGTCCTGATATCCGTCCCATCCAGGGTGACGGCCCCGCCCTGCGGGTCGTAGAGCCGGAAGAGGAGGCGGGTCAGGGTGGTCTTGCCGCTGCCGGTCCGGCCCAGCAGGCCGATGACCTCGCCGGCGGGCACCTCCAGGTCGAGGTTGCGGATGACCGGGGTGTCTTCACGATAGGCGAAGGTCATGTCCTCGAAGCCGACGACCGGCGCCTGGGTGCGCAAGCCCTCCCACCCGGCGCCCGGCCCGTCGGTGAGGGTGGGCGTGATGGCGCGCAGGTCGCCGATCCGCTTCAGGCTGGCTGAGGCCGCCTGGAACTGCTGCAGCTGCTGGCCGATCAGCATGATCGGCAGGGACATCATCCCGGCGTACTGCATGAACATGAAGACGGTGCCGATCGTGGCCTCGCCGCGCTGGAACAGCCAGACGCCGAGGGCGAGGGCCAGGCCGAAGCCGATGGAGAAGAGGGCGCTGGCGGTCAGGAAGATCCAGTGCCCGCGGCGGGCGGCGTCGACATTGGCAACCAGAAGCTCCGCATTGACCTCGCCCATGCGCCGCATCACGTGGGGGCCGCCGCCATTGGCCCGGACGTCGTCCAGGCCCGCCAGCCGCTCTTCCAGGAAGCCGGAGAAGGCCGACCAGGCCTCCCGGAGGCGCTCCCAGCGCCCGCCGGCGATCTGGCGGATGGCGTGGAGGACCAGACCCGCCACGACCGCGAAGCCGGTCAGCAGGACCCCGATCCGCCAGTCCTGCAGGTAGAGGACGATCAGGATGCCGGCCAGCAGCAGGGCGCCGCCGATGATCTGCAGGATGAACTGGGAGAAGAAGGCGGCCAGGGCGGCCACGTCCCCGTCCACCCTCTCGATCAGCTCGCCCGGCGACTTGGCCGTGTGGAAGGCCATGTCCAGCCGCAGGGCGTGTTCGGCCAGGTCCTGGCGCATGCGATTGGTGGCCGACCAGCCCAGCTGCTCGCTGAAATAGGTGGAGCCGATCTGCAGGACCTGGGCGAGGATGGTGACGGCGATGAACAGGCCGGCCAGCATCCAGAGACGCTCCAGAGACGCGTCCGGGCCGCCCTGCGCGGTCGTGTCGATGAAGGCGCGGATGATCTGGGGCGAGGCCAGCTGGACCGCTGTTCCGGCCACCAGGAAGAGGGCGAGGGCGGTCAGGCGACGTCCCTCGGGCCGCAGGTAGACAGCGAGCACGGCCGCGCCGTCCGCCGACTTGACGGCCTCACGCCCCACCTGAACGCCCTCGCCGACTGGAACCCGCAGGTCTCAACGCCCTGTGAACCTCGCCGGTCGCTTCTCGAGGAAGTGGGCGACGCCCTCCTTGAAGTCCTCGGACTTCAGGCTGAGGGCCATGTCGGCGTTGGCGTCGACAATGGCCTCAGAGAGGGACTGGAAGGGACTGTTCCAGAGCTCGCGCTTCATGACGGCGAGGGAGCGAGGGGAAACCTCGCTGGCCAGCATCCGGGCGTAGGCCATGACCTCGTCCCGGAAGGTGGCGGCTGGGAAGACCCGGTTGACCAGGCCGATCCGGAGGGCCTCGGCGGCGTCGACCCGGCGGGCCGAGTAGAGCAGGTCTGCGGCGTTGGCCATGCCGACGATCCGGGGCAGGAGCCAGGACATCCCGTGTTCGGCGATCAGGCCCCGGCGCGAGAAGGCGGTGGTGAAGACGCTCGCCTCCGAGGCGAACCGGATGTCGGTGTAGAGGGCCATCACCATGCCCAGGCCGGCGCAGGCGCCGTTGATCGCCCCCAGGATCGGCTTCGGGACGGCCGGGAAATAGGGATACTGCAGGCGGAAGTCAGGGCGCGAGGCCGGGTCGAAGGCGTCGGGCGCCCCGCCGCCAGTTCCCCCCGCCGAGACGGCGCCCTGCAGGACGTCCATGTCCGCGCCGGCGCAGAAGCCGCGCCCGGCGCCGGTCAGGACGATGACCTTCACCTCCGCATCGTCCACCGCCAGGCGCATGGCCAGGCGGAGCTCGGCCTCCATCACGCCCCGCCAGGCGTTCAGCCGGTCAGGGCGGTTGAGGGTGACCGTCGCCACCCCCGCCTCCACCTCGTAGAGGATGTCTTCAAAGGCCATGCGGGCCAGCCCGGGGCCGTACGGCCCCGCTCCCTCAGGCGTCCTGGCGGCGATAGATCGAGCGCTTGGGTTGGGCCGTCACGCGATGGATCATGGGCTCGAAGGCCGACAGGGGCATGGAGTCATAGGCCGGGTCGAAGCTGTTCTGGTCGTAGAGGTGGCAGAACTGCGCCGTATACTCGAACCAGGGATGGCCCCGGAACTCGTCGCGCATGTCGCGGTCCAGGCCCAGGTGATGGAAGAAGTAGTAGCCCTGGAAGATCCCGTGCTTGTCCATCATCCAGTAGTTCTGCTCGGAGATGTAGGGCTTCAGGATCATGGCCCCCAGCTCGGCGTGGTTGGAGGGCGCCAGAATGTCGCCCACGTCATGCAGCAGGGCGCAGACCACGTACTCTTCGTCCCGGCCGTCGCGGTGGGCGCGGGTGGCGGTCTGCAGGGAGTGCTCCAGGCGGGTTACGGCGAAGCCGCCGCTGTCCTCGCCCAGCATGTTCAGGTGGGCGATCAGCCGGTTCGGGAACTCGCGGTGGAAGGGGGCGCCGGCCCGGCCGATGGCGGCCCAGTCCTCGGCGGTGCTCTCGGTCATGGCGTGGAAATTCGCCTTCATCTGCATCTCACCGTCCGCCATGTCGGCCTCCCTGCCCTGGCTGCCGGAGCTGGATCCGGCTTTTTTGATGAGCGGGTATCCTGAGGCCGCCCCGGGGAGGTGTCAACGCGCGCTCCCGTCTGCAGTCCGCCCAAAGACAACGCCGCCCCCCGTTTCCGGGAGGCGGCGCGCCTGAAACCTCGGCTGAGGCGATCAGTAGGTATAGCGCAGGGTCAACCCATATGTCCGCGGCTGGCCCAGGAAGGCGTCGAATGAGCCTGGCTGGAATGGCGCGTCAAAGGCGACCTGGTAGTAGACTTCATTCAGGAGGTTCTGCGCCCAGGCCTCCACGGACCAGCGCTTGTCCTGGGACGCGAGGCCGAGGCGGGCGTTCACGGTGGTGAATCCCGGCTGGTTCTTGATCGGCGCCAGGTCAGACCCTGTATTGTACGACGAGACGCTCTTAGCGTTGAGCGCTGCCTTGCCGACCAGGTCATCCGTCAGGTTACGCTCATAGCTCAGGGCCAGCGAACCCGACCATAGCGGCGCCAGGGACAAGCGGCTGCCGGGCAACCTGGCCCCGAGAGCCGCGGGAGTGGACTTCGCATAGGCCGTATCGGCGTAGGTCACCCCACCGTTCAGCGTCAGGCCGTCGACAGGTGTGAACCACAGGAAGTCCACGTCCGCGCCCTGGGAGACAACTTCCGGCACCGAAGTGACGGTGAACACCAACCCGTTGAAGGCGTTCAGCTGGAAGTCCTGGTAGTCCTGGTAGAACAGTGTGGCGTTCAGCAGCAGCGAGCGGTCGAACAGGGTGTTCTTGAAGCCGATCTCGTAGGAATCGACCAGTTCGCGACCGAAGCGCGTGTCGAGAACCGGAGCGGTCGCCTGCCCAGCGACGATCTGAGTCGTCGTCGCGATCCGGTCCAGGTTGAAACCGCCCGCCTTGTAGCCGCGTGCATAGGAGGCGTACGCCATGACCTGATCGTTCAGGCGGTAGGCGGCCTTTACAGTGCCCGTGAACTCCTGCTCGTCCAGGGACTGGGCGTTCGTGCCGATCTGACCAAAGCGCGGACTGTTCGCCGCGGCGCAGATCAGCTGGTATCCGGCGCCGAGCAGTCCGCCGGGACGGATCAGAGAGCCGTTGGCCGGGATCGGCCCGCCGAGGGCCTGGGCCCGGGCCAGCGCAGTTGCGCAGCCGATTCCACCATCCGAGTTGCTCCAGACGCTGCGGAGGGACTTGTCCTCCCAGGTGTAGCGGGCGCCGACCGTCAGCTCGAGGGCGTCAGTCACCTGGAAGCTGTTGTTGGTGAACAGCGCGAAGCCTTCCTGCTCCTGGGCGTAGGTGTCATTCTGGCCCTGACCGGGGCGGAACACCTGGCCCGTGGCCGGTTGGCCTGTAAACAGCGGCAGCTGCCCGCCGAGCAATCCGCTGAGGAAGGGCTCAAACTGGGCGCCGTAGGTGATCGTCCGTACGCGAGAGTCCAGGTCCTCTCGGGAATAGAAGGCGCCGACCAGCCAGTTGACAGTTTCGGTCCCACCCGCGAGGCGGACTTCCTGGGTAAAGGTCGTGAAGCCCAGGGAGGCGGGGTTCGGACCTTCCAAGCCGGCCGTGTAAAGGATGTCAGCGCCCGTCCAGTCAACGTCGCCCCCGCCCTTCTGGCTCCATTCGCGATAGGCGGTGATGGAGGTCACCTTCGCGCCATCAAACCAGGGGGTGGTCCAGTCGGCCTGGACCGAGACGCCCTTGTCAGTGATCTCCTTGAGGTAGCTGCGGTTGCCGTAGTCGCGGAAGCCGCCGATATCGACCGGGTTGGACAGGCCTGCGCCGGCCGGGGCCAGGGCGGTCACCAAGGCTGCAGTGCCGCCATTGAAGATCTGGACTGCTCCGCAGCAGCGCTCGTCGCGCTTGGTGTAGTCGATCGCGACATTGATATCGAGATCGGCCGAGGGCGTGAACAGAACCTGCAGCCGGCTGGTGTAGAAGTCCTGGTTGTTGTTATTGGGCTGGTTAACGCTGTTGTAGTACCCATCACGAGCCCGCGCGGCGACAAACAGGCGGGCGGCGACCGCGTCTTCGACCAGGGGACCGTTCAGCGAGAGCGATGCGCCGAAGCCGTCGAGGTTGGACGCGGTCGCTTCGGCCGACGCCCCCAGGTTGAACGTCGGCCGCTTGGTGATGACATTGATCACGCCCGCGGTGGTGTTCTTGCCGAACAGGGTCCCTTGTGGGCCCTTCAGAACCTCAATGCGGTCCGGCTCGCCCAGGTCTGTAAAGGCGACACCGTTGCGGGGCCGGTAGACGCCATCGATCACCACGCCGACGGACGACTCCAGACCGGCGTTGTCGCCGACCGTGCCAATGCCGCGGATCCGGGCCGTGGTGACGGCGGCGCTCGACGTCGAGGTCACAATCAGGCCAGGCGTGGCGATGGTGAGATCCTTGATGTCGCGGATGCCCGCGTCCTGAATCTGTTGCGCGCTGACCGAGGTGACGACGATCGGCACGTCCTGAAGGCTCTGTTCGCGGAGCTGTGCGGTGACCACCACCTCATCGACATAGGCGGGGGTGGCGTCCTGCGCCTGTGCGGCACCCGCGACCATCAGTCCAGATGCGACCGCGACAGCCGAAGCCCCGGCAAGATAAAGCCTCTTCATGGTGGTCCAACTCCTTCCGCCGGCGGCCTGATTGCCTGAACATCCCGGCGTTAATGGCCGGGAGATAGTCCCGGGGCGCAGGGATCGCTATAGCAATTTTGTCACAATCCAGGACGTTTAGCGGAAGATAGTCCAGGAACACGGACCTGCGTGCCTGCGACGCACTCGGTGAGGTCGTCTGCCGACCAAACAGGCGCCCGACGGGCGCAGGGCTTACCAAATCAAACGCCGCCCCCCGTTTCCGGGAGGCGGCGCGCCTGAAGCCTCGGCTGAGGGGATCAGAACTTCTTGGAAACGCCGACCTTGAAGGTGCGGCCGAAGGCGCGACCGGTGTAAGGGTCGAAGTTCGTCTCGAAGCGGGCGAACGGGGCGCCCTCGTCGAACAGGTCTATGACCGAGGCCGTGATGACCAGTTCATCGTCGCCCTTCCAGCGATAGTGAACGTCCTGCTGCAGGCTCGAGTCGATGGTCCGACCCCGATCCAGCGCGGGCGCCGCCAGGAAGATGTTCCCGGCCACTGCCGACGGCAGATCACCCCGCTCGTCGCGATAGTCCGTCGTGTAACGGGCAACCCAACGCAGGTTATGCGGGCCGCGCTCGTAGTCGACGAAGGCGTTGGCCTTCCATTGCGGCATCGGCCGAATATAGCCCGCCGTCCGGTTGAAGCGTCCAACTGCGTCGAATGGCGCGGCGATCCGCACGCCATCGATCACGAGCGCATCCACCTGGTACTCCAGCACATAGCTCATGTCGCCGCCGAAGGTGACAGAAGCGCCCCCGAGCACATCCGGAAGGGAGTACTCTGCGGAGGCGTCGATACCGCTGGTGTTCACGCCGGGGCCGTTGGCGATGTTGACGCGAATGCGTTCAAAGGTCGCAGCCGTCGGCGGATTGGCCGAGAAGGTCACCCGGTTCGCGAACGGAGACCCGGTCGGATTGGCGAGCACATTGGCCAGCAACGGACCGAAGGGCTCAACAATGATCGGATCCCTGAAGTCGAAGCGCCAGAAATCGATCGAACCCTTGAAGTCACCCCGGTTAAAGACAGCGCCGACGTTGAAGGTCGTGGCCGTTTCCGGATCCAGATTCGAATTGCCGAAGGTGTCGATCGCCTTGAACGCACCGGCCTGCGCCACGAAGGCCAGCGACGTGAACTGGCCGCTGAGCTGGTTCAGGGAGGGTCCACGGAAGGTCGTGCCGGCCGACCCCCGCAGCACCAGGTCCTCAGTGACTTCATAGCGCAGCGAGAGCTTCGGGTTCGTCGTCGCCCCGATGCTTCCGCCATAGTCCTCATGGCGAATGGCCAATTGGGCCTCGAACTGATCCGAGAACGGAAGGTTCAGCTCGGTGAAGAGAGCCCACACATTGCGATCGACATCGGCCGGAGTCGTGGGAGCGAGGAAGCCGAACACGCCGGTCTTGGAAGTGCAGGTGGTTTGGCCGGGAATGGCGCACGGATTCTTTGTGAAGTCGGCATTGTCATTCGGATCAAGGGAGTAAGCGTCGATCCGGTACTGCATGCCCACTGCAAACGCCACATTCCCGCCGCCGAGCTGGAAGCCGGTTTCGCCGTTCACGACCGCATCAAAGACTGTGACCGTGGTGGTGGCCTCTGTGGCGGAGGCGCCGACAAGCCAGTTGGCGAGCGCCGGTGAGTTCTCAACTGACGCGACGAAGTTGGGGTTCGGGCTCGATGAGAAGGCGCCCTGCTTGATGGCGGTCGAGAAGGGGTTGTAGAACAGGCAGCCATTCGCCCCGGGGGTCGTTCCCGTGCAGTTCGGCCCCCCCAGTCCGCCGAGGGCGCGGTTGAAGCGATCGACGAAGGTATCGTTAGTCGAGCGTAATCCGACGTCCTCCATGTAGGTCAGGGCGACATCCCATCCCCAGCCGTTTTCGAACTCGCCCTTGAGGCCGCCAGACAGGCGGTAGGCCTCGTAGGAACGGCTTCCGACCTGTGCGCCGCCGCCATTGCCGGGGAAGCCGCCCCAGCCGAACGAGCGCCCCGTCCAGAGAACCGCCGGCGCCGTCGCGAGCCAGGGGTTCGCGGTGGCGAGCGAGGGGAACTGGGCAAGGAGGGACTGGAAGCCCGGGTGCGATGTCGGCACCGCGATCACCGGCCGCTGGGGCGGATAGGAGGGCGAGGTCTTCCACTTCGGCACGTCGGTGTTCGCGTACAGGAACTCGACATGGGCTTCCACGCCGTTGTCGAACCGGTGGTTCAGTTCGGAGAAGATCTGGTACCGGGTCTCCTCCTCGACGAGGTTGTCAAACGGAATGAAGCGGAACTGGCAGGCGCCGTTGGCGATGGTGCCGCCCACATTGGTGCAGCCAGGATCGATGACGTTAAGGGTTCCCGGAGCTGACGCACCAACCGGTAGAGCGTTCAAGATCCGCCCGGGATTACCAATTCCGGAATAGCCGGACTGGGGATTCCCGGCGAACGACACGTTGGCGACGTCAACGTCGTTGAAGCTCGTCTCGGACCGGAAATTGTATCCGACAGTTGTCACCCAGCTGGTGTTGTCGCCCTGCCAGCCATAGGCCAGTGAGGCGTTCCACTCACCGTCGGAACCGCCAAAGACCAAGTAGTCGGCGCTGGCGACAAAGCCGGAAAGCCGGCGGTTGGTGATGAAGTTCACGACGCCGGCAATGGCGTCAGACCCGTAAAGAGCGGCCGCGCCGTCCTTCAGGATCTCGATCCGCCCGATCGCAGCAGCGGGAATCAGATTGGTGTCCACGAAGGTCTGTGCGCTTTCAGCGATGCCGTAGGGCGCCGAAACCATGCGTCGGCCGTTCAACAGCACCAGGGTGCGCGCCGGGCCGAGGCCGCGAAGGTTCACATTGCTCAGGCCTTCGAGGCCGTTGGACGAGAACTGGTTGGTCTCACCGTCGGTTCCGCTCGACACGCCGAGGTTCTTGATCAGGTCCTTGATGGTCGGAGAGCCGCTCTTCTGGAGATCTGCGGCGGTCAGAACATCGACGGGCAGGGCCGCATCCTCGGGCGTGCCGCGGATGAAGGAGCCGGTGACGACGACTTCCTCAACCGTCGAAGGCTGAGCGCCCTGCGCCTGAGCAGCGCCCGCCGCCATCAAGCCAGCGGCGACTGCGACCGCTGACGCGCCACAAAAGAAACGTCCTCTCATAGTGCTTCCTCTCCCTGCGCCTGCGGCTTGATTGCCTGAAACAACGGCGCCCGCTGCAGCTTAATCGCACGCCCCGTAGGAATTCCGCTATTACATTTTTGCAACTATTCGGGACGTTCAGCGTCCAATCGTCCAAACAAGCCTTCAGCGCCCGCCGCCGGCGTCCCGGACCTCCTCTCCCTCCACCACCATGTTCAGGTAGTGCGAGGAGATGCAGCCCCGCTCGAACCAGGCCTGTCCCCAGACCTGCTGCAGGAGGGGCGGGAAGAGGCTGAAGTGGGTTGGCCCCTCGATGGGCCCCGCCCGGAAGCCCAGCTTCTCGGCCATGGCGTCGTCGTGAATGGAGGCGAGGCCGCCGATACTCCTGATCGGCCAGCATCTGGCGGGGCGCACGCAGGGGGCCGGTCAGGACCATGGGAGTGTCAAAGCTCATGCCGGCGGGCCTCCTGTCCCGGATGGTTTCCGGCGGATTTCTGCTTCCGGTATGCCCTGCAGACCGGCCTGCACACTGGATTGTCCGCCCGGGGCCGATCCTATACGGCTTTCGCCACGCACCAACATCCCCGATCCGAAGGGACGGCGGGATGTCATTTCACCCGGGGGTATCCACCCTGGGCGCACTCCAGGGAGAGAGACATGACCACGGGCTTCGACGACATCTTTTCCATCCGGGGCAAGGTCGCCCTGGTCACCGGCGGCTCGCGCGGCATTGGCGAGATGATCGCCGCGGGCTTCCTGGCCGCGGGCGCCAAGGTCTACATCTCCTCGCGCAAGGCCGATGTCTGCGACGCCACCGCCGAGCGACTGGCTGCGACCTATGGCGGGACCTGCATCTCCCTGCCGGCCGACCTGTCGCAGATGAGCGGCATCGAGTCCCTCGCCGCCCGGCTGGCGGAGAAGGAGGACAAGCTCGACATCCTGGTGAATAACGCCGGCGCCGCCTGGGGCGCGCCCATCGAGTCCTTTCCCGAGGTGGGCTGGGACAAGGTGATGGACACCAACGTCAAGGGCGTCTTCTTCCTGACCCAGAAGCTCCTGCCCCTGCTGCGCAAGGCGGCCGCGGACGCCCCGGCCCGGGTGATCAACATCGGCTCCATCGACGGGCTGAAGTCGGCGGCCTTCGACACCTTCTCCTACGGCGCCTCCAAGGCCGCCGTGCACCACCTGACGCGCTTCCTGGCCGCCCACCTGACCAAGGAGAAGATTCTCTGCAACGCCATCGCGCCCGGTCCCTATCCGACCTGGATGCTGTCCACCGGCGTGGGCTTCGGCGGCGAGACCGAGAACGCCGACTGGGACCGGGTCGGCCGGGGCAATCCCTCGGGCCGGGTAGGCACGGCCCAGGACATTGCGGGCCTGGCCATCTTCCTGTCGTCGCGGGCGGGCGAGTACGTGGTCGGCCAGGTCATCGCCAGCGACGGCGGCGCCGTGGGGACGTCCTGAGTCCTTCCCCGCTGAGCCAGAGGCTCAGCGGCCGATGAAGACCGGCTCGCGCTTTTCCACAAAGGCGCGGGCCGCCTCCTTGTGGTCGGTGGTCTGGCCGCAGTGGACGTGGTGGGTGGCCTCCAGGTCCAGGCAGTCGTCGACTTCGCCGGACATGGCCCGGTTGAGGTTTTCCTTCATGTAGCGGTAGGCCACGGTGGGTCCGCCGGCCAGGCGCAGGGCGATCTCGCGGGTCTTGGCCGCCAGCGCCTCCGGCTCCACCACCCAGTTGGCCAGGCCCAGGCGCAAGGCCTCCTCGGCGCTGACCCGCTCGGACAGGTAGTAGAGCTCCCGCGCCTTGGCCGAGCCCACCAGCTGGGTCAGGAAGTAGGTCCCGCCATAGTCGCCCGAGAAGCCCACCCGGGCGAAGGCCGTGGTCAGGATGGCGCTCGAGGCCATGATGCGCATGTCGCAGGCCAGGGCCAGGGACAGGCCCGCCCCGGCGGCGGGGCCAGGCAGGGCGGCCAGGGTGGGCTTGGGCATCTTGAACAAGCGACCGGCGGTGGCCCTCTGGTTCACCCGCTGGCGGTGGATGGCGGCGTCGATGGAGGCGCCGGCCCCGCCCTGGTTGGACTCATCCATGCCCTTCACGTCGCCGCCGGCGCAGAAGCCCTTGCCGGCCCCGGTCACCACGACGACCTTCACCTCGGGGTCCAGCTCGGCCTTGGCCAGCTGGTCGGCCAGGGCGGCGGTCATGGCCCCGCTCATGGCGTTGCGGGCCTCCGGCCGGTTGAGGGTCAGGGTCAGGACGCCGGTATCGAGGTCGGCGAGCAGGTGCTGGGTTCCGGTGTCGATGGCGGCCATGGGAAATCCTCTCAGTGAAAGACGGGTATCGGGCGGCTGTCCGCATGCGAAGGTCGATACAGATACCCTGCGTTCAGTTTCAGGCCCGCAGCGGGCTGGCGTCAACGCCGTATCGTCCGCAAACTGTCGGAAGCGTGATGCTTGATCCCCGCCGGAGGCGGTGAGACGCTTCATACCGCAGGATCAAAACAGACTTACGCAGGGGCAGCGCCTGCGACAGGGAGACCAGACATGGGCGACGTGGCCAGCGGGGGAACGGTGCTTACGCGGGAAGAGGCGAGCTTTGATCCGGACGCCCTGCGTGACCGCTATCGCGCCGAGCGGGACAAGCGCATCCGCGCCGACGGGAACGAGCAGTACCTGCAGATCGCCGGCCGGTTCGCGGACTTTGGCGACGATCCCTACATCGAGGCCCCGATCCAGCGCGCGCCCCTGACCGACGAGGTCGAGGTGGTGGTGATCGGCGGCGGTTTCGGCGGCCTCCTGGCGGGCGCCCGCCTGCGCGAGGCGGGGGTGAAGTCCCTGCGCATGATCGAGGCGGCGGGCGACTTCGGCGGCACCTGGTACTGGAACCGGTATCCGGGCGCGGCCTGCGACATCGAGAGCCTGGTCTACCTGCCCCTCCTGGAGGAGACCGGCTTCATCCCCGAGATGCGCTACACCAAGGCGCCGGAGATTTTCGAGCACTCGAAGCGGATCGCCCGGCACTTCAACCTCTACGAGGACGCCTGCTTCCAGACCTCGGTGAAGGACCTGTCCTGGGACGAAGCGGCCCAGCGCTGGATCATCACCACCAACCAGGGCGACGCCATGCGGGCGCGGTTCGTGGTCATGTCCAACGGCCCCCTGAACAAGCCCAAGCTGCCCGGCGTCCCCGGCATCGAGACCTTCAAGGGCCACGCCTTCCACACCAGCCGCTGGGACTATGAGTACACCGGCGGCTCGGTACTGGGCGGCCTGGACCGGATCGGCGACAAGCGGATCGGCATCATCGGCACCGGCGCCACCGCCGTGCAGTGCGTGCCCCACCTGGCCGAGGGCGCGGGCCAGCTCTATGTCTTCCAGCGCACGCCCTCGGCGGTGAACGTGCGTAATGACCAGCCCATCGACGCCGACTGGGTCCGCTCCCTGCCCCCCGGCTGGCAGAACCACCGGATGGACAACTTCAACCTCCTGCTCAGCGGCGGATACGCCGTGGAGGACCTGGTCAACGACGGCTGGACCGAGGCCTTCCGCGAGCTGGTCTTCATCGCCCGCAAGGAGGGTGCGGCGGGCCTGTCCCCCGAGAAGCTGGCCGAACTGATGGAGCTGGCCGACTTCGCCACCATGGAGCGCATCCGCGCCCGGGCCGAGGCGGTGGTCAAGGACCCGGCCACGGCCGAGGCCCTGAAGCCCTGGTACCGCCAGTTCTGCAAGCGGCCCTGCTTCCACGACGAGTACCTGCAGGCCTTTAACCGGCCGAGCGTCAAGCTGGTGGACACCAATGGCAAGGGCGTCGATCGGATCACCGAGAATGCGGTGGTGGTGGACGGCGTCGCCTACGAGATCGACTGCCTGATCTTCTCCACCGGCTTCGAGGTCGGCACCAGCTTCAGCCGCCGCTACGGCTACGACATCCACGGCCGGGACGGCCTTCCCCTCAGCCAGGCCTGGGCGAATGGGGTGCGCAGCCTGCACGGCCTGATGGTCCGGGGCTTCCCCAACCTCTTCTTCCTGGGCTCGACCCAGGGCGGCTTCACGGCCAACTATCCGCACAACCTGCGCGAGCAGGCGGCCCACGCCACCTACGTCATCGACCAGGTCAAGGCCCGCCAGGGCCGGGCGGCGGAGCCCTCGGAGCAGGCCGAGACCGACTGGGTGGCGACCATCATCGACAAGGCCCGCAACAACCAAGCGTATCTCGAGGCCTGCACTCCCGGCTACTATAACAACGAGGGCAAGCCCTATCTGGCCAACGCCCAGAACACCACCTACGGGGGCGGGCCGATCGAGTACTTCAGGATCCTCGCGGACTGGCGGGCCTCAGGGGACCTGCCTGGCCTTGAGGTGAGCTGAGGCGGCCGTGGGCCAGCTTGCCCTCGACCTGCGCGACGGGATCGCCGTCATCACCTTCAGCAATCCGCCGGCGCAGGTGATGACCCCGCCGATGATGAACGCGCTGAACCGGATGCTGCCGCAGCTGCGCTCTGACGAAGTGCGCGCCATCGTCTTCACGGGCTCGGATGCGACCTGTTTCATCCGCCACGTCTCGGTGGACGCGCTGGACGAGAACACCCGGGCCGAGCGCAGCGGCTGACATTCAACACGGACCGGCGCAGACCGGGATCCAGAGGAGGACGGGCATGAAGGACTTCAGCGGCAAGATCGCAGTGGTGACCGGCGGCGGCAGCGGCATCGGCCGGGCCCTGGTGCAGGCCCTGACCTCCGAAGGCTGCAGCGTCGCCATGTGCGACATCCGCGAGGCCGATATGCTGGAGACCGTCCGCATCGCCGAGAAGACCGCCGTCCAGGGGGTGAAGATCACCACCTTCGTGGCCGACGTGGCCCAGGAGAAGGAGACCCTGGCCTTCCGCGACCACACGGGCGAGCAGCACGAGACCGACCACCTGCACCTGCTCTTCAACAACGCCGGCATCGGCGCGGGCGGCAGCTTCGTCAACTCTCCCCGTGACCAGTGGGAACGGACCTTCGCCGTCTGCTGGTACGGGGTCTACTACAACGCCCGGGCCTTCCTGCCGATGCTGCTCAAGGCGCCCGAGGCGCACATGATCAATGTCTCTTCGGTCAACGGCTTTTGGGCGTCCCTGGGGCCGCAGACCTCGCACACGGCCTATTCGGCGGCCAAGTTCGCCGTGAAGGGCTTCACCGAGGCGCTCATCAACGACTTCCGCAACAACGCCCCCCACGTG
The DNA here is from genome assembly GCA_020402745.1 of Phenylobacterium sp. Classification (GTDB taxonomy): domain Bacteria; phylum Pseudomonadota; class Alphaproteobacteria; order Caulobacterales; family Caulobacteraceae; genus Phenylobacterium. The sequence continues at coordinate 35,556 of JADBYZ010000011.1, forward strand.
AAGGCCAGCGTGGTCATGCCCGGTCACATCGGCACCAATATCGCCATCAACTCCATGGCCGAGTTTGCTCCGCCCGACGGCGCGACCGCCGAGGCCAAGGCCATGGTCGAGGCCTTCCGGGACAATGGCCTGCCCCCGCCCGCGGCGGCGAAGATCATCCTGGACGGGGTGCGGGAGGCGCGCTGGCGGATCCTGGTCGGCCCGGACGCCGTGGCCCTGGACAAGGCGGTCCGCGCCCGTCCGGAAGACGCCTACGAGCACGGCATGGCCGACCTCGTGGCCCGCGCCATGGCGTCAGGCTGAGGGGGGCTGCGGCGTTACAGTCGCGCCCCTTGGGAGAAACTCGCGGGCGGCGGGCTCAGGGGTGGATGACGCCGCGCACCATGGCGTCGACGAAGAGGCGGGCGCCCGTCTCGGGATTCTCGCCGGGCTGCCACCAGGTCAGCTCGGAGGCCGCATTGATCCCGGCGGTCAGGATCTGGGCGGTGATGCTGGTGTCCAGCGGCCGGATGGAGCCGTCGGCGATGCCGTCGCACAGCATGGAGCCCAGACGGATCGAGATCTGGCGTAGCCGGAACATCAGATCGTCGCGGATCTCCTCGGGCACTGTGGACAGGGCGCTGGTCCTGAGCAGGGGCGCGGGGCCCACCTGCAGCTGAACCACCGCCTGGAGCAGGGAGTGCATGATCTCCAGTCCGTCGTCGCCGCCCGATTCCGCCGCATCGATGGCCCGCCAGAGGACGTCGAAGGTCCGCTGGAAGCAGGCCACCACCAGGTCATCCTTGGTGGCGTTGTAGTGGTAGAAGGCGCCCTTTGTGACGTTGAGCTTGGAGGAGATCCGGTCCACCGACGCGCCGTGGTAACCCTCGTCGTTGATCAGTTGGGTGGCGGCCCGCAGGAAGTGCTCGGCCGAGCCCTCGTCAACCTCGTCACCTGAAGGCTGAAGGTCCAGGAATCGGACGCCGGGCACGTTCCCGCCCCGAGGGATTCCGTCCAGCAGGATGGAGGCGATGCGCTGGCCGATGCGCGGATAGTCCTCGACGCGCCAAGTGTAGATCCAGGCGCTGACGAAGGTCAGGGCGTTGATGAGCAGGTGTGCGCGGCCGTTCAGGTCGGCCCGGGTGCGGTTCTCCCGGCGATCGAGGAGTGAGCGGACCGTCCGGAACAGGGCGACGAAGGCCTGGTTGACGCTCTCGCTGTTCAGGGCGCGGACGTCGTTGAAGACGGCCAAAGGCTCGGCCTCGCCCAGCTCGATCCTCTGCTGGAGAAGGATGAACATGTCGATGAAGACCTTGACGCGCTCGCGCTCCGTGGGGTGCTCCCGGGCGTACTCGGCCAGCTCCTGGATGCGGCCGATGCTGCGCTCGAAGGCGGCGGCGGCCAGGTCCTCCTTGTTGCGGAAATAGTAGATGACCCCGGTGGGCACGAGGTCGAGGCGGGCGGCGACGTCGCCCAGGGTCATGCCGCGCACGCCGTGGCGGTTCATCTCGCGGATGGCCGAGGCGATAATGGCGTCGCGGCGGGCCATGTAGCGCCGGCTGGGCGTCCGCGCCATCGGTGCGCCCGGGGCGGTTTCGGAGGCGGTGTCGGGGGTGGACATGGGGCGGCTCCGCGCCGGGCGCCGGGGCGGCTCCGGCAGGCTTTCCCTTGGGGATAGTGTGGCTTGTGAGGCCGGTCAATCAGGGCCAATCTTGGCGGGAGAAGGCGCACAGACGCCGTCGGGGGGAAGTGACCATGCTGCTGCAGGGACTGAAGGTCGTCGAGCTCGCCACCTGGATCGCCGCGCCGGGATGCGCCGCCGTCATGGCCGACTGGGGCGCCGACGTGATCAAGGTGGAGTCCCTGGGCGGAGACGCCACCCGCACCTTTTTTCCGGAGAGCGCCGAGACCCCCGGCAATCCCATCTTCACGATGGAGAACCGCGGCAAGCGCGGGGTGGCCCTGGACATCGCCTCCCCCGAGGGTCGCGAGGCCATGCTGGGCCTCCTTGGCGGGGCGGATGTCTTCATCACCAATGTCCGGCCCGGCGCCCTGAAGCGGGCCCGGCTCGACTACGAGACGCTGAAGGCGGCCTTCCCCCGGCTGATCTACGCCAGCGTCTCCGGGGTGGGCCTGGAGGGACCGGATGTGGACCTGCCAGCCTTTGACATCACAGTCTTCTGGACCAAGAGCGGCGTCGGGCGCTCGCACATCCCGCCGGACCAGGAGCCCTTCGCCTGCCGCCCCGGCTTTGGCGACCACACCACGGCCCTGGCCACCCTGTCCTCCGTCCTGGCCGCCCTGCATGAGCGCCACACGACGGGGCGGGGGCGGCTGGTGGAGTGCTCCCTCCTGCGCACGGCGTCCTACGCCCTGGGCTGGGACATGGCCACCCAGCTGCGTTTCGGCGAGGCGCCGACCTCCCAGGCCCGGCACATGCGCCCGCATCCGATCTCCGGCGTCTATTTCCGCACCCTGGACGACCGGTGGGTCACCTTCGTGCTCAAGGGACCTTCCTGCTATCCGACCCTGATGAAGGTGCTGGGCCACCCGGAGGTCATCGACGATCCCCGCTACGCCCTGCCGACGACGGACCTCGACATCGTCCGCGAGATCCGGGCCCGGGCGGATGCGGCCTTTGCGCGAATGACCCTGGCCGAGGCGGCGGTGATCCTCACCGAGGCGGACCTGGCCTGGGCGCCCCTGCAGAGCCTGTCGGAGGTGGTGGGCGGCGAGCAGTTCATGGCCACGGGCTGCGCGGTGGAGGTGTCGGATGGCTGGGGCGGGCGGATGGCCTCGCCGGCGGCGCCGGGCCGCTTCCCCGAGGGGGCGCCTGAGGTGACCCGTGGGGCGCCAAAGCTGGGCGAGCATACCCGAGAGGTCCTGGTCGAGGCCGGGGTCGCAGGGGAGGTCGTAGAAAAAGTCATGGCCCGGCTCGGGTGAGCACGGGCCACGACAGGGGCTGAGGCGTCAGCCCCCACCCGCAGGCGGGGGCCTTGCCGATCAGTTGTAGACTTCGAACAGGCCGGCGCCGCCCTGGCCGCCGCCGATGCACATGGTCACCACGGCCCACTTGGCGTTGCGGCGCTGGCCTTCCTGCAGGACGTGGCCCGTCAGGCGGGCGCCGGTCATGCCGAAGGGGTGGCCGATAGCGATGGAGCCGCCGTTCACGTTGTACTTCTCGGGATCGATGCCGAGGTGATCGCGGCAGTAGAGGCACTGGCTGGCGAAGGCCTCGTTCAGCTCCCACAGGTCGATGTCGTCGACCTTCAGGCCGTTCCGCTTCAGCAGCTTCGGAATGGCGAAGACCGGGCCGATGCCCATCTCGTCGGGCTCGCAGCCGGCGACGGCCCAGGAGACGAAGCGGCCGAGGGGCTTCAGGCCCCGGCGCTCGGCTTCCTTGCCTTCCATCAGGAGGACGGCGGCGGCGCCGTCGGACAGCTGGGAGGCGTTGCCGGCGGTGATGAACTTGCCCTCGCCCATGACAGGCTGGAGCTTGGAGAGGCCCTCGAGGTTGGTGTCGGGACGGTTGCACTCGTCACGGTTCACCACGTAGTCGACGATGGTCTCTTCCTTCGTCTCCTTGTTGACCTGCTTCATCTTGGTCTTCATCGGGACGATCTCGTCGGCGAACAGGTTGGCCTGCTGAGCGGCGGCCATCCGCTGCTGGGAGCGCAGGGAGAACTCGTCCTGGGCCTCGCGGCTGACCTTGTAGCGCTCGGCGACGATGTCGGCGGTGTCGATCATGGCCATGTAGATGGCCGGGGCGATCTGGGCCAGCTCCGGGTCCATGGCCTCAGGTGGGAAGCGCCCCCCGCTGATGGAGATGCTCTCCACCCCGCCGGCCACGACGCAGTCCGCGCCGTCGCCACGGATGTGGTTGGCGGCCATGGCGATGGTCTGCAGACCCGACGAGCAGAAGCGGTTCACCGACACGCCGGCGGTGGTCACCGGCATTCCGGCCAGCAGGGCGGCCTGGCGGCCGATGTTCGGGGCGGCGTGCGCATTGTTGCCGAGGAAGCAGTCCTCAACGAAGTCCTTCTCGACGCCTGACTTCTCCACCGCGTGCTTGATCGCGTGGGCCGCCATGGACATCGGCGGCGTCATGTTGAACCCACCCCGGCCGGACTTGGCCAGGCCCGTGCGGGCATAGGAAACGATTACGGCTTCACGCATATGAAGAACCTCCCTTTGTCTCTTCGGTTATGGCCGCGCAGGTCGGCCTTGGCAATGTGAATCCCCCGACGGAAACCTGTCCCGCCGGGGCTTTTCCGGGGTCACGGCCGGACGAGAAACTTCTCGCCGGTGGCCTTTCGGTTGCAGGCCCGGACGGCCTCGGGCGTCAGCAGGTCGGTGAGCGAGACCTCGGTGGTGTAGCCTGAGGCGAAGGTGGTCTTCAGCCCCGCCACGACCCGGGCCCGCAGGCGGTCGGCGCCCGCCTTGCCGATCCGGATCAGGAAGGGCGTCAGGAGCCAGCCGCCCAGTCCCCAGGCCATGCCAAAGCCGCGGTTCAGTTCGGTAGGACCGGTGTCCAGGCCGCCATAGATGTAGACCTGCTTGTGGGTGGTGGAGCCATAGCGCGAGAAGCCGGCCGGGTTGCGGGCGTTGGCGGCGATCTCCATGCCGGTCAGGATCTGCCCGGCCAGCTTGCCGCCGCCGATGGCGTCAAAGCCCAGGGTCGCGCCGGTCTCGGTCAGGGCCGCCACCAGGCTCTCCATGAAGTCGGGCTGGGAGGAGTCGCATACCACCTTGGCGCCCTGGTCCTTCAGGATCTTCGCCTGGGCGGGGCTGCGCACGATGTTCACCAGGGGCACGCCGTCCTCCAGGCAGATACGGTTCAGCATCTGGCCGAGGTTGGAGGCCGCCGCCGTATGGACGAGGCCTGAATGGCCTTCGAGCTTCATGGTCTCGACCATGCCCAGGGCGGTCAGCGGATTGACGAAGCAGGAGGCGCCGTCGCGGGGATCGGTCCCCTCGGGCAGGAGCAGGGCGTCGGCGGCGCGGACGCAGCGGTACTCGGCGTACATCTCGCCGCCCAGTATGGCCACGGTGCGGCCCAGCAGGGCCTGGGCCTCGGGGGAGGCGCCGGCGGCGACCACCTCGCCCGCCCCCTCGTTGCCGACAGGCAGGGCGGCGCCGGCGCGGGCGGCCACAGCCCGGCGCAGGGCCGGCGGGATGGGGGCGGACAGGACGGCGGCCTCGCCCGATCCGGAGACCGTCGCGGCCTCCAGGTCAGCCGGCCCCACCAGAAGACCAAGGTCGGACGGGTTGATCGGCGTGGCGCGCACCCGCACCAGGACCTCGCCATCGCCCGGCTTCGGCGTCGGGACCCGCGCCAGGGACAGGCGCAGCTCGGAGGCGTCGGCTGTGACCTCGGTGCGGAGCTGGAGGAAGGTGTCGGGAACGGGCGCGGTCATGTCTTGGCCTCTCTGGAAACTTTGAAGGTAACGCTCATTTGAGCGGGGGGTATGTCAACCCCGGATCGAGGACGGCGCCACGCGGGAGGGGGCCGCGCCCCCCTGGCCAGGGCGGGCCTGGACGGCGTCGAACACGTCCCCGCCCTCCGGCAGGGGACGTCGCAGGGCGGCCTTGATCCCGGCCAGGGTCCCTGCGGGCCATCCCGCCATCCGGATCGCCGCCGCCCGGGCGTGGTCCTGCACCTCCGCGTCGGGGACGAGGGCCCAGGCCAGGCCCAGGCGGTGCAGGTCCGCCCCGCCCATCCGGCCGGCGCCGAGGGCCAGCTGAGCGGCGACGGCCTCGGGCGCCTTCAGCCTCAGCCAGGCCAGGTTCATGGGGGCGTGCATGCCGATCGCCGCCTCGCCCACGGTCAGGATCGCGCCCTCGCCCGCCACCATCAGGTCCGAGCCCAGGGCCAGGGCCGCGCCGGCGTTGATGGCGTAGCGCTCCAGGGCGCAGATCACCACGGCGGGGCAGGCATGGAGGTCCCGGTGAAAGCCCGTCCAGTCCGCAGCCCAGGCCGCCCCCGCCCCGCCCTGGAAGAGGTCGATGTCGAGGCCCGAGCAGAAGGTCCCGCCCTCTCCGCGCAGCAGGAGGACCCGCGCGCCGCCGGCGAGCAGGTCGGACAGGCCCTCCCGCAGGGCTTTGGCGGACTCCGGCGCAAGAGCGTTGCGGCGGTCCGGCCGGTTCAGGACGATCTCACCCCAGCCTTCATGCCGGGTCGCCAGGACCGGGGCATCGCTCAAGGCCGGTCGCCCGCTATGGTTTCGAGGTTCCGCGCGTGGCTTTCCTCATCCAGCCGGTAGAAGGACCAGGTCGCAATGGAGCCGAGGAACAGGACAATCACCGTCGGAAGGTAGAGCCAGCCCACCTGGGTGATCAGCTCCATGGTCTTCTCGCTCGGCTGGGCCTTGGTGGGGAAGGCCACGGCGGTGAGGATCAGGCCCGGGATGAGGGCGGCGATGGCGTTGACGATCTTGCTGGGCAGGCTGTCGGCCGTGGTGAGCAGGCCCTCTGCGCGGCGACCGGTGCGGACCTGCACCTCCTCAACAATGTCGCCGATCATGGACGAGGCCAGGATGTAGCCCGCGATGGCGCACACCATCTGCACGAAGGTGAAGCTGGCGAGCACCCAGAGCAGGGCTGGGGTCCCGTTCAGCTGCAGCACCCCGATCAGCTTCAGGAACATGGGCGTGTGACCGAAGACCACGCTGGTGAAGAAGAGGGCCATGGCCGCCTTTCTCTTGCCGAACCTGCGCGCGAGGCGCGGGGCGAGGATGCCGCCGAAGATCGGCCCCGGGATCCCCAACAGGGTGAGGATCAGGATGTCCTGGGCTTTCAACTCCCAGAGATAGGTCTGGAAGTAGAGGGTCAGGCCAGCGGCGATGCCGAACCCCAGTCCGGCAATGACCTGGGCCATCAGGGCGACCACGAAGTTGCGGTTGGTCAGGGTGACGAGGGCGTCTCGCCAGTCGTCACGGAAGGTCCGGCCCGGGTCATGTGCGCGATGGTGGAAGCCTGCCGCCTTCTTTTGGGTTCCGAGGGCCATGGTCAGGCCGGCGCCGAGAAAGATCAGGGTGATGGCGATGGAAAGGGGCCCGTACCCATCGGCGTTCAGCTGGCCCACGGGATGCTCAGGCGTCCGCCTCAGGAAGATGCCGTAGATCAGCACGGTGGCTAGGGCGGTGCCGAGGGAGCCGAGGATCCAGCGATAGCCCAGGAGGACCGTCCGGTCGTGGTAGTCGGGGGCCAACTCCGGAGCCAGGGCCCCGGAGGGAACCTCATAGAGGCTCCAGGCCAGATTCAGGAAGAGCCCCGTTCCAAGGATTTACCAGAACATGACTGAAGCTTCCCAGCCGGGCGGGTGCCACCTCAGGAAGAGGGCCACAGGGAGCAGGAGCAGGGCCATGTAGATGAAGGGGTGCCGTCGCCCGATCCGGGAACGGAACTGGTCGGAACCATGCCCGATCAGGGGGTCCCAGAAACCATCGATGAAGATGACGGCCGAAATGGCCAGGCTTGCGATATGCGGCGGGACGCCGACCACCTGGCTGTGGAAGAACAGGGTCAGCCCGCCGAGGGCGTTATATGCCCCGTTCGCCACAGAGCCGACGCCGAAAAAGGCCTTCGTCCCGAAGGTGAGCGGTCTGCGATGACCCCTGACGGGGGTCTCGCCTTCGACGTCCTGAACGGTCATGCCGCCTCCCGTCATTGCGGGTTCGCGACCGGATTCGCGCCCGGCCGTTCCTTCTCCCCCCGGGCGCCAGACCATGACGCCGGTGAATCTTTGTCAAGCCGGTACGGGCGCCTGACAGGGTGGGAAGCCCAAACAGGGCGAAGGGTCGCCCCGCTGAGCTCCGGCCCGAAGGGTCCAGGACTTCAGCTACAGGTCAGGATGATCTTGCCCACATGGTCGCCGGCCTCCAGGGCGGCGTGGGCTTCGCCGGCCCGGGCCAGGGGGAAGGTCCGGTCGATGACGGGGCGGAACTGACCTGAGGCGATCCAGGGCCAGACCCGTCCCTCCACCGCCGACGCCAGCCAGGCCTTCTCGTCCGCCGTTCGGGGTCGCAGGGTCGACCCGGTGACCACCGCCCGCTTCTGCATCAGCCGGAAGATCGGCAGGACAACCTCGCCGCCGCCCAGAGAGGCGATGAAGACGATCCGGCCGCCCGTCTTGAGGGCGTCCAGCTCCCGACCGAAATAGTCGCCGCCGACCATGTCCAGAACGACGTCAGCGCCCCCCTCGGCCTTGACCCGGGGGCCGAAGTCCTCGGCGGAGGCGTCAATGGCGAGGTCTGCCCCAAGCTCGAGGGCGCGGGCTGCCTTTGTGGCGCCCCGGACTGTGGCGATCACCCGGGCGCCGGCGGCCTTCGCCATCTGGATGGCGGTCACGCCTATGCCCGAGGTGGCGCCATGGACCAGCAGAGTCTCTCCCGGCTGCAGGGCGCCGTGCTCGAAGACGTTCGCCCAGACCGTGAAGACGGTCTCAGGCAGGCCGGCGGCCTCAACAAGGTTGAACCCTTCCGGAACCGGCAAGGCGTGGCGGGCGTCGACCGCTGCGTATTCGGCATACCCCCCGCCCCCCAGCAGGGCGCAGACCCGGTCCCCCGCGCGCCAGCGTCCCGCGCCCTCGACGACCTCTCCGGCGACCTCCAGTCCGAGGGTATCCGGCGCGCCCGGCGGCGGCGGATACCCCCCCATGCGTTGGAAGACGTCCGGTCGGTTCACGCCGGCGGCCGCGACCCGGATCAGGATTTCCCCGTCGCGCGGGGATGGCCTTGGAATTCGCACAGGCTTGAGGGCCTCCGGCCCGCCGCGCCCGCCTTCGACGGCGATGGCCGTCATCATCGCTTCGCCCATGATCTTGCTCCCGCAGACTTGCGCTATGTGGTCCGGCCACGTCAGATAGTCTCAACATCGGGTCGCCGCCAAGGGGCGGGCGTGACGCGGAGGGTGATGATGGAGGAGGCCGAGGAAGCCCGGCGCGGGCGCGGAGCGGTGCTGGATCTTGCCCTCCGGGAGGACCTTGATTTGTTTTCTCTGGACGATCTTGCGGACAGGATCGGTTTCCTTGAGGCGGAGATCACTCGCTGCCGCGCCCAGATCGCGAGGAAGGCGGCCGGACGCGAGGCGGCGGATGCGCTTTTCCGAAAGCCGGAGGACTAAGAACCCGGCTTTCCGCCGCGACTGAAAGCCGGAGGCCGGCGGTCTCTCGAGTCGCGAATCGTCGGGTCTTCCGCCACGATGAAACCCGAAGCATCACCGGTCCGATGCGAGACCGGTCCGATGCAAGAAGGAGCAGGCCATGAGCCCAGGCGCAAACCCGGAGCTTGCCGAGAGGCCGGGGATCCTCGTGGATCGGGCCGCAACGGAGCTCTTTGATCGCACCTTTCGGGAAGGGATGGACCTGGTCGCTGAGGTCGCGGCGCATCTGGATGGGATCGGTCGTCTGGATACGCGCCGCATGAGCCGGGAGATGGCTTCCGACTGCATTGCCGAGAGCATGCGGCTGACCACGCGCCTCATGAAGATCGCCTCCTGGCTTCTTTTGCAGAGGGCTCTCCGGGAGGGTGAAATTTCGCCCGCAGCCGCCGCCGATCCCCGCTATCGTCTGGGGAAGTTCACCTCACACCCGCCGTCCCCGAGAGTCCCTGAGTCTCTCGCAACCTTCTCGCGCCGCGTTGACCGGCTGTTCGAGCGCGTGTGCCGAATGGACAGGTTTACGTACGCCCCGCTGGAGGTTCCCGCCAACCCGGTGGGCAGGCAGCTGGACCGGCTGAGGTCCGCCTTTCCCAGCTGAGGCCTATTTGCGGGTGAAGCCGCCGAACTTGGCGTTGAACCGAGACACGCGACCGCCGCGGTCCAGCAGCTGCTGGTTGCCGCCCGTCCAGGCCGGATGGGTCTTGGGGTCGATGTCCAGGTTGAGGGTCGCGCCCTCCTTCCCGTAGGTCGAGCGCGTCTGGTAGCTGGAGCCGTCCGTCATCACCACCGTGATGAAGTGATAGTCGGGATGGGTGTCTTGTTTCATCTCGGGAGCATCCGACGTAAAGGAGCGGCCAGTTTGGAGTCCGCCGCCCGCCGGCCAGCCGGGGAGCGGAAAGCGCGCCTTCTACAGCAAAGGGCGTCGGTAGAGCAAGGGCGTGGTCCTGATGTCTGAGAGTTCCGTCGAAACGCCAGTGGAGGGCCGTCCCAGCGCAGGCGGGACCCTGGTCCAGGACATGGCGGCCGCAGCGGAGCGTCGGGCTTCGACACGCAACATCAAGGCCCTCGCCACGCTCTGGCCGATCCTCAGGGCCCACGGAGGCGAGACGGCCATCGCCTGCCTGCTGATGGTCGCCACCTCAGCGGCGACTCTGGGGATGAGCGGCGCGGTGCGCCTGTTGGTCGAACACCTGACGTCCGACAAGAGCGGGGCCTCGGTCGATCCCTGGTTCTGGCTCCTGGGCGGTGTCGCGGTCGCCCTCGGCCTGTTCACGGCCCTGCGCTATTACTGGGTGACGCGCCTGGGCGAGCGGATCGTCGCGGACCTGCGCAAGTCGGTCTATGGGCACATCCTGACCCTGGACCCGGCCTTCTTCATCGCCACACGGACCGGCGAGGTCCTCTCGCGTCTGACCACCGACATCCAGATCATCGAGAACCTGCTGGCGACCACGGCCTCGGTCTTCCTGCGGAACACATTGATCCTGATCGGCGCCCTTGCCCTCATGCTGCTGGTCAGCCCCAAGCTGACCCTTCTCGTGCTGTTGATCATCCCCGTAGTGGTCGTGCCCCTCTTTCTGTTCGCCCGCCCCCTCCGGAACCTGACCACGGCCACCCAGGACGAGTTCGCCCGGGCCGTGGGCCATGCGGGAGAGACGCTGGACGCCCTGGAGACCGTCCAGGCCTTCGGTCGTGAGCAGGCCGCCTCCGAGCGCTTCGGCGCAGCGGTGGAACGCTCCTTCCGCACCTCGCTCCGGCGCATGTCCGCCCGGGCGGTGATGACGGCGGCGGCCATTGTCCTGATCTTCGGCGGGATCGTGGCGGTCTTCTGGCTGGGCGTGCACGCCGGCCAGAGGGGGGAGCTGAGCTGGGGGGCCCTCTTCCAGTTCGCCTTCCTCTCGGTCTTCGCCGCCAGTTCCGTCGGCACCCTCGGCGAGATGTGGGGCGACGTTCAGAAGGCGGCGGGCGCCATGGAGCGGATCGCCGAGCTCCTGGCCGCCCGGCCTGGGATCGCCCCGCCGGCCGATCCCCAGAAACCGCCGGGCCGGGGCGAGGTCCGCTTTGAGGAGGTGGTCTTCGCCTATCCCGGCCGCGAGGCGACCCCGGCCCTGGATGGCTTCACCCTGACCGTGGCCCCCGGCGAGCGCGTCGCCCTGGTCGGCCCCTCCGGAGCGGGCAAGAGCACCGTCTTCCGCCTGCTCCTGAGGTTCTATGATCCGATCTCCGGCGTCGTCCGGATCGATGGCGTGGACCTGCGCCAGGCCGATCCCCGCGATATCCGCGCCCAGGCCGCCCTGGTGGCCCAGGACAGTCCGCTCTTCTCCGGCTCCGCCGCCGACAACATCGCCTTCGGCCGTGAGGGCGCCGGTCCGGAGGATGTCCGGGCGGCCGCCCGGGCGGCCCAGGCCGAAGCCTTCGTCGAGGCCCTTCCCGAGGGCTTTGAGACGGCGCTGGGGGAGCGCGCAAAGGGCCTCTCCGGCGGCCAGAGGCAGCGCCTGGCCATCGCCCGGGCCCTCGTGCGCCAGGCGCCCATCCTGCTGCTGGACGAGGCGACCAGCGCCCTGGACGCCGAGAACGAGAAGTTGGTCCAGGAAGCCCTGGACGAGGCCATGCGGGGCCGGACGACCCTGGTGATCGCCCACCGGCTGGCCACCGTGCTGAAGGCCGACCGCATCGTGGTGATGGACGCCGGGCGCGTGGTCGAGACCGGCTCCCACGCCGAGCTGATCGCCCGGGGCGGACTCTACGCCCGCCTCGCCGCCCTTCAGTTCACCGACGGCAGGGACTGAGCCTCAGCCGCCGCGGGCCGCGACAGCCAGGTCCGGGAAGTCGCAGAACACCCCATCGACGCCGGCGGCGTAGAGGGCCTTCAGCAGGCTTGCGGCGTCGCCGGGGTCGGAGGGGTTGCCGCCTCGCTGCAGGGCGGGGGGGAGGAAGACGTTCTCGGCCCGCACCGTCCAGGGATAGACCGTCAGGCCCGCCGCGTGGGCGTCGGCGACCAGGGAGGTCGGGCCGGCCAGGGCACCTGCGCCGTCCACCTTCAGGACCAGGCGCCATTCCGGACCCACCGCCTCGGCGTAGCCGGCGATGGCCTTCAGGCCCGACGCCGTCACCATGTCGGCGTAACGCACCCCCGGCAGGTCGGCCGGGCCGCCTTCACCCGAGACCAGCTGGACGCGGGGCGCCTTGGAAAGCCCCGCCAGGGTCTTCAGGGGGCCGACCTCAAAGCACTGGACCAGCACCGGCGCGGTCGGGGCGTCCAGGCCCTCGGCCTTCAGGGCGGCGGCCATGATGGGTTCGAACGCCAGGCCAAGCCTGCGGAAGTGGGCTGGATGCTTCATCTCCGGGCAGAGGCCGATGGTGCGTCCGGTCCGCGCCGACTCCCGCCGGGCGAGGGCCGCCACCTCGGCGAAGGTCAGGATCCCATCCTCGCCATCGTGCCGGGCGCTGGCGGGGCGCAGCTGGGGCAGGCGCTCCCGGGCGCGAAGGGTCTTCAGCTCGGCCAGGGTGAAGTCCTCGGTGAACCAGCCCTCGACCTGCTCGCCGTCGATGTCCCGGACCGTCCTGCGGGCGGCGAACTCGGGCCGGGCGGCCACGTCGGTGGTGCCGCCGATCTCATTCTCGTGGCGGGCCACCAGAGCCCCGTCCTTCGTCAGAACCAGGTCCGGCTCGATGACGTCGGCGCCCTGGGCGATGGCCAGGAGGTAGGCCGAGGCGGTGTGCTCTGGCCGGTAACCGCTGGCGCCCCGATGGGCGACCACCTGGGGGCGCGGCGCGGCGGCGGCGGTGCGTGCGGAGGCCATCAGGGCTCCTGCGGCGGCGAGGCCGGCCCCGAAGGCGCGGCGCGAAGGGATGAGGGTGGCCATGGCCTGCGACTAACGCAGGCGCGTGACGGTTTCGTCAAGCTGGCGGCAGGGCGCCTCAGGCGGCGGCGCGCAGGCGCTCGAGGATCAGGGGGTGCAGGTCCAGGTTGGCGGCGCAGACGCTGCCGGCGGCCAGGACATCCTCGCCGCCCTCGGCGGTGGTCACCTTGCCGCCCGCCTCGGTGACCAGCAGCAGGCCCGCCGCCAGGTCCCAGGGGCTGAGGTCACGCTGCCAGAAGCCGTCCATCCGGCCGGCGGCGACCCAGGCGAGGTCCAGGGCCGCCGCCCCGAACCGCCGGACCCCGGCGACACGCTGGCTGATCTGGTGAAGCTCCTTGAGGAACCGGGCGTGCTGGCCATGGCCCAGGAAGGGAATGCCGGTGGCCAGGACCGACTCGTCCAGGCGCTGGCGGGCGGCGACCCTCAGTCGACGATCGTTGACGAAGGCGCCCTTGCCCTTTTCGGCCCAGAAGAGGTCGTTGGATACGGGATTGTAGGTGACCGCCGCCACGATGACGCCCTCGCGCTGCAGGGCGATGTTGATGGCGAAGTGCGGGATGGCGTGCAGGAAGTTGGTGGTGCCGTCCAGCGGGTCGACGATCCAGGTGTGGGTCTTGTCCGTGCCCTCGATCAGGCCCCGCTCCTCACCCAGGAAGCTGTAGCCGGGCCGGCCCTTGGACAGGCTCTCGAAGAGGGACTGCTCGGCCTTTATGTCGGCGGCGGAGACAAAGTCCGCAGCGCCCTTGCGGGAGACCTGCAGTTCGGCCAATTCGCCGAAGTCGCGGTTGAGACCCCGGGCCGCCGTGCGGGCGGCGTCGGACATGACCTTGAGGAGGGCGGACTGGGTCGACATGGGGCGCGGACCCTAGTGGTCTGGCCGTCGCAAGGCAAGGCGATGGGGCGGGGATCGGCTCAGGTCGCTTTGGGGCTCGTCCGGTCGGCCAGTCCCAGGGCGATGGCTGAGTTGAACTCACGCACCGCCGCCGCCTCGCCCCCGGGGTGGTTCCAGACCCCGGCGGAGACGGCGAGGAAGTCCGCGCCCGCCGCCGCCAGGCCGCGGGCGGTGTCCGCCGTGATCCCGCCGATGGCGACGCAGGGCGTCTCCATCGTCTCCTGCCAGACCGAGAGAATCTCGGGTTCCGCCCGGGTTGCGACGTCCTTGGTCGAGGTGGGGAAGAAGGCGCCGAAAGCCACGTAGTCCGCGCCCTGCTCGGCCGCCTCCATGGCCAGGTGCCGGCTGTCATGGCAGGTGACCCCGACGATCCGGTCGCGACCCATCAGGCGGCGGGCCTGGGCATAGGGCGAATCGGACTGGCCCACATGTACGCCGTCGCAGTCCAGCCGGGCGGCGAGGGCGGGATCATCGTTGAGGATCAGGGCCGCGTCGTGGGCGCGGGCGACGGGGCCGAGCACCCGGATCGCCTCGGTGATCTCGGCCTCGGAGGCGTCCTTCAGCCGCACCTGGACGGCGGCGACATCGCCGGCCGAAAGGGCCGCCTCGAGGCGGGGGGCGAAGCCAGCCGGATCCTCGAGGCGAGGCGGCGTAATGAGATAGAGGCGGCAGGCGGGCGCGGACATGGGTCCCTCTTAGCGCGCCGGCCCCGGGCGCCCAAGGCCCCTGTCGGGAATGGGTTGGGCCGGGCGGCAGGCAATGCTAAGGCCCCGCGCAATGTTTCTCCTCACCGACGATCTGGAGTCCCTCCGGCGGGACCTCGACGCCGCCGACAGCGCCACCGCCGTTCTGCAGGCCCGGTGCGAGGCGCTCGGCCTGCCGGGCGGGCCTCGGGTCCTTGCCCGGGTCGAAGCCGCCGACCTGACGCCGGACGCCGAGGTGCGCCGCCAGCTTAGGGTGAACGGGGAGGAGGCCCTGGCCTGCCGCCGCGTGCAGCTCGTCTGGGGCGACCGCACCCTGTCCCGCGCCGTCAACTGGTACCGGCCGGCCCGGCTGACCGCCGACATGCGCCGGCGTCTCGACGAGACTGACGAACCCTTCGGGGTGGTGGCGCGTCCGCTGGACTATCGCCGGGTCCGGCTGGAGACGCGGATCCTCGAGACGGAAGGACGACCGTCGGCGCTCTATTGCCGGGCCAGGCTTGAGACGCCGGATGGCGAGCCCCTGGCCCTGGTCGAGGAGACCTATCCCGGAACCTGAGGCCGGTTCAGGCGGCTTCGGGCAGGGCGCCGGCGAGGTTCGCGGGGGCCGGGGCGCTGGGGGTCGGCCGGCGCTCGCGCAGGCCGCGCGGCGCCAGTTCCAGCTCTTCCGGGGTCAGGAGGAAGCCGTAGCGACGGGCGAGCGCCCCCACCTCAACCCGAGAGCCGAGGAGCGAGATGGCCGGCGACGCCAGCAGGGGCAGGACGATCGGCAGGAAGACCAGGGTCAGGTCCGGGCGCGCCAGGAGGGCGGCGGCGAAGACCACCCCGGCGCGGACCTCCCAGGCGTGAGCGGCGAAGGCTTCGGACCAGGTCATGCGCCCGGCCTCGCGCTGCTGGGGCCGCCAGCCGGAGTCCCGTCCCGAGAAGATCTCGATCAGCATCCGGGTGTGACTGACCATCATGATGGGGGCCATGATCACGGACATGACCACTTCGAGGGCCACGCCGGGCAGGATGAAGCCGACGCCGCCAAAAGCCTCCCGGTCGCGACGGCGACACAGGGCGAGGAGGCTGCCGAAGAGCTTGGGCCCGAACAGAAGGAACCAAGACAGGGCGGCCATCCAGATCACGACAAGACCGTCCTGCCGGGGCTCCACGATGGTGCGCCAGCCGTGCACGGTGGAAATCTCGAGCAGCCGCGGCTCGGTCTGGAACTGGATGATCAGGCCGGTCAGGAGGGCCAGGAACCAGAGGGGCGAGGCCAGATAGGCCATGACGCCGATCAGCATCTGGAGCCGGCTCATAGGGTGGAGGCCCGCCGCCGTCAGCAGGCGAAGGTGTTGCATGTTGCCCTGGCACCAGCGGCGATCGCGGGCCAGGAAGGCCTGGAGGCCGGGAGGCGCCTCCTCATAGCTGCCGGGCAGGGCCCCGGTCATGTGCACAGACCACCCCTGGCGACGCAGGTAGGCCGCCTCGACCGAGTCATGGCTCATGACGTGGCCGCCCAGGGGCTTGCGGCCCGGCAGGACCGGAAGGCCGCAGGAGTCCGCGAAGGCCCGGACCCGGACAATCGCGTTGTGTCCGAAATAGGCCGACTCCGGACCGGTCCACCAGGCCAGGCCCGTGGCGGCGACGCGGCCATACAGGCGCACGCCGAACTGCTGGACGCGCTGGTAGAGGGTCTCGGCGTTGATGATGGCGGGGGCGGTCTGGATCAGGCCGGCCCTAGGGTGGCGCTCCATGGCGTCGACCAGGTGCAGCAGGGTCTCGCCCGACATCAGGCTGTCGGCGTCCAGGATCACCATGTGCGGATAGGCGCCGCCGAACCGGCGGACCCAGTCGGCGACATTTCCGGCCTTGCGCTCGGTGTTGATCTCCCGCCGGCGGTAGTAGGTCCGGCAGGCGGCGCTGAGGCGGAAGCCCTGGAAGGCGGCCCACTCAGCCTCTGCGGCCTCAGGGCAGGTGGAGTCGGACAGGACGAAGAGGTCGAAGGCGCCGGCGGCGTCGAGGTCCCTGAGACCCTGGTCGATGCGCGCAAGGCGGGCGAAGGCGGCCCCGGCGTCTTCGTTGTAGAGGGGCATCAGAAGGGCGGTCCGGACCTGGGGCCGCCTGGGCCGCTCCGGGAAGTCGAAATGGTCCCGGTCGCCGCGGACGACCTGCAGGATGAGTCCGGCGAAGGCGTTGCAGAACCATCCCGACAGCGGAACGATCAGGGCCGAGAAGAGGCACAGGGCGATGATCTCAAGGGCCGTGAAGCCGTCCTCCGCATAGACCCGAGCGGGGGTCAGGAAGGCCAGGAGGGACAGCACCAGGGTCGCGACCAGCATGGCCGAGCGGCGCGGGGCCAGGCCCTGGGGGCCGGGAACCGGCGGCGGCGTCCCGTCCTCAGCAAGGCCATGACGGGGCATGTCGAGCGGCGCCTCAGAGGGAAGCCATGCGCGCACCGGGGCTTCGCGGCTCCAGGCGTCGTCCGTGGACGCGCCGAACTGCCTGCTGCGAAGACCGTCCATCGTGCCGCGCCGCTCCCTCTCTCCACCTGCAGAGGCAGAGGATCACAAACCCGTTATGTTGCAGCGCCGCATATGCAATAACGGAAACGTGAAGGCAAGCCTGAACGGACCTTGGGCGTCTTTGTGTCATGGTGCCGGATTTCAGGGTGCCCCTTGCGATCAGGCAGAGGCTTCCGCCCGGGCGAGGGCCAGAAGTCGGCGCTCCAGCGAATAGGCCGCCACTCCGGTCCAGCCCACAAGGACGATGGCGAAGGCCCGCTCCCACCAGCCGACATTGTCGTCGTTCACCAGGCCCTTGAAGAGGAGGTGCTTGGTCAGGACCGTCAGGATGGCCATGACAACGAAGACGCCCGCCAGGAAAAGGCGAAGCTGGCCCGTGCCCTCGATGTTCCGAAGCGCCCAGACCATGGCCAGGGGCGCAATCTGTATCCCCAGCCCAAGGTTGATGGCCAGGTGCCTGGGGTCGGGCCAGGGATAAATGCTGGAGACCACCAGCCCCACCCCGGCGAGGGCGAAACAGAGGGCGATGATCGCCGCGGAGAGCCGCGCGCCCCCCAAGGCCAGGACGGACAGGCCGAAGCCGATCCCGGCCACACCCGCTCCGACCCCGGACACCAAAACGCCGACATTGAAGATTGCGGGATGAGGCGCGGCTTCACCCCCCAATTCGCTGATGTATTGGGTGGCGTGGTCGAAGCCCGGCCAGGTGAGAGCCGCCACGCCCACGCTGGCGTGGGCCAGAATCGGAGCGGCGATCCCGATCTGCAGAAGGAAGCGGCGGCGGCGGAAACGTGTCATGTAACCTTCGACCTGGGACGGAGACCCCAGAGGGGGCGCAGGATATCGATCCGCCGAACGATCTCGTAAACCACCAGGCTACCGCCCAGGGTGATCAGGATCAGAAGGCCCGCCTCGGCGCCGACGGGCAGTCCGAGGGGCTTCAGGAGGTGTGCGGCGATCACCAGAAGGGTCTGGTGGGCGAGATAGCAGGGGAAGACCGCGTCGGTCAGATAGCGCAGGGCCGGCCCGTCTGCGCCCCGCAGATAACGGCTGCCAAATCCGAGGACCGTGCAGATGGTGGCCCACTGATAGACCGCGAAGACCAGGTTGGCGGGCGTCGAGGGTGGCTGGTCAATGGGCTGCGAGAGGACGATCAGCGCCGGCAGGCTGGCCGCTGCGACAGCGAGGGCCGTCCACCTCATCCGCTCGAACCGGGTCCAGACGTCGTCCCTCAGAGCCAGAAGGAAGCCGGTCAGGAAAACGCCCAGGGACATGGCGTGGTTGTAGGGGTCGTCAGTAATGTGATTGGTCAGGCCCGCCCAGGGAAAGACGAGCAGGCGCAGGAGCGCCAGGTAGATCATGGGAACCACCAGCAGCCGGCCGCCGGCTAGAAGCCGGCTCAGCACGGTTTCAAGCCAACCGAAGAGGCGCGACGAGGTCGCCAGGGCCAGGGCGGCGAGGCTGTACACCGTGATGTAGAGCACGAACCAGACGTGATTCAGGGGCACGCCGTCCTTCAGGCCCTCGGGGCTGAACTCCGCGAGCCACCAGTCGGTGAGCCCGCCGTGGAAGCTGCCCTTCTCCATCGCCTCGATCCAGGATTGCGGCGGGACCAGGAAGAGCACGCCGAAGAGGAGGGGCGGGACCAACCGCTGCAGGCGTTGTCGAAAGCCCTGCGCTGGCGGCGTCTTGCGGACCATGAACCTCAGGGCGACGCCCGACACCATAAACAGCAGCGTCAGACGCCAGGGATTCGTGACAAGGGCCGCAAGCCCCAGCGCCTCGATCGTATGCGTGCTACGCACATGCCAGTCCCACGGCGCGTAGACCAAGCCAACGTGGT
Source organism: Phenylobacterium sp. (assembly GCA_020402745.1). GTDB lineage: Bacteria > Pseudomonadota > Alphaproteobacteria > Caulobacterales > Caulobacteraceae > Phenylobacterium. The sequence goes on from JADBYZ010000011.1 coordinate 54,503, forward strand.
AGAGGATCAGCACGCCAAAGGCGCCGATGCGGATCCAGTCGATGTCTGTGCGACGCTGTGAGGGTGCCGGGGTCACGAACCAATTTATGCCGTGCAGAGGGCCCGCCTGTCCACGCCAGAGCGGCGTTCGACCTTTCCGCCCCCGGCCAGGATCGCCCCTCCGCCTTGCCAGGCTTCCCGCACATCCCCAGGGTGGAGCGGAGTTCACCAAAGGCGAGGACCCGCACCATGACCCTCCAGCTCAGACAGATCGCCTTCGTCGCCGACCGGCTCGAACCCGTCCTCCAGGACTTCGAAGCCGTGTTCGGCCTCGTGCGCTGCTACATAGACCCCGGGGTCGCCGTCTTCGGGCTGGAGAACACCCTCATGCCGGTGGGGCGCAACTTCTTCGAGGTGGTGGCCCCGGTGACGCCCCAGACTGCGGCCGGCCGGTACCTGGAGCGCCGCAAGGGCGACGGCGGCTACATGGTCATCACCCAGGCGCCGACCCTTGCCGAACTGGAGGATGTCCGACGCCAGGCGGGCGAGGTCGGGGTGCGGGTGGCCTGGGAGTCCTCTCGGCCGGGCTGGACACTCATCCAGCTTCACCCCGGCGACCTCAAGACCACCTTCCTGGACGTCGAGTGGGACGCGGCGGGCGACCTTGCCGGGCCCTGGCCGCCGGCGGGCGGAGCGGGCTGGGAAGATAAGGTTCGCCAGGACCTCGTCGTCGACTTCAGCGCGGTCGAGCTCCAGGCTGATGATCCCGCCGGCGCCGCGCGGCTCTGGAGCGCCGTCACGGGCGCGCCCGTCCAGGTCGAGGCGGGCGTTCCGTGGGTGCGACTCAACAATGCCGGCCTGCGTTTCGTGCCGGCGGCTGACGGTCGCGGCCCCGGCCTGTCGGCGGTGGACCTGAAGGTCCGTGATCCGGCCGAAATCGTCGCCCGCGCCCGGGCGCGCGGCCTGCCCGCCACTGAGGACCGGGTCGAAGTCTGCGGCGTGCGTTTCCACCTCACGAGGGCCTGAGCCCCGTCCCCGACGGATTTTCCGGTGGAATGCGTTGGCTCAGGGTCCGACCGCGCCTATCTCCGCCCGGTCCGCGACTGGACAGCCGGGACTTGCCCATCGTGCCAAACCGACTCCTCGCGGCCCTCGCGGCGCCCGCCCTCGCCGTCGTCGCCTCCGGCCCCGCCCTCGCGGCCCCGCCGCCGGCTGGCGATGCCGTGGTCGATGAACTCGTGGTTGAGGCGCCGGCGGACCGGGCCGGGGCCGCGATCGGCGATATCCGGCCCGAGCTGAAGATCGACGAGGCGGAGATCCAGTCCTACGGCGTCAGCAACGTCGCTGAACTGGTCGCCCAGCTGGCGCCCCAGACCCAGTCCGGCCGGGGCCGCAGCCGCGGCGGCATGCCGGTGGTCCTGCTCAACGGCGCGCGGATCTCGGGCTTTGCGGAACTTCGCGACCTTCCGTCCGAGGCCATCCTCAGGGTCGACGTCCTGCCCGAGGAGGCGGCCCTCAAGTACGGCTATCCCGCCGACCAGAGGGTGCTGAACTTCGTGACCCGCCAGACCTTCCGGGCGGTGACCTCCGAGATCGACATCGAGGCCGCCACCGCCGGCGGGACCGTGACCCGGGAGGTCGAGGCGGGCGTCTTCCGGATCGAAGGGGATCACCGCACCCAGCTCCGGGTCGACTGGACCGACTCCTCGGCCGTGACCGAAGACGAGCGGGATGTCCCCCTGGACGGCGCGTCCGCCCTCTACACCCCGGAGGGCCTGTTCCGCGGACGCGGGCCTGGCGGCGAGATCGACCCGGCCCTCAGCGCCCTGGCCGGGGGCGTCGTCACGATCGCCGGCCTGCCCCCCATCGCCGCCACGCGCCCGCCCACCCTGTCCGAGGTCGCCGCCCTGGCCGGACAGGTCCCCGGGCAGGGCGAGGGCGCCTTCCGCACCCTCACGCCCGAGACCCGGAAGCTGAGCGTGAACGGCGTCCTGGCGCGCAGCCTACCCTCAGGGACGACGGCGACGGTCAACGCCGTCCTTACTCTCGGCGGCTCCGAGTCTCTGCAGGGCCGCCCGTCCTATGCCCTGGCCGTGCCGGCGACGCGCCCCTGGTCGCCCTTCTCCGGGACGACGGACCTCCTGCGACGGGACGCTTCGCGCGGCGCGGTCCGCCAGACCTCAGAGGACTGGAGCGCCCGCCTTGGCTTTGGCCTGAATGGCGCCCGCAGCGGCTGGCGCACCTCCCTCACCGGCGGCCTGGACCTTTCGGACGCCGTGGGCCGCACCGACGGGGGCGTGAACGCCGCCCCTGCCCAGGCGCGCCTCTCCGCCGGTGATCCGGCCTTCAATCCGTATGCGCCGGGGCCCGGCGACCTATCCGTCTTCGAGGCCGACCGAACCCGCTCGCGCAATGCGGGCGCCGAGATCCAGGGGCTGGCGGCCGGGGCCCTGGCCGAACTGCCAGCCGGCCCGCTCTTCCTGTCGACGCGCGCCGGGGCCTCCGGCGCCTGGCTGAAGTCGCGCTCGGTGCGGCGCGGCGTCGAGCGCGAGGTCGACCTGTCGCGGACCGGCGTCAGCGGCCAGGCGAGCCTGGACATCCCCTTCCTGCGGCGCGATGCGGAAGGCTGGGGCCGACTGGGCGACCTGTCCGTGAACTTCAACCTGCAGGGCGAGACCCTCTCCGACGCCGGCGACCTGGGCGCGTGGGGCGGCGGGGTGAACTGGTCGCCCGTGGACCGCCTGACCCTCCTGGCCTCCTTCAGCCGGGACCAGTCGCCCCCCACACTGGTCCAGCTGGGGGCGCCCCGCACCGTGACCAGCGGGGTCCGGGTCTTTGACTATGTCCGCGGCGAGACGGTGGAGGTGGTCCAGGTCTCCGGGGGCGATCCCACCCTGAGCCGCGACCAGCGGGACTCCACGCGCCTGGGCGTCAACTGGAAGCCCTTCGCCGCGCGCGAGCTCAACCTCTCGGTCAGCTACACCCTGAACCGGGCCGAGGACCCGGCCTCCGCCCTGCCGGCGGCGACGGCGGAGGTGCAGGCGGCCTTTCCCGAGAAGTTCCTGCGGGACGCGAACGGCCGTCTGGCGGTGGTCGATGTCCGGCCGGTCAACTTCCTGCGCAGCGAGCGCGAGGAGATCCGCTGGGGCTTCAACTGGTTTGGCGGCCAGGGGCCTGCCCAGGGATCCGCCACGGGCCGTCCCGGCGGGGGACCGCCGCGCGGCCCAGGCGGACCGCCTCCGGGGGCCGGGAGCGGCGGCCGGCCGATGGCCATGATGGGCGGTCCCGGCATGGGCGGGACGTCAGGGCGGAACGGCTGGCAGGTTTCGATCTATCACACGGCGGCGCTCACCGACCGGATCGTGGTGCGCCAGGGCGGCCCGGTCTTCGACCTCCTGGACGGATCGGCCGCCGGCGTCCGGGGCGGCTCGCCGGCCCACACTGTGGAACTGCAATCGGGGATCTTCCGCCAGGGGCGCGGCGCACGCCTGACCGCGTCCTGGAGGTCCGGCTCGACGGTCCGGGGCGAGACCCCCGGCGGGGACCTCGTCTTCTCCGACCTCGCGACGGTGGACATCCGCCTGTTCGACACCTTTTCCGGCTCGCCGGACCTGGTCCGGCGCTGGCCCTTTCTGAAGGGCGCCCGGGTGACCCTGGCGGTGGACAACCTCCTTGACGCCCGACTTGAGGTCCGCGACGCCCAGGGCCGGGTTCCGGCTGGATACGCCCCGGATGTCCTCGATCCCGTGGGCCGCGTGTTCGAGGTGAGCTTCCGAAAGGTGTTCTGAGGGGTTGCGCCGGGCGACAGGCTGGACTTCCCTAGGCGCAAAGCTTCCGGGAGGACGCCGACATGACAGACCCATCGGCCCCGCGCCCGCCCGTGCGCGCAGAGCACGCCGCCTTCTCCGCCCAGATCAACGCCGCCCAGGACGTGCTCGACGCCTTTATGGCCGCCTGGAACGCCCGGGACGCCGGCGGCGTCCGGACCAGCTTCAACTTCCCGCACGTCCGGTTTGCCTCCGGCCAGGTCCGGGTCCTGTCGGCCGAGGACGTCAATGACGGGATGTACGCCGGGGCGGCCCTTTCGGAGTGGGGACGTTCGGCCTGGCTCCGGAGAGAGGTCATCCACGCCGGCGCCGACAAGGTCCAGCTCGACACCCGCTTCGCCCGTTTCCGGCCGGACGGGAGCCTGATCAGCGTCTTCGACTCGATCTACATTGTGACCCTTCAGGACGGTCGCTGGGGCGTCCAGGGCCGGTCCAGCTACGCGCCCTGAAACGGGACCCCGCCATGAAGGCCGCCAGCTATCCCCTCGCCCGCGAGCAGGACTTCACCTCCCGCGTCAATGGCCGCGCCTACCGCGTGAGGGTCGCGACACCCTACGGCCCGCCGCCTGAGACCGGCTATCCCGTCCTCTACGTCCTCGACGGAGACGGCTATTTTGGTTCGTTCGCCGACGCCGCCCGGATGCGGGCGGCCCTTGGCGCCGAGCTTCCACACGCCGCCGTCGTGGGCGTGGGGTATCCGGGCGGTGATCTTTCCGCCGCCCTGGGGCGGCGCTTCCTGGACCTGACCCCGACCGAGCCCGACGAGGCCGAGAAGGCGAGCCACACCTTCGCCACAGGCGACCTCGCCTACGCCGGCGCTGATGACTTCCTGGAGATCCTGACCGAGGAGGTCCGGCCCCGCATCGCCGACATCCTGCCGGTCGACCTCTCGCGGCAGGCCGTGTTCGGCCATTCCCTCGGCGGCCTCTTCGTCCTCTACAGCCTGTTTCGCCGGCCCGACGCCTTCTCCGCCTGGCTGGCCCTTAGTCCTTCCATCTGGTGGGATGGCCGGACGGTCCTCCGGGGCGAGGCGGGCTTCACCGCCGCACTGCCCGCCCTGGCGACGCCGCCTCGGCTCTTCGTCGGCGTCGGCGCCCTGGAGCAACCCGTGGGCTCGCCCGCCCGGATGGTTGATAACGCCGTCGAGCTTTCCGCCAGGTTTTCCGCCCTTTCGGGTCCGCCGGGCTGGCGGTTCGCTTCCCGGGTGTTTGAGGGCGAGACCCATTCCAGCGTCATCTGGCCCGCCATTAATCCCATGCTGGACTTCGCCCTCAAGGACGCCTGAGGCGCCCCCCCCAACCCAAACCCGACGGAGCCCCCCACCGTGTCCGACACCTTCCGCGCCCTTCGCGCCCACAAGACCGACGCCGGGATCGAGACCCGGCTGGAGACCCTGACCGACGCCGACCTGATGGACGGCGACGTCACCGTCCGGGTCGAGGCCTCGACCCTCAACTTCAAGGATGGCCTCGCCCTCACCGGCCGCTCGCCCATCCTGCGCACCTTTCCCCTGATCCCCGGCATCGACTTCGCCGGTGTGGTCGAGGCCTCGACCTATGCCGGCTTCGCCCCGGGCGACCGGGTCGTCCTGAACGGCTGGGGCGTGGGCGAGACCTGGCACGGCGGCTACGCCCAGAGGGCGCGGGTCAAGGGCGACTGGCTGGTCCGCCTTCCGGACAGCCTGTCCACCACCCGGGCCATGGCCATCGGGACGGCGGGCTACACCGCCATACTGTGCGTCATGGCCCTGGAGCGCCAGGGGGTGACGCCCGGGTCCGGCGACATCCTGGTCACCGGCGCCGCCGGCGGGGTGGGGAGCGTGGCCATCACCCTCCTGTCAGCCCTGGGACACCGGGTGGTGGCCTCCTCCCGGCGGGCGGAAGCCGAGGGCGACTACCTGCGCGGCCTGGGTGCGGCGGAGGTGATCGACGCCGCGGAGTTCTCGGGTCCCGCCCGCCCGGTCGGCAAAGAGCGCTGGGCCGGGGTGGTGGACTCCGTCGGCAGCCACACCCTGGCGAACGCGATCTCGCAGACCCGTTACGGCGGCGCGGTGGCGGCCTGCGGCCTGGCCCAGGGCATGGACCTGCCCGGGTCGGTGGCACCCTTCATCCTGCGCAGCGTCGTCCTGGCCGGGGTGGACAGCGTCCTGCGGCCCATGCCCGACCGGATCGAGGCCTGGCGCCGGCTCGGGACCGATCTGGACCTCGCCCGCCTGGACGCCATGACCGAGGTCGCGGGCCTGTCCGACCTGCCGCGCCTCGCCGCCGAGATCCTCGATGGCAAGGTCCGCGGCCGGGTGGTGATCGACCCCTCGACTTAGCGAATGGGCCGGCCTGGCCGCCTTGCCGCGAGGAGCAGAAGCCCGGCGAAGATGCCGAGGTTCTTGATGAAGTTCTGCATCTCGTGCTGCGGGTCGCCGCCTGGGTAGTCGTTCCAGAAGTCGTGCATGAAGACGTTGATCAGCAGGGTCATTCCGGCCAGCAGAAAGGCGGCGGTGCGGGTGTTCCAGTTCGCCATCAGCGCCAGTCCGCCGCCGACTTGGAGGGGGATGGTCAGAAGCAGCAGAGGCAGGGCGAACGGCACCCCGTGGAGCTTCATATAGGCCAGCGTGCCGGCGAACCCGCCGACCTTCATCAGGCCGGGAACCACGAAGTAGAGCCCCAAGAGGACGCGTCCGGTGAGGTCCATGGGCCGGCTGAGCCGGTCGAGCAGCGGGTCCAACGGGTTTTTCATGGAAGCTCCGGGTGGGGGGTGAAGGGCGTGGGCCGGGCGCCTCGCCGGACTCAGACGAGGGCGCCCGCCGCCAGGCCTGCGACGGCCCCGGCGGTCAGGATCAGGCGAAGGCGCGGATACCAGCCGGGAAGCCCTTGCGAGCGCAGGTCCCAGAGAAGGTGCAGGACAAGGGCGGCGGCCAGGCCCGCCAGCTGGAGGCCGGAGTGCCCTGCCGGCAGCAGGACCAGCCCCCAGGCGGCGACGCTGGGCGCCATGCTGAAGGCGATGGTCCGCGGGTTGGGTTCAGGGTCGCTGACGGCCCGGCCCCACCGCGCGCCGCCCAGGAAGGACAGGATCACCGCCGCATAGAGACCGAGGGCCCGGTCACACCCAGCCGAAAGTTCCGGTGCGGCCAGGGACAGCATGGGAAGACCCAGGAAGGGGATGAGGCCGGCCAGGCCCCAGGCCAGGACAGGGCGGGGGATGGGGCCAGCGCCGCCCGAGGGATCGCCCGAGGTCATCGCACCGCCTCCTGACGGGTTTCCAGCCCCCGGTCTTGTCCCGGGAGCGCCAAGCTTGCAAGCCCGCGTCAGGTCCAGAGGCGGTTGCGGATGCGCTGGCCCGGCTCGGGCGCTGGCTGGACAGGCCGCTCCAGGACCTCCGCCCCCGGACCCAGGCGTTCCAGCACCCCCGCGCGTTCAGCGGTCCCGAGGGCGGCGAAGGCGGCCTGGAGGTCCGCCAGGCACTGCACCCGGTAGGGCGAGACAGGCAGGCGCCAGTCCACGCCTCCGCGCTGGAAGCGGACGAGCTTCAGGCTCCGGGCCGCCGCCTGGGCGTTGGCGTCCATTTCCGCCAGGTGATCGCGCACCGCCAGCCGCAGCAGGGGATCGAGGTCGGCGGGCGCGGTCTCCGGCAGGGGGGCGTCGGTGATCCCCTCTGGGCGGGTGTTCCAGAGCCGGGCGGTCCAGGCCAGGACCGACGGCGCCCGCTCGCGCATCAGGGATGACGACGTCGGGTCGCTGGCGAAGTGCCTGAACATGGGCCCGAAGAGGCCGAAGTCAGCCGCAACGGGCCGCTCGCCGAACAGGAAGGGCCGCCGGGTGAGGAGGGGTTCAAGGAGATCGAGCACCTCGAGGTAGAGCCTCTCCACCGAAGGGGCCGTCGCCCGGGTGATCCCGTCCTGACGCAGGTAGACCCCCTGCTGGCGGTGTCGCACGACGGCCGCCTTCAGGGCCAGGGGAAGGGGGAGGTCCCGCATCAGGGTGGCGGCGATGCGGCGTCCCATCAGCTGGGCGTCATCGGTGAAGGCCCAGCGATAGTATAGGGCCGGTCGCCAGAGCCATTCGTCGAAGGCGTCCTCCAGGAACAGGCTGAGGAAGGCGGCGAGGGGGTCGGTCGGCTGCAGGGCCGGGCCGGGCGCCTCGGTCTCGAGGCGGCGCAGGATGGCGGTGGTGTCCGTCAGCCAGGTCCCGTCCGGCGAGCGCAGGGCCGGCATCTGTGCAATGCCTGTGGCCCGGGCGCAGGCGCGGAAGCCGGCCATATCCATCTCGACGAACCGGAAGGGTAGCCCGCGGACGCGGAGCCAGGCCTCAAGCTTGCCCGTGAAGTAGGACAGCTTCAGGCCATGAAGTTCCCAGGTCCCGTCGCTCAAGCCCGCCCGCCGCGCCGCCGCCAGCGCCAGGCCAGCAACCCGGCGCCGCCGAGGACCAGGGCCAGGGCGCCGATTGCCCCGGCCAGGGTCGGCAATTGCCGGACGAGGACGTTGGCCGTGAGCTGCTTCTGGGTGTTGTAGTCCGGGGGCAGGGGCGCCACCCCGACCCGCGCCTCATAGGCGGCGTAATCGGCCAGCATGGCCTTGAGCCTCCCGGGGTCGGCGGTGGAAAGATCGCGGGTCTCGCCGGGATCCCGGACGATGTCGTACAAACGCCAGCGGCCGTCGCCGAGGGGAGGCATGTCGCGGACGATCTTGAAGTCGCCCCGGTAGAGGGCGGCGTTACCGGAGACCTCAATCCCCAGGGGGCTGTCTGGCCCGCGGACAGGCTCCGCCCCCCCCTCCAGGCGGGGTCTGAGGCTCACACCGTCCATGGCCGGGGCCCCCGGGGTCGGGCGAGCGCCGGCGAAGTCGGCCAGGGTCGGTGTGACGTCGGTCACAAAGGTCAGTCCGTCAATGCGCCGACCGGCGGCTACCCCCGGGCCGGATACGATCAGGGGCGCGCGGATCCCGCCCTCGGAGACATAGAACTTGTAGCGTCGACCGGGCGCGGCCAGGGCCTCGGCCCATTCCGGCCCGACATAGTTCAGGCTGCCGGGCCCGCCCAGGCCCTCAAGCCGCCAGCTGTAGCCGTTGAGCCGCATCCACAGCCCCATGCCCCTCTGGTGGACCGGGTCGCTCGGCTCGGGGCCATTGTCGGAGGTCACCACGAAGAGGGTGTTGTCGAGCTCGCCCCGGGCCTCCAGACGCTGCATCAGCCGGCCGATGGCGGCGTCCGCCGCCTCGATCATCCCGGCGTAGACCTCCATGGAGCGGGCCGCCATCCGGCGTTCGTCCGCCGGCAGGGCGTCCCAGTCCCGGGCGTCCGGAGAGAAACCGTCGACGGCGGCGCCCTCTGGCAGAAGACCCAGTCGCCGGGCCCTTTCGGCCCGAGCCTGGCGGAGGGCCTCCCAGCCGCCGTCGAACCGGCCGCGATAGCCGTCGGAATAGCGGGCGGGCGCCTGGACCGGGATGTGCACCGCCTGCAGGGCGAGGTAGGCGAAGAAGGGCGCCCGTCCGGCGGGGGCATCATTGATGTAGCGGGTCAGCCGGTCCACCAGCATGTCCGACGAGTAGAAGGACCCCGGCATCTTCGTCGGGCGGCCATCCTCGTACCAGGGCGCATGGGTGTAATAGGGCATGTAGGAGCGCGGCGCCCAGTTGTCGGCGCCCGAGGCGTCCAGGGCGAGGGAGCGGTCGAAGCCCTGTCCGTCAGGAAGTTCGCCTGGCCCGTGGCCCAGGTGCCACTTGCCCGCCATCAGGGTCCGGTAGCCCTCGGCCCGCAGCCGCTCGGCGATGGTCAGCACTTCGGGCTCGATCCTCAGGCGGTAGCCGGGCTGGTTCCGCATCTCCGGCGGCAGGATCTCCTCGATGGTCGCCGCCCCCGCCCGGTGGTTGTCCAGGCCGGTCAGCAGCATGGCGCGCGAGGGGGTGCAGAGGGGCGAGGTGCGGTAGCCGGTGAACATGGCGCCCTGCCGGGCCAGCCGGTCGATGTTGGGGGTGCGGGCCTCGCCGCCGTAGGCGCCCAGGTCCATCAGGGCGACGTCGTCAAACAGGATCACGACGATGTTGGGACGGGTCCGCCCGGGCGACGGGGCCTCGCTCCGGGCGGAGGTCGGCGCCGCCATCGCAAGGGCAAGGGCGCTGATCGCCGCGCTGGCGGCGAGGCGCCGCCTTCCATGGCTCCTTGCGACTGGCATTCGCCGCCTCCGATCGCCAACAATTGGCATAAGGAGTGTCATGCGGCGCACCGCTGGGCAAGTCGTCTGACCGCCCGGCCCGGCGACCTTGTCTCAGCGTTCCCGGCGGGCCCGGAAGCCGGCCTCAATAAAGAATCCGCTTCACCTTCATCCCTTCCTGGGCCAGCAGGTCCTGGACGCTGTCCTTGCCGGTCAGGTGGCCGGCGCCGACGGCGACGAAGACCACGCCTGGACGGTCCATGCGGGCCTGGATGTCCGCCGCCCAGCGAGCGTTGCGGTCGGTCAGCAGGATACGGGCCGTCTCGGGCGTGGCCTTCATCTCCTCGTTCATCAGGCGTCCCGTCTCGTCGGCCTCGCCGCGCGTCCAGTGTTCGATCATCTTCGAAATGACCGCCAGACCCTCGTCCTGCCGATGGGCGAGGTCCTTGACGCCGGCCAGCTGTTCCGCTTCCGGCGTGGAGTCGAGCATTGTGAACTGCTGTTCCGGGGTTTCAAATGCAGTGATGGCCTTTCCGGCCTTGCGGGCGGCCTGGGTCAGCACCTCCTCCGCGCCGCTCTTCGGGTCCAGACCCGCCTTCATGTAGATGACCGACGCCGCCTGGAGGCCGATGAACCAGGGCTCCATGGGCTCCAGCTGGGCGGCGGGCAGGCCGAGCGCGTTGATCGCCTTCACATAGGCCGCATGGTCCTCCGGCGTCATCCGCTGGGCCATGGTGCGACCCGCAGGATCGACGGCCAGCTTCATGATGAGCGGGGCCAGGCTTGCGGGGTCCTCCACCGGCAGGAGCTCCATCTTCAGCTCGTCGGAGGCCGCGAAGGCCTCGGCGACGGCCTCATCGAACCACACCAGATCCTTGGGGAGGAAATGGACAGTGCCGAACAGGTAGACCGTGGTGTCGGCGTCGCGCACGACCCATAGGGCGGGATCGGCGTCCCGCGCCTTCGGGGTGTCTGCGAAGGCGGGCGCGGCGAGGGCCAGGGCGCCGGCCAGGGCGGCGAGGAAGCGTTTCATGGAAGGTCTCCTGAAGGGTGGGATTCAGCCCAGCCGCCGGCGTAGCTTGAGGCCAGCGTAGGCGATAACGGTGATGACCAGGGTCGCGAGAAGAACGGACAGGACGTCCGGTGCGGGAGCGAGGCCGCGGGCCGCAGCGGCGACCCAGCCAGCGCTGATCAGCATGTGGGCGAGCAGCCCGGCGAAGCTGGCCCAGAGGTTGTCAAACACCTCGACCTCGTCGACGCGACGCATGAACCAGAGACTTGAGGCCACGGCGCCAACGGCCAGAAGAGCCAGTCCGGCCCAGAAGAAGAGGGGCGAGAGCGACAGGGCGCCGCCGGCCGCGAGACCTAAGGCGATGCCACCGAGGAACCCGGCGCCGATCGTAACGATCCAGACGGCCAGGATTCGACGTCGCCTACGGCGCAGACGATCCTCGCCGGAAAGGGACGGGTTGGTGTTCGTTTCGGGGGAGTTCATCTTGTCTTCCTTCCGGGGGAGCATCAGGCCTCGCCGCCGTCGAACACCTGCTCGATGGGCAGGCGGAACTCGCGGGCGATGCGGAAGGCGAGGCTGAGGGAGGGGTCGTGCTTGCCGGTCTCGATGGCGTTGACCGCCTGGCGGGAGACGTCGATGCGCCCCGCCAGCTCGGCCTGGCTCCAGCCCCGCTCGGCCCTCAGCAGTCTGAGTCGATTGTTCATGGCGTCCTGAGGTGTCAAGTTACCCTGACACTATGTCAGTCAGACCTGACTATGTCAAGTCAACCTGACATTGCAGTCTGAGGGCTTCTCGAGCGGCCTCTGCATCCGCCGGATCCCGCCTCAGGGGCGATCGGCGAGCCAGCTGCGGAGGGTGCGGTTCACCAGAGCCTCAGCATCGTGCTGCACGAAGTGGTCAGCGTCGGGGATCATCAGGAGGGTGGTGTCCCGGGCCACATGGTCCCAGGTCCCGGCATGGCCGGCGGCGGCCAGCGCCTTGTCCTGCATGCCGTGGATGACCAGGACCGGCGCCTGCACAGGCGGAAGGTCCGGGGCGGCCACGGGCGTATCACCCGCGCCCGAGGGATAGTTCGCCCGGTAATAGTTCAGCATCCCCGCAAGGCTGGAACGCCTGAAGGCCTCGACATAGCCGGCGCGTTCCCCCGGGTCCTTCACCCAGCCGGCCAGGCCCTCAGCGGTGAGGTGTTTCTCGAAGCCCGGTGTCTGGAAGTCGCGGGCATACTGGCTGTTCTTCTGCTGCTCGGCGTTGCTGGCCATCTCGCGGCCGAAGCCGGCGGGATGGGGCACGCTCATAATGACCAGCCGGTTGACCAGGTCAGGGCGGTGGATGGCCACCTGCCAGGCGATGGCCGCGCCCCAGTCGTGGCCCACCACGATGGCGTCCCTTGCGCCCTCGGCGGCGATGACGGCGGCCACGTCGCCGATCAGGTGGGGCATGGCGTAGGCCTCGACCCCCTCGGGCTTGTCTGAAAGGTTATAGCCCCTCCCGTCGAGTGCCGCCGTGCGATAGCCCGCCGCCTGCAGGACGCCCATCAGGGGCTTCCATGTGGCCCAGTAATCCGGGAACCCATGGATCATCACCACCAGCGGGCCCTCGCCCTCGACCACATAGTGGATCTTCACGCCGCCATTGACGGCGTATGCGTCTCCTTGCGCGGCGGCGGTGAGACTGGGCTTTCGGGTCATGGCCGTATTCCTGAGAGAATGAACGTACACCGTAAGCCAGCCACTGGGGTCCGGCAAGCGCCCCACGCCTCTCCGCCTCCGGACGTCTGCTCGCGGCCATCCCCGAGGCCATCAAGGCGTGAGGACCTTATAGGTCTCAACTTTCGGGAGACGCGATCCAAACGGCCTCCGCGAGCTTCTGTCAGCGAGTACGGCCCAAGCCAACGCCTTGGCCAGTCAGACAACATCTTGCGGATCGACCGCCCCGTCACTACCTCCCGACAGTCTTCCGGGCCCCTCTGGCTGCAAGCGGCTTTCCGCCCGGCCATGTCGGTCGACCACAGTCTTTGTCCTACACGCCCGGAGCTCAGTACATGATTGAGAGCCTTCTCTTTGCCGAGTTTCTCGGCAAGGCCGCCTGGATTTGGTACGCCTTCATTCTCACCGTCGTCGCACTTCTCGCATTCGACCTGGGTGTGGTCAACAAGAGCGAGAGCGAGATCAGTGTAGGAGAGTCGCTCAAGATGAGCGCCTTCTACATCGGCATAGGCCTCGCCTTCTCAGGCGTGATCTGGTTGCTCTACAACAATGCCTCGCCCAGCGCCTCGATTGATCCTCAATTGTTGGAAGTCACCGGAGCTGAACGGGCCTGGACCGCGTTACAACTCTACCTGACCGGTTTCGCGGTCGAAAAGACGCTGGCGATGGACAACGTCTTCGTCATCTCGATGGTCTTCACCTATCTCGCCATCCCGCGCATGTACCAGCACCGGGTGCTGTTCTGGGGCATTATCGGCGTGATCGTGCTGCGGGCGCTGATGATTGGACTCGGCGCCGCCCTTGTCAGCCAGTTCTCCTGGATCCTCTACATCTTCGCCGTCTTCCTGATCGGCACCGGGATCTTGATGTTTCGCAAGGGCGGCGAGGAGCCCAACATGGCGGACAGCAAGATCCTGCTGTGGCTGAAGAAGCGGATGAATGTCACGCCGGAACTGCACGGCAACAAGTTCAGCGTCAAACTTCCCGACCCCAAGACCGGCAAGCTGCGCTGGTTCGCCACCCCGCTCCTGCTCGCGCTGATGTTCGTGGAGATCGTGGACCTCGTGTTCGCCATCGACAGTGTGCCGGCCATCTTCGCCATCACGTCGGACGCCTACATCGTCTACACCTCCAACATCTTCGCCATCCTGGGCCTCCGGGCTCTCTTCTTCGCCCTCGCGGCCATGGTTCACCGGTTCCGGTACCTGAAGTACGCCCTCGCCATGACGCTGGTCTTCATTGGAACCAAGATCTTCCTTGGCGACTTCTTCCCCGGCGGGAAGTTCCCGCCGGCCTGGTCCCTCAGCATCACCTTGGGCCTCATCTCAGGCGGGGTGCTGTTCTCCCTTTGGAAGACGCGCAAGGGCGTGGAGGCCGCCACCTAGACTCGGGTCGGTTCTTTGGGAAGCGGCTCCCACTTACCGGAGTAGGGTCCAGAAGGCGTTTGGAGCGGCCTGAGTTGGAACGGGTCGACTCCTGCGGCATGGAAACAATGACGGGTCCCCGCAGAACCCGTCCTAGACAGCCCCGCCCCCACGGCCCGGCGCCCCGGGCCGCTGGCCCTGCACCTGGAGAGGCCTCAAGGTGCGGACCGTAACGCGCGCTGGACTTGGCGCCCTGTTCACGTCTATGCCGCAAAGGGCGAAAAGCGGGGTGGCCTGATGAAGTGGTGGTTCGGATCCGCGCTGTGGATGCGCATCCTGTTGGGCATGGCTCTCGGCGTCGCGGTGGGTTTCGCGCTACGGCCTGGCGGTCTCGCCATGGCTGCGGGCGTCGACGTGCAGGCTGTGGACGCCGGTCTCAAGCTGATCGGCGACGCCTTCATCCGACTGATCCGGATGCTCGCCGTGCCCCTGATCTTCGTTTCGGTGACGGCGGCGGTGGTCTCGATCGCCGACCTCTCCAAGCTCGGCAAGAGCGGCGCCCGGGTTGCGGCCCTCTACATTCCCTCAGGTCTGATGGCCGCCACGCTTGGCCTTGGGCTCGCCCTCTGGCTGAAGCCGGGGGTCGGATCGGCGCCGCCGGCGGGCATCATACCGCCGGAACCGCGCGCCCCGCCCACCGCGCAGGATCTGCTCTTCCAGTTCATTCCGGCCAACCCGGTGCAGGCGCTGGCCAACGGCGACATGCTGAGCGTCATCGTCTTCGCCATCCTGTTCGGGGTTGGCATCCTTGGCGCCGGCGCGGCGGCCAAGCCGGTCGCCGACGCCATCGAGGGTGCGTCCCACGCCTTCATCAAGCTCGTCGGTTACGTGATGGAGCTTGCACCTCTCGGCGCCTTCGCGCTGATGGCCTGGGTGGTGGCCCTGATGGGTGTGGAGGCGCTGGTGCGTCTGGGCGCACTTGTCGCGGTCCTCTACATCGGCTGCCTCATCTACGGAGTGATTGTCTACGGCGGGTTCGTGCGCTTCGGTCTCGGCCTTCCGGTCCTGCCCTTCTATCGTGGAATGAGCGAGGCGATGGCCGTGGCCTATTCGACCTCGTCCTCGGCCGCGACCCTTCCGGTCACCATGCGCGCCATGGTCGAGAAGCTCGGAATCTCCCGGCGCATGTCAGCCTTCGTCGCCTCTCTGGGGGCGACCGTGAACATGGACGGGTCGGCCATGTACATGGTCATCCTGACCGTTTTCGGGGCCCAGCTTTTCGGCGTGGATCTCACCACCCCGCAGATGATCTCGATCGTTGTCACCTCTTCGATCGGGGCGATGGGGCTGGCTGGCATTCCTGGCGGATCGTTGGTGTTCATTCCGGCGGTGCTGGGGATCGCCGGCGTACCGCTTGAGGTCATTGGCATCGTGCTTGGGGTTGACCGGCTGATGGACATGATGCGGACGGTGGTGAACGTGGTGGGCGACGCGGTGGCGGCTGTCGCGGTGGCGAAGTGGGAGGGGGAGCTGGACGAGGCCGCCTATCTCGCCAATCGGGCGCCCTTGAACTCAGAGGACGCGACATGAGCGACAGTTCCGGACTTCAGCCTGCGGCGTCTGTCGAGCCGGAGGTCGATCCCAAGCGGATGCGGTCGGTGGTCGCCGCCTCGGCGGCCGGCACCGTGTTCGAGTGGTACGACTTCTTCATCTTCGCGATCCTGACCTCGATCATCTCGCGCCACTTCTATGCCGGCCTGCCGGACGCCCAGGCGTTCATCTTCACCCTTCTGACCTTTGCGGTCGGCTTCGTTGTGCGACCGCTCGGGGCCCTGATCTTCGGCAAGATGGGGGATACGAAGGGGCGCAAGGGCACCTTCCTGATCACCATCACCATGATGGGCCTGGCGACAGTCGCCATCGGACTGCTCCCGGACTACGCCTGGCTTGAGACGCATGTCGGCCCCGGCGCCGGAGTCATCGCGCCGATCCTCCTGGTGCTGTGCCGGATCCTGCAGGGCTTCGCGCTGGGCGGCGAGTACGGCGGGGCGGTGATCTATGTCGCCGAGCATGCGCCCGCCTCGAAGCGCGGCTATCATACGAGCTGGATCCAGACCTCCGCCGCGCTCGGCCTGCTTGCGGCGCTCGGCGTGACCCTCCTCACGCGCACCCTGATGGGCGAGGAGGCCTTCCGGGAATGGGGATGGCGCGTGCCGTTCCTGGTGTCCTTCGGGCTGCTTGTCGTCTCGCTCTGGATCCGTTTGTCCCTGGAGGAGAGCCCGGCGTTCAAGCGGATGCAGTCGGAAGGCAAGGCGTCCGAGGCGATCTATGTGGAGAGCTTCCTGCGGTGGAAGACGCTCAGGATCGTGCTGCTCGCCCTGTTCTCGGTGATGATGGCCCAGGGCGTCGTCTGGTACACGGGCAACTTCTACACCCAGTTTTTTCTCGAGCGGCTGCTGAAGCTGCCGGCCATCGATGTGAACATCCTGATGATCGGCGTCACGAGCGTGTCGGCGGTCCTCTACGTCTTCTTCGGCTGGCTCAGCGACAAGGTGGGCCGCAAAGCGGTGATGGCCTTCGGCATGGCCCTGATGCTGGTCGCCTATTTCCCTGGCTTCCACCTGTTGACCCAGTCTGCGAACCCGCAGCTGGCCCGGGCCCAGCAGGCCGCGCCGGTGGTCGTCGTAGCTGATCCGGACTCCTGCAGCCTTCAGCTCGATCTCACCGGGGGCGCCGCCCAGTTCGGACGCGCCTGCGACATCGTGAAGGGCGTGCTGGCCAACAGCGGGGTCAGCTACCGAAACGAGGCCGCGCCGGCGGGAACCCTCGCCTCGGTGCGGGTGGGCGACCAGGTCATCCCAGGCGTCGACGCCGCGGGCGCCGCCCCGAGCGAGGTCAAGGCCGCGCGCGCGGAATTCGAGACCCGTCTCAAGGCGGTCCTCGCCGCCCAGGGCTATCCGACGGCGGCGGCTGAAGCCGATATCGACTGGCCTGTCCTCTTTGCGGTGATGATCACCTTCATTGTGGCC
The DNA here is from genome assembly GCA_020402745.1 of Phenylobacterium sp. Taxonomy (GTDB): domain Bacteria; phylum Pseudomonadota; class Alphaproteobacteria; order Caulobacterales; family Caulobacteraceae; genus Phenylobacterium. The sequence goes on from JADBYZ010000011.1 coordinate 71,561, forward strand.
GCGACCGCCCTATACGGCCCGTTGGCCGCCTGCCTCGTGGAGCTTTTCCCGACGCGCATCCGCTACACCGCCATGAGCGTTCCCTATCACGTCGGCACCGGATGGTTCGGCGGGCTTCAGCCGGCGATCTCGTTCGCGATCGTCACGGCGGTCGGCGACATCTACGCCGGCCTCTGGTTCCCGTTCATCGTGACGGCGGTCGCGCTGGTTCTGATGCTTGCGCTTCTGCCCGAAACGCGACACCGGGCCCTGGCCGACTGAGGTCCGCGGGCCAAGCCAGCCCACCGGCTCGGCCCCGTCACCAGGTCCACCGGGGTTGCAGGCCCCGGTGGCGGGACCCATTTGTCCGTTCATGGTCGTCCCCGCCAATCCAGTCGTGCATGCAGAGATCCCGGTGACCCACATGGACCGGGCCCTCAGGTTCTACTCCGGGGTCCTGGGGCTGGATTTCGAACGGCGGAAGGTGGATGGCTATGACATGGCCTTCGCCACCCGGTGGGCGGGCGCGACCGGGGCCAGCCTCGCCCTCGCCTGCGGTGACGTCTACGTCCCTGGCACGTCGGGCCCGATCCTCTATCTGGACGTCGCCGACATCGACGCCGTGCTGGCCCGGGCCGAGGCTGCGGGCGGACGGATCCTCTACCCAAAGACCCATGCCGGAGAGGCGGGCTTCATCGCCGAGATCGAGGACAGCGAGGGCAACCGCATGGGGTTGTCGGCGGAGGCGGGCTGAGCGTCCGGCCCGCTCAGGCGGGCTGCGTCCGGCGCTCAGTCGAGGGGGAGGCGAGTCTCCAACCCATCCTCGGGTCGTCGGGTCTCGAAGTCAAAAACAGCGAGGCTCCGGCGCAAGGGCGAGGCCGTGACGCCTTCGGACGCCAGCCGCGCCGCCTGGAACTCCACGCCGCCCGGAAACTTCGGATTGAGGAAGCCGCCCGTCTTCAGAACGCGCGACCAGGGGGTGAGTTGCGCCAGGTCCTCCCCGTGTTGGCGCCTCTCCTCCGCCGCTCTGGCGGCCATGTTCAGGAAGATCGCCGTCGAGACCGGGCAGGCGACAGCGACCTGATGGCGGCGCGCGAGCGCCGAGCGAAGGTCCGACAGGGTGATCAGTTCGCCCGGTTGCAGGCGCCGGACCAGTGCGTCCACCTCTGCAGGACTGGACACCACCATGGCCCCGCCGTTGGCCTCACGGTAGCCGGGGGCTCCGGGGGGGATGTCGTGAATGATGTGCGGCGTCCTTCCGCCCGCGAGGTGTTCCAGGGCTGATTTCCGTTTCGCCATAGCCGATCTCCCGTGCCTGGCCCCTTATCTAGGTCGCAGACAGGGCGCCGGGAATAAGATGTGTTTGTTCATTAAACGTTCGGATTCGTCCCATCCGGCGTGACCGGGCCTGGCGCCTGCGTCTTGGCTCGAATTCCTGGAGGTGAGCGCAGAGCGCGTTGCAGCTGCGCGCCCTTGCGCCGGCGGTGGTCCCCGAAGCCATGAGCCCAGCTTGACAGGATGGCGATGCGTATGTAAATTTACAAAGTAAGAGTTCTAACCTCCATCCCGCAGGAGCCGGCCATCATGACCAGTCCCATCGAAACCGCGATCCGCGCCACGGTCACCAAGGGCGTCGTCGCCGTCGCTGGCTTCAATCGATCGCGCCTGGCCAACCGGAAGGTCTCCAACCCCTACCTCGAGGGCGTCCACAAGCCGGTGGAGGCCGAGCTGACCCTGGAGGCCCTGGAGGTCACCGGATCCATCCCTCAGGAGCTGGATGGTCGCTACATGCGGATCGGACCCAATCCGGCCGGCCCGGCCAGTCCGGCCACCTATCACTGGTTCACAGGCGACGGCATGGTGCATGGCGTGCGCCTGAAGGACGGCAAGGCCCTCTGGTACCGGAACCGCTGGATCCGCTCGCGGGGCGTCTCCCAGGCCCTGGGCGAGCCCGAGGCGCCCGGTCCTCGCAACGGACTGGGCGACACGGTCAACACCAACATCCTGGGCCATGCCGGCGCCCTTTGGGCGCTGGTGGAGGCCGGGGCCTACCCCGTTCGCCTGGATGATAATCTCCAGACCCTGGCCCATGACCCGTTTGGCGGGACGCTCAAGGGTGGGTTCGCGGCCCATCCGCATCGGGACCCCGATACCGGCGAGATGCACGCCATCTGCTACGAAGGTAACAACCCGAACATCGTTCGCCACGTGGTGCTCAGCCCTGAGGGCCGGGTGACGCGGGAGCTGTCCATCCCGGTCCGCAACGGCCCCTCGATCCACGACTGCATGATCACCCGGAACTATGTGATCATCCTCGACCTGCCGGTGACCTTCTCCATGAAGACCCTCCTGGCGGGTGACCGCTTCCCCTATCGCTGGAACCCGGCTCATCAGGCCCGGGTGGGCCTCCTGCCGAAGACGGGGACCGCAGACGATGTCGTCTGGTGCAATGTCGCGCCTTGCTACGTCTTCCACCCCTGCAACGGCTACGAGACCGACGACGGCAAGGTCATCCTGGACGTCTGCGCCCACGACACCATGTTTGTGGGCGACCGGGTCGAAGGCCCCGCCTCCACCGCCACGCCCTTTGAGCGCTGGACCATCGACCCCGCTGCCCGCTCGGTAAACCGGGTCGTGATTGACCCGGATGGCCAGGAGTTTCCGAGGCCGAACGAGACCCGGCTCGGCAAGCCCTATCGTTATGCCTACACCATGGCCCTGCCGGCGGGGTTCGAGGTCGCCGCGCCCGGTCAGACCCGCCTGTTCAAGCATGACCTGGAGGCCGGAACCCGGCAGGTTCATGACTTCGGGCCTGGCCGCCTGACCGCAGAGTTTGTCTTTGTCCCGCGCCAGAGCGCCCGGTCCGAGGATGACGGCTGGCTGATAGGCTATGTGGTGGATCTCCCCCACGAGACCACCGACCTCGTCATCCTCAATGCCGACGACTTCGAAGGACCGCCCCAGGCCTCCATCCGTATCCCCCACCGGATTCCCCCGGGCTTCCACGGCAACTGGGCCCCATCGGAAGCCTGACCGGTCCGGCGGTCGCGGCGCCCTCAATCCTTTGCGGGCGCCGCATCGATGAAGAGGACGCTCGCCTCGGCCACCAGACGCTCGCCCGACATGAGGCGGGCGTGCGCCAGGGTCTTCCGGCCGTCCTCCTCCGCCCGGTCGAGATAGACCTGGAGCCATTCGCCCGGCTTTGCGCCCGACCTGTAGTCGACGGTCAGGCGCGCAGTGACCCGGCGCTTTCCGCCGGACCGGGCCACCAGCATGTAGCCCGTCGCCACGTCCAGCAGGGTGGCGATCACCCCGCCATGCAGGCCACCCCGAGCGTTGAGGTGGTTGGGGCCGACCAACAGACCGACCTCCAGGTCGGGGCCCTCGCCCCGGCTCATGAAGCCGCCGAGCGCCTCCAGCACCGGGCTGCTGCGCAGGATCGGGCCAAAGCCTTCGGGGATCTCGCCTGTCGTGGGGCTCATGGAAGATGATCTTCCCGGGAAAGCTTGGCGCCGTCCTGGTGACAAGGAACAGGGCCGGCCCCCGCCAGCACCCGGGGGATCTGCTCGGCGAGGAAGTCGAAGGTTCGGCGCACTATAGGATTGCCGTGGATCTCCCGGTGAGTGACCAGCCAGCAGGGCAGGGGCGGAATCGGCAAGTTCGGCAGGATCCGCATCACGCCGGGCAGGAAGGCCAGGTTGTAGCCGGCGACAAAGCCGATCCCCGCCCCCGCCGCCAGGAGCCGGCCATAGGCCAGTTGGTCGTCGGTCATGAGGCTGAAGTGTTCGCGGGTGATCGGCAGGCCGCCGGCGGCCAACCCCCGCACCATCGTCTCGTCCCGGTCATAGCCCACCAGCCGGTGGCGGAGGAGATCCCCGGGCGCTTGCGGCGTCCCGGCCCGGGCCAGGTAATCGACGTGCGCGCAGGCGACAATGGGGATATCCGCCAGCTTTCGGGCCACCAGGGAGCCCTGAGCCGGGCGCGCCATGCGCACCGCGATGTCGGCCTCCCGCCGGAGGAGGTTGGACAGAGCGTTGGACGCGACCAGTTCAACCCGAATGCCCGGCTCCGCAACCTGCAGGGCGGTCAGGATCGGCGGCAGGAGGTAGCTGGCCGCCACCTGGCTGGTGGTGATGCGGACATCGCCCGTGGTCTCGGCGCGCGCCCGGGTCAGGCGATGGCGCAGACGCTCGGCCCCCTCCTGCATGGCCCGGGCGTCGTCGGCGATGGCAAGGGCCAGGGCGGTGGGCGCTGCGCCGCGCCCGGTGCGCTCGAACAGGGGGGCACCCAGCTGCGCCTCCAGCAGGGCCACCTGCCGGGACAGGGTGGGTTGATGCGCCCCCAGCCGCTTCGCGCCGCCGCTCAGGCTGCCCGCGTCCAGTACGGCCAGGAAGCTTCGGACCAGGGTCCAGTCGAAGTCGTCGAGGCGGAGATCGTTCGGGGTGGGCGTCATACGTTTATGTATATCTCAGTTACATACATCACCAATAGACCCATAGCCGGGGCAGGCGCAGTCTGACCTCTGCCCACCCTGGCCTTGCCGCAACCGGAGCCTCCCATGTCCCGCCGCACCGTCCTCATCTTGGGCGCCAATGGCCGCTTCGGCGCTGCCGCCGTGAAGGCCTTCGCCGATGCGGGATGGCGGGTTCTGGCCCAGGCCCGCCGCGCCCAGGCGAACCTGCCGCCAGGCGCCGAGGCGCTGAACATCCCCCTTGGCGACACGGACGCCCTGGCGGCCTCCGCGGCAGGCGCCGAGGTTGTGCTCCACGCCGTCAACCCCCCCTATACGGACTGGGAGGCTCTGATGATGCCCCTTGGCCGCCAGGGCATGGATGTGGCCGAGCGGCTGGGCGCCCTCTTCATGCTGCCGGGAAATGTCTACGCCTTCGGCGAGGCCATGCCGCCGGTACTGGCCGAGGACACGCCCGAGCGCCCGACCAACGCCAAGGGTCGCCTGCGCGCCGCCTTCGAGGGTGAGATGCGCGCGCGCGCAGAGGCGGGCCGCTTTCGCGCGGTCGTCCTCCGCGCCGGTGACTTCTACGGTTCCGGCGAGGGTTCCTGGCTGGATCTGGCGATCGCCAAGGATCTGGCCAAGGGGCGGCTGGTCTATCCGGGTCCGCTGAACCTGCCGCACGCCTGGGCCTACCTGCCAGACCTCGCCCGGACCTTCGTCGCGGTGGCCGAGCAGTCCATCATGGAGGGGGCGCCCGCCTTCGAGACCCTGCACTTCGCCGGCCACACCCTGACCGGCGGACAGCTTCTCGACCTCCTGGAAGCCACCGCCGCCGACATTGACGCTGCGCCAGCCGGGGGCTTCCACCGGGGCGGCATGCCCTGGGGCGTGATCCGGCTGATGGGCGTCTTCATCCCCAACCTGCGCGCCATCGCGGAGATGAGCTACCTCTGGCGGGTCCCCCACGCCCTCGACGGCGCCCGCCTCGCCTCCCGGGTGGGACCGCCCTCCGACACCCCGCCCCGCCAAGCCCTGGCCCAGGCCCTCCGCGATCTGGGCTTCGGTGCGGTAAGCCCGGCGCCCGCCCACTAACGCGTCCCCCGCTTTCCCGACAATCCCTCACAGAAGGCCAGACCCATGTCCTCCTCAGACACACCCTATACGCCGCCCTCCCGCACCCTCTGGCTGATCGCCGGGATTGTCCTGCTGCTCCAGGGTTTCAGCATTTTTGCGCCCATGGCCGTGCTTGGCGGGGCGATCCAGTGGCCGGACAGCCTGGACTACCCGCCCGCCCGGATGCTGCCCCTGCTGCTCGAGCAGATTGACGCCGTACGGCTCGGCTATGGGCTCTACCTCGGCTATTCCCTGCTCTTCCTGGTGACCGGCGCCCTGACCGTGCGCCTTGCCTCCCGGCCTGGCCCGTTGGGGGTTCTGGGCCTGATCGCCTTGGGAGCTGCAGCCGTTTCGGCGCTCGCCCGGGCGATCGGGATCATCCGCTGGCTTACCGGCAGCACGACCCTGGCGGAGGCCTATTCCGCTCCGGGCCTGTCTGCGGACGCCCGCACCGCCATCGAAGCCATGCAAGGCGCCCTCAATTCCTGGGGCGGCGCCATCGGCGAGGCGCTGGGCGTTGCGGCCTTTGCAGCGATCTGGGCCATCTCCGCCGGCCTGCTGATCCTGCGCGACCGCCAGCTCCCCGCCTGGGCGGGCCTCACCGGACTGGCGGCGGGCGTTCTGGTCGCCCTTCCCGGCCTTGAGCTCTTCGGCATCGCGCCCCCGGTCTCGATCGTGCTCTCGACCACCGGGATCCAGCTCTGGTTCATGGCGCTTGGCTTCCTGTTCCTGTGGCGCGGTCTGCGCAGCTCCTCTTAGGTTCGAGGGGGGCCGCCAAAGAAAAAGGGTCCCCGGCGCGCCGGGGACCCTTCACCTGACCGCCCTTGGGCGGGCGGGATCAGAAGCGGTACTGCACTTCCACGCCGAAGATGCGCGGAGGCGTCAGCTCGTAGTTCCGGGCGCCGTTGGGGAATCGGTCAGACGGAACATCGGGGTTATTGTTTCGTTGAGCCGCCGCGACCGCAGCGGCGTATCCGTCTTCGTCAAGGGCGTTCTTGACGTAGGCGATGATCGTGTAATTGCCGCCCGTTGGCATCCATAGCGCCCGCAGATCCACCTGATCCCAGGCCGGCGCCGAGTCATACTCCCGGGCGAAGATCGTCGCGTAGGCCTTCGACCGATTCACATAGGTCGCACCGGCGGTGAGGCTGCCCTGGTCCATTTCGAACGTATAGGAGCCGTTCACCGCCACCTTATGCTCAGGAGCCTGGGGCAGGCTTCTCCCGACAATGCTCACAGGGCCGGTGTTGACGTTATCGTTCACGTCCAGGCGTGGAAGGCTCCTGGTGATCTCAGTCGGGTTCCATCCATAGTCCAGAGTGAGACGAATGGGATCGATCGGCCGCCAGATGCCGCTGAACTCGATCCCATAGGACTCTGATCTCTCAATGTTCACGAACTGGGTCACGGTGATATCACCGACCCGCACCGAGATGGGAGCCTGCATGTCCCGGTAGTCGAGGAAGAAGGCGGCCAGGTTGATCTGGAACCGGTCAAAGTCCTTCTTAAAGCCGATCTCGTAGGAGTTGACCGTCTCCTCGTCCGCCCTGGGGCGGTCCAGGAAGCCGCCAGCCGAGAAGCCGAAGGCTTTGTACCCGCGGCTGTAACGGGCGTAGGCCATGGTGTCGCTGTCCGGATCCCACTGGACGCCGAGGGTGCCAGTGACGGCGTCGGACGAGCCCTCGAGGTTCCGGCTGGCGACGCCGGTGGCCGGATCGATGACGTACTGGCGCACCACGCCGTTGGTGGTGACGCCTGGGGTGCTGACACCCGGAATCAAGCCTGTGGTGCTCTTCGGCGCCAGGGCGTCGGTGAGGTCCATAGCGCCGTTGCCGAGCCCGTTCAGGCCGGCGAGCGCCGGGGCTCCGAACACAGGCGCGAGGCGCGCCACGGAGTTGATGTCGCCTAGCAGGCTGCCCCAGTTGGCCGCCGTACCCGGCCCAAAGGCGCCGAGACCGAGGGCCGGGTAGAGATTACGATAGCACGTATCCGAATTGCAGACGATCCTTCGGAACTCCCGGCCCGACTTCCGGTCGTCTGTATAGCGGAGACCCAGGGTGAGCTTCAGCGTATCCGACATTTGATAGTCGATCTGACCGAAGACCGCCGTGCTTTCGGTTGTCAGTCCGTATTGACCTGTAGACCAGTATCCTTCAGGGTTGCGCGCGGCGCCGAGGATAGGCGTCTGGAGGGAAGACGGGCCGACCAGGTAGAAGTCCGCTGTGCTTCCGGTACCGAAATACTCCTGATTATAGTAAAATCCGCCCACAATCCACTGAATCGGTCCATCCGATGTGGATGAGATATTGATCTCGTGGCTGTACCACTTCTGATACTCAAAATAGTGGTATCCATTATTCGCATTCACTGTCAGGGGCGTACAGTTGACGGGCGACAGTCCCGCTGAGAACAAACCGCCGACTGTGCCGCAGGTCGATCCCGGCGCCAGTGGAATCTGATAGGATTCGACACTCGTGAAGTCAGAGTCGCCGTAGAGATCGTACTTATACTCTTGGTATCCGCCGATATACTTTACGTCGAATGAGGGCAGGCGATAGACAAAATTGGTGGTGAACAAATTCACATCACGCAGGCGAATCCGCTGGGGGATATTCGTATTGAAGGTCCGGTTATCCACAAGCGCGGGATTTGACCTGGAGGTCGAGCCATCGAACTGCTTCAGGCTGCCCGGAACGATTCCGTTCAGCCCGGTCTCAGGTGTGAGACCGTGCGCCGAGGAGAAGACGATCAGGTAGTTCGGATCGATCCGACCATTTGAATACTCGTCACCGCGATAGCCCGCCCGGGCGCCGGGGCCCCCGCGGTTATGCCAGGCGAGCGTCCTGTATGACAACCATAGCTCAGCATTGTCGCCGATATCGGCCTCGAGCTGAAACTGATACTGGAACTCATCACGCAAGGCGCCTTCTGTAGGCCGGCCGGGCGTGATGTTCTTGAAATAGCCCCTCTCCTGGTCGAGCTTGTAGCCCGAGAAGCGCATCCGAAGCCCGTCAGTGATGGGGCCAGAAACAGCGAGCTGAAGATTGGTGAAGCTGTAATTCTCTGCGATCGCGCGGACTTCGGCGTACAGCTCGTCGGTCGGCCGAACGGAGATAATGTTGACCGTGCCGCCGATGGCGTTACGGCCATAAAGGGTGCCCTGGGGGCCGCGGAGGATTTCCACCCGCTCCACGTCCAGAGGCGGGCTGCCGGCCAGGACGGTGGAAGTGGTGAAGAGGCTGTCGACATAGATCGACACCGCACCGTCCACGGAATGCACATTCGAGAGTCGGCCGATGCCGCGCATCGAGGCGCGGTCGTTCGACGACTGATAGACGAAGCCTGGGGTGAAGTTGGTCAGGTCCTGGACGGTCGAGATGCCGACGAGGTCGCGCTGCTGACTGGTGAAGGCCGAGATCGCGACGGGCACATCCTGCAGACTCTGCTCGCGTTTTTCCGCCGTCACCACCAGTTCGTCGATGGTGTTCATCGCGGATTGCGCCTGGGCCGAGAGACCCACCGCGCTGGCGGCGAGAATGCTCGTCGCCAACAGTATGGCCTTGGACTGCATCTGGTTTTCACTCCCCAAAAAATAATCGCCAGGGTTATTGCCTGTGCGTCCGGAAACGCTGGCCGACAGCGAAAGGCATGTCAATCCCGTGACGGGATGATGCCAATTGTGTGAAAAACGATTTCGTGACGTCACTAGCGGGGGCTCGGGGCCGCGAGCCCGGCCGCTCAGCTGGCGATGCGCACCGGCAGGGTCTCGTAGCCCTTGACGAAGTTGGAGGTCAGGCGGCGCGGCGGGGCCATCACCTCGATGCGCCGGAAGCGCTTGAGAATCTCTTCCCAGACCACCTTCAGCTGCATCTCGGCCAGCCTGTTGCCGACGCAGCGGTGGATACCGAAACCAAAGGCCACGTGCTGCCGCGGCCGCACCCGGTCGATGATGAACCGGTCCGCATCGGCGATCACCGCGCCGTCCCGGTTGCCCGAGACGTACCACATGATCACCTTGTCCCCCTTGCGGATCGTCTTGCCGCCCAGCTCGATGTCGCGGGTGGCGGTGCGGCGCATGTGGGCCACGGGGCTCTGCCAGCGGATAATCTCGGGCACGGCCGAATCCAGCAGGGACGGGTCGGCGCGCAGCCGGTCATAGGCGTCGGGATTGTCCTGGAAGGCCAGGAGGGCGCCGGTGATCGAGTGCCGGGTCGTGTCGCTGCCGGCCACGGTCAAAAGGATCACATTGCCCAGGTAGGCGAACATCTGGCCGTCCTTGCGGGTGATGGGATCGCCCGCCAGCAGGGACAAAAGATCATTCCCCGGCGCGGCCTTGCGGGCCTCCCAAAGTCCCACGAAGGTCTCGAAATAGGGCCTCAGCGCGGCCTGGCGGTCCTCATTGGTCCTGAAGACCGCGCCCTCACCCGTCGGGGCGAGGATGATGTCCGACGCCTCGGGCAGCAGGCGCCGGGCCTCGAAGGGAAAGTCAAACAGGGTGGCCAGCATCTGGCTGGTCAGCTCCACCGAGACATTGTCGACGAAGTCGAAGGTCTCGCCCACCGGCAGCTCGTCCAGAATGGCCGCCGCCCGGCTGCGGATCAGGGGCTCCAGCTCCGCCATGCCGGCGGTCGAGAACATGGGCATGACCACCCTCCGCTGGGCGTCATGGTCCGGCGGGTC
>JADBYZ010000012.1 GCA_020402745.1 Phenylobacterium sp.
CCATCGAGCGAATGTTCTGTCGTCTCAAAGACTTCCGCCGCATCGCAACCCGTTACGACAAACGAGCAGACAACTTCCTGTCCGCGGTTCTACTCGCCGCAGCCGTCACTTGGTGGACTCCGATTGAGTCCAGAGCCTAGTCCCGCCGAGCCGGGTAGACCCTCGACATCAAGGGTATCTTTGACTGTCATTGGCAGGCCGGCGAGCACACCGACTTCATCGCCTCGCGCCCGCTTCTCGTCGATGAGCTGGGCCTCACGTAGGGCGCGCTCAATATCGCGCGAAACAACTGCGTTCACGTCAGCCGTACGTTCGGCGCGTTCAACAGCCGCGAGTAAGAGTTCGCGCGCGCTGATATCGCCTGACCGCAGGGCCGCGAGTTGATCCGTTGCATCACGATCAAGAAATTCCGCCACCGTTCCCTCGCCGCCGCGCGTTTCATTACTTGGGCCGCAATCGCGCGAGTTATGAAGAGGGCAACCTCGCGCCAGCTAACGCCATCTAAAGCAACGGCGGCTGCCAATCGACCCCGCCATGAGGCCCCAGGTCAAGTCGGGCGTACGATACCGTCAACGGACGTTCGCCGAACTCGACAACCGAGCGCATCTGGACGACTACCAGTATTTCGTGCCTCCCGGCCCTCAGCCTTGACCTTCGCCGCCCGCTTGGCCTATATCGCCGCTCCCCCGGGCGGCCGCGCGGTTTCCGGGACTCTTTCTATCGGGATGAAGAACCCATGTCGCGCCGCTGTGAACTCTCTGGTGTCGGTCCGATGGTCGGCCACAATGTGAGCCACTCGAACGTCAAGACCAAGCGCCGCTTCCTGCCGGCCCTGGCGCCCGTGACCCTTCAGTCCGACGCCCTCGGACAGACCTTCAAGCTGCGCATCACCAACGCGGTTCTGCGCACCCTGGACTTTAAGGGCGGGCTCGACGCCTACCTGGTCAAGGCTCGCGATGAGGACCTCTCGCCCCGCGCCCTGAAGATCAAGCGGCAGGTCAAGGCCAAGCTCGCCGATCAGGCCGCCTGACGTCTGGCGCCCTTTCGGGAGCTGAAGAGGCCGCCCTCCGGGGCGGCTCTTTTTTCTCGGCTGTCCGGAACTCAACCGGCCCTGGCCAGAGCCCCGATATCCTGAGATCGCTCAGGGCTTCCAGTCGAAGACGAGAAGCAGGGTCCTCTGCTCGGTCGAGAAGTTGTCGTCCGAGGCCAGCAGAAACCGAAGGCCGCCATCCTTCCCCGGCAGGACGTCGACGCCCTCGAAATTGTCCGTGGTCAGCGGCCGGGCCAGCTCAAGCCGGTCCACCTCGGCCCCGGCGGCGTTGCGCAGGATGAGGGCGATGCGGGCGCCGCGCAGGGGGTCCCAGGCGCGGATCATGTAGGCCAGGCCGCCGTCCGGCAGGGGCGTCACCGCCACCAGGCCGAACTCGAAGGGCTTGGGAAGGGTCCCCAGCGATCGGCAGGGCGCACGCAGGCTGCAGGTCCAGATCTCCCCGGACTCCTCACCGCCCGCCAGCCAGGCGTCCGCGCCCCGGGCGGGATCGGCGGACAGGGCCTCGAGCCCGCCATTGGGGGGGAAGGTCGCCTCAGGGCTGTTCACCTGGCGAGGGGGCTGGCCGTCGGCGGGGTAGAGGAGAATGCGGTGCCGCTGTTCGAAGCTGACCAGACGCGAGCCGTCCTTCAGGAGGGCCAGGCCCTCGGCGTCGGCCTCCAACTTGCCCCCCAGGGGGCCGCCCCCCGGCGCCTGCAGGGGCGTGAGGCGGGCGCGGTCAAGGCCGGTGAGACGGCTGTCGCCGTCGAACCTTAGCCGGGCCTCGAACAGGTCGCCCTCGTCCGTGACGCCCAGGATCCGGTTGTCCGGCAGCACCCGGATGTCCGAGAGCCCGTGCAGCCGGTTGCTGTCCGACGCCGTCAGGGCCAGGCCGCCGGCATAGCGGAACCGTCCGAAGTCTGTCCTCTCGGGCCGGGTGGGGTCGGCCGCCACTGGCTCAGCAGCCACAGTGATCCACGGGCCCGCCTGGACGGGGCCCGTCGCCCGGACGGAACGGTCTGCGCAGCCTGTGGCCAGGAGGGCGAGGGCGGCGATCAGGACCCAGCGCATTACAGGACGGCTTTCCGGACTTCCTTGAAGGTCGAGCGCCGGGCCGCTCCGTCCGGGCCCTGGGTGCGGGGAGGCGGCGCCAGGAGGCCCGCCGACCGCCGGTTCATCTTGCGGGGCTCCTCGTCGAACAGCTCGGCCAGCTGGTCGACGATGGCGCCCGCCAACTGCTCGACGTCGACAATGGTCACCGCCCGGCGATAGTAGCGCGTCACGTCGTGGCCGATGCCGATGGCGATCAGCTGGACGGGGCTCTTGCCCTCGATCTCGGCGATGACCTCGCGAAGGTGCTTTTCCAGGTAGTGGCCCGAGTTCACGGAGAGGGTGGAATCGTCCACCGGCGCCCCGTCGGAGATGACCATCAGGATGCGGCGCGCCTCGGGGCGGCCGATCAGCCTCTGGTGGGCCCACATCAGGGCCTCGCCGTCGATGTTCTCCTTCAGGAGCCCCTCGCGCATCATCAGGCCCAGGTTGCGGCGGGCCCGCCGCCAGGGCGCATCGGCGGCCTTGTAGATGATGTGGCGCAGGTCGTTCAGCCGGCCGGGCGCAGCGGGCTTGCCGGCCTTCAACCAGTCCTCGCGGGAGCTGCCGCCCTTCCAGGCCCGGGTGGTGAAGCCCAGGACCTCGGTCTTGACACCGCAGCGCTCGAGGGTTCGGGCTAGGATGTCCGCGCAGACCGCCGCCACCATGATCGGTCGTCCCCGCATGGAGCCGGAGTTGTCGATGAGGATGCTGACCACCGTGTCGCGGAACTCGGTGTCCTCCTCCTCCTTGAAGGCCAGGGAGGCGGTAGGATCAACGATCACGCGGGTCAGGCGCGCCACGTCCAGGATCCCTTCCTCGAGGTCGAAGGTCCAGGAGCGGTTCTGCTGGGCCATCAGCTTGCGCTGGAGCTTGTTGGCCAGGCGCGAGACCACGGTCGACAGGCTGGCCAACTGCTGGTCGAGATAGGCGCGCAGCCGTGTCAACTCCTCGGCCTCGCAGAGCTCCTCGGCGGCGACGACCTCGTCGTGGGCGGTGGTGAAGACCCGGTAGACGGGAACCTTGCCCTCACCCTTGATCTCGGGACGGGCCGGCTGGTCGCCCTCGCCCATTTCCGGGGGCTGGTCCATGTCCTCGGCGTTGGGGTCCTCCATCGCCTCGGTGAGCTGGCTGTCGGCGTCCTCGCTCTCGCTGTAAGTGCTCTCGCTGTCGTCCATTGAGGTCTGCTGGGGCGACTGGGACTCCCCTTCGCCCTCCTCGCCCTGCTCGCTGGCCTCGGCCTCGCCTTCGTCGCCGTCGTCTTCCTGTTGGTCAGCCGGCTCGGGCGCGTCCGTCAGGTCGTCGCCCATGGACAGGTCGCGCAGCAGACTCCGGGCCAGGCGGCCAAAGGCCTTCTGGTCGCCGATGACCTCGCCCAGCTTGTCCAGCGTCTCGGCGCCGCGGGCCTCGATCTCGGCGCGGTACAGGTCGACCAGGGGGCGGGCGTTGGCGGGCGGCTCCACCCCGGTCAGGCGCTCGCGCACCAGGAGCGAGACGATGTCCGCCATGGGCGGGTTGGCCTGGGCTTCGATGGGGTTGAAGGGCCGCCGCGCCCAGGCGGCCTCGTGCATGGCCTTCAGGTTGGCCTTCACCCCGCCCAGGGCGTTGGCGCCGACGGCCTCGATCCGCGCCTGCTCAAGCGCGTCAAAGACCGGCTGGCCCTCGGCCGATCCCGGCCGGGTCCGGGCGTGGATCGCCGGGTCGTGCTGCGACATCCGAAGGGCCATCTGGTCGGCCATGCCGCGGATTCGCGCCGCGTCGTCCGGGGTCAGGTCACGGGGCGGATGCGGCAGGACAGCCCGGTCGCCCTGGACCCCCGAAGCCTCTCCCGAATAGACGATCTCCAGGTCCGGATTCTGGGCGAGCGAACGCACCGCGTTGGCGAGGGCGCGCTTGAAGGGCTCGACGGGACTTTCCGGGTTTCTGGACATGGCCGGGGCTCAGGGTCTCCTCAACTCAGAAACGGCGACCCGGTTCCCGGGCGTCGGTCTCCCGGTCAGGGCGCCCGCCGGGCTCAGCCGAGACGGGGGCGGGCGGTGCTTTCGGGCAGTTCCTGGCCAAAGGCGCGCTGGTAGAACTCGGCCACGGTGCCGCGCTCGAGCTCATCGCACTTGTTCAGGAAGGTCATGCGGAAGGCCAGGCCCAGGTCGCCGTCAAAAATCTCAGCGTTCTGCGCCCAGGTGATGACGGTCCGCGGGCTCATCACGGTCGAGATGTCGCCGTTGATGAAGGCGTTGCGGGTCATGTCCGCCACCCGGACCATGGCCGCCACCGTGCGACGGCCCTCGGCCGTCGTGTAGGCGGGGCACTTGGCCACCACGATGTCGGCCTCCACGTCATGGGCCAGATAGTTCAGGGTGGTCACGATCGACCAACGGTCCATCTGGCCCTGATTGATCTGCTGGGTGCCGTGATAGAGCCCCGTCGTGTCGCCCAGGCCGATGGTGTTGGTGGTGGCGAACAGCCGGAAGAAGCGGTTCGGCCGGATGACCCGGTTCTGGTCGAGCAGGGTGAGCTTGCCCTGGGCTTCCAGGACGCGCTGGATCACGAACATCACGTCGGGCCGGCCGGCGTCGTATTCGTCGAACACCAGGGCGATCGGCCGCTGGATCGTCCAGGGCAGGATGCCTTCGCGGAACTCGGTGATCTGCTTGCCGTCCTTCAGGACAATGGCGTCCTTGCCGACCAGGTCGATCCGCGAGACGTGGCTGTCCAGGTTGACCCGGATGAGGGGCCAGTTCAGGCGCGCCGCCACCTGCTCGATGTGGGTGGACTTACCCGTCCCGTGGTAGCCTTGCACCATGACCCGGCGGTCATGCGCAAACCCGGCGCATATCGCCTTGGTGGTCTCCGGATCGAACCGGTAGGCCTGGTCAATGTCCGGCACGTGCGGGTCGCGCTCGCTGAAGGCGGGGACCATCATGTCGGAGTCGACGCCGAACGTCTCTCTGACGGAGACGTCGCGATCGGGAACGAGGGACAGGAGCTTTTCGTCCTGGGTATCGGCGAGAGAAGTCATGACCCGGTTCGATTACAGGCTTACGCGCTCGATGCAAACCGGCTTTGATGGGGGTGTGACCCCGCAGGGAAATTGAGGGTCGGGAGGCGACGATGAGCGGACAGGCGGAAAGCATCAGGGTTGCACCTGAGCCCACGGGCTTTGGCGCGCGGATCTCGGGACCGGACCTTTCCCAGCCTTTGCCAGACGGCGTCCTGGCTGAGATCCACCAGGCCTGGGCCCGGCACTCGGTGGTCTGCTTTCCGGACCAGCCCCTGGGTCTCGACGCCCTGGAGGCCTTCACCCAGCAGATCGGCCCCTTCGGCAAGGACCCCTACATCGAGCCCATGCCCGGGCGGCCCAATGTTCTGGAACTGCGCCGCGAGCCGGACGAGAGGGCGACCAATTTCGGGGCGGGCTGGCATTCGGACTGGAGCTTCCTGGAGACGCCCCCGGCCGCCACCCTCCTGCGCGCCCAGACCATCCCGCCGGTGGGCGGAGACACCCTGTTCGTTGACGCGAGCCGGGCGTGGGACGCCCTGTCAGACGCCATGAAGGCCGTCTTGGCGCCCCTTCGGGCGGTTCATTCGGCCCGGCAGAGCTATGGCACTAAAGGGGTCTTCGCCCGCGACACCGAAGCCCGGACCATGAAGATCATCGTCTCGGAAGAGGCCGACGGCAGCCTGACCCATCCGCTGGTGCGGACCCATCCCGTGACGGGCCGCAAGGCGCTTTACATCAGCCCGGTCTACACGGTCGGGATCGAGGGCTTCACTCCGGAGGAATCCAAGGCCCTCCTGGGCTTCCTGTTCGCCCACCTGACACAGGAAGAGTTCATCTACCGGCACCGCTGGACCGTGGGCGACCTTTTGATGTGGGATAACCGCTGCACCATGCACTTCGCCGAGGGCGGCTATGACGGCCACCTGAGGGTCATGCATCGCACCACGGTGCAGGGCGAGGTTCCGGTCTAGCGGACCTCTTCCGGTTCTTCAGACCATCTTGGCTTTCCGCAGGACCTGGTAGGCCCTGATCGTGCGTTGCAGCTTGGCCTCGGCGGACCTGTCCCCCCCGTTGGCGTCTGGGTGGCAGAGCTTGACGAGCTCGGTGTAGCGCGCTCGGATCCGGCCGGCATCAGCATCCTCGTCCAGGTCCAGGTCCGCCAGGGCGGTGCGCTCCAGCTTGCCCAGGTTCCGGCGAGCGGGCGTCTCGCTGGCCCGGCTGGCGCTGGTGCGTCCGAAGAGGTCGAACGGATCCCTGAATCCGTCCCCGGTCGCAAAACCGCGCGCCGCGGCGGCGGACTCCCGGGAGTTCTTGCCGGCCTTGAAGTCCCAGGTCGGCCGGTCCCCCAGGGCGCTCTGCTCCATACGGGCCCGGACCTCCGACTCGCTCATGCCCGCGAAGAAGTTCCAGTTGCGGTTGTAGTCGGCCGCGTGTGGCTGGCAGAACCAGTAGTGCTCATTCAGCATGTCCCGGGATTTCGGGGCCTTGGCGGAGGCGGCCACCCGGCAGCCGGGATGGTCGCAGGCGCGCTGCCCTGGCTTCAGGGCGTGCACGTCCGCCTGCGCGGCTTCCTCCGCGGTCGGCGGTCGGACCCGGATATCCACGAAGCGGGGTCTGTACTGAAACGCACCAGCCATGGGACAAGTATGAGAAGGTTGGTGTCGCTTTCAAGAATCTAAGGATGAACATGGGACGGATCGCCGGAACGTTGCGGAAAAAGCTCAGCGACGCCTTCTCGCCAGACCAGCTCGAGATCGAGGACGACTCCGCCCGCCATGCCGGCCATGCCGGCGCGACGCCGGGCGGCGAGAGCCATTTCAACATCCGGATTCGCGCCGCAGCCTTCGCGGGCCAGTCCCGGGTGGCGCGGCAGCGCATGGTCTACCGGGTTCTGGCGGAGGAGTTGGCGGGGCCTGTCCATGCCCTGTCCCTCACGGCCCTTGCGCCGGACGAGGTCAGGTAACAGTCTGTCTGCAGTGAACGAGGGAATTCAAAGTGCTGACCACCATCCGGGTGAACGGGGTCGACCACGACGTCGACGTCGATCCGCGCACGAGCCTGCTGGACCTGTTGCGGGAGGGGCTCGACCTGAAGGGGACCAAGAAGGGGTGTGACCATGGGCAGTGCGGCGCCTGCACCGTCCTGGTGAATGGGGTCCGGATCAACGCCTGCCTGTCCCTGGCCGTCATGCATGACGGCGACGCGGTCGTCACCGTCGAGGGCCTGGCCTCAGGCGAGCTCCTGCACCCGGTGCAACAGGCCTTCCTCACCGAGGACGCCTTCCAGTGCGGCTATTGCACGCCCGGCCAGATCTGCTCGGCTGTGGGTCTTCTGGCGGAGGTCGCCGCAGGCCAGCCCAGCGAGGCCACCGCCGACCTCGACGGTCCCGTCACCCTGACGGACGCCGAGATCCGGGAGCGGATGAGCGGCAATATCTGTCGCTGTTCGGCCTATCCCCAGATCCTCGCCGCCGTGCGCCGCGCCGCCGGAGCCGCCGCATGAAGCCCTTTGCCTTCGAGCGCGCCCGGGACGTCGACCACGCCCTGAGCCTCGCCGCCGTCAGCCCCGGCGCGCGTTTTCTGGCCGGGGGGACCAACCTCCTGGACCTTATGAAGCTGGAGATCGAGCAGCCGCCGCGGTTGATCGACGTGGGCCGCCTGCCCCTCGCCGATATCGCCGAGACCGCCGGAGGCGGCCTGCGCATCGGGGCCCTGGCGACCAACACCGCCGTCGCTTCGGATCCCAAGGTCAGGAGCCGCTATCCCGCCCTGGCCCGCGCCATCCTCGCCGGGGGGTCCGTCCAGCTGCGCAACAAGGCCACGGTGGGCGGGAACCTCATGCAGCGCACCCGCTGCCCCTATTTCATGGACGCCGCCAAGCCCTGCAACAAGCGCCTCCCGGGGTCGGGCTGCAGCGCCATGGATGGGCTGTCCAGCACCCTCGCCCTCTTCGGGGCCAGCGAGATGTGTATCGCCGTCAGTCCCTCGGACATGAGCGTGGCCCTGGCCGCCTTCGACGCCGTCGCTGAGACGGTCCGGGCCGACGGCTCGGTCCAGCGCCGGTCGGTCGAGACCCTGCACCGGCTGCCGGGAGAGGCGCCGCAGGTGGATACGGACCTGGCGCCCGATGAACTCATCCTGGCGGTCGAGCTGCCGCCCCCGCCCGAGGGTGGGCAGGCCTGGAGGAAGGTCCGGGCCCGCGCGTCCTACACAGGCGCCCTCGCCAGCGTCGCCGTCGCTGGCGACCGGGTGGCGCTGGGGGCGGTGGCCGCGCGCCCCTGGCGGGCCCGCGCCGCCGAGGCGGCCCTGGCCGACGGGGCCTCGCCCGCCGAGGCGGCCGCCGCCGAGCTGGCCTCCGCTGAGGGTGAGGACGGCCGCAAGGCCCTGGTGCGGCGTCTCGCCGCCGACGTGATCCGGCAGGCCCGGGAAGGGGTGGGTTCATGAGCACTGTTCGCGACTGGGCTGCGCCCAATCCCGTCACCGAGAACCGCTCCGGCCTGATCGGTAAGCCCGTCGATCGCTATGAGGGACGCCTCAAGGTCACCGGGACGGCGCCCTACGCCTACGAGGTGGAGACCCCCGCCCCGCCCCTCTTCGGCCACATCGTGTCCTCGACCCTGGCCCGGGGCCGCATCGCCTCGGTCGACATCTCGGCGGCCGAGGCTGCGCCGGGCGTCGTCCGGGTCTGGACCCACCTCAACGTCCCGGCCCAGGCGGCCCGTGGAACCCGGCTCAATCCGCGCAGCCAGAGGGCGTCCAATCCGGCCCTGGAATCGGATCGGGTCGAGCACTACGGCCAGTCCGTCGCCTTCGTCCTCGCCGATACGCCCGAAAACGCCCGGGCCGCTGGCGGCCTGGTGCGGATCACCTACGAAGCTGAGTCCGCCGACCTCGACTTCCTGTCCAGCCTGGACCAGGCCGGGCCCGCTCCGGGCGAGGAGGATGCGCGCATCGGCGACTTCGAGGCGGGGTATACGGCCTCGGAGGTCACGGTCGACGCCACCTGGTTCAGCCCCCTTCAGAACCACGCCCAGATGGAGCCCTGCGCCACCACCGCCTGGTGGGAGGGGGACAAGGTGGTGGTCCATACCTCCATCCAGATGGTGAAGGGGGGGCAGCACGCCCTGGCCGAGACCCTGGGAGTTCCCTCCGACCGGGTCCGCCTCTTCACGCGCTACATCGGCGGCGGCTTTGGAGGAAAGGGCCAGTCCTACGACGACCTGACCCTGGCGGCCCTGGGCGCCCGCGAGACCGGCCGGCCGGTCCGCGTCGCCTACACCCGCCAGCAGATGTTCCAGGCCACCATCCACCGGCCCGCCGTCCAGATGCGGGTCCGGCTGGGCGCGGACCGGTCGGGGCGGTTGAACGCTATGGCCCTGGAGGCGGTGACCCACTGCGCCCGCAACGCCCCCTTTGTCGAGCACGCCGCCAACTTCGCCCGCAACCTCTACGCCGCGCCGAACCGGCTGACGGGGCACCGGCTGGTCCGCCTCGACATCCCCCACGCCGGCGCCATGCGGGCGCCCGGCGAGGCGCCCGGCATGCTCTCGCTCGAATGCGCCATGGACGAGCTGGCCGAGACCCTGGGCCTCGACCCCATCGAGCTGCGGATCCGCAATGAGCCCGAGGTTGATCCGGACAACGCCAAGCCCTTCTCCGTTCGCCAACTGGTGCGCTGCATGCAGGAAGGCGCCCAGCAGTTCGGCTGGGAGCGCCGCAACCCGGTCCCCGGCGCCGTCCGGGAGGGCCGCTGGTATGTCGGCATGGGCATGGCTACAGCGATCCGCGGAAACTTCCTGCTGCCCGCCAAGGCGGGGCTCCGCTTGACCGGCGACGGCGTCGCGACCCTCACACAGGGCATGACGGATATCGGCACCGGCACCTACACCATCCTGGCCCAGATTACGGGCGAGACCCTGGGGCTCACCCTCGACCAGGTGCGCGTGGAGTTAGGCGATTCCGACATGCCGCCGGCTCCCGGATCGGGCGGCCAGTTCGGCGCCGCTACGGCGGGCTCCGCGGCCTACGAGACGGGCATGGTCATGCGCCGCCGTCTCGCCGAGCTGGCGGCAGGCGACCCGCGCTCGCCCCTCTACGGTGAGGATCCGACCCTTATGGACTTCGCCAACGGCAACATCGTCCTGGGCAACCGAAGCGAGAGCCTGGCCGCCCTGGCGGCCCGCGCCGGACCCGAGGGGGTCTATGTCGAAGGCGGCATCTCTCCCGCCGCGGACGCCCGCGACTGGTCCCAGCACACCTATGGCGCCCAGTTCGCCGAGGTGGGCGTCGACTCCGTCACCGGCGAGGTGCGCCTGCGCCGCATGTTCGGGGTCTTCGCCGCCGGCCGAATCCTCAACGCCAAGCTCGCCAAGAGCCAGATCACCGGCGGCATGATCTGGGGGGTCGGCGCGGCCCTGACGGAGTCCAACCCGGTCGATCCGCGCTATGGCTCCTTCCTGCACCAGGACCTGGGAGGCTACCTCGCCCCCGTCCACGCCGACATCGTCAACCTCGACGCCGTCCTGCTGGACGAGGCCGACGACAAGGCCAACCCGATGGGCATCAAGGGTGTGGGCGAGCTGGGCATCTGCGGCGCCGGGGCGGCCATCGCCAACGCGGTCTACAACGCCTGCGGCGTCCGGCTGAGGGACTATCCCCTGACCCCGGACAAGGTGCTGGCCGCCCTGGAGGCCAAGGGCCTCTGAGGTCCGGCCTCCTGAGAGACGCTCAGACGGTCTCGGCGCCGTCGAGCGGAGGCGAGATCTTGAGGGCGGTGATGCGGTTGCGCACCCGCTTGACCACCTGGAAGCGGTGGCCGTGGAAGATGAAGGCCTGACCGATCCTGGGGATGGCCTGGGCCTCGTGGATCACCAGGCCGGCGACGGTGACCGCCGGTTCGTCCGGCAGGCTCCAGTCCATGGCGCGATTCAGGTCGCGGACCGCCACAGACCCCGCCACCGACACCGACCCGTCCGGCTGCCGGCGCAGGCCTTCGACGGCGTTGTCGTACTCGTCCTCGATCTCGCCGACGATCTCCTCGAGGATGTCCTCCAGGGTCACCAGGCCCTGCAAGGCGCCGTACTCGTCCACGACCAGGGCGAAGTGGTTCCTCTGCTTGAGGAAGGCGTTCAGCTGGTCCTTGAGGTTGGTGGTGTCCGGGATGAACCAGGGCTCGCGGCGGATCTTGTCCACCGAGACCTTCGACATGTCGCCGTCGGCTTCCGAGATGGCCAGAAGCAGGTCCTTGGCGTGCAGGATGCCGATGATGTTCTCGGGGTTATCGCGCCAGAGCGGGATGCGGGTGTGGTCGCCCTTCAGGACGTTGGCGACCAGCTCCCGGACCGGGAGGTCGGCATCGACCATGGAGATGGACATCCGGTGCACCATGACCTGGCTGACATCCATGTCTGACAGGTCCAGCACCCCGCCCAGCATCCGCCGGTCCCGGGCCTCCACCAGGCCCTCGGAGTGGTGGTACTCCACCGCGCCGCGGATCTCCTCGTGCGCTGCGAGGACGTCCATCTCCATGCCCAGCTTGACGCCGAACAGGCCGAGGGTGCGCCGGACGATCCACTGGATGGCCCAGATCATGGGGCCGAAGACCTTCACCACGATCAGGGTGGGCGCCGACAGGAAGCGGGCCACGTCGTCCGAGCGCAGGATGGCCAGGGTCTTCGGCAGGACCTCGGCGAAGACCAGGACCAGGACGGTCATGATCGCCGTGGCGACGGCGACGCCCAGGGCCCCGGGAATCGCCCGGGTCACGAACTCGGTAGTCACCGCCGAGGCCAGGATGTTGATCAGATTGTTGCCCAAAAGGACCGCCCCGATCATCGTTTCCTGGTCGGAGATCAAGCGGTTCACCCGGCCGGCGGCGCGGTTGCCCTCGCGCTCAAGCTGGTGCATCCGGGTGCGGCTGGCGCCCGTGAGCGCCGTCTCCGCCGCCGAGAACAGGGCGGAGATGGCCAGGAGGCCGAAGATCACCGGCGTCAGGACCAGGAAGATACCCAACATCAGACGGCTCCTTCAGAGACCAGGAAGGCGCGCATCCGGCCGGCGTCCACGTCGCGCGCCACAAAGGCCTCGCCTGCGCGCCGGGCGAGGATGAAGGTCAGGCGGCCGCTCTCGGCCTTCTTGTCCTGGGCCATGTGGCGCAGGAGATCGTCAGCGGCGAAGGTCCGCGCCCCAAGGTCGGAGAGGCGCGCAGGCAGTCCCGCCGCGGCGACGGCGTTCACCGCCCTCAAGGCGTCCTGAGCGTCGCAGAGCCCTTCGGCGGCCGAATAGCGGAAGGCCATGGCCGAGCCGAGGCCCACCGCCTCACCGTGCAGCAGGGCCTCGCCATAGCCTGTCTCGGCCTCGAGAGCGTGGGCGAAGGTGTGGCCGAGGTTCAGAAGGGCCCGGCGCCCGGCCTCGCGCTCGTCGGCGATGACGATCTCCGCCTTCATCTCGACCGAGCGCTCCACGGCGCGGGCGAGCGCGCCCGGCTCTCGCGTCAGGACCGCTGCGCCATGGCCCTCCAGCCAGGCGAAGAAGCCCGCGTCGCCCAGCAGGCCGTATTTCAGCACCTCGGCGTAGCCGGCCCGCATCTCGCGGTCGGGCAGGCTGCCCAGCACGTCCAGGTCGGCCAGGACGAGGCGGGGCTGGTGGAAGGCGCCCACCAGGTTCTTGCCCCGCGGGGTGTCGATGGCCGTCTTGCCCCCCACCGAGGAGTCCACCTGGGCCAGCAGGGTGGTGGGGATCTGCACGAAGTCGGCGCCGCGCTTGTAGATGGCGGCGGCGAAGCCGGCGAGGTCGCCGATCACCCCGCCGCCGAAGGCGACGATCAGGTCGCCCCGGTCCAGCTCCAGGGCCAGCAGGGCGTCGCAGAGCGTCTCCAGTCCGGCGAAGCTCTTGGTCTGTTCGCCGGGGGGCATGACGATGGGATGGACGGCCAGGCCGGCCCGCTCCAGGGCGGCGGTCAGCCGCGCGCCGTGCAGGCCCCAGACGGTCTCGTCCGAGACCACGGCGACCCGGTCGCGTCGGACGAAGGGGCGCAGCCGGGCGCCGGCCTCGTCCAGCAGGCCCGGACCGATCAGGACATCGTAGGCGCGCTCGCCCAGGTCGACATTCACGGTGCGGATCATGACGAGGCGCGAGCCTGCCAGTCGGTGAGGGCGCGAACCACCTGATCGACGGTCAACTGGTGGGGAGAGTCGCCGGTCTCCACCGTGATGTCAGACTGGCTGTAGGCGGGATAGCGCGCCTGCGCCTGTTCGGTCAGCACAGTCATAGGGTCCTTGCCGGTCAGAAGGGGGCGGTTGTCCTTGCGGGCCACCCGGCGCGCCAGGATGGGCAGGTCGGCCTTGAGCCAGACTGACACGCTCCGCGCCTTGATCAGGTCCCGGGTCTCGGGGTTCATGAAGGCCCCGCCGCCGGTGGCCAGCACAATGGGCGGTCCCTCCAGCAGGCGGGCGATGACCCGTCGCTCCCCGTCGCGGAAGGCGGGTTCGCCCAGCTGTTCGAAAATCTCGGGGATGGACCGTCCGGCGGCGACCTCGACCTCTTCATCGGCGTCCCGGAAGGGCAGGTCGAGGGCCTGGGCGAGGCGCTTGCCGACGCTGGACTTGCCTGAACCCATCAGCCCCACGAGGGTGATGGTCCGGGCGCGCAAGGGGTCTGAAGGGTCCATGGGAGGCGTTGTTTCTACACCAAGCCACCGGCAGGCGCTAGGATGCGGCTGATTTGGCGGGCCCAGGCGCCTGCAGGCGGGGACCATGAGCGGCGAAGGCTGGGCCGAGGCATTTCTGGAAATGATGTCCGTCGAGCGGGCGGCGGCGGCCAACACCCTGCGCGCTTACGAGCGCGATCTCCTGGATGCTTCCGGTTTCCTGGCGGCGCGCGGCCTGACCCTGGCCTCCGCCGCCGCCGAGGATGTCGAGGCCTATTTCGCCGATCTGGGACGGCGCGGGCTCTCACCGGCCACGGCCTCCCGGCGCCGGGCGGCCCTGCGCCAGTTCTACCGCTTCGTCCTGGCGGAGGGCTGGCGCCCCGACGATCCCTCCCGCCGGGTCGACGCGCCCCGCCGCGGCCGGCCCCTTCCCAGGGTGCTCAGTCGCGAGGAGGCCGCCGCCCTGATCGCCGCCGCCACAGTCCGGGATGAGGTGAAGGGCCTGCGCCTCGCCTGCATGATCGAGCTGGCCTACGCCGGCGGCCTGCGGGTGTCCGAACTCACCAGCCTGACCCTCGCCGCCGTCGCCCGCGACCCCGACTTCCTGATGATCCGGGGCAAGGGCGGCAAGGAGCGGCTCGCCCCCCTGAACGACGCGGCCCGCGCCGCCGTCCGCGCCTGGAGGGAGGTCAGGGCCCGGACCCTGCCCAAGGGGGACGCGGCCAATCCCTGGCTCTTTCCCTCCGGCGGCAAGGGCGGGCGGCTGACCCCGCGGCGGTTCGCCCAGCTGCTGGCCGAGGCGGCGATCGAGGCGGGCATCGATCCGGCGCGGGTCTCCCCCCACGTCCTGCGGCACGCCTTCGCCACCCACCTGCTGGAGGGCGGCGCGGATCTGCGGGTCGTCCAGACCCTGCTCGGCCACGCCGACATCGCCACCACCCAGATCTACACCCATGTGGCGGGCGAGCGCCTGCGCGAGGTGGTCGCCGCCGCCCATCCCCTTTCAGCCTCCCGGAAGCCCCGGCGCGAATCCGGCTTTTCCTGAACCGGCCCACCCACTAGGTTCCCCCCAGCGAAACAGGACGGGATTCCCGCCGCATGGCCGTTCACTATCTCGAGTTCGAGCGCCCCATCGCCGACCTCGAGGCCAAGATCGAAGAGCTGTCGCGCCTGGCCGAGACCGCTGGTACGGAAGATCTGACCCGCGAGATCGACGCCCTGCGCGACCGGGCCCGGCAGATGCGCAAGGACGCCTACGCCAACCTCGACGCCTGGCAGAAGACCCAGGTCGCCCGGCACCCGGAGCGGCCCCACTTCGTGGACTATTGCGCCGGCCTGATCGACGAGTTCGTCGAGCTCAAGGGCGATCGGAAGTTCGCCGACGACCAGGCCATCATGGGCGGCATCGGCCGGTTCCGCGGTCGGCCCGTCCTCGTCATGGGCCATGAGAAGGGGCGGGACACCGTCACCCGGGTCAAGCACAACTTCGGCTACGCCCGGCCCGAGGGCTATCGCAAGGCCATCCGGCTCATGGAGCTGGCCGAGCGCTTCAACCTGCCTGTGATCAGCTTTGTCGACACCCCAGCCGCCTATCCGGGCGTGGGGTCCGAGGAGCGCGGGGTCGCCGAGGCTATCGCCCGGTCCACTGAAAAGTGCCTGATGCTGAAGGCGCCGATGGTGGCCATCGTCACCGGCGAGGGCGGATCGGGCGGCGCCCTGGGCATTGCCTGCGGCAACCGGGTGCTGATCCTCGAACACGCCATCTATTCGGTCATCCCGCCGGAAGGCGCCAACTCCATCCTCTGGCGCGGCGCCCGCACCGCCGAGGAGGCCGCCAAGGCGATGAAGATCACCGCCGCTGATCTCCTGAAGATGAAAATTGTCGACAAGATCATCCCCGAGCCGCCCGGCGGCGCCCACGCCGACCCGGCCGCGGCCCTGCGGATCGTCGGCGACGCCCTGGAGAAGGAACTCGACGGCCTCGAGGGCAAGAGCATCGACAAACTCCTGAAGCAGAGGTCCGAGCGCTTCTACGCCATTGGCCGGAGCGGCCTGAAGTAGATCCAATTGCCGCTTGCCTGACCCTGGGTCCGGCGCTTCAGTGTTCTCCCAAGGGGCGAAGGCCCAAACGCCAAGGGGAGGACATCATGGCGATCAAGACGCGTTTCACCGAGCTTGTCGGTGTCGAGCATCCCGTCGTTCAGGGCGGCATGCAGTGGGTCGGCCGGGCCGAGCTGGTCGCCGCCGTAGCCAATGCGGGCGGCCTGGGCTTCATCACCGCCCTGACCCAGCCCAACCCGGACGCCCTGCGCGCCGAGATCGAGCGCTGCCGCAAGCTGACGGACAAGCCCTTCGGCGTGAACCTGACCATCCTGCCGGCCATCAACCCGCCGCCCTACGCCGAGTACCGCAAGGCCATCATCGAGAGCGGCGTGAAGATCGTCGAGACCGCCGGCAACAAGCCGCAGGAGCATGTCGACGACTTCAAGGCCAACGGTGTCATCGTCGTGCACAAGTGCACCAGCGTCCGCCACGCCCTGTCGGCCGAGCGCATGGGCGTCGACGCCATCTCCATCGACGGCTTCGAGTGCGCTGGCCACCCCGGCGAGGATGACGTGCCGGGCCTGATCCTCATTCCCGCCGCCGCCGACAAGGTGAAGGTGCCGATGATCGCCTCGGGCGGCTTCGGCGATGCGCGGGGCCTCGTGGCCGCCCTGGCCCTCGGCGCCGAGGGCATCAATATGGGCACCCGCTTCATGTGCACGAAGGAAAGCCCGATCCACGAGAACGTGAAGCGCCAGATCGTCGAGAACGACGAGCGCGCCACCGATCTCATCTTCCGCACCATGCACAACACCTCGCGGGTGGCGCGCAACGACATCAGCCGCCAGGTGGTGGAGCTGGAGCGCTCGGGCGCCAAGTTCGAGGACGTGCGGGAGCTGGTGGCCGGCACGCGCGGCCGGGTGGTCTACGAGACCGGCGATCCCGACCATGGCATCTGGTCAGCCGGCCAGGTCCAGGGCCTGATCCACGACATCCCGACCTGCGCCGAACTGATCTCGCGGATCGTCACCGAGGCCGAGGCCATCATCAAGGGCCGCCTGGCCCGCTTCGTGGTCTGAAGCGCCGGCTTCTGGCCCCGTAGCTCCCAAGAAAAAGCCCCGGCCGCTGGGCGGCCGGGGCGGGGGTCTTCGGGTCGTGTCGGCGGCGTCAGAAGCGCGCCGTCACACCCAGCTTGTAGTAGCGTCCGATCACGTCATAGACGCCGAGGCCAGTCGTCCCGTAGGGCGGGGGCTGGTCGGTCAGGTTCTCGACGGCGAGGCGCGCCCGCATGTTCTTCAGGCCCATGGGCGCGCCGATCATTTCGGCAAAGTCATAGGACAAGGCCAGGTCGTGGCGCATGTAGGCGTCCACGGTCAGGGGCGTCCGGGTCTCGAGGGTGAAGTCGTTGTTGAACTTCGACTCCCCGATGTAGTTGAAGGTCCAGATCGCCGAGAAGGGCCCGCGGGTGTAGGCGGACTCCAGCTTCCATTGCCATTCGGCGTTGCCGATCTCGCCCACGTCCCGGTTCAGATCCGTGCCGAAGCCGTTGACCGAGGTCTCCTGCTCGCGGACCGAGTAAAGGTCGAGGTTGAAGTCCAGGGTGCCGGGATCGCCGCCGCCAAAGCGGTCAAAGCCGCGAATGGTGGCCAGCTCCAGGTTCCAGTCCAGGCCGACCGTGAAGCCCTGGAAGTTGGAGAAGCCCGCGTTCACAAAGCCAGAGAGCGGTCCGGGGACACCCGGCGCTGCACCCCGACCGAGAATCTGACCCGCCTGTACGCCCGAGGCGGCGTCGCCGCGCTGGAACCGGTTACAGACCGCGGACGGATAGGCATTGGAGTCGTAGCAGGTGCTGAGGATCGAGGTCAGGTTAAAGTTCACGATCGCCTTGGTCAGCTTGACGTTCACATAGTCGAAGGTCAGGGCGAGCTTCGGGATGAAGCTGGGCTGGTAGACGAAGCCCAGGGTCCACTGGTCGGCGATCTCGTTCTCCAGATCCGGGTTGCCGCTGGTGGCGCCCTCGACGGTGAAGCTCTGGATGTTCGAGACCAGGGAGTAGGTGGCCGGCAGGCCGAGGGCCGTGAAGGCCGCGGCGCAGTTCGCCCTCCGGGCCGTCGGGTTCGGTCCGGAATTGATGTTGCGCGAGTCGCAGGGGTCGGTCGCAGTCGTGAAGGAGGGTGACCGCGGCAGGAAGACTTCCGTGATGGCCGGAGCCCGGAAGGACTTGCTCTGGGTGCCCCGGATCGTCAGGTCGTTGACCGGCTTCCAGCGAACGCCATAGCTCCAGGCCTCGTCCTCGCCCGCCAGGGAGTTGTCGATGTAGCGATAGGCGCCCTCGACCTCCAGACCCTGCATGCCGAGGAAGGTGAAGTCCCCTCCGAAGAGAGGAGCGGAGAGTTCGCCGTAGAACTCAGTGGTCTCGAACTCGCCGGACAGGGCCGCGATCGCGGCGGAGCGGCCGACCCCGGTCCTCATCGGCTCATTGGGCTGGAAGTCCGACTCTTCCTGCCGGTACTCATAGCCGACGTTGAAGCCCAGGGCGCCCGCAGGCAGGTCGAACAGGCTGCCGCCGAAGTTGGCCTGATAGACCGTCTGGTCAATCTGGTACTCGGCCTGGAACTGAACGCCGACATAGTCGAGCGCCGCCTTGGACGGCGCGCCTTCGCCGAAGAGGTTCAGCGGCGCACAGCCATTGGCCCGGGCGGTCAGGTCACGGCAGACAATGGCGCCGTTTGAGTCCCGGACGGCGTCGATCGCTAGCAGGAACCTCGACTGAACGATGTTGGGGGACGAGAACGACCCCCGGGACTGGCCGCGATTGGCCGAGACATCCCAGTTCATGGCCCGTCCGAAGAGGTCGAACTCGCCTTCCGCCACCAGGACGCCGCGATAGACGTCGCCTTCCGCTTCGGTCTTGTTGTTGCCGATGTCCGAAGAGGCCCGGTTCAGGAAGAAGATCCGGTCACCGGCCGAGGCGGTGTCTGCAGGCAGGGCGGTGGGCTGGGCCAGGATGGCGGCCTTGGCCTGAGCCGACAGGAAGGGGTTGGAGGTCGACATCCTTAGGGCGGCGGAGGCCCCTCCAAAGATGGAGACATTGTAGATCGGCTGGTTAAAGGGCTCCACCGCCTCGACCCGGGAGGCGAAGGCTTCGGCCTTGAGGCGGACCTTGGGGGTCACGTCGAATGTGGCGAAGCCACTGGCGACATGCCGGTCGACCGGTGAGCGCAGGGAGGACAGCTTCGCCAGGTTCAGGCCATCACCGCCGGAGGCGACCGACGTCTGGTAGAAGACGCCGGTCTGATAGGGCACAAGGTTGCCGGTGCGGTCGAATTGGGCGGCGATCCGGCCCCCGGGGCTGTTCGGGTCTGCAATGGTCAGGATGCCGGACAGCGCCGAGCCCCCGGTGCGGGCGGGCAGGCCGCCCGCAGTCGTCTCAGGGAATCGCCGGTTCTGGATCAGGATGGCGCCCGCGATCAGGTCGTTCGGTCCGGTGTTGAGCGGATTGTTGGCGAAGGCGATCTGACGATTTGTCACCGACCGGTCGGTGAAGGCCAGCGCTTCGGTCCTGTTGTACTCATAGCTGCCCATGAGGTTGAGGCGGTCGTCGAGGAAGCTCATCCCGCCAATCACCCGGGTGCGGTATTCCTCCGCGTCGCCATACTCGGAAAGCCCGAACTGGCCGTTGACCTCAAGGCCTTCATAGCGGGTCTTGGTGATGATGTTGACCACGCCGCCGATGGCGTCCGACCCGTAGACGGCGCCGCCCGTGCCGAACACCCGCTCGGTCCGGTTGACCAGTCCTGTGGGGATGCCGTTCAGGTCCACCTGGCCGCCGGCGTTTGCGCCGGTGAACAGGGAGGCGGCGTTGGAGCCCACAAACCGGCGTCCGTTGACCAGGGTCAGGGTGCGGTTGGAGCCAAGGTTCAGAAGGTTCACATAGTTCCGGCCGGTGCCGAAGGTGCCCTGGTCGCCGATCGGGTTGATCGGAATGCCGGATGACGGGGAGTCATTGATGGCCTCGGCGAGGTTGGTCTGTCCCTTGGCCTCGATCCGCTCGGAGGAGATCACCAGCAGGGGCTGGCTGGCCTCCAGGTTCGGCCTCTGGATACGCGAGCCGGTCACGACCAGTTCCCCGACCTCGGTCGAAGCTTGTTGCGCCGATGCGGAGGACGCGAAGGCGACGCCGCAGAAGGCGACGGACGCCATAAGGCCCGCCCGAAGCGCGCCAGAAACGGAATGATTCATTGCTAGGCCCCCAGCCTGTTGCAGTTGAGATGAATCCGGAGGGACTGCCTGCGCGTACGTGACGTGACGCACACGGTGACGCCCACCCTGACTCCCTGCCGCCGAAGTAGGGCGCCGGTCACCCGCGATCAAACGCAAGGACCCCTTCTCCCGCACTGCAGATGAGATTGTGTCTATTTGGTGACAGTGGGCGGCGACCCTCTGCGGGAGGCGCCGCCCTTGCCGGCCCTCACGCGATGCGGCGGAGGGCGGCGGCGATCTCGTCCACAGCCTCCGCCGAGGTCGCCCAGGAGCACATGAACCGCACCGATCCGTCCAGGAAGCGGTAGACGAACCAGCCCTCGGCCCGCAGGGCCTGCAGCCTGTCCTCATCCATGTGTACGAAGACCCCGTTGGCCTCCACCGGATGCGCCAGGGGGAAGGGGCAGGCAGCCGCCAGACGGGCCGCCATGGCGTTGGCGTGCGCCCCGCGCCGGGCCCAGGCGCCCTCCGCCAGCAGGCCGAGGAAGGGCGCCGCCAGGAAGCGTCCCTTGGAGGCCAGCTGCCCCGACTGCTTGAGCCGGCCGTCGAAGCGCCGGGCCAGGTCCCGGTCGAAGATCACGATGGCCTCGCAGGGCGGCATGCCTGACTTGGCGCCGCCCAGCACGAGAAGGTCCACCCCCATCGGGCCGAGGGTCCGGACGTCGAAGCCTGCGGCGGCGGCGTTGGCCAGCCGGGCGCCGTCCAGGTGGATTCCCAGGCCGGCGGATTTCGCCCGGGCGCAGAGGGCCGCCAGGGCCGGCCCCGGATAGACCGCCCCGTACTCGGTGGCCTGGGTCAGGGAGAGGGCTGCGGGGGGCTGGCGGTGCGAGACCTCGGGCTCAGAGAGGGCCGCTTCAAGGCCCGCCGGGTCGATCCGGCCCGAGGCGCCGTCCAGTCCGGTCAGGCCGACGCCGTGACCGAACAGGCCCGGGGCGCCGGTCTCGTCGGTCAGGACATGGGCGTGGCGATGCGCCAGCACGGCCTCGAACGGGCGGGCCAGGGCGGCCAGGCAGATGGCGTTGGCCGCCGTGCCCGAGGCGACGAAGCGCACCTCGGCGTCGGCGTCCAGCAGGGCGCGGACGGCGTCCGCCGCCGCCGCTGTGACCGGGTCGGACCCGTAGCCGGGGGTGAAGCCTGCGTCATTGGCCCGGACCAGGGCCTCCATCGCCTCCGGCGCGGCGGGCGCCGTATTGTCCGAGGCGAAGTCGTAGCGCGCCATGTTTCGGCTCAGTCCGCCTCGCGGGCCCAGGCCCGGACGTCCTCGACATAGAGGCCCGGCTCCTCCATGGCGGCGAAGTGCCCGCCCCGGGGCATCTCGCTCCAGCGGACGATGTTGTAGGCCCGCTCGGCCCAGCTGCGCGGCGGGGCGGAATAGAGGGGCTCTCCGGGGAAGTTGGCGAAGGCCGTGGGAGTCTCGCATCGCTCGCCGGGCTTGAAGGCGACCCCGCCCTCCTCAAGGAGGCCGCGATAGTACCAGGCGCCGGTCGTGAAGCTGCCGGTCATCACGTAGATCATGATGTTGGTCAGCAGCTGGTCGCGGGAATAGGCCTGGTCCAGGCTCTTCACCGACAGGTCGGACCAGTCGTGGAAGCGCTCGGCGATCCAGGCCGCCTGGCCCACGGGATTGCCCGCCGCCATCCAGGCGATGGACTGGGGCTTGGAGGCCTGCAGGCGGAAATAGGCGCCCATCAGCTCCATCATCTGGCCCTGGCGGGTGATCCAGGCGATTTCCGCCTCGGAGGTCGGCCCGCCGTGGGGCCTGAAGCCGATCATGTTCAGGTGGATGGCCCGGACGCTGTCGCCATGGTTGTGGCCCAGCCAGGAGGTGACCAGCCCGCCCCAGTCGCCGCCCTGGGCGAGGTAGGAGCTGTATCCCAGGACCTCGGTCATCAGCTGGTTGAACAGGGCCGCCGTGGCCTTCTGGCCGATGGGGCGCGTGGGCTTGGACGAGAAGCCGAAGCCGGGCAGGGAGGGGATGACCAGGTCGAAGGCGTCCGCCGGGTCGCCGCCGAACCGGCTGGGGAAGGCCAGCTTTTCGATGGCGCCCCAGAACTCGAAGTGCGAGCCGGGCCAGCCGTGGGTGATCAGCAGGGGCCGCTGGCCGCCCGCCTCGCCCACCACATGCAGGTAGTGCAGGTCAAAGTCCCCGACCCTGGCCGTGAACTGGGGAAACCGGTTCAGGTTGGCGACCGCGGCCTTCCAGTCGAAGCCGTCGGTCCAGTGGGCGCAGAGGGATTTCAGCCAGGCGCCGTCGCAGCCATAGGCCCAGCCGTCTTCCACCTCGGGAGCCACCGGCCAGGGATAGGCCCGGACCTGGGCGAGAACCGCCTCGACCTCGGCCTCGGTCCAGCGAACTTCAAAGGGCGTGGGCATGGCGTGTCTCCGGCGTCTTGAAGGGCGGCATCTCCACCGCCAGCCGGCGGCGAGGTCAAGGGGCTGCCTTGCCGATGGCGCCCAGGCAGACCAAACGGTTCAACCGCCGGCCCTCTTCCGGAGACATCTGGCCGATGAGGACCAGGCCGGCCAGGCCATAGACCAGGGCCCAGAACATGTTCCCATAGTCCTTGGCGCTCCCTTTCAGGAGGCCGGCGTCCATGAGGCCTTGGACATGGCGGAACTGGCAGTCCCGGGCCCTCTCGGCTGCAGCGAAGAGCCCATCCGAAGGCGGCGTCTTCATGTCGCTCATGTTGAACATCAGGGCGTAGGCCCGGGAATGGTTCACGGCGAAATCCAGATAGGCCTGCCCGACCGCGATGGACCGCTCGTAAGGATCGCTTTCCGCCTCGAAGGCGGCCTCCAGGGCGTCAGCAAAGCGGTTGTAGGCGCTGGTCCGAACGGTATCGATGATCTCGTCCTTGTCGCGGAAGTAGCGATACGGCGTCATTGGACTGACCCCGAGGGACGCCGCCAGCTGCCGCATGGTCACCGCTTCTATGCCCTGCTCGGCGAACAGTTCCTCGGCGGCGGCGCAGAGCCGGGTACGGAAATCGGCGACGTCGGAGTCGGAAAGAACCCTGGGCATTCATCTATCCATCTTGCGGTTCCCCAGGACGACGCCCTTGCGCCCGCCTCCCGGAAGGTTCAACACTTTACATCGTAATCTGGCCGAGGCGCGACCCCGATGAGCGAAAAGATCCGCAGCAACCCCTATCTGACCGGCAACTTCGCCCCGTTGCACTCAGAGGACGATTTTGACCTCGAGGTTGTGGGTGAGATTCCGGCGGGTCTGGAGGGCGCGCTCTATCGCACCGGCCCCAACCCGCAGTTCCAGCCCCTGGATCCGAACTACCACTGGTTCACCGGCGACGGCATGGTGCACGCCTTCCGGATCGGCGGCGGCAAGGTCGCCTACCGCAACCGCTATGTCCGCACCCCGAAATGGGAGCTGGAGCACCAGCATGGCCGCGCCCTGTTCGGCGGCTTCAACCCCATGCTCAGCGATCCCCTGGCGGCGGGCCAGGACAGCGGCGTGGCCAACACCAACATCCTCTTCCACGCCGGGCGGCTGCTGGCCCTGGAGGAGGGCCACATGCCCTTTGAGATCGACCGCGACACCCTGGAGCCCCGGGGCTACGCCAGCGAGTATGTCGGGCGGGTGACCGCACACCCCAAGCTCGATCCGAAGACCGGCGAGATGATCTGGTTCGGGTATGGCGTGGGACCCCAGCCCTTCTCCACCACCATGAGCTACGGGGTCACAGACGCCTCCGGCAAGGTTGTCCGCCGGACCGACTTCGAGGCGCCCTACTCGGCCATGGTCCATGACTTCCTGGTGACCGAGAACTACGTGCTCTTCCCCGTCATGCCGCTGACCGGCAGCCTGGAGCGGGCCATGAAGGGCCTTCCCGGCTACGCCTGGGAGCCGGACAGGCCCTCCTATGTCGGCCTGATGAAGCGGGGAGAGGATCCCTCGCGCATCCGCTGGTTCACCACCCAGCCGGGCTATGTCTTCCACCCGATGAACGCCTACGAGGCGGACGGAAGGATCGTGGCCGAGGTGTGCCTCTATGACGCCGCGCCCCTCTTCCCCCTCGCGGACGGCCGGCCCGGCTCGCGCAGCGGCGCCCGCCTGACCCGCTGGGAGTTCGACCTGACGGGGGCCACCGACCAGGTGAAGGAGACGGCGATCGACGACCTGGACTCCGAGTTCCCGCGTCTCGATGAGCGGTTCGCAGGCCTCGCCTACCGGCACGGCTACTACGCCGCTGACACCACCGGGGCGAAGTCAGTCAAGATGAACGCCATCGCCCACATGGACCTGAAGACCGGAACCCGGAAGGTCTGCTCCTTCGAGCCCGGCGACCAGGTCTCGGAGCCCGTCTTCGTCCCGCGATCGGAAACCGCCGCCGAGGGTCAGGGCTGGCTGACCGCCGTGGTCTGGCGGGCCGCCGAGAATCGCTCCGACCTGATCATCCTCGACGCCTCGGATGTCGACCGCGGTCCTGTGGCGTTGGCCAAGGTCCCCCGCCGGGTGCCCTTCGGCTTCCACGGCAACTGGGTGAACGCCTAGAGCCTGTTCCTTTCAGACGGACCGTCTGAAGGGACAAAACAGGCCCTTACTTCAATACGTGAGATCATGTTTGGCTCCGATAACCGGTTCCCACTTATCGGAACATGATCTAGGGCCTCCGCCTTCGTCCAACCGACACAGTTCCGGGTCAGACTGGGATCTTCGCCTATTCCGGCCCGGAGCGCCCATGTCTGATCATCCCCTGAACCGCCGTGACGCCCTGGCGGGCCTCTCCGCCTCCGCCCTCGCCCTGGCGAACCTGACGCCGGCAGACGCCCAGGCGGCGCCGTCGGGGGCCTTCCGGCACGGCGTGGCCAGCGGCGATCCGGATGCGACGAGCGTCGTGCTGTGGACCCGCGTCACGACGACGGCCCCGGTTGAAGTTGAGTGGGAGCTGGCCCACGACGCCGCCTTCGCCCGGCCGGTGCAGGGGGGCAGGCTGACCGTCGGCCCCGAGCGGGATTTCACCGTCAAGGTCCTGGCCTCGGGTCTGACCCCCGGCGGACGCTACCACTACCGTTTCCGGGCCCTGGGCGAGACCTCCCCCGCAGGGCGGACCCTGACCCTGCCGACGGGCCGGCTCGACCGGCTGGGCCTGGCCCTCGTGTCCTGCTCCAACTTCACCTTCGGCTTCTTCAACGCCTATGCCGCCATCGCGCGGGATGCGGCGGTGGACCTGGTCCTGCACACCGGCGACTACATCTACGAGTATGCGGCGGACGGGTGGGGCGGCGAGACCGCGCGCCGGCTCGGCCGGGTCCACGAGCCCTCGAATGAGATCGTCAGCCTTTCGGACTACCGGATCCGTCACGCCCAGTACAAGTCCGACGCCGGCTCCCGCGCCATGCTCGCCGCCAAGCCGCTCCTGTGCTGCTGGGATGATCACGAGAGCGCCAACAATCCCTGGACGGACGGGGCCGAGAATCACCAGCCGGCGACCGAGGGCGACTGGGCCGCCCGGAGGGACGCCGCCCTCCAGGCCTACTACGAGTGGATGCCGATCCGCGATCCTGCGCCCGGGCGGACCCGCGCCCAGTTCTGGCGGACCTACGTCTTCGGCGACCTGGCCACCCTGAACACTCTGGAGACGCGACACACCGCCCGGGCCCTGCAGGTGGACTATGCCGACTGGCGCGACAAGGTGAGCAGCCGGCAGGACGCCGAGGCCCTCGAGCGCGAAACGATCGGCGCCCCGGGCCGGCGGCTGATCGGGCCGGAGCAGGAGGCGGACCTTGAGGCCGCCTGGCGCGCCTCGGTGGCCGCGGGCCAGCCCTGGCGGCTGATCGGCAATCCCATGCCCATCGCCCGGACCCGCGTGCCGGATGTCGCCGCCCTGGGACTGGTCCCGGACCTGTCGAACCCGGCCGCCGCCGTCCTGGCCTGGAAGGGGCGGTGGAACCTGCCCTTCTATCCGGACACCTGGGATGGCTACGACTGGGCTCGCGAGCGCTTCTACGCCGCGGCCCGGGACGCCGGCGCCACGGACCTGGTCTTCCTGACCGGGGACAGCCACAGCTTCTGGGCCAACCGGCTGGCGGACGCGGAAGGAAGGCCCGCCGGGGTGGAGATCGGGACGGCGGGGGTCACCTCGCCGGGCGATTTTGTGGAAAGCGGGTTCGACAAGGCCCTGGCGCGTCGGCTGGACCAGGCCTTCACCGACCACAATCCCGAGGTCCTGTGGACCGATAATCTGCACCAGGGCTATGCCCGGCTGGAGCTGACCCGGACCCAGGGGCTCGTCACCTTCCTGTCGACGCCGGATCTGGAGAGACCCGGAAACCGGGCCGAGGTGCTGAACCGCTGGCGAGTGGCTCGAGGGCCGTCGGGCCAGACGATGTCCGAAATCTGAAAACGGTTGGGATATTGACCTTTCGTAGAGGCATGGGACGTTAGACCACGCCCGGATCCTGGAGGTTCGCCCCTGTTGGGGCGATAGGGGCTTAGCGCCCGGAAGTGCGAACGGTTTGCAGGCAGGGTAGAGATAATGCACCGGATCTGGATCGCGCTGCTTTTCATGGTCACGCTCTCCGCATGCGGCGGGGGCGGAGGCGGGGGCGGAGGTGGCGGCTCGACCGGGCCCGGACCACCGCAAATCCCCCCGCCGACCGAGGCGGAGGCCGGGCGCCTTCTCGCCCAGGCCACCTTCGGGGCGACCGACGCCGATATCGAGCAGGTCCGCAACTCTGGCATCGAGCCTTGGATCCGCAGTCAGATCAGCGCGCCGGCCTCAACCCCGACCCACCGGGCCTTCCTGGAGGCCCGCCTGGAGGAACTGAGGCAGACCACGCCGACGGCCCAGCTCTCTCCCGACGTCTTCTACGACTCCTGGTGGCGTACGGCTGTGAACAGCCCCGATCAGCTCCGGCAGAGGGTCGCCTTCGCCTACTCCCAGATCTTCGTCATCTCTGTAGGCTCCGATGTCATCGATCCCCGTGGCGCGGGATCCTACTACGACATGCTGACGGCCAATGCCTTCGGCAACTACCGTGACCTGCTTCAGGCCGTGACCCTGCATCCCATGATGGGGCGATATCTGACCTACCTGGCCAATCAGAAGGAAGACGCCGCCGGGACCCGCACGCCGGACGAGAACTACGCCCGGGAAGTCATGCAGCTCATGACGATCGGCCTGTTCCAGCTGAACACCGATGGCACCCCCAAACTCGACCTGAATGGCAGGCCCATCCCGGCCTATACCCAGGCGGACATTTCCGGCCTCGCCCGGGTCTTCACCGGCTGGTCCTGGTACAGCCCGACCCCGACCAACACCACCTTCTTCGGCGGTGCGCGGGATCCGGACGCAGTGATCCGACCGATGATCCTCTACTCCCAGTATCACTCGACCTCGCAGAAGAGCTTCCTGGGGGTGACCATTCCCGCCTCGACGACGGTTGACGGGCCCGGCGACCTGAAAATCGCCCTCGACACCCTCTTCAACCACCCCAATACGGGGCCGTTCGTCTCGCGGCAGCTGATCCAGAGGCTGGTGACCAGCAATCCTTCGCCCGCCTATGTCCAGCGTGTGGCGGGCGTCTTCAACAACAATGGGGCGGGCGTGCGCGGCGACATGGCGGCCGTCATCACCGCCATCCTCATGGACCCGGAGGCGCGGTCGGCCTCGGTGGCCTCGGACCCGGCCTATGGCAAGCTGCGCGAGCCGGTCCTTCGCATGACCCACATGCTCCGGGCCTTCAACAGCACCTCGACGAGCGGCAAGTGGCAGATCCGGTCGACCAGCGCCAACACCTCGCTGGGGCAATCTCCCCTCAACGCCTCCTCGGTCTTCAACTTCTGGCGGCCGGGTTATGTCCCGCCGGCGACGACGGCGCTCGGAGGACGAGGTCTGGCCGCCCCCGAATTCCAGATCGTCAACGAGGTCACGAATGCGGGGTACGTGAACACCATCAGCCAGGTGGTGAACTCCGGCCTCGGAGTGAGCAATGACGTTCGCCTGTCGACCTCCAACGAGATCCTGCTCGCCGAGAAGCCCGACCAGCTTGCGGATCGTCTCAACCGCCTGCTGCTGTCCGGGCAGATGAGTGCAGCGCTGCGCAAGCGCGTCATCGACTCCGTGAGTTCGTACGCCGTCTCGTCGACCGACGCGAACCAGGCGGCCCAGGCCCGGACCAACCGGGTCAAGGCCGCGCTCCTGATCGTCATGACCTCGCCCGAATACCTGGTCCAGAAATGAGGAGCCCCGTCTGATGCGCCACTCCCCTGCGTCCCGGCGGCATTTTCTGAAGATGATGGCTGCGACGGCGCCCCTGGGGGTCGCCGCTCCCTTCGCCCTCCAGATGGCGACCCTGGGTTCGGCGGCGGCCCAGTCCGCACCCACCGGCTACAAGGCCCTAGTCTGCATCTTCCTCTTCGGTGGGAATGACAGCCACAACATGGTGCTGGCGACCGACACGGACTCCTGGAACCGCTATTTCCTCGCCCGCAACACCGGTAATGACCCCATCGCCCTGATGCCGCCCGGCACGCCGCCGGCTGCGGTCGGCAGCGTCTCGCCGGTGACCGCCCGGACCGTGACCCGAAGCACGCCGGAGTTCCTGGGCGGGGTCCTGCCCATCACGCCCCAGACCCCGAACCCGATCCCCGCAGGGACAGTCGCCTCGACCCGGACCTTCGGCATGCATCCGGCCATGGCCCCTCTCGTCCAGGGCGCCGCCAGCCCCTGGAATGCAGGCCGCCTGGCCGTGGTGGCCAATGTGGGGCCCCTCATCACTCCCACGACCAAGTCCCAGTATGTCGCGCGCAGCGTTCCCCTTCCCCTGAACCTGATGTCCCACAACGACCAGCAGTCGATCTGGCAGTCCGGGGCGGCCGAGGGGGCCCAGCGGGGCTGGGGCGGCCTGATGGCCGACACCATGCTGGCCCAGAATGGCTCCAACTCGGTCTTCACCGCGGTCTCGGCCAATGGAAACGCCGTCTTCCTGTCTGGCGGGACAGCGGTTCAGTACCAGATCTCCACGGCGGCCCAGCCCGCGATCCAGCCGACGGCGGCTGTGGCCAGTACGCTCTACGGTTCAGCCGTCGCCGCCCAGGCCCTCTCGGAGTCCATCCGCGACACCTCGGGCCTCAGCCTCTTCGCCCAGGACCACGCCGCCATGACCCGCCGGGCGATGGATTCGGCGCAGGCCCTGAACTCAGCCTTCGCCACCACCGCTGCGGCGGCCATCCCCGCGCCCACCGCCTATGTGAACCCCGTCACCGGCCTGGTCGAGGCCAACACCCTGGCCACCCAGTTGATGACCGTCGCCCGCTCCGTGGCCGCAGCCCCGGTCCTTGGGGTCACCCGGCAGGTCTTCTTTGTCGGCCTGGGGGGCTTCGACACCCATGACCTGCAGAACCCCACCCACACCAACCTGCTCGGCAAGGTGGCGCATGCCATGGCCTATTTCGACGGGGTGCTGGGCAGTGTCGGCGGACTGAATATGCGCGGGGCCGTGACCACCTTCACCATGTCCGACTTCAGCCGGACCTTCAGTTCGAATGGCGATGGCACCGACCACGCCTGGGGCGGACACCAGTTCATCATGGGCGGCGCGGTCCGGGGTCGGGACATGTTCGGCCAGTTCCCGACGGTCGGGATCGACCGGACGGGCTTCAGCAACCCCAACATGAGCGGCAACATCCTGGTGCCGACGACCTCGGTCTACCAGTTGGGTGCAACTCTTGGGAAATGGCTCGGCCTGACCGACGCCGAACTGCTGACCATCTTCCCCAACCTCGCCAACTTCTCGCGGCGTGACCTGGGATTCATGGTCTGACGGCAGGCGTCCTTCGTCCGACGCCGCCGCCCGGAAGGGCGACCGAGTAGGGTCCTAACCGCAAGTCCGGCGTCATGTAATCCGTCGAAATGTATTGGGCGCCTGAGGCGAAGGCGGCGTCCCGCCGGCCGGTGTCGCCGGTCCGGGGCTCCACCGTGTCGGCGTCGGCGCGGGTGCGAACGATCATGCCAAGACGGAGGGCCTCGGAGATCCTGGCGGCGTCCCCCGTCGGACTGTTGAGGGTCACATAGGCCGCATAGGGCGCATCGAAACGATCCGTGTTCACAAAGGCGGCGCGTCCCTCCAGCGAGGGCCTGTCACGAGCGTAGAGCGCCACCTTCTTCGGCCCCTCGTCGACCGCGAAGAACACCTTCCCCCGGGCGGACCCGATCGACGGCCACCCGCCCCGGCGAACGGCCTCGGCCAGGGTGGCCTGGCCGGCGCGCACCTGGTCCGGGGCGATCAGGCGCGAGGCCCCGAAGACGGCGCGGATCTCCGCATCCACCTCGTCCATGCCCGCGGCGTCGAAGGGCAGGAGG
Source organism: Phenylobacterium sp. (assembly GCA_020402745.1). Taxonomy (GTDB): domain Bacteria; phylum Pseudomonadota; class Alphaproteobacteria; order Caulobacterales; family Caulobacteraceae; genus Phenylobacterium. Next base: position 30,392 of record JADBYZ010000012.1, read on the forward strand.
GGCGTGGCCCCTGGAACGGTGATCTGCTCGTCCTTGAGGTTCATCATGATCAGGAGGGGCAGGTGATCCGGGTTCCTGTCGGACCAGGCGCGCACCTCCTCCAGGCACGCCCGGAAGGTCGGGCAGACGCTGCGGTAGTCGATGTCCGGGACGTGCATGACCTTCAGGCCCGGCGACGCCATCGGTCCGGCGTCGTAGTCGCCGCCGCCGGCCATGCGCAGGCCCAGAGGTCGGCTCCAACGACCCCCTTCGGGATCGCGCACCAGGTCCAGCTCCAGCTGCCGGGCGCCGGCGTCCAGCTGGGCGGTCAGGGTGGGATGACTGTAGTCCAGGCTGTCCGCCGTCCTCGGGCTCGCCGCCCGCAGCAGCTTCATCTCGGCTGGAGCGATGGGCTCCTTGTAGCTGTTGTGGGTGCCTACGACCTGCAGGGCCGTCATGGGCAGGGCGTCCACCGCAGCCCGCGTACAGTCCGGCGCCCCTGAGGGCCGTTCCAGGTCGCATCCGGTCGCCGCGACGGCGGCGGCGGCGAGCAGGGCGGTGATCATCGGGCGACTCCTCTGTCCTGGCCAAAGCCTGCCAGAGGTCTGTGACGGGTTGAAGCGCTCAAGCTGGGGCGCGCGTTCCCGCCGCCAGGGCGTCGTAGCGGTAAAGCCCGTCCATCGTTGCGCCCATGCCGAGGCCCGCCCCCATCACGAGGTTGCGGGCCCAGCTGAACGGCGCGTGAAGGTGGTAGATCGTCGCGTTTCGCCGGGAACCCGCCTGGATGCCGGCGGTCCTGGGGCGGCGAAGGTCCTCGTAACGGGAGAGCGCCGCCGGTATGCCGGCGCGTCCGCATCCCGCCAGGCAGCCGGCCAGGACGGCGGCGTCTTCTATGGCCATGCAGGCGCCCTGGGCCATGAAGGGCAGGGTGGGGTGGCAGGCGTCGCCCAGAAGGGTCACCGCCCCGCGTCCCCATTCCGGCAGGGGCGCGCGGTCGAACAGGGCCCAGCGGAAGCAGGCGTCCTCAGGTGCGGCCTCGACGATCCCCTGTACGGTGGGATGCCAGCCGGCGAAGTCCCGCCGCAGGTCCGCCGCTTCGCCGCGGCTGGACCAGGACTCCTCGCGCCAGTCGCTCCGTTCGACCACGCCGACAAAGTTCACCAGGGTCCCGCCCCGCACGAAGTAGTGCACGAAGTGGGCGCCGGGCCCCATCCAGAGGCTGGCGACGGGCCGGATGCCGGCGTCCTTCAGCCGCTCGGCCGGGACCAGGCCGCGCCAGGCGACCTGGCCGGTGAAGCGGGGGGCGGCGGGGCCGAACAGGGCCTCGCGCACGACGCTGCGGATGCCGTCCGCGCCGACCAGGATGTCCGCCTCCAACCGCTCGCCGGAGGCCAGGACAAGGGCCGGCGTCCCGTCGCCGGGGCAGGCCGCAACCGTCTCGCCGAGAAGAAGCGCGATGCCCGCCTCCGCTCCGCAGGCCTGTTCCAGCACGGAGACGAGGTCCGCCCGGTGCATGTGGAAGTAGGGAAAGCCGTACCTTTCCCGCGCGCTCTCGCCGAGGGGCGCCCGGCTGATCTCACGCCCGTTGCGCCAGCCGCGGGCCTCGACGGCCTCCGGGCGAAAGGCGAGGGCGGAGAGCTCCGCCTCCAGGCCGAGACTGAACAGGACTCGCGTGGCGTTGGGCGAGACCTGCAGCCCCGCCCCCACCTCGCCCAGGGCCTGCGCCTGCTCGACCACCGTCACCGACAGCCCCGCCCGGGCCAGGGCGAGGGCCGCCGTCAGCCCGCCGACGCCCCCGCCGACAACCAGGGCGGTCAGGGAGGCGCCGGCCTTGGGGGTCACCTAGGCTTCCAGCAGGCTGCGCAGCATCCAGGCGGTCTTCTCGTGGACGTTGATGCGCTGGGTCAGCATGTCCGCCGTGGGCTGGTCCCGGGCGGCGTTGACCACCGGGAAGAGGTTGCGGGCCGTGCGGGCCGTGGCCTCCTGCGCGACCACCAGTTGCCGGACCATCTCGTTGGCATCCGGCACGCCCTCAGGCTCGCGGATCGAGGTCAACCGCGCGAACTCGGCATAGGTGCCCGGCGACGGGAAGCCGAGGGCGCGGATGCGCTCGGCGATGACGTCAATGGCGTTCCACTGCTCGGTGTACTGGCCCATGAACATGGCGTGCAGGCTGTTGAACTGGGGGCCCGTCACGTTCCAGTGGAAGTTGTGGGTCATCAGGTACAGCGTGTAGCTGTCCGCCAGCAGGGCCGAGAGGCCCTCGGCGATCGAGCGCCGCTCTGTCAGGGGAATGCCGATGTCGATGGGCGGGGGCGAGGGGGCTGCGGGCACGATCCTGTCTCCTGGATATGACACATGACCCTCAAGTGGGGCCCGGGCCGGCGACTGTCAAATCCGCAGGGCCCTGGGGGAGAGACCCGTCCCTATTCCCCGTCGAAGCCGATGAAGACCGCGGCCTCATCCACCGACTTGCGGTTCGAGACCACGGCGTTGGCCGGGAAGCTGTCGTCGGGCCAGCCCATGGCCACGCAGATCATGATGACCTGGTCGTCGGGAATCTTCGCGTGCTCGCGGACCACGGGCGACTGCATGATGCCCTGGCTGTTGATCACGCAGCCCAGGCCCCGGGACCAGGCGGCGTTGACCAGGCAGTTGGTCACCGCGCCGCAGTCGAAGGGGCCGATGTCGCCGCCGTGGATCGACCGGTCGTAGGTGACCACGATGGAGACCGGGGCGTCGAACTGGCGGAAGCCCCGCAGCACCCAGTCCTGACGCTTGGCCTTGTCCTCGCGCTCGATGTTCATGGCCGCGAAGAGCTGCTTGGCGATCTCGATCTGCCGCTCCCGGTGGGCGCCGTCGTATGCGCCGTGGCTGCGGAACTCGCGGGAGTCCGGCACGCCCGCCAGGTTGCGCTCGGTGTTTCCGGCGCGGATGGCGTCCAGCACCGGGCCCGAGACCACATAGAAGTTCCAGGGCTGGGTGTTCAGCGAGGAGGGCGCGCGCATGGCCAGCTCCAGCACCTCGCGGATCACGGCCTTAGGCACCGGCTCCGGCTTGAAGCCGCGGATGCTCCGCCGGCCCTTCACAACCTCGTCGAACTGCATGTCGTCTCTCCCCCGGGGCCGGCTGGCCCTCAGATATCGAACCCATGATCCTCAAGCCAGGCCTTCACAAGGCCGACGGCCTCGCGGCCCAGCTCCGGCTGGTCCTGGTAGTAGTGGGTCGCGCCCGCAATCTCATGGAAGCGCCGGTCCTCGTGGCCGACAGCGTCGAACAGCCGCCGGGCGTGGCTGGGCGTGCAGGCGTCGTCGGCGCTGTTGTTGATCACCAGGACGGGGCCCCTGACCCGCGCCAGGCAGGCCGGGGCGTCGGCCCGGGCGTCGTCCAGGCTCCACTGCGACAGCCAGCTGCGCAGGGTGGAAAAGCGGGCCAGGCCGATGGGGCTCATGTTCACGATGCGCGGATCGCCCAGGTAACAGACGCCCGGCGCCCGGTCGTTGGGGTCCACCGCCGGGTCCAGCCAGCGCGGATCGGCCATGGTGCCATGGACGACGAAGCCGAACTCCTCATCCGGGCGCCCCGTCTGGCGAAGGTGGTCCAGTTTCGCCTTCACCCAGGCGGTGATGCGGCGGTTCCGCGCCGTCTGGGCCTCCCGGTAGCGGGCCAGGAAGGCCTCGGAATAGGGCGGGCGCACGACCTGGCCGTAGAGGTCGAGCTCGGGATCGCGCTGCTCGGGATCGACCTCGTCCAGGATCGAGGCGTCCAGCCACTCGGTCAGGGTGCCGTGGCGCGAGACATGGGCGGCCATCAGGATGATCCCGTCCGCCGGGACTAGGCGCGCGTCCACCAGCGACAGAGGGTCCCCCGCCGGCGTGTGGGTGAGGGAAGGCTGCTCAGCCTCGGCCTGGTAGAAGGCCGACAGGGCGCCGCCGCCGCTCCAGCCCAGCAGGATGACCTTCGCATAGCCCAGCTTCTCCCGGGCGTGGCGCACGGCCGCCCCCAGGTCCAGGGCCACCTTCTCCATGATCAGGGCGTTGTCGACGCCGCGATAGCGACTGTCGGCGGCCAGGATGTGCACCCCGGCCTCCGCGAACAGGCGCATGACCGGCAGGCCCGCCGTCCCGCCGATGGGGTGCATGGTGACCAGCACCGTGTCCGAGGGTGTCTCTGGTCGGATCAGTGTGGCCCCGGTCGCGACCAGTCCCACCGCCCCGCCATAGGTGTCCTTGAAGGCGGAGGGATCGCGCGAGACGATGGTGATCGGCGTCCGGGTGACGGCCGGGCGTGCGCTCATTCCGCCGGGTCCGCCACCACCTTGCGCACCGGCGGCTCGTTGTAGGACGCCCGGGCCATATAGACCTCGTCGGGCATCTCCAGCAGCTTCTCGTAGAGCGCCGGCGGGTATTTCAGGTGCGGCTTGGCCGGGTCAAAGGCGGGCTGGGGCGTCTCGGGCCGGGCCCCCGGGCCGGTAGGCGGGCTGCGGAAGGCGGCCAACTCCTCCGCGGAGATTCCCGCCAGGGCGACCACCTCGGGATCGATCCACTCGTCGGGGTCTGGGGGGCTCGCCGAGGTGGAGATCTCCAGGTTCAGCCCCTCGGGCCCGGCGAAATAGATCGACTGGCAGAAGCCGTGGTCCACCGGGCCGAAGACCGGCACGCCGTTCTGGCGGATGCGGTTGCGGAAGGCCATGAGGTCTTCCATCGACTCCACGTTGAAGGCCACGTGCTGCATGGTCCCCGGCGCGGAGGCGCCGCCCCCGTGGGCCGCATGGCTGGAGCCCAGCTCGCTCTTGCCCTTGGCGTTGTCGGGCATAGCCACGAAGGCCACCGAGGCGTTGTCGTCGAGCTCCAGGAACCCGTGCCAGGCGCCCGGCACCCCGTGCATCCAGAACAGGGCGGTCAGCCGCATGCCCAGCACCTCGCTGAAGAAGGCGATCTGCCCCTTCATGTCGGTCGTGCTGAAGGCCAGGTGGTGCAGTCCGCGAAGCCTGGACATGGGATTTCCTCCGGATCGGGCCTATTTGCGGCCGCTTGTGGGAATGTCGCGGAACGCGACGTCCTTGTCGACGCGGATATCGCCCGGCAGGCCCAGGACCCGTTCCCCGATGATGTTGCGCAGGATCTCGTCCGAGCCGCCCTCGATGCGGGTGGCGGGCGAGCGCAGCAGCACCTGCTGGAAACGGGCGTTCATGGGCGAGGACTCGTCCTGGATCGCGCCGGACTGACCCTGGATGTCCAGGGCGAACATGGCCAGCTCCTGCATGGTGGCGCCGGCCACCAGCTTGCCGATGGAGTTCTCTGGCCCCGGGGTCTGGCCCTTGGACAGGGCGGTGATGGCCCGCATGCCGGTGTATTTCAGGCCGCTCTGCTTGACGGCGAACTGGGCGAGGCGAGAGCGCACCGAGGCGTCGTCCACCGCCGGCTGGCCGTCGATCTCGGCGGACAGGCAGAACTCGAACAGCTCGGGGAAACCCGTCGACATGCCCGAGCCGATGGACAGCCGCTCGTTCATCAGGGTGGTCAGCGAGACCTCCCAGCCCTGGCCGACGGCGCCCAGGCGCTGGTCGTCCGGGATGCGCACGTCGGTGAAGTAGACCTCGTTGAAGCCCGACTGGCCGTTGGCCTGCTTGATCGGCCGCACCTCGACGCCCGGGGTCGACATGCTTAGGAAGAACATGGTCAGGCCCTTGTGCTTGGGCGCATCCGGGTTGGTCCGGGTGATCAGGAGGCCCCACTGCGAGTGCTGGGCGCCGCTGGTCCAGATCTTCTGGCCGTTGATGATCCAGTCGCCGGAACCGTCGTCCGCCTTCACCGCGCTGGTGCGCAGGCCAGCCAGGTCCGAGCCCCCGGCGGGCTCGGAGAAGAGCTGGCACCAGATCTCCTCGCCCGAGGCCAGGGGCGGCAGGAGCCGGCGCTTGTGGTCCTCGGAGGCCCAGTCCATGACGGTCGGGCCGCACATGCCGTGGCCGATGATGAAGGGGCTGGAGAGGGAGCCATAGACGCCCTCCTCCTGGCCCCAGATCACCCGCTCGATCGGGGTGCGGGCGGCGCCGCCGTACTCCTTGGGCCAGTGCAGGCAGGCCCAGCCGGCCTCGGCCTTCTTCTTCTGCCAGGCCTTGCTGGCCTCCATCGGGTCTTCGCTGTCGATACCGCTGGAGGCGAAGCCGGCGCGCTTGAGTTCGGCTTCAAGGTGCTTCGGCGCATTGGCGTCGATCCAGGCGCGGGCCTCGGCGCGGAAGGCGGCTTCTTCGGGCGTGTCTTCGAAATCCATGGTCGGGACTCCTTCAGGCGGCTTGGGTGTTGGCGCCCTGCAGGCGCGTGATCAGCAGGTCTTCCCAGGTCGACAGCGACCCGAGGGCGAGGGCCAGCGCGTTGGAGCGCCGGTAGAAGAGGTGGCAGTCAAAGGCCCAGGTGAAGCCCATGCCGCCGTGCACCTGGATGTTGTTCTTGGCGCAGTGCTGGAAGGCCTGGGTGGCCGAGACCCGCGCCGTGGCCGCCGCCACCGGAAGCTCCGAGCTGCCCGAGGCCAGGGCCCAGGCGCCGTAATAGCAGTTCGACCGCGCCAGGGTGGCCGAGACGTACATGTCCGCCAGCATGTGCTTGATGGCCTGGAAGGAGCCGATCTGGCGGCCGAAGGCCATGCGGTCCAGGGCATAGTCCCGGGCCATTTCCAGGGCCCGGTCGGCGCCGCCCACCTGCTCGAAGGCCATCAGGATGGCGGCCCGGTCCATGACCTGGCTGGCGATGGCCCAGCCCTCGCCCTCGCCGCCCAGTCGCTCGGCGGGGGCGCCGTCGAAGGCCAGGCGCGCCTGGCCCCGGGTCGGATCGATGGAGGCCAGGGTCTCGCGGGTCACGCCGGGACCGTTCAGCTCGACGATGAAGAGGCTGACCGCCTGCTCGCCCCGGCCGGCGCCCGAGCGGGCGGCGACGATGGCGAGGTCGGCGATGTCGCCGTCGGCCACAGGCGACTTGGCGCCGCTCAGCCGGCCGTCGCGTACGGCGGCGGCGACCTTGTCGGCGGTCATCCGGCCCTGGCCCTCGACGAAGGCGAAGGTCCCGACGGACTCGCCGCTGGCCAGCTTGGGCAGCCAGGCCGCCTTCTGGGCCTCGGTCCCCGCCTGCAGAAGGAACTCGGCGGCCAGGTAGATGGACGAGGCGACCGGGACCGGCGCCAGGGCCCGGCCCAGCTCCTCCGCCGCCAGGCAGAGCTCCAGGTGCGAGAGGCCGACGCCGCCATAGGCCTCAGGGATGGCGACGCCCAGCACCCCCATCTCGCCCAGCCCGCGATAGAGCTCGCGGCTGAAAGGCTCGCCCCCTTCCAGCCCGCTGCGCACCACGGCGGGTGTGCACTTCTCGCTCAGGAACCGGCGGATCTGGTCCTGCAGCTGCTTCTGGTCGTCGGAGAAATCGAGGTTCATGCGTCTTCCGTCCCGTGCGATCCCCGCTGGCGGGGGACCTTGCACCCATTTCGAAGGGCTGACCCTACGCCAGTCAAGCTTCAACCGGGACGAAGACCTCGCCGACCTCGCCTTCAGTCCGCTTGCGCCAGGATCTGGTCCACCGCCGCCGCAAGCTTCTCGTCGATGACGTGGAGATAGGCCTTCCAGTCGTCCATGTGGCCAAGGTCGTCAGCTCCGTCCGACACGCCGCGCAGGCCGGCCAGGGGCACGCCATGGGCCATGCAGGCGCGGGCCACGGCGAAGGTCTCCATGTCCACCATGTCCGCGTCGATGGCGTCGTAGGCGGCGCCCGAGATCACCGCCCCGCCCGTGGACAGGCGCACCGCCGGCAGGTCGGGCAGCAGCACCTTCAGCGGCAGCTCCCGGGGCAGGTCGAGATAGGGCGTCAGGCCGGCGGGAATCCCCAGGGGCGAGGCGTCCATGTCGCGATAGCTGACGCTGGCCACCTGGTAGACCCCGGTCTGCTCCAGGCTCCGCGATCCGGCTGAACCCAGGCAGACCGCCAGGTCCGGGGTCTCGCCCCTCGCCTCCAGGCGGGCGAGGGCGGCGCCGACCGCCAGCCCCGCCTCCACCGGCCCCACTCCCGTCATCAGGGGCGTGAAACGGGCGCGCAGGGCCGGCCCGTACTCCGGCGGGGCGGCCATGATGAAGAGGATGCGACGATTTCCGGACTGGACGAGCTTCATGCCCCCATCCTGCCCCGGATTGCATCGGGTGTCAGCGCCTGCGGTCAGGCCCGGCGGCACCGCTCGGAGCAGTATTTCACCTCGTCCCAGACCTTCTCCCACTTCTTGCGCCAGGCGAAGGGGCGGCCGCAGACGGGGCAGGTCTTGGTCGGCAGGTCGGCCTTGCGCCGCGCCTTCACAGGCCCAGCTCGGCGAGGCAGGCCGCGGCGTCGGCGCGGATCTCCCGCCGCCGGTCCTCGCCCATGCGCTCCAGGGTGCGCACCGACTGGGCCATGCGGGGGTTGGAGGCGAACCGCGCCGCGTGGCGGTCGATGAAGTCCCAGTAGAGCCGGTTGAAGGGGCAGGCGCCCGTCCCGCTCCGCGCCTTCACGTCGTAGGCGCAGCCGCCGCAATAGTCGGACATCCGGTGGATGTAGGACCCGCTGGCGGCATAGGGTTTTGAGCCCAGCAGGCCGCCGTCGGCGTACTGGCTCATGCCCAGGGTGTTGGGCGCCTCCACCCACTCGAAGGCGTCCGCATAGGCGCCCAGGTACCACTCGTGCACGGCGTGGGGGTCCACCCCGGCCAGCAGGGCGAAGTTGCCCGTCACCATCAGCCGCTGGATGTGGTGGGCGTAGGCCAGGTCCAGGGTCTGGCCGATGGCGGCCTTCAGGCAGGCCATGTCGGTCTTCCCGGTCCAGTAGAACTCCGGCAAGGGCCGCCGGGCTTCCAGGACATTTCGCAGGACGTAGGTGGGACCCTCCCGCCAGTAGACGCCCCGCACGTATTCCCGCCAGCCGATCACCTGGCGGATGAAGCCCTCGGCGGCGTTGAGGGGAACCTCTCCCGCCCGCCAGGCGGCCTCCACCGCCTCGCAGACCTCCAGGGGCGTCAGGAGGCCGATGTTCAGGTAGGGCGAGAGCACCGCATGGTGCAGGTAGGGTGAGGCCGCCAGCATGCCGTCCTGGTCGTCGCCGAAGCCGGGCAGGGCGGTCTCGACGAAGTGGGCCAGGCTCGCCAGGGCCTGCTCCCGGGTCACGGCGAAGCGGAAGTCCTCCAGGCCGCCGAAGCCGTCGGGAAAGCGCTGGGCCACCAGGTCCAGCACCTCGCGGGTCACGGCGTCGGGTGCATGGCGCAGGGGCTCGGGCAGGAAAAGCCCTCCGGCCGGCGGCGAGCGGTTCTCGGCATCGAAGTTCCAGCGTCCGCCCGCTGGGGCGTCGCCTTCCATGAGCAGGCCGGTCCGCCGCCGCATCTCGCGGTAGAAGTACTCCATGCGCAGGGCCTTGCGGCCCTCCGCCCAGGCCGCGAAGTCCGCGTGGGAGGCCAGGAACCGGTCGTCTTCCAGTACGGTCACCGGGACCCCCAGGGTGTCGGCCCAGGTGTCGGCGCCCAGACGCAGGCGCCACTCTCCCGGCTCCGTCAGGTGAACCGCCGAGGCGCCATGGCGGCGCACCGCCCGCTCCAGCTCGCCGCCCAGGGTTCCGGTATTGTCCCCGTCGTCCAGCCGGATGAAGTCGACCCTCCAGCCGGTGGCCGTCAGTTCCGCGGCGAAGTGGCGCATGGCCGCCAGGACCAGGACGATCTTCTTCCGGTGATGGCGGACATAGGTCGCCTCGCCCATGACCTCCGCCATCAGCACCACCGTGCGCGCCGGGTCCCGCCCGCGCAGGGAGGAGACGCCAGCCGTCAGCTGGTCCCCGAGGATCAGGACGAGGTCGGTCATGGGGCGACTATGCCACGAAAGGCGACAGGGGGAATCCTGCGGGACAGGGGCCCTGCGCCGGGGTCTTTAGAGAAACTGAGGCTTCCCACAAATAAACCCCACTTGTTTGATAGGAGATAAGTCCCGAAAGAGCGGAGGTCTTCAATCGGCATCCGGGGGTTCCCGTGCGTACTCATCTGTTGGGCGGCGTCGCCGCCCTGGTCCTGTCCGTCCTGGCTGCGCCGCCAGCGGCAGATGCGGAAACCTCGGGATCCGTTGCAGAGTCTGTGGACGACACCGGGCCCGGCGCCCTTGACGAGGTGATCGTCACCGCCCGCCGACGGTCCGAAGCGGCCCAGGACATCCCTGTGGCGGTTTCCGTGCTGACGGCCTCCCGGATCGAGGATGCCGGCGTCTTCACGGTGGGCCGGCTCCAGCAGCTGGCGCCAAGCTTCCAGTATTTCTCGTCCAATCCCCGGAACACGACCGTCAACATCCGGGGTCTCGGCGTGCCCTTCGGCCTGACCAGCGACGGCTTCGAACAGGGGGTCGGCGTCTATGTGGACGATGTCTATTACGCCCGGGCGGCCGCGGCGACCTTCGACTTCCTCGATGTGGCCCAGGTGGAGGTTCTGCGCGGCCCGCAGGGAACTCTGTACGGCAAGAACACCACCGCCGGCGCCATCAACATCACGACGGAATCGCCGACCTTCGGCTTCGAGGCCAAGGGGGAGGTCACCCTTGGCGACCTGGAGTTCCGTCAGGTGAAGGCCGCAGTCTCGGGTCCCCTGACCGAGACCATCGCGGGGCGACTCGCCCTGTCCTCCACCTCCCGGCGCGGGACAATCTGGAACGTCAGGACGCAGACCTGGGTGAACAGCCAGGACAACCTGGGGCTTCGCGGCCAGCTTCTGATCCGGCCAAGGGCCGACCTCGATATCCTCCTCGCCGCGGATTACAGCGCCCAGGATCCTGAGTGCTGCGCCCAGATCTACGTCCGGACCGGCGCCACCCAGCGCCCCCTGGCGCGCCAATACGCCGCCCTGGCTGCAGCCCAGGGATACGCCGTTCCCAGCACCAACGCCTTCGACCGGATCACCGACGTCGACGCCAGCCTGAACGCCGGCAACATCATTGGCGGCGCCTCGGCGCGGGTGAAGTGGGACGTCGGCCCCGGGACCCTGACCTCGGTCTCCGCCTGGCGCTTCTGGGACTGGAAGCCCGAGAACGACCGGGACTTCCTGGGACTGTCCATCGTCCGCAGGTCCCAGAACCCCTCCCAACAGGACCAGTACCAGCAGGAAATCCGGTACGATGGCTCCAGCGGCGACTTCGACTATGTCGCAGGCCTCTTCGCCTTCCACCAAAGGATCGACACCCAGGGGACCGAGGAACAGGGCGCCAATGCGAGCCGCTGGACCCTCACCGGCGCCCTGGCGGCCAATCCCGCCGTCCTGGACGGCCTGGTCGCGCGCAACACCCAGTGGCTCACAAACACCAGCGCCGCCCTCTTCGGGCAGGTCAGCTGGAAGGTGACCGAGGCCCTGACCCTGCAGCCCGGACTGCGCATCAACTACGATGAGAAGGAAGGCTACTATCAGCGGCGGGTCTTTGACGGGCAGGGAAATCCCGTTCTCTTCGGGCAGACCGATCCCATCAAGGTGGCGCAGCGGGGCGTCTATGCGCCCCAGGAAAGCGCCCCTCGCTTCAGCGACTGGAACCTCAGCTACGACCTGACGGCCAGCTACCGGATCAACGGGGACGTCCTTGCCTACGCCACCTACGCCAAGGCCTTCAAGACCGGCGGGATCAACCAGAACGGCTTGCCCACGGATGCGGCGGGGAATCCGATCCTGGCGGCGGGGACCATCCGTCCGGAAGACGTCAATCACCTGGAGGCGGGGCTCAAGACCCGGTTCCCCGGCCTCGACGCCATCGTCAACCTGGCCCTCTTCCGCACCGAGATCCGGGACTACCAGGCCACGGTCACCAACGGCCAGCTGGGGGTGCTGAGGGGCTATCTCGCCAACGCCGGGCGGGTGCGCAGCCAGGGTGCGGAGATTGACGCCTCCATCGCGCCGACGGCGTTCTTCAGCGCCTACGTCAACGCCGCCTGGACCGACGCCAGCTATGTTCGCTTCGTCGACGCCCCCTGCCCGCCGGAATTGTCGGGCGGGACGACGGCCGCCGCCGGCCAGGCGCCAAGTCCTCCGGGAACCCCGGGCGGGGTCAGCCCGGCCAACTGCGACATCTCGGGAGCCCGCCTTCCCGGCGTATCGGAGTGGTCCTTCACCTATGGCGCCGAGACCCGCCGGCCTGTGGCGCTCTTTGGCCGGCAGGGCGAGGCCTATCTGGGCCTCGACGGGTCCTGGCGGTCTGACTTTTCCTCCAACGCTTCCCCGTCAGCCTACACGAACGTGAAAGCCTACGGGCTGGTGGGCCTGCGTGCGGGGTTCCGGGCCGAAGAGGGCCTGGAGGTCTTCGCCTGGGTCCGCAACGCCCTCGACGCCGAGTACTATGAGTTCCTCGCGATCGGTCCCGGCAATACCGGCCTCATTGCGGGTCAGCCGGGCGACCCGCGGACCATCGGCGTGACCTTGCGCCTGTCCCGCTGAACCGGCGCCCCTACCAGGGCACGACCTGACCCTCGGCGTCGAAGAAGCCGCCGGTGGCCGAGGCGGGGAGGGCGTCGAGGACGGCCAGCAGCTTGCGCGCCGCCATCTCGGGCGGCTGGGCCCTGGCGTCGTCGCCCACGATGGGGGCCGACAGGCCGGTGGCCACGGTGCCCGGGTGGAGGGCCACGCACAGGGCCTCGGGATTCCGCCGGGCCAGCTCGATGGCGGCGGTGTGCACCAGCTGGTTCAGGGCCGCCTTTGAGGCGCGGTAGGCGTACCAGCCCCCCAGGCGGTTATCGCCAATGCTGCCCACCCGGGCCGACAGGGCGGCGAAGACGCAGCGGCCCCGCCGGGGCAGGAGGGGCGCCAGGTGCTTCATCACCAGGGCCGGCCCGGTGGCGTTCACGGCGAAGGCCAGGGCCATGGCCTCGGGATCGATCCGCGACAGGCTCTTTTCCGGAGTGAGGCCCGGCCCGTGCAGGACTCCGGCGGCGTGGAGGACCAGGCGCAACTCGCCCATCTCCGCAGCATAATGCAGCGCGTTCGCGACCGAGGCTGGGTCGAGCAGGTCCAGGGAAGGCGAGGAGCCTCGACCGAGACCCACCACCTGATCGTAACGGCCTGATGTCTTAAGGGCGTCGATGAGGGCGGCGCCGATCCCGCCGGATGCGCCGATCACTATTGCGACGGCAGGATCGCGGTGAGGATGAACCGCCCCCCTGGCTTCTGGAGTTGCAGGTCCCGTCAAGGTTGATTCTCCGGCTGGACACCCTCCGAAGTGGACTTCCGGGCTTCACATCACAATGCCTCAGCACATTCCCGCCAGCGGACGCTTGGCCCTCGCTCTGAAGACTGTCCGCGACGGTCCGTCGCCAAGAGCTCACCCTTAGGAGTCGCGACTCGTCAGGGCAAAGTGACAGAACAGATGTAATTTGCGAATCGATGATGATTAATCCCGGATTCGATATCATTACTGTTGTGCGTCAATAATAATATAATTTTTATTTGTAACGAATCGATAGTTCATCACTGATAAAATCAAAAACACGGCGGACTCGGCGGCTTGTCCTTAGTTGTGCATGACTTGTAAGCCATATAGGAAGCTCTGCGATCGAAATTTCGGGAAACAGCTTAACGACACTGTGTTCCCGGTCCCCCACATCTGTCTGGATAAAGCCGATTCCAAAGCCGGCCAGGACCATTTTCCATTGAACGACACGGCTGTCACAACGGAAACTGAACGCTTCCCGCGTTATGTTGATCCCTCCAGATCTGTATCCCTCCAAGGTATCATTCAGGAGGTCTTCGCATATGAGCACGTGATTGACGATGTCCGCGACAGAAGCTGGTGCGCCATTGCGAGCAATGTAATCTCGGGAAGCATACATCCCGATTTTGACGGACCCTACCTTTCTCGCAATGAGCTCGGTCTGTGACGGTCGGAACATGCGCAATGCAATATCCGCCTCTCTCATCAAGAGGTTCGAAGTCTGATCCGACGAAATGAGCTCTATAGAGATCTCTGGTTCGACCTGACTCAGAGAGGTGAGAATTGACGGCAAGACCCATGTCGCCATCGTTTCGCTTGCCGAAATCCGGATGGTTCCGGCGATCGCCTCCGACTGGCCCGCTGCGGACAGGGCGATCCGCTTCGAGGCCTCACCCATGCGTTTAGCCTCTTCATAGAGGGCGACGCCGGTCGGTGTGAGGATCAGCCCGGCCCCGGTGCGGTCAAAGAGCTGAACGCCCAGGGCCGCCTCAAGCATCCCCATGTGGCGGCTCATGGTTGGCTGGCTGCCGCCTGTCTTCCGCGCAGCGCCCGCCAGGGAGCCCGCCTCGACCACGGCGACGAAGGACTGGAGCAGGGACCAGTTCAGTGAGGGCATGCACCCACCCATTCATCAATGAATTTGCCGAACTCGATTTTCGACAATCGCATTCAATTACCGATATCGAGACAATGCCCTTGTCGCAAGGAGCAGGCCTCGCGCCGCTCCGTCAGATCAACACGGCAAAGGGTTTTCGCGCCATGGCTTCTTCCCCGACTTCCTCGCAACGCAGCTCTTGGTTGGCCTGCGCTGTTTGCGGTCTCGCCTTGGTCGCCGTTGGCCCAGCTTGGGCGCAAGCCCCGGGCGACGATGCCGGGCGGTCGGCATCCGGCGGTCTTTATGGCCGAGATTGGACGGGCGTCGTAGTGGTCGGTGTCATCAGCGTCCCGGAGTACGAAGGGTCAGCCGAGACGAGGCCGTTGCCCTTGATCGGCGGCGAGCTGCGTTGGGACGACCACCGCTACGCCACCTTCGATGGCGCCTCCGGTCGCATCAATATGCTTGACCAGGTGGGTCTCGAGTTTGGGCCGGCGATCAACATTACCTTCGGTCGCGACAAGGACATTGAATCCCGCAAGGTCCGCCTACTGGGTGAGATCGATCCGGCGGTCGAACTGGGCGCCTATGTCGCCTACCAGATCGACAGTCCGATGCGGGCCGGCGACACGATCCGCTTCGCGGGGCAGGTCCTTGCGGATGTAACCGATGTGCATGGCGGCGTGCTGGGCGACGTCTCGGCGACTTACAGCACGTCCATAGGGGACCGCTGGCGCGTCTCAACCTCGGCGGCCTTGAGTTTCGCGAGCGATGACTACGCAGAGACCTATTTCTCCGTCACGCCGAGCGGGGCGGCGATATCTGGCTTGCCTCGCACCACGGTCGAGGCTGGCGCGAAGGATTTCTCTCTCTCGGCGAACTTCAGCTACGGTTTCAGCGAGCGCTGGTCGTTGTTCGGATTGGTCGAGTACAGCCGCCTGCTCGGCGACTTTGCCGACAGCCCGATAGTGGCCCGCGAAGGCGATGAGAACCAGGTTTCTGCGGGTATTGGCGTCGGCTGGCGCTTCTGACCGCGACGCCTTCCCCACCCGTGGCTTGGGCGCAGGGCGGTCTTTCAGCCCCCAGGCCGCCATGGGGTGCGGGCGACGATCTTGCCGGGCAGGGCATGTGGACGCCGGGCCCGACGCCCGCAATACTCCCTCCATGCTCTCCCGGCGATCCCGCTACGCCCTGCGCGCCCTCATTCATCTCGCCCAGCGGGAGGCGGAGGGGCCCGCCTCCATCGCCGAGATCGCCCGCCTGGCCTCGGCGCCGCGCAAGTTCCTCGAGGCCATCCTCCTGGATCTCAAGAACCACAACCTGCTGGTGTCCAGCCGGGGCCGGTCCGGGGGCTACCAGCTGGCGACCGCCGCCGAGGCGATCAGCTTCGCCGACGTGATCCGGGCCCTGGATGGCCCGCTCGCCCTGGCGCCCTGCGCGTCGAAGACCGCCTTTCGCCCCTGCGAGGCCTGTCCGGACGTGGCGACCTGCCCGGTCCATCCGGCCCTGGTCGCCGCGCGGGAGGCGGTGGCCGCCGTCCTGGAGGGCTGGACCCTGGCCCGGGCGGCCCGCGAGGCGCCGCCCTTCCAGATTTCCTGATCGGGTCCGGACTTTTAATCTATCGCCCCGCTAGGCATTATCGGGCATTGGCCTTCCTTCCCGAAGGAGTGCGCCCGTGGAAGAGTTCCTGCTGTTCGCCCTGGTCGGCTTCCTGGCCCAGGCCGTCGACGGCGCCCTGGGCATGGCCTACGGCGTCGTGTCCTCCACGGTGCTGTTGAGCGTGGGCGTGCCCCCGGCGACGGCCTCGGCCACCGTCCACGCGGCGGAGGTCTTCACCACCGCGGCCTCGGCGGGCTCCCACGCCTGGCACCGGAATGTAAACTGGAAGCTGTTCGCCCCCCTCGCGATCGGAGGCTGTGTGGGCGGCGCCCTGGGCGCCTTCGTGCTCACCAGTATCGACGGGGCCATCCTGAAGCCCTGGATCACCGGCTACCTGGCCCTGATGGGCGGGGTCATCCTCTGGCGCGCCATCCGCGGCCCGGCCCCGCGCCTCTTTCCGGTGAAGTACAGCGGTCCCCTGGGCTTCTTCGGCGGCCTGTTCGACGCGATTGGCGGCGGCGGCTGGGGTCCGACAGTGGCCACCGCCATGGTCGGCGCCGGCGGCGATCCCCGCACCAGCATCGGCACCACCAACACCGCCGAGTTCCTTGTCACCTCGACCATTTCGGCGACCTTTCTGGCGACCCTGCTGACCGGACACTGGGCCGATGCAGGGGACCTCTCCGACCACGCCACAGCGGTGGCGGGCCTGGTCGCCGGAGGCCTGGTCTCCGCCCCGCTGGCCGGCCTCATGGTCAAGCTGGCGCCCCAGCGGATCCTGACGGGCGCCGTCGGCGTGCTTGTCGCCTGCCTCGCCGCCTACCAGGCCGCCCGCCTCGCCGGCTGGGTCTAGAGGACCAGCTTGTCGAAGTCGCTGGCGTCGTGGCGCTCGAGCAGCTGGCTCTCCGGCTTGCCGAAGGGCCGGTTGACGGCCCGCCCGCGCCTGGCCGCCGGGCGGGCGGCGATGGCGTCGGCCCAGCGGTTGACGTGGACGTACTCGTGGACCTGCAGGAACTCGCCCCCGCCGTACATCTCGCCCTTGGCCAAGCCGCCGTACCAGGGCCAGATGGCCATGTCGGCGATGGTGAAGTCCGGCCCTGCGATGTACTCGCTCTCAGCCAGCCGGCGGTCCAGGACGTCCATCTGGCGCTTCACCTCCATGGCGAAACGGTCGATGGCGTATTCGATCTTGACCGGCGCATAGGCGTAGAAGTGGCCGAAGCCGCCGCCCAGGTAGGGGGCGCTGCCCATCTGCCAGAACAGCCAGGACATGCACTCGGCGCGGGCGGCCGGCTCCGTCGGCAGGAAGGCGCCGAACGTCTCGGCCAGGTGCACCAGGATGGCGCCGGACTCAAAGACCCGGATCGGCTCGGGCCCGCTGCGGTCCAGGAGGGCCGGGATCTTCGAGTTCGGGTTGATGTCGACAAAGCCGCTGGAGAACTGGTCGCCCTCGTTGATGCGGATCAGCCAGGCGTCGTACTCGGCGCCGGAATGGCCGAGGGCCAACAGCTCCTCCAGCATCACCGTCACCTTCACCCCGTTGGGCGTGCCGAGTGAATAGAGCTGCATCGGGTGGCGTCCCACCGGCAACTCCTTCTCGTGGGTTGCGCCCGCGATCGGTCGGTTGATGTTGGCGAAGCGGCCGCCATTCTCGCGGTTCCAGATCCAGATCTTCGGCGGGACGTATTCGGCGTCGGACATCGGGGGCTCCCTCTGGGGGCCGTTGCGCATCGCGGCGGCCTGCCGGAGCCACAATAGCGGCGCCGGCGCGGTCTCCAAAAGGGGGAACTGATGCCGCTAGCGAGTCAATCTGTCCGGTTTTCGTAGCTCATGATCTGTCCGCTTCTCGGATAGTGGCCGGGGTCATGCGCGCAAGACCCCGACGGCGGCGCGGCGGCGTCAAGCGGCGAGCGCTTCGCCGCACGCGATGAGGGAGCCTTCCAGCGCAGGCCCTCGTCGATACCCGCCCCGTTTCATCAATCGGCCCTCTGCAGAGCCATCCGACAAACCGGATCCCTCACGAGCTACAAAACTCGGTCAGATCACGAGCTCGCCATATGGCTGCGCTTTGAGGTTGCCTCCTGCGGCGGCGGCGCCAAACTCCGCCGCCAAGAGGAAACCCTAGGACCGGTCAGGAGTACGACCCCCATGACGCCCGCCGACGACGCCGCCCCCGTCCGCCCCCTCGACAAGGAGGCCCTGAAGGCCAAGTACCGGGCCGAACGCGACAAGCGCCTGCGGGCCGACGGCAATGACCAGTACATCCGGGTGGCCGGGGTCTTCTCCGGCTATCTCGATGATCCCTACACGCCCTTCCAGCCCCGCGAGCCCAAGACCGACCACGTGGAGTTCGCCTTCATCGGCGGCGGCTTCGCCGGCCTGGTCGCCGGCGCCCGCCTGGTCGAGGCCGGGATCACCGACGTGCGCATCATCGAGAAGGGCGGCGACTTCGGCGGCACCTGGTACTGGAACCGCTATCCCGGCGCCCAGTGCGACACCGCCTCGATGATCTACATGCCCCTCCTGGAGGAGACCGGGCATATCCCGCGGGAGAAGTACGCCCACGCCCCCGAGATTCTCGAGCAGTGCCAGCGCATCGGCCGCAAGTACAACCTCTACGACAACGCCCTCTTCCACACCGAGGTCAAGGACCTGACCTGGGACGAGGAGAACGACGTCTGGATCATCACCACCAACCGCGACGACCGCTTCACTGCGCGCTTCCTGGGCTCCGGCACCGGCCCCCTCCACGTGCCCAAGCTGCCGGGCATCCCGGGCATTGAGAGCTTCAAGGGGCATTCCTTCCACACCAGTCGCTGGGACTATGGCTACACCGGCGGCGACCCCCTCGGCGCGCCGCTTTCGAAGCTTGGCGACAAGCGGGTGGCCATCATCGGCACGGGCGCGACGGCGGTGCAGTGCGTCCCGCACCTCGCCAGGGCCTGCAAGGAACTGCTGGTCTTCCAGCGCACGCCCTCCTCGGTGGACGTGCGGGCCAACGCCCCTATCGACCCGGAATGGTTCGCCTCCATCGCCACCCCCGGCTGGCAGCAGCGCTGGCTGGAGAACTTCACCGAGAACCAGGCCGGCGGCGGCGCCGAGGAGGACCTGGTCCAGGACGGCTGGACCGACCTGTCCCGCCGCATCCGCGAGAAGATGAAGACCATCCCGCCCGGGCAATTGAGCCCCCAGACCATGCTGGCGGCCTTCGAAGACTCCGACTTCGAGAAGATGGAGGAAATCCGCGCTCGGGTGGACTCCATTGTCGCCGACACCAAGGCCGCCCAGGACCTCAAGGCCTGGTACCGCCAGCTCTGCAAGCGGCCATGCTTCCATGACGCCTACCTGCAGGCCTTCAACGAACCCTACACCCGCCTCATCGACACCGACGGCAAGGGCGTGGAGCGGATCACGGAGACCGGCGTCGTCGTGGCGGGCGTGGAGTATCCCGTCGACTGCATCATCTACGCCTCGGGCTTCGAGGTCGGCACCGATTACACCCGGCGCACCGGCTTCGACCTGACGGGCGTGTATGGGCTGAAGCTGTCGCAGGCCTGGTCGGACGGCATGCGCTCCCTGCACGGCCTGCACGTCCGGGGCTTCCCCAACGCCTTCTTCGTCCAGCCGACACAGGGCGCGAACCTGATCTCCAACGTCCCCCACAACCTCACGGACTCCGGGCGCACCATCGCCACGGTGGTGGCCGAGGCCAGGCGCCGGGGCGCGACGCGGGTGGAGGTCACGCAAGAGGCCCAGGACGCCTGGGTGGCCCTGCTGCTGACCGGCCCGGGACGGATGATGATGGGCTCTTCGGACTGCACTCCCGGCTACTACAACAATGAGGGCCAGCCCCTGGGGCCGGGCGCGAAGTACAATGTCGGCTATCCCGCAGGCGCCAGCGCCTTTTTCCGCTACATCGACGGCTGGCGGAAGTCCGGGACGTTCGAGGGCCTGGCGTTCGCCTGAGGCTCGCCGCCGATCGCCCTGACACCCTTCTCCCGGAGTTCCCGATGCGTCTCTTCGCGGTCCTCGCCCTCGCCGCCATCCTGGCCGGCCCCGCGGCTGCGTCCTCCCTGCAGGGGGATGGCGGCGTGCCGGACTTCTACGCCGGGTCCGGCAAGGTGAAGGGCAAGCCCGGAAAGCTCCTGCGCCAGGAGCCCCTGGCCCCGTCTATCGTGCTGGACGGCGCCGCCTCGGGCGCGCGCATCCTCTACACCTCGACGGAGGGTCTGGGGGGCAAGGACAGGGTGGTGGTCTCCGGCGCGGTCTTCCTTCCCAAGGGCGAGGCGCCCAAGGGGGGCTGGCCCCTCCTGGCCTGGGCGCACGGCACGGTGGGTGTGGCCGATATCTGCGCCCCGTCCTTTGCCGGCCGCAGCTCGCGGGACAAGACCTATCTCGGCTACTGGCTGTCGAAGGGCTATGCGGTCGTGGCCAGCGACTACCAGGGCCTGGGCGTCCCGGGCGGCCATCCCTACCTCGCCACCCGGCCCGCAGCCTACAGCATGCTGGATTCCGTCCGGGCCGTGCAGAAGGGGGGCTTCCCGGTCTCCCGCAAGGTGGTCCTGATCGGCCAGTCGCAGGGCGGCGGCGCGGCCTTCGCCACCGCCGGCTACGCCGCCTCCTACGCCCCCGAGCTCGATATCCGCGGCACGGTGGCCACCGGTACGCCCTACTTCTCGCCTGAGGCCCAGGCCGCCCTCCAGGCTGCCCGCCCGCGGGACGCCGTCGACCCGACCCTGGGCTACAACTTCCTGATCCACAGCCTGCTGGAGCAGATCGATCCCGGCTTCCGGGTCGAGGACTATGTCACCGACGCGGCCCTGCCCCTGGCGCGCTCAGTCGCCACCACCTGCTTTGGCGAGCTGGCCGGCGCGGTCGTGCGCGGCGGCTGGACCTTCAACCGCGCCTACAAGGCCGACCCTGCGGATCGCATGCTGCCGGCCTACGCCCTGATGGGCTATCCGACCCTGAGGGTCCCCACGCCCGTCTTCATGGGTACGGGGGGCGCCGACCGCGACGTGCCGCCCGGCATGCAGCTCAGCCTCGCCGCCGACGCCTGCAAGGCCGGGACGGTGATCCAGTCCCACCTCTATCCGGGGCTTGATCACTCAGGCGCCGTAAACGGTTCGACCCGGGAGTCCTCCGCCTTCGTGGAAGCGGTCTTCGACGGCAAGCCGGTGGCGGGCAACTGCAAGGCCCTGCCGACCCTGCCCGCCACCTGATCCGTCCGTCGAGGAGCCCTCATGTCCGCCGCCGCCCATACCGTCCGGGACTTCATCGACGCCTGGCCCCGCCTGGATCCGGACGAGTTGGCCGGCTGGTTCACCGAGGATGGCGTCTACCACAACATGCCCTCCGGCCCGGTCCAGGGTCGGGAGACGATCCGCGGCTTCATCGCCGGATTCATCCGCCCCTGGGCCGAGACCCGCTGGGAGGTCGTGTCCCTCATCGCCGACGGCGACACCGTCATCGCCGAGCGGGTGGACCGCATCCGGGTGGGCGAAAAGTGGATCGAGCTGCCCTGCTGCGGCGTCTTCCACCTGAGGGACGGCAAGATCGCCCTCTGGAAGGACTATTTCGACCTGTCGACCTACACCCGCGCCCTGGCGGGGTAGGGGCGCCGATCCCTCCGGCGAAGCGATCCCGGAAGCGGCGGTGAATGGCAGGTCACCGCTCCTGATTACGCACAATCCTCGGGACTTCCGGCGGGTGGATGTGAATTTTGGCGTAAGGGTCATCACCCCGGGCGCCTTCGTGAAGGAAATGTGGTCATGAGCAAGACCTCCTACCCCCTCAAACTCCCGCAATCGATCAAGGCGGCTGCAGCTCGCCTGGCGAAGGAAGATGGGGTCTCCCTGAACCAGTGGATCGCCGTGGCGGTGGCGGAAAAGGTGGGCGTCACGGAGACGGCCGCCGAGTTCCTGCAGCGGAAGGCCGAGGGCGCCCAGCCCTCAGACCTCCTCGTCTTCCTCGATCGCGCCGCAGACGAGGCGCCCTCGCCTGAGGATGAGTTTTGACTGTCGACTGACGTCGTCCCAGTCCTCCGCCTCACCCCGCCAGCTGGGCCTTCCGCTCGCGGCGACGGCGGGTCAGGACGTGCTCGGTATAGCCGTTGGGCTGGGCCCGGCCTTCGAAGACCAGCTCCAGGGCCGCCTGGAAGGCGACGCTCTCCGGATGGCCGGCCATGGGCGAATAGGCCGCATCGCCGGCGTTCTGGCCGTCCACCACCGCCGCCATCCGGGCGAAGGTCTCGCGGACCTGGGCCTCGGTGCAGACCCCATGATGCAGCCAGTTGGCGATGTGCTGGCTGGAGATCCGCAGGGTGGCGCGGTCCTCCATCAGGCCCACGTCATGGATGTCCGGCACCTTGGAGCAGCCGACGCCATGGTCGATCCAGCGCACCACATAGCCGAGGATGCCCTGGGCGTTATTGTCCAGCTCCTGCCGCACCTCCTCGGGGCTCCAGTTGGAGCGGGCGAGGGGCGGGGTCAGGAGGGCGTCCAGCCCCGTGCGCGGGCCGCCGGCCAGGCTGGCCTGAAGGGCAGGCACGTCCACCTCGTGATAATGCAGGGCGTGCAGGGTGGCGGCGGTGGGCGAGGGGACCCAGGCGGTGTTGGCGCCGGCCTTCGGATGCCCGACCTTGGCGGCCAGCATGTCCTTCATCATGTCCGGCGCGGCCCACATGCCCTTGCCGATCTGCGCCCGGCCCGGGAAGCCGGCGGCGAGGCCGATCTCGACGTTCCGCTTTTCGTAGGCGGCCAGCCAGCCCTCGGCCTTCATGGCGTCCTTGCGGACCATGGGGCCGGCCTCCATGGCCGTGTGGATCTCGTCGCCCGTCCGGTCCAGGAAGCCGGTGTTGATGAAGACGATCCGGTCCTTCGCGGCGGCGATGCAGGCGGCGAGGTTGGCGCTGGTCCGGCGCTCCTCGTCCATGATGCCCATCTTCACCGTGTTGCGGGCCAGGCTGAGGGCGTCCTCCACCTGGTCGAACAGGCTCACCGCCAGGGCGACCTCGTCCGGCCCGTGCATCTTGGGCTTCACCACATAGACCGAGCCGGCCGGGCTGTTGCGGCGCGCGCCCTTCAGGTCGTGCAGGGCGGCGGTCACCGTGACCAGGGCGTCGACGGCGGACTCATAGACCGGCGCCCCATCCAGGGTGACCATGTCCGTCAGCATGTGGTGGCCGACATTGCGCACCAGCAGCAGGGACCGACCGCGCAGCACGGCCTCGCCGCCGCCGGGGGCGGAATAGCGCCGGTCCTCATCCAGCCGGCGGGTCTCTGTACGTCCGCCCTTCTCGAAGGAGGCCGTCAGGTCGCCGCGCATCAGGCCCAGCCAGTTGCGATAGACGCCGGTCTTGTCCTCGGCGTCCACGGCGGCCACCGAGTCCTCGCAGTCCTGGATGGCGGTCAGGGCGGACTCCATCAGGACGTCCGCCACCCCCGCCGTATCGTCCTTGCCGACGTTGTGGCTCCGGTCGACCTGAATCTCCAGGTGCAGGCCGTTGTGGCGCAGCAGCACCGCGGTGGGCGCAGCGGCGTCGCCCCGCCAGCCCGCCAGCTGGGTGGGATCGGCCAGGCTCGCCTTGGCTCCCGAGGCCAGGCTCACCGACAGGGCGTCGCCCGCAATGGCGTAGCCGGCGGCGTCGGCGTGGGAGGCGCCGGCCAGGGGTGCGGCGCGGTCCAGCACGCCCCGGGCGTAGGCGATCACCTTGGCCCCCCGGGCCGGGTCATAGCCCTTGCCCCCCGTCGGCGGCTCCAGGGCGTCGGTGCCGTAGAGGGCGTCATACAGGCTGCCCCAGCGGGCGTTGGCGGCGTTCAGGGCGTACCGGCCGTTCGAAACGGGCACGACCAGCTGGGGTCCGGCGATGCTGGCGATCTCGGGGTCGACATTCGCGGTCCCGAGGGTGAAGGGGCCGGGCTCAGGCAGGAGGTAGCCGATCCGCGTCAAGAACTCGGTCTGGGCGGCGAGGTCGAAGGGCTGGCCCTTGCGCGCCTTCCACCAGGCGTCGATTTGGGCCTGCAGGGCGTCACGGCGTTCCAAGAGGGCGCGGTTGCGCGGCTGGAAGTCCTTGAGGAGGGCTTCGAGGGCGGCCCAGAACCGGGCCGGCTCCACGCCCGTCCCGGGCAGGAGTTCCGTTTCCACGAAGGCGTGGAGGAGATCTGCGACGGCGAGGGAGGAGCTGACCTGCATGACGTACCGACCTTTCAGAACCCGTCGCCGGCGGGCGTCCGGGTGCGGCTGCAAAGCCTGCCGCAGCGGCGCTGCCATACTCCGCGCGGGGCGGCGCTTCAATGGGGTCGGGCGGCCTTAAGCGTCGGAGAAGCCGAAGGGGGCCAGGGTGCGCCGGAAGTCGTCGGGCAGGATCTGGCGACCGATGGGCGGCGCCGACCGGGCGGCGCACTCCGCCCGGTGGCAGAGCCGGCAGGTGACGCCGATGGGGGTGGCCTGTTCCGGCCCGCCCCCCCGGTGGTCCGCCGCATAGACCAGCCGCTGGGCGTGCTCCTCGGCGCAGCCCAGGGCGATGGCCCGCTCGATCCGCGGGGCGCCGAACCCGCCGCCGCCGGCGGTCACCGTCCGGGCGATGGAGAAGAACTTCTGGCCGTCCGGCAGCTCCAGCCACTGGGTGACGATCTGCCTGGGCGTACGGAAGGCTTGGTGGAGGCTCCAGAGCGGGCAGCCGCCGCCGTGCCGGGCGAAGGGAAAGCCGGCGCCGTCCAGCCGTTTCGAGACGTTCCCCGCCTCGTCGACCCGGATGAAGAAGAACGGCACGCGTTCCTGCCCGGGCTTCTGCAGGGTGGTCAGCCGGTGGGCGGTCTGCTCGAAGCTGGCGCCGAACTGCCGGTTCAGGGCCTCGACGTCATAGCGCCGCGCCTCCGCCGCCCGGGCGAATGCGGTGTAGGGCATCAGGAGGGCGGCGCCGGCATAGCTGGCCAGGGCGCGCCGGGTCAGGCGCTGGCCGCCCTCGGTCTCGAAGACCCCCTCGGCCAGGACCTCGCCGATCTCGGTCTCCAGCTCCAGGTAGGCGGTTTGCAGGGCCAACTGGAAGGCCTGGCTGGCGCCGTCCAGGGTGTCATCCAGCAGCACCTCCCGCCGGTGCCGGTCCAGCCGGCGGGTGGCGCCGGTCATGACGTCCGGGGGCAGGCGCCGCACCCTCAGGCCGTGGCGGGCCTTGAGGTGGCCTGCCAGGCCCTCGTTGGCGGCGACGGCCTGGGCGAGGCGCTCGGCGGCGTCGTCGAGCAGGGGGAAGCTGTTGCGCCGGGCCGCCAGGAAGCGCCGCGACTCGGCCACCGGATCGGCCGCCTCCTCGCCCTCGCGCCCCTCGACCGTACGGTCGGCCAAGGCCAGCTGCTCCTCGCGATAGGCGGTGTAGAGGCGCAGGAAGGCCTCGGTCACACCCGGGAAGTTGGCCGCCGCATCGGCGACCTCCAGGGCCTTCAGCTCGATGCCGCCGAACATGGGGTCGCGCAGGGCGGCCTGCAGGCGGGCGGAGTCGTCGCCGCTCTCGGCCGCCAGGGCGGCCACGTCCAGCCGGTAGGTCTGGGCCAGGCGCACCAGCATCTCGGCGCTCAGCGGTCGGTGGTTCCGCTCCAGGAGGGCGATGTAGGAGGCGGAAACCTCCAGGTCCTGGGCCATGTCGGACTGGGTCAGGCCCAGGTCGCGCCGGAGGCGCCGGAGGCTGGGGCCGACATAGAGGCGGCGTTCGCTGGGCATGGCCGGGGCTCCCGTGAGAGTCAGAGCCTTACAACATTACAAGTCTAATCTGTAAAGTCTGACAGATCGACTTCAGGGGGACTCGCCAGCCTGTCACGCCTGCGTCACACGGCAGGCCGCCGAAGGCCCCGTTTGGCGGGCGCCCGGCCAGCAAGGGATTTCAAGGCCATGTCGTACCAGGACGATATCCAGCAGGTCGAAAAGCTCATCCGCAGCAAGAAGGGCACATGGGACGGGATCAGCGCCGAGTCCGTGGTGCGCATGCAGGTGCAGAACCGCTTCCGCTCCGGCCTCGACATCGCCCGTTACACCGCCGCCATCATGCGCAAGGACATGGCCGCCTACGACGCCGACCCGGCCAACTACACCCAGTCCCTGGGCTGCTGGCACGGCTTCATCGGTCAGCAGAAGCTGATCTCCATCAAGAAGCACTTCGGGACCACTGACCGGAAGTACCTCTACCTGTCGGGCTGGATGGTCGCCGCCCTGCGCTCGGACTTCGGCCCCCTGCCGGACCAGTCCATGCACGAGAAGACCTCCGTGCCGGCCCTGATCGAGGAGCTCTACACCTTCCTCAAGCAGGCCGACGCCCGTGAGCTCGGCATGATGTTCCGCGACCTCGACGCCGCCCGCGCGGCCGGCGACAAGGCCAAGGAAGCCTCCATCCTCAAGGCTATCGACGGCTATCAGACCCATGTCGTGCCGATCATCGCCGACATCGACGCCGGCTTCGGCAATGCGGAGGCCACCTACCTCCTGGCCAAGAAGATGATCGAGGCGGGCGCCTGCGCCCTGCAGATCGAGAACCAGGTCTCCGACGAAAAGCAGTGCGGCCACCAGGACGGCAAGGTCACGGTCCCGCACGAGGACTTCCTCGCCAAGGTGCGCGCCTGCCGCTACGCCTTCATGGAGTTGGGCGTCGAGGACGGGATCATCGTGACCCGCACCGACAGCCTGGGCGCGGGCCTGACCAAGCAGATCGCCGTCAGCCACACGCCGGGCGACATTGGCGACCAGTACAATTCCTTCCTCGACTGCGAGGAAGTGACCCCGGCCCAGTGCAAGGCTGGCGACGTGCTGATCACCCGCGACGGCAAGCTGATGCGGCCCAAGCGCCTGCCCTCCAACCTCTTCCAGTTCCGGGAAGGGACCGGGGCCGACCGCTGCGTGCTGGACTCCATCACCTCGCTGCAAAACGGCGCGGACCTGCTCTGGATCGAGACCGAGAAGCCGCACGTCGAGCAGATCGCCAGCATGATGGACCGGATCCGCGAAGTCATCCCGAACGCCAAGCTGGTCTACAACAACTCGCCGTCCTTCAACTGGACCCTGAACTTCCGGCAGCAGATCTTCGACGCTTGGAAGAAGGAGGGCAAGGACGTCTCGGCCTATGACCGCGACAAGCTGATGAGCGTCGACTACGACGGCACCGCCCTGGCCTACGAGGCCGACGAGAAGATCCGCACCTTCCAGGCCGACGGCGCCCGCCGGGCGGGGATCTTCCACCACCTCATCACCCTGCCGACCTACCACACCGCAGCCCTGTCCACGGACAACCTGGCCAAGGAGTACTTCGGCGAGGCCGGCATGCTGGGCTACGTCCTGAACGTCCAGCGCCAGGAGATCCGCCAGGGCATCGCCTGCGTGAAGCACCAAAACATGTCCGGCTCGGACATTGGCGACGACCACAAGGAATACTTCGCTGGCGAGGCGGCCCTGAAGGCCTCGGGCGACGCCAACACCATGCACCAGTTCGCCTGACGGCGGACCGGCTCAGCCGAACGGATCAGGGCCCCGGAGCAAATCCGGGGCCCTTTTTCGTGGGGAAGATCAGCGCACCTTCACGAAGCGCAGGGTCATGCGGTCGCTCTCGCCGATGGCGTCGTAGCGGGCGCGGTCGAAGTCCGGGGCCGGCTGGGCGCCGGGGGCGGCGCTGCGGCGGGAAGGCGGCAGGGTCCAGACGCCGAAGGGATGGTCCTTGGTGTCCTTTGCGTTGGCGTTGATCTCCGAGCGGGCGTCCAGGCGGAAGCCGGCGGCCTCGGCGGCGGCGATCACCGCAGCCTCGGAGACATAGCCGTCGCGGCCATCGGCGGCCATGGGCCGGGGATCGGAGCGGTGCTCCTCCACCGCCAGGATCCCGCCCGGCTTCAGCACGGCGTTGAAATCGTTCATGACCTTCGGGAGCATGCCGGGGGCCCACATCCAGTTGTGGATGTTGCGGGCGGTCAGGACCAGGTCAGCGGAGCCGGGGGCGCCCAGGGGGCCAGAGGTCGCGCCGAAGCCGACATACTCGATCTTTCCGTAGCGGGCCGTGTCGGCGAAGCGGGCCTCGAAGTCGGCCCGGGCCTTGCGGGCGCCGTCCGACAGCTTGGGATTGGCCAGGTCGGCGACGCCGGCCACATAGCGGCCCTTGGTCGCCATGGCGTAGGGGGCCAGGATCTCGGTCCAGTAGCCGCCGCCGGGCGAGACCTCGACCACCGTCTGGCCCGGCTTCAGGCCCCAGAAGGAAAGGGACGCCGCAGGATTACGGAACTTGTCCCGGGCGCGGTCAGCGGCGGGGCGGGTCTCGGAGGCCACCGCCTTGGCGAGGGCGGCGTCTGCCGCCTGGGCCCCCTGGGCGGTCGTCAGGGCAAGGGCGGCGGCGGCGGCCAGGCCGAGGGCCTGGCGTCGGGAGGCGGTCATTCGGGAGCTCCGGGGAAAAAGGTCGTGGTCAGAGAGACTTGGGCGCCCGGGCCCGATCCGCAAGGGGTCAGCACCAGCTGGCCGCCCCGGCCTGAGGCTCGCGCAGCAGCTCGGCGATGTTGGCCTCGATGACGCGGAAGCCGACATTGCCGTAGAGGGTCTGCCGGCCCTCGTTCAGCACCAGGCTGGGGCTGCCCTTGACGCCCAGGGCCTGGGCCTCCTGGTAGTCGGCCATCAGGGCGGCGTGGGCCTCGCCGCGGGCGAGGCGGGCCCGGATGTCGGCGAGGTCGGCGCCGGCCGCGGAGAGCACGTCGTCGAGCACCGCGGCGGCTGAGATATCCCGTCCCTGCTCGAAGAAGGCCTGTCGGATCCGGAGGATAGCCTGGTCGCCGAGGTCGGGGGCGTCGCGCTCGGCCGCCTGCGCCTGGACGGCCTTCAGGGCCAGGTGGGCGGGCAGGGAGGAGGCCGGGCGCACGCTGCGCCACAGGCCCGGGCTGGCCGTCAGCTCGGGGAGGCCCTCCATCACGTGGGCGAGGTGGCCAGCGAAGCCCTCATAGCCCCCCTTCGCCCCCCAGTTCGCCTGGATCTTCAAGGCCGTGGCGCCGAAAACGTTGCAGAAGCGCTGGGTCACCGCCACCGCCTCGCCGTGGGTGCGGCGCAGCTCGGCCAGGCGCAGTTCGCCGATCCAGGCCCAGACGCAGAGCACGTCGGTGAAGCAGGTGAGGGCGACGGTCTTCATGGGAGGCTCCGTCCCCGCCGCGTCATGAGGGGGTCGCGCCTGCGTCGCGGCAGGGGTCGCGCAGGCGCCGCCCCACCCTACGCCCCCGAGTCGCCACATGCACCTCCGCACCCGCCCCGGGCGCCGCCCGCCCGCCGCCTCCGCCCAGATGTCACCGATCCGACACAGGACCGCCACAAACGAATAGTTATCCACAGGCTCTCCGCGCCGCGCGGTAGAAGCGCCGGCCCGGTCCCCATAGCCCTTGGTCGCAAGTTCTGAAGGGCTGGGGGGCGTCCCGGCCCACCTGGCCGCGGCTGCGGCGGACTTCGCGAGGACCTCCCATGATCAAGTCGATGACGGCCAAAAGCCGCCTGTCCCTCTCCTGTGGCGTAGCCGCCCTGACCGCCGTCCTGGCCCTCGGGGATCCGGCCCTGGCGCAGGACGCCACCGTGGGGGAGGTCGTCGTCACCGCCCAGAAGCGCAGCGAGAACCTGCAGGACGTGCCCCTGTCCGTCGCCTCGGTCTCGGGCGAGCGCCTGCAGGGCCTGTTCGCCGCCGGCGACGACATCCTGACCCTGTCGTCCCGCGTGCCTTCGCTCTATGCAGAGTCCTCGAACGGCCGGGCCGCCCCGCGCTTCTACATCCGCGGCCTGGGCAACGCCGACTTCGACCTGGCGGCCTCGCAGCCCGTCTCGGTCATCATGGATGACGTGGTGATGGAGAACGTCGTGCTGAAGAGCACGCCCCTGTTCGACCTCGATCGCGTGGAGGTGCTGCGCGGGCCGCAGGGCACCTTGTTCGGACGCAACACCACCGCCGGCATCATCAAGTTCGACACCATCCGTCCCAGCCAGAGCCTCTCGGCGCGCGGCACGGCGACCTATGGCAGCTACGGGACCCTGACCCTCGACGGCGGCGTCGGCGCCCCGATCGTTCAGGACCTGCTGGCGGCCCGTCTTTCCGTTCTGGTCCAGCGTCGCGACGACTGGATCGACAACACCTTCACCAAGAAGAACAACGCCCTGGGCGGCTATGAGGAGACGGCCGTCCGCCTGCAGCTGTTGTTCACCCCCACCGAGGACCTCAGCGCCCTGCTGGCCGTGCACAACCGCTCGCTGGACGGCACCTCGGCGGTGTTCCGGGCCAACATCCTGACCAGGGGCGGGAACAGCCTCAACAGCAACTACAAGCGCGACAAGGTCGCCTTCGACGGCGGCTCGGGGAACCCGCAGTCCTATGACGGCTCCGGCGCCTCCCTGAAGATCGAGTACAAGCTGCCGTCCGCCACCCTGACCTCCATCTCCGCCTACGAGACCACCAACGGCTTCAGCCGCGGCGACATCGACGGCGGCAACATGACCAACGGCCCTGGCTTCATCCCCTTCCCGTCCGACACCGCCGACGGCATCAAGGACCTCGACCAGGTGACCCAGGAGATCCGTCTGGCCAGCGACGCCGACGGCCCGGTCAGCTGGCAGGTGGGCGCCTACTACTTCGACTCCCGGATGGTGCTGCGCACTGACCCCGGCTTCGTGGCCCCCACCGAGCTGCGCCATGAGAACACCTCCTGGGCCGTGTTCGGCCAGGCCTCCTACCAGATCGCCGAGGCCTGGAAGCTGACCGCCGGCCTGCGCTGGACCAGCGACGAGAAGACCCTGACCAACATCGTCGCGCCGATCCCCTTCTCGAAGGTCAATGTCTCCGATGAGCAGGTCAGCTGGGACCTGAGCGCCTTCTACGACGTCAGCGAGACGGTCGGCCTTTATGGCCGCGTGGCCCGCGGCTTCCGCGGCCCGACCATCCAGGGCCGCGACGTGGCCTTCTTCGGCGCCCCCTCGGTGGCCCAGTCCGAGACCATCCTGTCCTGGGAGGCGGGCTTCAAGAGCGAGCTCTTCGATCGCCGCGTCCGCCTGAACGGCGCGGTCTTCACCTACACGGTCAGTGACCCGCAGTTCACCGCAGTCGGCGGCTCGGGCAATATCGTCCGGCTGCTGAACGCCCAGGAGGGCCAGGCCGTGGGCTTTGAAGTCGACGGCGAGTGGGTGGTCAGCGAGAACCTCGTCCTGACCGCTGGCTACAGCTATGCCGACACCGAGATCCAGGACAGCAAGCTGGCGGTGGGCGTCTGCGCCCAGTGCACGGTCACCGACCCGCTGAACGCCCAGCAGCGCGCCCTGATCAACGGCAACCCCTTCCCGAACGCGCCGGAATACATCTTTGACGTGAGCGCGCGGTTCAACCTGCCCATCGGCAATGGCGGGGAGCTGTTCGCCTTCACCGACTGGAGCGTCCAGGGCAAGACCAACCTGTTCCTCTATGAGTCCAAGGAGTTCTACACCGAGGGCAACTTCGAGGGCGGGCTGAAGGTCGGCTATGCCCGCGAGGACGGCTCCTGGGAGGTGGCTCTGTTCGGCCGGAACATCACCGACGAGAGTAACATCAAGGGCGGTATCGACTTCAACAACAACACCGCCTTCGTGAACGAGCCCCGCGTCATCGGCGTCTCGCTGACGGCCCGCCTGCCGTAAGGCGGACGCAACCGGACGGAAACGGCGAGGGCCGGGGAGCGATCCCCGGCCCTTTCCTTTTGCCCCCCCGGGACCGGACCAAGCGGTCGTCCTCGTCATTGTTTCCCCGAAGGTTGTTCACGCTCTGTAATGGGGTGCGGCCTTTGAGGCCGGCGTGGGCCTTGGCGAGGTTGTAGCTGTGCGTCCAGGGTCCGATGGCCACGGCCCTCTCCAGGAAGGCCGTGGTGTCTTCCTCGCGCTCGGAGGGCAGGATCTCCGTGTTGGCAAGCCGACGCCGCACAATGCCCATCGTCGAGACGGCCATCCCCAGCACATGGGCGATCTGGGGGCTGCTCAGCCGTTGGCGACGCAGCCGCTCGGTCTCTGCCACCCGAAGCTCAGGCGTCCTCGGCGCCCCGCGCTCACGAGTATCCACGTCTGCGTCATTTCAACTTTACAAGTTTGGTGGACGTTGCGCAGGCGATGATCTGTCCCTCTGCGTCGATCACCTCGGCCTGAACGATGGCTGTCCGTCCCGCATAGGCCAGCACACGGGCGACAGCATCCACGGCCCCGGGACAAACGGGACGCACGAACCTTACGCTGAATTCGGTGGTGACGGGCCGAGCGTCAGCGCCTGCCTTCGCCCGTACTGCCGCGCCCAAAGCGGCATCGAGCATCGCGGCGACCAGCCCTCCTTGCACGACGCCATCGCCGTTGCAGAACTCGGGTCGCGCCTCGAACCGCAAGCGAACATGCCCTTCGCGATCGGCGGCGATTATCGTGCGCCCAAGCAGCAGTGCGATCGGAGGTTGATCACCATTCAGTCGCTCAGCGAGGTCGATCATGTCTTGCAACTCCATTGGAACATTGACGGGCAACCCGGAGGTGATATAGATATCACACTATGAAACAAGCTTCTGCTCAACCATTGGGCCGCCTCGTAGCAACCCAAGACGCGGCGTGGACAGCGCTGGAACCTGGCGTCGACTATGTGCTGCTGAAGGCTGATGCCGACGGGATCACGACGCTGACGCGCTTTGCCGCTGGAACGATCGGCGGATGGCATACCCATCCGGGGGGAGAGGAACTCTTCGTGATTTCGGGCCAGGCAAAGATTGGCGGACGCATTCTGAGTACTGGCGACTATGTCGAGACTCAGTCAAATGAAGGGCACCGTGTCGAAGCCTTGGTCGACACGCTTCTTTTCGTACGCCTGCCCCAGCTCCCGATTTACGATGTCGTTTCGCCAGACGAGGAGCAGGGAGACATCGCATGATTTTCCGAGCAACCGCCCCGGTCATGCGACTCACCGCATAGGCGCCACCCGCAAAGGTCCGAGTCCGCTGGCGGACTCCGATTCTTGAGGGCGAGGTTCGCCTGGATCCGTGGGGCGTTGAACGAAGCGGCAAGCTTGTCACCTCAACGCAGGTCGCGGCCGAGCCGGACCTGCGGAACGGGAAGAATGCCGATGCAGAGCCACGGGTCCGTCGTTTGAAGGGGCTCATGTTCGTGACCCGCCGGGAAGGCGGTCCAAATGTCAGAATGGATGGTGAGGTCTATAATCCCGGCGATTGGCTGGCCTTCTCGGCTGAACGGCGCCTGATCGACGCCAACCATGTGCAACTCGGGGGCTAAGTCATCTACCCGCGTTGCAAGACGGAGACCTGGGCCCTCATACCCTGAGGAAACAGAAGACGATTTGGGGCCCCTCAGCCGGTCAAGGGCCTTAGCCGTCAACGCGGTCCAGTCTCCCGGGGCGAGCCCGAGATCATCCATTTCCGCGTCCGCAGCAGCGCCGCACAGTCTTTCGACCGTCGAAAGCCCGCCCTTTCCCGATGGCTGGCGCCGCTCGGCGAAGCCTGCATGGTGCTCGCTATCTTTGCCCGCTCATCGTCCTGCGATCTCTCATGAACGCGGATGAGAATCTCGGTCTTCTCGGCAAGATGGCGATCGAAGGTCTGCGGGGCGTAGCCTGCGACACGAGCGATCCGGTTGATATCGGGCCCGCCAAAGCTCGCCGTATTGAACTCCGTACCTCCAGCCGCAAGGAGCAACGTCCTCGTGTCGCCCTTGGGTGCGCAGGGTTTCTTGACTTCAGTCGTGATTATGTGATACCTATATCACTAAATTGATCGCTTCAGCCGCGCCTGTTGAGATCTGCCCCTCTGGTGGAGCAATCGCCGAAGATGTCGCCAAGCCTTGCCGCCTTGAGCGCCGCAGATGGCGCAGACTTTCCGGGCCTGCCCTCCGGTGCGCGCCTTGTCGTCAAGCGGTGGGGCCGCGGCTTGCCGGTTCCGTGTCTGAACGCATCCGGCCATGGGAGCGGTGACTTCGTTGGCCTGGCTGAACGATTGGATTCGGATTTCGAGCCAATCGCGGTCGACCAGCCGGGGATGAACTGGTCTCCGCCGGACCGATCTGCGGGGCTGGCGCCGGGCAAGGCGGGCGGCCTTGCGCCTCTCGATGGGGCCGCGCGCTTCGTGATCGGTCACATGGAGTCCTTCTTCCGCGCGGACAAACGCGGCGCGGTTTGGTTCTTCGCGGCCGTCGCCGCGCACTGCCGCTTCGTGGTGCTGTCTGGGTGGCCTGCGCGTGCGCATCGCGTGCGTTTTGTTGCGGCTGGGCGCGACCTTGCCCCTATGCTGGCCAATGCATGGACGGGCCTCGGGGGGCCTGTCAGGGACCTCAGGGCCCTCGCTCCAAGGCTTACCCTGCCTTTCTGGCTCGACTTGGCGCGCCCCAAAGCGGCGGTCGCGCACATGCCGGTACACCGGGTTGCCCTGTTTCAACGCAGACACGGCGCTTTCCGAGAGGACCCAGGGGCGTTCGTCGCAACCTTCCGAACTCTTGTCGTCAATGTGCAATCCAGGAGGCTAGCATGAGCCATTACGAAAACATCCTCGCCAGTTACGACGCCATCCATCGGTCCCCGCTGAACCGCGCAACGCATGCCATCGGCATTCCCCTGATTGTGACTTCGGTCATTGCGGTGACAAGTTACGTTCGGCTCCCCGGCCAGGGGGCTTGGGAACACGCCAACCTCGCCACCGCGCTGGCGGTCCTGACCGTGGCGATCGTGCTGTACTGGTCGCGACTGGCGGGCCTTGCTTATCTGATCCTGATCGCTGCCTGTTATGCTGTGGCCCATTCAGTGACCACGCACTTTTCGGGCCTCACAGCAGCCGGCATCATCGCGGCGGGCTTCGTCTTGGGATGGGTTTTCCAGTTTATCGGCCACGGTTTCGAAGGCGAATCGCCGCAGTTCGTCAAGCGTCCGGAGAACCTGCTGCTCGGTCCCGTGATGATCATGGCCGAAGTGTTCCCCGCTATTCGCCCGCGGAACTTGAGCGCCACGGTCGCGACCTCGGCCGCGGAGAATGAGCAGTGATCGGCCTTCGCAACCTCGCCGGCCCGGCCGGCGTCGCCATTCTCGGCCGAACGCTGATGGCGCTCCTCTTCATCCTCGCGGGCGTGGCAAAAGTCATCGATTCCAAGCCTGTCCTGGACCAAATGCAGGCGTTCTCCGTGCCAACGGTGCTGTTCCCAGCGGTCGTCGCCTTGGAGCTTGGCGGGGGCTTGGCGCTACTGTTGGGCTGGCGTCTGCGGGAGGTGGCTGCAGCTCTCGGCATCTTCTGCGTACTGGCAGCGTTTATCTTCCATAGCGATCTTGCCGACAAAGCCGAGAGATCTATCTTTTTCAAGGACTTGGCGATTGCTGGGGGTCTGCTGGTGCTTGCAGCGCAGGCCGCGATCAAGAAGAATCGCTGACGGCAGCCATAGTCCGGATTGATGGGGGATTTCAGGCGATCGCGTGCGTTCGTCAGCCCGTTCGTAAGCAACATCCCAGAATACGCCGCGAGGATTCCGCGCCACGGCCTCGTCATCGTTTACGCGAAGGTTGTTCACGCTCTGTAATGGGGTGCGGCCTTTGAGGCGGGCGTGGGGCTTGGCGAGGTTGTAGCCGTGCGTCCAGGGTCCGATGGCAAGGGCTTTGCGGAAGAGACCGTAGCGATAGGCCGAGCCGTTATCGGTCATGACCCGCTGGACGCTGACGCCCTGGCGGCCGAGCCAGGCCACGGCCCTTTTCGTTGCGGCCCCCGTCGGCCATCATGCCCGGAGCACAGAGGGAGGCCCGACATGAGCGGCGAGAACGAGACCGTCACCTACCGCGTCGAGGACCATGTGGCGGTCATCACGCTGAACCGGCCCGAGCAGAGGAACGCCCTCAACTTCGAGGCCTATGACCGGCTGGAGCGCGCCTTCCGCCAGGCCGTCCGCGACCCTGACGCCCGCTGCGTGATCGTGACCGGCGCCGACCCGGCCTTCTGCTCCGGCGACGACGTGCGTGAGATCATGGCCGGGCCCAAGCCCCCCATCCCCCCGCCGCCCACCGTGCGCCACGCCCCGACGCCGGCGGCCATGGCGGCCCTGGAGTGCGACAAGCCAGTCATCGCCGCCGTCAACGGCGCGGCGGTGGGCTGGGGCATGGAGCTGGCCCTCTACGCCGATATCCGCATCGCCAGCGAGAAGGCGAAGTTCGCCGAGCTGTTCATCAAGCGCGGCCTGACCTGCGACGTGGGCGGCTTCTACCGCCTGCCGGCCATCGTCGGCCCGGCCAAGGCGGCCGAGCTGCTCTTCACCGGCGACGTCATCGACGCCGAGGAGGCCCTGCGCATCGGCCTGGTCCGCGAGGTGACCCCCCACGCCGAGCTGATGGACCGAGCCCGCGCCCTGGCCGCCCGCATCGCCTGCAACCCGCCGCTGGCCCTGCGCTACATGAAGGAGGGCCTGCGCCGCGCCGCCTACGGCGACCCCCGCGAACTGGGCGGCTGGGCCATCGAAACCATCCGCGCCCTCATGAAAACCGAGGACCACCGCGAAGGCGTGGCCAGCTTCCTGGAGAAGCGGGAGCCGGTGTTCACCGGGCGGTAGGGAGATGTCTCGGGTGTATTGCGTCGCTTGACACTTTACGTCTTGCATCCCATCCTTGGCCATGAAGATCCGGAACGTGATCCATAAGGGATTGCGACGCTTCATCCTTGAGGATGACGCCAGCGGGCTGCCGCCCGCTTCGGCGCCGAAACTCAGGCGGATGGTGGCCTTCCTCCAGGACATGGAGCGGGAGGACGAGCTCAGGTCCGTCCCGTCCTGGAAGGCCCACCAGCTGTCCGGGGACCGCAAGGGGGTTTGGAGCCTGTTCGTGACCCGCAACTGGCGGCTGACCTTCCGGTTGGACGCCGGGGCGATCGAGATCATCGACCTGGATTATGAGGACTATCACTAGGAGGCCCCGATGGAGGCTGCAGCCGGCATCCGCATGAAACGCCCCGCCCATCCGGGCGGGTTCATCCGGCACGAGATCCTGGAGCCGCTGGGCCTGTCGGTCACGGCCGCCGCCGCCGCCCTGGGCGTGACTCGGGCGGCCCTGTCGGCCCTTCTGAACGAACGTGCGGCCCTGTCGCCGGATATGGCTTTGCGCGTGGAGAAGGCCTTTGGCGTCTCGATGGACACCCTGATGCGCATGCAGAACAGCTGCGACATCGCCGACGCCCGCCGGCGCGAGGCCGAGATCGAGGTGGCGCCCTACCGGCCCGCGCGGGCCGAGCCCGCCTAGCCTCCGCCGCCCTCCGCCCCCAGCATCCCGTCCTGCGCCACCATGTCGCGGAAGGCGCGCCAGCTGGCCAGGCCCAGCCAGGGGAAGATGATGATCATCGGCAGGAAGCCGGTGACGGCGCTGAGCGCCACCAGGCCGGCGATCAGGGCGGCCCAGAGCAGCATCGGCCCCGGGTTGGCCAGGGTGGCCTGCACGCTGGTAGCGACGGCGGCGAACACCCCCACCCGGGTGTCGAGCAGCATGGGTGCGGCCACCACCACGCTGGCGAAGGTGAGGCCGGCGAAGACGGCCCCCACCGCCGAGCCGGTCAGCAGCATGACCCGGCCCGCTTCCGTGCCGAAGGCGAAGGCGGCCAGCTGGGCGGGCGTTTCGTGGAGGGTGAAGGTCGACAGGCCGTACACCACCTGGGCGGCGCGCAGCCATAGGGCGAAGAGGACGAAGAGGCCCACCCCCAGCGCCGCCACATCCGCCCGCAGGGCGCGCCGCACCAGGAGGGTGCGCCCCAGGGTGGGCTTCTGTCCCGCCTCCAGGAGGCGGCCGGTCTCATAGGGGCCCATGGCCAGCAGGGGCGCCACCAGGATGAAGCCGAAGGTGAGGGCCATGGTCCAGAAGGCGCCCCAGGCGCTGAGCAAGGAGGCGGACAGGCCCACGCCGACCAGGGCCAGGACCAGGCCGTGAAAAAAGGCGACCAGCGGCGCCTGGGACAGGTCGCCCATGGCGCCGGTCAGCCAGTTGACCGGCGCGCCCCACCCCACCCGGCGGATGGTGGGCAGGCGGGCCGGATCGGCCCTCGCCACCTCTGCGTCCATGTCGCCCTCCCAGGCTGCGCGCGCCGTAGCGCGAGGGGCCCAGACTGTGCCCGCCGGCGCGCGGGGGCAAGCGGCGGCGGGGTCGGGGCGAATACGGAGGGGCGGCGTTGATCGCCTCAGCCGGCGTCGCCGACAGCTTCCCCGGATGGACAGCGATGCCCGCCCTAAGTTCCGCGCCTAGAGCCTGTTCCTTTCAGACGGAGTAACTGAAAGGAACAGCGCCTCATTTCAATACGTTAGAGCATGTTGCGACCCGATAACCGGTTCCCACTTATCGGAACATGATCTCAGGGTAAGGTGGACCCGGGCGCCGGCCCCTCAGCGGCTCCCCTCACCGACCTTCGGGCTGAGCTCCCCCGTGCGGGAGCAATGGGCCTCGTCACCTATACGGCCGGCGGCGCGAGCCCCAGGGCCGCCCGCGCCTTGCGCGTCAGCTTGGCGGCGACCAGGGCATGGGCGGCGGCCAGCCAGCCGCGCACCTCCTCGGCGTCCAGGTCTTCCAGCGCCTCAAACGCCACCCACTTGGCCCGCGCCAGATAGGGCGCCGGCCGGGCTCGCCCCGTCTCGATCAGCACGGCGTAGGCGATGTCGCTGACCTTGATCGACAGGCCCCCCGCCAGGTTCGCGATGGCGAAGACCCGCCCGCCCACCTTGTAGACGTCGGCGCCGCCCCACTGGATGACCTTTTCCGTCGCCGGCAGGGCCAGGGCGGCGGCCTCGAAGGCCTCGGGCGTCACGCCTTCACGCCCACTCCGATGGGACAGGCCACGCCCGTGCCCCCGACGCCGCAATAGCCGTCAGGCACCTTGGCCAGGTATTGCTGGTGGTAGTGCTCGGCATAGAAGAAGGCCGGGGCTGGGGCGATCTCCGTGGTGATGGCGCCGAAGCCCTTCGCCGACAGGGCGCCCTGGTAGGTGGCCAGGGAGGCCCGCGCGGCGGCCTCCTGTTCGGCGTCGAAGGCGTAGATCCCCGACCGGTACTGGCTGCCGATGTCATTGCCCTGGCGCATCCCTTGCGTGGGATCGTGGCCCTCCCAGAACACCTTGAGCAGGCCCTCAAAGGAGATGACCGAGGGGTCGAAGTGCACCAGCACCGCCTCGGTATGGCCGGTCCGGCCAGAGCAGACCTCCTCATAGGTCGGGTTGGGGGTGAAGCCGTTCACATAGCCCACCGCCGTGGCGACTACGCCCGCGGTCTGCCAGAACTTGCGCTCCACGCCCCAGAAGCAGCCCATGGCGAAGAGGGCGAGCTGCAGGCCCGGGGCGAAGGGCCCCTTCAGCGGCTGGCCGGTGACGAAGTTGACCGCCGCTGTGGGGATGGCGTCGGGCCGGCCGGGCAGGGCGGTGGCGGCGGTGGGCATGTCGGGCGACTTGCGCAGGAAGACCATGGGGCGCTCCTTCAGGGGGCGGTGGCGGTGCGTAACCCCCAAGATAGGCCCGCCCGCCGCCGATTGCACCTGCCGCCTTGCCCGCCGCCCCGCGCCGGTATATCTCCACCCGTCCACGCCGGAGGCCCGCCTCCGGCGCGTGGGGTGCGGTGGCCGAGTGGTTGAAGGCGCACGCTTGGAAAGCGTGTTTAGGGGAAACTCTAACGTGGGTTCGAATCCCACTCGCACCGCCACTCCCCTGTCGCGAACCCGTAATCGGGCGACCGCAGGGGCGCAAAGCCCCCAGTAATCGCGCCATTTTCCAGATGCCGTCCGAACCCCGGAGACCCAGGGACGCGTCCAAAGCGGTCTCTGAACGCAATTTGTCTCTGATCACCCGAACCTCACCGCCGGTCGTTCGGATTTCAAATAGCTATGTTTTACAGGCATTTGGCCGATAAGCAGGCTCGGCAGTTCGTCGGAGCACATCCATTGAATGTGCAGTTAGAGAATCCGAGGTGGGCGTGTTTGGGCGCAATTCTGGGCGCACCTGACCTGTCCGCGTGGACGGCAAACGCCAGCTTATAGGGCGGTGGTTAGGCTTCTGAAGGGCCGAAGGCGGCGGCAACCTGCTCTGCCCACGGCAGGTCGGCGATGGCCGTCAGGTCCTTGAGCGACACCGCCAATGGGCACCGCTGCAGCAGCAGTTTCTCGAGAACCGCCGGGGCCAGATAGGCCAGCTTGATCATCCGGCCAATATAGCGGTCGGAGACATCTTCGGCATGGGCCAGGTCGAGATTGGTGCTCGCCTTTCCGGCATCCAGCTTGCGCCGCCAACTCCATGCCTTGGCGACGGCGCGCAGCACATGGGCCTCCACGGCGGCCTCGTTGGCCTCCATCGGATTTGACGGCGGCATGATCTTGGGTCGGCCATTACGCTTGCGGATGGCCAGCGGGATGATGACCCGGATTGTGGTGGGCGCGACGCTCATGCCGCCATCTCCCGGCGCGGCGTCACCATCTCCCTGACCACGGACCCGAGCCCCTCGGTGCGCAGATCGACGGCCATGCCGTTGCTGCCGACCGTGACGCGCTCGACCAGCAGCCTTGCGATGCGGGCCTGCTCAGCCGGGAACAGAGACTCCCACAAGGCGTCAAAGCCGGTCAGGGCGGCCACCACATCGGGCTGTTCGATCTCGGGGCATTCACACTGCGCTGCCTCGATCGCTCGCGCCGTGACCTCAGGCGTCAGTAGCAGGGTCCGGATCTGCTGGACGACCGCGGTCTCCACCATTCCCGCCGGCAGCCGAACGAAGGTTTCGGTGTTCTCACCCGCCCGGTTCCGGATCGCGTCCATCGAGGTGTAGTAGCGATAAAGGCGGCTGCCCTTCTTCGACACGGTCGGCGTCATCGCGATGCCCTTCTCCGTGAATATCAGACCCTTCAGCAGCGCAGGCGTCTTGGCCCTGGTGTTTCCTGCCCGGGTGCGCGGGCTTTGCGCCAGCACCGACCTGACCTTGTCCCAGAGCACCTGGTCGATGATGGCCTGATGCTCGCCGGGATAGCTGGTGCCCTTGTGGACGGCCTCGCCGAGATAGACCCGGTTGTTCAGCGCCTTGTACAGGAAGCCCTTGTCGATGGGCTTGCCGCGCTTGTTCAGCGCGCCTGCGGCGACCAGTTCCCGCGTCAGGAGGGTGGCCGATCCCAGCTCGACGAACCGCTCAAACATCCCTTTGATGGCCCGTGCCTCGGTCTCATTGATGATCAGCTTGCGGTCAACGACGTCGTAGCCCATCGGCACGAAGCCGCCCATCCACATGCCCTTGCGCCGCGAGGCCGCGATCTTGTCGCGGATGCGTTCGCCGGTGACCTCACGCTCGAACTGGGCGAACGACAGCAGGATGTTCAGCGTCAGCCGGCCCATCGAGGTGGTGGTGTTGAACGACTGGGTGATCGAGACGA
Organism: Phenylobacterium sp.; assembly: GCA_020402745.1. Classification (GTDB taxonomy): domain Bacteria; phylum Pseudomonadota; class Alphaproteobacteria; order Caulobacterales; family Caulobacteraceae; genus Phenylobacterium. The sequence goes on from JADBYZ010000012.1 coordinate 71,657, forward strand.
AGGTCACCCCATGCTTGTCGAACACTTCCACCAGCCGCGAGAAGTCCATCAGCGAGCGTGACAGGCGGTCGATCTTGTAAACCACGATCACGTCGACCAGCCCGGCCTCAATGTCGGCCAGCAGGTTCTTCAGGCCCGGCCGTTCAAGGGTGCCGCCTGAGAAGCCGCCGTCATCGTAGCGGTCGCGGACCGGGACCCAACCCTCGGCCTTCTGGCTGGTGATGTAGGCCTCGCAGGCCTCGCGCTGGGCGTCGAGGCTGTTGAACTCCATGTCGAGCCCCTCCTCGGAGCTCTTGCGGGTGTAGACCGCGCAGCGCAGGCGGCGCATCGGGGTGTTGACGGTCATGATCGCTCGCCCCTCTTGATGTCGCGCAAGCCAAAGAAGCGGTAGCCGTTCCAGCGGGTGCCGGTGATGTCCCGGGCGATGGACGACAGGGACTTGTAGCGGCGTCCCTGCCAGTCGAACCCGTCCTTGAGCACGGTGATCACGTGCTCCGCCCCGTCCCATTCGCGCACCAGCCGGGTGCCGATGACCGGGTTGCGGGGATCGCTTATCACCGTGCGCCGGACCTTCTTGCCCTCGACCTCATCGGCCAGGGCGTCGAGCAGCTTGGCCGCTGGCCCGCCGAGCCCACCGAGGGCCAGTTCCTGTATCCTGTAGGCGAGCCGCTGCTCGAGGAACTGGCGGCTGTTATTGGGGGCTGGCGTGCCGATCAGGCTCTTCCACTCCGCCTTCAGTTCAACCACCGACATGGCCTTCATGGCGGCGAGCCGCCCCAGCAGCTGACCTTCGGGTCGCGCTGCCGATCTTACGCCTTCTGTTTGCATTACTGTCCTCCAACTCGGGCCTCTGCCCGGTGGACACCACCGCTCTTGGTGGGCAGGAATGCGAGTGAACTATCTCCATCGTTGTCAGAAAAACTGCTGGACTGTCCGCGCCGAATACGTCCGATCCCGGCCGCGAGAATTCGTCCGAGTTCACACAGGCGTTCCTCTGCCGACATCTGGTCGGGGGATATCGAGTTTGAGCTGGATCGGGGTGCGCGCATTGAGACTGTTCGCTACAAAAGGTGAAGAGCGAACGATAGCCGCAAACAGGAAGTTCTCAATACAAATCAGAGTACTAGCGTAGATCTTACAAATAGTTCGAAATCATTCATAGGCGCGCGAAAGAACTCATTTGGGCAGCCGCCAAGTGCTTATGACCGATCCCGGGATGCGAACTGGTCAAAAGTGTCCCACGGCTCATCTTCTTCGATATCTGCGCCGCCCGGCGCATCATCAAACTGCAGCAGAGAGACTGAAATTCCGAGATTCTCTGAAAATATCGTCAGCTCCTTGACCGGCTCCGAGCCACGGCTGAACGTCCAGATGCCGGCGGGCAGCTCCACCGGGCGCTCTTTGTTCGTTGGCGCAGCACCGCCAGCAATGGAGCCATCAGGGATCGGCATTCCCGACCGGACGAAGACGCCGCTCCTGGCTGCCGAGGAACTGGCGCGGCCCCAGAGCGCAAACCCATCTCGAGCGACCACCATTGCCGAGCGCGTGGCCGTGAATTCGATCCACTTGAGCAGCGCGGCCTGCAACGAGACGCCGTATCTATCGGTCAGGTGGGCGAGCAGCGAGCGCGACATGGTCTGGCCGGTCGTCTGGTCCCGGTAGTCGTCGATCGGCATCAGCAGGTAGGACGCAAAGGTGTCTGCCTCGCCCTCGCGCACCCTTTCGGCCTCCTTCCAGCTACCAGACCTGAGAGGCAGGCATTGGAAGTCAACGCTGGCCGCAAGAGCACCGCCGGCATAGTCGAGGTCCGTGAGCGGGCGACGGTGCAGCATGTAGTGCCCAAACTCGTGCGCGAGAGTGAAGCGGTCACGGCCAGGGTAACCCGACTGGTCATTGAACAGGATCTGCCAGCCTGGGCTCTTGCGGTTCGCACGGAGCATTCCGTCGAACCCGGGGATGTCCACGCCGACGATGTCTGTGATGGGATCAGGCTGCTTGCCCGACATCTCCCGGGCAAGCGCCTCGACATCTACTGGAAAACGATCTTCCCCGAGAACCGCCTTCAGCAGGGTCGTCAGGTCGTTTGCCGCCCTCTGGGGCGATTTCCCAGGGGGCGAGCTCATCTATTTCTCGTCCAGGATCTTCAGCATGTCGCGCAGGCGGTTTTTGCTCTTCTCGTCCATCTGCTGATACTTCCGGAAGAACGCGTTGTCCGTGGCGTCGGCTTCGGTGACAGCCTCGGTCGCGAGCAGGTACTCCGCCGTGGTTTCAAGCGCCAAGGCGATCTGATGCAGCTTCTCGGCTGACGGCCGCGCGACGTCCTTGTTCTCGATCTCCCACATGTAGCTCTTGCTCGATCCGACCCGGTCAGCGAGCGCTTCCAGCGTCAGCCCCTGCTTCAGTCTGAGCTCGCGGACCCTATCTCCTAAGGGTGTTGGCACGACTGTCCTCCTCTTCAACACAAAGTTCGTTGTCGCGATACCTTTAGTGCTTGACAGGCGATACAGGCAATCCCTATTTACGCTCTGGTTCGCAGTAACGAACTCTTTTTCACGCCATTACGAAGATAGGAGGTGGCCATGGCCACGGTGACAAAGTTTATCCGCAGCACACCGAAGGCCTCGCTGCAGGCCTATTTCAGCCAGGCGGGTTTCCCGCTGGCGCCGCCCATGAACTGGAATGATCCGGGAGATATTGTCCGGCCTCTGCTCAAGGCCGTCGATGAAATGGCGCCCGACGAGCGTGATCGTCTGGAGACCGTGGCAGAGCGCGTAACTGGGATGGCCGACGACGCCGGCGAGGCCGCGATCTACAACATCGCCCAGAACCATACCCTGCTGGACACCCTGCAGAGTGCCTGTGACCGGGCTCTCTGGATGTACCTGAACGACCCGACCGGCTTCCGTCATGCCGAAGAAGTCCGCTTCACCGATGAGAAGCGCCGCGGTCGGATGTGGGATGGCTTCATCGGCCAGGCGGGGCTCACCCTGAAGCGCGACCCTGCATCTATCGATGCCTTCAAGCAGGCGATCCGTGAACAGTTCCAGTCCAACAACGTCCATGTTGACCTGTTCGACCGCAACCGCCCGACTTTCGAGGGCCCGGACAGTCCGCTGGTTCAGGCGACCATCTACCGTGAAGGCCGCCCCGACGACTTTCTGGAGTTTGTCGATGGCGCGCTGGACCGTCGTCCCCGCAGGCCGGTGTTCGAAGCCGCAATCACCTATGAACCGGCAACCGGCGTCATCGAGGTCGTCGCGAACGATCGCCACAACCGCGAAGACATGGTTCGGCTGTTTGTCCGTGATCTCCTCGACACGGACTTCCAGAAGGAGCGGCTGCCATTTCGCAAGTTTGATCTCAGCATGCTGCGCCAGCAGTTCGCGTTCCCGACGGACCCTGATGACGGCATCGAGTCGGTGCGCGTCAATCTTCTGCGCCTGAAGCCGCTCGACACGGTAGCCGAGCGTGTGACCCTGGAGTGCATGCGCCAAGCATCCCAGACGATCTGGGAAATGTCGCTGGATCGGTTCGGTCCTTATGACCCGTTGAGCGGCGGCTGGGACATCACCCAGGTCAAGCTCACCATCCGCTTCCACCCTGAGGCCGGGTCTGGCCGCAGCAAGGTTCTGCCGCTTACCATCACCATGCCGCACGGGTGCGATCTGAAAGACCGGACTGAACGCGAGCGGATGATCGGTGAGAAATACCTGCGGCGCTGGGGCATTGTCCGTGACATCCAGGACTGATCATCGCCTTGACCCTGCTGCAGCAGACCTGTTGCGCAGGGTCATCGAGACTCCAAGGGGGCGGGTTACTGCAGACGCCTTGGCCGGCCACGGTCGCGCTGGTGTCTTGCTCCAGTCCCTGCGCCATATCGAACCCGACGGGTTTGAGACCACGACGACCTCGTTGGCCGACCATGACGATACACCGGTCACGATCGCATGGTCGGCCGATCAGGGGGGCTACGGTTACTTCAGTGCAGGTTCAGGCTGGGTGCCCGTGCCGGCCGATCGCCTCGGAGTGTTTCGGGTCAATTTCCCGAATCTCTTGAAGCACGTCCTGCAACAGTTCGACCTGCCATCCCATGCAACGCCGACGACGCTGTTGGCTGACAGCATCTGGGAGGTTGGCGAGGTCCGCCTTCCTGGACGCACAAAACGCGTCCCGCTTTGGGTCGCACGGCGGCTGGACGATCCCAAGGTCTGGGCCAGCTTTCTGGAGACTGTCCGACTGCGCCCCGCGCCCGGCTTGAGGGTGGTTCTCAGCTTCTCGCCAACTGATCGACTGCCTGCTCAAGTCCTCAACGGTCATGCCATCATCAGCATTCAAGATGTTGGGCACCATCAGGATAGCCTGGTCGTAGATCCCGATATCCTGGCCGCCCGCGTAATATCCGGCGCCGTGTTGACCGATGCGCTGATTGTCATGGCGGCAGATGGTGCGTCCCTCACGGTCCGCGGGCACCGCTACGCATTTCCGGGATCAAAACAGCGCGCCATCATACGGCATCTCTACGAGGCATGGGCCTCAGGTAATGCGGAATGCTCAACCACTGAGGTGCTTGAGGCGGCCGACTACAGCGGCAGCGTGAACACGATCGCGAAGGCATTCTCGGGTCGAACCGACTGGCACGAGTTCATCAAGGTCGAGCAAGGCCGATGTTGGCTGTTCGCCTGATCAGTCCAGATGCGCTGGAACTTCAAGCCGCCCTCGGGGCGGCTTTTTAGTTTCCGGCCGCGATCGGCGTTGATTCCTACCCTGACACCTACCTCGCGCCTTCCCGGCTCCTCCCCTCACAGGCCGCATCTTCTTCGCAGGTTTTCGTCACCGCCTGCTGGAGGACGCCATGTCCGTCAAACACCTGAACCAGATCGACCTGGCCCGCCGATGGAGTATCAGCCCACGCACGCTTGAGCGCTGGCGCTGGATTGGTCAGGGGCCCCGCTACATCAAAATTGGTGGTCGGGTGATCTACCGCGTCGAGGAGGTCGAGGCCTTCGAGGCCCAGCAGACCCGCGGCAGCACTTCCGACATCCCCGAAGCGCCGGCTCTCATGAGCAGCGCCTGACCCCGGCTTCATGCCGGGCTCTCCAGGGAATGCAAAACCCGCAAGGGAAATACCTGGACCGCAAAGGCTCCGAGCGGCGTCGGAGCCCGGCAGTAGCAACCCATGACGACATCGGGACCCGACAAATCGGAGTCCTACCTATGTTCAATTCTCCCCTGAAACAGCTTCGCAAGTCCCTGTGGCTGACCGAAGTCCCCGACAACATCTCCGTCCCCGAGATCGGCGATGAACCTGCCAGCGTCATCCCCACCGAGAAGGCCACGGTCGACGAGATCGCGTTCGCCGAACTTGCCCTGAGCCGGGAAATCTCGGCGCTGAGCCGGGTCCGATCCTCTCTGTCCGAGATTGTCAGCCTCGCCCGCAAGCAGGGCGCCCGCGGCGTCGACAACGCTGTGACGGCGGCCGCGCGTGAACTGGGAGAGCGCAAATGACCGCGCCCTTCAACGCCCAGCCCCTGCAGATCATCACCGCCGATCAGCGCATGAAGGAGCGCCGCGGCATCAAGGGCGTGCTGACCGGCATCTCCGGTATCGGCAAGACCTCGCAGCTCTGGACCCTCAACCCGCAGACCACGCTGTTCCTGAACCTGGAGGCTGGTGAACTGGCCGTCCAGGGCTGGCCGGGCGACGAGATCCGCATCCGCGACTGGGAGCGGGCCCGGGATCTAGCCTGCTGGATCGGCGGCGCCAATCCGGCGATGCGCGACGACCAGAGCTACAGCCGCTCGGACTATGCCCGGGTCTGCAACACCTTCGGCCCGCCGACCCTGCTCGACAAGTACGAGACCATCTTTGTGGACTCGATCACCGTGGCGTCACGCCTCTGCCTACAGTGGTCAAAGGGCCAGCCGCAGGCGATGTCCGACCGCAGCGGCAAGACCGACATGCGCGGCGCTTACGGCCTGCTCGGTCAGGAAATGATCGGCTGGCTGACCCACCTGCAGCACACGCCTGACAAGAATGTCTGGCTCGTCGGCCTGCTCGACAAGCGGCTGGATGACTTCAACCGGCCGTTCTTCTCGCTGCAGATCGAGGGTGCCAAGACCGGCCTCGAGCTGCCCGGGATCGTCGATGAAATCCTGACGCTGGCCGACATCCGGCCCGTGGAAGGTGCCCCGTATCGGGCGTTCGTCTGCACGACCCTCAATGAGTTCGGCTTCCCCGCCAAGGACCGGTCCGGCCGTCTGGCCTCCGTCGAGCCGGCCCATCTGGGCCGCCTGATGGAGAAAATCCGCGGCCCGCTCGCCGACAGCTCGGTCGCCCGCCTGAACTTCGAACTGCCCGCGGCAGTCCCCACCACGCCGAATACCGGAGCCTAAACCCATGACCAATATCGACTTCAACACAGCCGACACGCAGGACTCTGCCTTCGCGCTCATCCCGGCCAACACGCTGGCCAAGGCCTATCTGACGATCCGTCCCGGCGGGGCAGGCCCCGAAGGGTGGCTGACCCAGAGCAAGACCAGCGAGGCTCTCTATCTCAACACCGAGGCGGTGATCGAGGACGGGCCCCATGCTCGCCGCCGCATCTACACGCGCATCGGCTTCCGCGGCCGCAATGGCAGCGACGGCGGTGAGGACACCTATGCCAACCGCGGCCGGGCCCTGATCCGGGGCATCCTGGAATCCGCCCGCGGTGTCCGGGCCGACGACACTTCCGACCGTGCCCGCGCGGCCCGCACCATCCACAGTCTGGGTGAACTCAGCGGCCTGACCGTGGCCGTGAAGCTGGGCGTCGACCGGGACCGCAACAATCCCCAGGACGAAGGCCGCAACGTCATTCTGGCGGCCATCGGCCCCCAGCATCCCGACTATGCACGGCTCATGGGCGCTGCGCCGGGTGCCGCATTCACCCCGACGGCTGCGCCCCAGGCTGCCGCTTCCCCCCAGTCTCCCTCGAACGGCAGCGCGCCGTTCTGGGCCCAGTGAGGGAGCGGTTCGATGATCCCCAGAGATTATCAGCAGGAGGCGGTGAAGGCCGCCCGGTCCAGGACGGCTGCCCATGGCAACACCATCCTGATGCTGCCCACCGGCGCCGGCAAAACGGCCGTTGCCGGGTTCTATATCGGCGAGGAGGCGCAGGCGCAGCGGAACACCCGCACGCTGGTCCTCCAGCATACCGACGAGCTGATCGAGCAGAACCTCGCCTCGATCAGCGCCATCACCGGGCTCTCGACCTCCGTGGTCAAAGCCTCCCGGGATGACTGGTCTGGCCGCATCGTCTTTGGCAGCGTCCAGACCCTTGCCCGGGCGAACCGTCGCCAGGCCCTTGGCCAGGTCTCTCACGTCATCATCGACGAGTGCCACCGGGCGGCTGCCGACAGCTACCAGAACATCATCGCCGACATCCGCGCGATCAATCCGGCGGTCAAACTGCTGGGACTGTCGGCCACCCCCAGCCGGGGTGACGGTCGCTCCCTGCGCAAGGTGTTCACCAACGTCGGCTACCAGCTGAAGATCGGGACCCTGATCGCCCGCGGCATGCTGGTTCCGCCGCGGACCTTCACCATCGGTCTGGGCATCGACGATGAACTGGCTGGTCTCGACGCCACCGCCGGCGACTTCGACATGCGCCAGGCCGACAAGGTGCTGAACCGGTCTGTCCTGAACGAGGCCGTGGTCGCCCACTGGAAGGAGCGTGCCGGCGATCGGCGCACGATCTTCTTCTGTTCGACCATCGCCCACGCTGAGGCGGTCGCCGCATCCTTCATGGCAGCCGACGTAACCGCCGCCGTGGTCAGCGGCGACATGCCCGCCGACCACCGGGCTGACGTCATCGCCCGGTTCGACCGCGGCGAGATCCAGCTGCTGGTCAACTGCATGGTTCTGACCGAGGGCTTCGACAGCCAGCCGGTCGGCTGCATCGGCATCCTGCGGCCTATGCTCCACAAGAGCACCTTCATCCAGGCTATCGGGCGCGGCCTGCGCAAGGTCGATCCGGAACGCTACCCCGGCATCATCAAGACCGATTGCATCGTGCTCGACTTCGCCGGGGCGGCGCTGCGCCATGGCAGCCTTGAACAGGAAATCAGCCTCGACAACGACGATCCGGAGCCGGGTCAGGCTCCATACAAGTGCTGCCCGTCCTGTGAGGCGGAGGTGCCCCTGGGCGCCAGTGAATGCCCGATCTGCGGCTTCGGTTTCGAACGCCGGTCCTGCGCCAAGCGTGTGCTGACCGACTTCGACCTGATGGAGATCGACCTGCTGAACCAGTCGCCGTTCAAGTGGTGCGATCTGCAAGGCGACGGCACATCGCTCATGGCCAGCGGGTTTGATGCCTGGGCAGGCGTGTTCAGCGACGGCACGCTCTGGCATGCGCTGGGGCGGCCCAAGCTCAAAGCGACGCGGGTCCTGGCGATCGGCACCCGGGTTCAGGCCCTGGCCGCCGCAGACGATTTCCTGCGGTCGACCGAGAGCAGCCAGGCCGCTGCCAAGAGCCGCGGCTGGATCAATGAGCCCGCCAGCAGCAAGCAGATGGCCAAGCTGGCCGAAGCCGGCATCGGCGTCTCCGCGCTCGATTTTGGCTTCTCCAAGTACGACGCCAACTGCCGTCTTAATTTCCACTGGAACCGCGGCGCAATCAACGCGGCCGTCTTCGGGGCAAGCATCCGGAGGGCCGCGTGATGGGCACAGCACATTCCCTTTGCCCGGTCACCGCCAAGACGACCGCGCCGATGCTGAAGGCGGTTCACCATGATTGATCCAGACGAGCGCGAAACCGCCGCCCTGAGCGCCGGGCTGAAGGCCATGGCCGAGATCATGGCGGAGATCGGCTGGGAACGCCGGCTGTGTGACGTCACCGGCCCCCAGGCCAGGAACATGTCTCAGGCTGCCGTCGGAGCCTTCCTGCAGTCGATGCGGGACAGCGCCCCGGAGGTGCCGTTCTGATGACCGGACCTCTGGACTTCAATCACCGTGAAAAACCAGCCTGCTTCGCCGACGAGGTCAACGCGCGCATCGATGCTGTGCTCACCGCGGAGAACGGCGCCCGCGAACCACGCCAGTATCTGGGCGGGAGCCGCCTTGGCGAAGGCTGCTCGCGGCTACTGCAATATGAGTTCCTGCAGGTTCCTCGCGACCCGGGCGGCGAGTTCACCGGCAAGACCCTGCGCATCTTTGCGGCGGGCCACTGCTTTGAGGACCTGGCCGTCGACTGGATCACCAAGGCGGGATTTGATCTGCGCACCCGCAACGCGTCCGGCGACCAGTTCGGTTTCTCGGTGGCTGGCGGGCGTGTCCGTGGACACATCGACGGCGTCATCGTCGCTGCGCCCGATGGGCTGGCAGTCCCGGCCTTGTGGGAATGCAAATCCGCCAACGCCAAGAACTGGCGCGATATCGTCAAGCGCGGCGTCACGGTCTCGAAGCCGGTTTATGCGGCCCAGATCGCGCTCTACCAAGCCTATCTGGGCCTGACCGAGCATCCGGCGGTCTTCACGGCCGTGAACAAGGACACCTGCGAGCTCTGGCACGAGCTGGTGCCGTTCAACGGCGCTCTGGCGCAGGTGGCCAGCGACAAGGCCGTTCGCATTCTGCAGGCCTGCGACGCCGGCGAATGGCTGCCCCGCGTCTCCGCCGATCCCGAACATTTCGAATGCGCCTGGTGCGCCTGGAGGCAGAGGTGCTGGGCATGACGGCGGCTGACAGCCAAGGCGCGGCCGAACGCGTAAAACCCAATCCCGAGATGATCCGGGCCTTCACCCAGATGGTGTTCGGCTATTGCGACCACCTCGTCCCGGTTCGCGCGCTCGCGGAAAAAGGCGGCGGCGATCAGATGCCGCACACGCCCTTCATGGAGTGTGACGCGGCGCTGGCGGACAAGCTGGCTATCCAGGCGGGATGGGCTGCCGACAACGGCATGGCGCTGTTCGTGGTGCCCGGCACCGTTGCGGCATCTGGTGAAGCTCGGGCCGAACACATAGTGCAGACCCAGGTCGTGCTGGTCGATCTCGACCACGGCGACATTGCCGCCAAGCACGAACACCTGGCCCGACATCTGGGTGACCCCAGCCTGGTGGTAGCTTCGGGCGGAGTCACCCCTGAAGGCCAGCGAAAGCTGCACCTCTATTGGCGGCTGAGCGAACCAGCCGAGGGCGACGACATCGCCACGGTCTGCCGGGCTCGTCACATGATCGCCAGCAAGGTCGGCGGCGACCCGTCGTTTCGCTCACCGCACCAGCCCATCCGCGTGGCGGGATCGGTTCATGGCAAGTCCGGCACGGCGCGGCTGGTGGAAATCCTCAGCCAGCATGACCGCGACCATGACCTCAGCGATCTGGTCGAAGCGGTCCTGGCCATGCCCCTGCTCGAGGGCGAGGCGAGTTCAGAGTTTGACTACAACGACGCCGGCACGGGCTCTGGAACCGTGACCGAGCTGTTTGGCCGGGCCGTGCGCGAAGGCGGAGTCGACGGCACAACCCGATTTGATGCCCTGTCGCGGATCATTGGCTACTGGATCAGGCGCTGCCGCGAGGGCCACGTCACCACCACCCAGGCCTGGCAGGAGATCGTCGACTACAACAACGCCCGCATCGACCCGCCGTGGGAGCAGACCCGCCTCAGGTCGGAAGCCGAAAAGATCTGGAAGCTCGACAGCGCCCGCTACGGCGAGGACTACCTCGACGACACCGGCAATGGCGGTCCGACAGGCGGCGGCGGTGACAGCGGTGATGATGCGGCCCCGGTCCAGCTGACCGAGGATGCGCTCGCCGAGGTCTTCACCGGCCAGCATGCGCAGGACTGGCGATACGTCGCCGCCTGGGGCCAGTGGCTGACCTGGACCGGCACGGTCTGGGTCCGTGAAGACACCCTCAAGGCCTACGATCTGGCTCGCAAGGTTTGCCGGTCTGCCGCGCGCAAGGCATCCAGCGCCAAGCTGAAGGCCAAGCTGTCATCGGCTTCGACGATTGCGGCGGTCGAGCGCATCGCGCGGGCCGATCGGCGGCATGCCGAGACGACCGAGGTCTGGGATCGCGACCCTTGGGCGCTGAACACGCCCGCAGGCGTGGTGGATCTGCACACAGCCATTGGCGGGTCGCACGATCGGCCCTCCTACATGACCAAGATCACCAGCGCCTCGCCGCAGGGCGACTGTCCGGTCTGGCGTGAGTTCCTGGCCACCGTCACCGGCGGCGATACCGAGCTCCAGCTCTATCTGCAGCGCATGGCCGGCTACTGCCTGACCGGCGTGACCAGCGAACACGCGCTGTTCTTCCTCTATGGCACCGGCGCCAACGGCAAATCGGTCTTCGCCAACACCCTGACCGCGATGATGGGCGACTACGCAACGGTCGCGGCGATGGACATGTTCATGGCCAGCCATGGGGATCGCCACCCGACCGATATGGCCAGCCTGCGCGGCGCGCGCGTCGTGACCGCCATCGAGACAGAACAGGGCAGCCGCTGGGCCGAGAGCAAGCTCAAGGCCCTGACCGGCGGGGACAAGATCACCGCCCGGTTCATGCGCCAGGACTTCTTCGAGTTCATCCCCCAGTTCAAGCTGCTGGTGGTCGGCAACCACAAGCCATCGATCCGCAATGTCGACGAGGCCATGCGCCGTCGTCTGCACATGATCCCGTTCACCGTCACCATCCCGGCCGCCAAGCGCGACAAGCGCCTACCTGACCGATTGCTGGCCGAGCGCGATGGCATCCTGCGCTGGGCGCTCGAGGGTTGTCTGGAGTGGCAGCGCATCGGGCTGCAGCCGCCGGCATCGGTGCTGGCTGCGACCGAGGAGTATTTCGACGCCGAGGATGCGGTCGGCCGGTGGCTCGATGAGCGCTGTGATCAGGCGGGCAACCTGCACGACACGTCCAAGCGTCTCTACGCGGACTGGAAGGCGTGGGCCGACGGCAATGGTGAGTACGCCGGCTCCAACAAGCGCTTCTCAGAAACCCTGACAGCACGGGGGTTTGCGCGAGCCAACACCATGACCGCCCGCGGTTTCCGAGGCTTGGCATTGCGCCAGGCACCGACCTCAACCGAACCGATGGAGTTCTGAAAATGCCCAGTGGCTCACCGTCCATGACGGATATGACGGGTAGTCCCCTTATAGGCGTTACACGCGCACACGCGCGCGCCTCCAACGTCGATAACCAGCAAACCGTCATATCCGTCATACCCGCTTGCGGGGTCATCCTCGCCCTCGACCTCGGCACCACGACCGGCTGGGCCCTACCGTCGATGGGCATGATCACCAGCGGCTGCCTGTCCCTCAAGTCCTCCCGGTTCGACGGCGGCGGCATGCGCTATCTGCGCTTCAGGCGTTGGCTTGAGCATTTGCAGGTCGATGCTGGCCCGATCGGCGCGGTCTACTTCGAAGAGGTCCGCCGCCATGTCGGCACCGACGCCGCACACGTCTATGGCGGCCTGCTAGGCCAGCTGACCGCCTGGTGCGAGGAACACGGCATCGCCTATCAGGGCGTGCCCGTCGGCACCATCAAGGCCTTCGCCACCGGCCGCGGCAATGCCGATAAGGCCGCCATGATCGCCGCGGTAAAGTCGCGCGGGTTCTCGCCGGCCGACGACAACGAAGCCGATGCCATCGCCATCCTGCTTTGGGCCATCGAGACCGGCGGAGGTGTGCGATGAACTGGTGTCCGCGCGGCTATGGCGGCGAGCGCCGCGACCCCGAACAGGTCAAACGCGATGGCTGGCGCGAGATGGGCGTTCTGGCCGTCTGCGCCTCCGACCATCGGCTGAACTGGGTCGAGAAAGAGTTCATCCGCCAGATCGGTGAGAAGCTCTATGGCGGCTCTCCCAAGGTCGAGGGCTGAGCCCATGGCCAAGGGACGCAAACGCAAATCCGGCAAACGCCACCCCTGCGGAAAACTGGTCAGGCCCACCACCGGCGAAACCCAGGCCGACGTCCTGGCCACGGTGGTAGAAGCCCGGCGTCGACAATATGGGGTCACCGCCAGGCAGGCCCGTGATGAGCGGCTGGGATCGGCGCTGGGGCGTCTGGCCTTCCGCAGCCTGATCACCGCCGACCAGTATTCAGCCGGTCAGGTCTATGCCACCACCATGGGCCGCTACAGGGCGATCATGGGGCTGCCCACCGATCAACCACGCTCGATGATGGCCCTTCTGATCAACGAGGGCATCTTTGCCAGTGGGGACGTTGTCCACGACGCTGACCTTATCGAGAAGGTGCGCAGGCAGGCTGCCAGCGTGCAGCTGATGCTACGGTCCTGTGGTTGCGCGCCTGGCTGCGACGCGGGTCGTGCGGCCATCGATCTCGTTCACCGGGTTGTCGTCGCCGACGAGGACGCCTCGGGCTGGCCGGCTGCGGACATCGGCAATCTGGTCCAGGGTCTTGAAGCCCTGCGCAAGCTGTTCCACATCAGAACCGATGGTTCGTGATCAGTTTAACTCGCTAGGCAAGGATCATAACAAACTGATATTATTACGCTTTCTTTGTTTTCAGCATTGACGACACTAGGCGAACACTCTAAACCTTCCGAAATAGAGACTTGAGAACTGCGCCCGGAGCCAATGGCTTTCGGGCGTTGTTCGTTTCGGGCCCTGCTTATGGTCGAACGCAAGCGAGGACGACAGGCGGTGCAGCAACGGCTGCGACGTCTGCGGGCTCAACCGCTCTGCCAGGACTGCGCTGCCCGGGACCTCGTCCGCGAAGCCACCGTGCCCGACCACATCGTGCCGCTTACCCAGGGCGGCAGCGACGAGGACAGTAACATCCGCTGCCTCTGCACCGACTGCCACCAAGCCCGCACGGCCGAGCAGTTCGGCCATCGCAGGATCGTTCCGACCGGCTCGGACGGCTGGCCCATCGGCTGAGGCCCCCGGGGGGGCGGGTCGAAACTCGGGGCCCTGCGGGGTGTAAACCGCGCATGGTCCAAACTTTTCACGACCGCGAGTTAGCGACCGGGGGTCAAATGACACAATGGCCAGCCGATCAGGTCGAGCGCAGGAGCGTCTCGGACCTCGTGCCCTATGCACGGAATGCCCGCACCCACAGCGATGAACAGGTGGCCCAGATCGCCGCCTCCATACGCGAATGGGGCTGGACGGTGCCGGTTCTGATCGACGAGGACGGCGGCCTGATCGCCGGCCACGGCCGTGTGCTGGCGGCCCGCAAACTGGGCCTTGCCGAGATCCCGGTGATGGTCGCGACCGGTTGGAGCGAGGCGCAGAAGCGCGCCTATGTGCTGGCCGACAACAAGCTGGCGCTCAACGCCGGCTGGGATGCTGACCTGCTGCGCGTCGAGCTTGCCGATCTGCAGGCCTTCGATTTTGATCTGGGCCTGACCGGCTTCTCTGACGAGGAGCTGGCCGGACTTCTGGCACAGAGCAGCGAGGGTCTGACCGACCCGGACACCGTGCCCGATGTGCCGCTGGTTCCGGTCTCAGCATCTGGCGACGTGTGGGTGATGGGCGACCATCGCCTGTGCTGCGGCGACAGCACCGTTCAGACCGACGTCGACAAACTGATGCAGGGCGAGCGCGGGGACCTTCTGTTCACCGACCCGCCCTGGAATGTGAACTACGGCGCTGTCAAAGCCGGCAACGCACAGGGCTACAAGCCCCGCAAGATTCTCAACGACCATATGGATGAGGCCGACTGGGCACAGTTCGTGGCCGGTTTCTGCGCCTCGTTCTACGCCGTCACCAAGCCCGGTGCGCTCGCCTATGTGGTGATGAGCGCCCAGGAGTGGCCCTCCATCGACAAGGGGCTGCGCGAGGCCAAGTTCCACTGGTCCTCGACCATCATCTGGGTGAAGGACGCGCTCGTCCTCTCCCGCAAGGACTACCACACCCAGTACGAGCCCCTCTGGTACGGCTGGAACGAGGACGGCCCACGCATCATGCAGGTGCCGGATCGCAAGCAGTCGGACATCTGGAACATCGCCCGGCCACGGGTCTCCGATCTTCACCCAACCACCAAGCCGACGCTCCTGATCGAGCGCGCCTTGCTGAACTCCTCGGCGCGCGGCGCGCTGGTGGTCGATCTCTTCGGCGGCTCGGGCTCGACCCTGATCGCCTGCGAGCAGCAGGGCCGGCGCTGCCGGTTGATGGAACTCGATCCCAAATACGCCGACGTCATCGTCCAGCGCTGGCAGGACTTCACCGGCAAGGCCGCCACGCTCGAAGGCGATGGACGCGGGTTTGCCGAGATTGCCGCTGGACGAGGCCAGGACATGACCGATGAAACCCGGGACCAAACCCAAGCCGACCCATCTGAAACTGATCGAGGGCAACCGCGGCAAGCGGCCGCTTAATCGCAAAGAGGCAAAGACCATTCCGGCTCTGCCAGATCCGCCGCCGCACCTGACCGCTGATGCGCTGGAGGAATGGCACCGGGTGGCCAGCTGGCTGCACAAGATCGGGCTTCTCTCCGAGGTCGATCGCGCTGCGCTGGCCGCCTACGCCCAGGCCTATGGCCGCTGGGTCCAGGCCGAACGCGCGATCGCCAAGATGGCCGAGAAGGACCAGCTTACCGGAGGCCTGATGATCAAGACCTCCAACGGCAACGCCATCCAGAACCCGCTCGTGGGCACCGCCAACAAGGCCGCCTCAGACATGATGCGATACGCCGCCGAGTTCGGGATGACGCCCAGTGCCAGAACCCGCATCGAAACCCAGGCGTCGGAGCAAAACGCCGACCCCGCCGACCGTTTCTTCGGCTGACCGCACCAGCGCCTATGCCAGGGCCGTGGTCGCCGGCGAGATCGTCGCGGGGCCCCATGTTCGCAACGCCTGCCGCCGGCATCTGGACGACCTGAAACGCTCCGACGGCATCCGGTTCGATCCCGACGCTGCGGCCCATGCCTTCGGCTTCTTCGAGGAGGTGCTCAAACTCTCCGAGGGCCAGTTCGAGGGCCAGCCGTTCCATCTGGAACCCAGCCAGGCCTTCATCATCGGCTCGCTGTTCGGCTGGAAACGCGCCGACGGACGACGCCGGTTTCGCCGGGCCTATATCGAGCAGGGCAAGGGCAACGGCAAATCTCCGGTCGCCGGCGGCATTGGCCTGTTTGGCATGACCGCAGCCGGTGAAGCCGGCGCGCAGATCTATGCGGCGGCGGCCAAGCGCGAGCAGGCCGGCATCCTCTTCTCCGACGCGGTGAAGATGGTGCGCCAGTCGCCGGCCCTGGCCAAACGGCTGGAGTTCTCGGGCGGTCCCGGGCGCGAGTTCAACATCGCCCACCATGGGTCGGGCTCGTTCTTCCGGCCGGTGTCGCGCGATACCGGCAAGACCGGCTCGGGCCCTCGGCCCTATTTCGTGCTGGCGGACGAGATCCACGAGCTGCCCGACCGCTCGATCATCGAGATGCTGGAGCGGGGGTTCAAGTTTCGGCGCGAGCCGCTGCTGTTCATGATCACCAACTCCGGCTCGGACCGGAACTCGGTCGCCTGGGAGGAACACGAACACGCGGTCAAGGTGGCCGCCGGCAATATCGACGCCCTGACCGACCCCACCTATCTGGGCGAGGTCCTGGACGACACGACTTTCTCCTACGTCTGCGCCCTCGATGACGGCGATGATCCGCTGAACGACCCAGGCTGCTGGATCAAGGCCAACCCGCTGCTGGGCGTGACCATCACGGCCGAATACCTCTCCGAGGTGGTGGCCCAGGCCAGGTCCATCCCGGGCCAGCTCAACGGCATCCTGCGGCTTCACTTCTGCGTCTGGACCGACGCCGAGACAGCCTGGATGACGCGGGCCACACTGGAGCCGTTGCTCTGCGAGATCACGCCCACCCCGGGCGCAAAGGTCTGGCTGGGGCTCGACCTTAGCCAGAACCGCGACATCACCGCGCTCGCCGCCGTTCAAAGGACCGGCGAGCGGGACGGAAAGCCCTGTTTTGACGCCTGGATCGAGGCCTGGACGCCGGGCGACACGCTGGCCGCCCGGGCGCTGCGCGACAAGCAGCCCTATCCGGTCTGGGTGCGGGACGGTTTCCTGCACGCGCCGCAGGGCGAGAACATCAATTTCCGGCAGGTCGCCCAAGCGCTGGCCGAATACGACCGCGATTACGACGTCCAGATGGTCGCCTACGACCGCTACGCCTTTCGCCGGTTCGAGGAAGACATTGCCGAAGTCGGGCTCAATCTGGAGTTCGTCGAACACCCCCAAGGCGGCACCAAGCGCGGCAAGCCGACCGATGCCATGAAACTGGCCGCCAAGAGCGCCGACCGCGAGCCGCAAGGCCTGTGGATGCCAGGCTCGGTGCGCCAGCTCGAAGAGATGATGCTCGAGGGCCGTATCCGGCTGCAGAAGAGCCCGGTTCTGATCTCGGCGATCATGTCGGCGGTCATCGAGACCGACCGCTGGGACAACTATTGGCTCTCCAAACAGAGGGCCACCAACAAGATCGACGCGGCCGTGGCGCTTTGCATGGCGATTGGAGCAGCCATGGCCAGCGACACGGGCGCGACGATCGACGACTGGCTCAAGAGCCTGGCCGCGTGAACCTTCTTCAAAAGGCCGTCAGCTATCTGGCGCGCTCCATCGGCCTTACCGACCCGCGTCTTTACCGGGCGCTGGGCAGTGTCCCGACCTCCAGCGGCGAGACGGTCAATACCGCCTCGGTGCTGGGGCTGGCGGCGGCCTGGGCTTGCGTCAATCTGCTGGCCGGCACGATCGCCTCCCTGCCGTTGATGGTCTACCGCACCCGGAACGGCGCTCGCACGGTGGCGAGCGATCATCCGCTCTACCGCATCCTTCACGACAGCCCCAATGCCGACCAGACGGCGCTCGATTTCTGGGAGTTCGTCTGCGCCTCGCTGGAGTTGCACGGCAATGCCTATGCCGAGGTGGTGCGGGCCCGCAATGGCCGGATCATCGCGCTCGGCGTGCCAATCACGCCCGAACTGGTCACGGTCCGCCGCCTCGATACCGGGGCTCTGGAATATGAGTGGGTCGATCAGGGCCGGCGCATCATCGCAGGCCAAGACCGGGTGCTGCACATTCGCGGCTTCGGCGGAAATCCGCTGGGCGGGCTCTCGACATTGAGCGCCGGCCGCCAGAGCTTCGGTCTGGCCCAGGCTATCGAGCGGGCCTCGGGCGACACCTTCCGCAACGGGGTGCGCCCATCAGGACTCCTCAAGACCGCCGACACCCTGACCATCGACCAGAGGAAACAGGCCGAGGAGCTGCTGCAGGAGAAGTTCGCAGGCGCGATCAACGCCGGGCGGCCGATGCTGCTCGACCGGGGCATGGACTGGGTCCAGCTCTCGATCAGCCCTGAAGACGCCCAGATGCTGCAAAGCCGGGCCTTCTCGGTGGAGGAAGTCTGCCGGTTCTTCGGCGTGCCGCCCTTCATGGTCGGCCATACCGAAAAGACCACCAGCTGGGGCACCGGGCTCGAACAACAGACCCTGGGGTTCCAGAAGTTCACCCTGCGCCGGCGTCTCAAACGCATCGAACAGGCGCTTGAGAAGCAGCTCCTTTCGGTCGCCGACCGGCTGGCCGGCATCACCATCGAGTTCAATCTCGAAGGCCTTCTGCGCGCCGACAGCGCCGCCCGGGCCAGCTTCTACCAGCTGATGCTAACCAACGGCGTCATGACCATCAACGAGGTGCGCAGCCTCGAGAACCTGCCACCCGTCGAGGGCGGCGATGAGCCCCGCATGCAGATGCAGAACGTGCCGATCACCCAGGCCGGTCAGCAACAGATCCAACCCACGCCCGGAGGTCCCCAATGAGCGAGCTGGACTTCGTCCTGGACGCCAAGGCCCTGGCCGATGACGGCGAGATCGAAGGTCTGGCCGCCGGCTACGGCAATCTCGACTTCGGCGGCGACGTGATCCTGCCCGGCGCCATTGCCGCTTCGATTGCAGGCCGAAAGTCGGTGCCGATGCTGATGTACCACGACCAGAAACGCCCCGCCGGCGTCTGGACCGGGTTCGAGGAGACCAGCGATGGCCTACTCGTGAAGGGCCGGTTCTCCATGTCGACCCGCACCGGCCGCGAGGCCCACGGCCTGGTCAAGGACGGCGCTATCGGCGGTCTTTCGATCGGCTACCGCGCCATTCGCGAGCGGCTGGTGGGCAAGGCTCGCCACCTGATCGAGGTCGCCCTGCACGAGGTCAGCCTGGTCACCATTCCAATGAATGAGAAGGCGCTGATCACGTCGGTCAAATCCATCATCGAGGCCGGCCAGCTGCCGAGCCTCTCCCAGTTTGAGGACTTCCTGCGCGAGGCAGGGTTCTCGAAGTCTCAGGCCGCCGCGATCGCCGGCAAGGGCCTGAGCTCTCTGCTCCGGGGCGAGCCCGGCAGTCCCTCCAACGACTTCCTATCGGCGCTCGCCAGATCCGTCCGCGCCTGACCCCCCAACATCCGGAGACATCCATGACTGATACCAAGACCGCCGAGCAGCTTGCCGGCGAAGTGAAGGCTGCGTTCGACGCCAAGCACGACCAGGTCAAAGCCCTCGCTGAAGAAGCGCTGGGCAAGGCCCAGAAGGGCGAGGACCTCTCGGCCGCCACCAAGCAACTGGCCGATGAGGCCCTTGTTGGCATGAACGAGGCCAAGGCCCGGCTCGACGAGCTGGAGCAGAAGATCGCGCGCAAGGGCGCGGACGATGAGACCCGGCCCCGCTCGATCGGCGAGCAGGTTCTGGCCGCCGACGAGATGAAGGCCTTCCTGGCCTCTCGGGCTTCGCGCGGCCGGGCCAGTGTCGAGGTCAAGGCGATCATCACCTCCCTGACCACGGACGCGATGGGCTCTGCCGGCGATCTGATCGTGCCGGACCGGCTGCCGGGCATCCTGGCTCCCGGCCAACGCCGCCTGACGGTGCGCGACCTGCTCACCCCAGGCCGGACCTCCAGCACCTCGGTGCAGTACGTGAAGGAGACCGGGTTCACCAATGCCGCCGCGACCGTTTCGGAAACGACCGGCGCGCTGAAGCCGCAGTCGGACATCAAGTTCGACATCGCCACCTCCAGCGTCACCACCATCGCCCACTGGGTCCTGGCCACCCGCCAGATCCTCGATGATGCGCCGATGCTGCAGTCCTATATCGACGGTCGCCTGCGCTACGGCCTGGCCCTGGTCGAAGAAAACCAGCTGCTCAACGGCGGCGGCACCGGCACGGACCTCAACGGCATCTACACCCAGGCCACAGCCTTCACCGCGCCCATCACCATCCCAGCGCCGGTAACCCGCATCGATGTCCTGCGCCTGGCGGTCCTCAAATCGGCTCTGGCGGAACTTCCGACCACGGGTGCGGTCCTGCATCCGTCCGACTGGGCCAGCATCGAGCTCCTGAAGGAAACGACCGGGGCCTATCTGATCGGCAATCCGCAGGGCGCGCTTGCGCCCACCCTGTGGAGCCTGCCGATCGTCGCCACCCAGGCCATCTCGCAGGGCAACTTCCTGGCCGGAGCCTTCCGGCTCGGGGCCCAGATCTTTGATCGCTGGGATGCCCGCGTCGAGGTCTCCACCGAGGACGACCAGAACTTCCGCAAGAACCTCGTGACGATCCTTGCCGAAGAGCGACTGGCGCTCGCGGTCTATCGCCCCGAGGCCTTCGTGAAGGGCGCCTTCGCTGCTGCCGCCACTGCGGCGACCGCTCCTTAAATCCTGCAAGGAGAGCACCATGCTGATGAAGGCGATTGATACGCTTCATGTGAGTGCGGTCGGGCCGGACAATATCCAGCCCGGCCAGACCTTCGAGATCAACGAAGGCGACGGCGCCATCCTGCACGAACGCGGCCTGGCCGTGCCTGTGGAGGGTGGGTCTGTTGAAGGTGATCCCGAGCCCGCGCCGACCCCCAAGGCCCGCGCCAAATGATCACCACGCTCACCGCTCCGGCCTGCCGCGCGGTGAGCCTGGAGGAAGCCCGCCAGCAGCTGCGCCTCGACGGCGACGACGAGGACCTGCTGCTGGCTGCCAAGCTCGATGCGGCCCAGGCTGAACTGGAGCTGCTGACCGGCCTTCGCCTCTGCCCCCAGACCTTGAGCCTCGAGCTTGAGGACTGGGAGGACGAGATCGCGGTGCCGGTCAGGCCCTGTGCGGTCACCCAGATCCAGTATGTGGGTCTGTCGGGAGCGGTCGTGACCCTGGCGGCCAGCGACTATGTCGTGCGCCGCCGGCACGGCCTGACCCGTATCCGCCCGGCGACGGGCAAGGTCTGGCCGACGCTTGGCAATGACGGGCTGATCACCATCACGCTGGCGGCGGGTTTTGCCGAGACCGACCCGGACTTCCTGATCGCCCGGGCCGCCATCCTCGTGAAGGCCGCCTCCGAGTTCCAGAACCGGGAGGGCGGCGCATGTCTGGCGTTCAACACCCTGGCAAGCCAGCTGGCCGCCCGATGGATCTAGCCTCAAAGCTCGACACCCGCGTGCGGATCGAGCGCAAGACCGTCACCCTCGATCCGGCCTATGGCACTCAAGAAGCCTCCTGGTCTCTGTTCGCCAATGTCTGGGGCGAGGTGCGCGATGTGCTGCCAAGCCGTGCCGAACGGCTGGCCGAGACGATCACCATCGCCAACCGGCCGGCCCGGGTTCGGGTCCGCTACCTCCCGGGCCTGGCCGCTGACATGCGGCTGATCATCGGTGGTCGGATCATGCAGATCATCTCGGGGCCAGCGATGCTTGGCCGGCGCGAGGCGATGGAACTGATCGTGGAAGACCACTCCACCGAAGGAGACGCGCCATGACCATCAGACTGTCAGGCGGTCCTGAGCTGCTCGCCCTGCTGGACCAGCTGCCCAAGAACCTTGAGCGCAACATCATTCGCGGCGGTCTTCGCGCCGGGGCCAAGGTCATTCAGCAGCAGGCCCGGGCCAATGTGCCTGTGGAAACCGGCCAGCTTCGCCGCGCCATCGGCATTGGCACGCGGACCGAGGGCGCGCGCCTGAGTTCCTACGTCAAACTGCGCGGGCCGGGCTCGTATCTGGGCCCCTTCATCGAATACGGCGTCTCGCCCCACCTTATCAAAGTAGCCGAAGAAGCCAGACCCATCCGTAACACCCGGCGCGGTCCGCGGCGATTGAGCATGGGCACGATCAACAAGATGGTGGCGCGCGGCAGCCTGGTGATCGGCGGTAATTTCGTCGGGCCCATGGTCCATCACCCGGGCCATGCCCCCAAACCCTTCCTGCGTCCGGCGCTGGATCAGAAGGCGCAAGAAGCGGTCGCGGCCATGGGCGCCTATATCGCCCAGCGCTTCCAGATCGGCGACCTACGCGCACCGACGCTTAGCGTGGACACCGAGGAATGAACGGGGTCGTGGCGGTCCGCTCTCTGCTGACCGGGAACGCCGCGCTCACCGCCCTTGTGCCCGAGAGCCGCATCACCGCCGGCAACCTGCCGCAAGGCTCTAACCTTCCCGCCATCGCCCTGATGAGCATCAGCGGCATCGACCGCAACATCCTCAAACCCGGCAGCCGCCGGCAGGTGACCGAACGGGTCCAGGTCAGCGTTCTGGCCGCCACCTATCCTGCCACCAAGGCGCTGATGAGGGCAGCTCGCGCCGCCACAGCCGACCAGATGCCCACGGTCCCAGGTATCGAGAACGTGGTCGTCCACACCGACGCCGCCGGCCCTGACTTCACCGATCCTGAGACCGGCATCTTCATCCAGACCCAGGACCTGCGCGTCTCGTTCCTCGAGACCGTCTGAACAACCCCCGACCCTAGAAGGATATCCACATGACGGTTCGCACCTCCGCGGGCACGACGCTGAAAGTGTCGGCCGCTACGCCCGCTACCTTTGACACCACCGGCTACAACGCCCTGACCATGACGCTCATTGGCGAGGTCACTGATCTGGGCGAGTTTGGCCGGGAATATGCCCTGGTGACTTTCAATCCCGTCGGCAGCCGCGGCGTGGTCAAGAAGAAGGGCAGCTTCAACCAGGGTACCATGACCATCGGTCTGGGCCTCGATACCGACGATGCCGGCCAGATCCTGCTCAAGGCCGCATCGCTGGCGGACGCTGACTACAGCTTCCTCGTCACCACCCAGAACGGCGACAAGTACTATTTCCAGGCCCAGGTGATGAGCTTCAAGGTCAACATCGGCTCGGTCGATCAGATCACGACTGCCAGCGTCACCCTGGAACTGACCACCAACTCCGCCGGTGTCGGCGTGGTCGAGGTCCTCGCCCCCTGATGAGCGCTGATCACCGCAGGATTTGCGGTGATCAGCTGCGTCTTTCCCCGCATCCCTCCCATTCGAAGGACACCAGATGTTCGACATCACCAAACTCTCCGCCAATGAGACCTCCACGGTTGAACTGGTCGGCGGCGACGACGAGCCCCTCTATGACGACAAGGGCGCTCGCCTCTCGATCACCGTCTATGGCCCGGGCACCAAGGTCTATCAGCGCGCCCAGGCCCGTCAGCAGAACCTGATCATGGACAAGCTGAAGAAGCGCGGGCGCATGGACCAGTCGGCCGAGGAAAAGGCTCTGGAACAGGCCGAGTTCCTTGCCGCCTGCACGGTCAGCTTCAACGGCTTTGCCTATCCGCCCGCCAAGGGGCTGGAGGGCGCGGCCTATTTCCGCAAGGCATATGAGGACCCGACCATCGGCTTCATCGCCGCCCAGGTCGGGGCCCATATCGGCGACTGGGCAAATTTTACGAAGAGCTCGGCCGCGAGCTGATCCTATACGTCCGCCAGCTTGCCTGGCTGGGCGCAGCGCCGACAGCTAAGGCGCACAAACACCTCAAATCAGAACCGAACCCTGCGCCTCGGTCCCGTCTCCAGCGGCTTGCCGCCGACGGGCTGGAGCCAGACATGCCGCCCGTCTCCTGCCCATGGGTGGTCGACTATCTGATGGAGGTCGGCCCCACCGAGGCCGGCGCCATGGGGCCGGTTCCGGTGTCCTGGCGCGAGATCGACCACTGGCAACAATGCCTCGGCATCGCGCTCGACCCGTGGGTCACGCGCCTGCTGCGGCGCCTGTCGCTGGAGTTTGTCGCTGAGAGCCACAGAGCCCGGGAGGCGGATTGTCCCGCGCCCTGGAACAGTCGGCCCACGGACTTTGATCGTGAGGCCCTGTCCCGAAAGGTCACTCAGACCTTCCGCGCCATTGCCATGTCCACATCGACCTGAAGGGAGCCCAGACCATGAAAGCGGGCACACTTGAGATCGAGATGATCACCAACATTGCCCGGCTCCAGAAGGAGATGGGCGACATGCGCCGCGCTGTTGGCGGGGCCATGGGCGATATCGAGGCCTCGGCCGGCCGCGCCGACCGCGCCCTCAACGGTGTCGGCACAGGCGGGCTGACCCGCATGGGCGGCTCGGCCCGGCTCGCCGGCCATCAGGTCCAGAACCTCGTCTACCAGCTCAACGACATGGTGGTCGGGCTGTTCTCGGGCCAGAAGCCGATGACCGTCTTCATGCAGCAGGGCTCGCAGATCGGCCAGATTGCTATGCAGGCCGGCCTTGGCATCGGCGGCATGGCGCGTGCTCTGGTGGGCCTTGCTGCCAGTGCAGCCATGGTGGTCCTGACCAACCCCTATCTGCTGGCTGCCGCCGCTGCCGCCGCTTTGGCATTCGGCGCCTTCAAGATGTTCCAGTCGAGCGTGCGGCAGTCAGGCGAGCTTGACCGCTATGCCGCCAGCCTTGGCCTGACCGCCAGGGAGATGAGAGAACTGGGCCCGGTCGGCATCACCGTGGGCGATGTGTTCAAGGGCCTGTGGAAGACCATCAGCGATGGCCTGAACCTCGGCCCGGTGTTCACGTCGATCAAGGAGTGGACGGTCGCCGCCTTCGGCAAGGTGATGGAGGTCGGAAAGATCGCGCTTGCGGTCATCTACGCGGCCTTCGTCGGCGGCTTTAACGCCATCCGCGTGGTCTGGAATGCTCTGCCGGGCGTGATCGGCGAAGCGGCGATCGGGGCTGCCAATCTGCTGATTGCGGCGGTCGAGACCATGGCCAACCGCGCTATCGCCTCCATCAACGCCCTGGTCGCAGGAACCAATGCCGTCCTTGAGGTCGTGGGCCTGCCGCTGCTGGCCCAGATGGACCAGGTGGTGCTGCCGCGCCTTGAGAACCGATTTGCCGGCAGCACAGGCCGGATGGCCGATGCGGTCCGGGGCGAGTTCACCTCGGCCTTTGCCGATGCCGAGGGCATGCTGGACGCCTTCTCCGAACGCTGGCGCCAGAACGCCCTGGACGCCGCCCGCACGCGCATCGCCGCCCGCGCCAGCGAGATCCGCGGCGACCGGCCAGATCGCGCCGGCAGCCGGGGGCGTGACAGCGCATCCGACGAGGCCGAGCGCGCCCTGCAGGCAGCCCGTGACTATGCGGCGGCCCTCGTCATGGAGACCGCCAAGATCGGTCGCACCGCCATCGAGATCAAACGTCTGGAGGTCGCCATGGCGGCCCTGCGCGCGCCGACCGATGAGAGCCGGATTGCGATCATTCAGGCGGGGCAAGCCTGGGAGGACGCGACCCGCGCCCAGAACGCCGCCGAGTTCGTGCGCAATACCGTCACGCCCCTCGAACTCCAGATCTCGCTGCTCGGCCAGTCGGCGAAGGCCCAGGCGCTGGCGACCCTTGAAGCCGAGCGTGAGCAGATCGTGCTGGAGCGCGGGGTGGAGGCCTGGAACCGCTATCACGCCGCCCGCGCCGCCCTGATCGAGCACGACTTTGGTCTGGCCCAGCAGCAGCAATATCTCGAAACCCTGCAGGAGATGGCGAGCCTCACCCAGCAGGCCGCGCAGGGCATGTCCGACGCTTTCGGAACCGTGGGCGCGGCGATTGGCGGGGTGGCGTCAGAGTTCGCCCGCTATGCCGCCCAGCAGACCGCTGCGGCCCAGCGCATCGCTGATGCCGAGCGAGAATACGGCAAGACCTCGTTCCAATATGCCGCTGCCCGAAACGCCATGACGGCTTCGGAGATCAACCACTATGGCAACCTCGCCAGCGCCGCGAAGGGGTTCTTCAAGGAAGGATCGAAGGGCTACAAGGCGCTGGAAGCGGCTGAGAAGGCCTTCCGCGCCTTTGAGCTGGCCATCGCCATCAAGAATGCCGCGGTCCGCATCGGCCTGATCGGCGGGGTGACCGCCGCCAAGGTCGGTAGCGATACCGCCCAGGCCGCCTCCGACACCGCCCGCGCCGGGATCGAACAGGGCAACAGCCTGATCGCCACGGGCATCAAGGCGGTCGAGGCGGTGATCAACGCCATTCGCTCCATGCCTTTCCCGCTCAATATCGCCGCGGGCGCGGCCACCGCAGCCGTGGTCGCCTCGCTCGGCGTCGCCATCGGCGGGGCCTTTGGCGGCGGCGGTAAGGCCGCGGCACCCACCAACACAGGGACCGGCACCGTCTTTGGCGATGCAGACGCCCAGTCCAAGAGCATCTCCAATGCGCTGGAGCGCCTGCGCGAAATCGACACCCTGACCATGCGCTACTCGTCGGCCATGCTGGCCTCGCTGCGTAACATCGAGGCCAATCTCGGCGGGCTGACCAATCTGATCGTGCGCACCAATGGCGCGGAAAGCTCCGCCGCCGGTGTCGTCACCGGGTTCAAGTCTGATCCGATCGCGGGCTCCATCTCCAAGGCTATGCAGGGCGTGGGCAATGTGCTGGCCAAGATCCCCGTGATCGGCGGCCTCCTTGGCGGGATCACCGGCCTGCTTGGCAAGCTGATCGGTTCACTGTTTGGGACCAAGACCTCGATCACCGGCCAGGGCATCTTTGGTAAGGCCCAGTCGCTGGGCGATGTGCTGGGCGGCGGCTTTGACGCCAGCTATTTCAGCGACATCAAGAAGACCAAGAAGTTCTTCGGGATCAGCGTCGGGAGCTCGACCAGCACCCAGTTCTCCAACGCCAGCCCTGAGCTCGAGCGCCAGTTCTCGCTGATCTTCTCGGGCTTCTATGACGCCATCTCGGCCGCCGCCGGGCCGCTCGGCCTTTCGCTCGACGAGGTGCAGAACCGGCTGAAGAGCTTCGTCATCGACATCGGCAAGATTGATCTCAAGGGCCTGACCGCCGAGCAGATCCAGGAGAAGCTGGCCGCGGTATTTGGGGCTGCCGCCGACCGCATGGCGCAGTACGCCATTGGCGGGCTCGAGCAGTTCCAGAAGGTCGGAGAGGGCTATTTCGAGACCCTGGTGCGGGTCGCCTCCAGCGTCGAGGCGGTCAGCGAGGCGCTAAAGCTGCTGGGCCATCAGGCGAGCGCGCTAGGCGTCGCGGCCTCGCTGGATCTGGTCGATCTCTTCGGCACGGCCCAGGACATGATCTCGGCCACCAACGACTATTTCTCCCTCTACTATACGAGCGCCGAACAGGCCTCGGCCCGCACCGCCCAGATGAGCGCAGCGCTCGAGGCGCTGGGCCTATCCATGCCCGGCAGTATCGAAGGCTTCCGCGCCCTCGTCGAAGCCCAGGACCTGACGACACAGGCCGGGCGCGCGGCCTATGCAGCGCTGCTGCAACTGGCCCCGGCCTTTGCCGACCTGATCGGGGCAGCCCAGGACGCCGCCAGCGCCGCGGCCATTGCCGATGAGCGGCTTGGCCTTGAACGCCGGCTGATGGAATTGCGCGGCGATACCGCTGCGCTTCGGGCTCTGGAACTGGCCGCGCTGGATGCGTCCAACCGCGCCCTGCAGACGCAAATCTGGGCGCTCGAAGATGAGGCCAAGGCCGCCAGCGAGGCCGCAGCCGCAGCCGAGAAGCTGCGCACTGCCTGGACCCAGATCACCGACGGTCTGATCAGCGAGGTCAAACGCATCCGCGGCGTTATGGGCGGCGGCTCGGTCAGCTACAGCGATGCCCTGGCACAGTTCAATGCGGCGACTGCCGCAGCCCGGGCCGGCGACCAGGAGGCCGCACAATCCCTACCGCGCCTGTCGCAGGCTCTGCTCACGGCCGCCGGCAATATGGCGACCAGCGCCGAGGGACTGGCGCGCATTCAGGGCCAGACCGCCGGCAGTCTCGAAGAGACGCTGGCGATCATTGCGGCCATGGCCGGAGCCGGCGAGGCGACAACCGCTGCCGTCTCCCAGCCCGGCTGGTGGGATCAGTTCGCGGCCGGCCAGACGCCGGGCGTCACGACCGCCGCCAATGACAGTGGGCTTGCCATCATCGATGAGCTTCAGGGCCTGCGCCAGGAGCTGAGCGACCTGCGCGCCGAGCAGATGACGGCCTCGGCCGCGATTGCCTCAGGCACCGGCAAGACCGCCCGTATCCTCGAGCGGGTCACGCCGGACGGCGACGCCATCGCAGTGAGGACGGCCGCATGAGGCTGATCCGGCCTACAACCCTGACCGACGCCATGCTGACCAGCAGCACCGCGCCCGAGACCGACTATCCCGCCTGGTCGTCGGCCACCCCCTATGCGGTTGGCGCCCGGGTGATCCTTACCGCTACCCACCGGCGCTATGAGGCGCTGGCGGCCTCTACCAATGTCAGCCCATCCACCGATCCGACCAAATGGCTGGATCTGGGCCCCACCAACCGCTGGGCCATGTTCGACGCCCGCGTCGGCACCGCCACCAGCAGGGCCGCCTCGCTGCAGGTGGGTCTGGCCCCCGGCGCGATCGACGCCCTGGCTCTGATCGACACTGAGGCGGAAAGCGCCACCGTGACCCTCACGGCAGGCGGCGTGCAGGTCTATTCGCGCAGCCAGACCTTCAATGTCGGCGGCGTTGCCATCGACAACTGGTTCTCCTGGTTCTTCGAGCCGCTGGGCCAAAAGACCTCGATGCTGTTTCTGGATGTACCGGTCTATGCGGCCGGCCAGCTCAGCGTGACCCTGACCCGGGATAACCCGGCCGACAGCGTCTCGTGCGGCACGCTGCTGGTCGGTCGCCAGCTGTCGCTCGGCGATACCGAGCACGGGGCCGACATCGGCATCATCGACTACAGCCGCAAAGAGACCGACCAGTTCGGGGTGACCTCCGTGGTCGAGCGGGCCTTCGCCAAACGCATGACCGCCAAGGTGGTCATGCCCACCGACGCCATCGACGACATTCACCGAAGCCTGGCAGCCCTGCGCGCCACGCCCGTTCTGTGGATCGGCTCGGAGAGCTTCGAGAGCCTCACCGTCTACGGCTTCTACAAAGAGTTCTCGATCGACATCGCCTATCCGACGGTCAGCTACTGCAGCCTGACCATCGAGGGCCTGACCTGAGTTTTCAGGAGACCCCATGCCCATCACATCCCTGCCAACGCCCCCGTCCCGGACGGATGCGGCGAACTTCAACGCGCGCGCCGACGCCTTCCTGGGCGCGCTGCCGACCTTTGCGACCGAGGCCAATTCGCTCGCCACCGAGGTCAACGGCTATGTAGTCAGCGCCTCATCCAGCGCCGCCACCGCCGTCAATGCGCCGGGAACCAGCGCAACCAGCACCACGAGCCTTGCGATCGGCACCGGCTCCAAGTCGCTCACCGTCCAGACCGGCAAGGCCTTCGTCATCGGCCAGTGGGTGACGATCACCAGCACAGCCAGTCCTGCCAACTGGATGCACGGCCAGATCACCGCCTATACGAGCGGAACCGGCGCTCTAGTGGTCAATGTCGGCCTGACCAGTGGCAGCGGCACGATCGCGGCCTGGACCGTGGCCCTGAGCGCGCCCAGCCAGGGCGGCAACTCGGTGCTGACCTCGGGCAGTTATGCCGACCCGGCCTGGATCACCTCTCTGGCCGCCGCCAAGCTCACCGGCCAGACGGCCATCGCCAATGGCGGCACCGGTGCTGCAACAGCGCCTGATGCCCGCATCAGCCTTGGCCTCGTCATCGGGAGCCAGGTGCAGGCCTATAACGCCGCCCTGGATCAATGGGCGGCCAAGGCGGTCCCGGCCGGCGTCGCGGTTGGCACCACCGATACCCAGACCCTGACCAACAAAACCCTGACCGCCATGGCGTCGGCCTCCACGGTCAGGGACAGCGCCGGTACGAGCTATTCCATCGGCTACCGCGAGGTACCGCAGAACGGCCAGAACGGCGCCTATACGCTGAGCCTCGCCGATGTCGGCAAACACATCTTCAGCGCCAATGCTGGCGCCCAGACCATCACTCTGCCGACCAACGCGGTGGCGGCGTTCGCGATCGGCACAGCCATCACCATCGTCAATGCCGGCACAACGCCCATCATCCTCTCGGCGGTTGGCGTGACCCTCTATCAGGCTGGCAGCAGCAACACCGGCAACCGCACGATCGCGGTCCGGGGCGTGGCGACCCTGCTCAAAGTCGGGACCGATGTCTGGTTCATCTCCGGCGCCGGGATCAGCTGATGAGCGGGATCATGGGCATGCTGCTGGGCGCGGGCGGCGCAAGCCTCACGGTGACCCGCGGCAGCTACGCTGAGATTGGCAAACTGAGCACCTATTACTGCGGCTACGACGCCTCGGTCGGGCTCTACGTGGACTTCGGGTCCATCGCCCCGGTCCCAGCCCTGTTCAATGGGGCGACAGTCAAGGCGGTCTATTCCTATGGCTTCGCCCCCAATGAGGCCATGGCCTACACGGTCATCGTCTCGGGCAACCGGGCCGCCGGATTCGTCACCGGCCTGACCATCAATGGCACCGTCGTCGACGGGACCATGAACGCCCCCAGCTACGACGCCCCCAACAACGAGACCGCCTTCACGGTCTTTGCCACCGTCACGGGCGAGACCCTGTTTGGTCTCTCCGACGGCCTGACCTCAAGCGTCTCCCTGAACTGAAGGCCTTACCCATGACCGATGAAACCACCCCCACGCCTGCGGACCCGCAGGCGCAAGACGCCGTGCCTGATGCCCCGATTGAACCTCGTCCGCCGCGTCGACGGATCGGCGAGATCGACGGCGTCCGGGTCGAGCTGGAACTGCACGATCAGCCGGAGGAACTGTGATGAAGAACGTCAGCTACCGTTACAGCGTCTGCCACGCCGATCGGGTGACGCTCGATGTCGGCGAGACCCTGACCTTTCCCCGCGGCTCGGCTGCGCGGTCCCTCGGCGTCCTGGTGCTGCAGGGCCGGCTGGAAAGCACCGAGATTGAGACCGGCGATGTACTGCTGCGCGAGCCCGAGCCCATCGGGTTTTTGAAACGGTTCTCAGGAACCTCACCCATCAGTGTGTTTGCGCCCGACGGCGCGGAGTGGTTCTGCCTGTCGCGCAACGACTCCGGCGACCGCGAGGTGGCCTGCCAGACCATCGACGGCGAGTTCACCCTGGCGGCCGGCTGGGGGCTGATCGTCGCGCAAGGTCAGGTCGTCATCGACGGGGTCGAGGTCGCGCAGGACCGGTATTTCAAGCCGCGGCTGACAGACCTCACTGGCACCGGATCTGGGATCATTCTCCTTGTCCGCTGATCTGTCGCCGGCGGCCGTGGCCGCTCCGCGCCCAGAGACCGATCATGCCGAAATGAAGCGGGAGCTGGCAGAGGTTCGCGCCGATATCCAGGCGCTGCGCACCGATGTGCAGGACCTGGTCTCGGCCTGGAAGACCGCCACGGGCGTCGTCAAATTCGTCAAATGGCTGTCGACCCTGATGGCAGCGATGGCGGTGATCTACGCCACCATCAAGGGCCTGGCTGGCCGCTAACCCCCGGAGACATCGATGCCCCAGCTTCCTCCAGCCTATCGCTGGATCGACGAGGTGCGCCCGCTGCCCAGGATGGTGGCTGAGGCTTGCCGTCTCTTCGGCACGGTCGAGACGCCGGGCCCCGCCGACAACCCGGTCATTTTGGACTGGGCCAAGGAGGCTGGGCTCTCCAAGGCATATTCATCCGACGCCGTGCCCTGGTGCGGTCTCTTCATGGCGCTGATCGCCAAGCGCGCCGGCAAGGCCGCGCCGGCCAAGCCGCTGTGGGCCCGAAGCTGGAGCCGGTTTGGCATTGCCTCACCGCAAGCCGCGCTGGGCGATGTGCTGGTGTTCGCCCGGGCCAAGGGCGGAGGTCATGTTGGCCTCTATGTCGGCGAGGACGAGACCGCCTTCCATGTGCTGGGCGGCAACCAGTCCGACGCGGTCAGCGTCACCCGCATCGCCAGGAGCCGCTGCATCGCCATCCGCCGGCCGACCTACCAGGTCCAGCCAGCCAGCGTGGCGCCCGTTCACCTGGCCGCCTCGGGCGTGATCTCGACCAACGAGGCCTGATCTCGACCCTCATCACTGTTCCCAACCGTCCGCGCTCCTGCGGGCATTTTTTTATGGAGAAACGAAATGGACGATCTCAAACCCTGGTGGACCTCCAAGGCCATCTGGACCGGCCTGATCGGCAGCGCCTGGGGCGTGGCTGGCACGCTTGGCCTGCTGCCCGACGGCCTCAGCCAGGCCGATGTGCTGACCGTGGTCCTGGCCATCACCGGCATTGGCGGGGTGGTCTTCCGCAAGACCGCCCGCGCTCGCATCGGCTGATCTCGCTGGCGCAGGCCTTGTGGTCTGCGCCAGCCCTCATTTCCGAAAAGGTGCAGGCATGACCAGGCTGACGATCCGCCGCGGCGGCACCAAGCGCCTGCGCGCGACCTATTTCACCGATCAGCCGGCGGGGATCGTCCGGAACCTCTCCGGCCTGTCGCTGATCATCATCGACCAGAGCGCCAATATCGCCGCGCCCACGGTTTCGATCCTGACGCCGGCCAGCCTCGGCCAGATCCAGATTCTCTGGACCGACGACCAGACCGCCGCTCTCAACCGCGGGCTTGGCCGGGTCTGGCTGACCCTCGGGCTGGAGAACACCAGCGGGGAGCGTGAGGTCCTGCCGACCCTCACGTTTGATGTCGAATGACCGCCGCGCTCCAGATCCTGGAGACGGTTCAGTCCCTCGTCGTTGAAACCGAAGACGGCGCCTTGACCCTCCTCATCGAAGGACAGGGCATCGCCGGGCCCGCAGGCCCCACAGGCCCCCAAGGGCCAGCGGGACCGCAAGGGCCTGCAACGCCGGCCACCACGCTCACCCAACTTGGCGATGTCACCGTCTCGGCCCCCGCGGTCGGCGACGTGCTGATGTTCACCGCCCCCCAGAACCGATGGACCAACTCAAACGCGACCGGGCTGGTCGACGGAGGAAATTTCTAGATGGCCAACACACTTCGCATCAAACGCCGCGCCTCGGGCGGCTCAGCCGGAGCGCCAGCCTCGCTGGCCAACGCCGAGCTTGCCTTCAACGAGCAGGACAACACCCTCTACTACGGCACTGGCACTGGCGGCGCTGGCGGCACGGCGACGTCCGTCATTGCGATTGGCGGCCCGGGTGCTTTTGTCGGGTTGGCGGGC
Source organism: Phenylobacterium sp. (assembly GCA_020402745.1). GTDB lineage: Bacteria > Pseudomonadota > Alphaproteobacteria > Caulobacterales > Caulobacteraceae > Phenylobacterium. The sequence goes on from JADBYZ010000012.1 coordinate 104,852, forward strand.
GATCAGACAGTCGCCGGCATCAAGACCTTCTCCAGCACCATTGGCGGCTCGATCACTGGCAATGCCGCGACCGCCACCAAGCTGGTGACGGCCCGGTCCCTGGCCCTTTCGGGGGATGTCTCAGGTTCGGCCAGTTTCGATGGATCGGCCAACGCCACCATCACGGCGACCCTCGCCAATAGCGGCGCGACCGCCGGGACCTATGGTTCGGCCACGCAGGTCTCCCAGATCACCGTCGATGCCAAGGGCCGGGTTACCCTGGCAGCCGGCGTCGCCATCAGCTTCCCGGTGGCCTCCGTGGCCGGCCGCACCGGCGCCATCACCCTGACCACCGCCGATGTGGCCGAGGGCGCAAACCTCTATTTCACCGACGCCCGGGTGCGCGCCAATCGGCTAGATCAACTGGCAGCGCCCACCGCCGCAGTGGCTATGAACGCCCAGCGGCTGACCGGCCTTGCCGAACCGACGGCCGCCCAGGACGCGGCCACCAAGAACTATGTCGACCTGACGGTTCAGGGGCTCGATCCCAAGGCCTCGGTCAGGGCGGCCTCGACCGGCAACATCGCAGCGCTGACGGGCACGATGACCATCGACGGCGTGGCGCTCATCGCGGGCAACCGGGTATTGGTGAAGGACCAGACCACGCCAGCCCAGAACGGCGTCTATATTGTCGCTGCCAGCACCTGGGCCCGGGCAGATGATCTGTCGACCTGGGACGAACATGTGTCGGCCTATCTGTTCGTCGAGCAGGGCACGATCAACGCTGACGTCGGCTTCCTCTGCACGGTCGACAGCGGCGGCACGCTGGGGACCACAGCCATCGCCTTTGTCCAGTTCAATGGCGCAGGTCAGGTGGTGGCCGGCGCGGGTCTGACCAAGACAGGCAACAGCATCGATGTGGGTGCTGGCACGGGGATAGCGGTAAGCGCCGACAGTATCGCCCTGAGCGGCCAGGCTCTGGCGCTGCACAACCTCGCCACCAGCGGCCTGGTCGCGCGCACCGCGGCCGATACGGTGACCGGGCGCACGCTTACCGCCGGTTCGGCCAAGCTGACCGTCACCAATGGCGACGGCATCGCGGGCAACCCGACCCTCGATGTGAACGAGGCCAATCTCACCCATAACAACATCGGCGGCACGCTGGGCGTGGCCAAGGGCGGCACCGGAGCCACCACCCTGACCGGCTACATCAAGGGTGCGGGCACAGCCGCCTTCACGGCCTCGGCCACCATCCCCAGCACCGACATCACTGGGCTCGGCACCATCGCCAGCCAGGCTGCCAGCAATGTCGCCATCACCGGCGGCACGATCGACAACATCACTCTGGATGGCGGCACCTTCTGATGCCCAACACCCTGCGCCACAAACGATCGACAGCTGCGGGCGTGGTTCCGACGACGGCTGCCCTGTCGCTCGGCGAGCTCGCCATCAACACCTATGACGGCAAGCTGTACCTCAAGAAGAACGTCTCGGGGACCGAGACCGTGGTTGAGATCGGCGCGATCACGTCTGGTGGGGTTATCGCGGCGCTCGGCTACACCCCGGCCAACAAGGCGGGCGAGAGCTTCACTGGTGCGATCTCGGTGGCCGGGTCGATCACGGCGACTGGCGACGTGACAGCCTATTCCGATGCGAGATTGAAGACCGATGTGGCCGCCATCGCCGGTGCGCTGGAGCTGGTGCGGCAGATGCGCGGGGTCCGGTATCAGCGCCTGGACACCGGCGCGGCAGGCATCGGGGTCATTGCCCAGGAACTGCGCGTGGTGGCGCCTGAGCTGGTCGCCGAGAACCCGGACGGCCTGCTGTCGGTCGCCTACGGCAATCTGGTCGGGGTGCTGATCGAGGCGGTCAAAGAACTGGCCGCCAGGGTCGAGACGCTCGAGACGCGCCCATGACCCTGCAGTCCTCCGGCGCTATCTCGCTGTCGAATGTATCCGTGGAGCTGGGGCGCAGCACGTCTGCGACCACATCCCTTGGCGAGGCCGCGGTCCGCACTCTGGCCGGCGTCGCATCCGGCCCGATCTCGCTGTCGAACCTCTATGGGAAATCCAACGTGTCGTTCACGCCAGCCGGCGGCATGTCAGCTGGAACAGCTGTGGCTCTGGAAGATGTGCGCTCGACTGGGTCTACGATCACGATCAGCTGCTCTCAGCCTGCAACATGGACCCACAGCAGGACTGGAGGCTTTGCCGGGGCGGCAAACGTCGCGTCCGGTGGCACCGCGAGCTCGATCCGGTTCAATCTCAACAATACGACCTTCGCGCCGCGGACTTCGCAGTGGACGGTGTCAGGAACAGCCGGTGGGGTGACCCGACACTGGCTGGTGACGCTGACAGCGGAAGGGCTGGCTTGAGCGTCGGACGGCCTAAATCGCTCCGCCCGTCAGCTCCTCATCCTCGATCGGGATGGGCGAAGCGTTTTGCCCTTCCTCCCATTCGGCATAGGTACGGCCATCCGGCAGACGCCATGAAACGCGCCCGTTGGCGCTGGCCCCGGTCACCGCCGCAGCAGCTGATGAAACCGATGGGAACATGTAGTCCGAGGTAAAGACTAGGGCGTCCTGCTGCTCGAGCAGTATGCCGCTCGTGACCAGGTCAGCCCTCAGTGCAACAGTGCCCTTGGGAATGGTGGGCGTTGTCTTCAGCCTGGCCCGAGACCCTTTTTTGACAACGATTTCGCCGCTGGGAGTCACCGACATCTGTCCTGCGAACCCTTGGCCGCGGAACTCAAACTGCACGCTTTCCGCCCAAGACGGCGAAGGGGTGGTGCTCTTGGGCAGGCTGGAAATGTCCCCCGAGACGACCTTGAACAGGTCGCAACCCAGCGCTCCAACCAGGGTCTTGGTCTGATCAATGAACTCTTCCATGGCCGCCCTGTCAGGCAGCGGGAGCTTGCCCTCCTCGCCGGCCTTCTGGGTGTTCTGCAACTGCCAGCGGGGGTTCAGGCCGGCGTCCGCAATCAGGCGCGCTTCCACGTAACGGGCGTGCGACTTGGTGAGGTTCTCGTCCTTGCTGACCATCGCAATGGTCTCGACCCAGAAGGGCTTGCCGCCTTTCCCCTTGTCGTTGCCGGCGTGGTATTGGAGCCGGTCGGCAACGCATTCGGACTCGCCGATATAGGCAAGGAGCCGATCCGGCTGGGTCTCGTCAAAGCCGAGCAGCATGTAGACGCCCGGCCGCGCTAACTCGGGAAAGGTGCCGCGCACCTGCTTCATCTGCAGCTTGCGGAAGGCGATAGCCTGGATCGTCGACATCGAGATCTGAGCGACCCGGATGCCATCGGGGTCGCCGTCGAGCAGGAAGATGTTGATTGAGCGAGGCCTCATGCCGTCTGTCCCGCCGACGCTGACCGGCTTAAACCGACCACCTCCATCAGCTTTCCGTAGTCCGTGACGACGTCATACCGAACCGGGTCGGTGGATGCGCGCTGCCCGATTTCGTCGAAGAACTTCCGCGCGCAGGCGATCTTGGTGGACTCTATCTCGCGCAGCTTGAGCGAGGACATTGTCCCCTTGGTCTCGGCAACGAAGTAGACGTGCTTGACGGTGCCGACCTTGAACGAGATCGCCCAGTCCGGGTTGTAATCGCCGACAGGGGTCGGAATCAGGAACCCGCGAGGAAGCTTCGCATAGACGACGACCTCGTCGCTCGTATCAAGCTCCTCCACGAACCTCCGCTCGATATCTGAGTCCGTGACGACGTAGTCGTAGACATGGTTTTTCAGTTTCGAGCCGACCTTGGAGAAGTCCTGACCTGACTGGTTGGCCGTGAATATGTCGACCTCGTATCTGTCCTCGACACCGTCATAGGCCAGGCGCTCGATGACCATCGTGGCCTTCTGTTCGGAGATGATTCTGGAAGCCTCGGCAATGAAATGCTCGGGGTTCTGGCGGAACTGAGCAAAGATGCTTGGCTCCATCCCGGTCAGGATTTGCGCAACGGTCTGACGGGTGAGATGGGCGTTTTCGGCGACCTTGCCCAGCAGGTCGTACTTCACCTGCGAATAGACGGACCCACCGCTCTCGGTGGTCGTATTGGTCACCTTAAAGCCGTCGCCCGCCTTGAGCTGATCGTCCGTGATCTCGTCGCTCTGAATGCCTGTTTGGACAGTGTACTGCAGCGGCGTGACCCGGAGCTGGCTATCGAGCGCACCGACGCATTTGCGAACGAGCTCGTCGGAATCAAACTCCACCCGATAAACTGCTTTGCGGTTGATCCGGCCCCAGAGCTCCTGGAATTCCTTCTTGTCGAAGTTGGCATTCAGCGGATTGGTCTTCGGCTTCCGGCCGTCTTCAACCTTCGGCAATTGGGCGTTGCTGAACACGCTGTCGATCAGCTGGAAGACCTGATCGGCATAGGGCTTCAGATCATCCGGAAGCGCCGCCAGCGTGCCTGCGGTCTTGGCCTCATGGTAGCCAGCCGCGATCTGGTCAGTGTCATCGGTGTAATCGTTCTTCACCAGATACCGGTAGATCTGCTTAGCCAGGGCCGGAGTGATCTGGACCGGACCATTATCGGTGGCGACCGTCTTGCCGGTGAAGTAGGCCTCCGTTGCCTTCCTCGGGCGCGACGACAGGGTATCGGCAATCTCCTTCTGGAGCCCCCCGACAAAGTCCTTGTAGCTCTCGCTGGCCACAACGGTCAGAACGTTGATGTCGTGTACCACCGCAGGGTGGTCCATGCGATCGCCATCCTGGTTGACCGACAGGCGTAACCCGCGACCGACTTCCTGCCGCCGCGAGATCATGTTGTCGCTGTGCTTCAGCATGCACATCACGAAGACGTTCGGATTGTCCCACCCTTCGCGGAGCGCGGAGTGGGAAAAGATGAACCGAGTCGCCTCGGCGAAGGACAGTAGCCGCTCCTTGTCCTTCAGGATCAGATCATAGGCATCCGTGTCGTCGGAATCGACGGACTTCGCCCCTACGTCAGGATTCTTCAGTCGGTTGGTCTTCTTGTCGATCGAGAAGTAGCCATTGTGGGTCTTGGTGGCGTCGATGCCGGCCAGGTGCTTGCGATAGGCCTCGTTGTCGATCGCCAGCTCCGACAGGTATTCCGTCTTCAGGAGCTCATATTCCTCCTCGAAAACGCGGGCATACTCTCCCTTTTCGTCCGCCTGATCGTAGTCGCGGTACTTGGCGACCTCGTCGATGAAGAACAGGGACAGCACCTTGATCCCTTGGGAAAAGAGCTGCTTTTCCTTGTCGAAATGCGCCTTGATCGTCTCCCGGATCTGGATGCGACGGATATCCCGCTCGGACACGTCACCGGTGGCCTCGCCGGCCGACAGGATCACGCCATTGGTGAATTCGACGGTGTCGTTGTTGTAGTCGATCTGGGAGATGGTGAAGCCGCGGTACTGATCGAGGTCACCGGACAGAGTGAACAGGTCGTCGCGGAATTCCAGCCGGCGGACCTGACGCTTGATCTCGCCGGTCTTGAGCTTGACCTCCAGCTCGATGCGGGCGACCGGCGCCTTCTTCGAGATGTCGATCCCTTCGAGATAGAGGTAGGCATTGGTGCCAGCCAGGCCGCGGGTCTGGATGCCGCGCACGGAGATCTTCTTCACCAGCTTCTGGTTATAGGCGTCCAACGCATCCAGACGGTGAACCCGGTTGTGCTGGGTCTTATGGGTCGCTGAATAGCGCAGGATCATCAGCGGCTTGAACTTCGGCAGGGACTCCGTCGTCGCCTTGCCCTCCATCTTCTGCGGCTCGTCCAGGATCACGATCGGCCGGTTGCTGGCGATCACATCGATGGGCCGCCGAGACTGGAAGTCGTCCAGCTCGTCGTAGATCCGGCGGTTGTCAGCACCCCTGGCGGCGAACGCCTGGATGTTTATGACCATGACGTTGATGCCGGCGTCAGACGAAAAGCTCTCTAGCTCGTGCAGGCGCTTTGAATTGTAGATGAAGAAGCGCGCCTTCTTGCCGTAGCTTTCGGTGAAATGGTCCGCGGTGATCTGGAGCGACTTGTAGACGCCCTCTCTGATCGCGATGCTCGGAACCATGATGATGAACTTGGACCAGCCATAGCGCTTGTTCATCTCGAACATGGTCTTGATGTAGCAATAGGTTTTGCCGGTGCCCGTTTCCATCTCCACGTCGAGGTTGAATTTGCACCCCGCGCTGGCGACCAGGCCGTCGGAGATGGGCAGGTTCTGGCGACGCTGGATGTCCTTGATGTTGGCCAGGACCTGAGGCTCGGTCAGCTGAAGGTCGGCGTTCTTGAAGCCTTCCTCAAAGGCGCTGGTCTGCGCCTTGCGGCCGGGGTCGATCCTGTAAGCGATGCCACCTGTCATCAGCTGCCCGGCAAAGCAGTCGACGACTGCCTCCACAGCATCAGTCTGATAGGGCTGGACCTTGAACTTGAGCTTCATGCCGAGCCCCTCAGATCGACTTGATGTCGGTGGCGGGAGAGAGCTGGCGGAAGATCTGTTCGACGTTGATCTTAACAGCGTCCGATACAAAGCCGTTGTCGCGGAAGACCACACGCAGTGGCTCGTGGCCGGCCAACGCCTTTACAAGCTCCTCTGTTACGCCGGTGTCGAAACATGCTGCCAGGGCGTTGTCGTCGACGAAGAACACGGTCTTGCCTTGCACCGTCTCGCGTCGGATCGGCAGCGTCAGGTCCACGCCCCAATCTACCAGCACCTGGAACAGCATGTCCTCGGCGGTGCGGCCTTCCTTCACGTTGTCGACCATGTCGAGCAGGTCCGCACGCTTCAGCTCATCTGGGCGGTAATAGACGTCCTTCATGTTGGACGTGTCCACCTTGAGCACTCGGAAGCCGACATCGCGGTTCCAGTCAGGGTGGCATTCACCTTCGAGAATTTTCTTTCCGGCGCGACGGATGCGGTCCTTGCAAAGGTCAGCGATGGTCGAGTAGCCGGCCGCCCGAGCCAAGCTTTCGTCTGCAGTATCTTCCGGAATTTGAACACTTATGCATTGGCGGTTTCCACCTTGCGTGGCGTTTGCGTAGAAAACTCCATGCGCAGTCGATCCAGAACCGGCGAAGAAATCCATTATGATATCGTCGGGTCCAGAGAGATAATTCACTAAAAGGGAAATATCTTTATAGTTCTTCGGGTTCTCAAAGACACGAGATCCATCGAATAACTGCTCAAACTCCAGCGTGGCTGTTTGGGCATAGCTATATCTTACAGAAGTTAATACCTGATCATTATTTTCAAACAGGTTTGTTCGAACCCTCGGAACTGTAGTTTCATCTTCCCCAAAGACAATGCGGCCCCTCTCGACCTCTTCGTCAAAGCGCTTTTTGGTTGGATACCGCCAGCCGCTCTTGGGCAACTTGCATGGTTTTCCTGTGACCGGGTGCAGCACTTCGTACGTCGGTCCGCCTCCGCCAGGCCAGTTGATGTTACCATCATCCCGATATGGGCCCTTTTCATCTACCTTGGTAAAACGGGCTAACGGGAGTCTGGCGTCATCTTCATCAAATGTCCTGTAAAATTCTCTCAGGGCAGCGGAAATGTTAGACCAGTCCTCACCGTGCTCTTTCCGTAGATCGGAGAATAAATCCCTTACCTCTTCGACGCCTACTTTCGGTGCTCGGAGCTTAATGTCGTGATCCTTAAGCTCTTGGAGAGATTTTACATAAACGAGCATGTACTCGTGACCTACTGAAAAATACTTGGCATCATTCTTACGGTTTCGGTCCCAAACCAAAGCAGCGACGAAATTTTCCTCTCCAAATATCTCGTCCATAATCCTCTTGAGAGAATGGCATTCGATATCATCGATGCTGACTGCAATGAATCCATCATCCCGCAACAGATTTCGCGCGAGTTTTAGGCGCGGATAAATCATCGACAGCCAGTCAGAGTGAAACCGGCCGTTGGACTCAAGATTCGCAACGAGCTTGTTTCCGCCAATGTCAGATTGCATCGACCTTTGGAAAAAGGTGCGCGTGTCTACTGAGAAGTCGTCGTCATAAACGAAGTCGCCGCCCGTATTATAAGGCGGGTCAATGTAGATTAACTTTATAGATCCCAAGTACGAGACCTGAAGAAGTTTCAGAGCATCAAGGTTGTCACCCTCGACAAATATATTTCGAGTGCCGTCGAAGTTGATACTCTCGTTCGCTGTTGGACGAAGCGTTTTGGCAATCGGCGCATTCGCTACGGTCAGAGACTCCCGTTTTCCCGGCCAGTCTAGCCGATACCGCTCTTGCGGCCCCTCTACGATTTGGTCACTCAACTCCTGACGTAGCTGATCGAAGTCTATCGCCAGACGTACTGCCCCCGTTGCCTCATCGCGCGCCTCGGTCACGCAGCCGGGAAACAGATCGCGGATCTTCGCGACGTTCTCGTCCGTCAGGTTCGGGCTGTGCATCTTGAGCTTGTCCATCGTCGTCGTCCCCTCACTCACTCGTGGCCGCCATCGGTGCGCTTGCCCGGGTGAGCCGTTCCATTTCCAGTTTGGCGTCGCGTAGCTCGGCGTTGATCGCCACGCGTTTGTTGAATTGTTTCTCGCGGTTCAGCCGCAATGTGATCCGCTCGATTTCACGGGTTTGCGCCCGGACCGCTTCGAGCCGAGCGACACGCTCCTGGATAGCGCCGTCCGTCCGGACCTGGGCTGGCATCATCGCCGTCAGGAGCTTGTCGTATAGTCCCCCGAGGTCGAGGGCGACGGGAAGCGCATCTCGCGGCGCACCTTCGCTGGTCCAGTCGGTCGAGAAATACTCGCTGATCACCCACTTCGACGCGTCGGCTTCGCTGGGTCGTTTGAAGGTGGCCGTCGCGCGCCGCTTACCGGACCAGGTCAGTTCGAAGATGATCGGGAACGGAATAGCCCGGTCGATCGCCCGCAGGATGTCTTCGTTCGGTGAGCCGGTCCGCAGGCTGATTTCGAAGATCTGGATTTCCGTGACTGCCGAGGTGGCGGCCAGGTTGATGGTCTCAGGGGCCAGCTTGAACCGCCAGACGATCTGGTCGACCTGTGTGACGAACAGCTGTTTCAGTCCCGCGCTTGCGCCGGCGTGTTCATAGATCTTGTTCTTTGGCAGAACCCGGCCGAACGCAGCACTCCTGGGATAGTCGAACAGGCCTGCCGTCATGGCGCGTCCTCGAGGATCACGACGAAGGCGACCAGTTCGAAGTCGCTGAGCCCCGCGATCGTGTTCGTGAGCGCTGTGGTGCTGCCGCCGCTGAACAGGCTGTCGAGGTCCTTTTCTTCCTTCACCTCGATCATCGACCGGATGGCCGAGCTGAGCAGGTCGGAATAGCCCGCCATGTTTCGGCCGTCCTGGGTTTGCTCGTTGAAGAGGCGGCAAACAGCCTGGATCGGCTCGTCCTCGCCCTTGCAGCTCGTGCGGACCAGATCGAGCAGCCGCTTGGCCTCTGTGTGGTCAGCGATGATCTCGCCGTCGCGGCCGATATAGACCAGGTAGTAGGGATGCAGCCGGTTCTGCTGGTTTGTGTTCACGCTGTCGTGGATGTTGCGCAGCGCAAAGATCACGCCTGGCTGCAGGCCTAGCTCGGGCTTCGCCGGCACCACGGCGTGCATGCCGCGAGGCACGTTTTCCAGCTCGCCATTGGCCTTCACGTAATTGAGCAAGTCCATCCGGAAGTCGTTCAGACCAAGGTCGGTGATCGAGATCCCCGTCTTGACGTCTTCCAGCTCGATGACCTCGTCCTGCAGGCGCCGCAGTTGGTCCTTGCGGTAGGCGATCTCGCTGCTCTTTGCGGTAAGGACATTGTCGTCGCCCGTCGCCGTCACATCGGCGATCACCATCCGGTTTTCGACGCGTTCCTTCAGGTTGATGTACTCGTCGAGGGTGATGTCCGGCCAATAGTTCGCCAGCTGGATCTGGCTGTTCGGCGACCCGATGCGGTCGATACGGCCGAAGCGCTGGATAATCCGGACCGGGTTCCAGTGAATGTCGTAATTCACCAGGTAGTCGCAGTCCTGAAGGTTTTGGCCCTCGGAGATGCAGTCGGTGCCGATGAGAATATCAATCTCGGCCGGCTCCTCGGGCAGGATCGCGGCTTTTTCCTTCGATCGCGGCGAAAACAGCGTCAGCAGCGACTGGAAGTCATAGCCTTTGGCCAAGGTAGATTTCGGCCCATCGGAGCCGGTGACACGCCCTGTATGCAGACCCTTCGTGCGCAGCAGCTCGGCGGCGATGTTTTCATAGAGGTAGTTGGCGGTGTCGGCGAAGGCCGTGAAGATCAGGACTTTCTTGTTTCCCGGGTTCAGCGGGGCCTCGATCTTGCTCGCGATCAGGGTCTTGAGATGCTGGAGCTTGGTGTCGTGCTCAGGCGTGATCAGCTCCATCTCCCGGGTCAGCTCCTCGATCAGGAACAGGTCGGAGCGAAGGTCGTGCTGCCAGGACTGGACGTCCATGTCCGAGAGGCTGATCTGGATCTTGCCCCCGACCTTGAAGTCGCCCAGGTCCCCGAACTCATCGTCCTCGGGCTCCATGTCCTCAAAGTCTGCGGTGTAGTCCGACACCTTGAGGGAGCCGCCGTTGCGTTCAAACTCGGCGATAGCATCCAGGGTCTTGTTCAAATTGGCCTGAAGGGACTTCAAGGTCAGGCGGAAGGCCTCGACGGAGCTCTCCAGCCGCTTGAGCAGGTTCGTCGTCATGAGCGCCTGCAGGCTGCGCTCGCGGTCGATCTGTCGGAGCTTGCCGCGGCCGCCCTCGACCTGGGTGTCGTAGAGCTGTTCGTATTTGCTGAGGCGGCTGGGCAGGATGTAGCTGATCGGCGCGTAGACCGCGAGTTTGAGCAGGGTGAGCTGGGCCACGATGCCGTTCAGGTCCATCACGCCGGGGCGGCTGGTAAGCGGGCAGCGGAACGACAGCGGCTTACGGCGTTCCGGAAACTTCCCGATGTCGGTGGTGTCGTAGAACGTCTCAATGTGTTTGCGCGACCGGGCGATGGTGACGCTGTCGAGCAGCTCGAAGAAGTCAAAGTCCAGAGCCTGAAGAATGGCCTGTGCGGTGCGTTCCTCGTTGGGGAGCTTGGACCACGCGTTGAATGCAGCCTGGGCGCGGCGGAAGATTTCTTCGACGCTGTTTTTGCTCTTGAGCTTCTTGGTCAACGCCTCGGACTGGCCTTCATAGGCGAGCGCCAGCTGGTTGCGCAGGTCGTTGAACCGGTTGTTCACCGGCGTCGCCGACAGCATCAGCACCTTGGTCTTCACGCCCTCGCGGATGACCCGGTTCATCAACTTCTGATACCGGGTCTCCTTCTCCTTGAACGCATCGTTGTTCCGGAAATTGTGGGACTCATCGATGACCACGAGGTCGTAGTTGCCCCAGTTTACCCGGTTGAGCGGGATGCCGTGGGAGACGCCCGAGTTCCGCGAAAGGTCGGTGTGGCAAAGGACGTCGTAGTTGAAGCGGTCCCTGGCGAAGATGTTGGTCTTCAGGTTTGTGTTGTAGTTCAACCAGTTATCCGACAGCTTTTTCGGGCAAAGCACGAGCACAGACCGGTTGCGAAGTTCGTAGTATTTGATCACGGCCAGCGCTGTGAACGTCTTACCCAGGCCAACGCTGTCAGCGAGGATGCAGCCGTTGTAGGTTTCCAGTTTGTTGATGATGCCTGTCGCGGCGTCGCGCTGGAAATTGAACAGTTTGTTCCAGATCTGAGTGTCCTGATACCCGGTGCGGTCGTTAGGCAGGACGTCTTCATCGATGTCTTCGAGGAACTCATTGAAAATATTGTAGAGCATCAGGAAGTAGATGCGTTCGGGCGAATTCTCCTGGTAGACGGACTCGATGTGGTCGCAGATCGCAGCAGTGACATCCTCAAGCTTCGTCGGGTCAGCCCAAATCTGGTTGAAGAGCTGGAGGTAGGTTCCGGTGTGGACTGCCTCGTCGAACCGGTTGACGAAACTGGAGACGGCGTCGCCCCGCTGGTAGCCAAGATCCACTGCAGTGAAGCCGTTCAAGGGCATGTAGGCGACATCGTCTGCCGCACCGGTGACGCAGACAAATTGCTGCATCGGGGCCTTTGATTTGTTCGACCGGAACTTGGCCTTCCTACGAATCCAATCCGCACACTCGCGGGCGACAGCGCGCTGGGTCAGCTTGTTGCGGAGCTGGATCTCGAATTCCGACCCGTAGAGGTTGCTCTCGCGGTTGGCCTTCGGGATGAAGAACTCGCGCCGCTCCTTGCTCACCTTGTCGGTCACTTCTGTCGGCACGAAGGTCGGGGCCGTGAAGATGAACTCCAGACCGTCGATCCGGGCGAGCTCAGACTTCAGGGCCTCGTAAGCATAGATGGAGAAGCATGAGGCTGCGATCTTGAGCTTCGATCCCTTGGCGAGCGAGCCCTTGAGATCATCGCCCAACAGCGAATTGACGTTATCAATGATCTTCATGGGTCAGGCCTCGCCACGCTCTTGCGCGGTGATCCACCGGTCGATTTCACTCTTTCTGAAACGCCAGGAGGCGCCAACCTTGAACCCGGGGATCTTGCCTTCGGCCGCCAGGCGATAGGCCGTCTTTTCAGCCAATTTGAGGTACTCGGACACCTCCTTGATGGTCATCACGTCGCTCTCCAACTGCCGACTCCATCAGGAGGGTTGTCCGTATTTGAGAAAATAGGGAAAACCTGGGTAGTCGGCAACTGCAATCAGAACAAGCGTGATGTGCGAGCTGCTCAATGGGTTGTGCCCGCCCGGTGGCCAAGGATATGCGATAGTTCGCCTTCAGGCTCTCTTCCACCGCCACTTCCCTGTTGCGAACCTGCAATCGGGCGTCCGAAGGGGCGCAAAGCCCCCAGTCGTCACGCCGCTCTCCGGATGCTATCAGAACCTTGGAGACCGGGGCGCTCGGCTGAAGCTGGCTCTTAGCGCAGTGTGTCGCTGATCACCCCAACCTCGCCCTCGGCGGTTCGGATTCAGAGCAGTCAGCGTTTACAGCGTTGCGGGCTGATAAAAGGTCCGGAAGTTCGCGGGCGTCGTTTCATCCAACGTGCAGATTGAAGAGCCGAAGCCCTTTCACTTGCCGGCCAGGTTCCTGCTCTTCAAGGTCTGCCGTCTGGTAGCCAGGTTCAGAGGGAGCCATGTCGCTGAGTCAGGACGTACTGGATCGCATCATAGAGCGCTTGCGCGCGGCGGAGCCGAAGCTGCAAGCGGTGGTGCTCTGTGGCAGTCACGCGCGCGGAGAAGGCGCGCCCTTCAGCGATATCGACATCATGGCGCTCACCGATGGCCCTCCCAAGAGGCAAGAGAGGGCATGGTTCGAGATCGGGATGGAGGGGCAGATGCTCCACGTTTCGGTGGGCGCTGAGTCATTGGAGGATTTCGAGGAAGCGGAGACAGAGACGGCGAGTTGGGCCCTGGGCTTCCCTGTCGAGGACACCATGCGGCTCGCATGGGCAACGGCCAAGGGACGTGCCGTGCTTGGCGACGATCCGAGCGAGAGGTTGCCTGCCGGGACGCCGGAGCTCGAGGACTTCGTCGAATTCTACATGAAGGTGCGTCGCGCGGAGGCGACAGATGATCGCCTGCTTCTTCGCTGGGCGGCGCGAAACCTGGCCGAGTATGCCGCTGGCCTGCTGAGGCCATTCAATCCCGACGTCAATGTTCGCACCCCTATCGAAGCGCTGAGGGTCGCGCTGAGCTTTGAGGAGGCGCCAGAGCACTTCCGCCACGATGCGGAGATTTGCATGGGCTTGTCTCCGACGTTGGAGCCGCAGATTGCGCAGGCGGCGAAGCGGCTGGTGGCCGAGACCCTGAGTTTCCTGCGCGAGCGACTGGGCGCCGAGGACTTCGCGAACGACGACATCAGAGCCGCATTACGGGATGGAACGCTGGAAGCCTACGTGTCGTCGCCTCATCCTGCCGCGCTCTAGCGCCCAGGCACCCGCGCACCTCGGCCAAGTTCAGCCCTCCGGCCTTTGCCGGCGCTCAGACGGGCCGCTCCGGGGGGGGTGGGGGGGGGCTTGAAGGGCCGGCTCCAGACCACCCGCCGGTCTCGACCCGTTGCGGACCTTTGGCGCTCTGACTTTTTGGGCTCCCCGCGGACGCCTTCTGAAACCCACCGCAACGCAGGCTCAGATCAACCCGGGACGCTCGTTGTGGCAGGATGAGGAACGGGGGTCAGGTCTCACCCTTCTCCCGCGCCAATCTCTCTGCAAAAGAGATACCGATGGCGGAAAGCACAAAAGTGAAGTGAATGACGGCCACCATAAGGACAATCTGAATACTTTCGAAAGTGAGGTCGCCACCCAAGTAAGTCTTCAACGCATGAACGCCCGAGATCGAGATTATAGCGAACGCAAGCTTCAGCTTGAGGTTGTAGGTGTTTACGTGGTCCAACCAGTCCGGCTTTTTGGCGTCCTCGTTGTCAAAGTGTCCGGTGGTCACGAAGAGAGACACACCCGCCAGCGCAACAACCCATACAAGTTGCGCCACCATCGTCATGTCGACCAGTTCAAGCACCTTGATGATCAAGTCGATCTTGCTGAGCTCGCCAAAAATCAAGGTGAGCATCAGTTTATACGCTTCCAGCAGGAACTTTCCCAGAATGCCAAGAATGATCGCAACCAGACCCACATAGAAAAACAGCATGGTGAATCTCATGCCGTAGAGCAGAGATCCAACCCCGGAAAGTAGTTTTTCCATGTGAAATTACCTTCAAACGACCAGAGGAACACTTCAAGCAGCGCCCCCGTTACGGCGTCACCTTTCGGCGCTTCGTAAAACCCAAACCGCATAAGGTCCAACGACACGGGACGAAGATTGGCAATGGCGCATTTTGAGGGCGGCGTCCATAGGGCCAACCGGTGTTGTCAGCTTAACATGACACAGGCCGAAGAAGGCCCAACTCGAAGCACCGATCACCTCACGGCGGTTGCCGCCACCCAGGTTTGGTGGGCTTCGGTTCGGAACGGCCGGTGGGTGGAGCGGCGGATCAAATGCGCTTGCAGGCACTGTCAGTCCAAACCCGAGCCACTCGGTAAGCCGGTCCACGCTCGGGTCGCGGCATCATCCAATCGACCGACCCGTTTCCCTGTTCTGACCCGTCGCCCGAGGTCATCCGGCTGGGGGTGAGGGTATAGGTCCGCGCCCCGCTGTCGAACGGCCTGCTCAGGTCGGTGTGTTGCAGGCGCGCATCTGGGGCGTCGACTCTCGGATTCCGGCGAGGAAGGCCCGCGTTCCCTCTTGCACGGCCATAAAGTCGCCATCCGCCGCGAGCGCCTGGTTAATGGCCGCGTAGGCCGCCGCCTTGGCGGCGAAAGCCCGTTGACACGCCTCCGCGCGCGGGCGCTCCTCAGAAGGCCGACCCGCCACGTCGATGAGCCGCGCCGTTTCCCCGCAGCGTTGGAGCCCGGTCCGGACCGCAGACTCCAAGGCGGCGTTCTCTGAGCCGGTGAAGAGGCCCGCCATCCCGTCCACCACCAATGACTCCACGTCTACGCAGCTGCGCAGGGCTGCGGGGTCGATCTGCAGGAAGGCGATGGTCTCCGGCGTCGGGGCCACGCTCTGGACCGGCGATCCACCGCTGCAGGCGACCAGGAGCGCGAGCGGCGCCAAGATGACCCATCGCTTCATATACCTCTCCTGCTCGGTCGGACGCCGGGGGCGCCGCAGCCAGGGCCTGCCCGGGCTTCACCTTAGCGGGACGAATGTTCTGGCGAGAGCGCGTCCTGGGTAAAGATAGCACTGATGGCGGTCCTCCGCGACGACAACCTTGAACTGCTGACATTCAGCAATCTGCAGAACCTGTGGTCCCGATCACGCCTGAGCTTAGGGCGGTCCCGGACCGAATGCGGCCTTGAGACGTCGCTCCGGAAGGCCAGGATCGCGGCGGGGAATACGGGCCTCCGCCGGCATGATGTCCTTGGGGCGAAGTGACGAGCGAGGAGCTCGTCTGCGGGCGAGGACCTCACTCCCCGCGCCAAAGACCGTCGCCAGAACCGCAAGACTGATCAGGCTCAAGCCAACCCGAGCGGTCGGGCCCCAGGGCCTGGAATGTGCCCTGGGATAAGATCTCGCGTTCGCGATCATCCCATCCCACATGCTGGAGAGGTTCGCGGAATCTTCCTACCGCCGCCCAAACAGCCGCGCGAAGAAGCCGGGGCGGGAGGTCGCTTCCGTAGCCTCCGCCTGGGCCGCCTGCGCGGGATCTGCCGACAATCCGGGCTCGCGCATCTTCATCAGGTCCTTGCGGGTCACGGAGAGAACGGTCAGGTCCACTTCGCCCTCGTATTCGTGAGGATGGAAGCTGCAGACGCTGGCCGCCAGATCGAGGGGCGCGTCGAAGAGGGTGTCGGCTTCGTTGTCTTCCTGGAGGTCCGCCAGCAGGCGTTCGCGGATCGACGCCAGGGCGCCGGGCGGATCGCCCCAGACCTCCAGGTGCTCCAGCCCATGCTCGGGGTCGTGCTGGGCGCTCCAGGAGAGCTGCCCGTCCTTCGCGCCGAAGGCGCCGCTGATCATGACATGCTCTTCCATGTAGACGCCAATGGCCACCCCGCCCTGGGCAGCGGCGCTGACCCGCTCGCGGCTGGCGAAGCGGTGGTCATCGCTCATGACGATGCGCCAGCCCCCCAGGTCGAAGGCGACGAACTTGGCGGGCGGTGGCAGGGGCTCGGCCCTGAGGGTCTTGCCGTCGGCGGACAGGCCTAGGCGCTCCAGGGGATCCGGCCCCTGGCTGGCGATGAATGAAAGGGAGAGTCCCACGGAATATCCTTCCTGCTTCTGGCCCGACCCAGGGTCAGTAGCTGCCGGGGCGGGTTGGGAGATAGGTGCTGAAAATCACGGAAACGAAGGGACGGCCTTTTTATCCAGCCGTCCAGACCAAAGGTACGCGGACAGGAAGCCGGGCCGCGAAGGCGAATTCATGACGACGGCGGGGCGACAAGGGGGCGCTCCGGTTTGGCGGCGCGACCTCGGCCTCGAGAAAGGCCCAGTCGGGCGCCAGGGTCTCGGCCTCGGTCCGGTGCCTCGAGCGGTGGAAAACGTTTGGGCCGGTTGGAACGTCCCGCCAAGGCCGGCCGACAGGCCGCGATCTGCATCAGTCGTCCGGTCTGAGGTAGGTGCAGGCTTCGTGCCAGGTGGCGTACCCAAGCGCGCCGTCGTCCATGAGGATTAGGCTCGTTGAAGACCCTTCCTCCTCGTTCCAGGGGAAGGTGATTTCGAGGTGGATCCGGTCCGCGTCGTGGGTCAGCAAGAGCTTGTCGAGATAGGGCCATGACTCGCCGGACCGGATGAACTCGCTTCCCCGGACGAGGAGTTCATCGCTCGGGTCCATTTCGTCGACCCATCGCCCCTGCAGAGCCTCTGGGAAGTCGGCCTCCCGACGCTCTTTGATTTCGTCGGCAGAACTCAGCTTGGCCTCTTCGCGCATGCTCTCGACCCAAGCCGCATAGGCATCGGCATCCTCTGGCGATGGCCTTTGATCATCAGACATCATCTCGGTCACTTTCTCGGAGATGGCGGGGCGCCCGGTCGGGGCGAGGTTTGAATGACCCTCAGGGTGGAAGGGGTCTCGAGGGCTGTCCTGAAGGCAGGAACGACTTCCGGCTCGGCAATGTGCCATTCAACGACCCTGCCCCGGGCGGCGCGGTTCGGCCGTTGGGACTGGTTGTGGATTCCCTTCCACAGGAACTGGGCGAAATTCGACTTTCGGGCCCGTCGATCCAGGCCCGCATAGCCGGGCCCCTTCGCCTCCAGAAGTTGCCGGCGGGGGTCCCATACGGCGCACCCATCGAACCTCACCGCCTTCTCCTCTGGATTGCGCACGACATAGTCGAGGCCGGGCGCCCCGGTGATCTGGTCCTCATAGTCCTGCGTCCAGGCCTTGTATCTCGAAAACGTCGGATCCCGCTCCCAGCCGCCGTTGACGTGGCAGGTAGGGTCGATCTGGCGCTGGCCCGCCGCCACCTGTTCCGCCCTGGGAATGGCGCCGTCCTTCCACTGGTCTATCGAACGGACCTGGGCGGGGGGTTCGGGCTTGTCCTCGCCTGTCATCCGCAGTTGCTGTTCGGCGAAGAGCCGCTCGACCTCGTCGGCGCTCCGGACAAGTCGCCCGTCCCCGAGCTCGAACCAACCCCCCGCCCTGGGGGTCACCAAATTGAGGGGGCTTGGAAGGTCGGTAATGTAGGCGGGGCCCCGGATTGGGTTTGGGATCGGCGTGTGCGTATCGAAGAAGCCTCCGCCGTGCGCATCTGGCGGCGTCTGGCCGACGGGGATCGGCATGGCGACCCGCATGCCGGAGGGCGTCGCTTGGACCGGCGGCTGATAGGCGAACTGGATGACGTTCGACCCAGGTCCCGCGGTCAGGTTCCGGGCCCCGGGGGCGTCTTCTTCCCAAGGCCCTGCCGACGGCGTCCCCTCGCGGGCGCCGAAAAAGGCGTCGTAACGCGCCTGCCGCGCCGCCTCCCGATCCGCCCGGACCTGAGCCGGTGAACGCCGGAACCATCGGGCCAGGTCGTCGCCCTCGAGCTGGGAAGGATCGGATTGATATCGCCGCATGCAGGCCTCCGCGTTGGGAAGGGACCCTACCCCTCAGGCGGAGGCTTGGCAAGAACAAAACAAGAACAGCCCCCTGGGCCCATTGTGGGCTTGGGCGGGCGTCCGGGTTGATGTCGCCGCCCGGAGGGCATGATCAGGCCCTCAGCGCTGAGGCGGCCGCCCCACATCGACGTCCGCAATCCCTGGCGCTCGCGCATCCTTTCGGCCGTCCTCTTCGACACGGTCGCCGTCTACGAGGCCTCCTGGTAGTTGAGAGGATCAGCGCCATGTGCGTAACCGCTGCGGCCTCACCTGCGATGTCCGCCCTGCCCCCTGTTCGCACCAATCTCTTCCAACTGTGACTGAACTGACATACGAACGCGCTAACGCCCGACCTTTAGAAAAAAGCGAGGTTGAAATGTTGCGTCGATCGGTTCGTGGGCTGGCTTTGTGCACGATGTGCACATCTGCATTGCTTCCTTTTTCCGGCGCAAGTGCGCAGGTCGCTGGAGGCCAAGCGCCCGCTGCGAGCTATATTGAGGAACTGATCGTCACCGCACAGAAGCGCGAACAGCGGACCCTCGACGTCCCGATCGCCTTGACCGCCTATACCGGAGCCTTCCTGGACGAGATCGGTGTCCAGGAGTTCGAGGAGCTTTCCCTCTTTGTCCCGGGTTTCGAGGTCCAGAACCAGTCGCCCAACAATCCCGGCTTTGTGATGCGCGGGATCACATCCGATGACGGCGGCGCCACGGTCGAGCCCCGCGTGTCGGTCTTCCAGGACGGCGTTTCGGTCTCCAAGTCGCGCGGCTCGTACATCGAGCTGTTCGACAACGCCCGCATCGAAGTCGCCAAGGGGCCGCAATCGACCCTGTTCGGGCGCAGCGCCCTGATCGGCGCCGTCAATATCGTCCAGAACAAGGCTGACCCTGGCGGCTTTGCCGCGGCGGCGAAGTTCGAGGCCGGGAACTTCAACTATCGCGGCCTCGAAGCGATGGTGAACGTGCCGCTGAGCTCCACCCTCGCCGTTCGCTTTGCCGGCCGTGTCAAGCAGCGTGACGGCTTCGTCGAAAATGTCCTCGGCGGCCGCGACTTCAATTCCACCGACACCAACGCCTATCGCGTCGTTCTCAAGTGGCAGCCGAGCGATAACCTCGATGCGGACCTGATCTTCAACTACGAGGAGAACAACCCGTCGGGAACCTCATTCAAGTCGCTGACCTATCTTCCGACCGACCCTCTGACGGGCAAGGTCCTGGGCGACCTGGGGCGGAATTCCGGCGCGGCCCTTGCGAGCAGCGACGGCTTTGCCGGCGGTCGCGACCTTGGCCTGGAGCGGACCACCTGGGGCGTCACCGGTCTCGTGGACTACCGGATCAGCGACACGCTGCGCCTGTCCTCAATCAGCGCGTTTCGCCGCTTCAAGTCTCTGGAAGTGTTCGATGCGGACGGCTTCTCCCTGCCGCTCTTCGTCTTTGCGGAGGACGCGCGCGGCGACCAGTACAGCCAGGAATTCAGGATCAACTACGAGGGCGGCGAGCGCCTGAGCGCCTTTGCCGGCGTCGGGTACTTCTACGAAGATGGATCCCAGGCCGTTCCGCTTCAGTACAACGAGCGCGTGTTCGCCGCCCGCAACGCGCCCCTGGCCGGCCTGGTGGGGTTCACGCCGCCGAACGTGCCCTCGATCAACACCATCAACTCGGCGGCCGCCCTCAGCACGCTGAAGCTGGTTCACCGCGAGACCTTCCAGAACTATGGGCGCACCACGTCGTATGATGTGTTCGCCGATGCGACCTACAAGGTCACCGACCAGTTCGAGGTCTCCGCCGGCATCCGCTACAGCAACGACGACAAGCGCTCCGGGTACCGCGGCACGCTGGATAATGGCGGGTCCATCCTGACCAGCGGGTCGGCGGCCAACGCCGCCAATCCAGCCACCGCGCGTGGTATCTTCCTGCAGTCCACGCCGGGCGGGCTCGCCCAGTATAGGTCCTTCTCCGACTCCGGGGTGACCTACCGGGTGGTGGGCCGCTACGCCGTCTCAGACGACATCAGCCTGTTCGCCACCTATTCGCGGGGTCGGCGTCCGGAGGTTCTGTCGCCGGCGGCGCCGGTGGCGCCGCAGGGAAATGTCCGCTTCACGGCGGTCGCCGCCGAAATCGTCGACTCCTACGAGGCGGGCGCCAAGACCCAATGGCTTGACCGAAGCCTCTCGCTTGAAGGCTCCATCTATCGCTTCACCTATACGAACTTCCAGACAAGCATCCAGACAGCCCCGGGCGTCTTCCAGACGATCAGCGCCGGCGACGCCTCGTCCACCGGCTTCGAAGGCCAGTTCAACTGGAAACCCACTGGCCAGCTGTCGGTCTTCGGCACCTATGGCTACAATAATGGTCGGTTCGACAATGGTCGCTTCAAGGGCAACAGCTTCCGCCTCTCGCCTGACCATACGGCCTCATTTGGCCTCAACTTCACCGTGCCTGTTTGGGAAGGCGATCTGAGCTTCCTGCCGACCTATACTTGGCAATCCAGGGTCTTCTTCGACAACGACAACGACATCCCGGCGCTGCAGAGCACCGGGGACCTGATCCAGGATGAGGTGCAGGGGGCCTATGGTCTTCTGAACCTGCGCGTGTCCTACCAGCCGACCGATGCAAACTGGCGGGTTGAGGCATCTGCCTCTAACCTCCTTGACCAGGAGTACATCAAGGACGCCGGCAATACGGGCGGCGCCTTCGGGATTCCGACCTTCATCGCGGGCGAGCCCCGCTACTTCGGCGCCTCGTTCTCCATCAGGTACTAGGACGGCGCGTCGCGAATAGCTCTCCCTGGGATCGGCCCCGGTCCAGCCGGGTGGTCCCAGGGGGTTTGGGCGCACAGCCGCCTTCCTGGCTCCGGTCTCGGTGCGTCGACTCCAGTCCTGGAGGCTGCGCAGGCCGCCTGTTCATCAGGCCTTGGCCAGGCTCCAGCCCAGGTCTTCCCCGGCGTGGAAGGGCACGAGGTCAGCCGCCGCCAGCTTCAGCACCTCGGGAACCGGGGCCGGGCGGCGCTCGAGGGTCACGGACCCGGTGTTGAGGGGCAGGCCGTAGAAGCGCGGCCCGTTCTCGGAGGCGAAGGCCTCCAGCCGGTCAAGGGCGCCCTCCTCCTCGAAGACGGTGGCGTAGCTTTCCAGGGCGTAGGGGGCGTTGAAGATGCCCGCGCAGCCACATGAGGACTCCTTGTCGCCGACGGCGTGGGGGGCGGAGTCCGTGCCCAGGAAGAATTTGGCGGACCCCGACGTCGCCGCCCTGCGAAGGGCGAGGCGGTGTGGCTCTCGCTTGGCCACCGGCAGGCAGTAGAGGTGCGGCCGGATCCCGCCCTCGAACATGGCGTTGCGGTTGATCGCCAGATGGTGCGGGGTGATGGTCGCCGCGATGTTGGGGCCGGAGCCTTCGACGAAGGCGACAGCGTCGGCTGTGGTGATGTGCTCGAACACCACCTTCAGGTCCGGGAAGTCCGCAATGAGGCCGGTCAGGACCCGATCGATGAAGACCGCCTCCCGGTCGAAGATATCGACCTCGTGGTCGGTGACCTCGCCATGGATCAGCAGGGGCATGCCGATCCTCTGCATGGCTTCGAGCACGCGGTGAATGTGGCGCACGTCCGTGACGCCGGCCGCCGAGTTGGTGGTCGCATGCGCCGGATAGAGCTTGCAGGCGGTGAAGACGCCCTCGGTGAAGCCACGCTCCACCTCGTCCGGGTCCATCCCGTCGGTGAGGTAGCAGGTCATCAGGGGCGTGAAGTCCAGGCCGGGCTCGACCGCCGCAAGGATGCGCTCGCGATAGGCCCGTGCGGCGGCGACGGTCGTCACCGGCGGCTTCAGGTTGGGCATGACGATGGCCCGCCCGAACTGCCGGGCCGTGTAGTTGACTACCGAAGCCAGCA
Source organism: Phenylobacterium sp. (assembly GCA_020402745.1). Lineage (GTDB taxonomy): Bacteria > Pseudomonadota > Alphaproteobacteria > Caulobacterales > Caulobacteraceae > Phenylobacterium. The sequence continues at coordinate 127,206 of JADBYZ010000012.1, forward strand.
TGGCGTCGTCGCGCAGGTGGACGTGCCAGTCGTCCGGACGCCGCAGGGTCAGACGCTCGAGGGCGGTCCCGGTGCGGCCGGGAAGGGTGGCGGTCTCAGACGACATGGACAGGACTCTCCGAAGTATTCCCCCAGCCGCCATGATGAACCAGAGGCCCGCTCGGTCCCAGCGGAATTGAAGATGTTTGGCGCTGTATTCCCCTTCTGAGGCGCAGGACCATGGATCGTTCTCGCCGACGCCGCTAAGACGGGCCTTCCACGCAGCATCGGAGACCGGATGGCCCGCGCGAAACGCTTTTTGCCCTTGCTCCTGCTGCTTGCGGGCGCGGTCGCCATCTTCGCCAGCGGCGCTGGCCAGTATCTCAACCTGGATGCGCTCCAGGCGCACGAGGCCGCGCTCAGGGCCTTCGTGGCCGAGCAACTGCCCCTGGCGCTCCTGGCCTTCATCGCGGTCTACGCCCTCGCCACCGCTGTCAGCCTGCCCGGCGGGACCATCCTGACGCTTGCGGGCGGCCTTTTGTTCGGGACCTGGATCGGCGGTGCAGCGACCGTGGTCGGCGCCACCCTCGGAGCGATCCTGGTCTTCTATGCTGTGAAGACCTCCCTCGGGCAGACCCTGCGGGACCGGGCCGAGGCCTCCGGCGGCCGGCTCAAGGCGGTGATCGACGGCGTGCAGCAAGGCGCCTTTGGCTACATCCTGACCCTTCGGCTCATTCCGCTGGCGCCCTTCTGGCTGGTCAACGTGGCCGCCGCCCTGGCCCACGCCCCCCTGCGGGCCTACGCCCTGGCCACCTTCCTCGGCATCATGCCGGCGACCTTCATCTACAGCGGCATCGGCGCCGGGATCGGCGAGATCCTCTCCCGGGGCGGGACCCCTGACCTCGGGGTCATCTTCTCGCCCAAGGTTTTCCTGCCCCTGGTGGCCCTTGGCCTCCTGACCCTGGGCGCCACCGTCTACCAGCGCCTTCGCGCCCGCTCGGGGAAGACCCTGTGACCCAGACAATCCCGGCGGACATCGCCATCATCGGCGCCGGTTCCGGCGGCCTCTCCGTGGCCGCAGGCGCAGCCCAGCTGGGCCTCAAGGTCGTCCTCTTCGAGAAGGGCGAGATGGGAGGCGATTGCCTCAACTACGGCTGTGTACCGTCCAAGGCCCTGATCGCCGCAGCCTCCGCCGCCCAGGCGGCGCGCGCAGGCGGGGCCCTGGGCGTCACGTCCGGCACGGTCAATGTCGACTTCGAACGGGTCATGGCCCACGTCCATGAGACCATCCGCACCATCGCTCCGGTCGACAGCCAGGAGCGCTTCGAAGGCCTCGGTGTCCAGGTGGTGCGGGAGGCCGCCCGCTTCGTGGACGCCCGGACCGTCGCCAGCGACAGCGTCCGGGTCGCGGCGCGCAAGTTTGTCATCGCCACGGGCTCCCGGGCCTCTGTTCCCCCGATCCCGGGCCTCGCCGAAACCCCGCACCTGACCAATGAGACCGTCTTCGAGCTCACCGCCCTTCCGGAGCGCCTCATCGTCCTCGGCGGGGGGCCTATCGGTGTGGAGCTCGGCCAGGCCTTCCGCCGGCTCGGGTCCGAGGTCGTCATCGTCGAGGCCGAGGACATCCTGGGCCGGGAGGACCCGGAGGCCGCCGAGGTGGTGCGCCGTCAGCTGCTTGCAGACGGAGTGGAGATCCTTGCGGGCTCACGCGCGCTCCGGGTCGAGCCGGGCCCCGTCGTCGTCGTGCAGTCGGGGGGGCAGGAGGTCCGGGTGTCCGGATCCCACCTGCTGGTGGCTGTGGGGCGCACGCCCTCCCTGGAGGGGCTCAACCTGGAGGCTGCCGGGATTGCCTACGATCGGCAGGGCGTTCGCACCGACCGTTCGCTCCTGACCACCAACCGCCGGGTCTTCGCCATAGGCGACGCGGCCGGGCGGGGACAGTTCACCCACCTCGCCGGCGCCCACGCCTCCCTGGTGGTGCGCCGGGCCCTCTTCGCCCTGCCGGTCAACGCCGACGCCCTGCAGGTTCCCCGCGTGACCTACTGCGATCCCGAGGTGGCGGCGATCGGCCTCAGCGAGGCTGAGGCGCGCCGGCGCCATGGCGCCGATGTCCGGGTTCAGGTCTTCGAGTTCGCCGAGAACGACCGGGCCCAGGCCGAGGGCGATGTCCGCGGTTTTGGCAAGCTGGTGACCACGGCGCGGGGCAAGATCCTGGGCGTCACCCTGGTGGGTCGGCACGCCGGGGATCACATCCACCTCTGGTCCCTGGCCCTCGCCTCCGGGCTGAAGCTCAGCCAGATGACCGGGATGATCGCGCCCTATCCCACACGCGGGGAGATCAATAAGCGGCTGGCCGGCCAGTTCTACACCCCGGCCCTGTTCTCCGACCGGACCCGCAAGCTGGTGTCAGTCCTCAAGCACTTCGCCTGAGGCGGCCCGCAGGCCGTCAACGAAGCCCAGATCGAGCCGGCGCTTCAGCATGAGGGCGCCGCGCCCCAGGCTCCAGAACCGACCCCTCAGGGCCAAGCCTGTTCCATCGCCAAGGTCGAGGATGGAGAGCCAGCGGGACTGGGGCGCGTAGGTCGCAAGGGGCGCGCCCGTCCCCAGCGCCGCCAGGTTACGGGCAAGGATCGGGGCGGCCCTCACCCCGAACACCCCGGCCGGAGGGCGCGGCGAGCCGGTGATCACCGCACAGTCCCCGACAGCGAAGACCCTGGGGTCCCCCGTCGACTGGAGCGTGGGCCCGACCGCCAGGCGAGCGTCCTCGGAGAGGGGCAGGCCAAGGTCGGCGATCACGCCGGGCGCCCGCAGGCCGGTGGCCAGGACCAGGAGGTCGCAGGGCAGGGCTCTCCCATCGGAAAGCAGGACCTCTCCCGGCCGTCGGCTCGTGGCCTCGCCCGACACCTGCAGGATCCCGCGCCTCTGGAGCACCGCAGAGAGCCTTTCCAGAGCCTGATCGGGCGCCCAGTCCGGCGCCGACCGGCCGAGGATCAGCACCCGGGGCGACAGGCCGGCCCGCTCCACCCGTCCGGCGAGGGCGGCGGCGACCTCGAACCCCGTGGGCCCGCCGCCGGCCACCAGGATGGACGGCGAGACCCCGTCTGCAAGGTGATCGTCCAGTCGCGCGCGGAGGCCGGCAAGGCCCGAAAGCGGCTTCACCGGCCAGGTCTCGCCCTCACCCGGAAGATCGCTCCCTGCGTCCGTGATACTGCCGATGTTGAAGGAGACGGCGTCGTAAGCGAGGTCCCGCCCATCGGAAAGATGCAGGCGCCGGGCGCCCCGGTCGACCGCCCTGACCTCCGCCGGCAGGTGCGGAACCCCGAAGCGGGCGGCGAGGGCGGCGACGTCCAGGAGGGCTCGTCCAGGCGGGAGGGCGCCGGAGAGCACGGCGGTCGCAAGGCCCGAATAGTGGAAGGTCGGTGGCGCGACGAGGATTGGCTCAACCCCGGCCGCACGCAGGGCGCCGGCGTGCTTCAGCACCCCGAGGTGGGCGTGTCCCGCCCCGGCCAGGACGACCCGGACGCGTGCGCGGATCATCCGTTGTGCGGCTAGCTGGCCTCCGCCCGGACCTTCAGCCCCGCCAGGAAGGCCTCGATCCGCGCGGCGTTGGCGCCGATGTCGCTCAGGCCGACCCGCGAGGTGGATCGGACGTCCACGACAGAGCCTCCGTTCGCCCCCGGCCGGATGCGGATGGCGACGTCGTCCTTGAAGCCGAACCAGAAGGTTTCCGCCGTCGCCTCAATGACGCCTCCGGCCGGGTCTGAGGTCGCAAGGGTCCAGCCCTGGGCCTTCGCCTCGGCCTCGGCCGCGGCGGCGACCCTGGCCGGGTCGGCGGACAGGGCCAGGGGACGAACGGCGGGATAGGCCTCATGCCCGACCTGCCCGAGGGTCTTGGCGGCCAGGGCGGCGAAGTCCGGGCCCTGGTAGGCGGGAAGGCTACCCATGGGAGCGTCCATGGCGCTCACAGGATTGGCCCCCACAGCCTCCCGGGCGGCCATGACCGCCGGGGAGAAGACCGGTGGGTCGGCGATGTCGGTGGAGATGTCATGGATCGGCGGAATGCGCGCGGACCGAGACTGGACCTGGCCCACATAGACGAGAGCCAGGACGGGGACCAGCAGGCCGGCCAGAGCCATCCTCCACCCGGTGCGCGGCTTTCGGAAAAGGGTGGCCCCTGTCGCGACGAGGCCGAGCAGCAGGGTGAGCCCGAGCAACGGCGCCCCCAGCTGGGCGATCATGGTTACGAGCCCGGTCTGCCAGGACCAGAGGCCGAACTTCACGCCCAGCGCCGCCGCCATGAAGTAGAAGGGCAGGAGGAGGGACACGATCAGCGAGGCGCGGGCCAGCTTGAGTCTCATGTGGGAACCTTCAGGTCTGCGCGCCCCCAATGGGCGGCGTTCTCCGGGTTATCGAAACACACGCCGGGCGATCACGCTACGCTGGATCACCGTAAGAAGGCACAGGCCTGCAAAGACGACGGCGATCTGCGGGAAGGCGGCGGGCCAAAGGCACATCAGGACGAAGGCCAGCAGGGTCTCGGCGCCCTCGGCCAGCCCCGTGCTGTAGAAGAAGCTCTTCGGCCCGTGGGCCGGGGTTTCCAGGCCCTGCTTGGCCGCCAGCGTCGCATAGGCCAGGAAACTGACCGCCGTCAGGGTGAAGGACGCGACCAGGAGGAGGGCGAAGGGCAGGTTCCCCGGCGCGGCGAAACCGAAGCCCAAGGGCACGGCGAGGTAGAAGACATAGTCGCAGACGATGTCCAGATAGCCCCCGAAGTCGGTGGCTCCACGGGCGCGGGCGATGGCGCCGTCCAGGCCGTCCAGCAGGCGGCTGGCGAGAACCAGGGCCAGGCCCGCCAGGGGGTGTCCGAGGCCGATCGCAAGGCCCGCCAGGGCGCCGCAGGCGGCGCCCGCCGCCGACACCTGGTTGGCGCTGACGCCCCGGCGGGCGAGGGCTGCGCCTATCCGGTCCAAGGCGGGATTGATCAGTGGGCGAAGGCGGGCGTCGAACATTTCGGTCAGGCGATGCGGGTGACGAGGCCGATCACCGCCCCGGTCATGGCTGAGGCCATGTTCCCGGCGACCCAGGACCTCATGCCGAGCGCCGCCGCCTCCGCCCGCCGGGACGGCGCCAGGGTCCCGATGGTCGAGACGAGGAGGCCGACGCTGGCCAGGTTGGCCACGCCGCATAGGGCGTAGGTCACGATGAGCTGGCTGCGGGGGTCGAGGCTCCCAGCAGGTAGGGCGGCCAGGTCCATGTAGGCGACGTACTCGTTGAGGATGGTTTTGGTCCCCATCAGGGCGCCCGCCTGGGGCGCCTGGTCCCAGGGCACGCCCAGGGCCCACATCAGGGGCGCGAAGACCCAGCCGAAGATCCGCCTCAGGGTCAGGGGCTCGCCCTGCACCGCGGGGGCGAGGGCCAGGACCTGGTCGGTCAGGGCCACCAGGGCGAAGATGACGATGATCATGCCGATCACCGCCAGGAACAGCTGCACCCCGTCCATGGTCCCGCGGACGATGGCGTCGATACTGCTGTCATAGCGCAGGTCCGTCTCCTCAACAGAGGCCTCGGTCGCGGCGTCGCCGGGCGCCATCAGCCGGGCGATCAGGATCGCCGCCGGCAGGGAGATCAGCGAGGCTGAGATCATGTGCCCCACGGCGTCCGGGACCGTCTTCGCCAGGGTCTGGGCATACAGGACCAGGATGGCGCCCGAGATCGTCGCCATGGCCAGGGTCATGACGGCGAACAGTTCGGACCGGCTCATTCGCTCGAAGTAGGCGCGAACGACGAGGGGCGCCTCGACCACGCCGAGGAAGATGCTGGCCCCGCTGCTCAGTCCCACGACACCGCTGACTCCCAGGGTCCGGCGCAGGGCCCAGGACAGGCCGGCGACGATCCTCGACAGGACGCCCCAGTGCCAGAGGAGGGCCGCCAAGGCCGAGTAGACGATGATCAGGGGCAGGATCTGGAAGGCGATGATCAGCGGCGCCGGGGCCCCCTCCTTCAGGACGAAGGGCGCGGGCGCGCCGCCGGTATAGCCGAACATGTAGCTGGAGCCGACCAGGGTGGCCGTCTCGATGGCCGCCACGGCGTGGTTGGCGAGGCCGATCACCGACCAGACGATGGGAACCCGCACCACCACCAGGGCGATCACGATCTGAAGGAGGAGGGCGCCCAGGATCCACCGGATCGGGGGCCGGGCGCGCCGGTCCTCCGACAGGGCCCAGGCGCCCAGCGTAATGATGGCGAGGCCGACCAGCCCCTGCAGCTGTTGGAGGATCTCCGTGACCACCGCCATGCTGTCCTCCCGTGTCCCTGCCTGCCTGCATACGCCCGACCGCCCTTCTTCGGGAATCGGAATCCGCAGGGAAGGTCCGGTGAGTCGGGCTTGATCTTCGGCCGCCAGGACGAGACTGTCGCCGGGAGCGCACAGGGAGGAATGACCATGGCGGGCTGGGACGGACGGGGCCTGGTGACGACGGGATGGCTGGCCGACCACCTCGACGATCCCGGCGTGCGGATCTTCGACGCGACGGTCCACCTGCGCCCGGCCCAGCCGGGGCCTTACCGGGTGGAAAGCGGGCGGGCGGACTATGAGTCGGGCCACATCCCCGGTGCGGCCTTTGTCGACCTGGCGCGGGACCTTTCGGACCCGTCCGCCCCCCTTGGCTTCACACGCCTGAAGGGTGTGGCCCTGGCGTCGGCCCTCGGCGCGGCGGGGATCGACCCCGGCCTGAAGATCGTCTGCTACAGCACCTCCACGCCCATGTGGGCCACCCGCCTCTGGTGGGTCCTGAGCGCGGCGGGCTTCACGGACGTGGCCGTCCTCGACGGCGGTTACGCCCGCTGGACCGCCGAGGGCCGCCCCGTGGAGACAGGGTCGAGGACATATCCCCCCGTCGAGGTTCGGATTGACGAGCGCCCGGGCGCCTGGGCGGATCGCCAGGATGTCCTGGCGGCCATCGACGACGGCGCGGTCTGCACCCTGAACGCCCTGCCGGCCGGGGTCCACAGCGGCGAGGCCGAGGTCAACTATGGCCGTAAGGGTCACATCAAGGGCAGCCGCAACCTACCCTACGCCGCCCTGCTCGACGCCGACGGCCTCTACCGCAGCGACGCGGATCTGCAGGCCCTGTTCGAAGGCGTCGGCGCCCTCCAGCGACCGCGGGTCATTGTCTACTGCGGCGGGGGAATCTCAGCGACCATGGACGCCCTGGCCCTGATGCGGCTGGGTCATCCCTCCGTCGCCGTTTACGACGGATCAATGTCCGAGTGGACCCGTGACCCTGACCTGCCGATGGAGACAGGCGCCTGAGTAGCCCCAGACCGCTTGACGAACCCGGTTGGGATACACACCTCCCAGACTGACCATCAACTGGGGGCTCCGCCATTCCTAATCCCATAATGATCCGTCGCCTTTCCGCCGCGCTTGCGGCACTGGCGCTCGTCCTCTTCATCGTCATCTCTGCGGGCAAGACCGTGGAGCCCGGCAACGTCGGGGTGAAAATCCGGACGCTGGGTCCCGCTGCTGGCGTCGATCCTCAACCCTTGCCGTCCGGCTGGCACTTCCGCGGCGTCGGCGAGCGGATTGTCGAGTTTCCGGTGATTCAGCGGACCTATAGCTATACCCGTGAGCCCGATGAGCGCGGTCCTCAGAACGAGGAGATCGCCTTCGCAGACAATACCGGCCTGCCGATGACGGCAGACGTGGCCATCACCCTGCAGGTCACCCGCGGTTCGGCGCCCAAGCTCTACGAGACCTATCGCCTGACCTTCGACCAGCTGCTTGACGGACCGATCCGCAATGACGTGCGCTCGGCCATCGCCGCCGAGGCTGAGAAGGTGAATGTCGACGCCCTCTACTCTGGCGGTCGCCAGGTGGTGATTCAGCGCGCCCTCGCCAGGGTCTCGGCCAAGTGGGCGCGGTTCGGGGTCGTGGTCAGCCAGCTCGACTGGATTGGGACGATCCGGTATCCGGACGTGATCCTGCAAGCCATTCAGGCCAAGACCCGCACGGACCAGGAAACGCTGACTGCCCGCGCTCAGGTCGCCAAGGCCCAGGCCCAGGCCGAAGCACAGATCGCGGCGGCGAGGGGTGAAGCGGAGTCCATCCGGATCATCAACCAGGCTCTGGCCGCCAATCCGCGCTACGTGGATCTGAAAGCCGTGGAGAAGTGGGACGGCAAGCTGCCCCAGGTCACCGGGTCCGGCGGCGCACCCTTCATCAACCTGCGCGAGGACGCTCGCTGACCCTCTAATTCTTTCCCCGGGCGGCTCCGGCCGGCAGGCCAGCCAGCCAGTCGCTCGGGGGAGGAAGACGGCACAATCGGTTTACAGTGGTTGAGAAGGCGCCAGTCTTTCTGGCCTTGCCGGGAGGCGTCTATCGGTTGGCCGCCTTCGGTCGCCACTCGTACTCCGTCTGCAGGAACCAGCGATGGATGTCGTCACAGGCGTTGGACGCCGCAAACGCCGCGATCGCAGCGTCGATGTCGACGTCCTCCTCAGGGGGGTAGAAGCGTGCCCAATCTGCAGTTAGGCTGGAGAATTCCAGGGCATAACCTTGGTCGCTGGACGTCAGATTGTCATAGGCCTCCAAAGGGTAGCCGAGACTCCCGAGGAAACGATCATCCACCGTTCCAACGGGTTGTTCAAAATCATAATGCTCTGGAACATCCACCATAAGAGGATGTCTGTGCAAAGCTTGGCACCTAATTCTCTCGGGCGTGATATCATATACGCAAGACGGCCACTCCCGAACGAACTTTCTGTAACCACCTCTTCTGGCTCTGAATAGAGTAAGTGGGTGTAGCACGGTCATGGCATTCTCTAGTATATTATCGTCAAATCTATCATATATTGAAAGAAATAAATCTTTCCATATTCTGATTCCTGGAAGTGTGATTACTTTGAATTCTGACTCCACGATTCTTAAGAATGCGCTCTTTGAGATCAGTGCATCAGGATTCTGATAAACAAATCTCCGAACTCCGGCCTGGTGCAAAGTCTTCGTCGCAGCCATATCGGCTGCTGAAGCGAAACGGTACTTGTTCTGACCGCTGTATGTGCCGCAGTCGAATATAATATCTACAAGACCGTCTAACTCTGAAACGTGCTCTTTCGTCGTTGAGCAAGCGATCGCGAATCCTGGAGGAAGAATTTCTCGAGTATATGGAAGTATATGCTCCTTATAGAAATCAATATACTCTCTACCCCAGACGGTAGTTACAATTACATATGGAGGTTTTGTCATTAGATGTCGCCCACAATAAAGCCCGCCGCCGCTACTCCGATTTACTTTGAACACCAACAAAATTGACGTCTTGGTGTGCTCTGTAAGTCCTATGTATTTCTGAACGAACCACTAGATAGACAGATTCTAGGGCAATTGTGAGCCTTCGGAAGGTCGATCAGATTGACGCACCATTGCCCCTTGCGCTTCCTTCCCTCTTCCCGAACCGCTCTGACTCCGGCCGTCGGCCGGCAGGCCAGTCGCTCGGGGACAAGTACGGCATTATCAGGTTAAACTGGCTGAGAAGGCGCCAGTCTTTCTGGCCTTGCCGGGAGGCGTCTATCGGTTGGCCGCCTTCGGTCGCCACTCGTACTCCGTCTGCAGGAACCAGCGATGAAGGTCCTCACAGGCGTTTGAAGCGAAAGCGGCGATCGCAGCGTCGATGTCGACGTCCGCCTCAGGGGGGTGGGCCTCCACGATTGTTGGAATCGTTCCTGAAAACTCAAGGGCATAACCCTGATCGCTGGACGTCAGATTGTCATAGGCCTCTAAGGGATGACCAAGACTCCCGAGAAACCCGATATCGACCGTACTGCCTGGGCATACATCCCAATTGTAGTTGTCAGGAATATCAAACATGAGAGGGTGCCTGTGGAGGGCCTGACACCGAATTCTCTCTGGAGTGATGTCATAAACGACCTGCGGCCATCCACGACTGAACCTGCGGTATCCCCCCCTCCGCGCCAATGAAAGCGTCATAGGATGGAGCACTGTAAGAGCGTTCTCGAGCAGTTCTTCGTCAAACTCCTTGTAAATTAAAAGGAACAGATCCTTCCAAATGCGAATACCTGGCAATGTGATAACACTTGCTGATGTATCTCTAATTCTTATCCAAGCTTCCTTAGAGAATACGGCATCGGGATTCTGATAAACAAATCGTCGAATCCCCTTTTCATATAGAATTCGCATGACCTGCTTATCTAAGGACCATACGAAATCGTACTTACTTTGACCGATATAATTTCCTCCATCGAACACTATGTCGACTGCGCCCTGCAGCTCTTCGACATGCTCTTTAGTCGTCGCAGACGCAATGAAGAATCCTTCGGGCAAGATGCTCCGCGTATAGGGAAGGACATGATTTTTATAGAATTCGACATAATCGCGACCCCAGACCGTTGTGATGATCGCTATAGGTAGTTTTTCCATTTGCTATTGTTTCCTCAATCTCAATTCGTTCCTTTTTCGGCGCAAGAAGGCATGGTGCAGGGGGCGACGACTTTGATCCCAACGAATCGAAGTGAAACACGACCTTCAGCTTCGCCCGGGCAGGCGCCCTTGTCGATCAGGCGCGCGCAGGTTGGGATTCACCTCGCGGGGGAACCGCAGTCTCTCCGCGATCGCTGAGGCAAGGGGAAGGATCTTCTCGACAGTCAGGGCGCGCCTCTCCGAAAGCCCCGATTATGCTCACTGCGGGCCTTGATCTGCGTCGGGCCGGTCCGCCCAACGCTGAGCGCAGGCCTCCGCACCGGGTGTGGTGGGGCGCCCTTCGTCACCCGGCGCGAGCGCGCTCACTGAGGTTCGTATCTCCGGCGTCGCTGAACACCACGGCGCTCGCAGAATCCAGCTTCAGGGTTACGGTTTGGCCGTGCGCTGGCGGCGCGGCCCTCCAGCGGACTGTGGCTTCGACGCCCCCGAGGTCCAGGATCAGCCTGTGGCCGTCGCCCGCGAAGCGGGTCGCCAGCACCCGGACATCTGCGCCCTCCGCGGCGGGCTGCAGGGATTCCGGGCGTATGCCGACGCGGACCGGCCCATCGCTTACCCCTGGAGCCGAAAGATCGCCCACCGCTGTCCTTACATGGCCTGCGACCGCCTGCCCGGGGATGACCACCATCTCGCCGAGAAGTCGGGCGGCGACCAGGCTCACGGGCCGCCGGTAGAGGACTTCTGGACCGCCCGTCTGCAGAATTCGCCCCTCTGACATCAGGAAGAGATCGTCGGCGATGGCCATCGCCTCCTCAGGGTCATGGGTGACCACCAGCACGGTCGCACCAATCCGCCTCAAATCCTCGAGGAGTGCGTTGCGCACGGTCTCCTTCAGAACGCCGTCCAATCCTGAGAAAGGCTCGTCCAGGAGGAGGATGGAGGGAGCCCGCGCGAGGGCTCTGGCGATCGCCACCCTCTGCTGTTCTCCGCCGGACAGGCTGTGCGGCCATTCGGACGCCAGCTGCGTGATATGAAACTGGTCCAGGAGGCTGAGCACCTGTCGGCGCCGGTCGGCCCGGGACAGGCCGGTCAGACCGAATCCGACGTTGTCCTCGACATTCAGATGCGGAAAGAGCGCATTGTCCTGGAAGACCAGGCCCACCCCCCTCGCCTCAGGCGGCAGGGCGCCTTTCGCGGAGGCGACGAGCTGGCCACCGATCCTGATCTCTCCCTCGTCCGGGTGATCGAGTCCGGCGATCATTCTCAGGAGGGTGCTCTTGCCGCAGCCTGAGGGGCCAAGGAGGCAGGCGATCCGACCTGGATTCAGCTCAAGGCTGACGGCATCGACCACGGTGCGGGATCCGAAACGGCGGGAGACCTCGAGGAGTTCCAGCAGGGGGTTCATGAGAGCCTTTCCCTTCCGGCTGGCGGGGCCGCAGAGGCGATCCGTCCTGTCAGCCAGATCACGGCGGGCAGGGAGAGGAACAGGATCATCAGGGACGGCGCCCCGGCCTGCCCAAGCCGCTCGTCCAGGGCGTAGTTGTTGGCGATCACCGCCAGGGTGTCGAAGTTGAAGGGCCTCAGGATGAGGGTGGCCGGAAGCTCCTTCAGGATGTCCACCAACACGATCAGCCCGGCGGTCAGGAGCGAGCCGCCGGCAAGGGGAAGCCGGATCGACAGGGCGCTGGCGACCTCGCTGCGTCCCAGGGTCCGCGCCGCCTGCGGAAGGGAGGGGCGGATGCGGGTGAGCCCGGCGTCGATGGGCTCCAGGGCGGAGGCCATGAGCCTCGCCGCATAGGCCAGGATCAGCAGGACCAGGGCCAGGGCCGTTCCCGACCCGGGGAAGAGGCTCCAGATCACCCCTGCAGGGGCGAGGAGGCCGATGGCCATGACGGCGCCTGGCGTCGCATAGCCCAGGCTGGCCAGCCGCACGAGGCGCGGGCGCCGCTCAGATCCCAGCGCCAGCAGGGTGGCGAGCCCCACCGTCACCAGCGCCCCGGCGATGGCAAGGCCCAGGCTGTTCCGGGCGGCGATCGCAAGGCGGCTCCAGTCCGGGGACTGCGCCCCCAGGTGCGCCAGCAACCATCCGGCCGGGACCAGGAGGCCGGCGCAGAGCAGGAAGAGGCAAAAGGCGGCGGCGGCCAGGCCCGGTCCCCGGTCGAGGGGGACCGGTTCCGGGGACCGCCATCGCGTCTTGCCCGTCTCATGTATGCGGCCCCTCCGGCCCGCCCGTTCGATCCAGAGCAGCACGGCCGCCGCCGCCAGGAGGGGAAGGGCGAACCGGGCGGCGCTGACGGTCGAGCCATAGACCGACCAGGCCCGGACCACGCCGGTGGTCAGGGTCTGGACGCTGAGGAAGTAAACGGCGCCGTAGTCCGCCAGCGTCTCCATGACGGCCAGGGCGACACCGGCCCCCAGGGCCGGGCGGGTCAGCGGCAGGGCGACCTTGAAGAAGGCGGCGGCGCTCCCGAGCCCCAGCATCCGGGCGGCGTCCAGGGCCGAGCCGGGAAGGTTCAGGAAGGCGGCGCGCATGGCGAGGAAGACATAAGGATAGAAGGCCGCCGAAAGGACAAAGACCGCGCCGCCGGGGCTGCGGATCTCGAAGGGCAGGTCCTGGCCGGTGAGGTCCCGGATCGCGCTCCTGAGGGGCCCTGCCACATCCAGCAGGTCGGCGTAGCCATAGGCCACGGCGAAGGCGGGCATGGCCAGGGGCAGGGCGAGGGCCCAGCTGAAGACCGACCTGCCCGGGAACCTGTGCATCACCACCAGCCAGGCCGCCACGGCGCCGGCGACGGCGGTGAACGCTCCGACCCCCAGGGCCAGGATAGCCGTCGTCGCGGCGTACCTAAGAACATCGGACAGGGGGATCCGTGCGGCGCCTTCGCCGAAGGCCGCCGCCAGGACACCGGACAGGGGCAGGAGGACCACGGCCGCCGCGCAGGCGGCCAGGACGCCGATCACCCGGGAGCCGGGGGTCCCGAATGAGGGGCGGGGGCTCAGCGCCAGCCCGCCGCGCTCATGATGGACTGGGCCTCCGGTTGGCGGCGGGCGAAAGCCGAGGCGCTCATCGGGTGCGCCTTGAAGCCCGCATAGGCCCGAACCGACTCCGGCGCCTCCACCTCCGGCGAGACCGGGAACTCGGAGTTATTCGCCGCAATATGGGCCTGGGCCGCCGGAGAGGTCAGGAACTCCATGAGCTGGACCGCGTTCTCCCGGTTGGGCGAGGCCTTCGCCAGGCCGAGGCCGGCGATGTTCACGTGGGATCCCTGGCCGTCGAGGCTGGGGAAGGCCAGCTTGACCTTCTCGGTGACGGCCCGGTCGGCCGCGTCCTCCCCTGACGCCATGCCCAGGTAATAATAGCTGTTGGTGATCGCGACCTCACAGACCCCCGCGGCGACGGCGCGGATCTGGTCCCGGTCTCCGCCCTCGGGAGGGCGAGCCATGTTGGCGACGACGCCCTTCGCCCAGGCCTCGGCCTTCTGCGGCCCCCAGGCCTCGATCAGGGCGCCCATCAGGGACAGGTTGTAAATGCTGTCCGAGGACCGGACGCAGATCTTGCCGCGGAAGCGCGGGCCCGCCAGCTCGGCATAGTCGTCGACCTCCTCGGGCTTCACCTTGGCCGCGTCGTAGGCGACCACTCGCGCCCGTCGGGAGAAGCCGAACCAGGCGCCATCGGGTTCCCGCAGGGCGGCGGGTATGCGGGCCTCAAGGGTTTGAGACTTGAGCGGCTGGAAGAGCCCCGCCTCCTGGGCCCTCCACAGCGCTCCGGCATCGGCGGCGATGAAGACGTCGGCGGGGCTGTTGGCGCCCTCGGCCTTCAGGCGGGCGACCAGCTCGTCGGCCTTGCCCTCGATCCTGTTGACCTTGATCCCCGTCTCCCGGGTGAACTGCTCATAGAGGGCCAGGTCGCTGTCGTAGTGCCGGGCGGTGTAGACATTCACCACCTTCTCCGCCGGCGGCGGGGCGGAGCAGGCCGCCATGCCAAGAAGGGAGACGGAGAGGAGTTTCAGGAGGGGTTTCACGGATTGAGCCTTTCGGACGGCGGCGAGGTTCGGCGAGCAACTTGTTTTGAGAAGCATTCGCAAAACGGATGCACTGTGGGTCGTTGGCCGTCAAGTGCGGGGCCGTACCCCAGGGTCCCGATCTTTACGCCGTCCGTCCGAGGCGCGTGCGTCTAATCGAAGTCCAGGGCCAGCTGGGCGCTGTCCGTGGGCTTGGCCCGGCCTCGCCGCCTGTCGCCCGCCCCGGGCAAGCCGGACTTGCGGCTTCCGTGCTTGGTGGCGATGAGCCGGGCGGCGCCCTTGTGGCCGCTGTCCCGGCGCAGGGTGTGAAGGGTCTCGCGGGCCACGCGCATGGCCCCCGCGTTGTCGACGACCGGGGCGGGATAGTCGAGACCGGTCGCCCCCTCCCAGCGCCAGGGCTCCTGGAGGAAGGCGTCGGGGACGGCGGCGAGTTCAGGAACCCAGGCCCGGACGAAGGCGCCGTCAGGATCCTGGTCGTGACCCTGCTTCACGGGGTTGTAGATCCGCAGCGTATTGATGCCCGTCGTGCCGGACTGCATCTGCACCTGCGGCCAATGGATCCCCGCCTCATAGTCCACGAACTTCCGCGCCAGGTGCAGGCCGCTTTCCCGCCAGGGAAGCCAGAGTTGGTAGCTGGCGAAGGACATCAGCATGGCGCGCATGCGGAAGTTGATCCAGCCATGGGCGTCCAGCGCCCGCATGCAGGCGTCGAGGAAGGGATAGCCGGTCAGGCCCCGGCTCCAGGCCTCCAGGCGGTCCGGATCGGCCTCGCAGGGGCGCACGCCGTCGTAGGCCCGGTGGAGGTTCTCGAACTCGATCCGCGGCTCGTCCTCCAGCTTCTGGACGAAGTGGCAGCGCCAGTGCTGGCGTCCCGAGAAGGAGGCCAGGGACCCCCGCCACCGTCCGGCGTCGGGAGCGGCCGACATCCGGAGCTCGCGCTGGCGCGCCCAGGTCGCCTGGGCGACCTCCCGCATGGAGATCGTCCCCCAGGTGAGGTGGGGCGAGAGCCGCGAACTGGAGCCATAGGCCGTGACCGGGCTCGACATCTCCCGGCGATAGTCGCGGCCGCGACCGGACAGGAAGCTCTCCAGCACCTCCAGCGCGGCGGCGCGTCCGCCTGCCTGGCGATGGGGGCAGGGATCGGGCGCCAGGCCGAGCTCGCCCGCCGACGGAAGCTGCGCCGGCCAGTCTCCGCCAAGGGGAACAAGCCCTTCGGGCGGCGGCGTCGTCGGCCTGGCCATGTCCCGGTCCCAGGCCTGGGCCCAGCCGTTCCTGGACTTCAGGCGGCGGATCACGCCGAACTGGCGTTCCTCTCGCCAGGGAAGGCCCGCCGCCTTCGCCCAGGCGCTGACGGCGAGGTCCCGGGCGTAGGTCCAGCCGTTCCCGGTTTCCTCGTGGCTCCAGAGGCCGGCGACGCCATGGCGCTCATGGATGCGGCCCAGCACCTTCACAGCCTCCCCGACCTCGACGCACAGGGGCTGGCCCAGCCGGGCCAGCGAAACGGCGAGTTCCTCGAGGCACTCCGCGGCGAAGGCCCACTGCCTTCCGGACGCGTCCCGCTGGGCCCAGAGCCCGGGCTCGACGATGTAGAGGGGAAGCACCGGCCCTGCGGCGGCGGCCAGGGCGAGGGGGCGGTGGTCGACGATGCGCAGGTCGCGCTTGAACCAGACCACCTGCAGGGGACGCCTCACCGGGACCTCCCTTGGTCCAGCAAGGCCGGGATCTGTTTGCGGAAGGCGAAGAAGCCTGCCGTCGCATGGGGCCAGAAGCGGGAGTCCCAGTCCCGGCGGACCTGGATGAGCCGAAGGCCCTCGGCCTCAAGCGCCTGCGCGGCCTGCGCCAGGGCGTCCGCCGTGGGGCCAATGGGGGCGAAGGGGGTGACAAGGGTCCGCACCTGCGCCGCCCGGGCTGCGGCGACCAAGGCGTCGGAGTCGAGGCTGTCCATGAGGGTCACCGGCCCCTCCATCCGCCCCGCCAGGCGGTCGGCGGCGTCCCCTGCCGCGCCGGCCGCGAACCGGGCGGAGGCCTCGCCAAGGGAGAGGCGGGGATCCGCTGTGACGATCGCCGCGGCTGCGGCCGCAGGGTCGATCCCGCCAAGGTCGGGGGCCAGGTCCTCCGGCGTCGCCAGCAGCAGGAAGGGTCCAGGAGGCGGGGCGTCGGCGGCTGGCGGCAGGGTGGCTGGGGGTTCCGGCAACGCCTCCGCCAGGGCAGGGGCCTCCGTCGCCAGGCCGTTGGGGGCGAAGCGGCCGCCGGTGAAGCGGGCGATGTTCTCCCGGGTCGCCAGGTAGGTCTTCCCCGGGGTCTGCAGGCCCGCCACCCAACGCCAGGACAGGGTGTTGCTGGCCGGGTCGGCGTCGATAAGCTGGCGCAGGAAGAGATCCGCTCCCAGGGCCCAGGGCAGGCGCAGGGTGAAGATCCAGATCGAGGCGAACCACATGCGCGCGTGGTTGTGGAGGTAGCCGGTCCGGGCGAGTTCGTGGGCCCAGTCGTCGAAGCCCTCTATGCCCGTACGGCCCGCCTCGGCGTCGGCGAGGGCCTGCTCGTCAACCCCGCCGCCCCGCTGGCGGTCGCGGGTCTCCAGGAACCGGGACCAGACGGAAGGCCGCATTTCCAGCCAGCCCTTCCAGTAGGTGCGCCAAAGCACCTCCTGGATGAACTTGTCCGCGCCGGCGATCCCGTGGGTCTGCAGGACCTCATCGACCACCTCGGCTTCCGTGATCACCCGGTGGCGCAGGTAGGGGGAGAGCCGTGAGACGGCGCCGGGTTCGCCAGGTCCCGGGTCCAGGTTGCGGCCCTCTGCATAGGCGCGCCCCGCCGCCGGGACAAAGCCGGCAAGGCGCTCAAGGGCGGCCTGGCGGGTCGGCGGGAACATCCCGGGTTCTGGCACAGCGTCCCTCTGGTCCCGTCGTCGGCGCGGGGCGGCCTCCGCCTGTCCCCATGCCGGCCATATGTCGCCGCGCCTCAGGCGAGGGAAGGGGGCGCCTTCGGATGACGTCGCGGCACGCCGCCGATTTCTCCCGCCGCCGCGCCGATCGCCTCGGCCAGGGCCGGGACCTCGGCGTCCCCGACGGTCCGCATCTCGAGGAGCACCCGGTCCTGTTCGATACGGCCCAGCACGCGGGTCGGGCCGGTGCGCAGGCGCAGGGCCAGGTCCTCGGCGCTGAGGCGCTCGCTCGACAGGGCCAGGGCGCGGCCCGGCAGGGGACGCATGGGCAGGGCCCCGCCGCCGGCGAAGCCCTCGGTTGCGATGACCTCGGCGGAAAGCCCTGTCAGGCCTTCGATCCGCGCAAGCAGGTCCTGGGCGCGGGCGTCTAGGGCCTCGGCGTCCTGGGCCAGGCTCTGCAGGACGGGGATCCGGGCGAAGGGGTCCGAGGGCGGGCGGTAGAGCCGCAGGGTGGCCGCCAGGGCCGCCGCCGACAGCTTGTCCAGCCTGAGCGCCCGGGCCAGCGGGTGGCCCTCCAGCCGGTCCACCAGGGCCTTGCGCCCGGCGGCCAGGCCCGCCTGCGGACCCCCCAGCAGCTTGTCGCCGCTGAAGATCACCAGGTCGGAGCCCGCCTTGAGGCTGGACTGCACCGTCGGCTCGTCGGCCATGCCGAAGGGCGAGAGGTCGACGAGGGCGCCGCCGCCCAGGTCCTCGATCAGCAGGAGGCCATGGGCGTGGGCGAAGTGGGCCAGGCTCTCGAGGGACGGGGCGCTGGTGAAGCCCGAGATCCGGAAATTGCTGGGATGGGTCCGCAGGATGACCCGGGCGTCCGGATATTCGGCTAAGGCCCTCTCATAGTCCCGCAGGTGGGTGCGGTTGGTGGTTCCCACCTCGACCAGGCGTGAGCCGCTTTGGGCCACCACGTCGGGGATGCGGAAGCCGCCGCCGATCTCGACCAGCTCGCCGCGCGAGACGATGACCGGCGCTCCCTCCGCCAGGGCGGCCAGAGCCAGCAGGACCGCGCCGGCGCAGTTGTTGACCGCCAGCCCCGCCTCGGCGCCCGTCCGCTCAGCGATCAGGGGGGCCAGATGCGCCTGCCGCGACGACCGCCGGCCGGTGTCCAGGTCCATCTCCAGGTTGGCGTAGCCGGCGACGGCCTGGATCGCCGCCACCGCCTCCGGCGCCAGGGGCGCCCGCCCGAGGTTGGTGTGGATCACCACGCCCGTGGCGTTGATCACCGGGAACAGGGTTTCGCGGACGCCTTCGGACAGGCGAGCTTCGGCCGCATGCAGGAGGTCGGCGACGGTGGGAAGTGAGTGGGGGTCGGCGGCCAGCCGCATCCGGGCCTCAGCCAGGACCGACCTCACCGCAGCGGTCAGGGCCGCGCCGCCGAACCGGGCCTTCGACGCCGCCGCGTCGGGAGCCTCGCAGACGACACCCACCGCCGGTAGTCGACGCCGGGGATCCTCTTGCGCGGCCTTGGGGGACTTCAGGGTCACGGGGGCGCTTCCTCTCGGGGCCGGACTATAGGGACGCCTTCCAAGCCCCGGCAAGCGAGGCGGATGACCTCGCCGCCGGTTCGACGTAGGGAGTCCCCATGCATCGCCCTTCCCAGGGACAGTTCCGGTGACCGGCGCCCCGCCTCCGCCCCTTGGCCTGGCGGTGATCGGCCATGTCAACCACGGCAAGACGGCCCTGGTCCGGGCCCTGACCGGCATGGAGACCGACCGCCTGCCGGAGGAGAAGGCGAGGGGGATGTCCATCGCCCTGGGCTTCGCCTTCCACGAGGATCCCACTGGTGACATCGACTTCCTGGACGCCCCGGGCCACGAGGACTTCCTCCGCGCCATGGTCATGGGAACGGCGGGCGCCCGGGCGGCCCTGCTGGTGGTCTCCGCCGTCGAGAGCTTCGCTCGCCAGACCCGCGAGCACCTGCAGATCGCCGGCCTCCTGGGCCTCAGGGTCGGCCTGGTGGCGGTGACCAAGGCCGACCTGGTCCCGCCGGACGCCCGCCCGGCCCTCGAGACTCGCCTGCGAAGGGAGCTCGAGACCAGCTTCCTGGCCTCGGCGCCCCTCGTCTTCTGCTCGGCCTTCACCGGCGAGGGGCTGGAGGCCCTCCACGGCGGGATCCGGGCCCTGGCCGCCCAGGCCCCGCCGCCCGAGCCCCTGCCGGGGGTCTTCCTGCCCCTCGACCGGGTGTTCAGCCTGGCGGGCGCCGGGACCGTCGTCACCGGCTCCCTGCAGGGTGCGGCCCTTCATGCGGGTGATGAGGGGGTGCTGGAGCCCTCGGGCCGCCGGGTGCATGTGCGTCAGCTCCAGGTCCACGGCCGGCCGGCAGCCTCGGCCCCGGCCGGTGGCCGGGTGGCGGCGGCCCTGCGCGGCGTGTCGCCGGACGAGGTCCGGGCAGGAGAGGTCCTCTGTACGCCCGGGGTCTTCCCGGCTTCCGCTCGCATCGACATCGCCCTGACCCTCTCGCCGGACGCCCTGCGCCCCCTCCGCTCGGGGGACGAGGTCCGGGTCCTCTGGGGCGCCCGGCAGGACATCGCCCGCATCCGCCTGATCGGAGACGCCCCCCTGGCGCCCGGGTCGGAGGGACTGGCCCAGCTCCGTCTGGCGGCGCCCGCGCCGGTCCACGCCGGCCTGCGCCTCCTCCTGCGTCGTCCCTCGCCCGCCGCCACCCTGGGCGGAGGCCGGGTGCTGGACCCGGTGGCTCCCGAGCTGAGGGCCCGGACCCTGGAGGCGCGCCGGGGGCTCCTGGCGGCGGCCCTCGCCGGGGACATCGACGAGATCGCCGCAGGCCTGGTGGGACGGGACGGCGGCGCGGTGTCCCTCGCCGAGACGGCCCGCCTCGCCCGGCGGCCGCCGGCGGAGGTCGAGGCCGCGCTGGCCCGGTCCCTCATTCGCCTGGACGATGGCGTCTTCGCCCCCGAGTCCGCCCTGGCGGCGGCGAGGCAGGCCTATCTGGACCGGCTGGCCGAGGCGCACGGCCGCCGGCCCTTGAGGGCCTTCGTCCCCCTGGCCGCCTTCCGGAACGGACTTTCGCGCACGCTTGCCCCCGCGCTGATCGCCTGGGCCGAGGGACGACTGGCCGACGCAGGGAAGATCCGCCTGGAGCGCGGCCGGATCGCCCTTACGGGACATGACCCCTTCGCCACCCTCTCCGCCGACCAGCTGTCCCGGCTGGCCGGGATCGAGTCCGACTTCCGGGATGGAGGCCTGAGCCCGCCGGACCCTTCCGCCTTCGAGGCGGACCTAATGGAGCTCCTCCTGGCGTCCGGTCGGCTGGTCGCCCTGCGCAACCACGCCCTGCGCCAGACCCTCATCTTCCACCTCGACGCCCTGGAAGCGGCGGTCGCGGCGCTGCATGAGGCCTTCCCCCCGCCGACGGAGTTCACGACAGGCGAGGCCCGGGCGGCCCTGTCCACCTCCCGCAAGTTCATCGTCCCGGCCCTGGAGTTCCTGGACTCCCGGGGCGATACGACCCGCCGGGGCGACGTCCGGCAGGTCGCGGCGCCAAGAAACCGCTTCGGTCCCGCGCCGGTCCCGCACTAGTGTCCCTTCGCTGGAGGTGACTGGAGTCTGGTGGCTTCCCCGGTCTTCAAAACCGGTGACACGTCTTTGAGGCGTGTGGTGGGTTCGATTCCCATCCACCTCCGCCAACCCGCCCCGGGATGAACGAAAAGGAAGAGGACGGAAACATGAGCCCGACCCCGCCTGCCTTCACCCTCCAGGACCTGGAGGGGACCCCGCGCAGCTATCCCACGGGCCGTCCCAGCCTGGTCGTCTTCGCCAAGGAGGACTGCGCCACCTGCAACCTCGTCGCCCCCCTGCTTGAGGCCTTCCACACGGCCTGGGGCGACAGGGCCGATGTCTGGATGGTGGCCCAGGCCCGGGACGGCGCCGAGATCCTGCGCGACCGGCACGGCCTCACCCTGCCCATCCTGGACGACGGCGCCCTGCGCACCTCCCTGGCCTGGGACTTCGAGAGCGTGCCGGCGGTCTTCTGGACGAGCGCCGACGGGTCGGCGGCGCCGGGGATGGAGGGCTTCGTCAAGGCCGAGTGGGAGGCCCTCGCCCAAAGCATCACTTCGGCCCTCGGCGGCTCCGGGCCTGAGATCGCCTGGGCCGAGCTGCCGGACTGGCGCCCGGGCTGCGGCTCCAAGCACCTGGACCCCGACATCCACGACCGCCTGGTCGCCGAGGCCGAGGGCAGCCCCATCCGCGCCCGACGGATCGAGATCGCCGCCTCCGACGACATCGACGAGTTCCTGTTTGACCAGGGCTTCAGCGACGGCCTGCCCCTGGTCCCGCCGACCCCGGAGCGGGTGATCCGCATGCTGGCGGGCACGACCCGCGACCCCCAGGACGTCGTCGCCATCGTGCCGCCGAACCTGGCGCCCGCCACGGTGGAGAAGGTCGCCATCAACGCCGTGATGGCCGGCTGCCGGCCGGAATACCTGCCCGTGGTCATCGCCGCCCTGGAGGCGGTCTGCACCGACGAGTTCAACATCCATGGGGTCAACGCCACCACCATGGGCGCCTCGCCCGTCCTGGTGGTCAACGGCCCGATCCGGCACCGGATCGGCATGAACATGAAGCTGGGCGCCCTGGGGACCGGCAACCGCGCCAACGCCACCATCGGCCGGGCGGTGCGGCTCATCATCCGCAACCTCGGCGGCGCAAGGCCGGGCGGCGTGGACCGGTCCACCCTGTCCAACCCCATGAAGTTCACCATGTGCTTCGCCGAGTGGGAGGAGGGCTCGCCCTGGGATCCCCTGCACGTGGAGCGAGGCTTTGCGCCCGAGGACTCGGTGGTCACCGCCTTCGCCATGACCAGCGGGCCGGTCCAGATCGTCGACCAGGAATCCCGCCGCCCGGACCAGATCGCCGGGACCCTGGGCCTGGGGCTGGAGGGCATGTTCCTGCCCAAGATCCGGCGCATGCCGGTGGACGCCCTGCTGGTCGTCTGTCCCGAGCACATCAACACCCTGATGGTGGACGGCGACTATCCCAAGGACCGGCTGCGGGCGCGGATCCAGGAGGTCACCGCCCGGCCCCTGCGGGAGATGGTGTCGAACGACATCTCCGGCGCGGGCATCCCCGTCACCTCCGCCGCGCGCATGACGCCCGAGATGCTGGACACCCCCACGCCCAAGTTCGCTGACGGCAAGTACATCCACATCGTCGTGGCCGGGTCGGAGGCGGGCAAGTTCTCGGCCGCCTTCCACGGCTGGGTCACCGGGGCCATGGGCTCAACGGTCGTTTCCAGGAAGATCGACTGCTGATAGCCTCGTTTCCGGACTTCGGAGGAAAGTCATGACCACCATCCTGGATCCGACCGACGAGCGCGTGCCCGTCGCCCGTCAGATCACCCCGCGAACGGGAAAAATCGAGGGGGTGATCGGCCTCCTCGACATCAGCAAGCCCCGGGGCAACGTGCTCCTCGACGAGCTGGAGCGCCTGCTGGCCGACCGCTTCCCGGACAACGAGATCCGGCGCTACGCCAAGCCGACCTTCACCAAGCCCTGTCCTTCGGACCTGCGGCTGAAGATCAAGTCGGAATGCAGCGTCCTGGTGGAAGCCCTCGCCGATTGAGGATCATGCACGACGTGCAGTCTGCACGACACTGTATGGTTCGAGATCCAGGGGCTCCCCGCCGTCTCCATCGCCTCGAGCGAGTTCGCCGAGGCCGCCGAGGTCCAGCGCAAGGCGCTGGGCATGGAGGGCGCGCGCTACCTGCTGGTCGATCACCCGATCCAGGACGCCAACGACGAGGAAATGCGCGAGAAGGCCCGGGAGGTCTTCGAAGCGGTCGTCGCGGCGATCACGACCTGAACCGCCCTTGACCCCCTCACCGGGGTTACGGTGACACTGTATGAAATCCCGGTCCTGTGCGACTGAGTGCCGTCACCCGAGGGAGCTCCACTGATGGCCAGACTTGCGCGCGTCGTTGTCCCAGGCCTGCCGCACCGCGTCACCCGGAGAGGCGATCATCGGGAGCCGGTCTTCGTCAATGACGCCGCCGGCGCCGCCGATCTCGCCCTGATCGGCAAGGTCGCCAGGGCCTCGGACGCCGAGATTCGGGCCTGGCGCCTCATGCCGAGCCCTGTTCACAAGTCGGAGCCATCGAAGAATCCGCGACGCTTCATAAAGCCTGGCTCAACTTAGCCCAAACGCCTTGAGCGCGGCTTTGGCAACCGGCTCGCCCCATTCCTGGACGAAATGACCGGCCTCTTTGAGAACCATGGGTTCGGGGCAATTGCGTATATCGGCGCGCAGCGCGTGCATGATCTCGGGAACCAAGACAGGATCGGCCGCGCCAATCGCCATGAAGGTCTGGCCCGCCCAATGATCGCGGTACCAGTCGCGGCCGGCACGGCCATGGTCGGCGCCGGGCGAGTCGGGCGCGACGGGCATCAATTCAGGAAAGCGGCGGACGCCGGCCTTGTAGCGAATATCGGGGAAGGGCGCGCCATACGCATCCGCCTCGGCCTCGGACAGTACGGGGGTGCCGCGTCTGAACAGCGCCGACACGTTCAAATCGGGCTGTGATCGGACAAAGGCCTTCCAGTTCTCAAATCCTGCGCCCAACGACTTTTCACCGGTTGGAAAAGCCGTGTTCATGACGATCAATCTCGCGAAACGACGGGGCA
The DNA here is from genome assembly GCA_020402745.1 of Phenylobacterium sp. Classification (GTDB taxonomy): domain Bacteria; phylum Pseudomonadota; class Alphaproteobacteria; order Caulobacterales; family Caulobacteraceae; genus Phenylobacterium. The sequence goes on from JADBYZ010000012.1 coordinate 151,215, forward strand.
TCTGATATGGAATGGTCATGCCGAGCAAGCCGCCCCAATCCTGACAGACCAGAGTGATGTTGGTAAGATCAAGCGTATCGATCAGCTCGATCAATGAACTTCGGTGGAATTCAAACGTGTATACGTCATCCTGGACCGGCTTGTCAGATCGGCCGAAACCGAACAGATCGGGCGCGATTACGCGGCCATGGGGCGCAAAGAGCGGGATCATCTTGCGGTAAAGATACGACCAACTAGGCTGTCCATGCAGGCAGAGGAACACCGGCGCGGCGGGGTCCCGCAGTCCCTCATCAAGATAATGCATCCGCAGACCGTTCTTCTGGACCAGATAACGCGGCGCAAAAGGGTAACCAGGTAAGTTGTCGAATCTTTCGTCGGGTGCGCGCACGAACTCAATCATGTTGCTGCTCCTTTATTATTTCCAACTGTCTAAACGGATTAATCTAAGGCCTACATCCAAATAGATTAGAGCAGGAGCTCAGCCGGATCTCCCTGGAATCGACTTATGCCACAGTATTTGCGAAGGCAGGCAGCGCCATCGCACGTGTCGAAAGGGCAATCAGCTTGGGGAAACGCTCCACAGGAAGTTTTTCCTGCAGGATGAACTGGGCGGTCTGAATCGCGATTACCGTTGCGATATCGGCGTGGGTCAGCCTTCCCTCGGCCATCCAACCCGAGCCCGCCGCGCGCTCCAATTCATCTAGCCCTGCAAAGGCCTGCCCTGCCGCATCGACCCGGTCGAGCGCCGCTGCGCCGGGCTCATCCTTCGCGCTTTCGTAATAGATCGCCCCGGCTTTCTCGATCACGGCGAGCGCGCGCACAGTGAGCTGCTGGACCCGCCGCCGCGCCGCGCCCGATGGCGGAGTCAGCGCGCGCTCCGGCCCGACCAGCTCATCAAGATAATCGGCGATAGCGGAGGAATCGATCAGTGTCTCACCATCGCCGAGCACCAGGATCGGCACCTTCCCCATCGCATTGAAGCGCTTGACTTCGTCTTTCTGCTCAAACGCATGGAGCGCGATGTGTTCGAACGGCATATTGAGCAGGTTCAGCGTTACGCCAACGCGACGGGTGAACGGCGAAAACCAGGGGCCAACAAGTTTCATCTTTTGTCTCCAGTATCGAGGGGTGGGTTCAGAAATTTTCCTTGAAGGGACGCAGGTCGAGTTCTTGCGTCCAGGCGCTTCGGGGCTGGAGATGAAGCTGCCAGTAGGCCTCGGCAATGGCATCGATATCCAGCATCCCGTCCGCACCGAGCCGCGCCCTAAACTCTGGAAAGCGCAGCCGCAGCCGTTCGCCGTCGATGCCGCCATCGATCAGGGCATGGGCGACATGGACGCCCTGCGGCCCATATTCGCGCGCCATCGATTGCGCGATCATTCGAAGCCCCGCCTTGCTCGATGCAAAATGGGCATAGCGCGCCATGCCTCGCAGAGATCCAGACGCGCCTGTGAAGATCAGGGTGCCGCCGCCCGCCACGACAAAGCGTCGCGCCACCGCCTGGGCCACCAGAAAGCCCGAGAGTGTGTTCATCCGCCAGAAACTCTCGAATAGCTCTGGTGTGATATCGAGGAGCGGCAGCGGCTGATTGTTGCCGACATTGTGGACCACGAGATTGGCGGGCGAACCGCTGTCATCATCGGCCATGGCCAAGTCGAACAGCGCCTCGACTGCAGCGGGGTCGCTAGCGTCGGTCGGCACTGCAATGGCGCTGCCGCCCGCCTGCCGGATATTCTCCACCACCAGATCAAGCTTTTCGCGCGTTCGCCCGGCGACGAGGACATGGCATCCATTCGCCGCAAACTTGCGCGCGACGCCACCGCCCAGCCCTTCGATAGGGCCGACTCCGACGACCACGGCTTTCTTGCGTTTTTGGGGCATCACATCATCCTTCCGGTGTCATTGGGGGGCGCGCTAGCACGGTTTGATCGACCACGCGGCGAAAGCGCTGCAGCGGTTCGGGCGAGCGATCGACCTTCATGCGCATGATCGCCCCCTGCCAGCCCGCGAGCAGAAACTCAGCCAGATCCTCGGCATCAAGACCCGGCGCAATCTCGCCGCACGCGCTGGCGTCGCGCATTGCAGCGGCAAACGGCTGTTTCCACTGCGCAAAGATCTCGACCAGCCGCGTTCGCAGCAGCTCGCTGCTTCCCGCCGTCTCAATGCCGAAATTGCCCAGAAGACAACCTAGTCGCCAATC
>JADBYZ010000013.1 GCA_020402745.1 Phenylobacterium sp.
GACCCTCAGGGCCAGGGGCAAACCGCCCAAGATCGTCACCGTCGCCGTCATGCGTAAGCTCATCGAAGCCGCCAACCTCGTCCTCCAACGAGGCCAGCCCTGGGTCAAAAACATGCCCGCATGAAACATGGTTGCTCACCCGGCTTCGCCGGGAGCTCCCCCTTGGGGGAGCAATTGGCGCTCAGTAATTCCTCCCCCCAGGGGCAGGGCTATCGCATATAGATTCCGCCCATAGAACGACTTGGCTGCGCAAGACCCGCTCACCGACCTTCGGTCGGAGCTCCCCCTTGGGGGAGCCATTGGGGTGTGGGGGAGATGACAGGGGGGTGCAGCGGAATCGCCGCGACCTAACCCCGCCTCAGTACGAAGACCGCCGCTTCGGCACGCCAGTTCTCCAGCGCCGAGCGGGGGTCGATGGGCCGGGCCGGGCGGCCGCCGGACAGGGCCGCGCAGGCCTCGATCCTCAGGCCCAGGTCATCGGTCAGGGCCAGGAAGTCGTGCAGGGTGCACAGGTGGATGTTGGGCGTGGACCACCAGGGGTTGGGCAGGGCCCGGGTCTCGGGCATCCGCCCGCGCGCCAGGAGGGCCCAGCGCACCCGCCAGTGGCCGAAGTTCGGGAAGCTGACCACCGCCCGGTCGGCGATCCGCAGGAGCTCGGACACCACGTGCCGGGGGTCGCGCATCTGCTGCAGGGTCTTGGAGAGGATGGCCATGTCGAAGGCCCCGGTCGGGAAGCTGTCGAGGTCGCGGTCGGCGTCGCCCTGAACCACCGCCAGGCCCCGGGCGAGGCAGGCCGAGACCCCGTCGGCGGAGATCTCCAGCCCCTGGCCGTCGACGCCCCGCTCGTGGGTCAGGAGGTCCAGGAGGTCGCCCTCGCCGCAGCCGACGTCCAGCACCCGCGCCCCGGCCGGCGTCAGGCGCAGGATCTCGCGGAAGTCCTCGCGCAGGGCCGGGCTCACGCCAGACCCCGCTTCTCGGCGGCCGAGGCCAGGAAGCCGCGCAGGGCCGAGTCCAGGGCCGGCTCTTCCAGGAAGATGGCGTCGTGGCCCTTGTCGGTCTCGATCTCGACGTAGCTGGCCCGGCATCCCGCAGCGTTGAGCGCCCGCACCACATGCCGGCTCTCCGCCGTGGCGTAGAGCCAGTCCGAAGAGAAGGACAGGACACAGAAGCGAACATCCCGCGCCGGGACAAAGGCGCTCGCCAGCTGTCCGCCATAGGCCGCCGCCAGGTCGAAATAGTCCAGGGCCCGGGTGATGTAGAGGTAGGAGTTGGCGTCGAACCGGTCGACGAAGCTCGCCCCCTGGTGGCGCAGGTAGCTCTCCACCTGGAAGTCGGTCTCGAAGCCCCAGGACAGGCCGTCCCTCTGCAGTTCGCGGCCGAACTTGCGCTGCAGGGCCGCCTCGGACAGGTAGGTGATGTGGGCGGCCATGCGGGCGACCGCCAGGCCCTTTTCCGGCCGCACCCCGGCGGCCTCGTAGGCGCCGCCGCGCCAGTCGGGGTCGGCCATGATCGCCGCCCGGCCCACCTCGTGGAAGGCGATGTTCTGGGCCGAATGCCGGGCCGCCCCGGCGATGCAGACCGCCGAGAAGATCCGCTCCGGATAGTCCGCCGCCCACTGCAGGGCCTGCATGCCGCCCATGGAGGCGCCGACAACGGCGAACAGGGTCTCGATCCCCAGGGCCTCCACCAGCATGGCCTGGGCCCGGACCATGTCGGCGATGGTGATCACCGGGAAGGCCAGGCCCCAGGGCGCGCCGGTCGCCGGGTCGGTGGAGCCCGGCCCCGTCGTGCCCATGCAGCCGCCCAGGACGTTGGCGCAGATGATGAAGAAGCGGTCGGGATCGAGGGGCAGGCCGCGGCCGACCACCCGGGTCCACCAGCCCGGCTTGCCGGTCACGGGATGGGTGGAGGCCAGGTACTGGTCGCCGGTCAGGGCGTGCATCACCAGGACGGCGTTCGAGCGGTCGGCGTTGAGATGGCCGTAGGTCCGGTAGGCGACCTCCAGGGGCGCCAGGGTCGCCCCCGAGTCCAGCCTCAGCGGGCGGTCGGCGGGGAACCGCCAGACGCCGCCGCCGGACTCGATTCCGTCATGGGGGGACGAGAGGGCCTTCATCGGCCCGCTTGGAACGCCTGTCCGTTTCGCTGTCAACCGCTTCGCACACGGCGACGGTGCGGCTATGAACATCCCGCAAGGGATTTGGAGCGGGCATGGACAGGCTGATTCTCCTCCGGCACGGGGAGGCCGAGGCGGGCTCGGAGACGGGCGGCGACTTCGGGCGGCGGCTGACGGGACGGGGGCGCGAGGCCAGCGCCGCCGTGGCCTCGGCCCTGGCCGATGTCGGCCTGATCCCGGACCTGGCCCTGGTGTCCGCCGCCGTGCGCACCCGCGAGACCTGGGCGGCCATGAGCGGCCTCCTGCCGGGCTGCGAGGTCCGCTTCGAGGAAGGTCTCTACCTGGCCGAAGCCCCGGAGATGCAGCGCCAGGTCCGCAGCGCGGACGCCGCCGGGGTGGTGCTTCTGGTCGGGCACAACCCCGGGCTCCAGGAGCTGGCCGAGGCCCTGATGGTCGAGGCCTCGGGCCCGTCAGACACCCTGTCCCGCATCCGCAGCGGCTTCCCCACCTCGGCGGCGGTGGCCTTCGCCTTCGACGCGAACGGCCGCCCGACCTTCGACGGCTTCTTCCAGCCCGACCCCCTCGGATGACCCGGATTTACAAGATCCTGCCGCGCACGGAGTGGGACGCCGCCCGGGAGGCCGGCCGGTTTCTTGGGTCCGCTGTGGACCTGGCCGACGGCTATATCCACTTCTCCACCGCCGCCCAGGCGCCGGAGACCGCCGCCCGGCACTTCGCGGGCCAGGCGGGCCTTGTCGTGCTGGAGGTCGAGGGCGACGACCTCGGCGAGGCCCTGGTCTGGGAGAAGTCCCGGGGCGGGGACCTCTTCCCCCACCTCTATGGCGAGCTTTCCGCCGCCCTCGTCCGCCAGGTGCTGCCCGCGCCCCTCGGCGCCGACGGCGTCCCGCAGCTGGACCTCGCGCCATGAGCGGCCTGCATGACCTGGCCGCTGCCGCCCTCAGGACCCTTGATCCCGAGGACGCCCACAGCCTGACCCTCCGGGCTCTGGCGCTCGGGCTCGGACCCCGCGCCCCGGCGCCTGACCCGATCCTGGCGACCACCGTCGCCGGCCTTGCCCTGCCCAGCGCCGTCGGCCTGGCCGCCGGCTTCGACAAGAACGCCGAGGCCTTTGGACCCATGCTGGCGGCGGGCTTCGGCTTCGTGGAGTGCGGCACCGTCACCCCCCTGCCCCAGGCAGGCAATCCGCGCCCGCGCCTGTTCCGGCTGTCCATCGACGAAGCGGTCATCAACCGCATGGGCTTCAACAACGCCGGACTCGAGGCCTTCGCTGCGCGCCTTGGCCGGCCGGGCCGCCCCGGCCCCGTCGGCGCTAACATCGGCGCCAACAAGGATTCCGAGGACCGGATCGGCGACTATGTCACGGGGCTGAGGCGGCTTTGGGGCCTGGCCGACTGGTTCACCCTGAACATCTCCTCACCCAACACCCCCGGCCTGCGGGCCCTGCAGACCCGGGCGGCCCTCGAGGAGCTGCTCGGCCGCGCCGCCGAGACCCGCGACGCCCTGCCCCAGGACCGGGCCGTCCCGATGTTCCTGAAGGTCGCCCCGGACCTCGAGGACGCCGAGATCGAGGCCATCGTCGAGACCGTTCTGGCCTTTCGCCTGTCGGGGATCATCGTCGCCAACACCACCATCAGCCGTCCGGGTCTGCGCTCGCCCCAGGCCGGCGAGACCGGCGGCCTGTCCGGAGCCCCCCTGCGCGACCTCGCCCAGTCGGTCCTCGGCCGGTTCAGCGCCGTCGCCGCCGGCCGGCTGCCCCTGATCGGCGCGGGCGGAATCGCCTCCGGCGCGGACGCCTATGCGCGGATCCGCGCCGGGGCCTCGGCCGTCCAGCTCTACTCCGCCCTGGTCTACGCCGGGCCGGGCCTGGCGGTCCGCCTGGGCCGCGACCTCGCCGCCCGCCTGCGCGCCGACGGCTTCCGCACCCTCTCCGAGGCCGTGGGCGCCCGCTGAGACGCCCGCGCGCGTTGCCGGATGGCCGGCTTTCGCCTACTGGAGAGCCATGGCCGAAGTCCAGGCGCCAGAACCCGCCGCCGGCAAGGCCGGATGGGGTCGAACCGGCCGGAGGTTTTTCTGGCCGGTCGGACTGTCCGCACGCCTGCTCGTGCTCACCACCCTGTTTGTCGCCCTGGCGGGGGTTTTCGTCCTACCCCCCACCCTGGCCGCCTTCGAGCGCAACTGGCTGCTTGACCGTGTACGGGCGGCGGAACTCGCCTCGCTCGCCACCGAGGTGGCGCCCGACCGAGTGGTGTCGGAGAAGCTTTCAGCCCAGCTGCTGGCTGGCGCAGGCGTCGAGACCGTGGCTATCCAGTCCCGGGGGCTACGGCGGCTGGTGCTGCAGGGGCCGCGCCGGGACGAGGCGCCTTACTTTGTCGACCTGCGCGAACAGGCGGTCAGCTCCTGGCTCCTGGCGCCCTTCCAGACCCTCAGCGCCGGCGACGATCGCGCCGTCCGGGTGATCGCCGAACCGCGCTTCCGCGAGGAGGCCGAGTTCATCGAAATCGTGGCCCCCCACGCCCCCCTAAAGGGCGAGCTTAGGGCCTATCTTTGGCAGCTGGTCTTCACCACCCTGTTCGTCGCCGGCCTGGCCGGGGCCCTGGTCTTCCTTTCGCTGAACTTCTTCCTCGTCCGGCCCATGCAGAGGATCACCCGGGCCATGGAGCGGTTCCGCGCCGACCCGGACGACCCCGCCGCCCACCTCGATCCCTCCGGCCGCCGGGACGAGATCGGTCGCGCCGAGATCGAGCTGGACCGCATGCAGGCGGATCTCCGCACCGCCCTGGCCTCCCGCGCCCGCCTGGCGGCCCTGGGCGAGGCGGTCGCCAAGATCAACCACGACCTGCGCAACATGCTGACCAGCGCCCAGATGGCCTCGGAGCGTCTCGCCGCGGTGCCCGACCCCCGGGTCGCCCAGGCCCTGCCGCGCCTGGAGCGCGCCCTGGACCGGGCCGTCCGGCTGGCCAGCGACGTCCTCGCCTATGGCAAGACCCAGGAGGCGCCGCCATCCCCCGTCCCGGTGGACCTGCCCCGGGCCCTGGCCGACGCCGCTGAAGAGAGCCGGCTGACGGACCGGCCGGAGGGCGTCCTCTTCGTCTGCGACGTCTCCTCAGGGGTCCTGGTCGAGGCGGACCCGGACCAGCTCCACCGCATCCTGGTCAACCTGATGCGCAACGCCCGGGAGGCGATCGAGGCGGTCGTTCCGCCCCGCTCGGGGGTGGTCCGGGCCGGATGGCGGCGCGAGGGTGAGGCCGATGTCATCGTGCTGGCCGACAACGGCCCGGGCCTGTCCGAACGCGCCCGGGAGCGGCTCTTCCAGCCGTTTGCGGGCTCAGGCCGGCCGGATGGCGCAGGGCTCGGCCTGGCCATCGCCCGGGAGCTTGTCCAGGGGCATGGGGGCGAGCTGGTGATGGCCGCCACCGGGCCCGCCGGCTCGGTCTTCGAGATTCATCTGCCGGCAGCCGGGGCCCGCAGCGCCCGTCGCAACCGGCCGGAGGCTTGAGTCTGGGTCTTGACGTTCACGTAAGGCCTTCTTACGTGCGCGTCACCTGTTCAACCTTTACGGAGGGCTTTCCAATGCCTGCTGAACTGCGCCGCCCCGCCCGCACCTTCACCATCCGCCAGCTCTGCCAGGAGTTCGGCTGCACGCCGCGCGCCCTGCGCTTCTATGAGGACAAGGGCCTCATCTTCCCCGAGCGCGACGGCATGAACCGGGTCTATTCCTACAAGGACCGCGCCCGCCTCCAGCTGATCCTGCGCGGCAAGCGCGTCGGCCTGGCCCTGTCCGAGATCGGCGAGATCCTCGACCTCTATGAACTGGGCGACGGCTGCGCCACCCAGAACGCCATCTCACTGGCCAAGTTCCGCGAGCGGATCCGCGCCCTGGAATCCCAGCGCCGGGACATCGACATGGCCGTCGACGTCCTGCAGGAGGCCTGCACGCGTCTGGAGTCCCAGCTGAAGCAGACCCGTCCGGACCTGCTGGAACAGCCCGTCGAGGCCATCCGTCCCCGGCGCCCCCGGCCCGGCGAGATGCGCCGCGCCGGCTGACGCCCGCCCCGCCGCCCCTGCCTTCCCGGAGTTTCCCATGCCCTACCGCCCGCCCGTCCGCGAGCACGCCTTCCTGCTGAACGATGTCCTGGAGATCGGGAGCTACGCCGATCTTCCGGGCTTTGACGAGGCCGGGCCCGAGGTGGTGGCCCAGATCCTGGAGGAGGCCGGCAGGTTCACTTCCGAGGTCCTGGCGCCCCTCAATGCGGTGGGCGACAAGGAGGGCTGCACCTGGTCTCAGGACCATTCGGTCCGCACCCCGACCGGCTTCGCCGACGCCTACCGCCAGCTGGTGGAGGGCGGCTGGCCGGCCATCGGCGCCGACACCGCCTTTGGCGGCCAGGGCCTTCCACACGTGATCAACCTCGCCTTCTCCGAGATGAGCTCCTCGGCGAACATGGCCTTCTCCATGTATCCCGGCCTGACCCACGGCGCGTACTCGGCCATCCTCAACGGCGGCTCCGACGCCCAGAAGGCCCTCTACCTGCCCAAACTGGCCTCGGGCGAATGGTGCGGCACCATGAACCTGACCGAGCCGCACTGCGGCACGGACCTGGGCCTCCTTCGCACCCGCGCGGTCGCCCAGGCCGATGGCAGCCACCGCATCTCCGGAACCAAGATCTGGATCTCCGGCGGCGAGCACGACATGGCGGACAACATCGTCCACCTGGTCCTGGCCCGGGTGGAGGGCGCCCCCGAGGGCGTGCGCGGCATCTCCCTCTTCATCGTGCCCAAGTTCATCCCCGACGCCGACGGCAAGCCGGGCGCGCGCAACAATGTCTGGTGCGACGGCCTCGAGGAGAAGATGGGCATCCACGGCTCGGCCACCTGCGTCATGCGGCACGAGGAGGCCGTCGGCTGGCTGGTCGGCGAGGAGAACCGGGGCCTGGCCCTGATGTTCGTGATGATGAACGAGGCCCGGATCGGCGTTGGCCTCCAGGGGATCGCGCAGGCCGAGGCGGCCCTGCAGGCGGCCTCCGACTTCGCCCGCGACCGGCTCCAGGGCCGGGCCCTGACCGGCCCGAAGAACCCCGATGGCCCCGCCGATCCCATCATCGTCCACCCGGACGTGCGCCGCCAGCTGATGGAGGGCAAGGCCCTGGTCGAGGGCGGCCGCGCCTTCCTCTTCTGGGCCGCCCTCCAGGGCGACCTCGCCCACGGCCATCCCGACGAGGCGGTGCGCCAGAAGGCCTCCGACTACGCCGCCCTGATGACGCCGGTGGTGAAGGCCTTCCTCACCGACCGCGGGCTGAAGGTCTGTTCCGACGCCCTGCAGGTGCACGGCGGCTCCGGATTCACCGAGCACTTCCCCGCCAGCCAGTACATGCGCGACGTGCGCATCGCCCTGATCTACGAAGGGACCAACGGGGTCCAGGCCCTGGACCTGGTGGGCCGCAAGCTGCCCGCCCAGGGCGGCCGGGCCATGCTGACCTGGCTGGCCGAGCTGGAGGCCTTCTCCGCAGGCGCCCGGGGCGATCCGGCGACCGATCCCTTCCTCGATGGCCTGGACGGCGCGCGCGCCCAACTGCAGGAAGGCGTGGGCTGGCTGATGCAGAACGGCCTCGCCCACCCCGACAACGCCGCCGCCGGCTCGCATGACTTCCTGCACCTGATGGGCCTTACCGCCCTGGCCTGGATGTGGGCGCAGATGGCCCTGGCCGCGCAGGCGAAGATCGCCGCCGGCGACGCCGACCCGTTTTGGACCACCAAGCTGGCCGTCGGCCGCTTCTTCCTGGCCCGGGTCCTGCCGGAGTCCGGCGTCCACCTGGCGCGGCTGAAGTCCGGCGCCGAGACGGTCATGGCCCTTCCGGCCGAGGCCTTCTGAGGACGGGAGGTCCCCCCGTGTCCGACCACGACGCCTTCGTGACCTGGACCCTGAACCCGGACGCCGACTTCCGCCGGGGCCATTACAGCCGGGCCCACCGCATCGCCTTCGACGGCGGCGCGGAGATGCCTGCCTCCGCCGCGCCTTCGGTGGTGGGCCGCTGGGCAGACCCCGTCGGGATCGATCCCGAGGAGATGCTGGTGGCGTCCGTCTCCAGCTGTCACATGCTGACCTTCCTGGATGTGGCGCGGCGCGCCGGCTTCCTCATCGACCGCTATGCCGACGCCGCCCGCGGCCGGATGGGCGAGGTCGCGCCCGGCCGCAAGGGCCTGGTCGAGGTGGTGCTGCGGCCCGACATCTCCTGGGTCGGCCCGGCCCCGGACGCCGAAGCCCTGGACGCCCTCCACGCGGCCAGCCACGCCGCCTGCTTCATCGCCAACTCGGTGAAGTTTGAAATCAGGGTCGAGGCGCCGTCTCCGCCAGCAGCGCCCTGAGCCTCTCCTCCAGGGCCGGCAGGGCCCGGGCCTTCAGCTCGCACTCCCAGACCGTCTCGACCCGCCATCCGGCCGACGCCAGGGCCTCAGCGTTCCGCGCATCCCGCGCCCGGTTGCCTTCGATCTTGGCCGTCCAGTAGTCCCGCCTCTCCTGCGGAACCCGGCGTCCCCGCGCGCAGTCATGCCCATGCCAGAAGCAGCCGTGGACGAAGACCGCCAGGCGCCGGCTCGGCAGGACGATGTCCGGCCGGCCGGGCAGGTCGGCCCGGTGCAGGCGATAGCGGGCGCCCAGCCGGGTCAGGACCCGACGGACGGTGCGCTCCGGGCCGGTATCGCGTGCCTTGACCCGCCGCATGACCGCCGAGCGGGTCGGCGGGTCAAAGACGTCGGGCACGTCCTCAGAGGCCGTCGAACAGGGCCGTAGAGAGGTAGCGTTCGGCGAAGGAGGGGATGATGGCGACGATGGTCTTGCCGGCATAGTCCGCCCGGTCGGCCAGGTTGAAGGCCGCCGTCAGGGCCGCGCCGGAGGAGATGCCCACCGGGATGCCCTCTTCCTTGGCGACCCGACGGGCCATGGCGAAGCTGTCCTCGTTGGAGACCTGGATGATCTCGTCGATCACGCCCCGGTCCAGGATGGAGGGCACGAAGCCCGCGCCGATCCCCTGGATCTTGTGCGGCGCCGGGTTGCCGCCGGACAGGACCGGCGAGGCCGCCGGCTCCACGGCCACCATCTTCAGGCCGGGCTTGCGCGCCTTCAGCACCTGGCCGACGCCGGTGATGGTGCCGCCCGTGCCGACGCCCGAGACCACGGCGTCCACCGCCCCGTCCGTATCGTTCCAGATCTCCTCGGCGGTGGAGACCCGGTGGATCAGGGGGTTGGAGGGGGTGTCGAACTGCTGGGGCATGACCGCGCCCGGAGTGGCCTCCACCAGCTCCCTGGCCCGGGCCACGGCGCCGGCCATGCCGCGCTCGGCGGGGGTCAGCTCCAGCTGGGCGCCCAGGAGCAGCAGCATCTTGCGGCGCTCGATGGACATGCTCTCGGGCATGCAGAGGATCAACTTGTAGCCCTTGGAGGCGGCCACGAAGGCCAGGGCGATGCCGGTGTTTCCGCTGGTCGGCTCGATCAGGGTGGCGCCGGGCTGGATCAGGCCCTGGGCCTCCAGGCTCTCGATCATCGAGACGCCGATCCGGTCCTTCACCGAGGCGATGGGGTTGAAGAACTCCAGCTTGGCCAGGACCCGCCCCTTCGGCTTCAGCGCCCGGGTCAGGTTGGGCAGGGCCACCAGAGGGGTGTCGCCGATGGTATCGAGGATGGATTCATAGACCCTGCCGCGGCCGGCGCGACGATAGCGGGCGGCGTCGTAGGCGGATTCAGCCATGGCGAAGTCTCCGGAAAAGTGAAGGACGACCTTAGGCGCCCGGGCGGCTTTGGGAAGGCGGGTTTTCGCGGGGCCGGCTTAGGAATTCTAAACCCGCGGCGCCGGCAGGGCGTCCAGCAGGGGCTCCAGCAGGGCGTCGGCGAGCCAGCGGACGGCGGGAACGCAGACCCCGTCGCCGGCCACGTGCAGGGCGGCGGAGACGCGCGGCGGCAGGATGTAGCTCTCGGGCAGGCCCATCAGCCGGGCCGCCTCCCGGGGGGTGAGCAGGCGGGTGCGCACACGCCCGTCCTCGACCAGGACCAGGGACTGGCGGGAGGAGCCGCCCCGGGGTGTGCGCAGACAGCCCGCGAGGCCGTCGAACCGGGCCTCGGCCCTCTGGACGCTCTGCCCCCCCTCCCGCCGGGTGCGCCGGAACAGGCCCCCGACCTGGCGGCCGCCCGCCGCCCTCAGGGCCTCCAGCCGGGCCCTCTGGACGGGCGACATCATGGCGAGGAGCCGCAGGGTCAGCTCGGGCGGATGCCAGGCGACCTGGTCGTCCGGCTCCAGGAGGTCGGCCAGGACGGTGTTGCGCACCGCCGGCGCCCGCAGGGACCAGTCGGCCCAGGCGGTCCGCGCCACCCCCTCCAACCGGTCCCGCGCCCGGGCCACCGCCGGGGTGACGAAGGCCCCGCCGCCGCAGAGGGCCGGGGGCGGCTCCCCCCGGAAGGCGACGACGAAGAGGCGGGGCCGCGACTGGGGGGTGAAGTCGGCGGCGTCGGCCTCCAGGGCGCCCACCCGGTAGCCGCGCCCCGCCAGGGCGGCGCAGAGGGCCGCGAAGTCCGCGCCGCCCCGCGAGGTGAGCAGGCCGACCACATTCTCCACCACGATCAGGGGCGGCGCCCGACCTGCTGCGTCCAAGGCCTCCATCAGCCGCCAGAAGCCAAAGAAGGCCGAGGACCGCCCCCCCGACAGCCCTGCCCGACCGCCGGCCAGACTGAAATCCTGGCAGGGCGAGGAGGCCCAGGCCAGGTCCGCCCCCGGCAGATCCTCCGCCGAAAGCGTCCAGACATCCTCACCGGAAAAGTGCGCCGCCGCGTCCGGGAAGTTGGCCCGGTAAGCCGCCCCCTTCACCGGGTCGAAGTCATTGGCGAACCGGCAGGCCCAGCCCGACCCCAGCCCCAGCCGCGCCATGCCCCCGCCTGCAAAGAACTCCAGGAAACTGCGACTCATGGGCGCCAGCATAGGCGCCGGAAGGGGCGGTGGCGACGGGGCTTCAGATCCCGAATGCCCGGTGGATGGCCTCCGCCAGAACCTTCGAAGCGGCGGCGTCAGGGACGCCGAGGTCCGTGAGCTCGCCCTCGGCGCAAGCATCGGCAAGACGCTCCAGGGTCAGGAGATCCGCAGCGACGCTGGGGAAACTGCGGCCGGAGAGGTGGGGCAACCTCGCCGTCAGCCGATCTATCTGGAGCCTCCGGCTCTCGGCGCGGGCTGATCGGATGGCGGGATCCGTGAGCGAAAGCGTCCGCAGGGATCGACGAAAGTTCCTGGAGACGCGGTGACTCGCGATCAGGACCTCTGCGGCGGCCTCCGCATCCCGCACCTCATCCAGAAGGCTGAGTTCCTCCTGGATCCAGCCCTGGTAGACCGCCAGGAAGATGGCCTGCTTGTCCTTGAAGTGGCGATAAAAGGTCTGAGGCGCAAATCCCGCCCGGGCGGCGATCCGGTTGGTGTGGGTGGTCTCGTACCCCGGATCTTCGAACTCCAGCCGCGCAGCCTTGAGCAGGGCGGCGCGGGTCGCATCCGGTTGTCGGCGGGGAGTTTTTGAAGAGGCCATGCGCTTTCCTCGCGCAACGGATTGACGGCGTCAAATCTTGAGTGATACAGATATCACATATGATCAGGAGGAGGAGGAGGAGACAGGCATGCGCCCAGTTAACATCCGACGCATAGGCGCCGGGGTCTTGGCCCTCGCGGGCGCCACGGCTCTGAGCCTCGTCCTCATGAATTCGCGCGAAGCCCAAGGGCAGACCGAAGCACAGACCGGCGCGGAAATTCGGCAGGCAGCATCGACAATGGCGGCGGACAGGCCCACCGCTGCGCAATGGAAGGCCATGGGGAAGCAGTTCTCATTCCAAGATCAATCGGTGTTCTATATCGACCTAGGCGCCGGGTCGGCCACACTGGCGATTCATGGTTACCCGACGTCGTCCTGGGATTTCCGGCTTATCGCCGAAAAACTGGGCCAGCGGAGCAGGTTCGTAGCGCTGGATCTTCCAGGCTTCGGGTACTCGGGAAAATCCGACCAGGCGAGCTACACGATCGTGCGTCAGGCGGACGCCGTATCGGCCTTGGCGGCGCACCTTGGTGTCAATCGGGTTCGACTGATAGGTTCAGACATCGGCGTCGCGGTCGTACAGGAACTGATGTCACGCGAACGGGCGCAAGCCCTGCCCTACGAGATTGAGTCGGTGGTTCTGATCAACGGCTCCCTCTTTGCAGACCAGTTCAAACCGAGCGCTTCCCAAACGGCGCTCCTCAGCCCTCTCGGAGGACTCGTGAACCGGCGCGCGTCCGAAGAAGCCGTCATGAGCGGGCTAATCCAGATCACAGGCCCTGAAAGGCGGATTCCCGAAAGCGAATTCCTCGAGGTCTGGAAGCTTCTGAACCACCCGGGGGAGTCCAGGCTCCTGCACAAGACCCTGCCCACGGTCGCGGAGCGAAAGGAGAGTGAACCCCGGTGGACAGAAGCACTCTGCGAATCGACGATGCCCCTGATGCTGGTTGTGGGCCTTTCCGATCCGACTGCAGGGAAGGATATGGTCACCGCCACGGAGGCCCGCTGCAAGGGTTCGCGCCGTTTTCAATCCCTCCAACTCGACCGGGCCGGGCACTTCCCCCACCTGGAGTACGCTGAGGAGACCGCGCAAGGCATACTCGCTTGGTCGGAGGGCGGCTATTGAACCTCCCGCAGCAGCCTCGCGGAGGTCCATGGCATACCGCCCGGGGCGGACGATCAAGCGGGTTTGAATGGCGAAAGACGGTCTCTGCAGGGGCTGGAGCGAAAGAGGCGTGACCATGATCGACCTTCCAGCACTCAGCCCGGCGCACGACCTGAGGGAGGTCCAGTTGCTCGAAGTCCGGGGGGCAACCCTCAATGTCATTCGCTGTGGGTCGGGCCCTCCGGTCGTCTGCCTGCACGCGACAGGTCACGGCGCCCGGGACTTCGACCGGCTGACCCAACGACTGGGCGGGGATTTCACATTTTTCTCCCTCGACTGGCCGGGCCAGGGAGACAGCCAGCGTGAGGCGATACCGGCCAGCGCCGGGCGATATGCCGAGCTGGTGGGCGGCGCCCTGGAGGCCCTGGATCTCAAGGACGCCATCCTCCTGGGAAATTCCATCGGCGGCGCCGCGGCCATACTCTGCGCCGCAAGCCATCCCGACCGGGTGCGCGGCCTCGTCCTGTGTAACTCCGGCGGTCTCATCCCGGTGAACCTCTTCATCAGGATGTTCTGCCGTCACATGGCCAGGCGATTTGAGAAAGGGGCGGCGGGGGACCCCGCCTTCCCGGCCTGGTTCAGGCGTTTCTACCGTCAGGTCCTGCCGCTCCCGGAGGCGGCCTGGCGCCGGGAGGAGATCGTCGCCGCAGGCGCGCGAACGGCGCCCGTCCTTGCACAGGCCTGGCGCAGCTTCGCGGAGCCTGCGGCGGACCTCCGTCCGGTCCTCAAGGGTCTTTCCGCGCCCGTTCTCTTCGCCTGGGGATTGAGGGACCGGATCCTGCCCTGGTTCCTGGTCAGGGGGCTCGCCCGTCGGATCCCGGGGGCGCGGATCGCCCTCTTCGACGCCGGCCACTCAGCCTTCCTCGAGACGCCCGAGGCCTTCGACGCCGCCTTCCTGGATTTCGCCCGCAGCCTCAGGGGCCCGGGGACCTGAGCCCTTATCTCAGCCGCACCGCCGTGCCGGTGGCCGAGACCATCAGCATGCTTCCTGAGCCCAGGGTCTCATAGTCGAGGTCGACGCCCACCACGGCGTCGCCGCCCTTGCGGCGGGCCTCGTCGCACATCTCCTTCAGGGCGATCTCCCGGGCGTCCCTGAGGGCCGACTCATAGGCCCTAGACCGGCCCCCGACGATGTCGGTGATTCCCGCCAGCAGGTCGCGGAAGATGTTGGCCCCGATAATGGCCTCGCCGGTGACGACGCCGAGGGTCTCGGCGATCTCATGCCCGGCGATCTGAGGGGTGGTCGAAGTCAGCATCTGGGTCTCCGTGTTTGACCGTCCTCCAAGATGGGGCGACCCGGGGGCGGACGGAAGGCGCGCGCCTCCGGAATGTCGCGGGGTTGCCCCGACGCCGGGATGAGCGCTTGATGGCTCGGTGACCGGGCGAGGGGCGCGCACACGCAGGAGAGATTGATGTCCCCGCTTCTCGCCTTCATCGCCGCCGGCGGCCTGTTCCTCGCCGCCGCTCAGCCCGGGAGCCCGGGCCTCGCGCCCTCCCCCGCCGGCGCCTATCCGGTCGTCGGAACGGCGCAGGACCGGTGCTACAGCGAGACCGGCGAGGTCATCGCCTGCCCGGCGCCGGGGGCCTTCCTGTCCGGCCAGGACGCCCAGCACCCCGGCCGCAAGCCCGCCTATCGCGATCCGGGCGACGGCACGGTCTCGGACCTGGTGACCGGGTTGGTCTGGGCCAGGGCGCCCAGCGCGCCAATGACCTTCGCTGACCTCGAGACCTTCGCCCGCGCCAGCCGGCTCGGCGGCCATGACGACTGGCGCATCCCCACCATCCGCGAGCTCTATTCGCTCATCGACTATCGCGGCGGCTATGCGGGCGATCCCGGCGCCTCGCGGCCCTATATCGACACCTCCGTCTTCGCCTTCGCCTATGCGGCGGGCTCAGGCCTGGGGGACGCCGCGCACGGTCGACGACCCATCGACGTGCAGGAGTGGAGCGCCACCCGCTATGCCGGTCGGACGATGGGCCGTGATGAAACCGTCTTTGGCGTCAACTTCGCCGACGGCCGGATCAAGGGCTATCCGGTCCTGGACCCGGCCAACCGCATGCAGACGCCCCACAGGCTGGCCGTCCGGCTGGTCAGGGGCCCCGCCTACGGGCGGAACGACTTCCATCCGGACGCCGAAACCGTGACCGACCGGGCGAGCGGCCTCATCTGGCAGCGGCGGGAGGCTGCCGGCGCCCTGAGCTGGGCCAGGGCCCTGGCCTATTGCGACGGCCTGTCGCTGGGCGGCCACCGGGACTGGCGCCTTCCCGACGCCAAGGAACTCCACTCGATTGTCGACTATTCCCGCATTCCGGCCCTCGACCCGGTGTTCGCCCTGAGAGGCCGCGACGTCTATCTCTGGTCCTCCACCACGCATCTTGAGGGCCCGCCGCCGGAGGCGGAACGGAACCGCGCGTTCTCAAGGACCGGCGAGTTGGCCGTCTACGCGGCGATCGGGCCGGCGATGGGATACATGGAGGCGCCCCCCGGATCGGGGCGTCGGCAATGGATGGACGTCCACGGCGCCGGCGCCCTGCGAAGCGACCCGAAGACGGCGCGACCCGGCGCCTTCCCCTCAGGCTTCGGCCCCCAGGGCGACGACATCCGCGGCGACAACCACGTCCTCTGCGTCCGCGACCTGGCCGGGTGACGGCCCTGCGGCGGGCGGGCGCGACCGCGGCGTCATCACAGGGGCTCAGGCGGCCACACTGGCCGAGCCCTCAGCTTCCCTGTCGCTCCTGGAATGGGCACACGTCGTTCTCGAAGGGGACCCGTTTCTTGCGGAAGGTCGAATCGTCGAGAACGACGGGCCTGCCGATTCGATCCATTCGAAAGCGCCGGAAGTCAGCGCGGGTTGGGTCCCAGGCCACAAGATACCAGAGCGGCGGCAGGATCAGCATGGCTTGCGGTTCGACCTCGCGGACGGTGCGAGCGCCATTCGCGTCCCGGTAATCGAAGCGCAGGAGCCGTTGCTGAAGAAACGCCAACTCAAAGGCGGGAAGCAATTCGGGGTCGACAGGGCCGGCGTCTGAGATGTCCTGCAACGGCGACAACCGCCCGATATGCAGACAGTCGAGAAGCGCGCGCAGCTCGCGCACCTTCTCCGGTGTTAGGGCGCGTTCGATCTTGGCGAGGCCGGCGTCGGCCACGTCGGCGAAGGGAAAGGTCTGCGCGTCACGCATCGTGGCCACGCTGATCAAGAGCGCGAACACTTCGACAACGGAAACCTGAGAGGCGGTCTGAAGGGAGCTCGGGTCAAGATGTAGACCGCCTCCCGGGCCACATTCAGAGTGAATGACGAAGCCCTGATCGCGAAGGGCGACGATGTCACGCAGCACTGTGCGGCGCGACACGCCGACCTCGACCGCAAGCTCACTGACGGTCGCGACCGATGTGCGCCTGAGGGTGCGAATGATCGCGTCCTGACGAGCTCGAATGGTCACGGCGGCGACATAGCATGAATGGTGACAGTTCTTGGCCCCATTCTCGCCTATGCAGCGTCGGGTTCAATCCAAAGGAGCCCACATGACGTCATCGAGCTTGAAACATCTTCTCATCGGAGGCCTGCTGATCATGGGCATTTCAACCGGCGCCAATGCCAGGGATCTGGTTGTCGTCAATCCGCCAAGCCTCGGCGATCCGGCGCCCAAGGGCTATAGCACGGCGGTCATCATTCCGGCGGGCAAGAGGATCGCCTTCGTTTCCGGCCAAGGCGGATTTGACAGCAAGGGCGAGCTGTCCCCCGATTTCTCCGCCCAGGTAAAGCAAGCCTACGTCAATCTCGGCCTCGCCCTCGAAGCGATCGGCGCGCGCCCCAGCCAGGTCGTCAAACTCAACGTGTTCGTGGTCGATCACGACATGACGAAGCTCGCCGTGCTGACGGAAGGCGTGATCCGGATGTTCGGCGCGACCCTTCCGGCGCAGACGCTGATCTCTGTGCCAAAACTGGCGATCGACCCCATGCTGTTCGAGGTCGAGGCGGTGGTGGCGCTCGACTGACGCTCATCCGGAAAGACAACTGCGACGAAAGACGGGTTCGGCGGCCCTGCGGCGGGCGGGCGCGACCGCGGCGTCCTCACAGAGACGTTGGCCCCGGTCGGCGCTTGGGACCGTCGACCGCGCCCCTCCAGCCAGACGAGGCTCAGGCCTCAGCGCCGGCCAGGCCGCAAGGCGCGGTCGCAGATCATTCGTCAGGAATTCCAGACGCCCAGACCTCTGAGACCTTGTTGAGCTGCAACAGAACCGCGCCCAGCTCAGTCCCCACCGGCGTCAGAGCGTACCCCTGTCTGGGGAGGTGATCGACGATTCCGGCCCAGCGCAGTTCACTGAGCCGGGTCTGGAGAACGGTCGGCGACACATCGTCGCAGCGGGAGCGCAAGGCGCGCGAGGTGAGGGGGCCGTCCCTCAGTTCCCAAAGAATTCGCAGCGCCCACCTCCGGCTGATCAGGTCCAGAAGAACCATGATCGGTCGGTCGCCATTGAGGCTGAAGGACCCGGTGGAGGGAATGGTTGGCATGGCGCCTTCCTGGTGGGCTTGCCAGATTGCTACAGTTTTGATAGCGATCTTGCGTGTTACACATTCCATAGCATGATCGCGGCCGGACCCAAAGAACCGGACGCCTGATGGAGAACCCGCCATGGGTCGGATCGCCCCCGCCAGCCCCCCCTTTCCCAGGAGCCTGGAGACCTATCTCAAGCGCGCCGCCAGCCGGGGGGTCCAGCCCCTCGTCCTATTCACCACCCTCGGCCGGAGCGAACGGGCCTGGACCCGCTTCAGCAACGGGTCCCTGCTGGACAGCGGATCTCCCCTTTCCCTCCGTGAGAGGGAGCTTGTGATCGACCGCACCAGCGCGCGCACCGGCTGCGAGTACGAGTGGGGGGTTCATATCCATCTCTTCGCAGAACGCGCCGGACTCTCCCGGGAGGAGGTCGCCGGAACCCTGTCGCAGTCCCTCGACCTCGGCCTTTGGTCTGAAAAGGAGGCGGTGCTTCTGTCCACCGTGGACGCCCTTCACGACCGTTCCACGCTCAGCGACCCCGAGTACCGGGACCTCGCCGGCCACTTCAACGAGGACCAGATTCTCGAGATTCTGCAGCTGACGGCCTTCTACCATCAGGTCGCCTTCCTCGCGAACGGGCTCGCCCTGCCGCTGGAGCCCTGGGCGGCGCGGTTCGCCGACTACAGGACGACCTCGGATCCGATCTCTTGACCCCGCCGCCGCGATGGGCGCTGAATCCCATCACGCGGCGGGGACCGCGACGGAGGAGACGTCATGGCCGGACAGGAACGCGCCTACGACCTGGTGATCCGCGGCGGGACCGTGATCGATGGCTCCGGCGCGCCGGGCTTCGGGGCCGATGTGGCGGTGAAGGACGGGCGGATCGCGGCCGTGGGCCGCATCGCCGGCTCGGGCGCGGAAGAGATTGACGCCCGCGGGAAGATCGTCACCCCCGGCTTTGTCGACATCCACACCCACTATGACGGCCAGGTCACCTGGGACCACCACCTCACCCCCTCCGCCTGGCATGGGGTGACCACGGCGGTCATGGGCAATTGCGGGGTCGGCTTCGCCCCCTGCCGACCCGAGGACCACGACCGGCTGATCCGGCTGATGGAGGGGGTGGAGGACATTCCGCATCCCGTCCTGGCCGAGGGCCTGCCCTGGAACTGGGAGAGCTATCCGGAGTACCTGCAGTCCCTGTCGGGACGCGCCTTCGACCTGGATGTCGGCGCCCAGCTGCCGCATGCGGCCCTGCGGGTCTTCGTCATGGGCGAGCGCGGGGCCAACCGCGAGCCGGCGACCCCCGCCGACATCGCCGCCATGGCGGCCCTGGCGAAGCGGGCCATGGAGGCCGGCGCCCTGGGCTTCTCCACCTCGCGCACCCTCAACCACCGCACCTCCGACGGCCAGCCGACGCCCACCCTCACCGCCGCCGAGGACGAGCTGATGGGCATCGCCATGGGCCTGAAGGCCGCCGGTCGCGGGGTGCTGCAGTTCGTCTCAGACTTCGCCGACCCGGCCGCCGAGTTCGGCCTGATGCGTCGGCTGGTGGAGGCTTCGGGCCGGCCCCTGTCCTTCAGCCTGCTGCAGGGCCCCAAGGCGCCCAACGCCTGGCGCGACCTCCTGGCCCACCTGTCCGCCGCCACCGTCGACGGCCTGCCCATGCGGGCCCAGGTCGCCGGCCGGGGGGTGGGCGTCCTCCTCGGCTTCGAGCTCACCCTCAATCCCTTCAGCCATACCGAGGCCTGGAAGTCCGTCGCCGGCCTGCCCCTCGAGGCTCGGATGGCGCGCCTGGCGGACCCGTCGTTCCGGGCCGCCCTGCTGGACGATACCGTCGCCCCCGGCAGCGCGGCCATCGCCTCGCGCCTGACCCGGGACTGGGGCCACATGTACCTGATGGCCGAGACGCCGGATTACGAGCCAACCCGTCAGGATTCCATCGCCGCCCTCGCCGCGGCCCGGGGCGTCGCGCCTGAGCAGGTCGCCCTGCAGCACATGATGAGCCGCGGCGGGCGGGGCATGCTCTACCTGCCCTTCCTCAACTATGCCGACGGCGGTCTGGATCCGGCCTACGACATGCTGCGCCATCCCGACTGCGTGGCCGGCCTGTCGGATGGCGGGGCCCATGTGGGCATGATCTGCGACGGCAGCTTCCCGACCACCAACCTGACCCTCTGGGCCCGGGACCGGACCCGGGGGCCGCGCCTGCCCCTCGAGCACATGGTCCGCCTTCAGACCCGGGCCACGGCCGAGACCGTGGGCCTGCTGGACCGGGGCCTGGTGGCGCCGGGCCTGCGCGCCGACCTCAATGTCATCGACTTCGACCGGCTGGCGGTGGAGCCGCCCACGGTGGGCTACGACCTGCCGGCGGGCGGGCGGCGGCTCCTGCAGAGGGCGCGGGGCTATGTCGCCACCCTGGTGGCCGGCCAGGTCACCTACCGGGACGGCGAGCCCACCGGCGCCCTGCCCGGCCGGCTGGTGCGCGGCGCCCAGGACGCCCCGGTCGCCCTGGCGGCGGAATAGGCCCGGTCGCCCCGACCCGACCCCTTCGCAGCCGGGTCGGGCCGCGCGATAGAGGGGCATGTCCGACGATTCGCTCAAGGAGGCGCAGGAGGTCCTGCGCCGTGTCTTCGGACACTCCGGCTTCCGGGGGCTTCAGGCGCCGGTGATCGCCGAGATCCTGGCCGGGCGTCCGGCCCTGGCCGTCCTGCCCACCGGCGGGGGCAAGAGCGTCTGCTACCAGATCCCCGCCCTGCTGCGGCCCGGCCTCGGCCTGGTGGTCAGCCCCCTCATCGCCCTGATGGCCGATCAGGTGGCGGGCCTGGTCCAGGCCGGGGTGGCTGCGGCCCGGCTGGACTCCCTCACCGCCCCGGAGGCCCGGGGCGCCACCTGGGCGCGGATCGAGGCCGGGACCCTGGACCTGCTCTACGTCTCGCCGGAGGGCCTGCTGCAGCCCTGGATGCTGGAGCGGCTGTCGCAGGTTCGGCTCTCGGTCATCGCCATCGACGAGGCGCACTGCGTCAGCCAGTGGGGCCATGACTTCCGGCCGGAGTACCGGCAACTGGGCCAGCTGGCCGGCCTGTTCCCGGGGGTCCCGCGCCTCGCCGTCACCGCCACCGCCGACGCCCGCACCCGGCAGGACATCCGCGAGGGCCTGCACCTGGGGGAGGCCCGGGAGTTCGTCGCCTCCTTCGACCGGCCCGAGCTGGCCCTGTCCGCCGAGCGCAAGGCCGGGACGGGCCGCAAGCGGGTGCTGGAGCTGGCCAAGGCGCGGCGCGACCGGCCGGGGGTGATCTACGCCGGCTCGCGGGACGGGACGGAGGCCCTGGCCGCCGAGCTCTGCGCCGCCGGCCTGCCCGCCATGGCCTACCACGCCGGCCTCGATCGTGAGGTGCGCGAGCAGAGGCTGGCCGACTTCCTGGCCTCAGACGCCGCCGTCATGGTGGCCACCATCGCCTTCGGCATGGGGGTCGACAAGCCGGACGTCCGCTACGTGATCCACGCCGATCCGCCGGCCTCCATCGAGGCCTATTGGCAGGAGGTGGGCCGGGCCGGGCGCGACGGCGAGCCTGCCGAGGGGATCACCCTCTACGGGGCGGCGGACATGGCCTGGGCCCTGCGGCGGCTGGACGGCCAGGCCCTGTCCGATGAGGTCCGCGCGGTGCAGGTCCGCAAGGTGCGCCAGCTCTACGCCCTGCTGGACGGCGGGGCCTGCCGGACCGCAGCCGTGCGCCGGTATTTCGGCGAGGAGGGCGTCGCCGACTGCGGGCGCTGCGACAACTGTTTGAACCCTCCGAAGGGCGCGGACCTGACCCTCCAGGCCCAGAAGGTCCTGTCGGCGGCCCACCGGCTGAACGGTCGGTATGGCCGGGGCCGGCTGGTGGAGCACCTCCTGGGCAAGACCCGGGAGCCCTCGGCCTTCGAGGCGGGCCTGAGCACCTTCGGGGTCGGGGCCGAGCTGTCGGCGGGGGACTGGCGCGGCCTGATCGACCAGCTGATCTTCGACGGCCTGCTGCGCGAGGACCCGAATGACGGCCGCCCCCTGATCGGGCTGGGCGACGCCGGGGCGGTGCGCGCGGTCTACCGGGGGGAGCGACGGGTGGAGGGACGTCTTCCCACCGGTCGACCCGAGGCCGGAGCGACGCCGGGGCGACGCCGCCGCGACGCTTCGGAGACCGTCTTCGAGGGCGACCCGCAGCTCTTCGCCGCCCTTCGCGCCTGGCGCCGGGCCGAGGCGATCCGCCAGAAGGCGCCGCCCTATGTCATCTTCAGCGACCGCACCCTGGCCGAGATCGCGACCCGCAAGCCCGCCGATGCGGCGGCCCTGTCGCGGGTCAGCGGCGTGGGCGAGAGCAAGCTGGCCCGATACGGCCCCGCCGTCCTGGCCCTGGTGACGGGAGAGGTCCCGCCCGGCGACTGAGCCTCAGAAGCGCAGCCGCACCCCCACCGACCCCGTCCGCGGGGCGCCCGGCTGGACCCAGAGGGTGGCGAAGCTGTTGGTGTAGTAGGTTTCGTCGAACAGGTTCTGCACCTCGCCAAAGACCTCGACCTGGTCGGTGGCGCGCCAGGCGCCGAACAGCCGGACCAGGGTGTAGGCGGGCAGCTCGAACTTCGTCGCGGTCTCTCCGAGGCGCTCGCCCACATGCTGGACGCCGGCGCCGAGGCGAACCTCGGTTTCGCCAAGGGTGAAGTCGCGGGCGACCTGGCCGTTGAGGCTGTGCCGCGGCACGTTGATCAACCGGTCACCCTTGCGGATCTGCAGGGAGAAGTTGGGGTCCAGGACGTCGGACCGGGCCTCGGCCTCGACATAGGCGTACGAGAGCAGGGCCTCGACGCCGCCCGGGAGGCGGCCGTTGAGATCGAACTCGACCCCCTGGCTGCCGGCCTTGCCGATGGGCAGGGAGAAGCCCGGATTGGCCGGGTCAGCGGCGAGAACCTGGCTCTTCTGCATCGAGAAGACGGCCAGGGTCCCCGTCAGGTCGCCGTTCAAGAGAGTGAAGCGGGCGCCGGCCTCGAAGGACCGGCTCGTCTCAGGATCAAAGATCTCGCCCTTGGCCGTGGCGCCGACATTGGCGCGGAAGCCCTCGCCGTAGGCGGCGAAGAAGGACAGGGACGGTGCGGCGGTCCAGACCAGGCCCACCTGCGGGCTGAGGCGGCTCTCCGAGCGGGTCTGGGACACGCCCGTCGCCCGGTTGAGACTCTCCAGCGAGAAGTCGTCATAGCGGACGCCCAGCCGGACCTGCAGGGACTCAGAGAGGTTGACCTGGTCCTGAAGGTAGAGGCCGACGGCCTCCTGCACATCAAGCCGGTTCGTCTGGGGCCCGGGGGTCGGCAGGGGGAACCGGCCATAGACCGGCGCGAAGACGTCAATGACGTTGGCGGCCTGGTCCGAGGGATTGCCGCTCACCGCCGCCGGCCGGAACCGCAGGAAGAACAGGCTGTTCTCGAAGCGGTCGAAGTCAGCGCCGGCAAGGAGGCGGTGGCGCACGCCGAGGGCCTGGAACTCGCCGGACAGCTCGCCCCGAAGGACAGCGTGATCGGCCTCGTAATCGCGGAACCGCCTCTGGCGGGAGAGGGACTTTCCGTCGACGTTCAGCTTCTGCCGGGAGGCGGCGAGCTCGGCCTCGGTGGAGAAGCCCGTCAGGTCTGTCGTCCGGAAGCCGGCGCCGAGCAGCAGGCTCCAGGCGGGGCTGAAGTCGTGCTGGATTTCCACCTGTTGCCCCGTGGCGTCTGCCTTGATGGAGCCGTCGCCGGGCTCACCCAGGAAGGTCCGTCGGTCCACCTTGCCCAGGACGCCGCCAATGGCCGGGACGCCGCGGTCGAAGGGCGCCTTCTGGCGGGTGACCTCCAGGTCGTAGGTGACCGTGGTGTCCTCACCCAGCCGGAACCCGAAGGAGGGCAGGAAGCCGTAACGCTCGGTGCTGACCGTCCGGCGGAAGCTGTCGGCTTCGTCGTAGAAGCCGATCAGGCGGGCCCCGAAGACCTCCCCGGCGGCGAGGTTGACGTCGGCCTCCGCCCGACGGGCGCTGAACCCGCCAAGGCTGGCGCTCACCGATCCTCCGGTCTCGCCGAACCGGGCCTTGCGGGTGACGATGTTCACCGTGCCCCCGGGCTCGCCGCGACCGAACAGGGCGGCGTTGGGGCCCTTCAGGATCTCGATACGCTCGACGCCGGCGACGTCCCGCGGGCCGCCGAAGCCGCGCCCGCCGTTGAAGCCGTTCACGAGATAGCCGCTGGGCAGGTTTTCGTCCCCGGCGAAGCCGCGCACCGCATAGGCGTCCCAGAGGCCGCCGAAATTGTTCTGCCGGGCGACCCCGGCGTTGAGGTCCAGGGCCTCCGTCAGCCCGGTGATGTTGTTGTCCTGAAGGGTGCGCTGCGAGATGACCGCGACGCTCTGGGGCGTTTCGGCGAGAGAGAATGCGCCAAGGTAGGCCTGCCTCTGACCCGTGACCACGAGCTCGGAGACCTTGGAGCCGCTCTCTGCAACGGCAGGACCGCCGACGAGGGCGAGGGCAGTGGTAAGGAGCAAGATCGACTTGGCGGTTGAGTTCACCGGGACCCCCGAACGTTACAGTGTATCAGTTCCGTCTTAGCGACACCGACCGACCTGTCAATGATACGTTATATCAGCATTGACAGGGCGGCGGGCCCGGGAGAACAAGCAGGAATGCTAGGTCCCACCGCCGCTGAACCCGCCGTAGAGATTCGCGACCTGCGTATCGAACGCGGTGGTGCGGAGGTGCTCAAGGGCCTGAGCCTGTCCGTCAGCGCCGGTGAGGTCTACGCCCTGCTTGGCGGCAATGGCGCGGGCAAGTCGACCACCCTGGCCGTGCTGATGGGCCTGCTGCGGCCTTCCGGCGGATCGGTGCAGGTGATGGGTCTTGACCCCGCGACACAGGCCGACGCCGTGCGCCGGCGGATCGCCTACCTGCCGGAGACCGTCGCCCTCTACGAGACCCTCAGCGCCTACGAGAACATCGCCTACTTCCTGGGCCTGTCCGGCGACCGACCCTCGAGGGCGGAGATGGATGCGGCCCTGGACGCGGCGGGGCTCCAGGCCGGGGCCCGGACCCGGCGGACCAGCGGCTTCTCCAAGGGCATGCGGCAGAAGGTGGCGATCGCCATGGCCCTCCTGCGGGAGGTCCCCGTCCTGCTCCTGGACGAGCCGACGACCGGCCTCGACCCGGTCGCGGCGTCGGACTTCAACGCCCTGGTGGGAGGCCTGCGCGAGCGGGGGGCGGCGGTCCTCATGGTGACCCACGACCTTCTGGGCGCGGCGGACTGCGCCGACCGGATCGGGTTCCTGGCGGGCGGCGGGATCGTCGAAGAGGTCCGGGCTGACGACGGGCTGGACGTCTTGGCGCTTCACCGCCGCTTTGGCGAGGCCGCCGCCGGATGAGTCCGGTCCTGCACATCGCCGCCAACGAGCTGCGCCTCATGGCCCGGGCGAGGGTCGCCCAGCTGGCGATCGCCCTGGTGGTCATCCTGTCCGCCGTCGCCGCCCTGACCGCCATTTCTCAGGGCCGGGAGAGCCAGGAGATCCGGAGCCGTTTTCAGGCGCAGGCGGACCGGGAGTTCGATGGTCAGCCCGCCCGACACCCGCACCGGATGGTGCATTACGGACACTTCGTCTTCCGACCCCTGCCCGCCCTTGCGGGCTTTGATCCGGGCGTCGACGCCTTCACCGGATCGACCTTGTTCCTCGAGGGCCACAGGCAGAACAGCGCCAACTTCGGGGATGTCCGGCAGTCCTCCCTGCTGGTCCGGTTCGGCCAGCTGACCCCCGCCTTCGTGATCCAGGCGCTTGGACCCCTGGTGCTGATCTTCCTCGGCTTCGGCGCCATTGCGCGGGAACGGGACTCCGGCCTTTTGCGCCTGCACTTCACCCAGGGGGTGAGGGCCGGCCAGGTGGTTCTGGGAAAGGCCGCGGCGCTTTCGGTCGTCGCCGGGCTGATCCTGGCGCCGGCGCTCGGCGCCCTGGCCTGGCTCACCCTGGTCGGCGGCGCAGCGCCTGTGGCCGCCCTGACGCTGGCGGCGGGCTATGCGGCCTACCTGCTGGTCTGGGTGCTGGCCACCACCTCGATCTCCGCCCTGGCGCCGAGCAGCCGGACCGCCCTCGCCAGCCTTGTCGCCGCCTGGGCCCTGTCGGCGATCCTCGCCCCCCGGCTGGCGACCGACATCGCCCTTCTGGCGGCGCCCCAGCCAACCCGGCTGGAAACCGACATCGCCATCCAGCGGGACCTGAAAAAGATCGGCGACAGCCACAATCCCGACGACCCCCACTTCAACGCCTTCCGGGCTTCGGTCCTGAAGACCTACGGGGTGGCCCGCGTCGAGGACCTGCCGGTGAACTACCGGGGCCTGATCGCCATGGAGGGGGAGCGGCTGACCTCATCCCTCTTCGAGAGGTACGCCGAGCGCCAGTTCGCCGACCAGAGGCGCCAGTCCGGAATGGCCCTCGCCCTGGGGCTGGTCAGCCCGACCCTGGCGGTGCGGAGCCTGTCCATGGCCGCCTCGGGGACGGACCTGGAGGGTCACCGGCGGTTCCTGCGACAGGCGGAGGCCTACCGTTACGCCATCGTCCAGAGGCTGAACCGCCTCCAGGCGGAGCGCCTGACCTTCTCAGACGACAGCAAACGCAACAGTGACCCGGAGGCCGGCCGGCGGGTCCGGATCGATCCGGGCGCCTGGCGCCAGACCCCCGACTTCGTCTACCGGCCGGCCTCGACCTCAGAGGCCCTCGGGGCTGCGACCCCGGGGCTGCTGCTCCTGGGCGGCTGGCTGGCCCTGGCGGGCGGCCTCGCCTGGGCCGCCAGCCGCCGGCTGGAAAGGGCGGGGGCATGAGCCATCTGGGACAGGAGCTGCAGCTCTTCCTGCGCCAGAGGCTGGCGGTCCCCACGCTGGCCCTCCTCGCCCTCCTCTCCGTCGTCAGCGTCGTCGCCGGAATGACGGAGATCCGCCGGCAGGTTGAAACCATCGCCCGGATCCAGCCCCTGCAGGCGGCGGAAGAGGCCGTTGTGGCGGCCTGGGTGTCGCGGGACGGCGACGCGGGAAACGCCGCCTACTACACCTTCCATGCGACCTGGGACCGGCCCTCCGCCCTCGCCTTCGCCGCCCTCGGGCAGCGCGACGTGGCGCCCTATGTGCTGCGGGTCCGCGCCCTGGCGCTCGAGAGCCAGATCCATGAAGGCGAGACCTACAATGCAGAGCTCGCCCTGCCGGGGCGTTTCGATTGGGCCTTTGTCCTGACCTTCCTCGCCCCCCTGATCCTCATCGTCCTCCTGCACGACCTGATCTCGGGAGAGCGGGAGGCCGGGAGGCTCCAGGCCCTGCAGGCGGCGGGCGGGCGGACGGGGCTCTGGACCCACCGGGCTGGCCTCAGGGCGGGCCTGGTCTTCGTCGCCGTGGCCGCACCCTTCATTGCGGGCGCCGCAATGTCCGGGGCGTCGGCCGTCGAGGTCCTGGGGGTTCTGGCTGTGGCCGGCCTCTATCTCGCCTTCTGGACCCTGGTCTGCCTGGGCGTCGGCGCCTTGGGGCGCAGCTCGGTGGCCAACGGCGCCGTCCTGGCGGCGACCTGGGTCGTCCTGACCCTGGTGCTGCCCGCCCTGGCGCACATCGCCATCAACAGCGCCAATCCGGTCCGGCAAGGGGTCGAGTTGACCCTCGCCCAGCGCGAGGCTGTCCACGCCGGCTGGGACAAGCCGAAGGACGCCACCCTCGCCGCCTTCTTCAGGGTCCACACGGAATGGCGGGACACGCCGCCGGTGACCTCGGGATTCCACTGGAAGTGGTACTACGCCTTCCAGCACCTCGGGGACCTGAGCGTCGCCGACCCGGTCCGCGCCTACCGGCGGGGGCTGGAGTCCCGGGACGCCTGGACCGCCCGGGTCGGTCTCGTACTGCCGGCGGCGGGGGTGCAAACCGCCCTTCACCGGATGGCGGGAACGGACCTGGCGGCCCAGCTCGCCTACCAGGACCGGATCCGGGCCTTCCACGAGCGGCTGCGTCGGTTCTACTACCCCTACATCTTCAACGAGACGCCGTTCCGCGAAGGGGACTTTGCAAAAGCCCCCCGCTGGGCGGAAGGCGACTGATCAGACGTCGACCTCGGCGTCGAGGGCGTTTTCCTGGATGAACTCCCGGCGCGGCTCGACGAGGTCGCCCATCAGGCGGGTGAACATGTCGTCGGCGTCGTCGGCGTGGGCGACCCGGACCTGAAGCAGGGTGCGGGCCTCGGCGTCCAGGGTGGTCTCCCAGAGCTGCTCGGGGTTCATCTCGCCCAGCCCCTTGTAGCGCTGGATAGTCAGGCCCCGGCGGCCGGCCTCCATGATGGCGGCGGTCAGGTCGAGGGGGCCGCGGACGCGGGTCGTGCGATCCCGGCGGGTGAAGGTGGCCGTGCCCGAGAAGGGCTCGGCCAGGGCCTGGGCGCGCTCGGCCAGGCGGCGGGCGTCGGCGGCCCCAATCAGCAGGTCGTCGAGGACCACCCTCTCGGTCACGCCTCGGCGGCGGCGGGAGAAGGCGAAGCCGCCGGCGGGCGCGGCCTCTCCGGACCAGGGACCGTCGCCCTCCTCGGCGTAGAGGTCGAGGCGGCGGGCGGCGGCGGCGGGATCGCCCTCCCCGGCGAACAGGCCGGCCAGGGCCGCCTGCTCGATGGCGAAGGCCGGCGCCCGTGCGGTGAGCCGCTCGATATTGGCCCGGGCCGCCCGGGAGGCCTGCACCAGGTTCAGGAGGTCCTGGCCCGTCAGGCGCTCGCCGGAGGCGAGGTCGAGGGTCGCCCCGTCTACGCCCTCTTCCGTGAGGTAGACCTCCAGCTCGGCGTCATCCTTGAGGTAGCGCGAAGACCGGCCCTTGGCGGCTTTGTAGAGGGGCGGCTGGGCGATGTAGAGATAGCCCCGTTCGATGACCTCGGGCATCTGCCGGTAGAAGAAGGTCAGCAGCAGGGTCCGGATGTGGGCGCCGTCGACGTCGGCGTCCGTCATGATGACGATCTTGTGGTAGCGGATCTTCTCGATGTTGAAGTCGTCCCGGCCGATGCCGGCGCCGAGGGCGGTGATCAGGGTGCCGATCTGGTCGGAGCCCAGCATCCGGTCAAACCGGGCCCGCTCGACATTGAGGATCTTGCCGCGCAGGGGCAGGACGGCCTGGTTCTCGCGGTTGCGAGCCTGCTTGGCCGAACCGCCGGCGGAGTCCCCCTCGACCAGGAAGATTTCGGACTTGGCCGGGTCCTTCTCCTGGCAGTCGGCCAGCTTGCCGGGCAGGGAGGTGATGTCGAGGGCCGACTTGCGCCGGGTCAGTTCGCGCGCCTTGCGGGCGGCCTCCCGGGCGGCGGCGGCCTCGGCGATCTTCTGGACGATCATCCGCGCCTCGACGGGATGCTCCTCGAACCAGGTGGCCAGGCCCTCGCCCACCAGGCCCTCGACGGCGGGGCGCACCTCTGACGAGACCAGCTTGTCCTTGGTCTGGGATGAGAACTTGGGGTCCGGCACCTTGACCGACAGCACGCAGGTCAGGCCCTCGCGAGCGTCCTCGCCGGACAGGCTGACCTTCTCGCGCTTGGCGGCGCCGCTGGTCTCGGCATAGCTCGAGATGATCCGGGTCAGGGCCGAGCGGAAGGCCGCCAGATGGGTGCCGCCATCCCGCTGCGGGATGTTGTTCGTGAAGCAGAGGACGTTCTCGTGGTAGCCGTCATTCCACCACAGGGCGAGGTCGACCTCGACATTGTCGCGACGGCCGCGGACCACGACGGGCGCCTTGACCAGGGGGGTCTTGGCCTTGTCGAGGTGGCGCACGAAGGCCTCCACCCCGCCCTCATAGTGCATGATCTCTTCCCAGGGCTCGGCCTCGCGGTTGTCGCGCAGGCGGATGTGGACCCCGGAGTTGAGGAAGGCGAGTTCGCGCAGACGGTGCTCGAGGGTGCGCCGATCGAAGGTGATGAAGGCGAAGGTCTCCAGCGAGGGCAGGAAGGTCACCTCCGTGCCCGTCAGCGGCTCGCCCGACTCCCGCAAGGGAGAGGCGCCCGTTTGCTCCAGAGGCGAGACGGCGTCGCCGCGGCGGAAGGTCATCTCGTAGGCGCGGCCGCCGCGGTGGACCTTGAGCTTCAGCCAGTCGGACAGGGCGTTGACGACGGAGACGCCCACGCCGTGCAGGCCGCCCGAGACCTTGTAGGCGTTCTGGTCGAACTTCCCGCCAGCGTGCAGCTGGGTCATGATGACCTCGGCCGCCGAGACGCCCTCGCCCTCATGGATGTCGGTGGGAATGCCGCGGCCGTCGTCGGTGACGGTGCAGGACCCATCGGCGTTGAGGATCACCTCGACCCGGGAGGCGTGGCCGGCCAGGGCCTCGTCGATGGCGTTGTCCACCACCTCGTAGACCATGTGGTGCAGGCCCGAGCCGTCATCGGTGTCGCCGATATACATGCCCGGCCGCTTGCGGACGGCGTCGAGCCCCTTCAGGACCTTGATCGACTCCGCGCCATAGGCGGCGGCGGCCTCTTCGGGGGTTTCCGCTGGGGATTCATTCGGGGTCTGGGATTCGTCGGTCATGGGGTGTCCGCAACAGCCAGCCGGGAGCCCTCGACCCGGAGCCTGAGGGCGCGGCCCTCAAGTTCCTCGAAGAGAGGGTCGTCCGTGCCGGTCAGGAAGGCCTGAAGCCCGAGCGCCTCGATTTCGTCGAACAGCGCCGCCCGCCGGCGGCGGTCCAGGTGCGCTGCGACTTCATCCAGCAACAATACAGGCGCCGGCGCTGATTCGGCACGGGAAAGACGCGCCGCCTGGGCGAGGACGAGGTTCAGGACCAGGGCCTTCTGCTCGCCCGTCGAGCACTCAGCGGCGGGCCGCCCGCGCTCGGCGTGGATCACAGACAGATCGCCCCTGTGCGGCCCCGTCAGGGAGCGACCCGCCGCGCTGTCCCGGCCCCGGGCGGCGGACAGGGCGGCGGCGAGGGCCTGCTGAAGGCCGGGTCCGGCCTCGCCGGCCGCCGCGCGCTGCTCCCACTCCCCCGTGGGGGCGATCCGGGCCTGGGGGAAGGGCCGGTCTCCCCGGCTGTCGATCTCGGCCTGGAGGGCGGCCAGGGTGCGGGCCCGGGCCTCGGCCAGGCGGGCGCCGCTGAGGGCCAGGCGCTGCTCCAGGGCGTCGAGCCAGACCGGATCCGCCGGCCCGTCGGTCAAGAGGCGCAGACGCTCGCGCAGGGCCTTCTCATAGGCCTGGGCGTGGGCGGCGTGACCGGGCTCGGCGGCGAAGACCAGGCGGTCCAGGAACCGGCGACGCTCGCTGGCGGCCTCAAGGAAGAGGCGGTCCTGGGCGGGGGTCAGCCAGGCGGGGCGGATAAGGTCGGTCAGGCGGGCCGGCGGGACGGTCTCGCCCTCCAGGCGCACGGCGCGGCGGGAGGCGCCGGCCGTCTCGACGCCGACCCCCACGCGGATCGCCTCGCCGCCCACCTCCAGGCGGGCCGAGACGGCCCAGGCCCGGCCGGCGGTCTCGTCCGGCGCCCGGCGCCCGATCTCCGGCAGGGCGGCGTTGCGAAGGCCCCGACCGGGGGACAGGAGAGAGACCGCCTCCAGGATGTTGGTCTTGCCCGCTCCGTTCGGCCCGGTCAGCACCACCATGCGGCCATCCAGCGCGATGTCCGCCCGTTCGTAGGAGCGGAAATCCGTCAGGGACAGGCGTGTGAGGACCGAGCGCACGGTCCCAGTCTATAGCCGCTTCGGACCGTCGGGGTGAGGGTCGATCGGCGGGTCAGACCCGCAGGGGCATGAGGACGTAGCGGACGTCGGGGTCGGTGGGGTCCAGCACCAGGGCGGGGTCGTTCGGGCCGCCAAACCGGAACTCGGCCTGCTCGGCGCTGATCTGGTCCGTCACGTCCAGGAGATAGCGGGCGTTGAAGGACAGTTCGAAGGCCTCGCCGTCATAGTCGATCTCCAGCTCCTCGACGGCCTGGCCCGCCTCCATATTGCGGACCGTCAGGGTCAGCCGGCCCGCCTCGATCGACATCCGGACCGACCGGCTCTTTTCCGCCGAGATGGTGGCCACGCGATCGACGGCCCGGGCGAAGAGCTTGTTGTCGACCATCATGACCCGGTTGTTGTCCCGGGGGATCACCCGGGCGTAGTCCGGAAAGCTGCCGTCGATAACCTTGGAGGTCAGGGCCGCGCCGCCGAAGTCGAAGCGCACCTTCTGGGGGCTGACGGCCAGATCGACGCTCTCGCCCGCGTCATCGAGCAGGCGCCGGGCCTCACCGATGGTCTTGCGCGGCACGATGACGCCGGGCGCGCCCGCCGAACCTTCAGGCGCGGGCATTTCGGCCAGGGCCAGGCGGTGACCGTCGGTGGCGACGGCGCGCAGCCGGGGCAGGCCGCCCTCGGTGACCGTATGAAGGTAGAGGCCGTTCAGATAGTAGCGCGTCTCCTCGGTGGAGATGGCGAAACGGGTCCGGTCAATCAGGCGGATCAGATCGTTCACGTCCAGGCCCACCCGGCCGGAGAGGCCATCGGAGGACATGACCGGGAAATCGCCGGCTGGAAGGACGGGAAGGCTGAACCGGGAGCGCCCCGCCGAGACCGACAGGCGCGGGTCCTCCCCGGTCCAGGCCAGGGTGACTTCGGCGCCCTCGGGCAGCTTGCGGGCGATCTCATAGAGGGTGTGGGCCGGGGCCGTGATCTGACCGGCCTGCTCGACCCGGGCCTCGGCCTCGTCGATGATTTCCATGTCGAGATCGGTGGCCGAGAAGCTGAGTCGGCCGCGCTCGGCGGAGAGCAGCACGTTGGAGAGGATCGGGATGGTGTTCCGGCGCTCCACCGCGCTCTGGACATGACCCAGGGCTCTCAAGAGGGCGGCGCGCTCGATCGTCAGCTTCATCAGTCGGGTCCGGTATGGGACAAGGACGGGACCGGACGGGCCGAGTCCGCCCCGGGAGGTGGATTCGCGACTTTAATCATTTGTTGCGCTTGGGGAAGGGGCGGAGATCAGGCGCGGGTGTCGAGATGCGCCCCCAGCGCATCTCCGCCGGAGGCCGCCCCGCCAGAGTTGCGGGAGGCCACGACCACCATGGCCGGGCGCACCAGCCGGCCCAGCAGCTCGTAACCGGGTTGCAGGCACTGAATCACCGCGCCGGGGGCCAGGTCGGGGCTGTCCTGCTCCATCATGGCCTGGTGCAGGTGCGGATCGAACCGGTCGCCGGCCGAGGGGGTGACGGTCTTCAAGCTATTGGATTCAAAGGCGGCCAGAAGGGCCTTCTGGGTCATCTCGACACCGACGACGAAGTTCCGCACGCCGGGGTCCTCCGCCGCCGGCGGGGTGGCGAGGGCGCGGCCCAGGGTGTCGGCCACACCCAGGAGGTCCCGGGCGAACTTCTGGATGGCGTAGGCCCGGGCGTCGTTCGTCTCGCGCTCAGCCCGCCGCCGGATATTCTCGGCGTCAGCGGCGTAGCGCAGGACCTGTTCCTTCAGCGCCGCGACCTCGGCCTCGAGGGCGGAGCGGTCATCGACCTCGCCCTCATGACCGGCCTGCGCCTCCGACGGCGTCTCTTCGGGGGACTGGGAATCCTCAGACATCTGTCAATCAACCTCTCTGGACCGGGCCGCAGGGCCCGGGTCTTCACGCACTGGAGCAAGACCCCGACTTCAGACGCCGGCCATCTGCGACAGCACCCTGGCGGTATAGTCCACCAGGGGGATGACCCGGGCGTAGTTCAACCGCGTCGGACCGATCACGCCGATAGCGCCCAGCAGCTTCTTCTGGCCCGACATATAGGGCGCCGCAATGACGGCGGAACCGGAAAGCGAGAATAGCCGCGTTTCGGCGCCGATGAAGATGCGCACGCCCTGAGCCTCGCGCACCCCGTCCAGCAGGCTGATCAGCTGTTCCTTCTGCTCCAGGTCGTCGAAGAGCATGCGGACCCGCTCAAGATCCTCCAGGGTTTCCCGGTCGCCCAGGAGATTGGCCCGACCCCGGACGATGAGGGCCCGATCGCGACCCTCGCCCCCGCCCCAGACCGCCAGGCCTTCCTCCACCAGACGGGCGGCGGCGACGTCAAGCTGGCGCCGGGCGCGCTCCAGCTCCAGACGGATGTCCTGGCCGGCTTCCACCAGGGTCTTGCCGCGCATCCGGGCATTGAGGAAGTCCGCGGCCTCCTGGAGGGCCGAGGGGGTGACGCCGGCGGCCAGCTGCATCAGCCGGTTTTCGACCACACCGTCCTCAAAGACCATGACCGCCAGGGCCTGGCCGCCGCCCAGGCTGACAAACTCCACATGCTTGACCCCCGCCTCCCGGACCGGGGCGACCACGATGCCTGCGCCCCCTGCGAGACCGGACAGCACGGCGGAGGCCTCGTTCAGCATGTCCTCGAAAGAACGACCGCGGCCCGCCAGGCGCTGCTCGATCTCCCGGCGGTCGCTGTCGCCCACGTCGCCGACCTCCATCAGGCCGTCGACGAAGAGCCGCAGGCCGGCATGGGTGGGCAGACGGCCGGCGCTGATGTGCGGGGCGCCCAGCAGGCCCAGCTCTGTGAGGTCCTGCATGGTGTTGCGGATGGAGGCCGGCGACAGCTGCACGCCGCCCCGGGAAAGGGTGCGCGAACCGACCGGCTCGCCGGTCTCCAGATAGGTTTCGACGACCCGGCGAAAGATGTCGCGGGCGCGGCTGTCGAGTTCGGCGAGGGTCGGTCCCCGCGGGAGAAACTGGCCGGTCACGGTTGAAACATCCCTGTTTCCGGTCGGGCATGGACGCCGGCCCTGAGTTACAGGATAAGCACCCACCCCGTCGGCGCAAGGCGCCGGGATCGCTTCAGCCCTTCACCGGAGCCCGTCCGCCCCATGACCGCCAAGCGCCCCTTTGACCGCGCCGCCGACAGCCTGAGGACCGTGACCCTGGAGACAGGCGTGAACCGCTATGCGGAGGGGTCCTGCCTGGTCGCCTTTGGCCATACCCGGGTCCTGGTGACCGCCAGCGTCGAGGAGAGGGTGCCCCCCTTCCTGCGCGGCCGCGGCCAGGGCTGGGTGACGGCCGAGTATGGCATGCTGCCCCGGGCCACCCACACCCGGGGCCGGCGCGAGGCCTCGGAAGGCAAGCAATCCGGCCGGACCCAGGAGATCCAGCGCCTCATCGGCCGGTCCCTGCGGGCGGTGGTGGACATGGCGGCCCTGGGCGAGCGGCAGATTTCCCTCGACTGCGACGTGATCCAGGCCGACGGCGGCACCCGGACCGCGGCCATCACCGGCGCCTGGGTGGCCCTGCGCCAGGCGACAGACCTGCTGGTCCGCGAGGGAATGATCGCCCGTTCGCCCCTGCTCGATCAGGTGGCGGCGGTGTCCTGCGGGGTCTGTCAGGGCGTTCCCGTCCTGGACCTCGAATACGAAGAGGATTCCAACGCCGAAGCTGATGCGAACTTCGTGCTGACCGGGGCGGGGGATATCGTGGAGATTCAGGCGACGGGCGAGAAGCGGGGGTTCACCCGGGCCGAATTCGAGGCCCTGTTTGGACTTGCAGAGAAGGGGATTTCAGAGCTCTTCGCCCTGCAGAAGGCCGCCGCCGAGACCGCCTGATCCGGGCGCGGGACCCACCCGAATAAGAAACGGGCGACCCTTTCGGGGCCGCCCGTCTCCGGCGCCGTTCCACCGTCGGGAGAGACAGCGGCGGCCGGCGCGATCGCGGATCAGAAGCGAGCGTTCAGCAGGTGCCGAAAGGCGGAGGGAGACAGCCGCCCGATCTCTTCGGCGAACGGGAGCATGAGGCCGTCGAGCAGGGCCTCCAGACGGCGCAGCAGCCAGCCGAGACCTTGGGTATCGCGGATTTCCAGGACGTGGGCCACAGCGAACTCCTTGTGCGACGCAATAATTGTTGCGGTGCACATAATTCTGTCCGCCCGGCCACGCAAGGTCCGCTGGGCCCCGGAGGGGGTCAATTGTTGCATTGCGGCGACACCCGTCGGCTCAGGGCTCCCAGGTCATGAGGTCGGCCGGCTGGCAGGCGAGCTCGCGGCACAGGGCGTCGAGGGTCGAGAACCTCAGGGCGCGGGCGTCCCCCGCCTTGAGGATGGCCAGGTTGGCTGCGGAGACCCCCGTCCGGTCGGACAGTTCGGCCAAAGACAT
Organism: Phenylobacterium sp.; assembly: GCA_020402745.1. GTDB lineage: Bacteria > Pseudomonadota > Alphaproteobacteria > Caulobacterales > Caulobacteraceae > Phenylobacterium. The sequence goes on from JADBYZ010000013.1 coordinate 35,437, forward strand.
CCGGCGCTCAACCAGGAGCCGGTCAAGGTGAAGCCGGACCGGCATCAGATGGTCAGCTCCGCTTCGCGCCTCAGGCGGGCGCCCTCACGGAAGACCTCCGCCAGAACGATGACCACGAGGATGGAGAACCAGGCCGAAATGGAGAGTTCAGGTCCCTCAGGCGAGACCTGGGTGGGGAGAATGGCCGAAAAGGTCCAGGCGGCGTAGCGAACCAGTTCCAGCGCCGCGAGACTTCCAGCCACCACCCTCAACCGGATCACATTGTCGGGATGAAAGGGATCGCCCGCCTTGAGGGTGGCGAAAACCTCGCTCAGGCGACTCACAATCACGAGGACGCCGGCCACGAACAAGGTGACGGTCAGCATTCTGGTCAGGGCCACAGTCCAGGCCTGGATCCGGTCCAGTCCCGCGAAGTGGACGCGATCCGCCAGGGGCATGTCCGGGTTGAAGGCCGCGAGGACCCCATAGAGCAGGCCTGCGGCGAGAACGGTCAAAGCCACGAGGAGAAGCAGACGGACCAGGTCAAGGACCGCCTTGAGGAAGCTGGAAAGAGAACCCGGACCCAAGGCTCGCATGATCGGCATCTCATCGCCCCCGGTTCCGCTTCGCCATCGTTGCCCTTATGTCGCGAAAGCCGCGGCGTTCGCGTTAAATTGTCGTAAGGGCCGAGCCGGTTGCGGAGGACAGCATGGCGATCAGACTTGAGGCCGGGTCCCGGCTGGTGGTGGCGACACACAATCCCGGCAAGGCGCGGGAGCTGGCCGAGATCCTCGAAGGCCGCTACCGGATCGTCACCGCCGGGGAGCTGGGCCTGCCCGAGCCTGAGGAGACGGAGGCGACCTTCACGGGCAACGCCCTCCTGAAGGCCCGGGCGGCGGCGGCGGCCAGCGGCCTGCCGGCCCTGGCGGACGATTCCGGCCTGTCCGTTCTGGGACTGGACGGGGCGCCGGGCGTCCTGTCGGCCCGCTGGGCCGGCCCGGGCAAGGACTTCGCCCCGGCGATGGTGCGGATCGAGCGGGAGCTGGCCGGGCGCGGCGTGACGGACCGAAGGGCCTTCTTCACCTGCGCCCTGGCCCTGGCCTGGCCTGACGACCTGGCGGTGGTGGCCGAGGGCCGGATCGACGGCGACCTGGTCTTCCCGCCCCGGGGCGACCGGGGCTTTGGCTACGATCCCATCTTCCGGCCTGATGGCCACGACCTGACCTTCGGCGAGATGGACCCCGCCGCCAAGGACGCCATGAGCCACCGGGCCCGGGCGTTCGCGCGACTGAAGGCGGCGCTGGCTTGACCCCTGACCCCGACGCAGCGGGCTTCGGCGTCTACGTCCACTGGCCCTACTGCGCCCGGATCTGCCCCTATTGCGACTTCAACGTGCACCGTGACCGGCGTCCCGGCGAGGCGGCCGAGCTGGCCCGGGCGATCGTCGACGACCTGGCCCGGCGGGCCGAGGTCACCGGACCCCGTCGGTTGGGCTCGATTTTCTTTGGCGGCGGCACGCCCTCGCTGATGCCGCCCGAGGCGGTCGCCGAGGTCATTGAGACGTGCCGGCGGCTCTGGGAGGCCGGCCCTGATCTTGAGGTGAGCCTGGAGGCGAACCCGACGGACGCCGAGGCCGGCCGGTTCGCCGCCCTGGCCGACGCGGGTGTCAACCGCCTGTCCCTGGGCCTGCAGTCCCTGGAGGACGAGGCCCTGGTCCAGCTGGGCCGCAACCACGATGCAGCGGCGGGCCGCCGGGCGACGGAGGCGGCTCTGGCGGTCTTTTCCCGCGTCTCCATCGACCTGATCTACGCCCGGCCCGGCCAGACGCCGCAGGCTTGGGCCGCAGAGCTGGAGGCCGCCCTGGCCCTCGGCGCCGGCCATGTCTCGCCCTACCAGCTGACCATCGAGCCGGGGACGGCCTTCGAGCGGGCGATGCGCCGGGGCCGACTGACGCCGCCCGACGATTCCGGCGCCGCGGACCTGTGGGAGGTGACCCAGGCGCGGCTGTCCGCCGCCGGCTTCGAGGCCTATGAGGTGTCGAACCATGCCCGCACCCTTGCTGACCGGTCCCGGCACAACCTGACCTACTGGAGGGGTGGCGACTGGCTGGGCGTCGGACCGGGGGCGCACGGTCGGCTGACCCTGGACGGGGTGCGGCGGGGCCAGGTCTGCGCCGCCCGCCCCGCCGACTACATCGCCGCCGTCGCCCGGGGCGAGGGGGAAGGGGAGATCGAGGTTCTTGAGGCGCCGGACGCGGCCGTGGAGCGGGTCCTCTCCGGCCTCCGGCTGGCCGAGGGCGTCCCCTTCCGGGTGCTGTCCGCCCTGGGCCTGTCGCCCGGACATCCCGAGGTGCGCGACCTTTCCGAAGCAGGCCTGCTGGCCGCCGACCCGGACCGGTTGAGGGTCACCGAAGAAGGCCGCCGCCTGCTCAACGCCGTTCTGGAGCGCCTGCTGGCGCGCTGAAACGGGCGCCTTGCATTGGCCGCATAATGCCGCGAAGGCTGGGCCATGAGCCGCAGACCCCCGCCGCCGCCCCTGTCCGACGCCCCCCTGGCGCCCGGCCTCTACCTGGTGGCGACCCCCATCGGGAACCTGAGGGACATCACCCTGAGGGCCCTGGACATCCTGTCTGCGGCGGACCTGGTCCTGGCGGAGGACACCAGGGTCACCGGCAAGCTCCTCGCCGCCTACGGCCTGTCCAAGCCCATGGCCCGCTATGACGAGCACGCCGGTGGGCGCACGGCGCCACGGGCCCTGGCCCTGCTGGAACAGGGCGGTCGGGTGGCCCTGGCCTCCGACGCCGGTACGCCCCTGGTCTCGGACCCGGGTTTTCCCCTGGTGCGGGAGGCCATCGCCCGGGGCCTGCCCATCTTCGCCGCGCCGGGTCCCTCGGCGGCCATTGCGGCCCTGACCGTCTCGGGCCTGCCCGCCGAGCGCTTCCTCTTCGCCGGCTTCCTGTCGCCGAAGTCCGCCGCCCGCCGGCGGGAGCTGGCCGAGCTGGCGGGGGTCCGCGCCAGCCTCATCCTGTTCGAGGGCGGCAGCCGGCTGAAGGCGAGCCTGACCGACATGGCCGAGGTGTTGGGCCCCCGCCCCGCCGCCGTCGCGCGCGAACTGACCAAGCTGCACGAGACCCTGGTGCGCGGGCCCCTCGACGTCCTGGCCGCCGACCCGGCCCTGGACCATCCCCTGGGCGAGGTGGTGATCGTGGTGGCGCCGGGCCGGGAGGAAGCCGCCACGGCGGACGACGCCGACGCGGCCCTGATCGAGGCCCTGACGCGCCTTTCGCCCGGCGAGGCGGCTTCGGAGGTCGCCCGGGCCCTGGGCCTGCCGAGGCGGGACCTCTACCGCCGGGCCCTGGCCCTGAAGGGCGCCGGATGAAGGCCGGGGCGCGGCCCTGGCGGCGCCGGCTGGGCGCCCGGGCGCGGACCGGCGGACGCCGCGCCGAATGGGTCGCCCTCGTCTGGCTGATGCTCAAGGGCTGGCGGATCCTGGGCTTCCGGCTGAAGACCCCCCAGGCCGAGATCGACATCCTGGCCCTGCGCGGGCCGGTCCTGGCGGTGGTGGAGGTCAAGTCCCGGGCCAGCCTGGAGGCGGCCCTCGAGGCCGTCGGCCCGGACCAGAGGGAGAGGCTGAGGCGGGCGGGGCGGACCCTGGCCGCCCGGCGGCCGGACCTCGCCGGCCGCACCGTGCGACTGGACCTGGTGGCCCTCGCCCCCGGCCGACGACCCCGCCACCTGGCCGACGCCTGGGCGGGCCTTTGACGGCCGGGGCTTTGACGGGCGGGGCTTTGACGCGCGACGGGCCGGCCGTGCTAGAAGGCCCCCGGAGAGGGAGCCCGCCATGAAGCTGAACGTCGCCGTCCAGATGGATCCGCTGGAGCATATCCGCATCCAGGGAGACTCCACCTTTGCGATGATGCTGGAGGCCCAGGACCGGGGTCACGACCTCTTCGTCTACACGCCCGACCGGCTGGCCCTGGAGGGCGGACGCCTGATGGCCCGGGGCCGGTCCGTCCGGGTCAAGGACGTCCAGGACGAGCACGCCGCCTTTGGTCCCTGGGAACAGCGCGACCTGTCCGAAGCCGATGTGGTGCTGCTGCGCCAGGACCCGCCCTTCGACATGGCCTATATCACCACCACCCACTTCCTGGACGCCATCCACCCGAAGACCCTGGTGGTGAACAACCCGGCCGAAGTGCGCAACGCCCCGGAAAAGCTCTACGTCACCACCTTCGAAGGGGTGCAGCCGCCGACCCTGATCACCTCGGACGTGGAGGCCCTCTACGACTTCCGCGCCCGGCACGGGGACATCGTGCTCAAGCCCCTGTACGGCGGCGGCGGCTCAGGCGTCGCCCGCCTGCTGGCGGACGACCCCAACCTCGACGCCCTCCTGGACCTGCACCGGATGATCAGCCGCGAGCCGGTGATCGCCCAGAAGTTCATCCCGGCGGTGACCAAGGGTGACAAGCGCATCCTGCTGGTGGACGGCGAGCCCGTCGGGGCCATCAACCGGGTGCCCGCGCCGGGGCAGATCCGCTCGAACCTCGCCGTGGGCGGCCGGGCCGACGCCGTGGAGCTGACCGCCCGCGACCACGAGCTCTGCGCCATCATCGGCCCACAGCTGAAGGCCCGGGGCCTGCTTTTCGTGGGTGTCGATGTGATCGGCGACTACCTGACCGAGATCAACGTCACCTCCCCCACCGGCGCCCGGGCCCTGAAGCGCCTGTCGGGCATCGACGCCATCACGGCCCTCTGGGACGTGATCGAGACGAAGCGCGCCGGGGGTTGAGCGGCCTTCGGTTCCGTATTTGTTCTTGCCGACCTGTCAGCGGCATGCTTGTCTGGCGGTGGGGAACGGGGCGGAACCTGAGGAGAGCGTATGGCCGCCCGCGTCACCACCCTGGCCTTCCAGGGCGTCGAGGCCCGGCCCGTGGAGGTCGAGGTCCAGCTGACCGCCGGGGAGCAGAAGTTCGTCCTGGTGGGTCTGGGCGACAAGGCTGTGGCCGAGAGCCGCGAGCGCGTGCGGGCCGCCTTCACCGGACTGGGCCTGGCCATGCCGGGCCGCCGGATCATCTGCAACCTCGCCCCCGCCGACCTGCCCAAGGAGGGCAGCCACTATGACCTGCCGATCGCCCTGGCGGTGATGGCGGCCATGGGGGTGATCCCGCCGGATGCGCTTGAGGGCTGGGCGGCCATGGGCGAGTTGTCCCTCGACGGGCGGATCACCGCCTCGGCCGGCGCCCTGCCGGCGGCGGTGGCGGCGGGCGGCCTGGGGCTGGGCCTGATCTGCCCCGAGGCCAGCGGACCCGAGGCGGCCTGGGCCGGCGCCACCCCGGTGCTGGCGCCGCCCAGCCTGGTGGCCCTGGTCAACCACTTCCGCGGGACCCAGGCCCTCTCGCCGCCCGCGCCCGGAGCCCTGACCGGAGGCGCGCCTGCGCCCGATCTGAGGGAGGTGCGCGGCCAGGAGACCGCCCGCCGGGCCCTGGAGATCGCCGCCGCCGGGGGCCACAACCTGTTGCTGACCGGGCCGCCCGGGGCAGGCAAGTCCATGATGGCCGCCCGCCTGCCCAGCCTGTTACCGCCCCTGTCCGCCGCCGAGTTGCTGGAGACCTCCATGGTCCATTCCGTGGCCGGCCTGATCGCCCGGGGCGAGCTGACCCGGGCCCGGCCCTTCCGCGCCCCGCACCACTCGGCGACCATGGCGGCCCTGACCGGCGGCGGCGCGCGAATCCGGCCGGGGGAGGCCTCCCTGGCGCACAACGGCGTCCTCTTCCTGGACGAGCTGCCGGAGTTCAGCGCCCAGGCCCTGGACTCCCTGCGCCAGCCCCTGGAGACCGGCGAGATCACCGTCGCCCGGGCGGCCGGGCACGTGCGCTATCCGGCCCGGTTCCAGCTGGTCGCCGCCCAGAACCCCTGCAAGTGCGGCAAGGGCGGCGAGGGCCGGGGCGCCTGCGGACGGGCGCCGCGCTGCCAGGTCGACTATAGGGCGAGGGTGTCAGGGCCCTTCCTCGACCGGATCGACCTTCATGTGGAGGTCCCCGCCGTGCGCGCCGCCGACCTCGCCCTGCCCGCCGCCGCCGAGGGCTCGGCCGAAGTCGCCGCCCGGGTGGCTGCGGCGCGGGAGATCCAGGTTCGCCGGGCTGTGGCGGCGGGGCGGCCCGAGACCGAGGCGGCCAACGCCCGGGCCTCCGGCGACTGGCTGCAAGCCATCGCCGAGCCCGAGCCCGAGGCCCGGGCTCTCTTGACCCGCGCCGCCGACGCCGCCGGCCTGACCGCCCGGGGCTGGAGCCGGGTCCTGCGCCTCGCCCGAACCCTTGCAGACCTTGAGGCCGCGCCAGCCGTGGACCGGCGCCACGTCGCCGAGGCGCTGGCCTATCGGGGGGTCGGCGCGGCCGTCTAGAGGCGGGCCGCTGAAGAGTCTTTGAAGGCGCAAAGGGTCGCGCGCCTTGACAGACTGGTAACCGCCCGGCTTGACGGTCTTTTAAACAAGTCGTGCGAAGACGGGGTCATGATCCGCTCCGTCGTCACAGATGCTTCGGGCCCGACTGAGAAGAAGGGCCGCGCACATAAAGAGGCGCTCCCGCCGACTGCGGGGGGCGTGGCCCCGGTCGCCATAGGGGCGCTTGCCGGGCTCAGCCACGAGTTCCGAACCCCCCTGAACGGCGTTCTCGGCCTGGCCCGCCTGCTCGAGGCCACCCCGCTGACAGGCGAGCAGCGCAGCTATGTCGACGCGCTTCGGGAGTCCGGCGAGCACCTGCTGGAACTGGTCAATCAGATGCTCGACTTCGCCCGCCTGGGGGCCTCGGCCATCGAGGTTCGTTCTGAGGACGTGGCGCTGGAGGGCCTGCTGAGCGGGATCTGCGAGCTCATGGCCCCAAGGGCCACAGAGAAGCACCTGGAGATCGGCTGGTGGATCGCGCCTGGTCTGGGCCGAATCCGCGGGGACGAGGGCCGGCTGAGGCAGATCCTTCTCAACTATGTCGGCAACGCCATCAAGTTTACGCGAGACGGCGGCGTCCTGGTCTCGGTGGCCCCGGCGGGGCCGGGGCGGATCCGGTTCAGCGTCTGCGACACCGGGCCCGGCGTATCGGAGTCCGAGCGCGAGCGCATCTTCGAGCCCTTCATTCAAACCGATCCGCAGGTTGACGGGATTCAACTCGGGGGCGCCGGTCTTGGCCTGGCCATCGTCCGGTCCCTGGGTATCGCCATGCAGGGCGTCGTTGGCGTCGGGCCGGCGCCAGGCGGCGGCGCCGAGTTCTGGCTGGAAATTCCAGCCCCCCGGGCGGGCGGTGCGCCGGGCCGGAACCTTCTCCGCCGAAAGATCGGCGTGGTCAGTCCCAACCCCGTGGTCTGCGAAGCCGCCATGCGACAGGTCGCCTCCCGGGGGGGAGAAGGGGTTGCGGCGACGGGGATGGAGGACCTTCCCGTGGACGCCGAGGTGCTGCTGCTGGACCACGCCCTGGGGCTCCAGGCGCCGCCTGACGACCGGCCTTCAATCATCCTGCTTTCGCCCGAGGATCGCAGCCTTATCGACGACTACCGGGCCCGGGGCTTCGCCGGCTATCTGATCAAGCCCCTGCGTCCGAGCTCCCTCGCCGAGCGGGTTCTGGCTGCATCCGGAGGACGTCGCCGCGTGGAGCGCGTTGACGACCGGATCGCCCCGGCGGTAGCGCCTGGCCTGAGGGTCCTTCTGGTCGAAGACCACAGCATTAACGCCCTTCTGGCCACCGCCATGCTGAACCGCGAGAGCTGCGTGGTTGACCATGCCCCCGATGGCCCCGAGGCCCTGGCGGCGATCGCTTTGTGCGAATACGACCTTATCCTCATGGACATGCGAATGCCGGGCATGACGGGGCCGGAGACCGCGCAGGAGATTCGGGCTCAGGGTGTGATGACCCCCATTGTCGCCCTGACCGCCAACTCCGATGAGGACGACCGGCGGACCTGTCTTGCGGCGGGTATGGACGAATTTTTGGTCAAGCCCCTGTCCGCGGAAGCCCTCCGGCGAATCCTGTCGCGGGTGGTGGGGGGCTGGGACGCGCCGACCGGCCGGCGGCGCTCGGCCTGATCGGCCGCACATGACCTGACCCGCTGGACGCCGCCTGCGGCGCGCGCCACTCTGCGGCGACCGCGCAGGGCGGCGATCCGGACCGACACATGAGCGACACCCCGTCTCCGGAAGCAAACGGCAAGCCGCTCTCGACCCTGCAGGCCCTGGCGGTCTACCTGGAACGCCGCTCCCTCGTGATGCTGGCCCTGGGGTTCGCCTCCGGGCTTCCCAACCTCCTGATCTTCGACACCCTGTCAGCCTGGCTGCGGGACGCGGGACTGTCGCTGGAGGTCATCGGGGTCTTCAGCCTCGCCACCCTGGCCTATTCAATCAAGTTCCTGTGGGCGCCGCTGGTGGACCGGGTGGCGATCCCCGGGCTGACCCGGGGCCTTGGACACCGGCGATCCTGGATGCTGGTCTGCCAGGCGGTGATCATCCTCGCCCTCCTGGCGATCTCCGGCGTCGATCCGGTCAGGAGTCTGGGAGCCATGGCGGGCCTCGCCGTTCTGGTGGGTTTTGTATCGGCCACCCAGGACATTGTCATCGACGCCTGGCGGATCGAGGCGGCGGGGGAAGAGCGGTCCGGCGCCCTGGCCGCCGCTTACCAGTGGGGCTACCGGGTCGCCATGATCCTCGCGGGGATCCTGCCCTTGGTGTTGAGCGACGCCCTCGGTTGGGGCGGCTCTTACGCCCTGATGGCGGGCCTGATGCTGGCGGGGACCGCCGGCGTCCTCGCCGCACCGCGGGAGGCGGCCCTGGCGCCGCGCCCGGCGGACACAGACCCGGCCCCCCGCAGGCCTATGTCCGACGGCCTGGAATGGGTGTGCCGAGGCGGGCTGGTCCTGGCCGCAACCGCACTTGTCGGATCCGGCCTGTCGGGGAATCCCTTCCTGATCCGGGCGCCCCTGGACACACTGGGCCTTGAGGGTCCCTCAGCCGCCCTGACCGCCCTCTGGGCCGCCAAACCCTCAGGCGCGATCGCTCAGGTCGCCTCGGCGCTGGGAGGCCTTGTCCTGCTGGCGACGGCGGTCCTGCCCCTTCCGGGCAGGTCCACCCGGCCGGGCCGCTTTCTGTTCCGGGCCCTGGGCGAGCCCCTGGCCGACTTCGTCCGGCGCCACCACGGCACGGCGGCGCTGATCCTCGCCCTGATCTGCGTCTACCGGCTGCCGGACTTCGTGCTGAACATCATGAACCCGTTCTATCTCGACCTCGGCTTCTCAAAGCTGGAGATCGCGGAGGTGCGCAAGATCCTGGGGGTGGTCATGTCGGTGGCGGGGGTCGGCCTGGGCGGCTGGGCGGTGGCGCGCCTGGGCCTGATGCGCTCACTGGTCATCGGCGCCTTTGCCGGCCCCCTCTCGAACCTCGCCTTCGCCTGGCTGACCCTCCAGGGACCCCAGCTCTGGGCTCTCGCGACGGCAATCGGCATCGACAACCTGGCCTCAGGCTTCGCCGGCACCTGCCTGATCGCCTACATGTCCAGCCTGACCAGCCGGGGCTTCACCGCCTCGCAGTACGCCCTCTTCTCGTCCCTCTATGCCCTTCTCGGCAAGTTGATAGCCTCGCAGTCCGGGCGCATCGTCGAGGGGGCGGCCCGGCTGGCGGATACACCGGGCGGGATCCTCCTGCCGGCAGCGCCGGGGGCCTTCGGCGAGGCGGTGGCGAAGTCCGGGGTGACCGCTGCGGGCCTGGGAACCGGCTACGTGGTCTTCTTCGTCTACTCGGCCATCCTCGGGGCGGCGGGGGTGGTGCTGACCCTGATGGTCGCAGGCCGAGAGGCCCGCCGGCGGCGGGACGGCGGGGAGGGGGATCAGTCTCCCGCCTGACGCGCCCTCTCGATCGACTGGCGAATGATCTCGCCGGTCTCTGCGGGATCGACCCACCGGCCGACCTCCGACATCTTGCCCTTCTCCAGGTCTTTGTAGTGGGAGAAGAAGTGCGCGACCTGCTCGGTCAGGATGGAGGGCAGGGCCCGCCAGGAATCGATCCCGGCATAGTAAGGGTGGAGCTTGTCCACCGGCACGGCCAGGACCTTCTCATCCTCCCCCGCCTCGTCAGCCATGATCAGGCAGCCGATCGGCCGGCAGCGGATGATGGCGCCGGTGGCCACCGGTGTGGGGCCAACCACCAGTATGTCCAGAGGGTCCCCGTCCCCCGATAGGGTGTGGGGAATGAAGCCGTAGTTTCCCGGATAGAACATGGCCGTGTGCAGGAAGCGGTCGACGAACATGGCGCCAGAGGCCTTGTCGAGCTCGTACTTCACGGGCGCGCCGCCCTGCGGAATCTCGATCAGGGCGTTGATGTCGTAGGGCGGATTCACCCCGACGGGGATCCGGGAAATGTCCATGTCGATCTCCTTGCCGGCACGATGCCGGTCTGACCTCTGCATAGCGCGCTTTTCATTCGGGTTCCCGCCGTTCGCAAGAACCGAAGATCCTTCCGTTCCGGGCGGGCCGGAACGCCTTGCGCAAACCATACATTTTGGTATGTTGCTCCCATTCAGACAGGAGTATCTCGATGGCAGAATGGCCTTTCTTCGCCGCTGGCGGGCTCTCAACACTCTGGCTTCTGGTGCACGGCATCATGGGCGGGCGCGACATCGTACGCCCCGCCCTGGCACCATCCGACCTGTCCCCGGTCGTGCGCTACACGCTTTACATCTGCTGGCACTACACCACGGTGTCGATCGCAATGATGGCCGCACTGTTCGTCTGGGCGGGGGTGTCGCTGAACATGACCGGCGCGACCATTGCGACGGCCCTCGCCGCGGCGTTTTCGATGGTCGGTATCGTGCTGGCGCGGCGCCAAGGGGGCCAATTTAGAGATCTGCCGCAGGGCTGGCTCTTCGTTCCGGTTGCCGTGCTGGGTGGCATCGGGCTCGTTCTGTGAGCATAAAACGGCGATTCTCCGCTGCGGACTGGATCACGCTTGGCCACAAGGCGCTCTCCGCCGGAGGCGCCGAGGCGATCAAGCTTGACGCGATCTGTAAGGCGGCGGGGCTGACACGTGGGTCGTTCTATCATCACTTCACGGATCACACGGCGTTTCTGACCGTATTGGCGGCGGCGTGGGCAGCGCAGAATACATCCCGCCTTGTCGCGTCACTGGAGGGGGTGGAGGACGCGGATGCCCGACATCTGAACGATATGGCGCTCGACCTTGATTTCGCACTCGAGGTGGGCATCCGCGAACTGGCACGCCGTGTGCCACAGGTTGCGGCGATCGTGGAGGAGGCGGATGCGGGAAGGCTCTCCGTGCTGACCGATCTGGCGCGCGCGCGGTTTCGTCTGTCCGACAGGGCAGCGGCGGACCTTGCCTTCATCGAGTATGCAGCTTTCTGTGGTATGACGCTTATCCGGCCCCAGCTTGACCGGAAGACGCTGCTTCGGCTTTCGCGCACACTCGACGGCCTCATGCGACGCCATGCGGATGATGCGTGCGGCGGGTCAGCGCCGGGGGCCGGTCAGGAATTGGCGCAGGATCAATAGGCTTGCCACGAAGGGAGGCGACCATGACGACCGGCAAATTTGGTGCTGAGGCTGTTGCGGAGACCACGCATTTCGGGTTCGAGAAGGTCAGGGTTGAAGAGAAGGCGTCGCGGGTCGCCGAGGTCTTTGACACTGTTTCATCGAAATACGATTTCATGAATGACGTGATCTCTTTGGGAACGCACCGCTTCCTCAAGTGGCATGCGATCACCGCAAGCAACATCAAACCGGGATCAAGGGTTCTGGATATTGCGGCGGGTACGGGTGATTTGACCATCCTCATCAGCAAACGGGTCGGTCCGCATGGGTCGGCCATCCTGAGCGATATCAATTCCCAGATGCTTGAAGCCGCGCGCAAAAGGCTTTCACGCTCGGGGATTCCCGACAACGTGAAGTTCCTTCATGCCGATGCCGAGGAACTGCACTTCGCGGACGATACCTTTGATGCAGTGACCATCGGCTATGGAATCCGCAACTTCACCGACAAGATGCGGGCCTTGCGCGAAATCCTGCGGGTGCTGAAACCCGGTGGCCAATTGACCATCGTCGAGTTTTCCAGACCCACGTCGAAGCCGCTTAGAATGATGGCCGATGCCTATTCAAGCCTGTGGCCGACCTTAGGCGAAATCCTTGTCGGGAACGGCAAGCCCTATCGCTATCTTGTCGCGTCGATCAGGATGCACCCCGATCAGGAAACGTTCAAATCCATGATGCAGCATGCGGGCTATGCCCATGTTTCCTACGAGAACCTGATGGGCGGGATTGCGGCATTGCATATCGGGCTGAAGCCGCAGGTTTGACCGGCCCCTGCCCAAGCCTCCGGATGGACTTTGCGCCGGAGCGTGTCACTTTGGCCCAAATACCATCATCCTCGCGAAACCGCTGTAGATCGCCGCAAGCATGGCATCTCCCGCCCTGGACTTCGGTGCCAGGGCCTCGATGCCATGATTGGCATGTGTGACGATCGTCAAGGACGCCTGCACGCCATGCTGTGCGAGACGTTCAAAGAAGTATGCATTCTCCTGCTCGAAAAGATCGGCGGCACCGACCACCCCAAGAGTCGCGGGCAGGCCGGACAGATCGCTGGCCCGCGCGGGGGCGGAAGGGGCTGACAGGCGCCGATGTCTGTTCTATAGAACCCGCAACATCGTTTGTGGCGTTGGATGACGTCTGCGAGCGGCGGGCTGCGGCCCGGCCGCTTTTTTGTTGGACCCGAGGGGCGCCCGGACCGGGCGCGGAGAGACCGAATGCGCAGCAGGACGGCGGAGGACGCCCGACTCCTGGAGCTTCTCGATCCGGTGGCGGAGGCCGCGGGCTACGAGATCGTGCGCCTCAGGCTGATGGGCGGCGAACGCGCCCGACGGCTCCAGGTCATGGCTGAGACCCCGGAAGGGGAGATGAACGTCGAGGACTGCGCCCGGCTGTCGCGAGCCCTCTCCGAGGTGCTGGACGCAGCCGACCCCCTTTCGGGGGAGTACACCCTGGAGGTCTCGACCCCCGGGGTCGACCGGCCCCTGACCCGCCTCAAGGACTTCGAGGTCTTTGAGGGTCACGAGGCCCGGGTCGAGCTGGACCGCATGGCCGAGGGCCGCAAGCGTTTCCGCGGCGAACTGGCCGGCGTCGAGAGCGACCAGGTCGCCATGAACCTCGAGGGCGAGGCCGAGACCGCCCTCATCCCCTTCGCCTGGATCACAGAGGCGAAACTGATCCTGACCGACCGGCTCATGGAGCGGGGCGCCCAAGAGCGCGCCCGGCGACTGGCCGACGGTTCCCATCCCGATTCCGACCAGGAGAACGTCCCATGAGCCCGACAGGGATCGCCGCAAACCGGCTTGAGCTGTTGCAGATCGCCGAAGCGGTGGCGCGCGAGAAATCCATCGACCGCGAGGTGGTCATCTCGGCCATCGAGGAGGCCATTCAGAAAGGCGCGCGCGCGCGCTATGGGGCCGAACATGACATCCGGGTGCGCATCGACCCCAAGACGGGAGAAACCACCCTCAAGCGGGTGATCCGGGTGATTCCGGACGATGAGACCTTCACGGACGAGGATGGCCTTCCCGTTGAGCCCGTCGGCATCCGCCGGCTATCGGACGCCCTGCGCGACGACCCCGGGGCCTTCATGGGCAAGACCTATGAGGAGGTTCTTCCCCCCTTCGAGTTCGGCCGGGTCCAGACCCAGATGGCCCGTCAGGTGGTGACCGGAAAGGTCCGCGAGGCCGAGCGGGAGCGCCAGTATGAGGAGTTCAAGGACCGGATCGGCGAGATCGTCAACGGCGTGGTCAAGCGGGTCGAGTATGGCAACACCGTGGTCGACCTGGGCCGCGGCGAAGGGATCATGCGCCGCGACCAGTCCATCCCCCGCGAGAACTTCAACATCGGCGACCGGATCCGCTGCTACATCTACGACGTGCGCCGGGAATCCAAGGGGCCGCAGATCCTCCTGAGCCGCGCCCACGGCGGCTTCATGGCCAAGCTCTTCGCCCAGGAAGTGCCTGAGGTGTACGACGGCGTCATCGAGATCCGGGCCGTCGCACGGGACCCGGGCAGCCGGGCCAAGATGGCCGTGATCTCCAACGACAGCGCCATCGACCCCGTGGGCGCCTGCGTGGGCATGCGCGGCAGCCGGGTGCAGGCGGTCGTCGCCGAACTCCAGGGCGAGAAGATCGACATCATTCAGTGGAGCCCGGACGAGGCGACCTTCATCGTCAACGCCCTGGCCCCGGCCGAGGTGTCGAAGGTAGTGATGGACGAGGAGGATGAGCGGGTCGAGGTGGTGGTGCCCGACGAGCAGCTGTCCCTGGCGATCGGCCGGCGCGGGCAGAACGTCCGGCTGGCCTCGCAGCTGACCGGCTGGCAGATCGACATCATGACCGAAAGCCAGGAGAGCGAGCGCCGCCAGCGCGAGTTCGCCGAGCGCACCGCCCTGTTCCAGGAGGCCCTGGATGTGGACGAGGTCATCGCCCAGCTTCTGGTGACCGAGGGCTTCGCCACCGTCGAGGATGTGGCCTATGTGGACTCCGCTGAAGTGGCCTCCATCGAAGGCTTTGACGAGGACACCGCCGAGGAGATTCAGGCCCGGGCGCGTGACCACCTGGAGCGTGAAGCTGCAGAGCTTGACGCCCGACGCCGGGAGCTGGGGGTCGAGGACGGCCTTCTGGAGATCGAGGGCGTGACCCTGCCGGTCGCTGTGGCCCTGGGCGAGGGCGAAGTGAGGTCGGTGGAGGACCTCGCCGGCCTGGTTCCTGACGACCTCCGCGGCTGGTTTGAGACCCGCAACGGCGAGCGGGTTCGTGAAGCGGGCATCCTGGAGTCCTTCGGTCTGGAAGCGGCGGACGCCGAGGCCCTGATCCTGCGCGCGCGCATCGCCATGGGCTGGATCGAGCCGCCGCCGGAAGTGGTGGAGGAAGAGATCGAGGCGGAGCTGAGCGAAGAGGACGTGGTCTTCGGCCAGCCGGGCGCACGGGAGGCCTGAACCCGGAGTGACCGCCGCCGCACCCAGCCCTCCGAGGACCCACGCCGAGGCCTCCCGGGAAAGTCGGGACCTGGTGACAGGGCAGGTGCGTCCGCGCGAGTCCCTGATCCGCTTCGCCGTCGGGCCGGGGGGCGAGGTCACGCCGGATCTCGCCGGCAGGCTTCCGGGCCGGGGCCTGTGGGTGGCGGCGGACAGGTCGTCGGTGGAAACTGCGGCCCGTCGCGGCCTTTTTAGCAGGGCGGCCCGGACCCCCCTGAGGGCCGATCCCGACCTTGCCGATCAGGTTGAGCGCCTGCTGCTCCGGCGACTACTGGACAGCCTCGGCCTCGCCCGGCGGGCCGGGGAACTGGTTTTCGGCTTCGAGAAAGTCCTGGCGGCCATTTCGAGCGGCCGGGCCGGTTGGCTGATCGAGGCCCTTGACGGCGCCGAAGACGGGCGACGGAAGATCCTCGGAGCCGCCCGGAGGGCGGCGGCGCACCCTCGCCTGGCGGGGCTTTGGACGGGCGAAGAATTGAGTTTGGCCTTGGGCGGCGAGAATGTGATACACACCGCCTTCCTTGCGGGACGGGCTTCCGACCGCTGGACATTGGATGTCCAGCGGCTTTCGGGTTTCCGGCCCCTGGTTCCGGAGTCCTGGATCGAGGCGTCCTCTTCGCCGCCCGGGACGCCGGAACCGGCCAAGGGCGAGGGACTTTGAAGTGGGCCGGATCCGTCCGGCCGGATGTAAAGCGAGCGCATGAGCGACGAACAAGACAACGGCCGTCCCTCCGCCCCCGGCGGACGCCAGCCCCTGACCCTCAAGCCGCGCCTCGGCGCCGGATCGGTCAGCGCCGGCACGGTGAAGCAGAGCTTCAGTCATGGCCGATCAAAGACGGTGGTGGTTGAGACCAAGCGCGCCCGCACGACCGGCTTGCCCCCCGGAAACATGGCCGCCCCGTCCCCGGCCGAGCGCAGACCAAGCCCGCCCGCCACGCCCGCGCCCCCGCCCGCCGTCCCTGCGGCCTCTGACGGCGGTCTCTCCGCCGAGGAGCTTAAGGCCCGCCAGAAGGCGATTGAGCTCGCCCGCGAGCATCAGGTCCGCCAAGCCGCCGAAGCCCGCACCCGCGAAGAAGCCGCCGCACGGGCTGAAGCCGCCGCACGGGCGGCGGCCGCCGCAGAGGCCCCCGTCGCGCCTCCGGCGGGCCCTGAGCGCCCTGCAGCGCCGGCCGTTCCGACCGCGCCCACGATGGGGCCAACCCCCGCCGCGCCGCCAACAGTCCGACCACCGGTCGAGCCGTCGCGGAGCGCAGCCCCGGGCCAGACCCGCACCTACGAACCGTCCCGCGAGCGTCGCGACGACCGGCCGACCACCACCACCTACCGGCCCGATCGACCGGTGGGTCGTTTCGAGAACGCCAGCTTCGGCCAGCGCGCGCCCCGGACCGACCAACAGCCCCGGGATCGGGGCGCCCCTGATCGCCCCCGCGAGGGCGACCGCGGGCCCCGGTCACCGCGGCCCAACGCCCCCGGCGGCGAACCCGTCCGGTATTCGGCCCTGGCGCCTCGTCCAGCCCCCGGCGCCCGCGATGGGGCCCGCCCAGGCGGAGCGCGTCCGCCACGTCTCGCCCCCGCAGCGGCGCCGGCGACCCCCGAAATCCAGCGCGCCACCCGCCAGGCGCCCCGACCTGGCTCCCAGACCCTCGATCGCCGGGTGGATGACGACGAGGATACGCGCCGCAAGGCCGCCAATGCCGCGGGCAAGCCGATCAGCCGCGCCAAGGGCGCCACCCAGCGCCGTGAAGGCCGACTGACCATCCAGGCTGTGGCCGGGGACGACGAGGGCGCCGTCGAGCGGATGCGCTCCCTCGCCTCGGTCCGTCGGGCCCGGGAGCGGGAGCGCGAGAAGCGCAAGGGCGGCGTTCAGGAGCAGGCCCGCGTGGCCCGCGAGGTGGTGATCCCGGACGTGATCACCGTCGCCGAGT
Organism: Phenylobacterium sp.; assembly: GCA_020402745.1. GTDB lineage: Bacteria > Pseudomonadota > Alphaproteobacteria > Caulobacterales > Caulobacteraceae > Phenylobacterium. The sequence continues at coordinate 52,383 of JADBYZ010000013.1, forward strand.
TGTCCAACCGGATGGCCACCCGCGGCGTCGATGTCATCAAGTTCCTGATGCGCCAGGGCATGATGGTGAAGATCAACGACGTGATCGACAGCGACACGGCGGAACTGATCGCCACCGAGTTCGGCCATACGGTCAAGCGGGTCTCGGACTCCGACGTCGAGGAAGGCTTCCTCGGCGCCGAAGACATGGACGAGAACATGGAGGTCCGCGCCCCCGTGGTGGCGGTCATGGGCCATGTCGACCATGGCAAGACCTCGCTGCTCGACGCCCTGCGCCAGGCCGACGTGGCCGGCGGGGAGCAGGGCGGCATCACCCAGCACATCGGCGCCTACCAGGTGAAGCTGCCCAGCGGCGAGAAGGTGACCTTCCTGGACACCCCCGGCCACGCCGCCTTCTCAGCCATGCGGGCGCGGGGCGCAGAGGTCACCGACGTGGTTGTCCTTGTTGTGGCCGCCGACGACGGGGTCATGCCCCAGACGATCGAGGCCATCCAGCACGCCCGCGCGGCGAGGACGCCGATCATCGTGGCCGTCAACAAGATGGACAAGCCGGACTCCAACCCGACCCGGGTGATCAACGAGCTTCTCCAGCACGAGGTGGTGGCCGAGAGCCTGGGCGGCGACACCCAGATTATCGAGGTCTCGGCCCTGAAGAAGACCGGCCTTGAGGACCTGATCGAGGCTATTCTGCTGCAGGCCGAGGTGCTCGAGCTGAGGGCCAACCCGGACCGTACGGGCGAGGGCGTGGTGATCGAGTCCAAGATCGACCGTGGCCGCGGCGCGGTCTCGACGGTCCTGGTCAAGCGCGGCACCCTCAATCGCGGCGACATCGTCGTGGCTGGCTCCAATTTTGGCCGGGTCCGCGCCCTGCTCAACGAACGTGACGAACAGGTTCCCTCGGCTGGACCGTCAGAGCCTGTGGAGATCCTCGGCCTGGACGGAGCTCCATCCCCCGGAGAGGCCTTCGCTGTGGTGGAGAACGAGGCGCGCGCCCGGGAACTGACCGAGTACCGGATCCGTCTGAAGCGCGAGAAGGCTGGCGCCCCCGTCGGCGGCGGCGTTTCCATGGCCGACTTCATGGCCAAGATGCAGGACAAGAAGATCTCGGAGATGCCGGTCATCATCAAGGCCGACGTCCAGGGGTCCGCGGAAGCCATTGTCGGCTCCCTCGACAAGCTGGCCACCGACGAGGTCCGCGCCCGGATCATCCTGTCCGGCGCCGGGGCCATCAGCGAAAGCGATGTCATGCTGGCCAAGGGATCGGGCGCGCCCATCCTGGGCTTCAACGTCCGCGCCACCAGCCAGGCCCGCCAGCTGGCCGAGCGGGAAGGCGTGGAGATCCGCTACTACGCCATCATCTACGACCTGCTCGACGACGTGAAGGGCGTCATGTCCGGCCTGCTGGCGCCGGAGCAGAGGGAAACCTTCCTCGGCAACGCTCGCGTCCTGCAGGTGTTCGACATCACCCGGGTGGGCAAGGTCGCCGGCTGCCGTGTCACCGAGGGCGTGGTGCGCCGCGGCGCCCGCGTCCGGATTGTGCGCAACGACATCGTCGTCCTCGAACTGGGCGTCCTTCAGACCCTCAAGCGGTTTAAGGAAGAAGTGGCCGAGGTCGGCAACGGGGTCGAGTGCGGTATGGCCTTCCAGGGCTTCCAGGACATCCAGGAAGGCGACATCATCGAGTGCTTCACCATCGAAGAGGTCAAGCGCAGCCTCTAGGGCGCGCCCAGCGGGGAGGTCTATGCTCAAGCGCCTCGTCCTCTTCGGACTCCTCGGCCTCGTGGCGGCCTGCGCGACCGCCAGCCGCCTGGATGCGGCCAGTGACGTCCACGCCCTTCTCGTGGCGATACGGGACGGGGACCGCGCGGCTTTCGACGCCCGTGTCGACCGCGAGGCCCTGAAGGCCGAGATCGCCTCCCGCCTCGCCCGTGAGACCTCACGCCTGAAGGTGGACGGCCTCGACCTGGGTCGGCTCGGCGTCGTGGCGGCCCCCGCCCTGGCCAGCCTGGCAGGGGACGCCCTGATCCAGCCGGGAGTCTTCCGCCAGGTGGCGGAAGCCTATGGCTACTCGCGCGACAAGCCCCTCCCCGGAACTGTGGCCATCGCCAGCCGGCTGAAGGCCATGCCCGACGGCCGGGTCTGCGCCACATTCGAGAAGGATGGCCCCTGCACCCTGATCTTCACACGCTCGGCCGAGGGCCGGTGGCGGTTGAGCGGTTTCGAGGGCGACCTCACCTCGCTGAAGATCCGCCTCTGAAGGAAGCCGATATGGCCTGGGAAGACGCCCTCTCCGCCTACGAGGAGTTCACCTTCGAGGACGGTCCCTGGACCCGTCCGGTCTGGCGCCGCGGGCAGGGGCCCGCAGTCATCATCATCCACGAGATTCCGGGCCTGGACCCCCTGGTCATCCGCTTCGCCGACCGGGTCGCCGAGGCCGGTATGACGGTCTTCCTGCCCAGCCTGATCGGCGACCCGGGCCGGCCGGTCAGCGGCGGCTACGCCCTCAAGTCCATGGCCACCGCCTTCTGCGTCCGGCGGGAATTCAACGTCTGGCGGACCGGGCGGACCAGCCCGATCGCCGACTGGCTGCGGGCCCTGGCCCGCAAGGCCCACGCCGAGTGTGGCGGGGCGGGGGTGGGCGCCGTGGGCATGTGCTTCTCCGGCGGCTTCGCCCTGGCCATGATGACGGAACCCTCCGTGGTGGCGCCGGTCCTGTCCCAGCCCTCCCTGCCCCTGCCCTTCGGCTCCAGGGCGCGGGCGGCGGACATCGACGTCTCGCCGGAGGACCTGCGCTGCGTGAAGGACCGGCTGGAGGCCGAGGACCTGACCGTCATGGGCCTGCGCTTCAAGTCGGACCGTTTCGTGCCGGACGCCCGCTTCGAGATGCTGAAGGCGACCTTCGGCGACCGGTTCGACCCGGTGGAGCTGGACGACGCCGACGCCGCCCCCGCCGACATGCCCCCGCATTCCGTCCTGACCCTGCACCTGCGCGAGGACGGCCCCACCAAGGCCGCAGAGCAGAAGGTGATCGCCTTCTTCCGGCAGCGAACGGGCGCCTGAGGGCCGCGCTGCTGGACAGGGGGCCTGCGCGCGACTAGAACCCGCCGCCTTTCCCCGAGCCCGCGTCCGATCCGCGGTCCGGGCCAGCCATCCGGGACCTTCCCATGAAAAAGCATTCCGGCGCCGGTCGCGGCGCCCCGACCGGACCCTCGCAGCGCCAGCTGCGGGCCGGAGAGCTTATCCGCCACGCCCTGGTCGAGATCCTCCGCGAGGAGGAGATCGCCGATCCCGACCTGGCCGGCGTGTCCGTGACTGTGACCGAGGTGCGGATGAGCCCGGATCTGAGGCACGCCTTCGCCTTCGTCGAGCCCCTCGGTGGGCAGGATGCGGGGCGTGTGGTGGCGGGCCTTAACCGCCACGCGAAGTTCCTGCGGGGCCGTCTGGGTCGCGAGATCGACATGAAGTTCACTCCCGACCTGAAGTTCGCCCACGACGAGAGCTTCACAGAGGCGGCCCGCATGGACGCCCTGTTCCGCGATCCCCGCGTCGCGCGCGACCTGGGGCCAGATGGGGCGCCCGACGCCACGGACGGGGAGGACTGAGGTGGGGCGGCGCAAGAGCGGTGAGGCGGTGTCGGGTTGGGTCTGCCTGGACAAGCCCTACGACCTGACCTCGACCCAGGCGGTGGGCCGGGTCCGGCGTCTGTTCAACGCCCAGAAGGCCGGGCACGCGGGCACCCTGGACCCCCTGGCCACAGGCGTCCTACCCATCGCCCTCGGAGAAGCCACCAAGACGGTCAGCTTCATGATGGACGCGGGCAAGACCTACCGCTTCACCATCGCCTGGGGCCGCACCACCACCACCCTGGACCGGGAGGGTGAAACCTCGGCCGCCTCGGACGTGCGGCCCACCGCCGACGAGGCCGCAGCGGCCCTGCCCGCCTTCATTGGCGAGATCGACCAGGTCCCGCCGGCCTTCTCGGCCATCAAGGTGGATGGTGAGCGCGCCTACGACCTGGCCCGGGCCGGGCAGACGGTGGAGCTGGCCGCCCGCCGGGTGGTGATCCACGACGCCCGGGTGACCGGCGCGCCCGACGCCGATCATGTCGAGATCGAGATCGACTGCGGCAAGGGCGTCTATGTCCGCGCCCTGGTCCGGGACCTGGCCGAGCGACTTGGCGCCTGCGGGCATGTCAGCGCGCTGAGGCGGACCCGGGTGGGCCCCTTCACTGAGGACCGGGCGATTACGCTGGAAAACCTTGAGGATCTGGGGCATAAGGCCGGCCTCTTGGAGGCCCTGCTTCCGGTCGAGACCGCCCTGGACGACATCCCGGAGCTGGCCGTGACCGCAGAAGACGCCTTCAGGCTTAAGCAGGGACGGCCCATCGTTCTCGTTCCCCGACAGGTTGACGACCTGAGGTCCCGGCTTTCCGCCGGGACCCGGACCGTATCAGTCCTGGCGGGCGGAACCTTGGTGGCGCTCTGCGAGATGCGCATGGGACGGCTCGAACCTGCGCGCGTCTTTCACCTCTGACCAGAGCGGAGATCACACGATGTCGATTACGCTGGAACGCAAGGCGGAACTCATCCAGACCCACGGTCGCACGCAGGGCGACACGGGAAGCGCGGAAGTCCAGGTGGCCATCCTGTCCGAACGGATCGCTAACCTGACCGAGCACTTCAAGAGCCACAAGAAGGACAACCATTCCCGCCGCGGCCTCCTGAAGATGGTGTCTCAACGCCGCCGTCTGCTGGACCATCTGAAGGCCTCCGACGCCGGTCGCTATCAGGCGATCATCGAAAAGCTCGGTCTGCGCCGCTAGTTCCCGGGGCCCCGCAAGGGGCCCAGGTTCATTTCACCGCCGCCCCTGCGACAGGCCGGGGGACCAGGGGCGGTGCGCGGAGGCCCATTCGGGGGTCGCCGTTCTACGTCGGGGGTTCCACAGAAATCCTCACCGCGCCTGTCGTTCCTGGAGAGGATTTCGGTCGTCCGACGCCCTGTCCGCCCCCGCCGGGAATACGCCCGCGGGACAAGAAAGAAACCCAATGTTCGATATCAAGAGAAAGACCATCGAGTGGGGCGGTCGCACGCTGACCCTCGAAACCGGCCGCATGGCCCGCCAGGCCGACGGTTCCGTCCTGGCCACCTATGGCGAGACCATGGTGCTGGCCACCGCCGTCTTCGCCAAGAGCGCCAAGCCCGGGCAGGACTTCTTCCCCCTGACCGTGAACTACCAGGAGAAGTACTACGCCGCGGGCAAGATCCCGGGCTCCTTCCCCCGCCGCGAGGCCGCGCCGAGCCAGAAGGAAACCCTGACCTCTCGCCTGATCGACCGTCCGATCCGGCCCCTGTTCGTCGAGGGCTTCAAGAACGAGGTCCAGGTGGTCACCACCGTGCTGGCCCATGATCTCGAGAACGATCCCGACATCGTCGCCATGGTCGCCGCCTCGGCCGCCCTGGTGCTGTCCGGCGCGCCCTTCATGGGCCCCATCGGCGCCGCCCGGGTGGGCTACGCCAACGGCGAGTACGTCCTCAACCCGACCCTTGACCAGATGAAGGAGTCCGCCATGGACTTGGTCGTCGCCGGCACGAGCGACGCGGTCATGATGGTCGAATCCGAGATCCAGGAGCTCTCCGAAGAGGTGGTCCTGGGCGGCGTGACCTTCGCTCACAAGGCCATGCAGCCGGTGATCGACGCCATCATCGAGCTGGCCGAGCATTCGGCCAAGGACCCCTTCGAGTTCACCCCGGACGATACCGAGGCCCTCAAGGCTGAAGCCCGCAAGCTGGTGGGCGCCGACCTGGCGGCCGCCTACAAGATCGTCGCCAAGGGCCAGCGCTACGACGCGGTCAGTCAGGCCAAGTCCAAGGCCGTGGCCGCCCTGGCCAAGTCGGAAGTCAACCCTGCGGGCGCCGACGGCCAGAAGCTGGCCGGCGTGCTCAAGGAGCTCGAGGCCGAGGTCGTCCGCCGCAATATCATCGAGACCGGCATCCGGATCGACGGCCGGACTGTGGACAAGGTGCGCCCCATCGTTTCGGAGGTCGGCGTCCTGACCCGGGCCCATGGCTCGGCCCTGTTCACCCGCGGCGAGACCCAGGCCCTGGTGGTCGCCACCCTGGGCACCGGCGACGACGAGCAGCTGATCGACGCCCTCGAAGGCAAGTACTACGAGCGCTTCCTGCTGCACTACAACTTCCCCCCCTTCAGCGTCGGCGAGACCGGCCGGATGGGCGCCCCCGGGCGTCGGGAAGTGGGTCACGGCAAGCTGGCCTGGCGCGCTGTCCGCCCCATGCTGCCGTCGCATGACGAGTTCCCCTACACCCTGCGCCTCGTGTCCGAGGTTCTGGAGTCCAACGGCTCCTCGTCCATGGCCACGGTGTGCGGCGCGTCTCTTGCCCTGATGGACGCGGGCGTGCCCCTCAAGAAGCCGGTCAGCGGCATCGCCATGGGCCTGATCCTCGAGAAGGACGGCTTCGCCGTGCTTTCCGACATCCTGGGCGACGAGGACCACCTCGGCGACATGGACTTCAAGGTGGCCGGCACCGAGGACGGGATCACCTCCCTCCAGATGGACATCAAGATCGCCGGGATCACCGAAGAGATCATGCGCAAGGCGCTGGAGCAGGCCAAGGGCGGCCGCCAGCACATCCTGGACGAGATGGCGAAGGCTATGGAGGCCCCGCGCACCCAGCTGGGCGAGTACGCGCCGAAGATCGAGACCATCAAGATCCCGGTGGACAAGATCCGCGAGGTGATCGGCTCGGGCGGTAAGGTGATCCGCGAGATCACCGCCGAAACGGGCGCCAAGGTCGACATCGGCGAGGACGGCACCATCCGCATCGCCGCCCCCGACCAGGCCAAGATCGACGCGGCCCGGGACTGGATCAAGTCCATCGCCTCGGAGCCCGAACTGGGCGCCATCTACACCGGCAAGGTCGTGAAGATCGTCGACTTCGGCGCCTTCGTGAACTTCTTCGGCGCCAAGGACGGCCTGGTCCACGTGAGCCAGATCTCCTCGGAACGGGTCAACAAGGTCTCCGACGTCCTGCAGGAAGGCCAGTCCGTGAAGGTCAAGCTTCTCGGCTTCGATGACCGGGGCAAGACCCGGCTGTCGATGAAGGTTGTCGACCAGGAGACCGGCGAGGACCTGTCCAAGAAGGAAGGCGCCGGCGAGGACGCCGAGGGCTGACCCGCCCGATATCCGTCAGATTTCAGGGGCGGCCAGAGCGATCTGGCCGCCCTTTCCATATGGGTCGGGAAGCTGTATGGGCCAGGAGGGTCCGCAGTTCACCCAGGCGTCGCCGCCCCGCAAGGGGAGCTAAACCTGCACAGACAGGCATCTTCCGCATCTGACGCTCTCCCTCTGCGCCAGGTCGAAGCCGGCGACCCCGACACCGCCCCCCGGCGGACCAGGCGCAGCACGAGGACGCGTGATGCCCAGAACCCACCTTCCCTTCGCCGTCGAGGACATCTCGGCGCTCGCCAAGTCTCTCCGGACCCAGCTCTCCGCCCGAACCGAACCACCCGGCCATGTCGAGATGCTGAACATGCTGGCCCGGGCGGCTGGCCGCCGGAACTTCCAGCAGTTCCGGGCGCAGACCGCTGCAGACCCTGCCCCGCCGACGCCAGATCCGGAGCCGGATCGCGCCCTGGTGGAGCGCACCGCCCGCCATTTCGACGCTGAGGGGCGCCTCGCCACCTGGCCCGCCAAGACCTCCCAGCAGTCTCTGGCTCTCTGGGGCCTATGGTCCCGGATCCCGCCAGAAACCGTCTTCTCGGAGGTCGGATTCAACCAGCAGTTGAACACACTTAGCCAGATCGGCGATCCCGCCCTGCTGCGCCGCTCCATGGTGCACGCCGACCTGGTGTCGCGAACCGACGACTGCCGGGACTACCGGCGGATCGAGAGACGACCCCCGCCGGACGCCCTTGCGCTGATCCGACGGCTGGGGCCGGGGTCCGACTGAGGCCAGGGCTCAGCTGCGCAACTTGCGGATGATGGCGTCCAGGTCGCGGGCGAGGACAGCGTCGTCCTGCTTCAGGGCCTCGATCCGGCGTACGGCGTGGAGAACCGTGGTGTGATCACGGCCGCCGAACCGGCGGCCAATGTCCGGCAGGGACCGGGTGGTGATCTGCTTGGCGATCCACATGGCGGCCTGCCGGGGACGCGCCACCACCCGGGCCCGCCGCTCGGAGATGATGTCCGCCTGCTTCAGGCCGTAGTGCTCGGCCACGGCCTTCTGGATCTGATCGACCGTCACCCGCTTCTCGCTGCAGGCCAGATGCGGGCGCAGGATGGCCTGGGCCTCGTCGAGCCCGAGGCGGGCGATGTCGCCGCCGACCCGCGCCACCAGGGTGTTGAGGGCCCCTTCCAGCTCGCGGACGGAATCCGTGAAGCGGTCGGCCAGAAACTGCAGAACCTCGCTCCGCGCCGAAGGCAGGAAACCGCCCGCCTGGGCCAGGATGGCGAGTTTCCGCTCGAGTATACCCAGTCGAAGCGTGCGGTCGGCAGGCTCGATTCCGCAGACAAGACCTGACTGAAGGTGGGACCGGAGCCGCGGCTCCATATCGGAAAGGTCCGACGGGGAGCGGTCCGCCGTGAGGACAACACGCCGACCGTCCTCGATCAGGGCGATGAGGGTGTGGAATAGCTCTTCCTGCGTGTTCTGCTTGCCGGCGACAAAATGGACGTCGTCGATCAGCAGGAGATCGGCGTTCCGCAGCTCCGCCTTGAAGGCGGCGGTCTGCCGGTCCTGGATGGCGCGCACAAAGGTGGAGGTAAAGCGTTCAGCGGTAAGGTAGACGACCCGCTTCGCCTCCCCGGTCTGCATAGCCTCCCAGGCGAGGGCGTTGAGGAGGTGAGTCTTTCCGAAGCCGTAGGGGCCATGGAAGAGGACAGGGTTGAAATGCCCGTCCGCCCAGGAGGCCACCCGGCGGGCCACGGCGAAGGCGAACTCGTTTGACGGGCCCGGGACAAAGGTCTCAAAGCTGAACCGCTCCTGCAGACCCTGATGGCGGCCCATAACAGGGGCCGGCCGGTCGTCACCCTCTGCCGGAGAGATCCGGCGCGCCTCAGAAGCCCTCTTTGGGATGGCGGCGGGCGCCGGCGCCTCGGGCGCGGCGGCGGCGCCCTGGCCCTCAAACTCCATCTTCGACTTCAGAGCGAGGCTTCGACCCATGGGATCGTTCTGCGCCCACAATTCGCCAATCCGGCGCCAGGCGTGACGACGAATCCAGTCCCGGGCGACGCCGGTTGCAGCGACAAGGCAGACATCCCCATCCTGCTCCCGGAGAGAGGCCTGACTCAGCCAGGAGCCAAAAGTGGCCTCGCCAAGCTCCCGCCGGAGAATCTGACAGGTCTTGTTCCAAACTTCCCTTGGCGCCCCATCCTTCGACACGCTCCCGTTCGCCATCACCATCCCGTCCTGACCCGTCTACGCTCACTGTCGCTACTGCGCCAAAGAGCGCGCCCACATTGCGCAACAGCCACCCCGTGCTGCCGGAACAGGAGTTACCGGCAGCTGTTTTTCTCTTTCGAGGTCGCTTGGAAAAACGCTTTACGACCGCAACTCTAGAGCCCCCCCGGGGGGGGTCAACGGAGATTCTTTGCGGCTTCGGCGGAAATTTTCGTTGACTCCAGGAAAGCCAATTTCGCCAAGGCGCTGCCGTTCTCTTGTCGCATTTCGAGACACTTCGCCGGCCTTCCAAGGCCGGCGTGAAGGCGTGCCAAAACGACAAAACCCCGCCAGAGGCGGGGTTTTTTGCAAATAAACACAAAAGCTTAGAAGGATGTAGTCCAGAACGAGCTTGTCTGCTCAGGCCGCTGCCGCCTTGCGCAGGCGGGCCGCCAGACGGGACACCTTCCGAGAGCCGGTGTTGTGGTGAACCACGCCCTTGGAGACGGCCCGCATCAGTTCGGACTCGGCCTCGACGAAGGCGCTCTTGGCGGCGACCAGGTCGCCCGACGCCAAGGCCTCATCGAACTTCCGCAGGAAGGTCCGGACCCGCGACCGGCGCGCCTTGTTCACTTCCGTACGACGGGCGATCTTGCGGACCGCCTTCCGGGCGCCAGGGTTGTTGGCCATGCTTCAGCTCTCAGAGTGGTCGCCGGCGCCCGTTGCAGGACGGCGGCCGAAATTGGAGGCGCGGATATACGGTAAGGCGCTCCGCCGGTCAATGCGGTGAAGGCCCCCCAACAGGCTCAGCGCCCGCGGAATTCCGGCTTTCGCTTTCCGATAAAGGCGGCCATCCCCTCCTTCTGGTCCTCGAAAGCGAAGAGGGAGTGGAACAAGCGTCTCTCCATGGACACACCAGCCGACAGGGTCGTCTCGTAGGCGGCGTCCACAAGCTCGATGTTCATCATGACCGCCAGGGGCGACTGGCCGGCGATCTTCGCCGCCGCTTCGAGGGCCTCAGCCACCAGCCGGTCGGTCGGAACGATGCGCGAGACAAGGCCGGCGCCCTCGGCCTCGGCGGCATCCATCATCCGGCCGGTCAGGATCATGTCCATGGCCTTGGACTTGCCCACCAGCCGGGTCAGCCTCTGGGTGCCGCCAATGCCGGGCATGACCCCCAGGTTGATCTCTGGTTGGCCAAACCTAGCGGTCTCGGAGGCGATGATGAAGTCGCAGAGCATGGCCAACTCGCAGCCGCCGCCCAAGGCGAAGCCGGAGACGGCGGCGATGATGGGCTTGCGGCAGGCCTCGATCCGCCGGGCGGCGGGGCCGAAGAAGTCCGACCTGAACATCTCGGCATAGGACTTGTCCGACATCTCCTTGATGTCCGCGCCGGCGGCGAAGGCGCGCTCGGAGCCGGTCAGGACCAGGCAGCGGACGCTGGAATCCGCCTCGGCGGCGTCGAGGGCCTGGCACAGTTCCTCCAACAAGCGGCTGTTCAGGGCGTTGAGCGCTTCGGGCCGGTTCAGCCGGATCAGGGTGACGGCGTCATGTGCTTCGACGATCAGGGTCTCGTAGGCCATGGGGATCTCCGGCGGGGTGAGGGCTCCGGTTTAGGCGGCGCGGAGGCAAACGCCAAGGCCGGCGGGCCCGGCCGGCTCACCTCTGGCAGGCGGGACACCAGAAGGTCGAGCGACCCGCCTGGACCTTTCGGCGGACGGTCCCGCCGCAGCCCAGGTTGACGCAGGCGGCGCCCTCCCGGTCGTAGGCCCGAAAGCTGTGCTGGAAATAGCCGAGGGCCCCGTCGGCGGCCGAGAAGTCGCGCAAGGTCGAACCTCCGGCGGCGATAGCCCGCTCCAGGACGGCCTTGACCGTGCGGGCCAGCACGTCCAGGCGACCGGCGGAGATCCGGCCTGCGGGCCGGAAGGGCGAGATGCGCGCCTCGTGCAGGGCCTCGCAGACATAGATGTTTCCCAGCCCGGCCACGGTCCTCTGGTCCAGGAGAAGGGTCTTGGGGCCCTGGCGACGATCGCGGAAGGCCTGGACCAGCCGGGCGCCGCCGAAGGCGTCCGACAGGGGCTCAGGCCCCATGGCGGCGAACCAGGGGTGCAGGTCCAGGTCCTCCGTGGACGCCAGCCCCATGAACCCGAAACGGCGCGGGTCGTGATAGACGATCCGGTCGCTCGTTTCCGTCTCGAAGACCACGTGATCGTGCCGGGGGTCCTCGCCGACGGCGTGATGGAAGCGGCCGGGCGCAGCGGGCCCGGGCCCCTCAATGCGGAACCGTCCGCTCATGCCCAGGTGGGCGATCAGGGTCTCGCCCCGGTCGAGGTCGGCCAGCAGGTACTTGGCCCGTCGCCTCAGGGCGACCACCCGCGCCCCGGCCAGGCGCTGGACGAAGCCCTCGGGGAAGGGAAACCTCAGGTCTGGACGGCGCGCCTCCACCCGGACGAGGCGTCGCCCCTCAAGGACGGGCGCCAGGCCGCGGCGGACGGTCTCGACCTCGGGAAGCTCAGGCATGAGGCCTGCCTCGCACGGTCGCAGCCGCCCGGCAACCGGGGCCGGATTCGCCGGAAGCGGCTTTCCCGCGGGACTGCGGCGTTCTAAGAGCCCGTCATGAGCGCGACCTTCGGATTTCGGGATGTCGATCCCCGCGAGAAGCCGGGCCTGGTGCGCGGCGTCTTCGACCGCGTGGCGAGCCGCTATGATCTCATGAACGACGTCATGAGCGCCGGCGTCCACCGGCTCTGGAAGGACGCCACCGCCGCGCGCCTCAATCCCCAGCCCGGCGAGACCATCATCGACTGCGCCGGCGGCACCGGCGACATGGCCCGGCGCTTCGCCGACCTGGCCCGCAGGGCCCGGGACCGGCGCGGCGGCGACGACGCCCGGATCCTGGTCGTGGACTACAATGCAGAGATGATCGCCGCGGGTCGGGCGCGGGGCCTGGAGCCCGAGATCGACTGGGCTGTGGGCGACGCCCAGAGGCTGCCCCTGCCGGACGCCTGCGCCGACGCCTACGTCATCAGCTTCGGAATTCGCAACGTCACCGAGATTCCCGCCGCCCTGCGCGAGGCCCGGCGGGTCCTGAAGCCTGGCGGACGCTTCCTGTGCCTGGAGTTCTCCCGGCCCCCGGCCCCGGCCCTGGCCCGCCTCTACGACGCCTATTCCTTCAAGGTCATTCCCTTCATGGGCGAGCGGATCGCCGGGGATCGGGACTCCTACCAGTACCTGGTGGAAAGCATCCGCCGCTTCCCCGACCAGAAGACCTTCCAGGGCATGATCGAGGCCGCCGGCTTTCGCCGGGCGGGCTACACCAACTTCACCGGCGGGGTCGCGGCCCTGCACCACGGCTGGGCGGCCTGACCATGCTGGCCAGCCTGGGGGTGGCGGCGAGGCTGGCGGCGGCGGGCTGGCGCCTGGCCCGCGCCGACGCCCTGCTGCCCCGGGAGCTGAGGGCTCTCTACCCGCCGGCGCTCCATCGGATTTCCCGGCTGGCCGGGCTGCTGGCCGGACCCGCCGCCCGGCGCGGCCGCCCCGGCGAGCGCCTGGCCCGATGCCTGGAGGGCATGGGTCCGGTGGCGATCAAGCTGGGCCAGCTCTTGTCCACCCGCGCCGACATCTTCGGGGCCGAGTTCGCCCAGGACCTGGCCCGGCTGAAGGACAGGCTGGAGCCCTTTCCTACAGAGACGGCCCTGAAGGAGATCGCCGCCAGCCTGGGTCGCCCGGCCGAAGACCTCTTCGCCGAGTTCGGACCGCCCGTCGCCGCGGCCTCCCTGGCCCAGGCCCACCCGGCCCGGCTGAAGGACGGACGCAGGGTCGCGGTCAAGGTCCTGAGGCCCGGGATCGAGCGCCGGGTCGAGGCCGATGCCCGGGTCATGGGCCTGGCGGCGGGACTGGCCGAGCGGTTCGCCCCAGACGCCAAGCGCCTCGAGCCCCGCACCCTCGCCGCCTCGGTGATCGAGTCCGTCCGCCGGGAGCTGGACCTGCGGCTGGAGGCGGCCGGGGCCGACGAGCTGGGGGCGATCATGGCCCGGGACGGCTACATGTCCGCACCGGCGGTGGTCTGGGATGGGGTTGGGCGCCGGGTCCTGACCCTGGAGTGGGCCAGGGGGATGCCGCTTTCCGATCCCGCCAGCCTGGTGGCGGACGGCGTCGACAGGCAGGCCCTGGCGACAGGGCTGATCCGCGCCTTCCTGGCCCAGGCCCTGGACCACGGCGTCTTTCACGCCGACCTCCACGAGGGCAATCTCTTTGTCTCCGCCCCTGACCGGATCGAGGCGGTGGACTTCGGCATTGTCGGCCGGCTGGGGCCCGAGCAGAGGCGCTACCTGGCCGAGATCCTCTGGGGCTTCCTGCAGCGCGATTACGAACGGGTGGCCCGCGTCCACTTCGAGGCCGGTTACGTCCCCGCCCGCCACGCGGTGGGGGACTTCGCCCAGGCCCTCCGCGCCGTCGGCGAGCCGATCTTCGGCCGGACGGCCCGGGACGTGTCCATGAGCCGGGTCCTGATCCAGCTCTTTGAGATCACCGGCCAGTTTGACATGCACCTGCGGCCGGAGCTGGTCCTCCTGCAGAAGACCATGATGACCGCCGAGGGGGTCGCACGGTCGATCTGGCCCGACCTCGACATCTGGACGGCGGCCGATCCGGTGGTACGTCGATGGATGACCCGGGAGCTGTCGCCCGCCGCCCGCCTCACCCGGCTGGGCGAGCAGGCCGGACGCATCCTGTCCCGCCTGTCGGCCCTGGCCGATCCGCCGCCGCCTTGCCCGCCGCCGCGAGGCCCCAGAGCCGCCGTCATCCTGGCGGGGAGCGCCCTGGCGGTGGCCCTGGCGGCCCTCATTCTGGCCGCCTCAGCCCTCTGAGGCGCGGTCGCTCCCGGCCCGGGCGGAGCGCGCCTGGGTTTCCCGCGCCTTCTGGGTCTCCCAGTATGCGCCGCCCTGGTCGGGGTGGAAGAAGGCCCGAGGTTGTCCCTCCCGGCTGGCCACCGCGAAGGTGTTGGACGCCGGATGATAGATCAGGACGTCGCCGTTCCGCCGGGTCAGCCGCTGGGCGCCCTTCGGCGGGTCATCGATGAAGGTCCGCGCCTTGCGGACATAGGCCTCAAGGCTGGAGGCGCCGAAGCTTTCGCCATTCCGCGCGAAGGCGCGCTGGGCGTTCTCTTCAGCCGAACCCCGGCGGCTGGACGTCCAGAGCGGACGACCATCCAGGAGGGGCGCCGGGGCCTCGGCGCGTTCGCCGGACCGGCCGCCGTCATAACGGTTGTTCCTCTCAGACGTATCGGCCGGCGCCGCCGGCGAATAGGCGGTGTCGGCGGCGGCGGAGGCGGAGGCGCCATCCGCCCGGACGGCGGAGGGGCGCTCGCAGCCAGCGAGGGATAAGGCCAGGGACAGGGTCCCCAGAAGCAGGACGACAGGGGTGCTGATGGACCGGACGGTCATTGTGGTCTCCCATTGCGCCCGCCCAGGCCGGAACAAATTAGGAACAACTTGTCCGGTTTGTCGAGTCCCGATGTTTTGGCGTAAGAGGCGGGGCGTTGGTGGAGGCGCCGGGATCGTGTCGGACAGACGAGTGCTACTGATCGTGGGCGGCGGAATTGCGGCCTATAAGTGTCTGGAGCTTGTCCGCCTGCTGCGCGGACAGGGGATCGCCGTGCGTCCGGTCCTGACCCAGGCGGGCGCCCAGTTCGTGACCCCCCTCTCCCTGGCCGCCCTGTGCGAGGACAAGGTTCACACCGACCTCTTCTCCCTGACCGACGAGGCCGAGATGGGGCATATCCGCCTGTCCCGGTCGGCGGACCTCATCGTCGTCGCGCCGGCGACCGCTGACCTGATGGCGCGGGCGGCGGCGGGCCTGGCCAATGACCTGGCGACGACACTTCTCCTGGCCACCGACACCCCGGTGATGATGGTCCCGGCCATGAACGTGCGCATGTGGACCCATCCGGCGACCCAGAGGAACGTGAAGACCCTGCAGTCGGACGGCGTACGCCTGGTCGGCCCGGAGGTGGGCGACATGGCCTGCGGCGAGACGGGGCCGGGCCGTATGGCCGAGCCCGCGGCGATCTGCACCGCCATCCTGGAGGCCCTGTCAGGGACCCCGGAGCGCCCGCTGGCGGGTCGTCGGGCCCTGGTGACCGCTGGCCCCACCGCCGAGCCTGTTGATCCCGTCCGTGTGCTGACGAACCGCTCCAGCGGCAAGCAGGGCTTCGCCATCGCCGGCGCCCTCGCCGCCCTCGGCGCCGAGGTGACCCTGGTGGCCGGCCCGGTGACTGAACCTACGCCCCCCGGGGTCCAACGGGTGGACGTCGAGACGGCGCGGGAGATGCTGGCCGCCTGCGAGGCCGCCCTGCCCGCCGACATCGCCGTCTGCGTCGCCGCCGTGGCCGACTGGCGCCCGGCGGAGGTCGCCTCGGGCAAGACGAAGAAGGTCGCAGGGGCGCCGCCGCCCGAGATCCGGCTGGTGGAGAACCCCGACATCCTCGCCACCCTGTCCCGCAGCCCGGACCGCCCGACCCTGGTCATTGGCTTCGCCGCCGAGACGGAAACGGTCGAGGACCACGCCCGGGCCAAGCTGGCGCGCAAGGGCTGCGACTGGATCGTCGCCAATGACGTATCCCGGCCCGGAGTCATGGGCGGGACCGAGAACACGGTCTCCATCGTCACCCGCGGGGGGATCGAGCGCTGGGAAGAGGCGCCCAAGGCCGAGGTCGCCCGCCGCCTCGCCAGCCGGATCGCCGCCGCCCTTGCCGGAGGCGCCGCATGACGCCTGTCGTCGACATCCGGCGCCTGCCGCACAATTCCGACCTGCCCCTGCCGGCCTATGAGACCGCTGGGGCGGCCGGCATGGACCTGAGGGCCGCCGTACCCCAGGACGAGGCCCTGGTCCTGCATCCAGGCGCCCGGACCGCCGTGCCCACCGGCCTGGCCTTCGCCCTGCCCGACGGGTTCGAGGCCCAGGTGCGGCCGCGCTCGGGCCTGGCGCTGAAGTCCGGCGTGACCGTCGCCAACGCCCCCGGCACCATCGATGCGGACTATCGCGGCGAGCTGAAGGTGCTTCTTATCAACCTGGGCGAGGAGGACTTTGTGATCCGCCGGGGCGACCGGATCGCCCAGCTGGTCATCGCTCCCGTCGTTCAGGCGGCCTGGCGCGAGGTGGGCGCCCTGGACGCCACCGACCGCGGGGCCGGCGGCTTTGGATCCACCGGCGGGCGCTAGGCCCACCCCCCCTGAACGGAGAGACCCCATGGAGCTGATCCTGGTTCGCCACGGACGTCCCGCCCGGATGGAGACCACCTCCGACCCACACCTGAACGAAGTCGGCCAGGAACAGGCCCGCCGGGCCGCCGCCTGGCTGGCCCTGGAGCCCATCGACGCCACCTGGTCCTCCACCATGCTCCGCGCCGTACAGACGGCGGAGGCCTTCGCCAGCCTCGTCGGCCACGAGGTCCAGCGTCATCCGGGCATTGTCGAGTTCGACCGCAACTCCGGCGTCTACATCCCCACCGAGGAACTCAAGAAAGAGAACTTCGAGGCCTGGCAGGCCATGGCCACTGGCGGCCACGGCGTGGACATGGCCGAGTTCCAGAAGATGGTGGTGGACGGCATGGAGGAGATCATCGCCGCCCACCCCGGAGGCAGGGTGGCGGTCTTCTGCCATGGCGGCGTCATCAATGTCTGGGCTGCCCACGTCCTGGGTATCGAGCCCCGGGTCTTCTTCGAGGCCGACTACACAAGCCTCAACCGCTTCCTCGCCGCCCGCAGCGGCCAGAGGGCGGTGGTCAGCCTCAATGAGCGCGCTCACCTTCTGGACGACGTCCGGCGGCCAGCTTGACCGGCCGCCGCCGGCGTTCCCTGATCCGGGCTCAGCGCCGGAAGCCGAGCACATCCCGCATGTCATAGGCTCCGGGATCGCGCGAGACGGCCCAGCGGGCGGCGGCCAGGGCGCCGCGGGCGAAGAGGCCCCGGTCCCGGGCGGAATGGCTGAGGGTCAGGATCTCGTCCTCGCCGGCGAAGATGACGGAGTGCTCGCCGATCACCCCGCCGCCACGCACGACGGAAAAGCCGATGGCGCCTTCGGGGCGCGCCCCGGTGATCCCATCCCGGGCGCGGATGGAGACCCGGTCCAGGTCCACCCCGCGCCCGCGCGCCGCGGCCTGACCCAGCATGAGGGCCGTGCCGGAGGGGGCGTCGACCTTGCGGCGGTGGTGCGCCTCGGTCACCTCGATGTCGAACTCGGCGGGCGACAGGGCGGCGGAGGCCAGCTCGACCAGCCCCATCAGCATGTTCACCCCGAGGGAGAAGTTCCCGGCCCGGACGATGGGAATGCGCAAGGCCGCCTCGGCCAGGGCGTCGATCTCGCCTGGCGAGAAGCCCGTGGAGCCGATCACCAGGGCCGGGCGGCCAAGGGTCGCCGCCTCCCCGGCCAGGGCGACGGAGGCGGCCGGCGTCGAGAAGTCGACCACCACATCGGCGCCTTCGAGCGCCGAGGCCCGGTCCATCAGGATCGGATCCACCGCATCCGGTCGATCGAACCGGCCAGCGAGGACGAGATCCGGCGAGGCCTCCACGGCTTCGGCCACGGCGAGCCCCATACGGCCGAGGGCGCCGGAGACAGCGATGCGGATGGGTGGGGTCACGGGGGCCTCCGGGGCTCTGGCGGACCCCCTTGTCCCGCGACGGGGTCCTGCGGGTCAATGCCCTGTGGGTCCTGCGAGGTTGTCCGGTCCGCAGCCGGCCTGTAGGTTGCCGGCCTTTCGGGGCCTGTCCGGCCCGAACCCAAGGAAACGCCGCCCCGATGAGCGACGCTAGGAAGCGCACCTTCACCGACGAGGAAGCCCTCAGCTTCCATCAGTTCCCGACGCCCGGGAAGCTGGCCATCACGCCGACCAAGCCCATGGCGACCCAGCGGGACCTGAGCCTCGCCTACTCGCCGGGGGTGGCCGTACCGGTGCTGCGCATCGCCGAGGACCCCGAGACCGCCTACGACTACACCTCCAAGGGCAACCTGGTGGCGGTGATCTCCAACGGCACGGCCATACTGGGCCTGGGCAACCTGGGCGCCCTGGCCTCCAAGCCGGTGATGGAGGGCAAGAGCGTCCTCTTCAAGCGGTTCGCTGACGTGGACTCCATCGACATCGAGGTCACCGCCACCGACCCGGACGAGGTCATCACGGTGGTCAAGAACATCGGCGTGACCTTCGGGGGCATCAACCTGGAGGACATCAAGAGCCCGGAGTGCTTCCGGATCGAGACCGAGCTCCAGGAACTGCTCGACATCCCGGTCTTCCATGACGACCAGCACGGCACGGCGATCATCTCGGCGGCCGGCCTCATCAACGCCTGCAAGATCACCGGGCGCGAGCTGAGGGACGTCAAGCTGGTGCTGTGCGGCGCCGGGGCGGCGGGCATCGCCTCCCTCGAGCTGATCAAGGCTATGGGCGTGCGGGCCGAGAACTGCATCGCCGTGGACAATACCGGCGTCATCTATCGGGGCCGCACCTCGGGTATGAACCAGTGGAAGTCCGCCCATGCGGTGGAAACCGACGCCCGCACCCTGGCCGACGCCCTCAAGGGCGCCGACGTCTTCTTCGGCCTGTCGGTGAAAGGCGCCCTGACGCCCGAGATGGTGGCCTCCATGGCGCCCAACCCGATCATCTTCGCCATGGCCAATCCCGACCCGGAGATCACGCCGGAGGAGGTTGCCGCCGTGCGCAGCGACGCCATCGTCGCCACCGGCCGCAGCGACTATCCCAACCAGGTCAACAACGTCCTGGGCTTCCCCTACATCTTCCGCGGCGCCCTCGACGTGCGCGCCCGCCGGGTGAACATGGAGATGAAGGTCGCTTGCGCCAACGCCCTGGCTCAGCTGGCGCGGGAGGACGTGCCGGACGAGGTGGCCGCCGCCTACCATGGCAAGCAGCTGAAGTTCGGGCCGGACTACATCATTCCCTCGCCCTTCGACCCGAGACTGATCTCCTACATCCCGCCCTTCGTGGCCCAGGCGGCAATGGACTCCGGGGTCGCCCGCACACCCATCGCCGACATGGACGCCTACCGGGCCTCCCTGGCCCAGCGCCTCGATCCCACAGCGGGCTTCCTGCAGAAGATCCAGGGCGTGGTCCTGAAGTCGCCGGAAAAGCGCATCGTCTTCGCCGAGGGCGAGGAGCCCAGCGTTATCCGCGCCGCCTTCGCCTTCCAGAACGCCGGGCTGGGCCGGGCCATCCTGGTCGGCCGCGAGGACCTGGTGGAGGAGAATATGCGGCTCGCCGGCCTCGATCCCGCCGAGGCGGACCTCAAGGTCGTCAACGCCCGGGTCTCGGAGCACAATCCCGAGTTCGTCGAGTTCCTCTATGGACGGCTGGCCCGTCAGGGCTATCTGAAGCGCGACGTCCTGCGGCTGATCAACCAGGACCGGAACTCCTTCGCGGCCTCCATGGTCGCCCTGGGTCACGCCGACGGCATGGTCACCGGTGTGACCCGGTCCTACGACCAGGCCCTGGAGGAGATCCTGCGGGTGATTGATCCGTCCCCGGATGGCCGGGTCATCGGCATGAGCGTCCTTCTGGCCAAGGGCCGGACCCTCTTCATCGCCGACACCAACGTCACCGAGATGCCGGACGCCGACGAGCTGGTCGAGATCGCCTGCGAGGCGGCCCGGGCGGTGAAGATCCTGGGCTATCGGCCGCGGATCGCGTTTCTGTCCTACTCCACCTTCGGCAACCCCATGGGCCAGAGGTCGGAGAAGGTCCGCGAGGCGGTGGCCATGCTAGACGAGATGGATGTCGGCTTCGAGTATGAGGGAGAGCTGCCCCCGGACCTCGCCCTCGACACCGCCAAGTGGGCCAACTACCCCTTCATGCGCCTGAGCGGACCCGCCAACGTCCTGATCATGCCGGCCATCCACTCGGCGGCCATCTCGACCCTGCTGGTCCAGGAGCTGGGCGGAGCAACCGTGATCGGGCCCCTGCTCCTTGGCCTGCAGAGGTCCGTTCAGATCACGCCCCTGGGCGCCTCGGTGTCCAAGATCCTGCAGATGGCGACCCTGGCCGCCTACGAGCAGGACGTGGCGGACGACCAGGCCTGATCAGGCCGCGTCGGCGGGCGCCGGGCGGGAGGGCTCGCCGGGCTGGCCGTCCTCCGACAGGAGGATGGCGACCCACCGGGATCTGCGGAACTGGGCGCAGATCACCATCACGATCACGGTGAGCGGAGTCGACAGGAACATACCGACCACGCCCCAGAGCCACCCCCAGAAGGCCAGGGACAATAACACCACAAGGGGGTCCATATTGAGGCTGCGCCCCTGCATGCGCGGAACGACGACGTTACCGACAACCAGGTGCAGGCCCTGCAGGACGACGTAGAGGAAGACCGCCTGCCAGTGGCTCTCGAACTGCAGGAGGGCGAAGACCGGCGCAGCGACCACACCGAGGGCGGCGCCGACGATCGGGATATAACAGGCGAGGAAGATCAGGATCGCGAGAAAGGTCGCCCCGTCGAGCCCCACCGCCGCCATGGCCGCCCAGGAGGCCGCCGCGATGATCAGCCCGGTGACGGTCTGGACCCACAAGTACTGCTCCACCGAGGTGATGATGGCGCGATAGGCCGCCGCCACCGCACGCCTCTCCTCGCGGATGTCTGACAGATTCAGAACCTTTCGCTCCAGGCTCCGACGCGAGGCGAGGATGAAGCCCAGATAGACCAGGATCAGCAGGGTATCGGCGGCCATGCTCTGGACCACGCCGGCGGCGCTGACGAGGTAGCCGCCGGGATCCAGTCGCGGGAGGATCTCGTCCAGGCTCGGCGCTGCGGCGATCGGGGCCGCCTCGGCGAGCTCGGCGACCAGGGCGCTGAGCCTGGGACCATAGCTCATGAGCTTGGAGGCGAAGGCCGAGGCGTTGTCGATGGTCAGCACAAGGAGCCCGGAGAAGAGGAGACCGGTCAGGGCGAGGGCGAGCGGCATCCCCAGCCGGCGCCGGCTCCGAAGGACGCCGCCCAGACCTCGCTCCAGGGAACTGGCGAAGCTCGCCAGCACCACCGCGAGGAAGAGGGCCATGGCGAAGGGCGCCAGGACCCCCGAAAGGGCCTTTGCGGCAGCGGCGGCGGCGATGACAGCGAGGACCACAAGGCAGGCGCGCTCAAGGCCGCGCCCGCGCTCGGGCGGCGGAGAGGGGAGGACTTCGGTTTCGACGCGGCTCATATCCCCATCCTGCCATGGCTGACCGGCTTGGCGAAGACCCGGCTGCGGGCCATACAGGATCGGCGGGGGCTGTGGGCGGCCGCGCGCCGCTTCGGGAGGGTGGAGAATGACGCAGACCGCGCCGGCTGGCGATGTCCTGATCGGGGGATCAGGCCAGCCCGAGACGCTCCGCCTGGATCGCGCCAACCGGCACGGGCTGGTGGCAGGAGCGACGGGGACGGGCAAGACCGTCACCCTGCAGATCCTGGCCCAGGGGCTTTCTGACGCCGGGGTGCCGGTCTTCGCCGCGGACGTGAAGGGCGACCTCAGCGGGGTCGCCGCCCCCGGCGAGCCCGGGGAGAAGATGCTGGCGCGGGCGCGCTCCATGAACCTGGAGCTGGTTCCCCAGGCCGCGCCGACCCTGTTCTGGGACCTCTTCGGCGAGAAGGGCCACCCCATACGGACGACGGTCTCGGAGGTGGGGCCCCTCCTCATCGCCCGCATGCTCGAGCTCAATGAGGTGCAGGAGGGCGTGCTCTCCGTGGTGTTCCGGGCCGCCGACGAGGAGGGTCTGCTGCTCCTGGACCTGAAGGACCTGCAGGCGGCCCTGACCTTCGCCGCCGAGAACGCCGCCGCCCTGGGTGCGCGCTATGGCAACGTTTCGACAGCCACGGTGGCGACCATCCAGCGCAAGCTGCTGGTCCTTGAGGACCAGGGCGGCGCCCGCCTGTTCGGCGAGCCGGCCCTCGACCTCTCGGACTTCATGCGCAAGGACGGGGACGGGCGGGGCTATGTCAGCATCCTGGCCGCCGACCGGCTGATCACCTCTCCCCGCCTCTACGCCACCTTCCTGCTCTGGTTGATGTCCGAGCTCTTCGAGGTCCTGCCTGAGGTGGGAGACGCCGACCGGCCGAGACTCGCCTTCTTCTTCGACGAGGCCCACCTGCTCTTTTGCGATGCGCCGAAGTCCCTGCTGGAGAAAATCGAGCAGGTGGTCCGCCTGATCCGCTCCAAGGGCGTAGGGGTCTATTTCGTCACCCAGAACCCGGCCGACATCCCCGACGCGGTCCTGGGCCAGCTGGGCAACCGGATCCAGCACGCCCTGAGGGCCTACACCCCCGCCGACCAGAAGGGGCTGAGGGCCGCCGCCAGCAGCTTCCGCACCAATCCGGAGTTCAACACGGCCGAGGCGATCCAGGCCCTGGGCGTAGGCGAGGCCCTGGTGTCGGTCCTGGACGAGAAGGGCGCACCGACGATCGTGCAGAAGACTCTGATCCGGCCGCCGGTCTCGCGCCTGGGGCCCCTGACCCCGGCGGAGCGGGCCGCGGTTCTTGGGGCCAGCCCTCTTCGCGGGATCTATGAGGCCGCGGTCGACCGGGAGAGCGCCTTCGAGGTCCTGAGGGTCCGCACCGAAGCCCGGACCCGGGCGGAGGCGGAGGCCCGTTCCGTCCCGCCTGCCCCCGTGCGGGCGCCGGCCGCCGGACGCGGGCGCCAGACCCTGACCGAGACCTTCGCCAAGCAATTCCTGCGCACCCTTGCCTCCGCGGCAGGGCGGGAGATCCTGCGCGGGGTCCTGGGCGGCATGCGCCGCCGCTGAAGGCGGGCGCCCACGAAAAAGGAGCCGGCCCCGAAGGACCGGCCCCTCGTGTCGCACAGGTTTGCGGTTTAGCGCGGCGCCATGCGGATGGAGCCGTCGAGGCGGACGTCCTCGCCGTTGAAATAGCCGTTGGTGATCATGGTCAGGGCCAGCTGGGCGTACTCCTCAGCCTTGCCGAGACGCTTGGGGAAGGGCACCGAGGCGGCCAGGGCTTCCTTCACCTGGGGCGGAGCGCCGTTCATCAGCGGGGTGGAGAAGATGCCCGGCAGGATGGTGTTCACCCGGATGCCGTCGCCGGCCAGGTCGCGGGCGATGGGCAGGGTCATGCCGACCACGCCGCCCTTGGAGGCCGAATAGGCCGCCTGGCCCATCTGGCCGTCCTCGGCCGCCACGGAGGCGGTGTTGACGATGGCGCCGCGCTCGCCGTCCTCAAGGGGCGTAAGGTCCAGCATGCCCTTCGCCGACTTGGCGATGCAGCGGAAGGTGCCGACGAGGTTGATCTGGATGATCAGGTTGAAGGCGTCGAGGGGGAAGTGCTTGGTCTCGCCGGTCTGCTTGTCGCGGCTGGCGGTCTTGGCGGCGTTGCCGGTGCCGGCGCAGTTAACGAGGATGCGCTCCTGGCCGTGCGCGGCGCGGGCCTTTTCGAAGGCGGCGTCGACGTCGGCGTCGGAGGTGACGTTGCATTTGCAGAACACGCCGCCCACTTCCTTAGCGACCTCTTCGCCCTTCGCCTCATTCATGTCGAAAATGGCGACCTTGACTCCGTGCGCGGCGAGGGCGCGGACGGTGGCCTCGCCGAGGCCGGAGGCGCCGCCGGTGACGACTGCGGCGATGGAGGAATCGAGTTTCATGGACGCTGAGCTCCCGTGCTCGTCTGAGAAAAAACCTGTAGCCTTGCCTTTAACCTGATGAACGCCGACTCAAAAGCATCACGCGACGTCAATCCGGAGGGAATCGAGCCGGACTCCCCGATCGCGCCCGAACGCGCTCTGGTTCCTGCAGTCGCCCGCCTGAATGCACGCCGGGTCGAGTCGGGATTCTGGCCGAAGATGCGGCGGGTCGCCGCGCGCATTCCCTTCGCCGTGGACGCGCTCGCGGTATGGCGCTGCGCCCGTGATCCCGCGACCCCCCGGACAGCCAAGGCCATCATGCTCGCGGCCCTCGCCTATTTCGTGCTGCCCACCGACGCCGTTCCCGACATTCTTGCCGCTGTAGGGTTCACGGACGACGCGGCGGTCTTCGCCGCCCTCCTGGCGGTGATCGGCAAGCACCTGAAGCCCGAGCACCGGGCGGCGGCCGAGGCGGACCTGCAGCGCCTTCGCGGGGAGGAGTGGCCCTAGATCATGTTCCGATAAGCGGGAACCGGTTATCGGATCGAAACATGATCTCACGTATTGAAATGAGAGCCTGCAACGGGCCGGCTCCCCCTTGGTGGAGGAGTTAGGGGCGGCGGGAGGCGGCGTGTTCGCGCCAGGTGATGAAGAGGGTGGAGGCCACCACCACGGCGGCCCCAACGATCGTCCAAACGGTAGGGATCTCGGCGAACAGGAAGAAGCCGACGGCGGCGGCGAAAACCAGCCGGATGTAGTCTACCGGGGCCATGGCGGCGGCGTCGCCCGCGGCCATGCCCCGGATGTAGAAGGCCTGGGTCGCGGTGCCCATGACGCCCATCACGGACAACAGGGCGAGGTCCATGGGCTCGGGCCAGCGCCAGGACAGGAGGGCGCCGGGGACGGAGAAGACCAGGCCCAGGGTCGCCGCCCAGACTAGGAGGACGGTCGGCGTATGATCCCGGGTCAGGACCTTCATCCCCGTGACCGTCAGGGCGAAGAGGAAGGACGAGGCCAGCATGGCGAGGGCCGGCAGGCCCAGGGCGAAGTGCCCCTCGGCGCCGGGCCGCACCATGATCAGAACGCCGGCGAAGCCCGCCAGGGCGGCGAAGAGGCGCAAGGGCCCGATCCGTTCGCCCACCACGAAGGCGGCCAGGGGCACCAGCCAGAGGCTGCGGGTGAAGGATAGGGCGTTCGCGTCCGCCAGGGGCATGGTCTGGAAGGCGTAGAAGGACAGCAGGGTGCCCAGCGTCCCGGCCCCGGCCCGGAAGAGGAGCAGGCCCGGGCGGCTGGTGGCGAAGGCCGCCGACCGGTGACGGAGGATGATCGGAAGCAGGATCAGGAAGCCCGCCGCCTGACGGTAGAAGGTCTGGAGTCCCGCCGAGTATCCCTCGCCGAGGAACTTGATGAGGGTCGACATGACCGTGAAGGCCAGGGCCGACGCGGTCATCCACAGGGCGCCCTGGATGTTGGGAGACAGGCCGGCGAAGGCGCGGACGACCCGGTTCAAGTCTGCCCGGGACCGGCCGCCATCTGCATGAAGGACTCCCCGAAGATCGCCGCGAAGGGCGAACCCGCCTCAGGGTCCCAGCTGTGCCGCGAGCCCACCGTGATGCCGCCGTCCACCACCAGGTGGGTCCCGGTGACAAAGGCCGAGGCGTCGGAGGCCAGGTAGAGGGCGGCCTCAGCGATATCCTGCGGCAGGCCCGGCTTCTTCACCGGCTGGGCGATCTGGGCGTTCTGGGCCACCAGGGCGGCCATCTGGTCGGCGGCGTCCCGGGTCATGCCAAGGGTGGCGCCGAAGATGGAGGTGGCGATCAGGCCGGGGCAGATGGCGTTGACCCGGATGCCCTGGGGCGAGAGCTGGGCGGCGGCGCAACGGCTCATGTGCACCACCCCGGCCTTGGCTGTGGAATAGGCGATCGGGCCCCAGCCTGCCTGCAGGCCGGCGATGGAGGCGGTGTTGATGATCGACCCCCCTCCGCGCTTCAGCATGGCGGGAACCGCGTGCTTCATGCCCAGGGCCGGGCCGCGGACCAGGATGTCGAAGATCCAGTTCCAGCCGTCGGCGGTGACCTCGGTGATGGTCCCCATCCGGTCGGAGATGCCGGCGTTGTTGAACTGGATGTCCAGTCCGCCGAAGGCGCTCTCGGCCAGGGCCACGGCCGCGGCGAGGTCCGCCTCGGCGGTGACGTCGCAGCGCACATAGCGCACGGCGTCGGGGAACCGGCGCTCGAGCATGGCGCCCTTCTCGTCCTGGATGTCGGCGGCGACCACCTTCGCCCCCTCCGAGACAAAGAGCTCGACGGTTCCCAGGCCGATGCCCGAGGCCGCCCCCGTAATCATCGCCACCTTGCCTTCAAGCCGTCCGGCCATGTCCGTTCTCCTGTCCCGTTTCCGTCAGTCGCCGAGGGTGACGACGACCTTGCCCATGGCCTTGCGGCTGCCCAGGTGGGCGATGGCGTCCGCGGCCTTCGCGAAGGGGAAGCGCTCGGACACGTAGGGTCGGATCTTGCCCTGGGCGTAGAGGTCGATGAGTTCGAGGTTGGACTTCTGGAACAGGTCCGGATTGCGGGCCGTCCAGTTGCCCCAGATCACGCCGACAATGTCGCAGCCCTTCAGCAGGGGCAGGTTCAGCGGGATCTTCGGGATCTCGCCGGCGGCGAAGCCGATGACGAGGTAGCGGCCTTCCCAGGCGATGGAGCGCAGGGCCGGTTCGGCGTAGTCGCCGCCGATGGCGTCGTAGATCACGTCCGCGCCGTTCTCGCCGCAGGCCTCCTTAAACAGCTGGGAAAGCTGCTTCTGGCCGTCGCGATCAAAGGGGCCGCGGCCGTAGACCACGCCGGACTCCGCACCGTGGCGGATGGCGAGGTCGACCTTCTCCTGGGTGGAGCAGGCGGCGATGACCCGGGCGCCCATGGCCTTGCCCAGCTCGACGGCCGCCAGGCCGACGCCGCCGGCGGCGCCGAGGACCAGCATGGTCTCGCCGGCCTTCAGGCAGCCCCGGTCCTTCAGCGCGTGGTAGGAGGTGCCGTAGGTCAGGATGAAGGCGGCGGCCTCGTCGTAGGGCATGGCGTCCGGGATCGGGGTCAGGCGCCCGGCGGGGGCCGCGATCTCCTCGACCAGGCCGCCGTGGCCGATCTGGGCCAGGACCCGGTCGCCCACCTTCACCTCGGTGACGCCTTCGGCGATCTCCGTGACAATGCCCGAGACCTCGCCGCCGGGGGCGAAGGGACGGGGGGGCTTGGACTGGTACTTGTCCTCGATGATCAGGACGTCCGGGAAATTGATGCCCACAGCCTTGACCTTGACGCGCGCCCACCCGGGGCGCAGCTCGGGCGCCGGAATGTCCTCGATCACCAGGGTTTCGGGCCCGCCGACAACCTTGCTCAAGACCGCTTTCATGTCTCTCTCCCCTATTCCTGGCGCGCTTCGCGATGGCCGCGCACGCTAGCCCAGCCGTCCGGCGCGCGGAAGCCGTCGGGGGCAAAGAATCACCGGATTTGGCGGGCGTGCCGGCCTCGCCTATATTCCGCCCTCCTGTCGCCGAGGCTTCCGTGTCCATCACCCTTGACCTCTCCCGGTCCCGAGACGCCGCCGTCCCGGCGCGGCGGCCGAACCTGACGGGCCTGACCCGGCAGGGCCTGGCCGACGCCCTCGTCGAGGCCGGGCTTGTGCCGCAGGCTAAGGCCCGGATGCGGGCCACCCAGCTCTGGCGCTGGATGCATCACTACGGCTTGACGAACTTCGCCCTGATGACCGACGTGGCCAAGGAGCTGCGGGCGGCCCTGGCCGAGGCCTTCGACCTGTCGCGCCCGGAGGTGGTCGAGCGCCAGGTCTCCGTCGACGGAACCCGGAAGTGGCTGATCCGCATGGCGCCCGGGGTCGAGGTGGAGACCGTCTACATCCCGGACGTCGGACGGTCCGGCGCCCTGTGTGTCTCCAGCCAGGTGGGCTGCACCCTGAACTGCACCTTCTGCCACACGGGCACCCAGCCCCTGGTTCGCAACCTGACCGCGGCGGAGATCGTCGCCCAGGTCCAGGTCGCCCGGGACGAGCTGGGCGAATGGCCCTCGCCCAAGGAGGACCGGCGGCTCTCCAACATCGTCTTCATGGGCATGGGCGAGCCGCTCTATAATCTCGACAGCGTGGCCGACGCCATCGACATCATCGCCGACCATGAGGGGATCGCCATCTCCCGGCGGCGGATCACCGTCTCGACCTCAGGCGTGGTCCCCCAGCTGAAGGCCCTGGGCGAGCGGACCCAGGCCATGCTGGCCATCTCGCTGCACGCCACGAACGACGCCCTGCGCGACGAGCTGGTGCCCCTGAACCGGAAATATCCCATCGCCGAGCTGATGGCCGGCATCCGGGCCTATCCGGGGCTGGGCAACGCCCGGCGGGTGACCTTCGAATACGTCATGCTGAAGGGGGTCAACGACAGCCCCGCCGAGGCCCGCGCCCTGGTGAAGCTGCTGGCCGGCGTCCCGGCCAAGATCAACCTGATCCCCTTCAATCCCTGGCCGGGGAGCCCCTACGCCTGCTCGGACTGGGGGACCATCGAGGCCTTCGCCGCGATCCTGAACCGGGCCGGCTACGCCTCGCCCATCCGTACGCCCAGAGGGCGCGACATCCTCGCCGCCTGCGGCCAGCTCAAGAGCGAAAGCGAGAAGGAGCGGGCCTCGGTTCGTCGGGCCCGCGAGCGCGCCATCGCGCCTCTGGCCGCTCCAGATCGGGACCCGGCATTCTACGAGACCCCCTCCCAGGACCGCGACTGAACGGAGCTCCCATGCCCAGCGCCATCGCCTCCCCTGAAATCCTGGCCTTCGCGGCGGGCTTTCCCCTCGCCCTGCTGCACGCGGCCGCAACCCTG
Organism: Phenylobacterium sp.; assembly: GCA_020402745.1. Lineage (GTDB taxonomy): Bacteria > Pseudomonadota > Alphaproteobacteria > Caulobacterales > Caulobacteraceae > Phenylobacterium. The sequence goes on from JADBYZ010000013.1 coordinate 81,261, forward strand.
GCCATCCTCGTCGCAGGCGCCACCCTATACGCCACCGTCACCCCGCATCGCGAGATCGCCCTTATTCGTGAAGGCAACACCGCAGCGGCCATCTCTTTCGGCAGCGTCCTTGTCGGCCTCGCCCTGCCTCTGGCCGCCGCCATGACCGCCTCTACCTCGCTGCTCGAGATTATCATGTGGGGCGCCCCGACCATTGTGGTTCAGCTGCTGGTTTTCCGGCTGGTGGATCTCTTGCTGAAGGGCCTTCCGGAGCGCATTCAGCACGGCGAGATGTCAGCGGCCGCCCTCCTGGCCGGCGCAAAGCTGGCCTCGGCCGTCGTGCTCGCCGCCGCCGTCGCGGGGTAGGAGGCCGGCGTGCATTTTCCGCGGCTCAGCGACTGGCTGATTTATGTCGTCATCATCGTGGCCGTCGTCGTCGTGGCGATCGCCCGAAGAGAACGATCAGACGCACCCCCGCCGCCGCCACCGCCGGCCGGCGAGGGCCTGCCGCTGGGCCCGGCCTCGCCCTTCGACCCCTCCGTGATCGTCGAGGCGCCGGCCACCCCAGAGCCTGGCTCCGGCACCGCCTTTTCCATCGACGAGCGCGGGGTCTGGATCACCGCCCGTCACGTCGTGGACGGCTGCAAGCGCGCCGCCGTGGTTGTCGCTGAGGGGCGTGGAGTCGCCGCCGAGGTGCGGATAGACCCCCAGGGCGAGGTGGCGGTCCTGACCACGGAGGGCGGCGCCGCCCCCTTGCCTGTGGCGGTGGGCAGGACCCTTAGGCGGGGGGAGAGGGCCTATCATCCGGGCTTTCCCCAAGGCAGGCCAGGGGAGGCCACCTCACGCCTGATCGGGCGCGAGAACATGGTCATCAGGGGCCACGGCGAACGCACGGAGTCTGTCCTGGTCTGGGCTGAGACTGGACGGACGGACCAGCTCCGCGGGAGCCTCTCAGGTCTGTCGGGAGCACCCGCACTTGACGGCGCCGGGCGGGTGATCGGCGTGACCGTGGCGGAATCCCCCCGTCGGGGACGAATTTACACCACCTCCCCTGAGACTCTGGTCAACGCCCTGAAGTCGGCTAACGAGCAGCCCCAGCCGGGGGCCGTAGGGGAGTCTGTGACCACCACCAACTACGGGATCGTCTCCGACAGTCTGCGGCGAGACCTGCGGGTCGCACGGGTTATCTGCCTCGACGCAGCCTGAGGTTCCCTTGCTGGTTCAGTCAGAGCGACGGATGAAGTCCAGCCAGACAGGTGAGCAGTCGCCCAGGCGCTTGGCCTCATAGCGGGTGACGATGTGATCCGCCGGGGCATCCCGCCAATCGGCGGCGCTCCGGGCGGGCCATTCGAACCGAGGCTCCGCCAGAAGGACCCTGAGCATCTGGTCGGCGTAATCCGCCCAGTCGGTGGCCAGGCGCAACTGGCCTCCTGGCTTCAGAAGTTGCGCCGCCTCAGCGGCGAAGGCGGGGTTCACCAGCCTGCGCTTGTTGTGCCGAGCCTTCTGCCAGGGATCAGGAAACAGGACGAACAGGCGGTCCAGGCTGGCGTCCGGCAGCCGCGACATCAGGTCGCGGGCGTCGCCGTCATGGATCCGGACGTTCTTAAGGCCCGCCTCGTCCACGTGCCGCAGGGCGCTGGCGACCCCGTTGACGAAGGGCTCGGCGCCGAGGACCAGCACGTCGGGCCGGGCCGCGGCCTGGGCGGACATGTGCTCGCCGCCGCCAAAGCCGATCTCCAGCCAGGTCTCGCGCGCGCCCGGCATGAGGATGGCGGGATCGACGGGTCCCTCCGCTGGCGGGCGCAGGGCCGGCAACAGGGTCTCCATCAGGGAGGCCTGGCGGGGCTTCAGGGTGCGCGAGCGGATCCGTCCGAAGGACCGCAGGGGCGGCGGGGTCTCCACGCGGCGGTCAGGCGAGGCCCTTGAGGGCGTCCACCAGGTCCGTGCGTTCCCAGGAGAAGCCGCCGTCGGAGTCCGGCTCGCGGCCGAAATGGCCGTAGGCCGCGGTCCGGGCATAGATGGGACGGTTAAGCCCGAGGTGACGCCGGATGGCCGCCGGCGTGGCGCCGCCGATCAGCTCGGGCAGGACCGCCTCCAGCTTGGCCGGATCGATCTCTCCCTCGCCGTGAAGATCCACGTAGAAACTCAGTGGGGAGGAGACGCCGATGGCGTAGCTGATCTGGATGGTGCAGCGGCGCGACAGGCCCGCGGCGACCACATTCTTGGCGAGGTAGCGGCAGGCATAGGCGGCGGAACGGTCCACCTTGGTCGGGTCCTTCCCGGAGAAGGCGCCGCCGCCATGCGGGGCCGCGCCGCCGTAGGTGTCGACGATGATCTTCCGGCCCGTCAGGCCGGCGTCGCCGTCGGGTCCGCCCTGCACGAAGCGGCCGGTCGGGTTGACGTGCCAGACGGTCTTCCGGCTCAGGAGCCCGTCGGGGAAGACGCTCTCCACCAGGGGGCGGATGGCCTCCTTGACCCGCGCCGGGGTGGCGAGCCTCAGGCCGATGCGCTTGGCGTGCTGGGTGGAGATGACCAGCTGGGTCACCGCGACGGGCCGGCCGTTCTCGTAGGCCAGGGTGACCTGGCTCTTGGCGTCCGGCTCCAGGAAGGGCATCTCGCCGGAGTGACGGGCGGCGGCCAGGCGACGCAGGACCTCGTGGGAATACTGCAGGGTCGCAGGCATCAGGACGGGGGTCTCGTCGCAGGCATAGCCGAACATGATCCCCTGGTCGCCGGCGCCCTCGTCCTTGGAATTGGTGGCGTCGACACCCTGGGCGATATCGCCGGACTGGCCATGCAGGTGACAGGCGTACTTCGCCTTGTCCCAGTGGAAGCCCTTCTGCTCGTAACCGATGTCCTTGACCGCAGCCCGCACCCGCGGCTCCAGCGAGGAGATCACCTCACGTGTGAAGGCCTTGTTCTCGGCCTTGTCGGCGCCGGGCCGGGAGGCGCGGACCTCGCCGGCCAGAATGATCCGATTGGTGGTGACCAGGGTCTCGCAGGCCACGCGGGCCTCAGGGTCGGCGGCGATGAAGGCGTCGACCACCGTATCGGAGATCCGGTCGGCGACCTTGTCCGGGTGGCCTTCGGAAACGCTTTCGCTGGTGAAGATGTAGGAGGGTCGGGTCACGGGACGGCTCCGTCTGGATCACGCCGCGCCCTGGACCGGCGCCAGCGGTTCGCCAGACCTATAAAGATTTCTTTATGTCCTGCAAGGGCGGCGGCCGACAGGAGAAGCATGACCAGGAAGGGCAGGTCTCCCCACCGGGCGTAGAGGGTGGGCGGACGGGCGGGCGGCAGGGGGAGATCAATCACCCCGGCGGCGCCTAACCCGAGAACGGGACCCACCGTCCGACCGCTGGAATCGATCACCGCCGAGACGCCGGTCGGCGTCGAGCGGACGATAGGCAGGCCTTCCTCGATGGCCCGGTAGCGGGCCATGTTGAGATGCTGCCAGGGGCCGGTGGCGCGGCCGAACCAGGCGTCGTTGGACACGTTCAGGATCCAGTCGGGGCGCGCGCCGCCGCGGCGGGCGGCGGCGCGGGTGAAGCCCGGGAACAGGGCCTCGTAGCAGATCATGGGCTGGACGCCGGGCAGGCCTGGGATCGCCAGAGGAACGGGCGGCGGACCGGCGGTGAAGTCCTCGGGCATGCGGACGAGGCTGCGCAGGCCGATCCGCCCGGCCAGGTCGCCCAGGGGCAGGAACTCGCCGAACGGCACCAGTCGGTGCTTGTCGTAGACGCCGGCGAGGGCGATGTCACGGCCCGCTCCCTCCAGGAAGAAGAGGCTGTTGCGGTAGGTCAGCGCCCCCCGGGCGTCCAGTTCGACCCGGTAGGCGCCCATGGCCAGGACCTGTCCTGGCGCCAGGGCCTGAGCCAGGGCGGCGCGCCAGGGCGAACCCGGCGCCAGGAGATTATTGATGACGGCTGGCAGGGCGCCCTCGGGCCAGACCACCAGGTCGGGACGGACCGCAGAGGGCGTTGCGCTGAGGTCCAGGTAGGTCTGGAAGATCCCGGCCAGGTTCTCAGGTCGCCATTTGGTCTTCTGGTCGATGTCGGCCTGGACGATCCGGATCACGGGACCGGCCGGACCCTGGGGCGTGGCGGCGATGCGGGCCGCGCCCCAGGCGTGCAGGGCCAGGAAGGCGCCAGCGACCGCGGTCGCCCGGGTGAGCCGGCGACCTGGCGCCCCTGGGCCAAGGATCCAGGCGGGGGAGGCGCAAAGGACAAGGGTCACCCAGGTCAGGCCATAGGCGCCCACGAGGGCGGCGCCTTGGGACAGGGGCGATCCCGCCGGCCAGGCCTCCCCCGGCAGGTTCCAGGGAAAGCCGGTCAGGACATGGCCTCGGAGCCACTCCGCGCCTGAAAGGCAGGCGGCGAAGGCGAGGAGCCCCGGCAGGCCGCGGGCCCCGATCCCGCGCCAGAGGGCGGCGGCGGCCGCCCAGAAGAGGGAAAGCCCGCCGGCCATCAGGACCAGGGCGAAAGGCGCCATCCACCCGTGGGTCCGCTCATCCACCAGGAAGGGCTCGACGATCCAGTTCACCGAGATGGCGAAGTAGCCGAGGCCCGCAAGGCCACCCCTCAGGGCCACGGCGCGCACCGGCCGGGCGGCGGGCCGGGACAGGGACCAGAGGATAAGGGCGAATCCCGCGAGGCCGGGCAGGAAGCCGTAGGGCGGGAAGGCGAGGGCCGCGAGGAGTCCTCCCGCCAGGGCGGCGATGCCGGCTGCTGCGGAGGCGCGGTCGGGCAAGGTCAGTCCACGCCCGCCGCCACCGCTGGCGGCGGCGTGGGGCGGATCCGCACCCGCTTGATCCGCCGGGGGTCTGCATCCAGGACCTGGATCTCGTAGCCTTCGGGATAGGCGATCACCTCGCCCCGGCGGGGCAGGCGTCCGGCGACGGCAGAGACCAGTCCGCCCACCGTGTCGATCTCCTCGTCGAGGTCGGGCGGCGCAAGATCGCGCCCCAGGGCCGCCTCGAGCTCTTCGAGGGGCGCCCGGGCGTCGGCCTCGAAGGCGCCATCGGGTCTTTGCTGGACCCCCGCCGCCTGGGCCTCGTCGTGCTCGTCGTCGATCTCGCCGACCACGGCCTCCACCAGGTCCTCGAGGGTGACGAGCCCATCTGTGCCGCCGAATTCATCGATCACCAGGGCCATGTGGGTCCGGGTGGCCTGCATCCGCAGCAAGAGGTCTGCGGCCCGCATGGACGCCGGCACATAGAGGGCTTCGCGCTTGAGCCGCATGAGGCCGGAGTCCGCAGCCCCGCCCCGCCGGGCCTTGGGCCGGGCGCCGGTGGCCATCTGCTTGAAGACATCCTTGACGTGGACGACGCCCAGGGGATCGTCGAGGGTCTCTCGATAGATCGGCATGCGGGAGTGTTCGGCCTCGAGGAAGCAGGCCACGACCTCGTCGAAGGGCGTGTCGACCTCCACCGCCACGATGTCGGCCCGCGGCGTCATGACATCATCGACCCTGAGGGTCTGGAAGGCCTGGGCCTGGTCGACCAGCCGGCCGCCGGCCGACTCGGAGAGGGCTTCCGCCGCGGTGGCGGCGGGGTCCTGGCTGCGGGCCCCGAACAGCCGGCCAAGCCAGCCTCCGGGACCCCTTCCCTGTCGCCCCTCCGGGGCGGGCGCGTCATAACTGGCCATGGTCTCCCCTTTCGGCGGCGTAGGGGTCAGGCGCCCCCAGGCCCGCCAGGATCTTCACTTCGAGGGCTTCCATCTCCGCCGCGTCGGCGTCGCCCTCATGGTCGTAGCCTACAAGATGCAGGACCCCGTGCGCTACGAGATGTTGCAGGTGATGCTCCAGCCGCTTGCCCTGGGTCTCGGCTTCCCGCCGGCAGGTCTCGAAGGCGAGGGCGACGTCGCCCAGCCAGCCTTCGGGGTTCTCGGGGGCCGGGAAAGACAGGACATTGGTCGGGCCGGCCTTGGACCGGAAGGCGAGGTTCAGCTCGGCCAGCCGGGCGTCATCGGCGAGAAGAATGGCGAGGCCCCCGCGAACGCCAGCCGCCGACAGGGCGGCCTCGGCGGCGCGGACGGCCAGGTCGCCGATGTGGGGACGGGAGCCCTCCCAGGCCTCCGCCTCGACCAGGACCTCGATCCCGGCGAGTTCGCCCTCCGGGGTCATGACGCCGAGCCGGGTGGCCGACCGTCGGCCTCGTAGGCCCGGACGATCCGTTCGACCAGGGGGTGGCGGACCACGTCCTCGGGACCGAACCGGGCGACGCCGATCCCCTTTTCGCCCTCCAGGAGGGAGACGGCGTGGGCGAGGCCCGAGTCCCGGGGCTGGGGCAGGTCGATCTGGCTAGGATCGCCGGTGACCACCATCTTCGCGCCTTCGCCCAGCCGGGTCAGGACCATCCGCATCTGCATGCGCGAGCAGTTCTGGGCCTCGTCGACGATGACATAGGCGTGCGACAGAGTCCGGCCGCGCATGAAGGCGATGGGCGCCAACTCGATCTCGCCCTTCTCGCGGCGACGGCGGAACTGGTCCGCGCCCAGGATGTCGGTCAGGGCCTCCCAGACCGGGGCCATGTAGGGGTCGACCTTCTCGGTCAGGTCGCCGGGCAGGAAGCCCAGGCGTTCGCCGGCCTCCACCGCCGGGCGGGAGACGATCAGTCGCTCGACATCGCCGCGCAGGAGGGCGCCGACGCCCGCCGCCACGGCCAGGAAGGTCTTGCCGGTGCCGGCGGGGCCAAGGCCGAAGACCAGGTCGCACCTGGCCAAGGTGTCCAGGTAGCGGGCCTGGGCCGGGGTGCGCGGGGAGACCGGGCCGCGACGGCCCGACGGCAGGGCGCCGGGGGGTGAGCCCCGTCCGGTCCGCGCCTGGCCGATGGCGACACGCACGTCGGCTTCGGCCACTTCAAGGCCTCGCTCGGCGCGAAGGGCCAAGACCTCCACCACCTTCTTGGCCGAGGCGCGACCGCGGACATCGCCGGTCAGGCTGACGCCCCCGCCGGGGGTCTCAACGAGCACGTCGAAGGCGTCCTCGATCAGGGCTGCGTGACGGCTGGAGGGGCCAGCCACAGCGCGGGCGGCCGCATCGGACAGGGTGACGAACTCTGCGTTGCGGCTCATGCAGGCTGCGCTTCACCCAACAGGGTCCCGGAGAGGCTCATCCGGGCGCTGGCGTCGATTCGGACCGGGGCGATCTGTCCGATGAGCTCGGTCGGCCCCTCGCAGTGGACAGCCTGCAGGTAGGGGCTGCGGCCCGACAGCTGGCCGGGATGGCGGCCGGGCTTTTCGAACAGGACCGGCAGGACCCGGCCCTCTTGGGCGGTATTGAAGGCGCGCTGCTGGGACTCGATCAGGGCGTTCAGGCGGGCGAGGCGCTCATCCTTGACGGCCTCGTCCACCTGGCCGGGCTGGGCGGCGGCGGGCGTCCCGGGCCGGCGGGAATACTTGAAGGTGAAGGCTGAGGCGTACCCCGCCTCGCGCACCAGGGCCAGAGTCGCCTCAAAGTCGGACTCCCGCTCGCCGGGGAAGCCGACGATGAAGTCGCCCGACAGGGCGATATCGGGCCGCGCGGCGCGGATTTTCTCCACCAGGCGCAGGTAGGACTCAGCGGTATGACCGCGGTTCATGGCCTTGAGGATGCGGTCTGACCCGGACTGAACGGGCAGGTGCAGGTAGGGCATCAGCTGGGGGAGTTCGGCGTGGGCGGCGATCAGGTCATCGTCCATGTCCCGGGGGTGGCTGGTGGTGTAGCGGATCCGGTCCAGGCCCTCGATCCGGGCCAGCTGGCGGGCCAGGCCGCCAAGGCCACCCTCGCCCGACCAGGCGTTGACGTTCTGCCCCAGGAGCGTGACCTCGCGCACCCCGCGGGCCGCCAGGCTCCGGGCCTCGGCGAGGATCGCCTCGGCCGGCCGCGACCACTCCCCGCCGCGAGTGTAAGGCACCACGCAGAAGGTGCAGAACTTATCGCAGCCCTCCTGGACGGTGAGGAAGGCGGTGACGCCCGAGGTTGAGCGCTCGGCGCCCAGGGCGTCGAACTTGGCCTCGGGGGCGAAGTCGGCGGCGAGGCGCTCGCCCCGTGCGCGGTGGGTCCGGGCGATCAGCTCGGGCAGCTGGTGGTAGGCCTGCGGTCCGACGACGAGGTCCACCGCAGGCTGACGGCGCAGAATCTCCTCACCCTCGGCCTGGGCCACGCATCCGGCCACGGCGATGGTCATCCCGAGCCCAGCGGCGGCGCGCTCGGTCTTCAGGGCTTTGAGCTGACCCAGCTCGGAATAGACCTTGTCAGTGGCCTTCTCGCGGATGTGGCAGGTGTTGAGGACCACAAGGTCGGCCTCCTCAGGCCGCTCGGTCATGGCGTAGCCCAGCGGCGCCAGCACGTCGGCCATGCGCTCGCTGTCATAGACGTTCATCTGGCAGCCATAGGTGCGGATGTAGAGCCGCCGCGAGGCCGGGGGAGGGGCGTCACTCATTGATGGGAAGGCCGTACAGCTCCAGCCGATGATCCACCAGGCGATAGCCCAGGCGGCGGGCGATGGCCTCCTGCAGGGCTTCGATCTCAGGGTCGACGAACTCGATCACCTTGCCAGTGGTCATGTCGATCAGGTGGTCGTGATGCGCTTCTGACGCCTCCTCGTACCGAGACCGGCCATCCCGGAAATCCAGGCGCGAGATGATGCCCGCTTCCTCGAACAGCCGCACCGTGCGGTAGACCGTGGCGATGGAGATGCGCGGATCGACGGCGTGCGACCGCCGGTGGAGCTCCTCCACGTCGGGATGATCCTGGGCCTCGGACAGCACGCGGGCGATCACCCGGCGCTGCTCGGTCATGCGCATGCCCTTGGCGATGCAGAGGTTCTCGATACGGTCCAAGCGGAAGTCTCCTGTTGGGCAGGATAGGGCTTTCAGGGCGTCGTGTTAAGCGCCCGGCGCAGGACGAGGGCGTCCACCGCACCGGCGCCGGGGCGCGGATAGTAGGCTGGCCGCCGGCCGACCTCCTCGAACCCGCGGCCGGCATATAGCCGACGGGCATTCGGGTTGTCCTCGGCGACCTCGAGAAATACGGATTCGGCGCCGTCCGCCCGCGCAGATTCCAGGGCGGCCTCCAGGAGACGGCGGCCGACTCCGGCGCCGCGCAGCTCCGCCCGGACGCCGACCGTGAGGATTTCGGCCTCACCCGCGATAGTCCGTACAAGGATCAGGCCCGCGCCGTCCTCGATCAGGGCGACGGCGTCCAGGGCGGCGATCTCGTCGGCGCTCCAGCCGGGCGAGAAGGCTGCGGCGTGCAGCGCCGCGAGGGCGGCCATGTCCGAAGGGCCGGCGCGACGGACGCTCATGGGGGCGCCCGCCCGCCCGGCAAACGGGCGTCAGGCGGCCTCATGTAGAGGGGGACGAGGGCTTCTGGCCGACGGGAGGCGGCGAGTCGGCCCGCGACAACGGCGTCCGGCGTGGAGGCCGGGGTCCGCACGGCGCCGGGCAGGGCCTCGCCCGCCAGGTCCGGCGCGCCGACGATGCGCTCTACAGGGCCTAGGGCGTCAAGGTCTGCGACCTGGCCGAGAATCGGCGGGGCGAGGGCAAGCCCGCCTTCGAAGACCTGGCTGCAGATCGACTCGCCCCGCCCTGGCAGGAGGGCGAGGGTCCGGCCGGGGGCGGCGGCGTAGGGCGCGGCCAGCACCTCCAGGCAACCGAGGCCGATCACGGGGCGGTCCAGGGCCAGGCCCAGGCCCTTGGCGAAGGCCAGGCCGACGCGCAGTCCCGTGAAGGAGCCCGGCCCGAGGGTGACGGCGATCCGGTCCAGGTCGGAGAAGGCCAGGCCCGCCCGTTCCATCACCTCCCGGGTCAGGGGGGCGAGGCGCTCCTGGTGGCCCCTCTCCATGGGCTCGGAGGCCCAGGCCAGGGTCCGCTCGCCGTCAAGGACGGCGACGGAGCAGGCGGACAGGCAGGTGTCGAGGGCGAGGACCCGCACGCAGGCCTAGAGGGTCTGCTCGACCCGCGTGACCTCAGGCACATAGTGCTTGAGCATGTTCTCCACACCCGACTTGAGGGTGGCGGAGGACGACGGGCATCCGGCGCAGGCGCCGCGCATGTGAAGCCAGACCGTCCCGCTGTCGGGCTCGAACCGGTCAAAGAGGATGTCGCCGCCGTCCCGGGCGACCGCAGGGCGGATCCGGGTGTCGAGGAGTTCACGGATCTCGGCGACCACCTGGGCGGTCTCGCCCTCGTAGGCCTCCCCGCCTTCACCCGTGCCGGAAGCCGCCTCGAACAGGGGCTGGCCGGAGGTGAAGTGGTCCATGATGGCCGCCAGCACAGGAGCCTTCAGATGGTCCCAGTCGGCCGAGGCGACCTTGCCCACGGTCAGGAAGTCGCCGCCGAAGAAGACGCGGTTGACGCCCTCCAGGGCGAAGATCTCGGTCGCGAGGGCCGAGGCGGCGGCCTCTTCGGCGGAACGGAAGTCCTGGGACCCGGACTCCATCACGGTGCGGCCGGGCAGGAATTTCAGGACCTGCGGATTGGGGGTGGGTTCGGTCTGGATGAACATGGATTTGATTTGGCGTTTCCCGGGCGACGACGCAAGACCGGCCGGGCCCAGGGCCGGTGCATTGAACCCGCCGGGGAAAGGGTGTATCGCGCGGCCCGCACGTCGGCATCGGGCCGCCGGGGCGGGGCGAAGGCCCCTCGGGGACAGACATGGCGGATCCGGCCGAGCCTACGAGCGGCGCTCCTGCCGCGCCCGCGGACGCTCACCAGGGCCGGCGGGAGGGCTTCATGGCCCTGGCCGTCGGCGCCCTCGGCGTGGTTTTCGGCGACATCGGCACCAGTCCGCTCTACGCCATGCGCGAGGCCCTGGCCCATTCGCGCGCAGATGTTTCCGCGGAACTCTCCGTCCTGGGCGTCGTCTCCCTCATCACCTGGGCCCTGATCCTGGTGGTGACGCTGAAGTACGTCGCCCTGATCATGCGCGCCGACAACAAGGGCGAGGGCGGGACCCTGGCCCTGATGGCCCTGGCGCAGCGCGCCCTGAACCGTCGGTCCGGCGTGGTGCTCCTGCTGGGCATGGCGGGGGCCGCGCTTTTCTATGGCGACGGGGTGATCACCCCGGCCATCTCCGTCCTGGGCGCAGTGGAGGGGCTGCGGGACGCCCCCGGGGTGAGCCCCGAGCTGGGCGGGCTTGTCCTGCCCATCGCCGGCGCCATCCTGGTGACGCTCTTCCTGGTCCAGTCCCGGGGGACGGCCAGCATCGCCCGGGCCTTCGGACCGATCACGGCGGCCTGGTTCCTGATCCTAGGCGGGCTGGGCCTCTATCACATCTTCGACAGCCCCGACGTCCTGCGGGGCCTTCTGCCGCACTACGGTGTGATCTTCCTCCTGAACAATGGGTTCGTGGGCTTCGTCATCCTGGGCAGCGTCTTCCTGGCCGTCACCGGAGCCGAGGCGCTTTACGCCGACATGGGCCACTTCGGAAAAGCGCCCATCCAGGCCGGCTGGCTGGCCCTGGTTCTGCCGGCCCTGCTGCTCAATTATCTGGGCCAGGGCGCCATGGTTCTGGCGCACCCGGAGATGCGGGAGAACCCCTTCTTCGGCATGGTCCCCACCCTGGTCTACTGGCCGGTCCTGCTGATGGCCACGGCGGCCAGCGTGATCGCCAGCCAGGCGGTGATCACCGGCGCCTTCTCCATGACCCAGCAGGCGGTTCAGCTGGGCCTTCTGCCGCGGATCGATATCCGCCGGACCTCAGAGACCCAGGCCGGGCAGATCTATGTGCCCCAGGTCAACACCTTCCTGATGATCGGCGTCATCCTGCTGCTGGTGACCTTCCAGACATCTTCCAACCTCGCCGCCGCCTACGGCATCGCCGTGACGGGCTCGATGTTCGTCGACACCCTCCTGTTCTTCGTGATCATCCGGTACCTCTGGAAGAAGCCCCTGTGGCTCGCCATCCTGGCGGCGGTCGGGTTCGGCGCCCTGGACCTCGTCTTCTTCTCCTCCAACCTGCTCAAGCTGCCGCAGGGCGCCTGGCTGCCCCTCGTGGCGGGCGCCCTCATGGTGGTGATCATGTGGACCTGGCACCGGGGCACGCGGATTCTCTCGGAGAAGACCCGCCAGGACTCCGTCGCCCTCACCGAACTGTCCGACATGTTGCAGGCCCGGCCGCCGCACAGGGCTCCCGGCGCCGCCATCTTTCTGACCTCCGACCCCGACGTCGCCCCGGTCGCCCTGATGCACAACCTCAAGCACAACAAGGTGCTGCATGAGCGCAACATCATCCTGACGGTGATCACCGCCCAGACCCCCCGGGTCCGCGACGAGGACCGCATCCGGATCGACCCCTTCAACGACGACTTCAAGAAGCTGACCGTGACCTATGGCTTCATGGAGAGCCCGAACATCCCCAAGGCCCTGACCCTGTGCCGGCAGAAGGGCCTGAAGCTCGACATCATGGCCACCAGCTTCTTCCTCGGCCGGCGGTCGGTGGTGCCCTCGGCCAGTTCGGGCATGCCGCTGTGGCAGGACAAGCTGTTCATCTTCCTCATGCGCAACGCCGCCAACCCGACGGACTTCTTCCGGATTCCGCCCGGCCGCGTCGTCGAGATGGGCGCCCAGGTCACCGTCTGAAGCCTTGCGCCTTCCGCCCGTCCACAGCTAGAGGGCCTTGTCTCCCCGTCTCCCATCCGGAACGCCCGCCATGACCCGTGACATCAAGAAGGTTGTCCTCGCCTACTCTGGCGGCCTCGACACTTCGATCATCCTGAAATGGCTGCAGACCGAGTACGGCGCCGAGGTGGTGACCTTCACCGCCGATCTGGGACAGGGTGAGGAAATCGAGCCGGCGCGGGCCAAGGCCCTGGCCGCCGGGGTCAAGCCCGAGAACATCTTCATCGAGGACGTGCGCGAGGAATTCGTCCGCGACTACGTCTTCCCCATGTTCCGGGCCAACACGGTCTACGAGGGCCAGTATCTCCTGGGCACCTCCATCGCCCGGCCGCTGATCGCCAAGAAGCAGATCGACATCGCCCGCCAGACCGGCGCCGACGCCGTTAGCCACGGCGCGACCGGAAAGGGGAATGACCAGGTCCGCTTCGAGCTCGGCTACTACGCCCTGGAGCCCGACATCCACGTGATCGCGCCCTGGCGGGAGTGGGACTTCAAGTCCCGGGAGGCCCTGCTGGACTTCGCCGAGAGGCACCAGATTCAGATCACCAAGGACAAGCGCGGCGAGGCGCCCTTCAGCGTCGACGCCAACCTCCTGCACTCGTCTTCAGAGGGCAAGGTGCTGGAGGATCCGGCCGTGGAAGCGCCGGAATTCGTGCACATGCGCACGATCTCGCCGGAGGACGCCCCGGACGAGCCCACCGTCTTCACCCTGGACTTCGAGGGCGGCGACCCCGTGGCCATTGACGGGGTGCGGATGAGCCCGGCGACGCTCCTGACCCGTCTGAACCAGCTGGGCCATGACAACGGGATCGGCCGGCTGGACCTGGTGGAGAACCGCTTTGTCGGCATGAAGTCCCGCGGCGTCTACGAGACCCCGGGCGGGACCATCCTGTTGGCCGCCCACAGGGGCATAGAGTCCATCACCCTCGACCGCGGGTCCATGCACCTGAAGGACGAGCTCATGCCGCGCTATGCCAGCCTGATCTACAACGGCTTCTGGTTCGCCCCAGAGCGCGAGATGCTGCAGGCGGCCATCGACCTGTCGCAGAAGCACGTGACCGGCCAGGTCCGGGTCAAGCTCTACAAGGGCAATGTGAGCGTGATCGGTCGGACCAGCCCCTGGTCACTCTACGACCAGGACCTCGTGACCTTCGAGGAGGGCGCCGTGGCCTACGATCACCGGGACGCCGCGGGCTTCATCAAGCTCAACGCCCTGCGCCTGCGGGTCCAGGCCCGCCGAGACCGACGCATCCGGGGGTAGTTCCCTCCCGGGGCGGGTCATGTCACCTTCCGGGAAACCGGAGGAAATCCCATGAGCTTCCCGCACGCCACCGCCATCGTCACCCTTCTCGCCCTCCTGGCCTATGTCTGGATGGGGGTCCGGGTCGGCGGCGCCCGCCGCACTTCGGGCATCGACGCCCCCGCCATGTCCGGCGACCCCATGCTGGAGCGCTACCTGCGCGTTCAGGGCAATACCCTGGAGTGGCTGCCCATCTTCCTGGGCTCCCTCTGGCTCTTCGCCCACTACTGGGGCGACCTGCCGGCTGCGGTCCTGGGACTGGTCTGGATCGTCGGCCGCCTCCTTTACGCCCTGGGCTACTCCGCCGCCGCCGATAAGCGCGAGCTCGGCTTCATGGTCCAGCTCGTCGCGACGGCGGTCCTGCTGTTCGGGGCCCTGGGCAAGGCGGTCCTGGTCCTGCTCGGGTGAGCCTTGGCCATACTTTCGCCGGAGATTGGCTCCAGGCTGTTTCAACCTTCTGCTGGAGTCCCGTATGCAACTGAAGAGACTCGCCCTGATCGCCAGCCTCGCCGCAGCGGCAGGCCTCGCGGCCTGCACCACCGCCACGCCCTACCAGCCCCTCCTGGAGGGAAGCTCAGGGCGCGGCGGGTATTCAGACGTGCGGATCGAGCCGGGCCGCTACCGGGTGACCTTCACCGGCAACAGCCTCACCTCGCGGGAGACGGTGGAGCTGTACCTCGCCTACCGGGCGGCGGAGCTGACCCTGGCCAACGGCTATGACACCTTCACCCTGGTCAGCCGGGATACCGACCGCAAGACCACGACGCGGATCGAGCCCAATCCCGCCTCCCTGCCCTACTGGCGGCCCTACTGGCGGTATTACGGGCCCTACGGCTGGCGGTTCTATGATCCCTGGATGGGCGGACCCTTTGACCGGACTCCGACAGAGGTTTCGACCATTGAGAAGTTCACCGCATCTGCGGAGATCGTCCTGGGTAAGGGTCCCAAGCGGGCCGACGACACTGACACCTTCGACGCCCGCGCGGTGATGGAGAATCTCCGCCCGCGCATCCAGCGGCCGGATGACGGGCGAACGAAGGCCAAGGCCGGCGGCTAGATCCTGTTTCGATCCGATAACCGGCGTCCGCTGACCGGAGAAGGGTCTAGGCCGTCTCGTCGGTGAAGGTCAGGCCGGCCCGGCTGGCGAGGCGGTCGATAAGGTCCACGCCGAGGGCCGCGCCCGGGGTCCAGACGCCGCCCGCCGTCGCCGGGGTGCGGATCAGCTGGATCGCCGTCTCGGCCATCATCTTCGAAGTCGAACCATAGCCCGGATCGCGGTCGCCCTTGACCGAGACCCGCACCTTCCGGCCGTCTGCGGCGATGCCGACGAAGAGGATGTCGTAGAACCCGTTCTCGCGCTCCTCAAGGCTGGGCCCTTCGCCCGGCTTCGGCGCGCCGGCGCCGCCCAGGTCGGTGAAGGAGGTGCTGGAGCCGGGCGCCGTGACGGACATCTCGTCGTAGGCGAAGTCCGTCCCCCAGGGATGGCCCTGGAGGAAGTTCGAGCGGTGGACGTTCTTGGTATTGATGGCGGCCATCATGAAGGGGCCGACCTCGGCCCCGACATCCTCGTCGAAGGCCGTTTCATTCCCCGACGGCTGGGCCGGCCCAGTGAATCCGGGCGTCAGGGCGAAGGGGTTGATCATCAGCTGGAAGAGGGCGGGGTTACGCCGGATGGCGTCCATGGTGGCCGCACCGCTGGCGGCGGTGCCGCCGGACAGGCCGCCGCGCATGCTCCGCACCCGCCCCTTCACCCGGGGAACCGGCGCACCAAGGCGACGCTTGGCGGTCTCCTCAGCGAAGAGCACCCCCAGCTCGAAGGGGATGGAGTCAAAGCCGCAGGAGAAGAGGATGCGCGCGCCGGAGGCCCGGGCGGCCTCATGATGGGCGGCGACCATCTCGGCCATCCAGTTGGACTCGCCGCAAAGGTCCACATAGTCGGTCCCCGCCTCGACACAGGCGGCGACCAGGTCCGAGCCATAGAGCTGGTAGGGCCCGACGGTGGTGACGATGACCTTGGCCCGGCGGACCATGGCCTTCAGTTGAGCCGGGTCAGCAGCGTCGCAGACCACCAGCGGGGTGGAGGCCGGGGCGCCGATCAGGTCGCGGACCTCGGCCAGCTTGTCCGCCGAACGGCCCGCCATGGCCCAGGAGACCTCGCCCCCCGGCGGCTGGGTGCGGACCAGGTGCTCGGCGACAAGCCGGCCGGTGAAGCCGGTGGCGCCATAGACGATGATGTCGAATTCCGCGTCGGTCCGCATGGGTCCCTCCCTGGTTGTCGCGTCCGATATGGACCTTCGCGGGGCGTCAGCCAAGCCGCCGGCGCGCCAACCAGACCGAATGCCCGCCACAGCCGGGGTCTTCGGGCATGAAGGCAAGGACGTCGAAGCCCTCCGCCGCCAGGAGGCCGCGATAGGCCGAGAGGGCGCGGGCCTGCCCTTGGCCCCTGCGCCATGCTAGACTTAAGGCCATGGCCGTGACACCCGCCCGCGCGAAAGAGCTCGCGCTCAGCCTGGAGGGCGCCTTAGAGCGCCCGCACTTTGATCGGACGGCGCTCCGGACGCCGCGCAAGACCTTCGCCACGCTCGCCGGCGACGGCGCCGACATCAATCTGATGTTTGATCCGGACCTGCGCGACTTTTTCTGCGAGCAGGTTCCGCTGGCTTTCGCGCCCGTCCCCGGCGGCTGGGGCCGGATGGGCGCCACGCGGTGCGATCTTGCGATCGTGGACGAACCCACCCTCGTGTCCGCGCTCAAGGCCGCCCACGCCCTGGCCGCGCCCCGACCGAAGACACCGCGGAAGCGCTGATCCACCGGCGTCGAAACTGCGCATGGAAGCCCCTCGGGCGCGGCGACTGCCTCGGGCGCCTATTCGCCGAGGAGGAGGCTCGACCCTCTTGCTATACCTCTTGAGGGCGCATTTGCCCGCCCTCGCAAGCTCAGCGGAGGCCGAGGCCGGCGCTCGGTTCGCCCGTTAGGGCCGCCCGCCTACTTCCGCTTCTGCTTGCGGGCGGCGTAGCGCAGGTCTCGGGCTTCTTTCTGGCGGGCGCGGAGGTCCAGTTCGCGGGCTTCCTGGGTGAGGGCCTCATCCTCCAGGCGAAGGCGCTCGGCCTCGGCGGCGGCGGCGCGCTTGGCTTCACGTTCGGCGTTGCGGGCGGCGCGAACGGCCTCCAGCTCGGCGGCCGCAGCGGCCTTGCGGGCCTCAAGGTCGGGATCGGTGACATGGGGCTTGGGCTTGAACCGCTCCAGCATCGCCTTCTTGGCGGCGGCGGACGCCTGCTGGCGGTCTTCGTATTTCATGCCCTTGGGTTCGGCCATTTGTTCTCAGCGTTCGACGTTCGGGAGGGCGATTGCGGGCCGCCGCCCCTAAAGTCCGGGGCCGCCCAGCCTGCGACGTGATCCATTTTTTGGAGCGGGCGAGGCGATTCGAACGCCCGACCCCAACCTTGGCAAGGTTGTGCTCTACCCCTGAGCTACGCCCGCGCTCCGTGAGGCTCCTTGCGGAGCCCCGATGTTCGGGAGCCGGCTTATGGCAGAGGGCCGGCGGCTTGGCAAGACGGTCTCAGCCCATGAAGCGGGGGGTCTTGAGGCGGCGCTTGTTCACGTGCTCGGCGTGGGCGGGGCCGGTCTCGTCCGGCAGTTCGCCGCGGAAGTAGAAGCGCTGCCAGGCCTCCTTGGTCGCCTCGGGGTCGAAGCGCATGATCCGGCGGTTGAACTCGGCCCGGTGCTTCTCCCAGGCGTCGTACTGGCCGCGCAGCTCGGGATTTCGGGACATGGATCGGATCACGGGCTGGAAGTCCGCCATCTCGCGGTCCTTCATCAGGGTGATGAAGCAGAAGGGCTCGCCCTTCTCAAACCTCACCCTGCCCGGGCGGGTGAAGATCCAGTTCATGGTGAAGGGGAAGGGGAGCCAGTCCGTCTCCACCAGGCCCGACAGGGGTTGGATTCCGTCCTTCACGTGGTTGGGCGGGCCCTGGGCCAGGACCGACCAGCCGGGTGGGGTGCGGAAGAGGTAGCCCGGGTGCATGGTCACCACGCCCGAGGAGAAGTGGCTCATGACGAAGCGGTGGAACTCAGGGTGCGGGCGGTCGGGGGTGAGGGTGATGTCCTCCTGCATGACCCCGCCGTTCCACTCGGCGGTGAAGCTCATGGGGCAGAGGATCTCCCAGCCGGTGGTGTTGGCCATCGACAGGGGCAGGCAGCGATAGGGGTGCCGGGCGGCGAACTTGTCCATCCAGGCGCGCTGGGGCCGGCCGGGCACGATCTCGGGCGGGCGGTCGGCGGTAGGATAGCACTCAAGCTCCATGGCGGGCTCCCGGTCCTGTTCTGTCCTTCCCCTTAGCGAGGGCGCGCGCGCAACGTCCACCGCTTTTCCGGCGGGCGGGGGAAGGGTAAGGAGCGCCATGCTCGACCGCGCCGGCCTCCTCGCCCTCTTCGACCAGTTGGGGATCGCCCACGCCACCCTGGACCATCCGGCGGTCTTCCGGGTCGGCGAAGGGGCGGAGATCAAGGCGAGGATCCCCGGCGCCCACACCAAGAACCTGTTCCTGAAGGACGCCCGGGGCGACCTCTGGCTGGTCTGCGCCAAGGATGACACGGCCATCGATCTGAAGCGCCTGCACGGGGTGATCGGCTCGGCCCGCCTGTCCTTCGGCGCTGCAGACCTAATGGAGGCCGCCCTGGGGGTGACGCCCGGCTCGGTGACCCTGTTCGCCCTTGTCAACGATCCCCTGCACCGGGTGCGGCTGGTCCTGGACCTGGCCCTGGCGCAGGCCGACCAGGTCAGCTTCCACCCCCTCGAGAACACCGCCACCTCCACGGTGGAACAGGGGGGCCTGCGCCGGTTCCTGGATCACCTCCGCCGCGAGCCCCTGGTGGTGGATTTCCCGCATCTGGCGCTCTGTCCGCTTCCTGCGCGTTGAAGCCGTGGCCCGGAAGGTCCATCTTGCACCCTCAACTTCCCCACGGAGAGCCCCATGGCGCTGATCGGTGAAAACTCGGCCCCCCTCGCGGGTGCGGCGCCCGCCGGCCTGATCAAGGACGGGACCGACGCCGGCTTCATGGCCGACGTGATCGAGGCCTCGCGCGAGACGCCGGTCATCGTCGACTTCTGGGCGCCCTGGTGTGGTCCCTGCAAGCAGCTGGGCCCGGCCATCGAGCGCGCCGTCACCGCCGCCAAGGGCAAGGTGAAGCTGGTGAAGATCGACATCGACCAGCACCCCCAGTTCGCCGGCCAGCTCCGCGTCCAGTCCATTCCCGCCGTCTTCGCCTTCGTGGGCGGTCGGCCCGTGGACGGCTTCACCGGCGCCCTGCCTGAGAGCCAGATCAAGGCCTTCGTCGAGCGCCTGGCCGCCCAGGCCCCCGCCGACGCGGGCGATGAACTGATCGCTGTCGGGCGCGAGGCCCTTGAGGCCGGCGACCTCAACACCGCCGCCCAGGCCTTCGCCCGGGTGTTGCAGTCCGACCCGCAGGACGTCCGCGCCCTGGGCGGGATGGCGAAGGTCTACCTGGAGGGCGGCGACCTGGAGCGCGCCGCCGAGATCGCCGCCATGGCGCCGGAAGGGGCCAAGGACCCAGGGCTGGAGAGCGTGCGCGCGGCCCTCGCCCTGGCCGACGCCGCCCCCGCCGAGACCGCCGCCTTCGAGGCGCGGCTGGCGGCCGATCCCGCAGACCATGAGGCCCGCTTTGAGCTGGCCCGGGCCCTGGCCGGCGCCGGCCGGCTGGAGGCGGCCATGGACCATCTGCTGCAGATCATCGCCGCTGACCGCGACTGGAACGAAGGCGCGGCGCGCGCCCAGCTGCTGATCGTCTTTGAAGCGGCCGGCGCCGCCTCCGACCTGGCCCGCCAGGGCCGGCGGCGGCTTTCCGCCATCCTGTTCTCCTAAGTCGATGGCGTCCCGGCCCCTCCGCATCGAGTTGCCCCAGACCCTTCCGGTCTTCCCGCTGGACGGCGCCCTCCTGCTGCCCGGGGCGGAGCTGCCCCTGCGCATCTTCGAGCCGCGCTACCTGAACATGCTCGACGACGTCATGGCCGGCGCGCGGATGATCGGTATGGTCCAGACCGCCGGGGGTGAGAAGGCCCGGCCCAACCTGGCGCGGATTGGCTGCGCCGGCCGGGTCACCCGCTTCAAGGACGGCGCCGAGGGGGACTACCTGATCACCCTGACCGGGGTCTGCCGATTCCGGTTCGCCGAGGAGCTGGCCCTGCCGACACCCTACCGCCAGGTCCGAGCAGACTATGGCCCCTTTACGGACGACCTCAAGCCGGGCCGGCGGACCGGGGGCGAACGCTCGCGCCTGGCCCGAGCCCTGAAGACCTATCTCAACCGACGCGATATGGACGTGGATGAGTCCGCCCTGAACGCCGCCCCTCTGGACGAACTGGTGGCCGGTCTGGCCATGAGCCTGCCCTTTTCTCCGGCGGAAAAGCAGGCCCTCCTGGAGGCGCCGGACAAGTCGGACCGACAAGACGTCCTGACCGCCCTCCTGGAGATCGACGCCCTGACGGACGACGACGGCCCGCCGGAAACCCTGCAGTAGGACTTGAGATGACCGATTTCTCGCCGGACGCACCGCTTCCGCCCCTCGACGCCGGGCTCGACCCGCGCCTGCTGGAGATCCTGGTCTGCCCGGTGACCCACGGGCCCCTGGAGTACGACCGGGCTGCGGGGGAGTTGATCAGCCGCAAGGCGAACCTGGCCTACCCGGTCCGGGACGGCGTTCCCGTCATGCTGCCCGAGGAAGCCCGGGCGCTCTGATCAGGCTTCAGGGCGCCTCACCGCGCAGGAGCCGCGGCAGGTCGCCGACGGCGCCGCCGGCCTCCTGCATGAAGAAGCGCCGGGCGGGGCCGATCCGGTTCACCGTCGACAGGCCCAGGCCGCGGACGGCCCTGAGGATCGGATTGTCGTTCGAGAACAGTCGGACGAAGGCGTCCGCCGCCACCGCGAGGCCGATATTGTCGACGCTGCGCCAGCGGGCATAGCGGTCCAGCACGACCTCCGAGCCGATGTCCTCCCCCAGCCGGACGGCCTCGGCCAGGACCTGGACGAGGGCCGCAGCGTCCTTCAGGCCCAGGTTCAGCCCCTGCCCCGCCACCGGGTGCACCCCATGGGCGGCGTCGCCGAGAAGGGCGGCGCGGGGGGCGGTGATAGCCTCGGGCAGGTGCAGGGACAGGGGATAGGTGAAGACCGGACCTTCCAGCCGGGGCCGGCCCAGGAGGTCGCCGAACCGGCGCTGCAGGTGGGCGTGGAAGATCTCCGGGCGGGCGGTCCGCAGGGCCTCGGCCCGGGTGGGAGATTCGGTCCAGACCAGGCTCGCACGCTGGTCGGTCAGGGGCAGGATGGCGAAGGGCCCGGAGGGCAGGAAATACTCGTGGGCGACGCCGCCGTGCGGCTGGTCCAGCCGGACCGTGGCCACCACCCCGGTCTGGGGATAGGTCCAGCCCGTGCTGCGGATCCCCGCCGCCGCGGCCACAGTGGAGCTGCGGCCCTCGGCGCCAACGGCGAGGGGGGCGGCCAGGACCCGGCCGTCTTCCAGGCGGACCACCGCCGCCTCGGGGGCGACGTCGACCCCGGCGACCCGGGCCGGGGCCAGGACCTGGACTCCCTCGCGCCGGACGGCCGCCGCGAGGGCGGCGCGGATCCGCCGGTTCTCGATCATGTAGCCCAGGGGCTCGCCTTCCACGCGGTCGGCGATCTCCGCGGCGTCAAAGCGCAGAAAGGCCCAGGCGGGCGTCCCGGCGGAGGGACCCGGCGTTCGACCATCTGTGACCAGGATCTCGGCGATACGTTCTGCGTGGGGCTCAAGGTCGGGGGCGACGCCGAGGGCCCGCCACTGGCGGAAGCTGGAATAGGCGATGGCCGAGGCGCGGCCGTCAAAGTCCGGCGCGAGCTGGGCGTCGAAGGGTTGAGCGTCCACCAGGATGGGCTTCAGGCCGCTGCGGGCCAGGCCCAGGGCGAGGGTCGCGCCGGCCATGCCGGCGCCGGCGATGATCACGTCGGCGTCCATGCCGCGATATGCCGCCGCAGAAGCGCCGGCGTCCAGCCCCCTCGAACGCGTCGCAGATTTCATGGACTTCCTGGTCCATTTTGGAGTTGTGCCAGACTGCAGCGAGGCCCAAGGTGAACAACAAGGGAGACGGGAAGCTCCCGAGTGCACTGGGGGGAAGAGATGGACCGCAGATGTCCAGGACGGCTTGGCGGTGGCGCCAGGCTCCGGGCTGCGAGCGGAGGGGTCAGCTGATGCCGCGCCGGCTAGGTCAGGTCGACGAAGCCAAGGGGATCGCCATCCTCGAAGCCGCCCGCGAGGCCCTGGCGGAGCGGGGCTTAGGCGCATCCATTGAGAACATCGCCCGGCGGGCCGGGGTGTCCAAGCAGACAGTCTACAATCGGTTCGGCTCCAAGGCCGAGTTGGTCCGGGTTCTGGTCGAGCGGCGTGTCGATGAGATTACGGCGCATCTCGACAGTCCAGGGTCGGGCGACGGGCCGGAGGAGGCCCTGAGCGGTTACGCCCGTGTGGTGCTGGAATCGATCGCCAACCCCTCATCGACCGCCCTCCTGCGGATCCACATCCAGGGGGCGGCCGAGATGCCGGAACTGGCCAGGACCTTCTTCGAGACTGGCGCGCGGACCTCGCGCGCGCGCCTGGCGGCCTTTCTGGAGGGGGAGACCCGCGCCGGGCGCCTGCGTGTGGACGACTTCGCCCTGGCGGCCGAGTTCTTCGCCGGCTTGGTCATCGGCTCCCACCAGACCAGCCGGCTACTGGGTGTGGACTCCAACCTGACCCCAACGGCCATCGAGCGGATCGCCCGGGAGGCGGCCAACCGCTTCGTGAGGGCCTACCGGACCTGAGTTTCCGGGCGCCGAGTGGAGCTCAGCCCTCTTCAGCCTCGTCCGGCAGGCCCATCATGTGGAAGCCGGCGTCCACATGGACCACCTCGCCGGTGGTCGAGCGTCCGAGATCGGACAGGAGCCACAGGGCGGCCCCGGCGACGCCCTCCATGGAGGTGTCCTCCTTCAGGGCCGACAGGGCCCGGCCCTGGGCCAGCATGGAGCGGCCGCCGGAGATGCCCGCCAGCGACAGGGTGCGCATGGCGCCGGCTGAGATGGCGTTGGCGCGGATGCCCTGGGGCCCGAGGTCGCGGGCGATATAGCGGGTGGCGGCCTCCAGGGCGGCCTTGGCCACGCCCATGGTGTTGTAGTTCGGGATCGCCCGTTCCGAGCCCAGGTAGGTCAGGGTGACCAGGGAGCCGCCGTCCGGCATCATCCGGCTGGCCCGGCGGGCGCAATCGACGAAGCTGTAGGCCGAGATGTCCATCGCCGTGAGGAAGCCCTCCCGCGTGGCGTTTTCCACGAAGGAGCCCTTGATCTGGTCCCGGGGCGCAAACGCCAGGGCGTGAAGGAAGAAGTCGATCTTGCCGAAGGCCGCCTCCACGGCGGCGAATCCGGCGTCCATGCTGGCGTCGTCGGTGACGTCGACAGGCTCGATCACGGTCGCGCCCACACTCTCGGCCAGGGGGCGCACCCTGCGCTCCTGGCCCGGCAGGTGGAAGAAGGCGAGGTCAGCGCCCTGTGCGGCCAGCTGGCTGGCTATGCCCCAGGCGATGGACTGGTGGTTGGCCACCCCGGTGATGATCCCGCGCTTGCCCTTCATGAGCTCGCCCCGCGGCATGTCGTAGTCGTCGGCCACTTTGTGTCTCCTGGAGGGTCGGGAAGGCGGGGGGCGGGTCAGACCCTGGACATCACCAGGCAGCCGTTGGTGCCGCCAAACCCGAAGCTGTTGGACATGACGGTCTCGACCTGGCGGTCTTCGCGCCGGCGAAGGATGGGCAGGCCCTCGAAAGCGGGGTCGAGGGTCTCGATATGGGCGCTCTCGGCCAGGAAACCGCCGTTCAGCATCAGGAGCGAATAGATCGCCTCCTGGGCGCCGGCGGCGCCGAGGCTGTGGCCGGTCAGGGACTTGGTGGAGGAGATGGCGGGAGGCGCATCGCCAAAGACCTCGCGGACGGCCTCCATCTCCTTGATGTCGCCCACGGGCGTCGAGGTGCCGTGCGGGTTCAGATAGTCGACCTTGCGGTTTCCGGCCCGGGAGAGGGCCAGGCGCATGCAGCGCACGGCGCCCTCGCCGGAGGGGGCGACCATGTCAAAGCCATCGGAGTTGGCGGCGTAGCCGACGATCTCGCCGTAGATCTTCGCCCCGCGCGCCTTCGCGCGCTCCAGCTCCTCGAGCACAAGAATCCCGGCGCCGCCGGCGATCACGAACCCGTCCCTGTTGGCGTCGTAGGCCCGGCTGGCCACCGCCGGCCGGTCGTTGAAGCTGGAGCTCATGGCCCCCATGGCGTCGAACAGGACCGAGAGGGTCCAGTGCAGTTCTTCGGCGCCGCCGGCGAAGACCACGTCCTGGTTGCCCAGGGCGATCTGCTCAAAGCCCGCGCCGATGCAGTGGGTGGAGGTCGCACAGGCCGAGGAGATCGAATAGTTCAGGCCGCGGATCTTGAACCAGGTCGAAAGGACGGCGGACACCCCCGAGCTCATCGCCTTAGGGACAGCGAAGGGGCCGACCCGCTTTGGGCCCTTCTCACGGGCGATGGCGGCGGATTCGATGATCGCCTTGGTCGACGGTCCTCCCGAGCCCACGATCAGGCCGGTCATCTCGTGGGAGACCTCGGCCTCGGTCAGGCCGGAGTCGGCGATGGCCTGCTCCATGGCGATGTGGCCGAAGGCCGTCCCCTGGGCCAGGAAGCGGGCGGCGCGGCGGTCGACAGCGGCCTCCCAGTCGAGGCCGGGGTCAGCGTGCACCTGGCAGCGGAAGCCAAGCTCGGCGTACTCCGGGGCCGCGACGATTCCCGACCGGGCGCCGTGGAGCGAGGCCCGGACATCGTCCAGGGTGTTGCCGATGGATGAGACGATGCCCATGCCGGTTACGACGACGCGCCGCATGCCCTATTCCCCCCGATACGCCGGTTTCAGACCAGATCCTTGGGATCGTACAACCCGACCCTCAGATCCTTGGCCTCGTAGATGACCTTCCCGTCGGCCTCCATCACGCCATCGCCTATGCCCAGCACGAGCTTGCGCATGATCACGCGCTTCAGGTCGATGCGATAGACAACCTGCTTGACCTTCGGGGTCACCTGTCCGGCAAAGCGAACCTCCCCGACCCCGAGAGCCCGTCCCTTACCAGGGGCGCCGGACCAGCCGAGGAAGTAGCCAACAAGCTGCCACATGGCGTCGAGACCCAGGCAGCCCGGCATGACCGGGTCATCGATAAAGTGACAGTCGAAGAACCAGAGGTCCGGCCGGACGTCGAGCTCGGCCACCACATGGCCCTTGCCGTAGGCGCCGCCCTCGTCCGTGATCGTCGTGATGCGGTCGAACATCAGCATGGGCGGGACGGGGAGCTGGGCGTTGCCCGGCCCGAACATCTCGCCCCGACCGCAGGCCAGAAGCTCCTCTCGGGAATAATGGTCCTTGGCCTTGGCGCCGGGAATCATGGATGGCCCTTCCGCGGGTCTTTTTTCAGGATCGCCCGGCGACGCGCCGGACGGGAGAAGCCCGATCTATCAGAGGAGGCGGGGTCGCTCAACGGGCCGGGGCCGAGCCGCACTGGGGACGGTCGTCAACCCCCCAGAGGCTGGCGGCGGGAACCCAGCCGGAAACGCCATCGGCGCTGATCCGGCACCAGCCGGATTCGCAGCGCTGAAGCGCGGCCAGGGCGCGGGGCTGGAGCAGGGCGAGGGTTCGGGAGTCCGACCTAGCGGCAGCCTGAACCCTGAGGGGGGCGCCGGCAAGGTGGAGGACATTCCTGCGGCCATCCGTGGTGCGCATATGCACCCAGGCCACGCCGCGGTCCGGATCGCAAATTCTGCGCCACTCGGAGGACTCGGCGATCACCTGAACCGGCAGGCCGCGGACCTGGTACGCCCAAAGTGCGGGGTAGTCGTCCCCTGGCCCGGACCGGGCGTTCACCGACCCGAACTTCAGGGTGACATAGCGCGGGACAGGAAGGCCGGAGGGCGTTCGGCGCGCGTCGGCGATGGCGGCCGCGCCCAGGGGCGCCAGGGCGAAGGCTGTCGCCAGCAGGACGATGCCGGCGACGCCGGGTCTGCGGCGGGAAGGCTCAACTTGGCCGTTCATGCCCTCTTTGCTAGAGGTTCGGCGACGAAGGCGCCAGAGCGCCGTTTCGCCGGACGCTGAAATTCGGGACCCCGCCGCTGATGCCGACGCGCAAGCCGAAAGTGATTGTGACCCGCAGGCTCCCGGACGCCGTCGAAACCCGTCTGCGCGAGCTGTTCGACACCGAGCTCAACCTCTCAGATGCGCCCATGAACCGGGAGGCCCTCATCGACGCGGTGGGCCGCTGCGACGTCCTGGCCCCGACCATCACTGACCGGATCGACGCGGGCGTCATCGAGGCGGCCGGCGAGCGGCTCAAGCTGATCGCCAACTTCGGGGCCGGGGTGGACCATATCGATGTCGCCGCGGCGGCGGCTCGGGGGGTGACGGTCACCAATACGCCGGGAGTGCTCACTGAGGACACCGCAGACCTGACCCTCGCCCTGATGATGGCGGTGTCCCGCCGGATCGTGGAGGGGGCCCGGTCCATCGAGGCTGGGGAGTTCAAGGGCTGGGCGCCCACCTGGATGCTGGGGCGGCGGCTGTCAGGCAAGCGCCTCGGCGTCATCGGCATGGGTCGGATCGGCCAGGCGGTGGCCCGTCGCGCCCGGGCCTTTGGCATGCAGATCCACTACCATAACCGCTCGCCGGTCAGCGCCCGGATCGCCGAGGAGCTGGAGGCCACCTACTGGGAAAGCCTCGACCAGATGCTTGCCCGCATGGACATCATCTCCGTGAACTGCCCGCACACGCCGGCCACCTACCATCTCCTGTCGTCGCGGCGGCTGAAGCTGATGCCGGCGCACGCCATCCTGGTAAACACCGCCCGGGGGGAGATTATCGACGAGTCCGCCCTCGCCGACCTCCTGGCCTCAGGCGGCATCGCCGGAGCGGGCCTCGACGTCTTCGAATTCGAGCCGGCGGTGAACCCCAAACTGCTAGGCTTGCACAACGCCGTGCTTCTGCCGCATCTGGGCTCGGCCACCGTCGAGGCGCGCACCGAGATGGGCGAGAAGGTCCTCATCAACATCCGGACCTGGATGGACGGCCACCGACCGCCCGACCGGGTCCTGCCGTCCATGCTCTGACTCAGACGGCTTGAACCCGCCGCCGCCCCGCCGACGTCCGTGATGGGCGCAGGCCCCATCTGACCTGAAGGACCGGAGATAACCTTGGCCGCCCCAGACGCCCCCCCGCCTGCATCGCGGCGCTCCCTCCTCGACCTTGTGGAGCGCATCGGCAACCGGTTACCGGAGCCGGTGATGATCTTCGTCTGGCTGATCGGGGGCCTCTTCATCCTGTCGACGATCGGGGCCATCCTCGGCTGGTCCGCCTCCCTGCCCTTCCGCGGCGAGACGCCTCCGACCTGGGGCGTGCTGGAGGATGGGCGGCTGGTGTTCCGGGCCGAGAGCCTCCTGTCTGAGGACAACCTGGAGAGGCTCTTCACCGAGACGGCCAAGACCCTCACCGGCTTCGCCCCCCTCGGCGTGGTCCTGACCGTGATGTACGGCGCCGCCGTCGCCGAACGCTCCGGCTTCTTCAGCGCGCTGATCCGGGCCAGTCTCCGGGGCGCCGACCGCCGGTGGCTGACCCCGATCGTAGCCCTGATCGGCATGGTCTCGCACCATGCCTCGGACGCCGCCTACCTGGTCTTCATCCCGCTGGCCGCCCTGCTCTACGCCGCCGTCGGGCGTCACCCCCTGGCCGGCCTGACCGCCGCCTTCGCCGCGGTCTCCGGAGGCTATGCGGGCAACATCACGCCCGGCCAGATCGACATCGTCCTGTTCAGTTTCACGCAGGAGGCGGCGCGCATCATCGATCCGACCTGGACCCTCAACCCCCTGGGGAACTGGTGGTTCATCCTGGCCATTGTGGGGGTCTTCACCCCGCTGATCTGGTTCGTGACCGACCGGATCATCGAACCCCGCCTCGGACCCTGGCGGGGTGAGCCGGACGCCGACCTGACCGCCGAGCTGGCCCAGTCGGCCCCCACCGAGGCTGAGCGGAAGGGCCTGCGCCGCGCCGGTCTCGCCGCCCTCCTCGTCGTCGCCGGCTTCGTCGCCCTGGCCCTCTGGCCGGGCTTTACGCCCCTGGTCGACGAGACCAAGGCCGGGCCGGCGGCCCTCCAGCCCTTCTACACCGCCCTGATCGCAGGGTTCCTTGTGCTCTTCCTGGCGACGGGCATGGCCTTCGGGACCGCGACCGGGGCCATCCGGTCGCACCGGGAGGTCTTCGCCATGATGACCGAGGGCATCCGGGCCATGGCGCCCTACCTCGTCTTCGCCTTCTTCGCCGCCCATTTCGTGGCCATGTTCAACTGGTCACGCCTGGGGCCGATCGCGGCCATCAATGGCGCCCATGTCCTGGAAACCCTCAACCTGCCGGCGCCTGCCCTCCTGCTGGGCGTGCTCGGCTTCTCGTCGGGCCTGGACCTCTTCATCGGCTCGGCCAGCGCAAAGTGGAGCGCCCTGGCGCCGGTCGTGGTGCCGATGTTCATGCTGCTGGGAATCAGCCCGGAGATGACCACGGCGGCCTACCGCATGGGGGACAGCTTCACCAACATCATGACCCCGCTGATGGCCTACTTCCCTCTGGTCCTCGGGTTCTGTCGACGCTGGGACGCCTCGATCGGCGTGGGCTCGCTCCTGGCGCTCATGCTCCCCTACGCCCTCGCCTTCATGACGGCCGGAGCGCTGATGACAGGTCTTTGGGTGGTCTTCGACTGGCCCCTCGGGCCTGGCGCCCAAGTCAGCTATCAGCCCCCGATCTGACCGCCGCCGCAGGAGGGGCAGTGGGGGTCCGGCGCGACCCTGACGGTCCGGGTCATGGACGAAAGGGCGTCATAGACAAGGAGCCGGCCAGCGAGGCTGTCTCCGGCGCCCGTGATCAGCTTGATCGCCTCCAGCGCCATCATGGAGCCGATGACGCCGGCCAGGGCCCCGATCACGCCCACCGCCTGGCAGGTCTCGGCGTCGGGGGGGCTCTCCGGCACGAGGCACCGGTAGCAGGGGCGGCCGGTGAAGACGCCCACCTGTCCGGTCCATCGGCCGATGGCGCCCGAAACGAGCGGTACGCCTGCGGCCAGGCAGGCGTCGCTGACCACGAGGCGCGTCGCAAAGTCGTCCGTTCCGTCCAGGACGAGATCAAATCCCTCGATCAGGTCGCGGGCGTTCCGTCCTTCGACGGCGAGCTGAAGAGCCTGGGTCTCGACATTAGGATTGAGGGCGGTCAGGCGCTGTAGGCCGGCGTCTACCTTGGATCGGCCGCAGTCCGTAGTGGTGAAAAGCACCTGACGCTGGAGATTGGAGGTCTCCACACTGTCGGGATCGGCGATCACCAGCCCGCCGATTCCTGCGGCGGTGAGGTAGAGGCTGGCCGGCCCGCCGAGGCCGCCGAGGCCGATGATGAGGACCCGCGCAGCCTTCAGCTTCTGCTGGCCGGGCCCGCCGATTTCGCGAAGCACCAGGTGGCGGGCGTAGCGTTCAACCTCTTCAGCGCTGAAGGCCGGGGGCCGGGTCACCAAGCCAGGGCCTGGGGCCGGCGGGCCTGTTCGAGAGCGGCCTCCAGGCGCCGCCTCAACTCTTCACGGGCCTTGGGTCCGAGCGCCCGCCCGACCAGGGCGTTCCGACCTGAAACCGTCAGCCTCAGCTCTACGATACGGTCGTCTTCGATCTCTGATGTCAGACGGGTGAAGGCGGTGGGGCCCTCCCACACCAGGACCCGGCGGCGGGGTGTTTCCTGGAGGAGACGCACCCGCGTTTCGGTCACCACAACCCGTTCAATTCGGCGGGCGGACGCGAAACTGACAGCGAAGGCCACCGCCACCGCCACAACATCCAGAGCCAGAAAGATCGGCACGAGTGTTGCGCCCATGGACAGAAAAACCGCGGCCGTCACACAGTTGATCGCGGTGATGACTGAGATCAAGATGATGAGGCCCCGGTCTGAAAGCGAACGGTGCGGACGAATCTCGACATTCAGGAGTTCAAGATCGCTCATCGCCCCATGACCTAGCCGGAGATTGGTCTTCTTGGAAGCCCTTCAAGTCCTGTGGCGGCGGTTCAGGTCCATGCGTACGCGCCGGAGAAGCGGCAGGACGGCGAGGAGGTCCTGTTCGGGAAAGTCGGCCAGGAAGGAGCCGAGTAGAGGATCAAGGGCGGCGACAGCCAGATCCCTCCGCCGCTGACCCTCCGGGGTGAGGGCGACGATCTTGGCGCGCCCGTCCCGCGGGTCCTGAGACAGGGCGATCAGGCCGCGGGCCTCGAGACGCTTAAGCAGGGCGGTCACGGTGCCCTTGGTGACCATGAGCGCCTGGGCGAGCCGGGCGGGGGAATCGGCGCCGCCCTTGCTGGTCAGGTGATTCAGCAGCCCGAAGCTCGCCATCGAGACGCCCTCCGGCAGCGCGCGCTCCATCGCCGTACCGGCGAGCTGGTCGATCACGGAGATCTCGAGGAAGAAGTCAAAGGCGACGGGATGCCTGGAGGGCGTGGTCATCCGAGCGGGCTCTGGGGCGCCACCGACAGGGCGTCATCCGGCTGTTATCCGGATTGTCGCCCGACGGCAACGGACAAGGCGTCAGCCCTCCCGGTTACGGTCAAGGTGCTCCCGGATCTCCCGGATCGCCGGATGGATCCTTCGGATGGCCTCGAGGTCCATCTCGGCTTCGAACCGCGCCACCAGCGGGGCCATGCCAGCCAGGGCCGACATCCGGGCTGTGTGACCCGCTGGGGTCACCCGGACCTTCTTGCCGCGGCCGTCCCTTGGGTCCGGCTCCAGGGTGACGAAGCCCTCGGCGGTCAGCTTGTGGAGGACGCCGGTGACGGCGCCCCGGGTGACCTGCAGGGCCCGGGCCAGGGCCGCCGGCGAAGCGGTGTCCTGACCAGTCCGGACCATGTGGTTGATCACACTGAAACCGGCCATGGAGAGACCGGCGGGCAGCCGGCGCTCCATGAGAGTGCGCACCAGCTGCTCAATGATCGAAATGTCCGTGAAGAAGGCGAACACGTCGGGGTCTCGGCTGGTCATGCCCCCTTCGGCATCACGCCATGATCAGGTCGTCAAGTCTCCGCCTGGGGGCGGGATTCGACGGCCGTCGCGTCTTGCCCATCCTGGCCAGCATCTGGACGGGCGCATCCGGACCCGCGCCGAGGAGTTCCTGGGTCTGGCGATAGAGCCCAGCCATCTCGGGGAACTCCTGAAGGGTCATGCTCCAGGGATGCAGGGCGAGACCCTGGGCGGCGGCGGTAAGCTGGGCCCGGGCATAGGCGCGTCCCGCAGCCAGCTGGACAGCCCGGTCCGCGGTCTCACTTCGGATCCAGAAGAAACCGGGTGTGGCCTCAATCATCTTCCGCCACATGTCGTCGCCGCTCCGGCTGGCCGTGGAGTTTGGGTCGGCCAGGGCCTCCCGGGTTAAGATGCCTGTCAGCGCCAAGATCTCCATCATGCCCCCCGACAAGGCTATTCCGTCGGGGTTGCGGGCGATCTCGGTCTGTCCGATCCGCATCAGCCTCACCGTTTCCATGTGAGTCCGCGGCGTCCGCGACTCGATCTCCCAGCCCTTCCAGCTGATTGAGATGAGCTGGTCGCGAAGATCCGGCTCCCGGGTCTCTCCCGCCACAAGGCCCGGCCCCGCGGCGGCGGCGAGCACAGACTGCACTGCGGCGTCAGAAGGGCGATCCTGGAGAAAGGGGGTCCTCTCTGTCCGCCGGCGCGCGATCTGGTCGAAGAGCGGGCCCGCCTTCACCCCGGCGTCCGCCCTCAGGGCGACCCTGGCGAAGGGTCGGTCATCCAGCTGAGGGCCGGGTGCGCCCTCGGGCCATTCCTGGATGTCCGCCACAAGCCCGAGGCGGGGTGCAGCCAGGGCGATCATTTCCAGAAAGGCGCCGCACCCGATAACAATCTGACGGCCGAACGGGTCTAACTCGGGCAGGAGGCGGGTCCGGTCCACATAGAGAGACATGGCGGAGGGTCCCTCCAGCCGGACCAGCCAGGGCTGGCGATTGTGTGGGCTGGGCGCCAGGAGGCCGTGGGCGAGGACGAAGCGGCGGGGGTCGGTCTCCCCCTGGCCGGGATTGCGCCAGGCGGCGTAGGGATCCAGGGCGGGGGCGGCGGAAGCGCATCCGGCGACGCCCAGGACAGGGGCGGCGGCCAGGACCTCGAGGATGTGGCGTCGGTTGGGCATGGCGGAACCTCTTGCTTAGCTGTCGGAGCTACGAAGGTTGTCCACCCGGGGATCCATTTGAACGAAGCTGGGGTTGCGAGACACCCACGTCATCGGAGCCCCCCGGATGAACCTCCATAAGAATGCCCATCTTACGCCTTCGGGTCGAGCGTTGTTGGCGGATCGTGTGGCGAGCGGCGGGACTGTGAAGGCGGGGGCCGGGGCTGCCGGCGTATCCAGACGGACCGGCCACAAGTGGCCGGCCCGGCATCGTCTCGGGGGCGAGCGAAGGCATCACGCCATGATCAGGTCATCAAGTCTCCGCCTGGGGGTGGGACCTGATGGTCTCTGTACCTTGCCCATTCTGGCCAGCATCTGGACGGGCGCGTCCGGACCCGCGCCGAGGAGTTCCTGGGTCTGGCGATAGAGCCCAGCCATCTCGGGGAACTCCTGAAGGGTCATGCTCCAGGGATGCAGGGCGAGGCCCTGGGCGGCGGCGGTAAGCTGGGCCCGGGCATAGGCGCGTCCCGCGGCCAGCTGGCCCGCCCGGTCCGCGGTCTCACTGCGGATCCAGAAGAAACCGGGCGTGGCCTCAATCATCTTCCGCCACATGTCGTCGCCGCTCCGGCTGGCCGTGGAGTTTGGGTCGGCGAGGGCCTCCCGGGTTATGATGCCTGTCAGCGCCATGATCTCCATCATGCCCCCCGTCAAGGCTATTCCGTCGGGATTCCGGGCCACCTCGGCCTGTCCGATCCGAATCAGCCTGACCGATTCCATGTGAGTCCTGGGGGTTCGGGACTCGATCTCCCAGCCCCTCTGGCAGACCTCGATCAGCGCGTCGCGAAGACCCGGCTCCCGACTCTCGCCCGCCACAAGGCCTGGCCCTGCGGCGGCGGCCAGGACGGACTGCACCGCGGCGTCGGCGGGACGATCCTGGAGAAAGGGGCTCTTCTCGGTCCGCCGGCGCGCGATCTGGTCGAAGAGCGGGCCTGCCTTCACCCCGGCGTCCGGCCTCAGGACCACCCGCGCGAAGGGTCGGTCATCCAGCTGGGGGCCGGGTGCGCCCTCGGGCCAGGGCTGGATGTCCGCCACAAGCCCGAGGCGGGGCGCAGCCTGGGCGATTAACTCCAGAAAGGCGCCGCACCCGATAACAATCTGACGGCCGAACGGATCTGTCTCCGGAAGCAGTCGGTTCCGGTCCGCATAGAGAGACATGCCGGCGGGCCCCTCCATCCGGACCAGCCAGGGCTGTCGATTGTGTGGATTCGGCGCCAGGAGGCCGTGGGCAAGGACAAACCGCCTGGGGTCGGTCTCCCCCTGGCCGGGATTGCGCCAGGCGGCGTACGGATCCGGAGCGGAGGTCGAGGAACCGCATCCGGCGACGCCCAGGACAGGGGCGGCGGCCAGGACCTCGAGGATGTGGCGTCGGTTGGGCATGGCGGAACCTCTTGCTTAGGTCTAGACTAACTAGCTTAGCCCTAAGCGTTTTGCAAGGCCTTGCCGTCATCGCAGGGGCCGGGGATGATCCCGCATGCCCAGGTCACCCGCAAAGCGACGCCCCGCCCCCCGGAAGCCCCCGGCGGAGCGCGCAAGAATCCAGGCTCTGTTCGAGAGGTTCGAGGCGGCCGAGTCCGATCCGCGGACCGAGCTCAGCTACACCTCGCCCTACACCCTGCTCGCCGCCGTCGCCCTTTCCGCCCAGGCGACGGATATCTCGGTCAACAAGGCCACCGCCCGCCTGTTCGCCGTCGCCGACACGCCCGCGAAGATGCTGGACCTCGGGGAGGAGGGGATCATCCCCTACATCGCCTCCATCGGCCTGTTCCGCACCAAGGCGAAGAACCTGGTGGCGGCGGCCCGCATCCTCCTGGAGCAGTATGGCGGCGAGGTTCCCCTCGAGCGGGACGCCCTTCAGGCCCTCCCGGGCGTCGGCCGCAAGACCGCCAGCGTGGTGCTCAATGAGCTGGGGGTGGAACCCGCCATCGCGGTCGACACCCATGTCTTCCGGGTCGCCCACCGCCTGCGCCTCGCCCGCGGCAAGACGCCCGACCTGGTCGAGCATGAGCTGATGGCCGCCATACCGGACCCCTGGCGGACCCGAGCGCACCACTGGCTGATCCTGCACGGCCGCTATGTCTGCATCGCCCGGCGACCGAAGTGCGCGGAGTGCTCCGTCGCAGACCTCTGCGCCTCGCCCGAGAAGTCCAGGTAGAGCGCTGGCCCTCGGGGTCGAGGTCCGGGTGGGCCGAGCCGCCTCCTTCGCGGGTCTCGGGTTTTCCCGTCTGGGTCACGAAGCCGGGGATCACCCGGTGGAAGAGAAGGCCGCCACATTGCTCCAGACCGGCTTTGCCTGTAGCAGGACCGCGCTTGGCCAACCCCCGGGGAGCCCCCATGACCGAACTCTTCGACGTCGCCGCCATCGGCAACGCCATCGTCGATGTCATCGCCCCGGCGGAGGAAGCCTTCATCGCCGGAGAAGGCCTCTCCCGGGGGGCCATGACCCTCGTAGACGAGGCCCGGGGCCGGGCGCTTTACGCCCGCATGGCGCCGGGGGTGGAGACCTCCGGCGGATCGGCGGCCAACACGGTGGCGGGCCTTTCCAGCCTGGGCGCCCGCACGGCCTTCCTCGGCAAGGTGGCCGATGACCAGCTGGGGGAGGTCTTCGCCCACGACCTGAGGGCCATCGGCGCCCATTTCCCGAGCCGCCCCCTACGCGGCGGGCCGGCGACCGCCCGCTGCCTCGTCAACGTCACCCCGGACGGTCAGCGCACCATGTGCACCTTCCTGGGCGCCTCTGTGGAGTTCACCGACGACGATATCGACCCGGCGGTCATCGAGCAGGCGCGTATCGTCTACCTGGAAGGCTACCTCTTTGACGCCGAGGCCGCCCGGCGCGCCTTCGCCAAGGCCGCGGGACTGGCCAGGGGCGCAGGTCGGCTTATCGCCCTGACCCTTTCCGACGGATTCGTCGTCGAGCGCCACCGCGCCGCCCTCCTGGGTTTCATCTCCTCCCAGGTCGACCTCCTCTTCGCCAACGAGGCCGAGGCCCTGGCTCTGTTCGAGACCGACGATCTCGCTGTGGCGCTCGACGGCCTGCGCAGCCGCACCCGCCTGGCCGCCGTCACCCGGAGCGAGCGCGGCTCGCTCCTGCTGAGTGACGGCGAGGTGGTCTCGATTCCGGCCGCCGCCGTGGAAAAAGTCGTGGACACGACCGGCGCCGGAGACCAATACGCAGCCGGCGTGATGTACGGCCTCGCCCGGGGCCGCCCCCTCGAGGTCTGCGGACACCTGGGGTCCCTGACGGCGGCCGAGGTGATCTCTCACTATGGGCCGCGGCCGCAGGTATCCCTGCGCGAGCTGGCGGCCCGGGAAGGATTCTAGGCCATGGCGCGCAGGGGCGAGGTGGTTCGCGAAACCCGCGAGACGAAGATTTCCGTCCGGGTCGACCTGGATGGCGCGGGCCAGACCCGCATCGCCACCGGGATCGGTTTCCTGGATCACATGCTGGACTCCCTCGGTCGCCACGGCTCGCTCGACCTCGAGGTCGAAGCCAAGGGTGACCTTCACATCGACTTTCACCACACGGTGGAGGATGTCGGCATCGTCCTCGGCCAGGCCGTCCGCCAGGCCCTCGGGGACTTCCGCGGAATCCGGCGGTTCGGGCTGGCGGTCATCCCCATGGACGAAACCCTGACCCGCTGCGCCATCGACCTCTCCAACCGGCCCTACCTGGTCTGGCGGACCACCTTCCCGACGCCGAAGGTTGGCGAGATGGACACCGAACTCTTCAAGGAGTTCCACCACGCCTTCGCGAGCAATGCAGGCGCCTGTGTGCATCTTGAGACCTTCTATGGGGCCAATTCGCACCATATCGCCGAGAGCGGCTTCAAGGCCCTTGGGCGGGCCCTCCGCGAGGCGGTGGAGATCGATCCGCGGGCCGGCGGACAGGCGCCCTCCACCAAGGGCTCGCTCTGACCGCATGAGCCGCCTCGCCCTGATCGACTATGGGTCGGGCAATCTCCGCTCGGCCGAGAAGGCGCTCGTCCGGGCCGCCGGCGGCCGGGTCGAGGTCCGGGTCACCCATGTTCCGGAGGATGTGCTGGCCGCCGATCGCATCGTTCTTCCCGGGGTCGGCGCCTTCGCCGCCTGCATGTCCGCCCTCGGTGCGCGGCCTGGACTGCGCGAGGCCCTGGACGAGGCTGTCCGCGGCCGGGGCCGTCCCTTCCTGGGAATCTGCGTCGGCATGCAACTGATGGCCTCGCGGGGCCTGGAGTTCGGCGAGACGCCCGGGCTGGGGTGGATCCCGGGCGAGGTGCGCCGGCTGCGCCCCTCGAATCCGGCGGCCAAGATCCCTCATATGGGTTGGAACGACCTCATCAACCCGCATGGGCCCGACCTCATCGCCGCCATCGGCGCGGCGCCCATGTACTTCACCCACTCCTTCGCCTTCTGGCCGGATGACGCAGCCGACGTGGCCGCAGAGGCGGACCATGGTGCAAGGTTCCCCGCCGCCGTCGTGCGGGAGAATATGGCTGGGGTGCAGTTCCACCCCGAAAAATCCCAGTCCGCCGGACTGGCCCTGCTGTCGCGTTTCCTGGAGTGGCGCCCTTGATCCTCTATCCGGCCATCGACCTGAAGAACGGGGATTGCGTCCGCGTCCTGCATGGCGACCTCGACACGGCCACGGTCTTCAACACCTCGCCGGCCGCCCAGGCCCGCGCCTGGGCCGACGCCGGGTTCCACTGGATCCACGTGGTCGACCTGAACGGCGCCGTCGAAGGCCGGGCCGTCAACGGCGAGGCCGTTGAGGCGATCCTCGAGGCGGTCTCCACCCCCGTCCAGCTGGGTGGGGGCATCCGCAGCCTTCAGGATGTGGAGCGGTGGATCGAGGCCGGGGTCTCCCGGGTCATCCTCGGCACCGTCGCGGTGACCCACCCCGAAATGGTGATCGAGGCCGCCCGGCTCTGGCCGGAACAGATCGCCGTCAGCGTGGACGTGCGCGCGGGCAAGGTCGCAACCCAGGGCTGGACCGAGAGCACGGACCTGGACGCCGTCACGGTCGCCCGCCGCTTCGAGGACGCGGGGGTGGGCGCCCTCATCATCACCGACATTGACCGGGACGGGACGGTGATGGGTTTCAACGTCGAGGCCTTCGGGGCCATTGCCGACGCCGTGGCCATCCCGGTCATCGCCGCCGGCGGCCTGGCCTCCGTGGAAGACATCATCCGGCTGAAGGCGCGGCGCGGCGCGCCCGTGGCGGGCGCAGTCCTGGGCCGGGCCCTCTACAACGGGGCCATCGACCCGGCCGTGGCACTGGCGGCCTCGGCCTGACATGCTCAAGGTCCGCGTCATCCCCTGCCTCGACGTGAAGGACGGGCGCGTGGTCAAGGGCGTGAACTTCGTCGCCCTGCGTGACGCCGGCGATCCTGTGGAGCAGGCCCGGGCCTACGACGCGGCCGGGGCGGACGAACTCATGTTCCTCGACATCACCGCCAGCCATGAAGGCCGGGGCGCCATCCTCGACGTGGTCGCGCGCACGGCGGACGTCTGCTTCATGCCCCTTTCGGTGGGCGGGGGAATCCGCACGGTGGAGGACGCCCGGGCCCTGCTCCTGGCTGGGGCCGACAAGATCAGCGTCAATACAGCCGCCGTGGAGGACCCCGACCTGATCTCCCGCTGCGCCGACGCCTTCGGCTCCCAGGCGGTGGTCGCTGCCGTCGACGCCCGGGCGACGCCCGAGGGGGGCTGGCGCGTCTTCACCTACGGCGGGCGCCGGGACACGGGCCTAGACGCCCCGGCCTGGGCCGAGGAGGTGGTGCGGCGCGGGGCCGGCGAGATCCTCCTGACCTCCATGGACCGGGACGGGGTCCGCAGCGGCTACGATCTGGGCCTGTTGCGGGCGGTCACGAACGCGGTCAAGGTTCCCGTCATCGCTTCGGGTGGCGCAGGAGAGGCCCGGCACATGGTCGAAGCTGTGACCGAAGGCGGGGCGGACGCCGTCCTGGCCGCCTCAATCTTCCACTTTGGCGATGTCTCCATCCGCGAGGTCAAGGCCGCTATGGCGGCGGCCGGCCTGCCCGTCCGCCAGACGGAGCCGGCCGGATGAGCCGGCTCGGCGAGGTGCTCGGGCGGCTGGAGACCGTCATCGAGGCCCGGCGGGAGGCCGACCCGGAGACCTCCTGGACCGCCCGTCTTCTCCAGGACGGTCCGCCGCGCGCGGCCCGCAAGCTGGGCGAGGAAGCGGTGGAGGCCATCGTTGCCGCGGTCTCCGGGGACCGGGACGGCCTGGCTGCAGAGGCCGCAGATGTTCTCTACCACCTCCTGGTGCTGCTGGCGGCGGCGGGGGTCTCGGCGGACGAGGTCGCCGCCCGGCTGGAGGCCCGCGAAGGCGCCTCGGGCCTGGAGGAGAAGGCGGCCAGGACCCGGGCCGGGCTGTGAAGGCGCCGTCCCCCACCACCCTTATCCTCCTGGGCCTGGGCGGCGGCGTCGCCGCGGGCGCCGTTCTGCACGCCGTGGAGGCGCCCGGAGAGGCGGGTCTTGTCGCTGCTGCAGAGGCCATCGGGGGCGTCTGGCTCGACGCCCTGCGCATGACCATCATTCCGCTGGTCTTCGCCCTCCTGGTCACCGGCATGGCGCGGGCCGCCGACGCGGTGGGGCGGGGCGGCCTGGCGGGGCGCGCCCTCCTGACCTTCGGCGGCGGTCTCCTCTTGGCCGCCAGCCTCACAGCCCTGCTTACACCGGCCCTGCTGGCCGCCTGGCCCGCGCCGGGCGAGGCGGCGGCGGCCCTTCGGTCGACGGCGACAGGGGGGCGCGCGGAGATCCCGCCGACCCCGCCCCTCTCGGAGTGGCTCAGCGCCTTCATCCCGGCCAATCCCTTCAAGGCCGCGGCCGATGGGGCCATGGCCTCCCTGGTGGTCTTCGCCCTGATCTTCGGATTGGCCGTCTCCCGGCTCGACGCGGCGCGTCGGGACATGCTCGTCACGGTCTTCGACAGCGTGCAGGCCGCCATGATGGTGATCGTCCGCTGGGTCCTTGTCCTGGCGCCCGGCGGCGTCTTCCTCCTGGCCCTCACCGTGGGAGCTCGGACGGGCTTCGGCGCCGTAGGCCTGCTGGGCCATTATGTGGTCGTCGTCAGCCTGATGTGCCTGATGGCCGGAGCCCTCGGCCTCATCGCGGCCCTGGCCGGCGGGCGGACCCGGCCCCGCGAGCTGGCGGGCGCCATGGCGCCAGTGGGCGCCATGGCCATCTCCACCCAGTCCTCCCTGGCCTGCCTGCCTGTCATGCTGGCGGCCTGCGCCCGGCTGGGGATCCCGGAGCGGGTCAGCGGCCTTGTCCTGCCCATGGGCGTGGCCCTCTTCAGGATCACCAGCCCGGCCGGAAACCTGGCGGTGGCCCTCTATGTGGCTCACCTCTACGGGGTCACCCTCGCCCCGTCACAGGTGGCCGCCGGGGTGCTGGTGGCGGCCCTGGTCAGTCTGGCGGCGGTGGGCGTGGCGAGCTCGGTGAGCTTCTTCACCACCCTGGTCCCCATCTTCATGAGCCTGGGCCTGCCCATGGAGCTCCTCCCCCTGCTGCTGGCGGTGGAGACCTTCCCGGATTTCTCGCGCACCCTCGGCAATGTCGCGGGGCATGTGGGCGTCACGGCCTGGGCGGCGCGTTGGCGCCGGGCGGACGTCGCTTGAGGGCGATGTAGAGGGCGCCTTCGCCCCCATGCCGTCGGTGCGCCTCCGAGATCCCCGCCACGACCGCCTGGAGGTGCGGGGCCGCCAGCCATTCCGGCGTCAGGCGGCGGAGAACGCCGTCGCCCCGGACGCCCTTGCCCGTGATGACAAGCACCGCGCGCAGGCCATCGCGCCAGCACTCCAGGACAAACCGCTCCAGGGTCGCCCGGGCGGCGTCCTGGCCCAGGCCATGGAGATCGATGTGGGCGCCGATGGGATCCCGCTCTCGTGAGATGCGCCGCCGGCGCGCGGGCTCCAGGGCCTTGGGGCCAGCCTTAGGTGAGGGATTTCGGATCGTGGACGAGACCGCCACCCGGAGGGGCGGGCCGGCGGGGTCCGGCGCCGGCAGGGCCTCGCCAGGGCTGGCGGGCGGCGCCTCCGGGGCGCTGGCCCGCCCGGGCAGGGGGTGCACTGTGGAGGCGACCTGGGACCAGAGCCGGCGTTCCTCCGGTCGGAGAGGGCGCCTCATGGTCGGGGCGCCAGCCGGTAGAGCCGGAGGACATGACGGATGCGGCCTGCTTCCAGGCCGGCCTCAGGCCCCTGCCCGAGGTAGAGGTCGGCGCGGATGGGACCGCGGATGGCCCCACCCGTGTCGAGCGCGGTGAC
Source organism: Phenylobacterium sp. (assembly GCA_020402745.1). GTDB lineage: Bacteria > Pseudomonadota > Alphaproteobacteria > Caulobacterales > Caulobacteraceae > Phenylobacterium. The sequence goes on from JADBYZ010000013.1 coordinate 121,739, forward strand.
CAACCGCCGGTAGGTGGGGAAGGCGCCGGCCAGGATCGGGCTCTGCGCGTCGATCCAGTAGAGGTCGCCAGAGGTGTGCAAGGAAAGATCTACGGCGATGGCGCGACCCGCCGGCAGAGGAACGCCGGCCGCGCCCCGCGGCGGCAGGCCATCGTCGGCGGTCAGGCGGAAGAAGACGTAGCGGGGATTGAGGGCCATGATCTCCGCCGCCTCCGGGCCCCTATGAGCGGCGAGCCAGGCGCGGATTCCCTCCGCCGAGGTTTGGCCGGCCTCCAGCAGGCCGCGCTCGCGCATGGCGTTGGCCACACCAGAGAAGGGCTGGCTGTTGGTCCCGGCGAAGACGGCTCTCTGCGGTGGGCCCTCCGGAAAGATCAGGGTCCCGGAGCCTTGTATCTGGAGGAAGAATTTGTCTTCCGGCCGAAGCCAGGCAAGGGCGTCAGAGGCGGGCCTGGCCTCTATGGCCGCCCGGTCGGGATAGATCCCGCCTTCCGCAGGGAGATCCTCGGGGCGGGGGCGAAGGGGAGCGGAGAATTCGGCGTCCGGGGATCGGCGCGCCTCGTAAATCGGAGCGAAGTATCCGGTCAGCACCCCCTCGCCAGGGAGAGGTTGTCCCAGAAACCTTTCCTCGAAGAAGCGCCTGGCCGCCTCCGAGTCCAGGAGATCCACGGCCATGGCGTCCCGGCAAGCCGAGGCGAAAGCGGGAAGCCGTCGGATCGAGCAATTCGCCCGCCAAGCCTCGAAGGCCGCGACATGATCGTCCTGCGACCAGCCTGGCAGATCGGTCAGGGGCACAAGCGCGGGCTCCGGACGGGGCGGGGCCGGGCGCTGTTCGGGCGCCGTAGGCGTCACCTCGGGGCCCGGTGAGGGCGGAGGTACAGGCCCGGGGCGGAGCGCGCCGGGCGCGGCGCAGGCGGCGAGCAGGAAGAGCCCGGCCAGAGCGATCAGGCCGGACAGGCGCACGGATCAGGCCTCGGCGACATCGACGCCGGCCAGACGCCAACCCCCGTCCCTGTCCGCGAGGTTACGCTCGAAGGTCCAGAGTTCGGCGGTGCGACGCTGCACGACGCGGGGCTCAGCCTCATCAGGCGCCTTCACGGTCTGAAGGAGCTCACCCAGGAAGCGTAACGCGACACGAGCCCGGTCGCCGTCGATCTCGACAGTTTCCACATCGCAGCGGGGCGGGTGGGGAAGGTCTACGCTTTCGATCCGGCCCGAAGACTCGCGTTCGGCGATCCCGGCCTCAAAGGCCGAGCGGACCTCTTCTGACAGGAGAGGCGCCAAGGCGTCGCGGTCGCCCGCAGCATAGGCGGTGATGATCGTGCGGTAGAGGTTTCGCGCATTGGCCAGGAAGACCTGAGGGTCGAAGGCCGGATCGCGGGCCCGGATCGCCGAAAGCCCTGCAGGCGCCTCTTCCAGAGGGACGGGGTCGGTCACAAGGGGCGTTACGGGCCGACGTACGGCGCCCGCTGGCTCCGGCTGGGCCGCACGCTCTTCGGGTTGACGGCCCATGCGGCGTCCAAGCACCGCATAAAGCTGAAGCAGGGCGACGGCGGCGACAAGGGCGAGAAGGATGAGCTGGAGCAAGGCGGTGTCAGATGGCTTCGGATAGGGATGTCAGACGCCAATATAGCGGCTTATTTTCTTCGCGTCAGGGGTCGGGGCTCGAGATTGCGCACGGCACGGCCGCATGTTAGCCAGCCCCGCCGGATTTAAGGCCGCTATGGGCGGTCCATGCCCCCGATGGAGCCCGCGAATGTCAGACGCTGATACCCCTCCCGCCGCCCCGGCTGAGCCCGGCATACGGATACTGGCGCAGTTCGTCCGGGACCTGTCCTTCGAGAACCCGCGGGCTCCGGACATCCTCCGCTCAGGAGGCGCCCAGCCACAGATCGACATGGGCGTAGAGATGAACGCCCGGGGTCGCGAGGACGGCCTGTTCGAGGTTGACCTCAAGCTTTCAGCGCGCGCCGCGCGGGATGATGGGCCTTTCTTCGTGGTGGAGCTGGTCTATGGCGGGCTTTTCGCCATCGACGGCGTGCCTCCGGAGAACCTCGAACCGGTTCTTCTGGTCGAGTGCCCCAGATTCCTTTTCCCCTTTGCGCGCCGGATTATCGCCGATGTGACGGCGGATGGGTCCTTCCCGCCCTTCATGCTGGATCCGATCGACTTCGGAGCGGTCTATATGGCCCGAAAGGCAGAGGCGGAGGGCATGGGGGCGGTGGTCGGCACCGCCTGAAGCCCCGGGACGGCTCTCACAGCCAGGCCTTCCAGAGCTCTGACTTCACGGTCTTTAGGACAAACTCAGCGTGAGCGTCGCGCTCCGCCTCCGTAGAACGAGGGGCCAGGGGCCTGGGCCGTGCGCCATAGTCTGACGCCACCTGGTCAGCGACCGCCCAGGTGCTGGCGACGACCGTCAGCTCAAGACCGCGCTCCCGCCCGCCGCAGAGCTCCAGGTAGACGGAGGCCAGGAGCCGGGCATCGATAAGGGCGCCGTGTTTCTCCCGCTCGGAAAGCGAGATCTTGAACCTTTTGCAGAGGGCGTCGAGAGAGTTCTGCATGCCGGGAAAGCGGCGGCGGGCGAGGGCCAGCGTATCCACCCAGCGCGGCTCAGGGATATCGGGCAGGCCGGCAAGGCCGAGCTCCCAGTTGACGAAGGCCCGGTCGAAGGCCGCGTTGTGGGCCACGATCGGAGCCTCGCCTACGAAGTCCAGAAAGGCGCTGGCCACCTCTGGGTCCGCGAACCGGGGTTTGCCCCTCAGAAAGGCGGCGGACAACCCATGGACCCTCTCGGCGTCGGCGGGCATGTCCCGCTCCGGATCGATATAGGTGTGAAAGCTTTTGCCCGTCGGCAGAAAGTCTTCGATCTCCAGGGCCGCGATCTCGACGAGCCTGTGGCCCAGGTGGGGCTCAAACCCTGTGGTCTCGGTGTCGAGGACGATCTCGCGCGCCATGAGAAGGGGAATGCCCTGTTTCGCTCCGGTCTTCAATCCGAAGCGGTGGCCCTTCGGGACTTCCAGGCGGGGTCACGGATCGCCTCCAGTACACAGCGTACGCTCTCTCGCGCCGCCTCCAGGCCCCGGCCCGTATCAATCACAAAGTCCGCTCGCGCGCGCTTCTCTTGGTCGGGCGTTTGTCGGGCGAGGATGGCGTCGAGCCGCTCCGGCGTCATCCCTTCCCTGGCGAGGACCCGGGCCCTCTGCACATCGGCAGGCGCGGTGACGACCACGACCGCGTCCATGTTCCGCTCGCCCCCTGTCTCGAACAGCAAGGGGATGTCAAACACCAGAACGTCGGCGCCCAAAGCCTCGGCACGGCGGTGAAACTCCAGTCGGTCCCGGCCTAGGAGGGGATGGACCACCGCGTTCAGCCGGGTCATGGCCGCGTCATCACCCAGGACACGTCGTCGCAGGGCCTCGCGGTCGACAGCGCCATCACGGGTCACACCGGGAAAGGCGGCCTCCAACGGCTCCACCGCCGCTCCGCCTTGCACGTAGAGGTCGGCGACGGCGGCGTCGGCGTCGTAAACCGGGACGCCGGCGTCCCGGAACATCTGGGCGGTGGTGGACTTGCCCATGCCGATGGAGCCGGTCAGGCCGATATGGATCACGGAGCCTCTCCCAACAGACGAAGGACGCGCCCCCGCACGTCGGCGGCGGCGGGGGGCGGTTGGCCGAAAAAGGCCGTAAAGGCAGGTATGGCCTGGCCGATCAGCATGTCCAGGCCGTCGACAGTCCTAAGGCCTCGGGCGGCGGCGGCCTTAAGGAAGGGCGTGCGCAAGGGCCTGTAAGTCATGTCCATGGCGACAGCGGTGGTGGGCGCCCCTGAAAAGTCGGGCGGCGGCGGCGCGTCGGGTCCAAGTCCTGCGGAGCTGGCGTTGACCAGGGCGGCGGCTCCGGACAGAGCGTCGGGATCGGTGGTGTTCAGCGCCCTGACCCGGTCGCCGAAGCGTGCGGCCAAGTCCTCGGCCCGGGCGCGGGTCCGGTTGAGGAGGCGCACCTCTGGACATCCGGCCTCGAGGAAGGCGGCGACGGCCCCTCGCGCCGCGCCTCCGGCGCCGTAGAGGACCAGGGGTCCGCTGTCGGGGCGGAACCCCGGCGCCTGCCGGGCGAAGGCGTAGAGAAGGCCTTCTCCGTCCGTGTTGTCGGCGCTGACGGATCCGTCGGGGCCGAAGACCAGGACATTGGCTGCACCGGCGGCGTGCGCGCGGGCGCTGACCCGGTCAGCGGCGGCCAGGGCTTCGGTCTTGAAGGGCAAGGTCACGTTGATGCCGGCCAGGGTCCCGCCCCGGAGGCCGTCGACGAAGGCTCTGAAGCGGCCCGGCGCCAGACCGAAAGCCAGATAGGCCCCGTCCAGACCCGCGGCCTCCAGCCAGGCGTTGTGCAGGATCGGGCTCAACGAGTGGGAGATCGGGTTTCCCACCACTCCGGCCAGGCGCGTAGCGGCTGTCAGGTTCATGGCGTCAAGACGCCCTCGCGACGGAGTAGCTCCAGGAGCCCGGTCAGCGGCAGTCCGAGGATGGTGAAATAGTCACCGCGAATCTCGGAGAAGAGCTGCACCCCCGGACCCTCGAGCCGATAGGCGCCGACGGAAGACAGAGCCTCTTCGCCCTCCCCCGCAAGATAGGCCTCCAGGAAGGCGTCGCTGAAGGAGCGCATGATCAGCTCGGCGCTGGAAAGCGCTTCCCAGATGACAACGCCATCCCGGGCGGCGGCGACGGCGGCGTGCAGCCTGTGGGCGCGACCCCTCATGGCGCGTAATCGATCGGCGGCCTCAGCGAGGCTGAGCGGCTTGTCGTGCAGGCGCCCCTCGAAATCGAGGGTCTGGTCTGCCCCGATGACCAAACCCGGACCCCGCCGCGAAACTGCGAGGGCCTTTTCCCGCGCCAGCGCCGAAGCGACCTCGGCCGGCCCTGCGCCCCCCGCGAGGATCGCCGTCTTCAGCGCCGCCTCATCGACTCCGGAATCGGCCGCTTCAAAGGACACGCCTGCGCCCCGGAGGAGGGCCGAGCGGGCGGCGCTCCGCGAGGCCAGGATGACGTCGGGAGGAGTCATGGCGCTCCCTTCGCCGCAGGACGGGAGGTCTGCAGGAGATTGAGGACGGACGCGGCGGTCTCTTCGACCGAGCGGCGTGTCACGTCGATCACAGGCCAGCCCTGCCGTTCGTAAAGGCGGCGGGCCTGAACCACTTCCTCGCGGACCGCCTCGATATCCGTATAGGCGGTATCGCGGGACTCCTTGAGGGACAGGAGCCGGTTTCGGCGGATCTGGATGAGCCGATCCGGCGAGATGGTCAGGCCCACGACAAGCGCCGACGACAACCGCGACAAGGCTTCGGGGACCGGCCGCCCCGGAACCAGGGGAAAGTTGGCGGCCCGCACGCCTCGGTGCGCCAGATAGATGCAGGTGGGGGTCTTTGAGGTCCGGGACACCCCGACAAGCACCACGTCGGCCTGGTCGAGCTCAGCACCCCCCTGGCCGTCATCGTGGCCGATAGCGTAGTTGAGGGCATCCATCCGGTTGAAGTAGTCGGTGTCGAGGGCGTGCTGCACGCCCACGCGCCGCGTCAAGGAAGCACCGAGATATCGGGAAAGCGCCGATACAAGGGGATCGAGGGCGGCGATACAGGGCATGTCCAGGCGCCGGCAACCCTCCTCCAGAGCGGTTCTGAGGCTGTCGTCGACAATGGTGTGCATGACGACGCCTGGCGCATCCTCGATATCCGCCAAAGCCCGCTCCAGCTGCCGAGGCGAACGGACGAGGGCGTAATAGTGCTCGATAGGCAGGACGTTTTCAAAGCGGGCGCAGACCGCCCGCGCCATGGCGTTGAGGGTCTCACCCGTGGAGTCGGAGACCAGGTGCACATGGAAGTAGGTGGCGAATCTGCTGGCGACGGTCATGCTGGTCGGGGGTTCTGGCGCGATCAGGGCGGGATCGCGAAGGTGGGGAAGGGTGCGGGGTTTTCTGGGGACAAACCTGTCGACCTCTTCTTAGCTCAACCGAGCGGGCGTGGGGAGAAAAGCGCGAAGGTCCCTCCCGACCGGCGGTCGGCTGTGGGAAGGCAGGGGAAAGCGCCGGGTTTCGTCACCAGAACCTTCCCGTGTGGGCGGTCTTATTTCAGGTTTAAGGAAAACCCTGCGGAAATGTCAGCGCCCCTTCGGACATCCACAGGATGTGTCCTGATATTTTGTTTTATTCCAAATGGTTAGTCGTATTCCACAGGCGTTCTGTCGCCCGAACCCACTGTGTGTGAAGGTTTGGTGATACGCTGGGGGAAATCCTCGGCGATCTGCGATCCTCCCCAAGTTTGCGGCCCCCTATCACTACCTCCACCCAAAAAAGAAACTTGTATTGTGAAGGACAGGTGCCAGCTTTTCGCCATGACGCTTGAGCCCGACGAGGGGGCAGGGTTTAAGGGCCTCATGACTGAGGCTCCCAGACCCAAACTTCTCCGAACCCTGGCAGGCGAGGCCTTTGAGCGCCCGCCGGTCTGGTTCATGCGCCAGGCAGGGCGATCCTTACCTGAGTACCGGGAGCTCAGAACCCGGGCGAAGGACTTCCTGGCCTTCTGCTACGATCCGGAAATGGCCGCCGAGGCAACGCTCCAGCCTATGCGGCGCTTTCCCTTTGACGCGGCCATTGTCTTTGCGGACATCCTGCTGATCCCCCAGGCCCTGGGCCAGGAGGTCTGGTTCGAGGCAGGCGAGGGTCCCCGGCTCGGGCCTCTCCCTGAGGTCGCCGCACTGGTTGGGGAGATCGAGGCGTCCACCGGCCGCCTGGCTTCCATCGGCGAGACCCTCTCTCGGGTCAGAGCGGCTCTGGAGCCCGAACGGGCGTTGATCGGCTTCGCCGGGGCGCCTTGGACTGTGGCCACCTACATGATCGAAGGCCGGGGTTCGGACCGGTCCGGCGCGCGCGCTTTTGCGTACTCTGAGGCGGACCGCCTGGACCAGATCCTGGAAGTGCTGGTCGAGGCGACCGCCCGCTACTTGGTTCTCCAGGCCCGCAGCGGCGCTCAGGTGCTGAAACTCTTTGAGAGCTGGGCGGAAGGACTGGCTGAGGATGTTTTCCAGCGTGTCGTGATCCAGCCGCACCGAGAGATCATCCGGCGGGTTCGCGCCGCGGGCGTGGAGGCGCCATTTATCGGTTTCCCACGTGGCGCCGGCGCCTTGGTGGATATCTACGCCGACGCCGTTCCGGTCCAGGCTGTGGGACTCGACACCCAGGCGACTCTGGCCCAGGGGCGCAGGATCCAGGCAGGGGGAAAAGCCATCCAGGGGGCTCTTGACAACCTGCTCTTGCGGGCGGGCGGGCCAGCTATGGACGCCCGGATTGACGCCCTTATCGAGGGCTGGAAAAGGGGCCCCTACATCTTCAACCTCGGCCACGGCGTTCTTCCAGATACGCCGGTCGCTCACATCGAGCGCGCTGTCAGGAGGATCACAGGCATATGACCCGCCTCGCCGTCGTCTTGTTCAACCTGGGCGGCCCGGATGGCCCCGACGCCGTCCGGCCCTTTCTGTTCAACCTTTTCAAGGATCCTGCGATCATCGGCGCCCCGGCCCCGGTTCGCTATCCGCTGGCCGCCTTCATCTCCGCCACACGCGCGAAGGGGGCTCGGGCGAACTATGCCCTGATGGGTGGGGGCTCTCCTATCCTCCCGGAGACGCGTCGACAGGCTGAGGCCCTGGAGGCGGAGCTGGCCCGTCTGCGGCCCGGACAGGAGAGCCGCGTGTTCATCGCCATGCGCTACTGGAAGCCCTTCGCCGCCCAGACGGCGATCGAGGTGGCCGCTTGGGAACCGGATGAGATTGTCCTCCTGCCGCTTTATCCGCAGTTCTCCACCACGACGACCGCTTCGTCCCTCAAGGACTGGTCACTGGCGTACAAGGGGCCAGGCCAAAGCCGGGCCATCTGCTGCTATCCGACCTCCTCAGGTCTTGCCGAGGCGCACGCCCGAGCCATCCGGGAGGTCTGGGTAAGCGCCGGCAAGCCAGCTGGCGTGCGGCTCCTGTTCTCGGCCCACGGGCTTCCCGAGAAGGTCGTCAAGGACGGAGACCCCTACCAGGCTCAGATAGAGGCCACGGTCGCTTCGGTCGCACGTCTTCTGCCGGAATTCACGGACTGGGGGATCAGCTATCAGAGCCGGGTCGGCCCGCTGAAATGGATCGGCCCGTCCACGGATGACGAGATTCGGCGGGCCGGGGCGGAGGGTCTTGGCGTCTTGGTCTCGCCCATCGCCTTTGTATCCGAACACGTCGAGACCCTCGTCGAGCTGGACCATGAGTATGCGGAGTTGGCGGAGGCGTCGGGTTGCCCTGTCTGGCTCCGCGCCTCCGCTCCGGGGACAGATCCGGCCTTCATTGCGGCCCTTGGGGATGCCGTTACCACCGCTCTGACCCGGGACGGGGGTACGGCGCCGGATGGGGATTGGTCCTGCCCCGCAGCCCATGCCCGCTGTCCGTGCCGGGACCGAAACGCCGGTGCCCGCCGATGAACCTCTATGACCTTCTTCGGGGGCTTCATATCCTGGCGGTCATCGCCTGGATGGCGGGGATTCTGTACCTGCCGCGACTCTTCGCCTACCACGCCGACGTCGAGCCCGGCTCGGAAATGGACCGGACGTTCCAGGTCATGGAGCTGAAACTCTACCGGATCATCATGGGGCCGGCGATGGTCGTGTCCTTTCTGCTGGGGCTCGCGCTGATCTGGGTGGACGCGACGGCCCGGCTGGGCGGTTGGGACTTTCTCCTGACACCCTGGATGCTCGCCAAACTGGCCGGCGTGGTCTTTCTGCTCGGTTGGCACCATTTCTTGGGCGCAGCACGCAAGCGTTTCGCCGCCGGCACGAACACGCGCTCGAGCAGGTTCTGGAGAGCGACCAACGAGCTTCCCTTCCTCGCCGCCATCGTAATGGTTCTGGCCGTTACGCTGGAGTTCGGCGGCTGAGCTTCCCTGTTCGGCGGTGCTTGACCCGCCCCGGAGAGTGTGGTTCCGCTTCCGGCATCGGATTCCGGCCCTGCCGGGGCCCGATCCCGCCTCCCACCGGGGCTGCGAGGGCGCAAGGCGCCTCGCCGGATCCCGGTCCTGAAAAAGATTGATTTGATGCGGACGCCGAAGCGCGTCCTGGCTGGCGCAGGGGAGTCCTGCGTCCGCTCTGGAAACCCGAAAGATACCGATGTCTGACGACCATACGCCGCAGGACGCCGCCGACCTCGTCGAGGCCATTGAAGACGCGAGCTTGGGCCTTGGAGCCGGCGAAGACGCCAGTGGCGAGGATGATGAGCCCACCCAGGCTGCGCAAGCGATCGCCGCCATGGGCCTGTCCCGGATGTCCCTTCAGGAGCTGAAGGACAAATCTCCCGCCGATCTCCTCAGCTTTGCCGAGACCCTGGAGATCGAGAACGCGAACTCCATGCGAAAGCAGGACATGATGTTCGCCATCCTCAAGGTCCTGGCCGAGGAGGGGGTGGAGATCTCCGGCTCCGGCACCATGGAGGTTCTGCCCGACGGGTTCGGCTTCCTGCGCTCGCCAGAGGCCAACTATCTGCCTGGCCCCGACGACATCTATGTCAGCCCCTCTCAGATCCGGAAGTTTGGCCTGCGCACTGGGGACACCGTGGATGGCGGTGTCCGCGCCCCCCGCGAGGGCGAGCGGTATTTCGCCCTGGTGAAGGTCGACCAGATCAACTTTGAGCCGCCCGAGAACGTTCGACACAAGGTTCTGTTCGACAACCTGACCCCGCTCTATCCGCAGGAGCGGCTGAGGATGGAAATGGAGGATCCGACGCTGAAGGATCGCTCCGGCCGGGTCATCGATATCGTGTCCCCCCTCGGCAAGGGGCAGCGCTGCCTGATCGTCGCCCCGCCCCGGGTCGGCAAGACGATCATGATGCAGAACATCGCCAAGGCGATCGCGGCCAATCATCCCGAGTGTTACCTCATCGTCCTCCTGGTGGACGAGCGGCCTGAAGAAGTGACCGACATGCAGAGGACCGTGAAGGGGGAGGTGATCGCCTCGACCTTCGATGAGCCGGCCCAGAGGCACGTCCAGGTGGCGGAGATGGTCATCGAGAAGGCCAAGCGCCTGGTTGAGCACAAGCGCGACGTCGTGATCCTTCTGGACAACATCACCCGTCTCGGTCGGGCCTACAACACCACCGTGCCCTCCTCGGGCAAGGTGCTGACCGGTGGTGTCGACGCCAACGCCCTCCAGCGCCCGAAGCGCTTTTTCGGCGCCGCGCGGAACATTGAGGAGGGCGGCTCCCTGACCATCATCTCCACCGCCCTGATCGACACAGGCAGCCGGATGGACGAGGTGATCTTCGAGGAGTTCAAGGGCACCGGGAACTCGGAAATCGTCCTGGACCGGAAGGTGGCGGACAAGCGGATCTACCCGGCCATCGATATCCTGAAGTCCGGCACCCGGAAGGACGAGCTCATCACGCCCCCGGGGCAGCTGGCCAAAACCCATGTCTTGCGCAGGATTCTGGCGCCCATGGGGGCCCAGGACGCGATCGAGTTCCTCCTCGACAAGCTCCGCCAGTCCAAGAACAACGACGACTTCTTCCAGTCCATGAACACCTGAGCGGCGGGGGCCGGTGTTTCACGTGAAACACCGGCGAACCGGACCTGGATTCAGGGGATCAGGAGGGTCGACCCGATGGTCTGGCGGGACTCCAGGGCCTCATGGGCCGCCCGGGCCTGGCTGAGCGGGAAGGTCTGCCCGATCTCGATGTCGATCTCTCCCGCCGCGATCCGCGCAAAGACCGCCCCGGCGCTGGCGTCCAGTTCCTCGGTCGTCGCCACATAGTCCCCCAGGGTCGGACGGGTCAGGAAGAGCGAGCCCATGGGCATCAGGCGGCCGGGTTCCACGGCCGGCGGTGGGCCTGAAGCGTTTCCGAAGCTGACAAAGACGCCCCGCCGCGACAGGCTGGCCAGGGTGCCCTCGAAGGTCGCCGCCCCGACGGAGTCGTAGGCGACCGAAACCCCTGCACCCTGGGTGATCCTGCGGACCTCGGCCGCCACGTCCTGTTCGCCGTAGAGGATGACGTGGTCGGCCCCCAGGTCCCGGACCCTGTCTCCCTTGGCGGCGCTCCCGGCCGTCGCGATGACCTGCGCGCCGAGGGCCTTGGCCCACTGCACCAGGATCTGGCCGACGCCTCCGGCGCCAGCGTGGATGAGAACAGTCTCACCCGGCGCGACGGGCCGGCACCTGAGGAGAAGGAATTCCGCGGTCATGCCCTTGAGCAGGGCCGCGGCCGCCGCGCGATCCTCCACCCCTTCGGGGATGCGCACCGCGCGGGAGGCGTCTACGCAGTGCCACTCCGCATAGGCGCCGATGGGTCCTGAAGCGAAGGCCACCCGGTCGCCCGGGGCAAAGCGCGTCACGCCCTCGCCCACGGCGTCCACCTCGCCGGCGCCCTCCATGCCGAGGCCGGAGGGCAGTTTCAGGGGGTAGAGCCCTGAGCGGTGGTAGGTGTCGATGTAGTTGACGCCGATGGCGGTCTGGCGGACGCGGATCTGGCCCGGACCTGGCGCCGGGGCGTCAAGGTCCACCAGCGCCAGAACCTCAGGCCCGCCCGTAGCGGTCAGTCGTATCGCCTTCATGGCTTAGGCGCTCCCCAGGTGGGTGCGAAGGAAGGCCAGGGAGCGCGATCCGGCCAGGGCGGCGTCCGCGGCGTGATAGTGCTCGCCGCCGTGCCGGGCGAAGGCGTGGTCGCGACCCGGGTAGGTGTGAACCGTGGCCAGGGGCTGACCTGTCAGCCCCTCTCGGATCGCCGCCTGGGCGGGGGGCGGGACGAACCCGTCGGCCTCGGCGATGTGCAGCATGACGGGGTTGCGAAGGTGGGTGCTCTCGCCCAGCAGGCCCTCGATCCCGACGCCATAGTAGGACACGGCCGCATCGGCATCGGTCCGGGTCGCCGTCAACCAGGCCAGCTGGCCGCCCAGGCAGAAGCCCACGGCGCCGACCTTCCCGGTGCACCCGGGGTCGGAGCGGAGACGAGCGACCGTCGCGGCGATGTCCTTCACCCCGGCGCCGGGGTCAAAGGCGTTCATCAGAGCGAAGGCCTTCTTCCACTCGGTCTCGGTCTGGTCTGTGATGTCGACGCCGGGTTCAACCCGCCAGAACAGGTCCGGGCAGACAGCCAGGAAGCCCTCGGCGGCCAGCGCGTCTGTGATGTCGCGCATGACGGCGTTCACACCGAAGATCTCCTGGAGCACCACGACGGCGGGGGCTCTTGCTGCGGCGGGGCGGGCGACATAGGCCGACATTTCGCCGCCGTCGACCTGGATGCGGATCGTCTCTCCCATGGGGGTCTCCTCTCTTTACCGTCACCACACTTAGGCGCGCGCTCCGGCGGGCGGAAGCGGGTTTTGCGAAGCCGCGTCCCCGCGCTATCGTTGCACCCCGCGCTGGCCAGACTCCGAAAGGACCGCCCCATGAAGATCACGGTCGAGATAGACTGCTCCCCCGTCGAGGCCCGGACCTTCCTGGGCCTTCCCGATGTAAGCGAGCTCAATGCCCGCCTTGTCGAAGAAATGCAGGCCCGGATGAACGCCAACATCGCCATGCTCTCCCCCGATGAGCTCGTGAAGAACTGGACGGCCTTCGGCGCAGGGGCGCAGGAGCACTTCTCGAAACTGATGACCCAGGCCGCTGGCATGGGCATGGGCGCGCCCCGCCCGAAATGAATGACACGATCTTCGCCCCGGCCACCGCGCCTGGCCGCGCGGCGGTGGCGGTGGTGCGCTTGTCGGGTCCCCGAGGGGGCGAGGCGCTGGCCGCCCTCGCCGGACGCCGCCCTCCACCGCGCCGCGCGGTCGTCCGCCAGCTGCGGGATGCCGCCGGCCGGGTTCTCGACGAGGCCCTGGTCCTCTGGATGCCGGGCCCTGGCAGCTATACCGGGGAGGACAGCGCCGAGCTCCACCTGCACGGGGGTCCCGCCGTCGTCTCGGGCGTCCTCGAAGCCTTGGCGGGTCTGGGCCTGAGGCTCGCCGAACCGGGGGAGTTCACGCGACGCGCCTTCGAGACTGGCCGGCTCGACCTGGCCCAGGCTGAGGGTGTGGCCGACCTTATTGAAGCTGAGACGGAAGCCCAGCGCCGGCAGGCCATCGACCAGCTGGGCGGGGCGCTGGGGCGCGCCCAGGAAGTCTGGCGTTCGGACCTCGTGGAGGCGCTCGCCCTTTTCGAGGCGGCGGTCGACTTTCCCGACGAGGACCTGCCCGAAGATGTCGCCGCCCGGGCGCAACCGGCTCTTGAGCGCCTGGTCGCGGCCCTTCGGCTGGCCCTGGCGGGGGTTGATCGGGCTGAGCGGGTCCGGGACGGGTTCACCATCGCCCTCACCGGCGCGCCCAATGCCGGCAAGAGCACCCTTCTCAACGCCCTGTCCCGGCGCGAGGCGGCCATCGTGACCGCCACGCCGGGGACGACGCGCGATGTCATCGAGGTCGCCCTGCAGTTGAAGGGGTACAAGGTGATCCTGGCGGACACCGCCGGCCTGCGGGACACCCCGGACGAGGTGGAAGCCGAAGGGGTTCGCCGGGCGCGCCGCCGCGCGGAGGCTGCGGATCTCCGTCTCTGGGTGGTGGACAGCTCGGGTGGTGACGGCTCCCTCGCCCCGGATCTCCTCCGGTCCGGCGATCTCTGCCTCCTGGCCAAGGCCGACCTTCCGGCCGGGGACGCGGGCGCCCGAGCCCTGGCGGACGCCGCCGGCCTGGGGCTGGAGACGCTCAGAATGAGTGCGCATCGACCCGAGGACGTGGCCGCTCTGGAAGCCATTCTCTCGGAGCGTGTCATCGCCGCCCTGGGGTCCGCTGAGCCCCCCTCGGCCACACGCCTTCGCCACGCCGCCCTGCTGAGAGAGGCCCTGCAGCGCCTGGAGAGCGCCCGGGCCCTGTCGGCGGAGCCTGAACTGGCGGCCGAGGACGTTCGTCTGGCCGCCCGCGCCCTCGACCGGATCACCGGCAAGATCGGCCCCGAGGACGTTCTGGACCGCATCTTCTCGACCTTCTGTATCGGCAAGTGACCTGTTTCACGTGAAACACATTGGGATCTGGTGTAAGGCCTCGCCGCCTGCCGGCGTTCTCTGCGACGCCCAGCCCTCGGATTGAGTGAGACCCATGTGGGACGTGATCGTCATCGGCGGTGGACACGCCGGCTGTGAAGCGGCGGCGGCCTCCGCGCGCTTCGGCGCACGCACCCTCCTGCTGACCCACCGGATCGAGACCCTGGGTGAGATGAGCTGCAACCCCGCCATCGGCGGCCTGGGAAAGGGGCATCTTGTACGGGAGGTTGACGCCCTGGACGGCGTCATGGGCCGGATGGCGGATGCCGCCGGCATCCAGTTTCGCCTCCTCAACCGCTCCCGGGGCGCAGCGGTCCGCGGCCCCCGGGCGCAGATCGACCGCAAGCTCTACCGCCAGGCCATGCAGGCGGAACTCGCGACGACGCCGGGGCTGAAGATTCTGGCCGAGGCTGTCGAGGACCTGGTCGTCGACAACGGCCGGATCGCCGGGGTCGTGGGCGCCTCAGGCCAGACCTACCCCGCCCCCCGGGTGGTTCTGACGACAGGGACATTCCTGAAGGGCGTCATCCATCTTGGCGAGCAGAGGATCCCCGCTGGCCGGGCGGGCGAGGCGCCGGCCATCGGCCTTTCCGACCGCCTTTACGCCCTCGGCCTGGCCATGGGGCGGCTTAAGACCGGCACGCCTGCGCGCCTGGACGGCCGCACCATCGCCTGGGACCGGCTCGACAGCCAGGCGGCGGACGAGGTCCCCAGCCCCTTTTCCTTCCTGACAGACCGGATCACCAACCCTCAGGTCGCCTGCGGCGTCACCGCCACCACGCCGGAGACCCACCGGATCATCGCCGAACGCCTGTCGGAGTCCGCCGTCTATGGCGGCCGCATCCAGGGCCGGGGCCCCCGCTACTGCCCCTCCATCGAGGATAAGGTGGTCCGCTTCGCCGACCGGACGAGCCACCAGATCTTCCTGGAGCCGGAGGGCCTGGATGATCCCACTGTCTATCCGAACGGTATCTCCACCTCTGTGTCGGCGGAGACCCAGGACCTCTTCCTGAAGACCATCCCCGGCCTGGAGGCGGTGAAGGTGATCCGCCACGGCTACGCCATCGAGTACGACTACGTCGATCCCCGCGAACTCGACGCGAGCCTCGAGGTCAAGCGCCTGCCCGGTCTCTATCTCGCCGGCCAGATCAACGGGACCACAGGTTATGAGGAGGCGGCCGCCCAGGGCCTGATGGCGGGTCTCAACGCCGCCCGCGCGGCTTCCGGCGCCGACGCCGCCGTCTTCCGCCGCGATGAGGCCTATATCGGCGTGCTGATCGACGACCTGGTCACCCGGGGCGTGACGGAGCCCTACCGGATGTTCACCAGCCGGGCCGAGTTCCGCCTGACTCTTCGGGCGGACAATGCCGACCAGCGGCTGACGGACCGGGGCCTCGACCTGGGGTGTATCGGGGCTGTACGGGCCGCGGCCTGGGGCGCCCGGCGGGAAGAACTGGCGGCCGCTCGGCGCCAGGCGGCGGAGCTTGTCCTCACGCCGGCCCAGGCCGCCCGCGAGGGGCTTCCGGTCAAGGCTGATGGCCAGAGGCGTAACCTCACCGAGCTCCTGGCCTATCCCACCATCGGCTTCGAGGATCTCGCGCGGATCTGGCCGCAGGTCCGGTCGTGGGGCCCGGCCGTCCGGGAGCAGGTGGAGATCGACGCCGCCTATTCCGGATACCTGGACCGGCAGGCGGCGGACGCTGAGGCCTTCCGACGGGATGAGGCCCTTCGCCTGCCCACCGACCTCGACTATGCCGGTGTGGGCGGTCTCTCCAACGAGATCCGCGAGAAGCTCGCCAGCATCCGGCCCCTGACCCTGGGCCAGGCCGCCCGCATCGAGGGCATGACCCCCGGCGCCCTCACCGCCCTCCTGGCCCATGCCCGACGCCGCGCAGCCTGAAGCCGGCCCGGCCCTCACCGCAGAGGCCTTCGCCGCCCTCACGGGTGCGGACGCGCGGGCCCTGGCGGATCTGGAGGCCTACCGTCAACTCCTGGAGGACTGGACCCAGAGGATGAACCTGGTGGGTCCTTCGACCCTGCCGGCCTTCTGGTCCCGGCACGCCCTGGACTCCGCCCAGCTCCTGCCCCTGGCGCCCGAGGCCTTGACCTGGGCCGATCTCGGGACAGGCGCCGGTCTTCCCGGGGTGGTGCTGGCCATACTCGGCCGGAACCGCCCGGGCTTCCATGTCCACCTTGTTGAAAGCATGGCGAAACGATGCCGCTTCCTGGAGGCCGTCGTCGCTCAGCTCGGTCTGCCCGCCAGTGTCCACGCCGCCCGGGGGGAAAACCTCGACCTGACTGTGGATATCGTCACCTCCCGGGCTTGCGCGCCCTTGGTCCGACTGCTTGGATACGCCCGGCCCTACTTTCTCAGAGGGGCGACGGGTTTATTCCTTAAAGGTCAAGATGTTGTGGCTGAAATCAAAGAGGCCACAAGATCATGGGAGTTTGAGGTGGAAATCCTGCCCAGTCTGAGCGATGATCGAGGTCGTGTCCTTCGTATCCGGAGCTCCGGTCGTGGTCCCCGTCGCTGAAGCCTCCCGCCCCCGCCCGCTCCGCGTCCTGGTTGTCGCCAACCAGAAGGGCGGGGTCGGCAAGACCACCACCGCCATCAACCTTGGCACTGCGCTGGCGGCTGTGGGCGAACGGGTCCTGCTGATCGACTCTGATCCTCAGGGCAACGCCTCCACAGGCCTGGGCGTTCCCCGGGCTGATCGCCGCGTCACCCTCTACGATGTCCTGATGGGAGCGACCCCGCTCCTCGACGCCGTCACGGCCACCCGCCTTCCCGGCCTGGACCTCGCCCCGGCGGACCCCGATCTGTCGGGCGTCGAGATCGAGCTAGGCCAGGAGGCCCGCCGGTCCTTCCGGCTCCGTGACGCCCTTCAGGCGGTCCGGGACTCCGGTCGGTACACCTATGTCCTGATCGACTGCCCACCGTCCTTGAACCTTCTGACGGTCAACGCCATGGCGGCTGCGGATGCGGTTCTGGTGCCGCTGCAGTGCGAATTCTTCGCCCTGGAGGGACTGAGCCAGCTCATGCGGACGGTGGACCTCGTCCGCGGCAGCCTCAATCCCCGGCTGGAGATTCAGGGCGTGGTCCTGACCATGTTCGACAGGCGCAATCGGCTTTCTGAGCAGGTGGCCGGGGATGTCCGCAGCCATTTCGGCGACACCGTCTATCGGACGGTGATCCCGAGGAACGTGCGGGTCTCCGAAGCGCCCTCCTTCGGCAAGCCGGTTCTGGTTTATGACATCCATTGCGCTGGCAGCCAGGCTTACCTGAAGCTGGCCCGCGAGGTCGTGCAGCGCGAACGCGCCCGGCGCGAGGCGGCCTGAGGAGGCCCCCATGGTCGAAAAGCGCGGACTTGGCCGGGGACTCTCGGCCCTCCTCGGGGAGGCGGCCCCGCCGCTCCCGCCGCCGCCCGGCAGCGTGGCCGAAATCCCCATCGACCGGATCCAGCGGTTTGAGGGCCAGCCGCGGTCCCGCTTCGCTCCAGAGGAAATGGACGCCCTGACCGAGTCCATCCGGGTGAATGGCGTTCTGCAGCCGATCCTGGTCAGGCTCCACCCCTTCAACGAGGGCGAGTTCGAGTTGATCGCCGGTGAACGGCGCTGGCAGGCTTCGCAAAGGGCTGGACTTCACGTCATCCCTGCTCTCATCCGCGAGATGAGCGATGTCCAGCAACTCGAGGCGGCGATCGCCGAGAACGTGCAGAGGGAGTCCCTCACCCCCATCGAGGAGGCCGCAGGTTACCAGCGCCTGATCGAGCAACATGACCGCACCCAGGCCCAGGTGGCTGAGGCCATGGGCAAGAGCCGATCTCACGTCGCCAACGCCATCCGGCTCCTGAGCCTGCCCCCTGAAATCCAGACCATGTTGGCGGAGGCCAGGCTCACCGCAGGTCATGCCAGGGCCCTGCTCGGCGCCCCGGACCCCTTGTCGGCCGCCCTCTTGGTGGTCGAACGCGGGCTTTCGGTCCGCGACACCGAGGCCCTGGTCAAGCGCCTTCATGCGGATGGCGAGGCGGACCGGCCGGCCCGGAGCTCCAGCCCTCCCGTCCGGAAAGACACCGACACCCTGGCGCTTGAGGCCGACCTTTCCAACACCCTGGGCCTGAGGGTCGAGGTCTCGGACAAGGGGGGGTATGGCGAGGTCCGGGTCCATTACGCCGCCCTGGAGCAGCTCGACGAAATCTGCCGCCGGCTCTCGCGCCGCTAGAGCCTCTTCCTTTCAGACGGAACGTCTGAAAGGGCAGAATAGGCGCTTATTTCAATATGTTAGATCATGTTTCGATCCGATAACCGGTTCCCACTTATCGGAACATAATCTAGGCTGGGCTCATGCCGGCCCTCTATGACTCCATCGGCGCGGGGTATGAGACCCTCCGCCGGCCCGATCCCCGCATCGCGTCACGTCTTCACGCCGCCCTCGGGCCGGCGCGGACCGTGCTCAATGTCGGGGCCGGAACCGGAAACTACGAGCCTGCAGAGCGGGCGGTCCTCGCGGTCGAACCCGCCGCCCGGATGATCCAGCGCCGGCCGCCGGGCTCCGCGCCGGTCGTCCAGGCCACGGCGGCGGCCCTTCCCTTCGCCGAGGGGACCTTCGACGCCGCCCTGGCGGTCCTGACCGTCCACCACTGGCCCGATCCCCTGGCCGGCCTGAGGGAGGTGAGGCGGGTCACCCGGGGCCGCATCGTGATCCTGACCTTCGACCCCGCCTCCCGGCCCTGGCTGACCGACTACCTCCCCGGCCTGGCCGCCCTGGATGAAGCCCAGATGCCCCCGCTCGAGGTGTATCGCACCGCCCTCGGAACCGTTCGCGTCGAACCCCTCCTGACGCCCCACGACTGTGTCGATGGCTTCCTCCATGCCTACTGGCGAAGGCCGCACGCCTATCTTGATCCTCGAATCCGCTCGGGAAGCTCGTCCTTCCATGCTTTGAAGGATGTCGATGCAGGCCTGGGCCGGTTGAAGGCCGACCTGGACTCCGGGGACTGGCAAGGCCGCTACGCTCACCTCACGGGGCTGGAGGAATACGACGCCGGATACCGGCTCCTGGTGGCTGAGCCCTCGGGCAACCCGCCGGATCACTGAAACCCACCGTATCCGGAGGATCGCGGGCTAAAGTCCCAGTCGGCGGGCCTTGGCGGCGATTTGCAGGGCCAGGCGCTCGGCGATCAGGGCGTCCGGCGCCCGCGCGGTCTTGCAGGCCCGGTCTGCGGCGAGGACGTCGGCCGTGATCCCGTCGAGGTTTTCCAGGCTCCAGGCCCGCGCCTGCCGCAGAAATTCCCGCTCATCCTTCCAGAAGACTCCCGAGGCCTTGGCCGCCTCCTGCAGTCCCGCGCCGTTCCGGGTCAGGGTCAGGGTGCGACGAAGCCTTCCGAGATGCTGGCCCAGGGCGCGAACCGCCCCCGGACCGGACAGACCCTCCTGAGCCGCCCGCCTCAGTCCCGCCTGGGCCTCGGCCAGACGCCCGCCGAAGGCGTCGGAAGCCGCGCCGGCGAGAGACGCCTCCGGCTCGACGCCCAGGAAGGACTCCAGGTCCTTGGGACCTGCCGTCATCCCCGACCCGGGACCGAGGAAGAGAGCGAGGCGCTCGATCTCGCTACGGGCGACGCCGCGCTCGTGTGGCAGCCGGGCGACAAAGAGGGCGAGGGCCTCGGCGTTGAGGCCGACGCCGTCCTTCGCCAGGGCCTCCCGCGTCATGCGGGCGACATCGCCCGCTTCGTCCTCATAGCAGGGAATGACCGCACAGCCCTCGGCCTTCTCGGCCGCCCGGCGCAGGGCCGAGTCCTTCCCCAAGGCCCCGGCCTCCACCAGGAAGAAGGCCTCGGGATTGAGCTCGCCCGACAGCAACCGGCCTAGGGCCTCCACCGCCAGCTTCTCACTCGCCACCCGCTCGCCGCCGAGGCGCAGGCGGACGAGCCTGCGGCCGCCCATCAGGGACTGGGCGGCTAGCTCCCCCTCGAGACTACCCTCATCGCCGGAAAGATCGCCCTCGGTGAGGACCGCCACGTTGAAGGGATCTTCCGGGTCCTCGGTCACGACCCGGGCCAGCTGGGCGGCACGCTCCCGCACCACCCCCAGGTCTCGGCCATAAATGACGGCGGCGCGGACCTGGGGGTCTGGTTTCGCCAGGAACCGTTCCAGATCGGGCCGCCGGCTCAGGATCACCCGCGTCAGGACCCCTGGCCTGCGAGAAAGGCGGCGAGCTCCAGATGAATCCGGCGGGCGGCCTCCTGGGCGGCCCGGGCCTGCGCGTCCTGCTGCGCGATCACCGAGGCATAGGGCTGGTCAGCGGAGTCGTAGGTGAGCTCCACCCGAACCTTGCCGGTCTTCAGGGCCTCGCCGGGCGCTGCTGCACTGAAGGTGTAGGCGGCGGTCAGGACATACTCATAGCGCGTGGCGACGTTATCGACCCGGACGCCGCGGGGATAGCGAAGTTCGGAAAGGGCGACGTCCAGGCGATAGGCGGGCGCCGAAGACGCCCTGCGCCCCAGGGCGTCGTCCAGCTGTTCGCGCAGCAACGCGCCGGCCCGGCCCTCCGGCGTGGTCACCTCGACGGCGGCCAGCCCCGCCCCAAGGTCCGGGGTCGCATAGAGAGGCGTGAAGCCGCACCCCGCGAGCAGGAGCAACGAGGCGAAGCCCGCCCCCCGGAGCACAGCCGCCAGCGGGCTCATCCTGCAACCACGATGTTGACGATGCGATCCTTCACCACGATCACCTTGCGGAGGGTCAGGCCCTCAAGACGCCGCGCCGTCTCCGGATCGTCAAGCACCATCTTCTCGACATCCGCTGGCTCGGCCCCGGCGGGCGCCCGGATCTCCCAGCGGCGCTTGCCATTCACCTGGACCGGCAGGGTCACCTCGGCCTCCCGGGTCAGGGCCGCGTCAAAGGTGGGCCAGGGGGCGAAGACCACCATGCCCTCGCCACCGATGCGGGCCCAGCCCTCCTCGGCCAGGTGGGGGGTGAAGGGCGCGATCAGCCGGGCGAAGACCGACAGGGCCTCAGCGCGCTCAGACAGGAGGGCCGGGGAGGCGCCCTCGGCCTTGTGCTCGCGCAGGACGTTCAGGAACTCGTAGAGCCGGGCGATGCCGGAATTGAACCGGAAGGTCTCGATGGCCTCGGTCATGGACCGTGTCAGGCGGTGGGTCGCCCGGCGCAGGGTCTCGGCGGCGGTGTCCGCCGGATCTGCGGCATGAGGTCCCTGCGGCTGGCTCTCGAACTCGGCCCAGACCCGGTTGACGAAGCGCCAGGCGCCCTCGACCCCGGCGTTGGACCACTGGGCGTCCCGCTCCGGCGGGGAGTCGGACAGGACGAACAGGCGGGCCGCGTCGACCCCGTAGACCTCGAAGATCTCGCCGGGGGGAACGGTGTTCCTCTTGGACTTCGACATCTTCTCGGCGTCGCCAATGACCACGGGCTCCCCGGTGGACAGGAGCCGGGCCCGCCGGGTGCGGCCATCAGCTTCGATGGCGACCTCTCCGGGCTCCACCCACTCGCCGTTCTGTTTGCGGTAGGTCTCGTGGGTGACCATCCCTTGCGTGAACAGGCCGTCAAAGGGCTCGCGGACCGACAGGTAGCCCGCATCGGCCAGGGCCTTGGTCACGAACCGGGCATAGAGCAGGTGCAGGACCGCGTGCTCGATCCCGCCGATATACTGGTCGACGGGCAGCCAGTAGTCCGCCGCCTGACGCTGGATCGGCTCGACCGCCTCGATGTCCGAAAAACGGGCAAAGTACCAGGAGGAATCCACGAAGGTGTCGAGGGTGTCCGTTTCCCTCTGCGCCGGGCCGCCGCAGGCGGGGCAGGCGACATGCTTCCAGGTCGGATGGCGATCAAGGGCATTGCCCGCCTTGCCGAACTCGATATCCACCGGGTGCGCCACGGGTAGGTCGGACTTCGGGATAGGTATGACCCCGCAGGATGGGCAGTGCACCACCGGGATGGGGCAGCCCCAGGCCCTCTGGCGCGACACGCCCCAATCCCTCAGGCGGAAGACCGTGGCGCCCTGGCCGGCGTCGTCCGCCTCAAGCCGGGCGATGGCCGCGACCTTGGCGGATTCGATGTCCAGGCCATCGAGGAAGTCGGAATTGAACAGGACCCCGGGGCCGGTCCAGGCCTCATCACCCACCTCGAAGGCTGACGGGTCCGCCCCCGGAGGTAGGACGACCGGTCGGACCGCCAGGCCATACTTCCGGGCGAAATCCAGGTCGCGCTGGTCATGGGCCGGGCAGCCGAAGACGGCGCCGGTCCCGTACTCCATGAGGATGAAGTTGGCGATCCAGACCGGCAGTTCGAGAGAGGGGTCGAAGGGGTGGCGGACCCGCAGGCCCGTATCGAAGCCCAGCTTTTCGGCCGTCTCGATCTCGGCCTCGGAAACCGCGCCCCGCCTGCAGGCGTCGATGAAGGCCGCTGCCTCGGGGCTGCGCGCGGCGACTTCCGCCGCCAGGGGATGCTCGGCGGCCACGCCTACAAAGGCGGCCCCGAACAGGGTGTCCGGCCGGGTCGTGTAGACCTCCAACCCGTCGGTTCGCGAAGGATCGGTGAAGCGGAAGGCGAAGCGGGCGCCCCGGGACCGGCCGATCCAGTTCTCCTGCATGACCCGGACCTTCTCAGGCCAGCGCTCCAGGCCCCTGAGGTCGTCCGTCAGGGCGTCGGCATAGTCGGTGATGCGCAGGAACCACTGGCTCAGCCGGCGCTTCTCTACGACCGCACCGGATCGCCACCCCCGGCCGTCGATGACTTGCTCGTTGGCCAGGACCGTCTGATCCACCGGGTCCCAGTTGACCAGACCCTCCTTGCGGTAGACCAGGCCCTTCTCGAACAGGTCCAGGAACCAGGCCTGCTGGCGGCCATAGTACTCGGCATCGCAGGTCGCGAACTCCCGCGACCAGTCAATGGACAGGCCCAGCTCCTTCAGCTCGTCCCGCATCCGCGCAATGTTGTCGTAGGTCCAGGCCCTGGGGTCGACGCCCCGCTCCATGGCCGCATTCTCCGCCGGCAGGCCGAAGGCGTCCCAGCCCATGGGGTGCAGGACATTGAAGCCCCGGGCCCGCTTGTACCGGGCGATGACGTCGCCCAGGGCGTAGTTGCGCACATGGCCCATGTGCAGGCGCCCCGAGGGATAGGGGAACATTTCCAGCACGTAGTACTTGGGCCTGTCCGGGTCGGGCGGCCCGGCCCGGAAGGCGTCCGCCTCATCCCAGGCGCGCCGCCACTTCGGCTCGGTCTCTTTCGGATTGTATCGGGTCATGGCGGGCATACCGTCGGATCATATCAGGAGGAGTGGGGTCAGACCGGCCCCGGGGCTCGGTCCGCCCGGCCCGCCCGGTCCGGGCCGGCGAGCGGGTCCTGGAGGATCGGGCGGCGCGCCGGGATCTAGCCGGGGGCGTCGGAAAGTCGGACCTGACGGGCCCGGGTCAGGATGGCGTTCTCCAGGTCGATCTCGGTCTGAGCATTGACCTGAGCATCGGCCCAGGCGCCGGAGGCGTCCCGGACCTGGCGGAAGAGGGCCACGTTCAGGCCATCGGCCCGCAAGCGGCTGTCGAGAATATAGACAGTCGCCCGGAAGCGCTCATCGGGCTTCTCGGTGTTGACGAACCAGTCCGTGATGATCACGCCGCCGTAAGGGTCGGCCGAGGCCAGGGGCATGAAGGACAGGGTGTCGAGGGCCGCCCGCCACAGATAGCCGTTCACCGAAATGACGGGCCGGTCGCCCTGCGGATTCGCTCCGCCCTGGAACACGCCGAGGGGATTGAACCCCGCAGGCTCCTGGCCTTCGAAGGTCCTTGGGGCCGGGTTCGACGCACAGGCGCCGAGGGCCGACGCGGCGGCGACCGCCAGGCCTGCCAAAAGGCTCTTCTTCAGGACTCCGATTCCAGACGGCATGCGCACCGCTCCACACTTCAGGGTTTGCGCCCCGCGGCGCACACCGGCGCCACCCCGCGCCGCGCTCTCTATAACAACGCCCGGACGCGGGCCAAACAGGAATCGCGTGGCGCAGACGCCACAGAGCCGCCTATACACCCGACGCCCTCCCTCTGCTGAGGTTGACCGGAGGATCGCCCTGCCCCTAAAGCTTTTGCCTGTCCTCTTTTGGGCGCATTTGGATGCAACACAGTCGCTTCCTCTCGTGGTGAGTTTTCGCTTGTCGTCTTCACGCGTGACATCCGGGCCGCTTTTCGCCCTCGTCGTCGGCGCCGCCGTCGCGGGTGCGGGCTCGCTCGCCCATGCGGAGCCGGCGCGCAAGACGGCGGACTTCACGGTTCGCGTGGATCAGGCCGCAAGCCCCACCGGCGGAACCTCCCTGACCTGGGACGCCCGAAAGGGGCGGTGGGGCATGACCTTCAATGTCGAAGCGCCAAAGACCCGGGAGCCCGACTGGACCGATGTCGAGGCCGGCGCCTATTATCGGGTCTCTCCCAGCCTGCGCATTGGCGGCGCGGTCTCGTTGGGCGATCAGGCCGGACAGCCCGAAGCCTGGCGCAAGATAGCGCCCCAGCAGCCCGCGCCCCGCGTCCGGCTTGAGACGGCCTTCAAGTTCTGACGCCCGCCCTGTCTCGCGTGGGGCTCGCCAGTTCCCACCCCAGTCCGACTCCAGCCAGGCCCGACGCCCCCGTCAGGCGGAGGCGGGCCGCCGTACGGTCATTGACCCCGCCCAGGGCGTAGGCGGGCGCCGCCGCCCGTCGCACGCGGTGGGCGAAACGGAGCGCGCCCAGGGGCGGGCCCGCTGAAGGCGAGGCGGAAGGAAAAACCGCCGACAGAACGAAGGCGTCAATTCCGGGCTGTCGGGCGGCCCGGGTCGAATGGGCCGCCGCGGTGAGGATCCAGCCAGGTCGCCGCAGGCGCGGCGCTCTTGCCGCCAGGCGCTCAGGCAGGTGTAGCCCCGCCGCGCCGGCCCGCGCAGCCAGCCAGGCTTCCGCCCCTATCAGCAGCACCAGACCCCGCCGCCGGGCGATCGCCGCAAGGGCCCTGGCCGTCGACAGGCGGTCGGACGCCCCGAAGGCCCGATACACCAGGCCCGCCCCCCGCGGCAGGCGCAGGGCCAGGGCGACCGGGTCCGGGGTCCGCTCGGGATCTGTGAAGACCAGCAGGGGTGGCGGCGCCCTCTTCCCTCGGGGCCGTCGGCGACCTAGGAAGGCCGCAGTTCGCCTGACCGTCCAGAAACCGGAAATGTCCGCCTCTCCCGCGCTCGACGCCATCCTAGCCCGAATCGCCAGCGCGGCGCAGAGCGCGGGCCGGAACCCGTCGGACATCGTACTGACCGCCGTCTCCAAGCAGCAGCCCTGGGACGCCGTCGCCCCGGTTCTGGCCGCTGGGCAGAAGGTGTTCGGTGAGAACCGCGTACAGGAGGCCTTGGCCCGCTGGGAGGGTCGTCGTGAAGGTCTGGAGCTGCGTCTCATCGGTCCTCTGCAGACCAACAAGGTCCGCGAGGCCGTCGCCCTCTTCGACGTTATCGAGACCCTGGACCGGGATCGGCTGGCGGTCGCCCTCGCCGAGACCGCCGCGCGGTCCGGCCGGAGTCCCCGCCTCTATGTCCAGGTCAATACCGGTGAGGAGCCTCAGAAGGCCGGGATCGCGCCTCTGCAGGCCGACGCCTTCCTTCACCGCGTCCGCAGCGAACTTGGCCTGCCCGTGGAAGGGCTCATGTGCATCCCCCCTGCCGGAGAGCCTCCCGGCCCGCACTTCGCCTTCCTGGCGAAGATCGCCGCCCGCAACGGTCTTGCGAGGCTCTCCATGGGCATGAGCGGCGACTTCGAGACCGCCATCACCTTCGGGGCCACCAGCATCCGGGTGGGCTCGGCCCTGTTCGGCGACCGGAGCCCGCCCGCCGCCTAGATCCTCTTCCGATAAGTGGGAACCGGTTATCGGAACTGGATCTCGCGAGGGTCCGCCTGAAGGATGGCCAGGGCGTCCCCGGGCCGGGCCCGCGCCAACAGGTCAAGCATGTCTTCGCGGCTTACAGCCACGCAGCCTGCTGTGGGCGCGCCGTCGGGCTGGATGAGATGCAGGAAGATGGCCGACCCCATCGGGCTGACCGGCGGATCGTCATTGTGGCCGAGGATGATGATCAGGTCGTAGACCCGGTCCTCCCGCCACAACTGTTCGGCGCTGGCGGAATAGGGCAGACGGACCGGCTGGTTGTAGGCGGGGTCGCCGGGAGCGTCGCACCATCCGTCCTCCGGACTCACCGCCGCGACCGGCAGGCGAGTGGCTGGGCGAGGCTCCCGGTCTGGGCGGTAGAGCACCCGCCGAAGGGGCCAGAGCCCCAGGGGCGAGGCGCCGTCGCCCTCGCGCTTGTCCGCCGCGGGTCGGACCCCCGATCTTCCCAGGACGCAGTCGGTCTGGCGCCCGGCGATGTCCAACCGTCCGTCTGATGTGGCCGTAAAGATCATGGTCGCTCCGAGCCCCTGCATCTGAACCCTTGGCGGAGGCCGCCATCACGGTGCATGTTCCGGCGCATGGCTCAACCCAAGACCCTGCTTCTTGTCGACGATAACGACGAACTGCGCACCGAACTCGCCGAGCTGCTTTCGGCGGGGGGCGAGTTTACGGTGGTGCAGGCCGCCGACGGCGCGTCGGGAGTCAAGGCGGCCCTAGAGGCGCGGCCTGACCTTGTCCTCCTGGACGTCGATCTTCCTGACACCAACGGCCGGGAGGTCTGCCAGGAGCTTCGGGCGAACCAGGTCGTCTGCCCCGTCATCATGCTGACCGCCGCTGACTCCGAGGCGGAAATGGTGGGTGGACTGGACGCGGGCGCCAACGATTACGTGACCAAACCCTTCCGGCTGGCGGTTCTTCAGGCGCGCATCCGCGCCCAGCTGCGCAGCCATGAGCAGTCCGAGGGCGCGGTGTTCCGCCTGGGCCCCTACGAGTTCCGGCCGGCGGCCAAGATGCTGGTGGACGCCTCAGGCCGGAAGGTCCGGCTGACGGAGAAGGAAACCAACATCCTGAAGTACCTGTACCGTGCCGGGGACAAGCCCGTGCCCCGGGACGAGTTGCTGGCCGAGGTGTGGGGCTACAACGCCGGGGTGACCACCCACACCCTGGAGACGCACGTCTATAGGCTCCGTCAGAAGATCGAGAGCGATCCGTCGGGGGGCCGGATGATCCTGACCGAGGGCGGAGGCTACCGCCTGGCGCCCTGATCTAGAGCCGGAAGTCGGCGCTGACCGGGGCGTGGTCGCTGGGGCGCTCCCAGGCGCGGACGTCGTCATGGACCCGGGCCTCAGCGCCGCCGTCCAGGGCGGCCGGCCTCAGGCCGGGGGAGATCCAGATGTGGTCGAGCCGCAGGCCCCGGTTCGACGCCCGGAAGTCGGCGGCGCGATAGCTCCACCAGGAAAAGAGCTTCTGCGGCTCAGGGGTCGCCGCCCGGACCAGGTCGGTGAAGTCCCCGGCCTCCCGAAGAGCGGCCATGGCCTCGATCTCCACCGGCGTGTGGCTGACCACCCGGAGCATCTGGCGGTGACTCCAGACGTCGAACTCTCCGGGCGCCACATTCAGGTCGCCGGTGATCACCAGGGGCGCAGAGCGGTCCCGCCGCCGGGCCTCCGCCGTCAGGCGGGCGAGGAAGTCGAGCTTGTGGGCGAACTTGGGGTTCGCCTCCGGGTCCGGGATATCGCCCCCCGCCGGGATGTAGAAGTTCTGCACCTCCACGCCCAGGACCCGAGCGCCGACGCACCGGGCATGCCCCTCCCGACAGAGGCCAAGCTCAGGCGCATCCTCGAGGGGAAGCCGCGAGAGGATGGCCACCCCATGCGATCCCTTCTGCCCGGCGATGCGCATGTGCGGATAGCCCGCCGCCTCGAAGGCGGCGCGTGGAAACTCTCCGTCCCGGCACTTGATCTCCTGGAGGCAGAGGACGTCCGGGGACTGCTCGGCGAGGAAGCGCACGACCTGCTCGGCCCTCAGGCGCACGGAGTTGATGTTCCAGGTGGCGAGTCTCAAGGGCATGGGCGGTCCTCCGGCGGGCCCGCAAAGAAACGCCCGGAGGCGCGAGCCGTCCGGGCGTAGTTACCTATCTCGCGCCGCTGTCGGAAGGGGATGGGGTCCGACGACGGCAGGCCCGGCGTCGCCAAGCCCGTGAGTGGCATAAACACAACGCGCAAGGATTTTGTCAAGCCAGACCTGATTTCGGGTTGAGTGTTGCTGATCTGCTACATCTTGCCCCGACCCGGCGACCGGGGACGGGGATCGTCGAGGACGAAGAGGTTGGCGGGAAGGCCGCTGACGGCGCGCAGGCCCTCCAGCAGGACCCGGGTGCTCCGCCCCTGGGCGTCGGTGACCGTCCACCCGGCGAGGGCGAGGGGGGAGTCTGTAAAGGCGAGGGCGATCTGGCCCTCGTGGGCTCTCCGGACGTCACGGGCGATGATCTCAAACCCGGAGGGGGTCTTTCTGACGGCCGTCACCCGGGCGTCGCCGTCCAGCCGGATCCGGCGGGAGAGGAAGAGGGCGAGGGGCGTGGCGGCGAGGGGGTAGCGCTCGAACGTCTTCAGGCGAGGATCGGCGACGGAGACGTTGGCGCCATCCGCCACCACCAGGAGGGAGGAGGGCGGGGCATAGGCGAACCGCGCCCGACCGGGTCGACGCAGGAAGACCTCGCCCCGGCTGACCCGACCCCGGGAATCCGTCTGAACGAAGTCGCCCCGGGCCTCGCCGAGGGTCTCCAGCCAGGACGCCGCGCGGGCGGCCAGAGCCCGCTCGGCCTCACTGAGGGCCGGGCCCGCACCGGTGGCGGGAAAGGCGGCGGTGGCGGCAAGGCCGGCCAGGGCGGTGCGGCGTGTCGTCATGAAGGCCCTCCGTGCGCCGACATGGTCCCGGCGGAAGCCTCGGTCAATGCCCCGCCAATACGGCGCCCGTGGGGCGCGCCGACCCTCGAAAGGGGCTTAAGGGGGCGGGGGCGCCAGGATCTCGCGCTTTCCCGAATGGTTGGCGGGGCTGACCACGCCTTCCTTTTCCATGCGCTCGATCAGGGAGGCGGCGCGGTTGTAGCCGATCTGCAGCCGCCGCTGGACGTAGGAGGTCGAAGCCTTGCCATCCCGGGTCACCACGGCCACGGCCCGGTCGTAGAGGTCGTCGCCTGAACCGCCTTCGCCGCCGCCGAAGTCGCCTTCGCCATCCTCATCGTCGCCCCCGGCGGTGACCTCCTCGAGGTACTGGGGCTGGCCCTGCTCGCGCAGGAACCGCGCCACCGCTTCCACCTCGCCATCGGAGACGAAGGGCCCGTGCAGTCGGGTGATCCGCCCGCCGCCCGCCATGTAGAGCATGTCGCCCTGACCCAGCAGCTGCTCGGCCCCCTGCTCGCCCAATATGGTCCGGGAGTCGATTCGGGACGTCACCTGGAAGGAGATCCGGGTCGGGAAGTTGGCTTTGATGGTTCCGGTAATGACGTCCACGGAAGGTCTCTGGGTCGCCATGACCAGGTGGATGCCGGCGGCCCGCGCCATCTGGGCCAGACGCTGGACTGCGCCTTCAACGTCCTTTCCCGCCACCATCATCAGGTCAGCGACCTCGTCGATGACCACCACGAGGTAGGGCATGGGGCGCGGGTCGATCCGCTCGCTCTCGTAGACGGGCCGCCCCTGGTCGTCGAAGCCGGTCTGCACGGTCCGCTCGAAGTGCTCGCCCTTCGTCGCCGCCTCCCGGGCCCGCTCGTTGTAGGAGGCCACGTTCCGCACGCCGATCTTGGACATCAGGCGGTAGCGGTCCTCCATCTCCCGGACCGTCCACTTGAGGGCGACGATTGCCTTCTTCGGGTCGGTGACCACCGGGGCCAGCAGGTGGGGGATGCCGTCATAGACGCTGAGCTCCAGCATCTTGGGGTCGATCATGATGAACCGGCAGGCCTCGGGCGGCAGGCGGTAGAGGATCGACAGGATCATGGCGTTGACTCCCACCGACTTGCCCGAGCCGGTGGTGCCGGCGATCAGCAGGTGGGGCATCCTGGCCAGGTCGGCGATATAGGGCTCGCCGCCGATATTCTCGCCCAGGGCCATGGGCAGGGCGTGGCCGGTCTTCTCGTACTCGGGGCTGGACAGAAGATCGCGCAGATAGACGGTCTCCCGGCGGGCGTTGGGCAACTCGATCCCGATGGCGTTTCGGCCCGGCACCACCGCCACGCGGCAAGCCGCGACGGACATGGACCGGGCGATATCGTCCGACAGGGCCACCACACGGGCCGATTTGACGCCTGGCGCCGGGACCAGCTCATAGAGGGTCACCACCGGACCAGGCCGGATCTGATCGATCTGACCCCGGACGCCGAACTCGGAGAGCACCCCCTCCAGGAGCTGGGCGTTCTGGCGCAGGGCCGCTTCATCGAATTGCGCGGCGCGCGGCCCGGACCGCGCCAGCATGGACAACTCGGGCAGGCAGAAACCCTCCTCCCGGGCGAAGTCGAGGACGCCCTGCGCCTCCCGGGTTTCTCGGCCGGATCCCCGCGCGGACTTGGGGGGCCGGATCGCGGGCGCAGCGGTCTCTTCGGCTCCGACCGGCTCCGGCTCTGGCTTGAGCCCCGCCTGAGAAGGCGAGGCCGGTTTGGGTCGCCGCGTCCGGGCCAGAGCCTCAGTGGCCGGCCGCTCGCCCTCGGGCTGGAAGGGAGACCGGACCGCCGAGGCGAGGTTGCGTTGGCGAAGCGACGCGAAAACCGCTCCTGCAGCGCCTCTCAGGTCTATCCCCGGCAGGGCCAGGGCGTAGATCAGCCCCCAGGCGCCGAGGCCGCCCAGCAGCGCTGCGGTGATGTCCCGACCGAAGGGCACGCTGAACTCGGTCAGAGCGCCTGCGCCAAGGTTCAGAAGTCCGTCTCCGACCATGCCCCCCAGGCCGCGGGCCAGGGGCCAGGCCGAGGGGGCGGGCGCCCAGGCGAGCAAGGTGGCCAGACCCACCAGCGCTAAGCCACCGCACAAGGCCCTGAGGCGCAGGGCGTTTCGCCCAGCGTCCGGCTGAGGGTCCGTGAGCCGGGACAGCCCAAGAACCAGGAGCAGGAGGGCGGCCAGAGCCCCCGTCAGGCCGAGGGTCTGAAGCAGGAGGTCTGCGACAGTGGCCCCGGCGCCGCCCAGGACGTTGCGGGGACCGGCGGCCGCGGAAGCGTTCAGGCTGGGGTCGGCGACGTTCCAGGTCGCCATGGCGGCCGCCAGACCGACGCCCGCCGCCGCGGCGAGGCCTCCGCGCGCCCGGGCGGCGAGGGGATGCGCCCAGACTGCCGAGGCGATCTCAACGCCTCTCTCAAAACCCCTCTTCCGCGCCGCACGCGCCATCCCGGTCCGCCTTCTCCACCTGTCGGGCGACAGTCTGAAGCCAGGAGGGTTAAGAGGCGTTTACTTCAACGGTTCCTGTGCGAGATCGTGTGCCGATAGGTGGGATCCGGTCAGCGGATCGAGACAAGATCTGACTTTCTTGCTTAAGAGCCCTTCTCTTCCCTTTTGACGTTCCGTCGCAAGGCAACAGGCACTAGGAGTGAAGGCATGTGGTCCATGCCCCGCAATCTTCGGAAGTTCGCCGTGGTCGCGATCATCCTGATGGCCCTGGCCGGCTTTATCTCCGGACTGCTGGGCGCGCGAGATGTCGCCGACCTGCCCGGGGAGACGCCCGCCTCAGACGCCCCAGCGTCGCCGATCGTGGTCGCCCCAGAGGTGACGCCGCTTCCCACCGACGCCCCGCCGCCGGTTCTGGAGCCAGAACCTGAGCCCCAGCCGGAGGCGCCCAAGCCCGAGGAGAAGCCCCAGCCAGCGACCGATGCCTCCGCCCCCGCCCCCTCGGCCAAGACCCCCGCCGGCCAGGACGCCGTGGGCGATCTCATCGAGGGCGCCGACTCCGCCGCCACACAGCCTCCGCCCTACTGAGACGCCGCCGGGTCGAAGGTCTCGCCCCACCCCAACCGGCGAGCGCGGGCGAAGGCGGCCTTGTCCCGGCGGGATATGTCGGCGTTCTCTATGCGGCCGTCGGGCTGGCAAAGGCGCAACCTCACTCCCGGCTTACCAGGCCTCGGCGGCGCGATGATCCTAGCGGGCGCCCGCCCTGCCGGAACCGGGCCGGCCCTTTCGAAGGCCAGCCAGAAGAACTTTTCATCCTCGAAAGGCGCGGCGCCGCCCTTCGCGAGGCGGTGCTCGCGCCCGCGGGGCAGTCTCTGGGCGAAGTGGCACCAGTCCGGCGCCGCCAGTGGGCAGGCGACCTCGTGCGCGCAGGGCCCCACCAGGCGCGCGCCCGCCGCCAGGAGGCGGGTTCGGATCTCCAGTCCCCGGCGCCAGGCCTCGGGGGTGCCGGGCTCGACCACCAGGAAGAGGCCCCGGGTCGCAGACCACAGCCGCTCGACCAGGCCCGGCAGGGCCGCTGCGGGGATCTCGGTCAGGGCGTAGGCCGCCAGGACCAGGTCGGCCTGCGGCGGAGAAAGCGCCGGATCGGCCAGGTCCGCCCGCAGGCGGGCCGCCGAGGCCAGCGGGGCCGGGCCCTCCCCAGCCAGGTCTTCCGCCAGGTCGAGGAAGGCCGGACTGTGATCCAGGCGGGTTACGGTGGACAGGCCGGCCAGGGCGTCAAGGGCGGCCCAGCCGCCGCCGCCGGGCCCGGCGCCGACGTCCAGCAGGTCAGACGGATCGAAGCCGGGGCGCAGGGCCAGGACTTCGTCCAGGGCGCGGCGGGCGGCGGCGTAGGTCGCCGGTGTGCGGGTCAGGGCGTAGGCGAGGGCGTCAGCCTCCCCCCTCACCAGGGCTGAGGAAGCCCGGCCGCCACGATAGCCTTCGGACAGGGCCTGGGCCCTCTGCGCCAGTCCGGCCCTCCCCTGTCCTTCCAGGCGCCGGTCGATGGCGGCGCGGAGCGCTTCTGGAAGGGCGGCGTCCAAGCCGGGCTCAGGCCTGGCGGTTCTTCACGAGGTCGTCGACCACGGCGGGGTCCGCCAGGGTCGTGGTGTCGCCCAGGTTCGACAGGTCGTTCTCGGCGATCTTGCGCAGGATGCGGCGCATGATCTTGCCCGAGCGCGTCTTGGGCAGGCCCGGGGCGAACTGGACGATGTCGGGCGCCGCGAAGGCGCCGATCTCGCGCCGCACCCAGCCCTTCAGGTCGGCCTGAAGGACGTCGGTGGGCGTCACGTCGGCGTTCAGGGTGACGAAGCAGTAGACCCCCTGGCCCTTGACGTCGTGCGGGTAGCCGACCACCGCGGCCTCGGCCACGTCGGGGTGGGCGACCAGGGCGCTCTCGATCTCCGCCGTTCCCAGCCGGTGGCCCGAGACGTTGAGCACGTCGTCCACCCGGCCGGTGATCCAGTAGTAGCCGTCCTCATCCCGGCGGCAGCCGTCGCCGGTGAAGTACTTGCCGGGATAGGTGGAGAAGTAGGTGTCGATGAACCTCTGGTGGTCGCCATAGACCGTCCGCATCTGGCCGGGCCAGGAGTCGGTGATGCAGAGGTTTCCGCTGACCGCGCCGTCCAGGACCTGGCCGTCGGCGTTGACGATCTGGAACTTCACCCCGGGCAGGGGGCGGGCGCAGGAGCCCGGCTTCAGGTCGGTGGCGCCCGGAAGGGGGGAGGCGAGGCAGGCGCCGGTCTCGGTCTGCCAGTAGGTGTCGACAATGGGGCAGCGGCCCTCGCCCACCACCCGGTTGTACCAGAGCCAGGCCTCGGGGTTGATGGGCTCGCCCACCGTGCCGATCAGACGCAGGGAGGCTCGCGAAGTCGCCTTCACCGGCCCCTCGCCGTCGCGCATCAGGGCGCGGATGGCCGTAGGCGCGGTGTAGAAGATCTCGACCTTGTGCTTGTCCACCACCTGCCAGAAGCGGGAATTGTCCGGCCAGCTGGGCACGCCCTCGAAGATCAGGCTGGTCGCCCCGTTCGCCAGGGGGCCGTAGACGACGTAGGAGTGGCCGGTCACCCAGCCCACGTCGGCGGTGCACCAGAAGACCTCGCCGGGCCGGTAGTCGAAGACCAGCTCGTGGGTGTGCGAGGCCCAGACCAGGTAGCCCCCCGTGGTGTGTAGGACGCCCTTGGGCTTTCCGGTCGAGCCGGAGGTGTAGAGGATGAACAGCGGGTCCTCGGCGTTCATGGGCTCGGGGTCGCACTGGTCGGACACCGTTCCCTTGACGTCGGAATAGAAGACATCGCGGCCTTCGGTCATCGGTACGTCGGCCCGGGTCCGGCGGATCACGATGACGTCCGAGACCTGCGGGCAGTCCTTCAGGGCCTCGTCGACATTGCGCTTAAGGGGGATGACCTTGCCGCCCCGCAGACCTTCATCGGCGGTGATGACGATCCGGCTGTCGCAGTCCTGGATCCGGCCGGCGATGCTGTCCGGCGAGAAGCCGCCGAAGATCACCGAATGCACCGCGCCGATCCGGGCGCAGGCCAGCATGGCGACGGCGGCCTGGGGGATCATGGGCAGGTAGATGGTGACCCGGTCGCCCTTCTTCACGCCCCTGGACTTGAGGACATTGGCCATCCGGCAGACCTCGGAGAGGAGCTCGCGGTAGGTGAGGGTGGTCCCGTTCTCGCCGTCATCCGGCTCCCAGATGAGGGCGACCTGGTCGCCGCGCTCAGGGATGTGGCGGTCGAGGCAGTTGGCGGAGACGTTCAGGACCCCGTCCTCGTACCAGCGGACGCGGAAGTCCTCGCGGTGGAAGGAGACGTCCTTGGTCCGGGTGGGCTTGCGGATCCAGTCGAGGCGGCCGGCGAGTTCCATCCAGTAGCCGTCCGGGTCGCTCTCCACCCGCGCCAGGGCTGCAGAATAGCCCTCCGCCGTCATCAGGGCCTTCTTCGCCCAGGCCTCGGGAACCGGGAACACTTCACCTTCGCTCACGCCATGCCTCCCCCGCGGTCATCGCCTGAAAGCTAGTAGTGCGCCGGCGCGGCGGGGGGAAGCGGCGAGCGGAGGATTTTCAGCCCGGCTTGCGCCGGCCGCCGGGGCGGCTAGCCTGCCGGTCAGTTCTCCGGAGACCCTCATGCTTCTGCACCTGTCGACCTGGCCCGAGATCGAGGCCGCCCTCGCCCGCTCCACCGCCATCGTCGTGCCGATCGGCTCGAACGAGCAGCACGGCCCTACCGGACTGCTGGGCACGGACTGGCTCTGTCCGGAAATCATCGCCCACGAGGCCCAGAAGGGCGCCGACCTGCTGGTGGCGCCGACCTTCAACATCGGCATGGCCCAGCACCACCTGGGCTTTCCGGGCACCATCTCCTTGCGGCCCTCCACCTTCATCGCGGCGATCGGCGACTGGTGCCGCAGCCTCGCCGCCCACGGTTTCACGCGGATCTATTTCCTGAACGGCCATGGCGGGAACGTCGCCACCATAGAGGCCGCCTTCTCCGAGCTCTACGCCGAGGCCAGCTTCGCCGGCCGGGCGCGGGGCTTCTCCCTGAAGCTGCGCAACTGGTGGGACCTGCCGGGGGTCAACGCCCTGGCGAACCGGCAGTTCCCAACCGGCCATGGCAGCCACGCCACCCCTTCCGAGATCGCCGTCACCCAGTGGGCCTATCCGGACGCCATCAAGACGGCCAGCTATGCCCCGCCCATCGCCCCCACCGGCCCGATCCGCGAGGCCGCCGACTTCCGCGCCCGCTACCCCGACGGACGAATGGGTTCTGATCCGGCCCAGGCGACTCCGGAAAAGGGCGGGGAGCTGGTGAAGCTGGCCGCCGAGGGCCTGGTGAAGGAGGTCGCGGCCTTCGCGGCGGAAACCTCGCCCGCGGGCTAAATCACCTTGCGCATATCGACTCGGGTGCTTCCATCCTCAAGCGACTCTTCACCAACGACCTCAAAGCCCAGCCGCTGGTAGAGCTCAATGTTCCCGGTGAAACGCCTGTTCGTATAGAGCGTGAGCGCTGTCAGGCCCCTGGAGCGGGCGAGCTCTTCAGCGACAGCCACCAGGCGGGAGCCCAGGCCCCGGCGCTGGTGTTCAGGGGCGATCGCAAGGTTTTCGATGAGAAGGGCGCCGTCGACAGTTAGGGTTTCAATCAACCCCACAGGAACGCCATCGATCTCGGCCAGATCGAAGCGGTGATGTGTGAACGAAGCCTCATAGTCAGCTGACATCGGCAGGGGCTCACGGCCCAGGACCAGGACCCACTTCGCGTAGGCGCGACGAGTCAGCTTGGCGATGACCGATATGTCGGCAGCCTGCGCCTGACGGATTTCGACTGAATTCATGTGATCCTCACGCCGTCTCCACCCAGCCGCTGCGCACCACGACGGGCCAGGGCGTCAGGGCCTCGCCTGCACAGGGGCCGGCGGTGCAGACGCCGTCGCCCAGGCGGAAGACGGCGCCGTGGGCCGCGCAGAGGATGCGGTCGCCGGTCCGGGTCAGGTAGAGGTCGTCCATGACGGCCAGCGGCCAGCCGTTGTGCGGGCAGGAATCGATCCAGCCCCGCACCTCGGCGCCCTCGCGGACCAGGAAGCCGGCGAACAGGGCCTTGCCGGCCCGGAACCGGAACCCCCGGGCCCCGGGGTCGGCCAGTTCCGCGACGGCGCAGAGGCGGGTGCCCGGCGGCGGCGCGGCTGGATTATCCGCCTCCGGACGACGCATCAGAGGCCGCCGATGGTCGCCTTGAAGGCCGTGACCTGGACCGAGGCGAACAGGCCGGCCTTCTGGTAGGGATCGTCCAGGTTGAAGGCCCGGGCGCCCTCCAGGCTTTCGGCCTCCAGAATCAGGAGGGATCCCGCCATGTTCCCCGCCTCGTCCAGCAGGGGACCGGCCACCTTGAGGCGATCGGCGAAGCCCCGGGCGTAGGCCAGGTGGGCCTCGCGGTTGGCCAGCCTCAGTTCGAGGCTGTCGGGCTTGTCGTTGCAGACCAGGACATAGAGGCCCATGGGCGTTTCCTTTCGGCGGTTCAGCGTTCGGATTTGAGGGGGCGGGAGAGGAGGCCGGTGATCGCCGCCTCGACCCCGACCTCGCCGGCCAGGATGGCGGCGACCGCCTCGCAGATCGGCGCCTCGACCCCGATGCGGGCGGCGAGGTCGCGCACGGCGGGGGCCGATGCGACGCCTTCAG
The DNA here is from genome assembly GCA_020402745.1 of Phenylobacterium sp. Taxonomy (GTDB): domain Bacteria; phylum Pseudomonadota; class Alphaproteobacteria; order Caulobacterales; family Caulobacteraceae; genus Phenylobacterium. The sequence continues at coordinate 158,775 of JADBYZ010000013.1, forward strand.
CCACCGACACCTTGCCGGCGAGGGCGTCCTCCAGGGACCGGCCTTGGCCAAGGGCCAGGCCGACGCTCATATTGCGGGACTGGGGCGAGGAGCAGGTCAGGACCAGGTCGCCCAGGCCGCAAAGGCCGGCGACGGTCTCGGCGCGGCCGCCCAGGGCCACAGCCATCCGGGTCAGCTCTGCGAAACCCCGGGTGATCAGGGCGGCGTGGGCGGACCGTCCCAGGCCCCGGCCTTCTGACACCCCGCAGGCGATGGCCAGGACGTTCTTCACCGCCCCGCCCACCTCGGCCCCCACCATGTCCGTGGCGGCGTAGGGGCGGAAGGCGGGCCCGGCCACGGCCCAGGCCAGGGCCGCGCCCAGGGCTTCGTCGGGACAGGCCAGGGTGACGGCGGTGGGCAGGCCCCGGGCCACCTCGGCGGCGAAGGAGGGGCCCGAAAGGACCGCCGGCCGCGCATCCGGCAGGGTTTCGGAGAGGACCTCGGTCATGAGCTTGAGCGAGCCCTGCTCGATCCCCTTGGCGCACAAGACCATGGGGGTTCCGGCGGCGACAACGGGGGCGAAGGCCCGCAGGCTGGAGCGCAGGTGCTGGGCCGGGGTCACGTTCAGGTAAAGGTCACGTCCCGCCAGGGCCTCGGGGGAGGACACGGCCCGGACTCCGGGGTCGAGGGCTATGCCGGGCAGGAAGGTCCGGTTCTCCTGACGGACATTGACGTCCTCGGCGACTTCCGGCTCGCGGGCGTAGAGGGTGGTCTCCAGTCCCGCCCGGGCGCAAACTAGGGCCAGGGCCGTACCCCAGGCGCCGCCGCCGATCACGCCGACGGTCCGGAAGGTCTCGCTCATGCCTTGGCTCCCTTGCGGCCGGGAAGATGGGTGGGCCGTTCCGCCGCCGCGGCCGCATCGAGGGGCCAACGCGGCCGGGCCGGCGCGGACAGGGGATCGGTCAGGCCCAGGGCCAGCCGCTCCGCCCCCGCAAGGGCGATCATGGCGGCGTTGTCCGTGCAATAGGCGAGGGGCGGGGCGTCAAAGCTCCAGCCCAGCTCGGCCGCCAGGTCCTGAAGGGCCTTACGCACGGCGCCGTTGGCCGCCACCCCGCCGGCCACCACGAACCGGCGTTCGCCGGGCGGCAGGTCGGGGGCGCAGGCCAGCATGGCCCGCCGGGTGCGCTCGGCCAGCTGCCGGGCGATGGCGGCCTGGACGGCGGCGGCGAGGTCGGCCCTGCGCGCTTGCGGCGTCTGCGCCGCCAGCCGGGCCGCGGCCGTCTTCAGGCCCGAGAAGGAAAAGTCGCAGCCCGGCCGACCGAGCAGGGCCCGCGGCAGGTCGAAGCCGTCGGGGTTGCCCGTCGCCGCCAGCTTTTCCAGGGCCGGACCACCCGGATAGGGCAGGCCCAGGGACTTGGCGATCTTGTCGAAGGCCTCGCCCGCCGCATCGTCAATGGTCGAGCCCAGTCGCATGCAGGCGCCGATCCCGTCCACCCTCAGAAGCTGGCAGTGGCCGCCCGACACCAGGAGGAGCAGGAAGGGATAGTCGATCCGCGCGGCCAGGCGGGCGGACACCGCATGGCCCTCCAGGTGGTTCACCGCCACCAGGGGCAGGCCGCGCGCCAGGGCGACAGCCTTGCCGAAGGACAGGCCCACCATGACCCCGCCGATCAGGCCCGGCCCGGCCGTGGCGGCGACCGCGGACAGCTCCCCCCAGCCGGCGCCCGCCCGTGTCATGGCCTCGGCGACGACGGAGTCGATGGTCTCGACATGGGCCCGGGCGGCGATCTCGGGCACCACCCCGCCGAAGGGGGCGTGCTGGTCGGTCTGCAGTCCGACCACGGAGGCCAGCACGGTCGCCTCGCCTGACGCGGACAGGCGCACCACCGCCGCGGCGGTCTCGTCGCAGCTGGTCTCGACGCCAAGGACGGTCAGGTCGCTCATGAGGGCGGGGGTCCGGGTTGCGACCCCGGCGCGGCTCCTGTAGGGCCGGTCCGGAGTGAATTCCCAGCCGAGGTAGCCCTCCCGTCGTGCCTGCGCAACAGCCTGTCCGGATCGGGGCCCGCGGCTCCAAGCTCTCCCTCGCCCAGGCGGGCCAGATGCAGAGGCGCATTGCCGCCGCCCTCGGCGCCCCGCCCGAGGAGGCCGACCGCGTCGCCCCCCTGGTCGTGATCACCACCTCCGGCGACCGGATCCAGGACCGCCGGCTCCTGGAGGTCGGCGGCAAGGGGCTCTTCACCAAAGAGATCGAGGAGGCCCTTCTCGACGGGCGGATCGACTGCGCCATCCACTCCCTGAAGGACATGCCCGTGGCCGCCCCTGAGGGCCTGGTGCTCGCCGCGATTCCCGAGCGCGAGGATCCCCGCGACGCCTTCCTCAGCCTCACCGCCGACCGGCTGGAGGACCTGCCCCATGGCGCCCGTCTGGGCACGGCCTCTCTGCGGCGCCAGGCCCAGTGCCTGAACCTGCGGCCGGACCTCGACGTGCGCCTGCTGCGCGGCAATGTCGACACCCGGCTGGAGAAGCTTCGCGCGGGCGAGGCCGACGCCATCCTCCTGGCGGCGTCCGGGCTGAACCGGCTGGGCCTGGGCGACATTCCAAGAAGCTTCATCGACCCGCGCCTGTCGCCGCCGGCGCCGGGGCAGGGCGCCCTGGCCATCCAGACCCGCGAGGCCGACCGCGACGCGCCCTGGCTGGCGGCCCTGCGCCACGCGCCCACCGCCCTGGCCGTCGCCGCCGAGCGGGGCGCCATGGCCGCCCTGGAGGGCAGTTGCCGAACCGCCATCGGCGCCTATGCCTTCGCCGAGGGCGAGGACCTGGCCCTGGTTGTGGAGGCCCTGTCGCCGGACGGCGTCCACCGGTTCCGCGGGCAGGCGCGGATGCCTGTCGCCGCGGGTGCGTCTTCGGCGGCCCTGCTGGGGCTGGAGCTGGGCCGGCGCATCCAGGCCGACGGCGGCGACCTCATCCTCCTGGCCGATTGATTCCCCGGCGGAGGGGCGCATTGTCGGCCCCACCATGAGCCCGCCCTCCCGACCTGACATCCCCCGCGCCGTCTGGGTCACCCGGGCCGAGCCCGGCGCCTCCGCTACGGCCGCCCGGGTGACGGCTGCGGGCCTTGCGCCGCTGGTGATGCCCCTGCTGGAGACCGTCGATCTTCCGGAGGCGGCAGCGGCCCTCGGCGGGGACGGCCCCCTCGCCTTCACCTCGGCCAACGGCGTGCGCGCCTTCGCCCGCCTCAGCCCGCGCCGGTCCGGACCGGTCTATGTGGTGGGCCCGGCCACCGCCGCGGCGGCCCAGGTCGCCGGTTTCGCAGACATCCGCTCCGGCGCCGGCGACGTCGAGGCCCTGGCCGCCCGGATCTTGGCGGACGCCCCGCCGGGCGAGGTGCTCCACGCCTCCGCCCGGGAGCCTGCGGGTGATCTCGCGGGACGCCTCCAGGCCTCGGGCCAGCCGGCCCGCCGGGCCGCCGTCTACGCCGCCCGGGAAACCTCGCTGGCCGGCGCCGGGCTGGAAGAGGCCCTGGCCGCCCCGGTCGTCCTGGCGTATTCTCCGAGGGCCGGCCGGATCCTCGCCCGCCTCCTGGCGCCCCTGCCGGCCCGCCCCGCCGTCCTGGGACTTTCGCCTGCCTGCCTCGCCCCCCTAGCGGGCCTGGACCTTCCCGCCAGGGCGGCGCCGGACAGGCCCCTCGAATCGGACCTGATAAATCTGCTAGCCTCCTTCCGATGACCGAGACGCCCTCCCCCCCGCCACCTCGTGCGCCGACCCTGGCCGGTCGTCTCTTCTGGGCCCTGCTCGCCTTCGCCGCCGCCGCGGTGATCGCCGTCGCCGCCTTCATCCGGTTCGGTCCCGCCCTGCCGCCGCCCCTCGCCCTTGGGCCTGCGCCAAAGCCCCCCGGAGAGCGCGCTGCGACCCTGTCGCCCGCTCCCGCGCTTGCGGCCGTGGACGCCCCCGCGCCCGCCCGGGCCCTGGCCCCGGAGGTTCCCGCCGCCGACCTCGCCCGCCTCGAGGCGCGCCTTGACGACCTTGAGGCCGGCCAGTCCCGGGCAGCGGCCTCCGCCCGCTCCGCCCTGGCCGCCGCCGCCCTGCTCTCCGCCGCCCAGACCTCCCGGCCCTTCACGTCGGAGCTGGCGGCCGTGGAGGCGCTGGCCCCGGCCGACCTCGATCTCTCCGGCTTCGCCGCCATGGCGGCGACGGGCGCCCCCAGCCGGGCCGCCCTGGCCCTGGACTTCCCGGACTTCGCCGCCCGCGCCGCCGCCGCCGCCCGTCAGCCGGGCGAGACCGCGCCCCTGAGCGAGCGCCTGCTGGCGGGGCTGTCCCGGGTCATCCTGGTCCGGCCTGTGGGGCGGATCCCGGGCGATGCGCCGGAAGCCCGGCTCGCCCGGGCCGAGGTCCAGCTGAACGAGGGCGACCTGGAGGCCGCGCTGGCCAGTCTCGCCGGCCTGCCCCCCGCCGCCCAGGCGACCCTGGCGCCCTGGTGGGACCGGGCCCAGGCCCGCGCCCGCCTGGACCGTCAGGCCGCCGCTCTGGGCGAGCGCGCCCTTCGTGACCTCGCCCGCCTCGAGGAGGCCGCTCCGTGATCCGCTCGGTCGTCTTCCTCTTCCTGGCGGCCCTCGCGGCCGCCGTCGTCCTGTCCCTGGCCGGGGAGTCCGGTCGCGCCAGCATCCTCTGGCTGGGCTGGCGGGCGGACATGACCGCCACGGCCCTCCTGGTCCTCGTGCTGCTGGTCTCCCTGCTGGCCTTCGCCGCCTGGCGCCTGATCCTCTGGGTGGTGGACGCGCCCCGCCGGGCCGCTGCGGCCCGGGCGGAATCCCGCCGCCGGCAGGAACTGGAGGTCCTGACCCGGGGCTTCGTGGCCGTGGCCGCCGGCGATGGCGCTGAGGCCCGCCGCCTGGCCGCCAAGGCCGCCGACCTCTCCGCCGAGGCGCCGGCCCTCGCCCGGCTCCTCACCGCCCGCGCCGCCGAGGCCGCTGAGGACCCGGACGCCGCCGAGGCCGCCTGGACCGCCATGCTGGCCTTCCCGGATCTGCGCCTCGCCGCCCGCCGGGGCCTCGCCACCCTGGCCCTGAGTCGGGGCGACCGGGCCGGCGCCGTCCAGCACGCCGAGGCCGCCTTCGCCCTGGCCCGGACGGCCCGCTGGGCCTGGCGCGTCCTCCTCGAGGCCCGCCTGGAGGCCGGCGACTGGGAGGCCGCCCGCGACCTCCTCAAGACCGGCCAGGACCGGCGCATTGTCAGCCCCGACGTGGCCGAGCGCGGCCGCGCCGCCCTGCTCGCCGCCTCCGCCGCCCAGCTGGACCTGACCGGCGACGCCCGGGCCCGCAGCCGCGCCGCTGACTACGCCATGGAGGCCGCCCGTCTCCAGCCCGGCTTCGCCCCCGGCGTGGTCATGGCCGCCCGCCTCCTCTCCGCCCAGGGCAAGGCCGGCCGGGCGGCCCAGGTGGTCGAGGCCGCCTGGAGGGCGGCGCCCCACCCCGCCCTGTGGCTGGCCCTGCGCGACCTGAAGACCCGGGAGACCCCGCGGGAGCGGGCGGGCCGGCTGGCGGCCCTCGCCGCCCTCAATCCGGGCGCCCGGGAGTCGCGCATATTGACGGTCGAGGCGGCCCTGACCGGTGGCGACGCCGCGCGCGCGGTCGAGCTGGCCCGGGGCCTGGAGGCCGAGCCCCTGACCGCCCGGATCGCCGGCCTCCTGGCCCGCGCCGCCTTCGCCGCCGGCCGACCCGACGAGGCCCGGGTCTGGCGTGGCCGGGGCATCGCGGCGCCCCGGGAGCCGGACTGGTCGGACCTGGACCCTGAGGGCCGCGCTTTTTCCTACCAGCCCGCCGACTGGGCCCGCCTGGCCGTCAGCTTCGCCGAGACGGGCGAGCTCATCCATCCCCGCCACGAACGACGGGAGCCGGGCCTCTCGGACCTGCCGGACCTGCCCATGTCCTATGCCGAGCAGGACCTTTCCGGCCTGGAGGCTTCGGCGCCCTTCCCCATCGGCGAGGGACTGCAGGGCGAGGAGGAGGACGAGGACCTCGACCCGCCCCCCACGCCCGCCGCCCCGCCGCCCGCGCGTCGCCGCTTGGCGAGACCGCCGCGAGACGCTAAGTAGGCCCCGTCCGCGGGCCCCAGCGCCCGACAGGCCCTTGGGCCGCCTTAGCTCAGCCGGTAGAGCGGCGCATTCGTAATGCGTAGGTCAGGTGTTCGAGTCACCTAGGCGGCACCATTTCGCGGTTCTCAGGAGGTTCAAGATTTTCCCATGGGCGCATTGGCGATCCGGATCCGGCCCGAGGAAGAGCGGGATCACCCCGCGATCCATGACCTCACCCGGCGGGCCTTTGCGCCCATGGCTTTCGCCGCCGGCGACGAACAGGAGCTGATCGAGGCCCTGCGCCGCCTCGGAGCGCTGAGCCTCTCCCTCGTGGCCGAACAGGATGGCCGGGTCGTGGGCCATGTTGCGATATCGCCGGTCACCCACGAGAGCGGTGCGGAGGGGTGGTTCGGCCTGGGTCCCATTTCCGTCGAACCGGCCCTCCAGAGACAGGGGGTCGGCGGAGCCCTGATCGCCGAGGTCAGGCTCTGGCTGGCGGCTCGGGACGCCCGGGGCTGCGTCCTCACCGGAGACCCCCGCTACTATCCGAGGCACGGCTTCCTTCCCGCCCCCAGGCACGCGCCGGAGGCCGAGCCGGCGGAGTATTTCATGGTCCTGTCCCTCTCCGGCCGCATTCCGGACGGCCGCTTCCGCTTCCACCCGGCCTTTTCCGCCTGACCGCCTCCCGGTTCACATCCGCGCCGCAAGGGGCTAAGGCCATTTCGTCGCCCCCGCCGGGCGGCGTCTGTCGCGGGAGGGCGCCATGAGCCGCCGGGTCCATGTGCTGAACGGTCCGAACCTGAACCTGCTGGGCCAGCGGGAGCCGCATCTCTATGGCTCGCGCACCCTGGCCGACGTGGAGGCCCTGTGCCGCGCGGCGGCGGGGCGGCATGGCTTCGACCTCGACTTCCGGCAGACCAACCGCGAGTACGAGATGATCGACTGGATCCAGGCGGCCCGGAAGGACGCCGGCCTGGTGATCAATCCGGCGGGCTTCAGCCACTTCTCGGCCCCGGTGCTGGACGCCCTGAAGATGTGCGAAGGCCCGGTGGTGGAGGTGCACATCTCCAACATCCACAAGCGCACGGTGGAGGCCGACTGGCGCGGCCACTCCATCATGAGCGCCGGCGTCACTGGGGTGATCGCCGGCCTGGGCGTCCAGGGCTATGTCCTGGCCCTCGACTATCTCGCCCTGGCCCTGGCCGGAGAGGCCTGAGCGCCGCTTCCGGCGGCGGATGCGGGTAAGTCTTGCGCCTGCCCCCGCCGGGCTTTCATATGAGGGTCACGAAGCTGGCGCGGCGCCGGCCGCGCGGTCGGGAGGTACAGCGTGACCCAGGAGCTCCGGGACTACGACCTGATCGTCGTGGGCGGCGGCGTCGCCGGCGGGGCTCTATCGACCGTCATGGCGCGCGCCGGACGCCGAGTCCTCCTGCTTGAGCAGACCGAGACCTATGTCGACCGGGTGCGCGGCGAATGGATCGCCCCCTGGGGGGTGGCCGAGACCCGCACCCTTGGCCTCTATGACAGCCTCATCGCAGCGGGCGGCCACCATCTCCGCCGCCACATCACCTATGACGAGACCCTGTCACCGAAGGCGGCGGAGGCGGCGCCCCTGCCCCTCGATGTTTTCGCCCCTGGGGTTCCGGGTCCCCTGTGCCTGAGGCATCCCGTTCATTGCCAGGCCCTGTTCGACGCCGCCCTGGGCGCCGGGGCTGACGCCCGCCGCGGCGTGACAGTGACGGAAATCCGGACCGGGACGGACCCAAGGGTGACCTTCGAGGTCGAGGGCGAGACCTTCCTGGCCCGGGCGCCCCTGGTGGTGGGCGCCGACGGCCGGACCTCCGCCGTGCGCCAGGCGGCGGGGATTCCCCTGCACCTGGATACGCCCCACCACTGGTTCGCAGGCCTCCTGGTCGAGGGTGTCGAGGGCTGGCCTGAGGACACCCAGGCTATCGGCACCGAGGGCGACTTCGGCTTCCTGGCCTTCCCGCAGGGGGACGGCAAGGTGCGGGTCTATGGCGGCTTTCCCCTTGACCAGGCCCGGCGGTTCCAGGGCCCGGACGGCGCACGCCGCTTTCTGGACGCCTTCGCCGTCTCCTGCAGCCCGCGGAATGCCCGCCTGGTGGCCGGCCGACCCGCCGGCCCCGTGGGCGCCTTCATCAACGCGGACTCCTGGACGGACAAGCCCTTCGCCATGGGCGCGGTCCTGGTGGGCGATGCGGCCGGCTGGAACGACCCCATCCTCGGCCTTGGGCTGTCCATCACCTACCGGGATGTGCGGATCGTCTCCGATCTGTTGAAGTCCGCTCCCCCCGGCCGGGTCCCGGACTTTTCGTCCTACGCCGTCGAGCGCGCTGAGCGCATGCGGCGGCTGAGGTTCACCGCCCGGATCCAGGCCGCCCTGGACATGGAGTTCGGGCCCGAGGCCGCAGCGCGACGGAAGGATCTGCACGTGCGGGCACAGGCAGACCCCGGGCTCAAGGCGCACGCCTTCGCCGTCATGGCCGGCCCGGAGACCGTACCGGCGGAGCTCTTTACCGAGGCCCACCGGGCCCGGGTCCTGGGACTTTCGGAGGTCGCCCCATGAGCGGGATCGACATCGCCGCCTACAACGCCGACTGGCTGAAGGCCTGGACGGACAAGGATGTAGACCGGCTCTGCAGCTTCTATGCCGCCGACTGTACCTACCAGGACCCGCAGACGGCGGCGGGTCTGAAGGGCAATGACGCCCTGCGCGCCTATCTGACCGGCCTGTTCGCGGCCACGCCGCCCATGACCTACACGCCGGACGAGGTCTGGCCCATTCCCGGCGGTTTCTGCGGCCGCTGGTACTGCGACATCGGCGAGGGCGGCGCCCTGGGCCGGATCCGCGGCTTCGACCTGGTCCTGCTCGACGGCGACCGCATCACCCACAACGAAGTCTACGTGCACCCGCTTCCATGACCCGACCCGACATCCGCGAACCCGGCGACATCGACGCCGCCTGGCTGACCGCCGTCCTCGCCGCCGGCGGGGTCGACGCCGAGGTCCGCAGCTTCACCGCCCGCCAGGTGGGGACCGGCCAGATCGGCGACAGCGTCCGCTTCACCCTGGACTACGCCCGCCGTGGCGACGGCGCCCCGGACTCCCTGGTGGGCAAGTTCCCGTCGGCCGGGGCGGAGAGCCGGGCCACCGGCGTCGCGCTGGGCAACTACCTGCGCGAGGTGCGCTTCTACCAGCACCTGGCGCCTAAGGCCCTGGTGCATACGCCCCGCTGCTGGTTCACCGACGTCGACGAGGCGACCCACAACTTCGTCCTGATGATGGAGGACCTGGCGCCCGCCGGGCAGGGCGACCAGCTGCGTGGGGTGACCCTGGACCAGGCCCGCCTGGTCACCGTGCAGGCCGGCCTCCTCCACGCCTCGCACTGGGGCGACGACGGGCTGGACGACCTGCCTTGGGTGTCGGGATCGAAGGCCGCCCCATCCTCCCCCGTCGGCGACGACGCCGTGGCCATGCTCTGGGCGGGCTTCAAGGACCGCTACGCCGAACGCCTGAAGCCGGAATGGACCGAGGTCGGGGACTGGGTCTCCACTCGCTTTTCCTGGCTGGGCCAGAGGCATGACGGCCCCCGCTGCCTGACGCACAATGACTTCCGCCCCGACAACATGATGTTCGCCACGCCCGAGGGCGGATACCCCGTCACCGTCCTGGACTGGCAGTCCTTCGCCTACGGGGCCGGACCCACGGACCTGGCCTACTTCCTGGCCGGCGCCCTGCCGGGGGAGGTCCGCCGGGCCCATGAGGACGAGCTGCTGCAGCTCTACCTCGACACCCTCACCACCCACGGCGTCAGCGGCTACGCCATGGCCGACCTGCGCCGCCACTATGGCCAGGGCGCCTACCTGTTGTTCCTGACCGCCTTCTTCGCCGCCATGGTCGTGACCCGCACGGCCCGGGGCGACGACATGTTCATCCAGATGCTGGGCAGCGCCGCCGATCACATGATCGAGCACGGCGCCATGAGGGACTGACCCCCGCCCCCGAACCCCGGAGTTCTTCCCTTGAGCGATCTCGTCACCGTCCGCGACGAAGGCCACGTCCGCTACATCACCTTGAACCGGCCCGAGAAGAAGAACGCCATCTCCCTGGAGCTCGCCTGGGGCGTGATCGAGGCGGTGCGCGCCGCCGCCGCCGACGACAATGTCTGGGTGGTCGGCCTGACCGGCTCGGGCGACGCCTTCTGCGCGGGCCTCGACCTGACGCCGGGCGCCAAGCCCTACACGCCCCTGACGCCCCAGGCCGCCCAGCTGGACGACATCGGCTGGGTGGGCCAGTTCGTCCTGACCCTGCGCAAGACCTGCGACAAGCCGGTGGTGGGCGGGATCAATGGCGTGGCCGTGGGGGCGGGCCTGGGCCTGGCCATGGCCTGTGACGTGCGCCTCGTCGCCCACTCGGCCCGGTTGATGGCGGGCTACACCCGTATCGGCGGCTCGCCGGACGCGGGCCTGACCATCACCCTGCCCCAGGCGATGGGGTATGAGCGCGCCATGCGCTTCATGATGGAAAACCGCACGGTGACCGGCGAGGAGGCCGTCGCCTGGGGCCTGGCCGGCGAGGCGGTGGCCGACGCCGACTTCCAGGAGCGCTTCCAGGCCTATTGCCAGAGCCTCTGCGCCTGGTCGCCCATCACCCTGCGCCTGCTCAAGCGCGGCATGGTCAAGTCCTACGAGACCCCCGATCCCGAGGTGCAGCTGCGCTACGAGGTCTCCAACATCCGCATCGCCTTCGCCAGCGAGGACGCCAAGGAGGCCCGCCAGGCCTTCTTCGAGAAGCGCTCGCCGGTCTTCAAGGGCCGCTGAGGCCTATCTGCGGCCCCGGCGCGGCTTCGCGGCGTCTGCGACGGCGGCGACGGGGTCGGCGTCGGCGGCGAGGCCGGTCTTCGAGGCCGCCAGGGCCAGGGCCCCCTTCTGGAACCGGAAGGCGTCCACGGCCAGGTAGCCGCCCGATCCTGCTGACCGGGCGATCACCAGGATCTCGGGCGCACCGTCCCGGTCGATGTCCGCGAACTTCAGGGCTTCAAGAGTTCCGTCCCGGGGGCGGACGGCGCCGGCGACGAAGGCGTCGAAGGGGAATGAGGGATCGCCCGCCTTGTAGAGCCGCAGGGCGTAGCTGCCGGTGCTGCGCGGCTCGCCCTCGCCCTCGTCGGCGACGACGTTCACGCCAAGGGCCTCGTCAGAGCCGTTCAGGACGATCCGGTTGAGGTCCGCGGCCGTCGCCGGCGCGGCGGCGATGAGGGCGGCGGCGATCACGGCGGATCTGAGCATGACGGCAGTCTCCAGGGGGTTAGCCGGCGCGGTCTGCGGCGCCATAGGTCAGGGCCACGAAGACATCCTCGAGGCTCGGGTCTTCGGTCGCCACGTCACGGACCGAGAGCCCGGCGGCCCGCACGGCGGCCAGGACCTGCTCGACGCTGGATTCGCCGGTCCTGTAGGTCACGGCGAAGGCGCCCCCCGGGCGCAGGCGGGTCTCGAAGCCGGGCAGGACGGGGGCGGCCTCCACCGGCGTCTCGGGAGTCACCACGACGGCGCGGGTGTCGATCCGGCCGAGGAGGTCGCTGGTGGCCTCGCAGGCCACCACCTCGCCCCGGTTGATGATGGCGATCTGGTCGCAGAGCTCCTGCGCCTCTTCCAGGTAGTGGGTGGTCAGGACGATGGTCACGCCCTTCTGGTTCAGCTCGACCACATAGCGCCAGAGCTGGCGGCGCAGCTCCACATCCACCCCGGCGGTGGGCTCATCGAGGATCAGGACGGGCGGGTTATGGGTCATGGCCTTGGCCACCATCAGGCGCCGCTTCATGCCGCCGGACAGCTGGCGGACATAGGCCTCGGCCTTGTCGGCCAGGCCCAGGGCGGTCAGCAGCTCCATGGAGCGGCGCTCCTTCGGGGGCACGCCGTACATGCCGGCCTGGACCTCGAGGGATTCCCGGGGGGTGAAGAAGGGGTCTGCGGCGATTTCCTGGGGCACCACGCCGATGGCGGCCCGGGCGTCCCGGGGGCGCTCGTCAATGTCCCGGCCCCAGATCTTCACCGTGCCGGAGGTCTTGCGCACCAGGCCGGCCAGGATGTTGATGAAGGTCGACTTGCCGGCGCCGTTCGGGCCCAGGAGGCCAAAGACCGACCCGCGCGGCACCAGGAGGTCGATTCCCTTCAGGGCCTGCATCTGCGGCGTCGTCTTGGTCGCCGCATAGGTCTTGACCACGTTCCGGGCCTCGATGGCGTAGTCGGGCAGGCTCATGGCGACCTCCGGGGCTCCGGCGCATTGACGACGAAAGCCGGGGTCGCATACCTAGAGCCTGCCCGGGCCGCCGCCAAGCGCTCCCGGCGAGGGAGATCCCCAATGGCCCGCAAGTCCGCCCCTACCCCGCCCCCGCTAGCCGCCGGCCCGGCGCCGGAAGTCGTCCGCGTCCACGCCCACAGGGTGGCCTGTGACGGCGTCGGCGGCGCCCTGGGCCATCCTCGGGTCTATCTGGACCTTGGGGTCGACGGGACGGTGGACTGTCCCTACTGCGACCGTCGCTTCGTCCTTGACGAGGGCCATGGCGACGACGCGCCCGGGGTCTACGAGGTCTCGGACGGCCACTGACCCACCACCTGGGATCGACCGCCCGGCCGCCGCCCTCTAGGATAGCGGCCATGAGCGACGCCCCCCTCCGCCTCTACCTCGTCGACGGCTCCGGCTTCATCTTCCGGGCCTTCCACGCCCTGCCGCCCCTGACCCGCAAGTCCGACGGCCTGCCGATCGGGGCGGTCTCCGGCTTCTGCAACATGCTGTGGAAGCTGCTGGTGGACATGAAGGCCCAGCCGGACGCGCCGACCCACCTGGCGGTGGTGTTCGACCATTCCGAGAAGACCTTCCGGAACAAGATTTACCCGGAGTACAAGGCGCACCGGCCGCCGGCGCCCGAGGACCTGGTCCCGCAGTTTCCACTGGTGCGCGAGGCGACCCGCGCCTTCGGCGTCCACGCCCTGGAGCAGCCGGGCTTCGAGGCCGACGACCTGATCGCCGCCTATGCGCGCCAGGTCCGCGAGGCGGGCGGGCAGGTGACGATCATCTCCTCGGACAAGGACCTGATGCAGCTGGTGGGCGACCAGGTCACCATGCTCGACACCATGAAGAATGTCCGCATCGGGCCGGACCAGGTGGTCGAGAAGTTCGGCGTCCTTCCGGACAAGGTGGTGGAGGTCCAGGCCCTGTGCGGCGATCCCGTCGACAATGTCCCCGGCGCCCCGGGCATCGGGGTGAAGACCGCCGCCCTGCTGATCAACGAGTACGGCGACCTTGAGACCCTGCTGGCCCGCGCCGGCGAGATCCGCCAGGACAAGCGCCGGCAGATCCTGCTGGAGCACGCCGACCAGATCCGGCTGTCCCGCCGGCTGGTCCAGCTGGACGACCAGGCGCCCCTGCCCTCGGCCCTCGAAGAGTTGGCGGTGGCCGATCCCGACCCCGACGCCCTCGCCGCCTTCCTGCAGGAGATGGAGCTGAACACCCTGGGCCGGCGGGTGGCGGGGGCGCACCTGGCCGCCAAGGCCCAGGCGCCCGCCGACCAGACCGCCGCCGCCGAGCCGGTGGACGTCGCCGCCTATGCCTGCGTCCGGGACCTGCCGACCCTGGACGTCTGGATCGCCCGGGCCCGGGCGGCCGGGGTCATCGCCTTCGACACCGAGACCGACGCCCTGGGCTCGGCCACGGCGGGCCTGGTGGGGGTGTCGCTGGCCGTGGGGCCCGGCGAGGCCTGCTACATCCCCCTGGCGCATGAGCCCGAGCCCGGCCTCGCCCTCGACGCGCCCGGCGACCTGACCCAGATTCCGATGGAGGCCGCGCTGGCGGCCCTCAAGCCCCTGCTGGAGGACCCCGCGGTCCTCAAGGTCGGCCAGAACGCCAAGTACGACCTGGGCGTCCTGTCCCGTTACGGCGTGTGCGTGGCGCCGATCGAGGACACCATGCTGATCAGCTATGTCCTGGAAGCCGGCCTGCATGGCCACGGCATGGACGAGCTCTCGCGCCTGCACCTGGGCCACAGCCCCATCCCCTTCAAGCAGGTGGCGGGAACCGGCAAGGCCCAGAAGAGCTTCCGCCACGTGGCCCTGGAGCCGGCGACCGCCTACGCCGCCGAGGACGCAGACGTCACCCTGCGGCTCTACCGGGTCCTGCGCCCGCGCCTTCGGAAAGAGGGCCTGCTGACGGTCTATGAGACCCTCGAGCGTCCCCTGCCGCCGGTGCTGGCGGCCATGGAGAACGCCGGGGTGCGCGTTGATCCCGACCGCCTGCGCCGGCTGTCCAACGACTTCTCCGTGCGCATGGGCGAGCTGGAGGCCGAAGCCCACCGGCTGGCCGGTCATCCCTTCAACCTGGGCAGCCCCAAGCAGGTGGGCGAGGTCCTCTACGGCCAGATGGGCCTGGAATCCCGCCGCACCACCGCCACCGGCGCCCAGGGCACGGACGCCTCGGTGCTGGAGGAGCTGGCCGCCGAGGGCCACGCCCTGCCCCGGGTCCTCCTGGACTGGCGCCAGCTGTCCAAGCTGAAGGGCACCTATACCGACGCCCTGGCGGCGGCCATCGCACCCTCCACGGGGCGGGTCCATACCTCCTACGCCCTGGCCTCCACCACCACGGGCCGGCTGTCCTCCACCGACCCCAACCTGCAGAACATCCCCATCCGCACGGAGGAGGGCCGCAAGATCCGCCAGGCCTTCGTCGCCGAGCCGGGCAACGTCCTGATCAGTGCGGACTACAGCCAGATCGAACTGCGCCTCCTGGCCCATGTGGGCGACATTCCCCAGTTGAAGGACGCCTTCGCCCGGGATCTCGACATCCACGCCATGACGGCCTCCGAGGTCTTCGGGGTTCCCATCGAGGGCATGCCCGCCGAAACCCGGCGGCGCGCCAAGGCGATCAACTTCGGCATCGTCTATGGGATCTCCGCCTTCGGACTGGCCGCCCAGCTCTCCATCCCGCGGGATGAGGCCGGGGACTACATCCGCACCTATTTCGAGCGCTTCCCGGGGATCCGCGCCTACATGGACCAGGCCAAGGAGACGGTGCGTCGGCAGGGCTATGTGACCACCCTCTTCGGGCGGCGGGTCCACATTCCCGCCGTCCAGGCCCGCAGCCAGGCTGAGCGCGCCTTCGGCGACCGTGCGGCGATCAACGCCCCGCTCCAGGGCGCGTCGGCCGACATCATCCGCCGGGCCATGATCCGGATGCCGGAGGCCCTCGCGTCAGCCGGCCTGAAGACCCGCATGCTGCTGCAGGTCCACGACGAACTGGTCTTCGAGGCGCCCGAGGCTGAGGCCGCCGCGGCGGGCGATGTGATCCGTCGCATCATGGCGGGCGCCGCAGAGCCCGCCGTCGCGCTTTCGGTTCCCCTCAAGGTCGAGGTGAACGCCGCCGCCAACTGGGACGACGCGCACTGAGCCGTCCGTCACGCCCCTGTCACGCGATCCGGGTCCAGTCCCGGCTCGTCTTCCTCCCTCCTCTGCGGACCCCCTGCATGCTCCGGACCTGTCTCCTCATCACCGCCCTTGGGTTCAC
This sequence comes from Phenylobacterium sp., assembly GCA_020402745.1. Taxonomy (GTDB): domain Bacteria; phylum Pseudomonadota; class Alphaproteobacteria; order Caulobacterales; family Caulobacteraceae; genus Phenylobacterium. The sequence goes on from JADBYZ010000013.1 coordinate 174,397, forward strand.
CGCAGCCCCCGCCCTGGCCCACGAGACGGGCGCGCGACACGACGGGCATGGCGATGGCCGGGCCTGGCTGGCGGGGGACCACCATGTCCATTCCCAGTTCAGCGTCGACTGGAAGCCCGGGGCCGATCCCTCCGCGCCCCCGGAGCCGGTGATCGGCGGAGATTCCAACAACACCATCCCCACCAACGCCCGCATGGCGCGGAAGTACGGCCTGTCGTGGATGGCGGCGACCGACCACGGGGGGCCGAACCACTCCCGCGTGAACCGGGACCTCGCCTATCCCGAGGTCCTGAAGGCCCGTCGGGAGGTCCCCGAACTGATCCTCTTTTTCGGACTGGAGCTGAACACCCCCGGCGCGGACCATTCCAGCATCATCGTCCCCACCAGCCCCCAGGAGCGGGACGACCTGACGGACCTTGAGCGCCGCTTCGACAAGTTCGAGGCCTGGCCCGTGGACCCGGCCCGCGACCAGGAAGGACGGATGGTCGAGGCCCTCACCTACATGAAGGCCCTGCCGCGGCCGCCGGTGGTCATCGCCCACCATCCCTCCCGCTCCGCCAAGGGGCTGGGCCAGTACGGCCAGACGACCCCGGCGGAACTGCGCGACTGGAACGATGCGGCGCCGCAGGTCTCGGTCGGGATGGAGGGCGCGCCCGGCCACCAGGCGGCGGGGCTCAATCCTGACGGGTCGCCGCGCACGGAGGAGAAAAGAGGCGCCTACCGCCAGCATCCCACCTACGGCGGCTTCGACCAGATGACCGCGCGGGTCGGCGGGTTCTGGGACTCCATGCTGGGCGAGGGCCGGCGGTGGTGGATCACCGCGACGTCGGACTCCCACCGCCACTACACGGATGGCGGGATCGACTTCTGGCCTGGCGAGTACGCCAAGACCTATGTCCGGGCCACCCGGACGCCCGACGATATTCTCGATGGCCTGCGCAACGGCCGGGTCTTCGTCTCGACCGGAGACCTGGTGTCCGCCGTCGACCTGGACGTGCGCCCGGTCGCCCGCGGGGCGGAAACAGCCGGGATCGGCGGCGAGGTGACCGTGGCGCGCGGCCAGGATGTCCGCGTCACCGTCCGGGTCCGGGATCCATCGGGCGAGAACTTCGGCGGGCGCGCCCCGGAGTTGAAGCGGATCGACCTGATCCGCGGCGACCTGACCGGTCCGGCGCCCAGCCGATCGGCGGACGAGAACCCCACCACCCGTGTCGAGCGTCGCTTCACCGCCGCCGACTGGGTCCGCGAGGGCGAGGTCATCACCCTGACCACGACCCTGCGCAACGTCCAGGGCTCCGGCTATATCCGTCTGCGCGGAACCGGGACCGACGACGCCGAGCCGGCGATGGACGTCCCCGGCGAGAATCCCTGGGACGACCTCTGGTTCTACGCCAACCCGGTGTTCATCAAGGTCCGGTGATGACCCCAAATCCGGACCTCGCCCCGGACCTCGCCCCGGACCTCGCCCCTGGGCCGGTTCCGGACAGCCTGGCCGCCTGTCGCCGTCTCGACAGGGCTGACCGCCTCTCCGCCCTGGCGAGACGGTTTCGCCTGCCCGCCGGCGTCGTCTACCTGGACGGAAACTCCCTCGGGCCCCTGCCGCGGGCGTCTGAGGCGGCGGTCCGCCGGGCGACGGCGGCCGAATGGGGGCGGTTGTTGGTGGGGGGCTGGAACGCCGCCGACTGGATCGGCCTGCCGGCGCGAACAGCCGAGCGCATCGCACCCCTGATCGGGGCTGATCCCGATGAGGTGGCCTGCGCCGACTCGGTCTCGGTGAACCTCTTCAAGCTGGCGGCGGGCGCCCTGGCCCTGAGGCCGGACCGCAAGGTCCTCCTGGCGGCCGAGGGGGACTTTCCCACGGACGGCTACATGCTCCAGGGCCTATCCCGCCTGAGGCCTGATATCCGTATACGGATAACTCCGCGTCACGATATCGCCGGGGCGCTCTCGGATGACGTCGCCGTACTGATGCTGAGTCACGCAGATTACCGGACGGGCGCCCTGGCGGACCTTCACGGCCTCTCACGCCAGGCCTCGGCCGCCGGCGTCCTCACCCTCTGGGACCTCAGCCACACCACGGGTCTGGCGCCGATCGGCCTCGCCGCCGCCGGCGCCGACATGGCGGTGGGCTGTGGCTACAAGTACCTGAACGGGGGGCCCGGCGCCCCGGCCTTCGCCTTCCTGGCCCGCCGCCATCACGAAGCTTTCGCCAATCCGCTCTCGGGTTGGATGGGGCATGAGCGCCCCTTCGATTTTGCGCCCGGCTACGCCCCCGCCGCCGGCGCGGCCCGGCTGATGGCGGGGACCCCGCCCATCCTCTCCCTGACCGCCCTGAATGCGGCCCTGGAGCTCTTCGACGGCCTCGATCCCACAGACCTCCTCGAACGGTCCCGCCGCCTTTCGGACCTCTTCCTCGCCTGCGCCGCCCCGACCCTGGAGGCCCAAGGCTTCAACTGCGTTTCCCCCGCCCTCAGGCAGGCGCGCGGCGGCCACCTGGCCTTCGCCCACCCGCAGGCCTATCCGGTGGTGCAGGCCCTGATCGCGGCGGGGGTCGTCGGCGACTTCCGGGCGCCGGACCTGATGCGCCTGGGCTTTTCGCCCCTCTTCCTCAGCCGGACGGACGTCTGGGCGGCGGCGGACCGTTTCGCCCGGATCATGGAGACCGGCGCCTGGCGCAACCCGGCCTTCGCCGAGCAGCAGAGGGTCACATGACCACCCCCCGGGACGAGGCCGGCCGCCGGCTTTACGACATCTCCCAGGCCCTCCGGCCGGACCTGCCGGTCTGGCCCGGCGACACCCCCTTCGGTATCGAGGGGACCTGGGTCCTGGAGGGGGATTGCCCGGTCAATGTCTCGCGCCTGACCCTGTCGACCCACTCCGGCGCCCATGCCGACGCACCCCTGCACTTCGACCCCGCCGGCGCGGCCATCGATGCGGTGGACCTGGTTCCCTATCTCGGTCCGGCCCAGCTCCTGTCGGTGACGGAGGGGCCGGAGCGGATCGCCGCCGCCGAGGTCCTGCCGCGCCTCGCTCCAGGGACCCGCCGGGTGCTGCTGCGCACCTTCGACGCCTTTCCCCACCACGCCTGGCCGACGCACTTCCGCACCCCGTCGCCGGACCTTGTGGAGGCCCTGGGCGCCGTCGGCGTCCGCCTCCTGGGGATAGATGGCCCCTCCCTGGACCCGCAGGACGCCAAGGATCTGGTCAGCCACCGGGCCCTGGGCCGCTGGCGCATGGCGGTGCTGGAGGGGCTGGTCTTCGACGACGTCCCCGACGGGACCTACGAGCTGATCGCCCCGCCCCTGCGCCTTTCAGGCGCCGACGCCTCCCCGGTCCGCGCCCTCTTGCGCGACCTCTGACGGCGCCTCTCGCCCTGCGCGCCGGGCGTGCTAGTTTGCCCCCGAAGCGAAGACAGATCAGGGAGTGATCATGAAGGGACCGGGGATCTTCCTCGCGCAGTTCGCCGGGGACGAGGCGCCGTTCAACAGCCTGCCGGCCATCGGCCGATGGGTGGCGGACATGGGGTACAAGGGGGTGCAGATCCCCACCTGGGACCGTCGCCTCTTCGACCTGAAGCTGGCCGCCGAGAGCGACGCCTACTGCGACGAGGTCAAGGGCATGCTGGCCGACCTCGGCCTGGAGGTCTCGGAACTGTCCACTCACAGCCAGGGCCAGCTGGTGGCGGTGCACCCGGCCTATGACGAGATGTTCGACGGCGGCGTTCCTTCGCAGGTGCGCGGCAATCCCGCCGCACGGCAGGCTTGGGCGGTGGAGCAGGTCCTCCTGGGCGCCAAGGCCTCGCGCCGGATGGGCCTGCCGGCCAGCGTGACCTTCTCGGGCGCCCTGGCCTGGCCCTACTTCTACCCCTATCCCCAGCGCCCCGCGGGCCTGGTGGAGGAGGCCTTCGACGAACTGGCCCGGCGCTGGCGGCCCATCCTCGACGCCTACGAGGAAGCGGGGGTCGACCTCTGCTACGAGGTCCATCCCAGCGAGGACCTGTTCGACGGGGCGACGGTGGAGATGTTCTGGGACCGGGTGGATCACCATCCCCGGGCCTGCCTGCTCTATGACCCCAGCCACTTCATGCTGCAGCAGCTGGACTATCTGGAGTACATCGACCTCTACCACGAGCGGATCCGGATGTTCCACGTCAAGGACGCCGAGTTCCGTCCCACCGGGCGGCAGGGGGTCTATTCCGGCTACCAGCCCTGGAAGGAGCGCGCCGGCCGCTTCCGCTCCCTCGGCGACGGCCAGGTCGATTTCCGCGCGATCTTTTCCAAGTTGGCCCAGTATGGATACGAGGGCTGGGCGGTGCTGGAATGGGAGTGCGCCCTCAAGGCGCCGGAGGACGGGGCCCGGGAGGGCGCGCCCTTCATCCGCGACCACATCATCAATGTGACCGGCAAGAGCTTCGACGACTTCGTCGCCACCGGCGTGGACGCCGCCGCCAACCGCCGGATGCTCGGCCTTGACCGCTGAGCCGCGACTGAAGCTGGGCATGGTCGGCGGCGGGGAGGGGGCCTTCATCGGCGCCGTCCACCGCATGGCCGCCCGCCTCGACGACCGCTGGACCCTGGCCGCCGGCGCCTTCAGCGCCGATCCGGCCCGGTCCCGGGACTTCGGCCGGTCCCTCGGCCTGGCGGAAGACCGCTGCTATGGCGACTGGGGAGAGATGGCCCGGGCCGAGGCCGCCCGGCCGGACCGGCTGGACGCCGTGGCCATCGTCACCCCCAACCACCTGCACTTCGCCCCGGCCCTGGCCTTCCTGGAGGCGGGGATCGCGGTGATCTGCGACAAGCCCCTGACCAGCCGACTGGCCGACGCCCTCGCCCTGGAGGCGGCGGCGGCGCGCACCGGCGGGACCCTGGTCCTGACCCACAACTACAGCGGCTATCCCATGGTCCGGCAGGCGCGGGCCATGGTGGCTGAGGGCCTGCTGGGGGACCTGCGGGTCATCCAGGCCGAGTACGCCCAGGACTGGCTGGCCCGGGACCTGCCCGGCCACAAGCAGGCCGACTGGCGGGGCGATCCCGAGCGGGCCGGCGCCGGCGGCGCCCTGGGCGACATCGCCACCCACGCCTACCACCTGGCGGGATTCGTCACCGGCCTGAGGGCCGAGGCGGTCAGCGCCGAAACCTCCCGCTTCGTAGCCGGCCGCCGGCTGGACGACGACGTCCAGGTCCGCCTGCGCTGGCCGGGCGGGGTTCGCGGCCAGCTCTGGGCCAGCCAGGTGGCCATCGGCGCCTCCAACGCCCTGCGTCTGCGGATCATTGGCTCCGACGCCGCCCTGGACTGGTCGCAGGAGACGCCCGACCTCCTGGGCTACACCCGGCTGGGCGAGGCGCCCCAGCTCCTACGCCGGGGCGGGCCCGGCCTGTCCCCCGCCGCCGCCCAGGCCACACGCCTGCCCGCCGGTCATCCCGAGGGCTATCTCGAAGGCTTCGCCCAGATCTACGCCGACGCCGCCGACCTGGTCGCCGCCCGCCGGGCCGGCCAGGCGCCCCCCGCCCACCTCTCCGGCCTTCCCGGCCTCGCCGACGGGGTGGACGGCCTGAGGTTCATCACCGCCGCCGTGCGCAGCGCGGCCGCCGACGGGGCCTGGGTCCCGCTGAAGGAGGTTTCCGAATGATCCGGCAGAGCTTCGCCTGGTGGTCCTTCGCCATGGCGCCCGATACGGACCCCAAGGCCCTGCTGGCCGGCGCCGCCCGGGCGGGGGCGAAGGGCGTGGAAATGCTGCCCGATGACCTGTGGCCCGTGGCCCAGGACCTCGGTCTGTCGGTGGTCACCCTCAGCGGCCATCCCCTGGAGATCGGCTTCAACGACCCGGCCCGCCACGCCACCCTGCGCGACGAGGTGCGCGGCCGGATCGATGACGCCGCCGCCGGCGGCTGCGAGGCGGTCATCGTCTTCTCCGGTTCGCGGATCGGCGACGGCGCCGACGCCCCGGCGATCGCCGCCTGCGTTGAGGGCCTCGGCCCTGTCGTCGCCCATGCAAAGGCGGCGGGCGTGCGCTTGCTTCTGGAGCTCCTGAACAGCAAGGTCGATCATCCCGGCCATCAGTGCGACCGCACGGCCTTCGGGGCGGAGATCGTGCGCCAGGTCGGCGATGCGAGTTTACGCCTCCTTTACGACGGCTACCATATGCAGCTTATGGAGGGGGACCTAAGCCGCACCCTCGCCGCTCATCTCGACCTTATCGGCCATGTCCACACCGCTGGCGCCCCGGGCCGACATGATCTGGATGACCGGCAGGAAATCAACTGGCGCGCCATCGCCGGCCTCCTCGCCCGCAAGGGTTATTCGCGCTGGGTTGGCCACGAGTTTGTCCCGCGCGGCGAGCCGGTCGCCGCCCTGGCCCAGGCCATAGCCCTGATTAACGCCGGCGCAGAAGCGGGAGTGCAGAGTGTTTGACGCCATTGTCGTCGGTTCCGGGATCAGCGGCGGCTGGGTCGCCAAGGAGCTTTGCGAGCGGGGCCTGAAGGTCCTGATGCTGGAACGCGGCCCGGAGGTTCGCCACGGACCGGATTACAGCAACGACCTGGCTGCAACCCTCACGCCCAAAGAGGACCAGATCGCCCTGGAGGAGCGCGAGAAGCACTTCCCCTACTATGTCGGCGTCTCCTACACCCTGTTCGAATCCAACAAGAAGTTCTGGACCAGCGACTACGACCACCCCTATGAGACCGCGCCCGGCAAGCCCTACCGGTGGATCCGGGGCTACCAGCTGGGCGGCCGCTCCCTGACCTGGGGCCGCCAGTCCTACCGCTGGGCCCCGCAGGACTTCGAGTCCAACCTGAAGGACGGCCACGGGGTCGACTGGCCGATCCGGTACGACGACCTCGCCCCCTGGTATGACCATGTGGAGGCCTTCGCCGGTATCAGCGGGGACTATGACGGCCTGTGTCAGCTGCCCGACGGCGATTTCCTGCCGCCCTACCCGATGAACGCCGTCGAAGAGGCGGTGAAGGCCAGTATCGAGGCGGCCTTCCCCACCCGGAACCTGATCATGGGCCGGGTCGCCAACCTCAGCCGCACCACCAAGACCCACCAGGACCTCGGCCGCAAGCGCTGCGAAGGCAAGCTGCGCTGCGCCCACGGTTGCAACCTGGGCGGCTATTTCTCCACCCAGGCGGCCACCCTTCCGGCCGCCCAGGCCACGGGCAACCTGACCGTCGAGACCGACGCCGTCGTCGCCTCGGTGGAGTACGACGCCGGGCTCGGACGCGTCACCGGCGTGCGGGTCATCGACCGGGTGACCAAGGCCGCCCGCACCTATTCGGCCCGGATGGTCTTCCTCAACGCCTCGAGCATCAACACCTCGGCCCTGCTCCTGAACTCGGTGTCGGACGCCTTCCCTCGCGGCCTCGCCAATGGCAGCGACCAGGTAGGGCGCAACCTCATGGACCATGTCAGCACCCGGCCCATTACCGGCCGCTGGCCGGGCTTCCAGGACGAACCGGACCCGGGCGAGCGCCCGACCGGCGTCTATGTCCCGCGCTACGCCAACGTCACCGAGACCGACAAGCCCTACCTGCGCGGCTTCGGCATGCAGGGCGGGGCGGTGCGCTCCCGCCGGCCCCAGACCCCGGGCGGCATGCCGTGGTCCATGTCGCTCCTGCCCTTCGGCGAGACCCTGCCCAACCCGGACAACCGGGTCACCCTGTCGGCCACCCGCACCGACTCCTGGGGCGTTCCCGTGCCGGTGATCGACGCCGCCCACGGCCCTAACGAGTACCTGATGATGCGCGAGGCCGCCCGGGACGCACACCAGATGCTCAAGGCCGCCGGCTGCGTCGATCTCAATGCCTGGGAGGAGGCCGCCGAGCACATCACCCCGCCCGGCGACCGGATCCACGAGATGGGCACGGCGCGCATGGGCCGCGACCCGGCGACCTCGGTGGTCAACGGCTGGGGCCAGGCGCACGAGGTTCCCAATCTCTTCCTGTCCGACGGGGCGGTCATGGCCTCCAGCGCCTCGATGAACCCGTCCCTGACCTACATGGCCCTGTCCGCCCGCACGGCGAACCATGCGGCCGACCTCCTCCGCGACGGAGTCCTCTGATGACCGCCTACGGCCTTCAGCTCTACACCCTGCGCAAGCCCTTCGCCGCCGACCCCAAGGGGACCCTCAGCCGAATCCGCCAGATCGGCTATGACGCCGTGGAGTTCGCCGCCCCCCTGTCCATGGACTTCGCCGACCTGGGCGCCCACCTCGCCGCCATCGGGCTGGACTGTCCCTCGGTCCACGCCGGGATCGACGACATGCGCGACCGGCCGGACGCCGTCCTGGCCATGGCCCGCCACCTCGGCTGCCGCTGGATCGTCCTGCCCTTCGTCATGCCGGACCAGCGCGACTGGGACCGGGTGATCGCCGACCTGAACGCCTTCGCCCGCACCGCGACCGACGCCGGCTTCCGCGTCGCCTACCACCACCACGACTTCGAGTTCGCCTCCGACCCTGACGGCCGCCGCCCCTTCGACCGCCTGGTCGCCGGCCTCGACCCCGCCCTCGTCAGCTTCGAGCTGGACGTCTACTGGCTGACCCGCGGCGGCGAGGACGCCCTGGCCATGATCCGCCAGCTGGGCGACCGCGTGCGCCTCCTCCACCTGAAGGACTCCAAGGCCGACGGAGGCATGGCGGATGTGGGCGCCGGAACCCTCGACTTTCCCGCCCTCCTGGCCGCCGGCGCCGAGGCGGGCGTGGAGCACCGCTTCGTCGAGCACGATTTCCCCCCCGAGCCCTACTGGCCCAGCGTGGAGGCCAGCCTGGGGTACCTGCGGGGGCTGGGGTAAGCTCCGAGCTGAAGCCCGAGGCGCCCCGCAGCCTGCGCGATCCGGAGGTGCAGGGCGTACGTTCCCGCTACAGACCCCGGCCCGCTGGTCAACCCCAGACCGGGGCCCCTTCCGCGACAGGATCCGCCGCCCCTCCAGAGGGGCCGGTCAACCGCCTCATCTGACGGCGACGGCCCCCTGAGGGCCACCCCGGCGAATCCGCGTGCGCTAAGTCAATTTCTTACCTTGCCTGTCAACCTGACGTTAATCGCTCGCCGCTAGAACGGGCTTCATCAGTCTTCCGGCGTCAAACGCATGAAGAGATGACCGGCTTCTTCACCTCCGTAAGGAGCGATGCGAATCCGGCAAGGGATCGACCTTATGAGGGAGCCATAAATGCTCACGGTGCTGAATAATCGCCTGTCCATAATTGCACGGATTGGTCTTGTCGGAGGGATTTTTGTTGTTCCGGTGGTGATCGCAGTGACGATGATCATCCTCGAGCGGTTCGAGCGGATCAACTTTGCTGCAAAGGAGCAGAGCGGACGCATCTATCTCGAGCAGGTCTGGCCAGGTTTCATGGAAAGCGCGCAAGCTGCGGGTAACCCGCTGGCCTCGCAGCCCCAGACCGACGCCGCCCTTGTGAGCGGAGCCAAGGCCTTCGGGGCTGATAAGGCGGCGGCGGAGTTTCAGTCCGCCAGCTCGCATTCGGAACGACTCTCCGCAGGAAGGGGCCTGATCACCGCCGTCGCGGATGGTTCGAACCTGACGCTCGATCCGGATCTGGACAGCTTCTACACCATGGACGCCATGACGCTGCGTCTTCCGGCGCTCGTAGGATCGGCCGCGGAGCTGCAGAAGGCGATCAGCACAGGCGCGGGGCCGGCTGCCATCGCTGTGGCCCTGGATCGTGTGAAGACGGCCGACGAGGGCGCCCAGGCGTCTCTCAACGCCGCGATCGCCGCCACGACGTCCAGCGAAGCTAAGACGAATCTGCAAGCCCAGGTGGCCCGCCTCGCCCCGGTGAGTGAGGCTTTGATCCGTCAGGGCGAGTTGGCCCTTACGGGTGCGCCAGTCGACGCCAACGCCGCCACTACGGCGCTGCTGACGGAAGCAAAAACCGTCTGGTCCGCCACCTCCGTCGAACTCGGCGGCATGCTCGAGAGCCGGATCAATGGCTTCTACCGCGAGCTGGCGATTAATCTTGGTGTCGTTCTCGCCATTCTGGCGCTCGCGACCTGGTTTGCGGTCACCGTGGCGCGCGGACTGCGCATCCGCGAAGAGGCCGACGCAAAGTCGATCTTTAACCTGAAGGCCATGTCGATAGCGATGGACCAGTCCCAGGCCAGGATTGAGTTTGATCTCGATGGAACGATCCTCGACGCAAACGAGAACTTCCTCAATACGATGGGTTATGCGGCGAGTGAGATCCTCGGCAGAAAGCACGTCATGTTCGTGGACCCGGCCTATGCGCGCTCCCCGGAGTACGCCGGTTTCTGGCAGCGGCTGAGGACCGGCGAGGCGCACTCTGATGTCTTCACGCGCTTTGCCAAGGGCGGGCGCAAGGTCATCATCCAGGCGCGCTACACCCCGATGTTGGGCGAAGATGGCAAGCCCTATCGGGTGGTGAAGTATGCGAGCGACGTGACCGCTGCAGAGATGGCGAAGGAGGCGTCGGAGGCCGAGCGCGCCCAGCGCGCCCAGGAGCAGGCCGCGGTCGTGACCTCGCTCGCAGACGCGTTGAGCCAACTCTCAGAGGGCAACCTCCAGGCGCAGATCTCTGAGACCTTCCCGGCCGACTACGAGCAGCTTCGGAAAGACTTCAATGCGGCGGTCGCCTCCCTGTCCGAAACCCTCGGTCAGGTGCGGACGGGGTCGGACGCGATGCGCACCGGCGCCGACGAGATCGCCCATGCCTCGGATGACCTCTCGCGTCGCACCGAGCAGCAGGCTGCGAGCCTCGAAGAGACCGCAGCGGCGCTGGACGAGATCACCGCCACGGTGAAGACCACCGCCGCCGGCGCCCGCCGGGCGAGTGAGACGGTGGCTCTCGCTAAGTCCGAGGCCGTCAGGTCCGGTGAAGTGGTGGCCCAGGCGGTTCAGGCGATGGGGGACATCAAGACCTCGTCTCAGGAGATCAGCCAGATCATCGGCGTGATCGATGAGATCGCCTTCCAGACCAATCTGCTGGCGCTCAACGCGGGCGTTGAGGCCGCACGGGCCGGGGACGCCGGCCGCGGCTTCGCCGTGGTGGCCCAGGAGGTCCGGGCTCTTGCCCAGCGCTCGGCTCAGGCCGCCAAGGAGATCAAGTCCCTGATTTCGGCCTCCAGTCAGCAGGTGGGCCAAGGGGTCGAGCTGGTGGGTGAAACCGGCCGGGCGCTCGACAAGATCGTGGCGCAGGTGGCGGATATCGACGCGTTGATCTCCGAGATCGCCGCCTCGGCCCAGGAGCAGGCGACAGGCCTGGCTGAGGTCAACACGGCCGTCAATCAGATGGATCAGGTCGTCCAGCAGAACGCCGCCATGGTGGAGCAGTCCACCGCCGCCACGCACGCCCTGAAGTCGGAAACGGCCGAGTTGAACCGTCTGATCTCCCGGTTCCGGACCGGGGCGCTGCAGGGCTCATCCCGCTCGACGCCGCTGCCGGCGACAGCCGACTCGACGCCTCGTCCGTCCCCGGCTCGCGCCGCTACGCGACGGGTCGCCGAGTCCTTCGGGGCCAATGCGCTCAAGCCGGCGGAAGACGGTTGGGAGGAGTTCTAGGTCATGACAAACACGCTTTGTCTCGACCCGGTGCTGGATCTCAAGGCCGCCCATCCGCTGAAAGCGGCGCTGAACGAGCATCGGGGCTCGTCGGTCCAGCTGGACGCCTCACAGGTGGCGCGCCTTGGGGGGCTCTGCCTGCAGGTTCTGGTGGCCGCCCGGCGCGCCTGGTCCGAGGAGGGGCACGACCTGACGATTGAACCTCGCTCTGCGGCCTTCTCCACTGCAGCCGCCCTCTTCGCCGCTGAAGCTCATCTTGGCCTGAACGCCGAAAACGACGGAGCCATCCCTTGATCAAGGTCCTTACAGTAGATGACTCGCGCACCATGCGGGACATGCTTCGCCTGGCCCTGTCGGGGGAGGAGTTCACGGTCACCCAGGCGATTGACGGCGAGCATGGTCTGGAGGTGCTCAGCGAGAGCGGCGCCGACGTGATCATCACCGACATCAACATGCCCAAGCTGGACGGCTTTGGCTTCATCGAGCGGGTGCGGGAGGACGCCGCCTACCGGGCGACGCCGATCCTGGTGCTCACGACGGAGAGCGATCCCGAGAAGAAGGTCCGGGCTCGTGAGGCCGGAGCCACAGGATGGATCGTCAAGCCCTTCCATCCTGAAAAGCTGGTGGACGTGATCCGCAGGGTGGCGGCTTAAGCCCATGGACGAGCTCGAGGAAATCAAGATCACATTCTTCCAGGAGTGTGACGAACTTCTGGGGGATCTGGAGTCGGGGCTGCTGAGCATTGACGCTGGCGCCACCGACCCCGAACTGATCAATGCGGTGTTCCGCGCGGTGCACTCCATAAAGGGGGGCGCCGGAGCCTTCGGGCTTGAGGCCCTCGTGCGCTATGCACATGTCTTTGAGACCCTTCTGGACAATGTGCGCGGCGGAAAGACCGATCTTCGGTCCGAGCTGGTCAAGGCGCTGCTTCGCGCCGCCGATGTTCTTGCGGATCACGTGGCCGCCGCAAAACAGGGGGGTGAAGGAGACGCCGTTTCAACCGCCGCGATGGTTGAAGAGCTTGAAGCCTGGATCTCCGGGGGTCCCGTCCCGACGGCGCCCGCTGAGGAGGTCAACATCGAGCCCAATGAAGACGGTATTGTCTTCACCCCCATCAAGCTTTCCATACCTGAGGTCGATGAGGGCCCGAAGGAACAGGCCTGGACGATCACCTTCCAGCCGATGGACGAGCTCTATTCCAAGGCGAACGAGGCCGGGCTGCTGATCCGGGAAATCGAGCGTCTGGGTAAGATCGAGGTCGAGCTGCTGGACGATGCGCTACCGACCTTCGACAGCCTCGACCCGGAAACGGCGCACTTCGCCTGGAAGGTCAGGCTGAGGACCGAAGTCCCAGAGGAACGCATTCGCGAGGTCTTCGAATTCGTCGAGGGTCACTGCTCAACGACGATCGTGCGAGAGGCGCCGGCGCCGACCGCGACCGAGCCCGCCGCCGGACCAGATATCGCCGCGATCATCGCCGCCGCTCAGGCTGGAGATGCACAGGCTGCGGCGAACTCGGCGCCCAGCGAAGAGGCGACCGCCATCGCCCCCGAACCGCCTGCCGCAAGCCTTCCGGCGGCCGCCGTCCCGGCTCTGGCGGAGTCGATGTCATCGCGTGGGGCGCCGCCTCCGGCTCCGGAAAAGGGCAATCAGGCCACCATTCGGGTGGATCCCGAGCGAATCGACAAACTGATCGACCTCGTCGGCGAGCTGGTGATCAACCAGGCTATGCTGGCTCAGCGCGTGTCCGGCCATGGCTTTGCGGCGTCGTCAGACGTCGGGAGGGGCCTGGATGAGCTCGAGCAGCTCACCCGCGACATCCAGGATAGTGTCATGGCGATACGGGCCCAGCCCGTGAAGTCGGTGTTTCAGAGAATGCCGCGTCTTGTGCGCGAGATTGCGGGTCAAACGGGTAAGCAGGTCCGGCTGGTCACAGAGGGGGAAGGCACCGAGGTCGACAAGACCGTGATCGAGCGGATCTCGGAGCCGATCACCCACATGCTGCGCAACGCGATCGACCACGGGCTCGAGACGCCGGAAGAGCGCATTGAAGCCGGCAAGCCGGCGGAGGGGACGGTCCGACTTGCGGCTCTGCACCGCGGCGGGAGGATCGTGATCGAGGTGGGTGATGACGGCAAGGGCATCAACCGCCCCCGCGTCCGTCAGCTCGCCATTGATCGCGGCCTGATCTCAGCCGATGCGCAGCTCACGGATGAGGAGGTCGACAACCTGATCTTCCTTCCTGGCTTCTCAACGGCCGCCAAGATCTCGGATATCTCCGGCCGCGGCGTAGGCATGGATGTGGTTCGCAAATCGGTGCAGGGACTCGGCGGCCGGATCTCGATCAGCTCCAAGCCCGGGCTTGGGTCCATGTTCACGCTGAGTCTTCCGCTGACCCTCGCCGTTCTGGACGGCATGGTCATCGACGTCGCCGGCCAGACCCTCGTGGTCCCGCTGACCGCGATTGTCGAGAGCCTGCGTCCGACCCCCACCGAGGTGAAGAAGGTGGGCGCCCAGGGCGGCGTGCTGGCCGTACGGGACGCCTATGTGCCCTTGGTCGATATCGGGCGGGTTCTGGGTTTCCAAACCGTCGACACCAACCCGGCTGAAGGCGTCGTTCTCCTGGTGGACAGTGAGGTCGGCGGCCGCGCCGCGCTTGTTGCAGACAGCATCCATGGTCAGCGGCAGGTCGTGATCAAATCCTTGGAGTCCAACTACCAGCAAGTTCCGGGCATCGCTGCGGCGACCATTCTGGGCGATGGTCGCGTCGCCCTGATCCTCGACGTAGACGCCTTGGTCGCCATGCGTCGGCGTGAACTTCCCCGGGCAGACGAACCTTTCATTGAAGCAGCGGAGTGAACATGCATCAGCCAACAAATCCGGTGGCTAACGAGCGCCGCGAGCTGACCTCCTTCTGGGCCGGAGGCCAGGAATACTGCGTCGACATCATGTCGGTGCGGGAGATAAGGGGTTGGAGCGCAGCGACGCCCCTGCCACAGAGCCCCCAGTATATGCGCGGCGTCATCAATCTGCGCGGCGCGGTGCTGCCGATCATGGATCTCGCGGAGCGGCTGGATCTGCCGCCGACCCAGCCGTCCGAACGTTCGGTGATCATCGTCGTTCAGGTGGGGGAACGCCTGGTTGGTCTGCTGGTCGATGCGGTCTCCGATATCCTGTCGATCAACCCGGATCAGATACAGCCGACGCCCGATGTCGGATGTGATCAGGCCAAGGCCTTCATCCGCGGACTGATCACGATCGACGACAGGATGGTCAGCGAGATTGCGGTTGAGCGACTGCTTCCGGAAGTAGAGGTTCTCGCCGCATGAACGAGCCGGTGCTCAGGCGCGCGGCGGATCCTGATTCCCTAGTCGAAGGCGAGTACAGTTTCACCGGCGACGACTTCCGGAGGATCTCGGCGCTCATTTACGAACAGGCCGGGATTGCGCTGACGGAAGCCAAGGCCAGTCTGGTGTACTCCCGCCTCGCCAAACGGCTGAGGGCTTTGGGACTGTCGACGTTCGCGGAATACTGCGCCTTGATCGACTCCCCGGCGGGAGACGATGAGCGCAGCGCCATGCTGAATTCGCTGACCACCAATGTGACGCGATTTTACCGCGAGCCCCACCATTTCGACCACTTACGGGATGAGGTGCTGCGCCCGGCGGTTCCGTTCCTGAGGGCTGGCGGTCGTATGCGCCTGTGGTCGGCGGCCTGTTCGAGCGGCCAGGAACCCTATTCCATGGCGCTCACCCTGTTGTCTGTTCTGCCTGACGCCCCGCGCTACGACGTCAAGATCCTGGCGACGGACATCGACTCGAGAATCCTGGATCAGGCTCGACTGGGGGTCTTTCCCGCCGATCTGGTCTCGCCCATCCCGGCGGCGCAGCGGGATCGCTGGATGCACCGCGATCCCAATGATCGAAGCGCCTGGCGGATCGGCGAAGACGTGCGGTCCCTCGTGACGTTCAAGGAGCTCAACCTGATCGGTAACTGGCCGGTCCGAGGTCCCTTCGACGCCATCTTCTGCCGCAACGTCATGATCTATTTTGATGACCCCACACAGGAGCGGATCTGCGCCCGTTTTGCGCCTCTACTTTCGCCTCGCGGGCGGCTCTATATCGGCCACTCCGAGCGCGTCAGTGCGAATGTTCCGAGTTTGGTCTCGGACGGCTTGACGGTCTATCGCCGTACGGAGGCCTCCAGGACATGACACCCGTTCGCGTCGTCGTTGTTGATGACTCGCCCACCATGCGCGGCCTGATCGGTGCGCTCCTTCGCCGGGATCCCGAGATTGATGTCGTCGGCTTCGCGGGCGATCCTCATGAAGCACGCCAGACGATCAAGGACCTGAATCCGGACGTCATTACGCTCGATATCGAGATGCCGAACATGAACGGCCTGGAGTTCCTCGAGCGCATCATGAGGCTTCGGCCAATGCCTGTCGTCATGGTTTCAACCTTGACCCAGGCCGGGGCGGACGCAACTCTCCGCGCGCTTGAGCTTGGCGCAGTGGACTGTGTGGGAAAACCCTCCAACACCATCCATGCCCGGACAGGGCTCGGCGAGTTGGTCGAGAAGGTGAAGGCGGCTGCGGGCGCGCGTGTGAGGCCCGCCTCTAGTCCTGCTGCGGCCACGCCAGCCTCCGGGTATGGCGGCTCGAACGACGTCGTCGCCATCGGCGCCTCCACCGGCGGGGTCGAGGCGCTTCTGAAGGTCATCGCCCATTTTCCCGCCAACTGTCCGCCGACCGTGATTACGCAACACATGCCGGCCGCCTTCACGACGAGCTTTGCCGCCAGGCTGGACCGTGCGACGCCCGCCAGGGTATCTGAGGCGGTGGACGGGGCGCCGCTGCAGCCCGGGCGCATCTACCTCGCCCCCGGAGGAGAAACGCACCTGGAAGTCTCGAGGGCCGGGGGCGGCTTACAGTGCCGCTTGCGCTCCGGCGACCCCGTCAGTGGGCACCGTCCTTCAGTTGACACCCTGTTCGCCTCCGTCGTGGAGACCTGCGGCCCAGCGGCGGTGGGAGTGATCCTGACGGGCATGGGTCGCGACGGCGCCGCTTCCCTCAAGCTCATGCGGGAGGCCGGAGCCCATACAGTGGGCCAGAGTGAGGAAAGCTGCGTTGTTTATGGAATGCCCCGCGTGGCCTATGAGATGGGCGGCGTGGAACATCAGGTTACGCTGGACAAGATAGGTCCGATGGTCCTGACTCTTGCTGAGAAGAAGCGTTGAATGCCTGCCGCGTCTGCACTGTCTGTTCTGATTGTGGATGATCAACTCACGATGCGTTCGCTTGTGCGCAGCGGGTTGAATCAGATCGGTGTGATGAACACCCGCGAAGCCGGCGATGGCGAGGAGGCCGTACAATCTCTGGTCAGGCGGCCCGCACATCTGGTGATCACGGATTACAATATGCCCAAGCTGGATGGGCTCGGCCTGCTTCGCGCCATCCGGACCTATGAGCCCATCCGGAATACGGCCGTGATCATGCTGACGGGTCGGGCGGATCCCGAACTTGTCCAACGTGCGGCTCAGTTCGGCGTTAACAATTATCTGGTCAAGCCGTTCACGGTCGCCACCCTTCGTGGAAAAATTGAAGATGTGTTCGGAGCGCTAACATGATGGTCTCCGCTCCACCGCCCCGAACTTCTGGACCGAGCAGAGTGCTGGTGGTCCAAGGGGACCATCGTGTCTCGGCGGACCCCGAGACCGCCCTTATCACCGTGCTCGGATCCTGTGTCGCAGCCTGCCTTTACGATCCGCTTCGCGGCGTGGGCGGAATGAATCACTTCCTTCTTGCGGATGGTGACGGCGAAGAGGCCATGCGCTATGGCGCCTACGCCATGGAAGTCCTGATCAACGATCTCTTGAAGATAGGCGCGTCTCGGGAGAGGCTTCAGGCGAAGCTCTTCGGCGGCGCAAAGATCATGGACCGGCTGAACGATATCGGCGCGGAGAATGTCACCTTCGCGCGGAAGTTTCTCTCTACGGAGGGCATTCCATTGGTCGGCGAGAGCCTGGGCGGTCGCCGGGCCCGGCGGGTGGAGTTCTGGCCCGTCGGCGGTCGCGCCCGGCAACGCGAGGTCGATCAGTTCTCTGAGACCCGGGCGGCACGGCCGGTCCAACATCCAGTTGTTGTGGACGAAATCGAGCTATTCTGATGCAGGCACAAATCCAAACTGCAGCGTTTCATCCCGAAGACTCTCTAGGTGGACTCTCATTGCGCAGTCTTCTGACGAGAATCGCGCGAGAGCTTGACGAAAACTCGATTCAGTCCAGTGAATGCCATATTGTCGTCTCGGCCCTAGAGGAGAAACGCATTTCCGATAGGGTCAGCAGCCGCCTTCAGTCGCTTGATCTGATCTCGCAATCCCTCCTTGAGCTCAGCGTCATATTGAGCCGGATCGGTGCGTTTTTCCCCGAAGATATGACGCTGCCGGAAGGGCTCTTGAATGATATCAAGCTTGCCGCCCTGCGTGATCGCCTGGAGGGCAAGCCCTCGGGTCTCGCAAGCGACGGCGAACCCGAGATCTGGTAAGGAAGCTTCATGACCAGCCTGAGGCGCATGCTGGACGGCGACAAACTCAAGCTGGAGGGTGTCCACTTCCTGCTGGTCGATGATAACCCTCACGCCCTCGACATCATGGCGCAGGTGGTCCTGGGTTTCGGCGTCCGGAATATGACCAAGGTCGAAAGCGCCGCCGCAGCCCGACAGGCGATCGCTCGGGGGGGTATCGATATCGTACTTACCGATGGACAGATGCCCGAGGAGAGCGGCTATCAGCTGACCCGGTGGATTCGCCACGAGGCTTCGGAGTCTATGCGGTACGTGCCCATACTGATCATTACGGGCCATACGCCTCAATCCGACGTGACCCTCGGACGGGATCTCGGCGCCAACTTCACGATCGCCAAGCCGCTGGTGCCACGGGTGTTGCTGCAGCGCCTCTTCTGGCTGAGTCAGGAAGATCGCCAGTTCGTACTCTCCGACACCTACAAGGGCCCGGATCGTCGTTTCAAAAGGCTGGGTCCGCCTTCCGGGACCGATGGCCGGCGCGAAGGCGACCTGAAGGGCGAGGTTGGGGAGGCCAGCGAGCCGAATCTCAGCCAGGCTCAAATCGATGCATTGATGAAGCCCGCAAAGGTGGTCCTGTGAGCAATGTGAGATTTATCCGAGCGCCCAACAAGCTGGCTGAGCTTGCGCGTGGCAAGGGCGGGCTCTCCGCGGGCGAGGCAGTCAAGCGTGCGAATGTAGCGCTCGAGAGCCTTAAGGACGCCAGCATCGCCATCATTGATGAGAACCTGGCCTTGATCGACCAAGCTTACGGACCGGGCAACCCGGATCGGGTCAACCTCAGCCTGGACGGGCTCTATGCTCACGCATCTCGGATCATTGACGCCGGTGGAGGTCTGCCGGGCTCCGGTCTGGAGGAATGCGCCCGAAAGGTCTGCGAACTGGTCGACCGCAGTCGGGTGAACCACACCCGGGACTGGGACGCCGTTGACGTGCACATCGCCACCCTTAAGGTCCTGCGCGCGCAGGGCCAGAGTCTGACCGCTGCGCAACGCAAGTCCGTTCTCAAGGGCCTCAGCGACGTCACCACAAAGCGCGTGGGTGAGGGCTGACCCGCTGGGTTCCGGATCGCCGGGCGAAATAGAGCTCAAAGCCGGCCTCGATCTCCTCCGGGTAGGGCCACCTGCGGGGAGACGACCGCCTGGAGTTCAGGCGGCTTCGGCCGCCTTGAAGGCCGGCCGCGCCTCCAGTCGGTCCGCATAGCCGCCGAGGTTCGGAAGCGGGCCGAAGTCTGCGCCAAGCCGCCGGGCCATGATGACGGCATGTCCCGTGATGGTGTCGGCCACGGTGAAACTGTCAGCGATATACTCACGTCCGGCCATTTGGGCCTCGGCGGCTTCCAGGGTGCGGTTCAGCACCTTCAGGGCCCGCGCCGCCATCTCCGGGTTGCGCCGGTCGGGGGGCAGCAGGATTGTCTCGACAACGTAGTTGTTGATCGGCGGCATGATCATGCCTTCTGCATAGTGCAGCCACTGCAGGTACATGGCGAAGTTTGGGGCTTCCGGCCCGCGGATCAGGTGTGGAGCGTACTTGGCGCCAAGGTACTGGGCGATCGCAGTGCTCTCCGAGAGGATCGTGTCGCCGTCAACCAGGGTCGGGACCCGCCCGTTCGGGTTGATGCGGGTGTACTCCGGGCTCCGCATCTCCCTCTGCCCGAGAGTGAAACGCTCGAGGTCATAGGGCCTGCCGATTTCCTCTAGCAGCCAGACCGTACGCACAGCGCGGGAATTCGGAGCGAAATAGACCTTCATGGGAGCCCCCAAAGGTGCGAGTCGCCGGACACTCTTGGAAAGTTTCTGTACAATGTAAAGTGTTTTTGGTGCCAGAGCGGCAGGGCTCGTCGCAGGGC
Organism: Phenylobacterium sp.; assembly: GCA_020402745.1. Classification (GTDB taxonomy): domain Bacteria; phylum Pseudomonadota; class Alphaproteobacteria; order Caulobacterales; family Caulobacteraceae; genus Phenylobacterium. Next base: position 194,361 of record JADBYZ010000013.1, read on the forward strand.
ACCTGGGCAAGCCCGTCGGCGGGGGCGACCGAGGTCAGGCCGCCACCGCTTTTCAAGCTGGAGTCCCGGGGTCACGCTCGAAAACCGTGTACATCCACGGCATGAGCGCAAATGCGATCTGAGCGGCTAAGCCAATCGCATAGCTCGCGTCTTTGTAGAGCGTCAAATGCTCGCCCAGGCTATGTCCAAGCATTACGGCGCCGATCAGGAATTCAGCCAGCATCAGAAGGATGAAGGCGACGCCACCCATAAGTGAACGCGAGCGGGCCGCAGGAGGGACCGCGAGACGGCGGATCACGAAGCCGCAGAAGAACCAGGAAGCAGCGAGCATGATCGGCAGCTCAATAATCACCGCCAGCAGACGCGCGCTCTCCGGGATTGCGGGCGCGACCTGGGTCCGCAGGGTTCCGAGCAGGAATCCGAGCGCAAAGACGAGGGCGAAGTAAACAAATCCAGCCTTCATGGACCCGCATCTTTTCCCCCGCTTAGAGAGACCGCCCTGAGATGGATCAATTTCCCCGATCATCGAGCCGGTATGGGCGGCGGAAAGCAGGCCTGCGAGGCGCAAAGCTCTCCTGCATGGTGTTGCGGCCCAGCCCCCGAGCCGGCAGGCCTCGCAAAACCGGGTCGCCAACTTTAGGGTGCGTGGATCAGACGTGGCGCGTCATTGTGTGCATAGCCCACTGCCCTGCCTTCTGATCCTTCATGGACGTGCGTCAGCGCCCTCTGACATTTTTAACCGCCCTTCCGGGTAGGATTGGGGCGAATTGAGCGCGCGGGCCGCTTCCATGCCTCTTTTGGACCTGACGGCCGCCGGAGGTTCCTGTGTCCTAGGTTTCCTATCCTCCGCGTCCCAGATTCCCCAGCCCAGCACCCAAACCTATCGAGGGCCTGAACTGGCCTTGACGAGTGTCGCCAGGCCCTCCATTTCGCCTCCTGTCCGTGATGGGTTCTCAAGAGAGTTGGAGCGGCAGGTTCAATGCCTTCTCTGCCGGACGCCATAGTCCACCGATCTCTCGATTCGCAGGAGGGTTGGATTGATGCGTGCCGAGTGGCAGTCAGAACCTGTGCTTGCCAAAACGATCTCATAGGAATTCAATTCTGTGAATTTATATAGTAACTCAACCCAACCTGTATTTTCCTGGGGTGGATTTTTATTGTTATCTATTGGCGGTATATCCGTCTTATTCATTTATTTGAATCCAGAATCTTCGCAAGGTCTCTCTTTATTGGGTCGGACCATTTACTGGTCCCTCCACACTGCTTTCCTGATCGGGTTGATGCAGACAGCGCAGTTGGCGATGTCGTCATTCAGGAGTCTCGGGGGCTTGCCTCCCATTATCCAGGTTGTGCTCGCCGGCGTCATCGGAGCCGGGCTCTTTACGCCCGTGGGTGTGGGGCTGGACGTCGCCCTTCCCACCGCCGTCAGCTCCGATGACCTAACCCAGAGCCCGGGCGCCCGCCTTCTGGATGAGTTCCTGGCGATCGCGCCACCGGCCAGCCTTACCTGGGTCGGTCTGAACGCCGTCAGACTCCTGCGCCTGCCCGACCGGAACGCCCCGCCCCTTCAGAGTGCGCCGATCGTCAAAACCGCTGCAATGGGCGAAGGCGAGCGTGTTGATTCTGTCGATCCTCTTCCGCCCGAGGGACACGCGCCGCAAACTCGTGATCCGCAGTTCTTTGAACGCCTCCCGGCGACTCTGGGAAGAGACCTTGTGGCCTTGACGGCCGAGCTCCACTACCTCCGGGTACAGACCTCGGCAGGCAATACGCTCATTCTTTTCCCCTTCGGACAGGCGGTCGCTGAGCTCTCGGCAGCGGACCGTGGGATGCAGATCCATCGGTCTCACTGGGTCGCCGCCAAACATGTTGTCGGGGTTCGCCGGAAGGGGGAGCGTCTTTTCTGCGTTCTTGAGAGTGGCGCGGCGCTGCCCGTCAGCCGACGTCGAGAGGCCGAGGCGCTCGAACGGTTCCCAAAGGTCGACGGCGCCCGGTTCAGCCGCTGATCGTTCACATCGGGGTCGCGCCGCCGCGACATTGAAAGTCCGTTTGTGCAGGCCCGCCTGCCGTTCGTGCAGCCCCTGCTTGAGGCCGCCGAGGGCCACCCTAAATGGCCGCCATCGCAGAACTGGAGAAGCGAAATGTTCTTACGTGGTCTTTCAATGGCCCTTGTTATCACGGCCCTCGGCAGTGGGATTGCTCAGGCGCAGGAGGCGGGCGAAGCCGGCTTCTATGTGCGTGGCTACGCCGGCGCTTCAACCCTGAGTGACGCAAACGTCACTGTCGGCGCTCTCAAGGCTTCGGGCAAGTATAATGGCGACCTCATCACCGGCGGTGCGGTTGGCTACGACTACGAAGGCCCGTGGAGGGCCGAGGTCGAGTACACATACCGGTCAAGCACGTTCAAGGCGGTTCCCGCCACCTTCGCGAACGCCGGCGACTATGCTTCGACAGCCATCATGCTCAATGGCCTTTACAGCTTCGGGCAGTTCGGCGTGGCGAAGCCCTACGTTGGCGCCGGCGTCGGATTTACCCGTGAGGTGGATTTCGACCTGAAGAATGGCGCTGCAGCCGGTAGCTTCTCGGCTTCCGGCGATTTCGCCTTCCAGGGCATTTTGGGGGTGGACGTCCCATTCGCGGACAAGTGGTCTGGCTTTGGAGAGGTTCGCCTTTTCACGATCAACAATCCGACCCTGAAGGGGAACGGAAAGACTCTGAAGGCGGACTATCAGACCGTCGACCTGCTCGTCGGGATCACGCGCCGGTTTTGAGCGTAAGGCCTCGACCTTGAGGGAATAGGGGCGGCCCTTTCGCCGGCCGTGCGGAAGGATCCGAGTGGATCGGGTTTAGCCGCCGCGCAGGAGACCGCCGCCCCAAACCCACTCAAGTCTGGCTCATCGACAGGGCGTGGGCGATGCCAGCCGGCATTGTCCACGCCCCACTGGCCTTCCAATCCGCCGCCGGGGCGGTGTAGGGGAGGCGGCCATGAATACGGAAACCGACACCTACCAGATGCGTCTTCAGCGCCTTGGCCACGGCCGCTGGCGCGTGCCGGCCGGCGAGGAGTGGCGCAACCCTTCAGGCGGTCTCTGGGGCGGTTACGCCATCGGCCTTTGCACCCGAGCGATCCAGGCCGAGCCGGAGCGGGTGGGAGAGGTCCTGTCCCTGACCCTGACCTACGCCGCCGCCCTGCCGGCGGGGAAGCTCGACGTGCGCACCCGGCGGATCCGCCAGGGCGGCTCGGTGGGGGTGTGGGAGGTCGAGCTTAGGCCCCAGGGCTCGGAAGAGGTGGGCGTCCACGCCATCGTCACCACCGCCCGGCGGCCGGACACCCCGCCCTTCGCCTTCACCACCATGCCCGAGGCGCCCGATCCGGAAAGCCTGCCGGCCCCGGAAATGCCCCACGCCCGCCAGCACTTCGGCTCCACCATGCTGGAGCGCCGCAGCCTGGACGGCTTCCCGCCCCGGCCCTCGGCGGGCTCGCGGTCCCTGGCCTGGGTGCGCTCCCGCCGGGAGCCTCTCGACAAGGCCCTCCTGGGCATGATCACCGACAATTCCCCGCCCCGGGCCATGTACGCCTTCGGCATGGGGGTCTCGACCACCACCCTGTCCCTCACCGTCTATCTGCACGCGACCGACGAAGAGGTGGCCGAGGTGGGCAATGACTATGTCCTGATCGAGTATGAGGGCCGGGTGGGCGGCGGCGGCGCCTCCGACGAGCGCTCGAGCTATTGGCGGCGGGACGGCAAGCTGCTGGCCACCTCCGAGCAGCTGGTTTGGTACCGCAGGGTCCCACTTAAATCTCCGGAATAGCAAGGCTGCCGGGTAACCCTCGGTTAACCCTAACTTGCGCACAGTAGGGGCCCTGGAACCGGATTCATCCCTTGCCCACGGCTCGGCATTTCGCTCCCGCCCCTCCCGACATCCTGGGACGTTTCGCCGGGGCCTGGATCTGTAATGCCTCGCGCCTGCGTCCTGGGCTTTCCACAACCCCTCCCTGGAGCCGCAATCCATGAAGCTGGAGACCATACTCGCCGAGGGCGTTCATGACGCCGACCTGCCGGCCGTCAGGCGAATCGCTGAGGTCTGGTCAGGCCTCCTGCGCCCATCCCAACTGGCCAGCCTTGTGGCGGACGACATACTGGGCCGGATCGTGTGGGTTATCGAGAGCGGCGGCCTGGACGAGAGTGCACAGATCACCCTGGCCTCGACCCTCCGGGAACTCTCCCTCCTGCGGGGTCCCGCCCTTACTCCTGCGCTTGTGGCCCGGGTGAACAATGTCTGCCGTCCCATCTTCACCCGGTTCGCTGACGCCCTGACCATGGCGCCCCGAAGCCTTCCCCTGCCCCGGATCCGGGCGGCCCATGTCCTCTTTGTCGGATCCCTCCAGGACCCAGATGACCTGCCCTCGACGACGGCGATCGACTACGCCGCCGCTCTCGCCCTCGACCCCAAGGTCGAGCGCATTGAGATCGTCCATTCCGGCGCCATCAGTCCTGACATGGGCGCCTACATTCACGGCGCCCTGGGTTCGCGTCGCGAAGGTCTGGAGGTCCTCCTCGTCTCGACCCTCGAGAATGAGGACTTTATGGCGGACGTCCTCGGGCGAGGTCCGTGCGCCTTCCATGTTTGCGGGGAGTCCGCCTACTCGCCGGCCCTCAGCCTGCTGAACCGACTGGGACCGACCCTGATGTTCGTCGCTTCCGACGGCGCGCCTGTCCAGTATGCCGATGTCTATTGGAGCCACCGCTCGCAAAAGGAGGTCGGGGACCTCTGGGGCGGTCAGGGCGCACCGCCCGCCTTCGCCGCCAACCATGTCCAAATCCTTCAGGTCCCCGGTCGGCCCCCCCCGGCCCCTGAACCCCTATCCCGCGCCGGACTTGGCCTTACCGAGGACGCTCTTGTGATCGCCACGGTGGGCGATCGACTGGCTGCGGAGATGGATGAAGCCTACATCACCGGGATCGAACTGGCGATCCGGGACCAGCCCCACTGCGTCTGGCTGGTGGCCGGCGAACTGCCGGACTACCTCTCGGACGCCTGCCAGCAGGTCCTGGGACCCCGGTTCCTGCACATTCCCGAGCCGTCCGACCTTGCCCGGCTGCTGACCGTTGTCGACATCTACGCCAATCCATTCCGCGAGTGCGGGGGCTCCAGCGCCCGCCTTGCTGCGGCGGCCGGTGCGGCCATTCTAACTCTCGACCGGGGTGAGGTCGCCGCCATCGCGCCGCCGGACTTCCAGGGCCAGGATACGGAGGACTATCTTCGCCGCCTGGACGCCCTGATTGCGCTGCCTGAGCTTCTTGCGGCGCTGAAGGGGCGCCAGGCTGAGCATTTCGGGCAGATCGGAGACCAGAGGGCCCTCCTCGCCAGCCTCCAGAAGATGGTTCGGACCGCTGCCCGACGGTATCATGAAAGAGGCGACGGCCTGCCGCTCTCCCAGACCGTGTTCGCGCTTCCGGGCGCTCTTGCGGCGGCTTCCTGAGGTTTGGACCTCCTGAACCACCTGGGTGCAGCCGCGACCCTTATCCTGGGCGTCCTTGGTCTCTTCCTGCCGAAGGTGGCGGCGAGGTTCGTGGGCCGGCGGGCGCTCCCTGGCGGCCCGTCCTGGCGTTCCTTGGCTGACGCCGGGACGGACCCGCCGCTGGTCCTCAAAGGGCGAAGGTGAAGCCGCCATTCACCGGATAGACCTGGCCGGTGATCCAGCTCGACGCGTCCGAGGACAGGAAGAGCACCATGTTGGCCACATCGTCCGGGCGTCCGGGGCGGCGAATGATGTATTTTTCCATCTGCCGCTTCAGGCGCTCGGGGTCGCCGCTCAGCGTGCGCTCCACCGCCGGGGTGGCGGTCAGGGCGATGGCGACGGAGTTCGCTGTGATCCCGTAGCGGCCCAGGGTCCGGGCCACCGAGCGCATGAAGCCGGCGGCGCCAGCCTTTCCGGCCGCGTAGATTTCCATGTTGGCGTCGCCCCAGCGACCGGCGTCGGAGATGATGGTCACAATCCGCCCGGGCGCCTGACGCTCGATCATGCCCGGGATGACGGCGCCGGTGCAGTTGATGACGCCGTAGAGATTGACCCCCAGGAAGGTCTGCCAGGTCTCGGGCCCGGTCTCCCAGAAGGGCAGGCGTGCGTCCGCTGAGGGCGTCGCCCCAGCATTGCCGGCGTTGTTGACCAGAACGCCGATGGGGCCGAGGTCGGATGAGGCCTTGGCCACCATCTCCTTGACGGCCGCCTGGTTCGAGACGTCGCACTGCAGGGCCAGGGCCCTGCCGCCTGCGGCGCGTACCTCCTCGGCCACGGCCTCGGCGCGCTCTAGGACGAAGTCATTGACCACCACGCCGCCGCTGTTGGCGGCCCCGCCCAGGTGAAGGGCGATCTGCCGCCCCACGCCCTGGCCTGCGCCCGTCACCAGGGCCACGCGTCCGCCCAGATCCAGAATGTCCGTCATTGTGTCTCCTCCCTCGCTTCAGCGGGTTCGGGACCATCCTAGATCGGCTTTCCGTCGAAGAGGAAACCGGATTTGCGGGGTCGGTTCAGGCGATGGGCCATCGCCGGGAGATTTCCGCCAGGGGTTCGAAGACGTCCAGGGCCAGAATCCACTCCATCGGCAGGCCGAACAGTCCCTCTTCCGCCCCCCGGATGTTGCCGGCGATGGCGGCTGTGGAATCGGAGTCCCCATCGTGGTTGGCGGCGATTCGGAGGGTGTCGACCAGGTCCTCGCCCCGGAAGGCGGCGAAGAGGGCGACCGCCAGCGCCTCCTCGCCGGTCCAGCCCTCGCCCAGCCGGCGGATGGCGTCTGCATCCCCGATCCGCACCCGGCTCGCGAGGTCAACCGCCCTGTCGGTGACCTCGAGGGTCTCCTCCGCTCCCTCCCGCTCGGCCAGTAGCCTTCGGACGTCGGCCCAGGAGTCCTCAAGACTCTGGCCTGTCATGAGATGGGCCACAAGACCGGCGAGGGCGCCGGCCGGAAGATAGCCGGAGGGATGACCATGGGTCAGGGCCGCGCCATGGACGCCGAGATCAAAGGCCGCCTCGGGGCTGATGCCTGGCAGCAGCCCCGCGGGCGCCGACCGCATGACTCCGCCGCATCCCTTGGAGGTGTTGATCCGGCGGACCAGGTCCCCCCGCCCGCCGGCCCTGAGGGCGGAGAGGCAGGTGTTCCCCGGCGCTCGCCGCACCCAGAGGGCGGGGTGTACAAGCAGGCCCTTCCGCCCGGGCCGGAAGTCGCCCTCCTGCGTCTCCAGCCAGTCCAGCAGGGCCCGTCGCTGGGCGGCGGTCCGCGCCTCAAGCGTGGACTCGGTGGCGTCGATCAGGCCCTGAGCGGCGAACAGGGTCATCTGGGTGTCATCGCTTACGACAAGCCGCCCCGCGCTGTCCGGCTGCGGCGCCCTTATGCCCCGCTCCCCGAATTTGCGGGTGATGTCGGCTGTCTTCAGGAACTCGACAGAATAGCCCAGGGCGTCGCCCACGGCCCCTCCCGCCAGGCAGGCCAGTCGCCGGGACGTCCGCTCGGGGTCCTCCGCAGAGGACCGGGTGGCCAGGACGTGCTGGACCTGTGGCGGTGTCTCCACAGCGCCATCCCGCGCCGCCCGGACCCGGCGCAGAGCCGCCGCGGCGGGCTCGCCGAGCTCGGCCAGGAGGCGGGCCGCCACAACGCCCGTTCGCCCCAGCCCCCCCCGGCAGTGCAGGAGGATCCGTCCGCCCCGGACGAGCAGGTCGCGCAGCTCCGCGCCCGCGAAGGTCCAGGCCGTTTCGAAGTGATGGTCCGGCGCGTGCAGGTCGCGGATCGGCAGATGGCGCCACTCCAGGCCGGCCTCACGCATCCGCTCGCCAAGGCGGGGCGTGCGCAGGCGGGAGAACTCCTGCGCTTCGATCAGGGTGACGACGACGGTCGGCCGCCAGGCGACGATCACCGCCAGGTCGGCCTCAAGGTCCCGATCCCATCTTCCTCCGAAATTGCTGGGTCCCTTCTTCCCGGGGGACAGGGTCATGCCGATGCAGCCCAGTCCCGCGCTGACGGAGTCAATTCGCAGGGGATGGGACTGACTCGTTCGGATCAAGAGCGTCTCCTTTTGTTGACGGTCGGGGCTTCGATGATAGTGTTGATTTTACACTTTCCACTCAGTCTTGTCGACACACGCACATGTCCGCCTTCTGCGACGACCCCCCCCGCCCCGCCGTCGCCGCCGACATCGTGATCCTCTGTCTCCGCGAGGGCGCCCTGCAAGTCCTGCTCGTCCGCAGGGGTGGCGATCCCTTCCGAGGGCGATGGGCGCTTCCCGGCGGGTTCCTCCAGGAAGATGAGGATCTCGACGCCTGCGCCCGCCGCGAAATGGAGGAGGAAACCGGGGTCCGGCCGGGCCGGATCCTGCAGTTCGCCAACTTCAGCCAGCCCGACCGCGATCCCCGCGGGCGCGTCATTTCTGTAGCCTACCTCGCCCTTCTCCGCGCGGAAGATGTCCGCCTCAAGGCGAGCGCGGACGCCGCCGAGGCGGCCTGGCGTCCCCTGGCCAGAACGCGGAACCTGGCCTTCGACCACGACGTCATCCTGGCGGCGGCCCTGGCCCGTCTGTCGGACGAGGCTCGGGCCGATCCGGCCTTCCTTTTTCCCCTCCTTCCACCCGCCTTCACCCTCTCTCGGCTGCAGTCCGTTTTTGAGCTGACGACCGGGAGACCAGTGGACAAACGCAACTTCCGGAAGCTGGTGGAGGAGTCCGGCCGGATCCAGCCCCTGGAGGCCTTCGAGCGGGGCGCCCACCGGCCGGCGAGGCTCTTCGCCCCCGCCTGACGCGGACCCTCCCCCTTCGCCGGCCCCGACCCCGTCCTCAGTCCATGAGCCTTTGCATCAGGTAGGTGTATTCCAGGGCCTGGCGCAGGGCCCTCTCGTTGAGGTTGGCCGCGGCCGCGTGGCCGCCGTCGATGTTCTCGTAGTAGAGGAAGTCGTAGCCCAGTTCCCTCAGCCGGGCGGCCGCCTTGCGAGCGTGGGCCGGGTGGACCCGGTCATCCTTGGTCGAGGTTTCGATGAAGACGGTGGGATAGGGCCGCCCCGCCTTCAGGTTCTGGTAGGGCGAATAGCTGAGTAGCATCTCGCGCTCCGCCGGCACGGCCGGGTCCCCGTACTCTCCCACCCAGGAGGCGCCGGCGCCGATCTGGGTGTAGCGGATCATGTCGAACAGGGGCACCTGGATGACCACGGCGTTGTAGAGTTCCGGACGCTGGGTCAGGGCTACGCCCATGAGAAGTCCGCCATTCGACCCCCCCATGATCCCCAGCCGCCGGGGCGAGGTGTAGCCGCGACGGATGAGATCCTCGGAGACGGCGAAGAAGTCCTCATAGACCCGCATCCGGTCCAGCTTCAGGCCCGCGTTGTGCCAGCGCGGCCCAAACTCGCCGCCACCCCGGATATTGGCCACGACATAAATCCCGCCCTTTTCGAGCCAGAGCTTTCCGGGCGTGGCGGCGTAGGCCGGCGTCTGGCTGACCAGGAAACCGCCATAGGCGTAGAGGAGGGTCGGGTTGGAGCCGTCCCTGGGTGCATCCTTCCGGCGGACAACCGAGTAGGGGACCCGCGTCCCGTCCTTCGAGACCGCCCAGTGCTGCTCGGCGATCATGTCTGAAGCATCGAACCGTGCCGGCAGGCTGCGCAGACGCTCCGGCGCGCCGCCTGTGGCGTCCGCCAGCCACTGGCTGGTCGGGGACAGGTAGCCCGCCGCGCTTACCAGGATCCTGTCGCCATCCCGGCTGACCGAGGTGAGGGTCAGGGTCGAGTCCGCCGGCAGGGCGAGGGTCTCGGAGGCCCAGCCGCCGCCGGACCGCTTCAGGCTGCGGACCTGGCCCCGGACGTTGTCCAGGAGGCCGATGACCAGCCGGTCCCGGGTCGCGGCGACCTGTTCGATGCTCTGGCTCTCGGTCGGACGCAGCACCAGGTCGGGCCTCAGGGCTCCCGGCGCGGCTCGGACTGCGGCCAGGTCGAAGTCGACAAGGTCACCTGTCTTCAGACCGGCCGCCGCCCAGTCGGCCTCCAGGCTGACCACCAGCCGGCCGGAGACCAGGGCCTGAACGGTCGAGCGCAGGGGCAGGGCCAGCTTCACCGCCCGGTCTCCGACCAGCAGGTGGTGCTCCGCGCTGAAGGTGTCGAGGGGCCGCGCCAGGATCACGGCTTCGACCTGTCCCCCGGCGTTCCGGAAGACCTGCCCGTTCACCCCGTAACCGCCGTCCTTCCGGTCGCCGCGGAACACCTCCCGGGCCTCGGCGAGCGTCTGGCCCCGCTTCAGCAGGCGCGCGACGAAGGGATAGCCCGAGACCGTGCTTTCCGCCGGTGAGAGGGCCGTGACCACCAAAAGGGTGTCGCGGTCGATCCAGTCAAAGCGGTGCTTGCCCTCAGGCAGGCTGAACCCGCCGTCGAGCAACCGGCCTTCTTGGGCGTCGAACTCCCGCACCGTCACGGCGTCCTTGCCGCCATTGGACAGGCTCACCAGGCAAAGCCGATTGTCCGGCGCCAGACAGTCGACCCCGGCGAAGACCCAGTTCCGGCCCTCCGATTTCGCCAGGGCGTCGACGTCGAGGATCGTGCGCCAGGCCGGAGCGCCCGACCGGTAGCCGGCGAGGTCGGTCTCGCGCCAAAGGCCCCGGACATGGGTGCGGTCCTGCCAGAAATCCCGGATCCTTTCCCCGCCGGCGAAGGCGATTCCGGGAATGCGGTCCGGCGCCGTCGCTATGGCCTGGGCCTCCGCATAGAGGCCGGCATAGCGCGGATCGTTCTGCAGCCGGGGCAGGGAGCGGGCATTCTCGGCCTTCGCCCAGGTGAGGGCGCGCTCGCCCTCGATCTCCTCCATCCAGGTGAAGGGGTCATCCCCGGCTCGGGCTTCGGTCATGGCAAGGGTCCCCAGGAGGAGTGACGCCGCCAGGGCGGCTGGGCGCAGGACGTTCCGCATCATCGCGTCTCCGGATGGGGCGGTTCGCTACAGAGGCCCCTGCCGCGCCGCCGCCCCTGTGCTAGCCTTCTCCCGGGCCGGGCGGAAGTCCCGGGCGCGAGGAAACCGACATGTTCACGAGAAGCCTGATCCTTGCAGCGGCGGCGAGCGCAAGCCTTGCTGCGACCCCGGCCCTGGCGGCGCCCTCATGACCGGCCGCCACCCGCCCCGAGGTCGTCGCCCGCCTGAAGGCCGAGATCACCGAGTGGGACCGGGGCAATGTCCCGGCCCAGTGGACCAGCATGCGCCAGGCGGTCCGCCGCCATGAGGGCCAGATGCTGAAGATCTATCCCTGAACCCATCCATCCGAAGCCGAGGCGCCATGTCCGACTCCTTTTCCCGCCACCTGGTCGATCCTGAGCTCCTGCCCATGCTCGACGCCTTCCCGACCACCGTCCTGACCGAGGCCATGCTGCCGGGCATGCGGGGCCGGGGCTCCTGGTTTCCCGCCGACCCCAAGGATGCGGAGCGGACCGACCAGGTCCTGCGCACCATCCCGGGCCGCGCCGGCGACCCCGACGTGGAGGTCCTCATCTACCGGCCCCGGGGCGTCGAGGGGGCCCTGCCCTGCATCCTTCATGTCCACGGCGGCGGCTATGTCACCGGGCGGGCGGACGGCAACGAGGCCCTACACCGGCCTATGGCCGCCGACCTTGGCTGCGTCATCGTCACCGTGGAGTACCGGCTGGCGCCCGAGACCCGGTTCCCGGGCGCCGTGGAGGACTGCTACGCCGCCCTGGCCTGGACCTTCGCCAACGCCGCCGAACTGGGGGTCGATCCGGCCCGCGTGGGGGTCATGGGCGAAAGCGCCGGTGGGGGCCTCGCCGCCAGCCTCGCCCTGCTGGCCCGGGACCGGGGCGAGTACGCCCTGGCCTTCCAGCACCTCATCTATCCCATGATCGACGACCGCACCTGCACGCGGCCCGATCCCCACCCGACGGTGGGCGAGTTCATCTGGACGCCGCACAACAACCGCTTTGGCTGGGCGGCCCTGCTCGGGCATGAACCGGGGATCGAAGGGGTCTCGCCCTACGCCGCCGCCGCCCGGGCCGAGAGCCTCGCCGGCCTGCCGCCCACCTTCATCGCCACCGGCGCCCTGGATCTCTTCCTGGAGGAGAACCTGGAGTACGCCCGTCGCCTGACCCGCGAGGGTGTCCCGACCGAGGTGCACGTCTATCCCGGCGCCTTCCACGCCTTCCAGGTCATGCGCGGCGCCCGGGTGGCGCAGTCCGCCGACCGCGACAGCCGGGCGGCCCTGAACCGCTTCCTGAACGAGTGAGGTCAGCCAGGGTTCCGGGCGCTCACCAGCCAGGTCGCCGAGGGCATGTAGACGGCGTCCCCGCGGAGCCAGGGCGAGACCGCCGTCCTCACCCGGTCGCGCAGGACAGGGGCCAGGTCTGGCCGCTCTCGCAGGATTGCGCCGAGGGGCCCGACCCGGAAGCTCATCGCCACCGTTCCTTCAAGGTCCAGGCCGCCGATCGCCTCGTCATGGGGGCTGATGTCGATCCCGGTGAATCCCGCCGCGGTCAGGATCCCGCGCACCCTGTCCGGGTCGGCGAAGGCGAAGGGCCCTGGCGTCCCCGGCTCCGGCGGCGGGGCGGGTGGGACGAGGCCGGCGGCGGCCTCGGCGGGCAGGCGCATCCACAGGTTCTCGGCCAGGGGGCGCCAGCAGACGAAGGCCAGCCGGCCGCCGGGCCGCAGGCTCCGTCGCAGGTTGCCGAAGGCGGCGGCCGGGTCCGCGAAGAACATCACGCCAAAACGCGAGAAGACGGCGTCCCGGTCGCCCGGAAGAGAGGCGGTCTGGGCGTCGGCCTCGTGGAAGGTCAGGTTGCGGAGGCCGGCGGTTTCGGCCCGGCTTCGGGCGACCTCCAGCATGGGCGCCGAGATATCGAGGCCCAGCACCCCACCCTCGGGCCCGACCCGCCGGGCCAGCTCCAGGCTGGTGTCGCCGCAGCCGCAGCCGACATCAACGACCTGCTCACCCGGCGCCGGGGCCAGGCGCTGCATGGCCGCCAGGCCCAGGGGGCGGATCTGCCGGTCGATGCGGTCCTGGAGATCGGCCCAGGTGCGGCCCGCCGTCTCGTTCCAATAGGCCACCTGGGCCGCGTTCGCCGCACTCATGCCGGATTTTCCTTCCAGACGGACAGTATGGGCATAGCCTGGTTCCCGGGCGCGCCGCCCGCCACCGTGCCGCCTTCAGGGGGATTTCACCAGATGCTGTCGAAAGCCCTGTTCCTTGCGGCCCTCCTGGCCCTGGGCGTCTTCGCCGGGCCCGCCCTGGCGGCGGCCCCGCCTGAGGGTCTCGAGGCGCGCCTCGACGCCATCCTCGCCCGGGGCGCCCCTGGCGTCTCCGTCCTCGTCTACCGGGACAAGGAACTGCTCTACCGCGTGGACCGCGGACGCATCGCGCCGGACGCCGTCCTGCCCATCGCCTCGGCCTCCAAGTGGATGACCGCCGCCCTGGTCATGACCCTGGTTGACGAGGGACGCCTTTCCCTCGACGAGCCGATCGGCCGGCGCCTACCGGAGTTCCAGGGTCCGTCCGGCGAAATCACCCTGCGCCAGCTCCTCTCCTACACAGCCGGCCAGGGCGGCCTGATGGGCATGTCCGACCTTCTCCAGGCGTCCGGGATCACCCTGGCGGAGTCGGCTGCCCGGATCGCCCGGCGTCCCCAGGGGGATACCCCGGGAACGGTCTTCCGGTACGGCGGCCCGTCCTTCCAGGTGGCGGGGGCGCTGGTCGAGCAGGTCACTGGGCAGCGGTGGGCGGACCTGTTTGAGGCGCGCATCGCCCGGCCGCTCGGCATGACGTCAACCACCTGGGGCCATCCCCTGCGCCCGGATCTTGATCCGGCGACCGTCCACAATCCCAATCTCCAGGGCGGCGCCTACACCACCGCCGCCGACTATGGCCGCTTCCTGGGGATGGTGGCGGGACGGGGCGTCCTGGACGGTCAGCGCGTGCTCTCCGAGGCCGCCATCGCCGAACTGCAGACGATCCAGACCACAGGCAAGCCCATGGCCTATCGCCCCCCCGGGCTGTCGGACATCGACGCCTATGGCCTGGGGAACTGGTGTGAGCTCGCCGGGACGGAGGGCGATTGCGTCCTGGCCTCCAGCCCCGGCGCCTTTGGCGCCTATCCCTGGATCGACCGCAAGACCGGACTCTACGGCCTGTTCTTCATGAAGCACCACCTCCCCCTGGTGGTGGGACCCACCCGGCAGGCCCGGGCCCTCATTCTCTCCGCGGCGCCCTGATCCCCCTCAGGCCGACAGGGCGTAGTCCTCCAGGACGGGCGCCTTCATCTCGGCCTCGAAGGTCTCGTAGGACCAGGGGTAGGTGGCGACATTGCCGTGGGCGTCAAAGTACCAGCTGCGGCAGCCCGAAGCCCAGATGGATCCGGCCAGCTTGTCCTTGAGCGCCTGGGTCCAGGCCTGGGTGGGTTCCTCCCGGGGCGTGATCTCCCGGGCCCGGCCCGCCAGCAACAGGCCCACGAGCTGGAGCACATAGTCCAGCTGGCGCTCCGCCGTCATCAGGAAGGAGAAGTTGCCGAGGGGGCTGTTGGGTCCGCCCAGCATGAACCAGTTGGGCAGGTCGGGAACCGTGACCCCGCGATAGGTGACATTGCCCTTCGCCCAGGTCTCGGAGAGCGGTCGCCCGCTGCGTCCGGTGATGCGCATGTCGCCGAAGGGGTGATGGGCGTCAAAGCCCGTGGCCAGGACCAGGATGTCCAGTTCATGGAGCCGCCCGTCCACCGTCCATACCCCGCCGGCCTCGATCCGGGAAATGCCGTCGGTGACCAGCTCGGCGTCAAGCCTCTGGATGGCCGGATAGAACAGGCTGGAGACGATCAGTCGCTTGCAGCCCATCCGGTAGTCGGGGGTCAGCCGGGCCCGAAGCTCCGGGTCGGCCACGGTGTTCAGGTTGTCCAGGCAGGCCTGGGCCATCCGGGCGTAGACATCCGGCGCCTCGCCCGCCACCGCCGCGCAGAAGGCGCCGTTGAAGGCCTGGGCGAGGTGGTCGTACTGGTCCGCCAGCAGGGCCGGGTCGGCCCGATAGGCGGCGCGCTTCTCCTCGGCGATCGGCAGGTTGGGCTCGGGCAGGATCCACTGTGGGGTGCGCTGGAAGAGGCTGACCTTGGCCGCCCTGTCGACGATGGCGGGAACCACCTGGATGGCTGTGGACCCCGTGCCGATCACGCCGATCCGCTTGCCTTCCAGGGGGATGGAATGATCCCAGCGCGCCGTGTGGAAGGCCGCGCCCGCGAAATCTCCAAGACCCTCAATGTCCGGCAGGGCGGGATGGTGCAGGATCCCCACCGCCGTGATGACGGCGTCGAAACGGCCCTGTGGCCCCTGATTGGTGACAATCTCCCAGGCGCCATCCCGCCAGGCGGCCGAAAGGACCTCGCTGTTGAAACGGATCCGGGCCTCGACCCCATAATCCGCCGCCACCTTGCGCATATAGGCCTGGATCTCGGGCCCCGGGGAGTACTTGTGGCTCCAGTCCGGATTGGGGGCGAAGGAGAAGCGATAGAGGTGGGAGGGCACATCGCAGGTGATGCCGGGATAGGTGTTGTCCCGCCAGGTCCCGCCGGGCTCTCCGGCCTTCTCGAAGATCACCACATCGCTGACGCCGCGCTCGCGCAGCCGAATGGCCGTGGCGATGCCTCCGGCGCCCGCGCCGATCACAGCGATCCTCAGTCCCAGTCGGGTTCCGGCCATGGAGGTCCTCCTGCTGAAGCCGGATTGTCCTACACTCGCGGCCCGGGTGGAAGGCCCCCAGATCCGGCGCAGGTTGACTGGCTGCGGACTGCGCAATGAAGATCTCCCCGAGAAGATTCCCCTGACCCGGAGCCCGCTAAACTCCTTACGGTCCGAGGACTTCCCCGGGGGCGTCCAGGCCTTCATTGCGCTCCGGGAGCAGGAGTTCTGCGGACGCTGAGTCCCCTGTGATCGCCTTTTTTGGACGGCGCCCCTTGCAGGGCGTCTTGTTCTTTCCCACCTCCACCCTGCGGCCCGGGCCCCTCTGGCGCTTCCAGTGTAGCGCGATGTCGGACCGCATCGGGTGCGCTCGATGCCGGGTCCGGGGCCTTCCCTTCCCCCCCCAAGCCAACCGGGTCCGGCATCGGGCGCTCCCACCTTACAGAGGAGCACCAAAATGAGTCTTTCCACCTTCACCCAGCCCCCCAGACGCAAGGATGCGCCCGTGGAGTTCCAAGACGCCTGGACCCCCGGCGACCTTGTCCAGTTCGAGGCCCTGGTGAGCGCCTGCGCCCTCGTCGCCCAGTCTGACGGCTGGGTGACCCCGGACGAAACCCGCCGGGTCGCCGAGCGCATGCGCACGCTTCCGGCGCTTGACGTGTTTGGCGTTGAGGATGTCATCGAGGCCTTTGAGGCGAGGATTTCCGACTTCAATCGCGACCCGGATATGGCGCAGTCCATCGCCGAGGCTTCGATCCGCCGGCTTCGCGAAAAGCCAGCCGCTGCCCGGGCCGTGGCTGCAGCCGCCTGCGCCGTGGCGTCCGCTGACGGCGGGTTTGACGCTGAGGAAAGAGAGAGTATACTTAGGCTCTGCGCCCTCCTGATCTTGTCCCCTCAGGACCTTGATCTGGTGGCCCCACGCAGGAGGCGAACATGAGAGTTCAGTCACCAGACCCGATGGCTTGGATGTACGTCCAGCCGACGAGCGTACAGCCGGTGTCCGGCTCTGAGACCCCGACTCCTGTGAAGCCTGCGGAACCCTCCTCCAAAACCGAAATGCGGACTGACGATGATCGCCGCCCTCGGGATCCAGACCGGAGGGTAGACCTCAGGGTCTGACCCACACTGTCTCTGCTGAAGACGCGATGGCTGACGGTTTCGGTCGTTGAGATGGCCGGCTGTCTGGCTTTCCTGTCTTCGATGCGGGTTCTCTTGCCGGACCTCAGGCCCGAAGCCCTCAGGTCCACAGGAAAGGCTCGCGTGGCTTCTCTTCCGGCGCCATGATCTTCGGCAGCCTTAGGCTTTCGCCGACCTGAGACAGCATGGCGTTCTCTCTATTGCTCGCCCGAGCGCTCCTTTCTCTTCGCCCCCGCCCGGTTTGTGAAGGCGGTCGCCACCGTTGTGGGCCCGTCAACTTACCCCAGACCGGTTCAGGGGCCTGGAGGATCTGCTTTGGGCCCCTCCATCAGGGCGTGCACGAGAAACCCGGCTGCGGCCTGGAGAGTCACCGGGCCCGCGTCTGGATGGCCCGTCCCAAGCGGGAGATAGGCCAAGCCTTCGACCTCAAAGTGCCGGCGCGGGTCAAACTCGCCCGGAAATGAAAGGGAGCCGACTGTGCCTGAACTTGCCCACTTTCCCGCCGACGCGGATCCCGACCGGGTCCAGGAACGCCTCCTCGCTGACGGCGCCATCATCCTGGACGCCGTCCTGACCCCGGGTGAGGCGGACGCCGTCCGCGCCGAGCTCGACCCCTGGGTCCAGGCCACCGCGCCGGGCCGCGACGGCTTCACCGGCTTCAGGACCACCCGGACCGGCGCCCTGGCCGCCCGGTCCCCGCTCTGCCGGGACCTGATCCGGGACCCGCGGGTGCTCGCCCAGTGCGACCGCCTCCTGCGACCCGCCTGCGAGCGCTACCAGCTCCATCTCGGCCAGGTGATCCGCATCATGCCGGGCGAGAAGGCCCAGAGCCTTCACAAGGACCGTTGGGCCTGGGGAACCCATCTCAAGGGCCTCGAGCCCCAGCTGAACACCATCTGGGCCCTGACGGACTTTACCCGGGACAATGGCGCCACCCAGGTCGTTCCGGGCTCCACCGGCTGGCCGGACGACCGGCGGGCCGATCCCGCCGAGGTCACCCAGGCGGTCATGGAGCGGGGCTCGGTCCTGGTCTACACCGGAAGCGTGGTCCACGGCGGAGGGGCCAACCGTTCGGACAGCGACCGCGTCGGGCTGAACATTACCTACGCCCTGGGTTGGCTGCGGCAGGAAGAGAACCAGTACCTGGCCTGCCCCCCTGAGATCGCCCGCACCTTCGATCCCGTCCTTCAGGACCTCCTGGGCTACGCCATGGGATCCTACGCCCTGGGCTACTACTCCCCGCCGACGGCGCCGGGGGCCGACCCGGAGGTGGTGCCCCCGAACTACGCCCTCGGGCGCAGGACGGGCGGCTCGTCCCTGGGCTCCGCCGCTGACCTCGCCGCTCTGAACGGGGGCGTCAGGGGCGGGTAGACCTGCGCAGGGACAGGGCCAGGAACAGGCCGGCCAGGACCACCGCCGCGACGCTGCCATAGTGCTCGGGTGGATGATGTCCCGAGGCGGGCGGCGACAGCACCCAGCCATGCAGGGCCATCGGTACGCGCTCGACGAGGATCAGAACCAGAAAGAGGGGCGTCAGGCTTCGGTAACGCAGGGCGACCGCCAGGAGCGCCAGGCCGAAGGCGATCTGGGTCGCTCCCTGCCAGCGAAAGAGGTTGATGACGAGGTCTCGCCGGTCGCCCATGTCCAGCCCGGCGATCACCCCCGCCCCGCCGTCCGGCAATAAGCTATGGATAAGCCCCGGAACGAGGGTCAGGACCGCTGCAAGGAGCAGGAACAGGGGCGACCAGGGATGGCCCCGGTAAGCGGAATTGGTGCTGGGCGGAAGGAGGGGCATGGAAGAGGCTCTCCAGAGGGCCAGGGGTCAGGCCCTCAGGCCGAGGGCGTTTCGCAGAATGGCCACAAGACGGGGCGGCCCTTGCGTCAGGGCGCCGGTCCGGTAGGCTTGGACGCCGATCCAGATCGCGCCGGCCGTCGTCACGGCCATGAGCGCCAGCCCCGTCGCCACCTCCCAGGCGGGCGCGCCGTCGGCGATTCTCAGGAGCATCAGGAACGGGGTGAAGGGCGGGAAGAGGGCGGCGGCCCGGATAACGGGCGAGTCCGGGGCCTGCAGGGCGGAGACCACGAGGATCAACGGGACGAGCATCAAGAGGCTCAGGGGCGTGGCGAGGCTCTGGGCCTCCCGGGGCGTTTCACAGAAGGCGGCCAGCCCTGCGAAAATCGATCCGTAGAGCAGGAAACCGAAAACCAGGAAGAGGGTCGCCCAGCCCAGGAGGCCGTTGTCGAAGATCGCCCCCGCCGCCTCCCGGATCAGGCCGGCCGGCAGCTGGCCCGCCGCCAGGATACCCACGCCGGCCAGTACGCCCAGGACGGTCAGAAACAGGCACATGACCCCGAGAACCTTGCCGAGCAGGAGTTCTGCGGGGTGGGCTGAGGTCACGAGGACCTCGATGACCCGGCTGGACTTCTCTTCGACGACGCTGGTCAGGATCATTCCCGAGCCGGCGAGGATCAGGGTGACCAGGAGATAGCTGACCCCCAGGGCGGCGAGTTGCGGCAACCGGTCTGTCAGGGTCACCCTCCCGGTCCGGGACTCCGGCGAGTAGGTCTCGACGTCGATCCCCGCCTCGAACACCTGCCGGATGTCCGCCTCGGAAAGGCCGAGGGCCGTCATGCGCCGGTCGCGGGACCACTCCGAAAGGTCGTCCTCCAGGGATCCGGAAAGGTCGATCAGTCGGGCTCTCGGCGTCCAGAGCCTGGCCTCGACGGCGTCGGCCCCTCCCGCCAGCACGAGGATGATCGGCGGGTTCGCATCAGGATCCTGCTCCCGATAGAAGGCCTGTATGCGCTCGCCGGCCTCCTGCGGCGTCTTGACGCCGCTCATGCCGGGCGGAGGAGGCGTCAGGACAGCCGCCTGTTCCTGCGGGAGATTGCGGGTCCGGCCCTCCCGGATCTTCGCTTCCAGGTACCGCCCGGGTCCCTCCGCCCCGATCCCGGTGAGATCCAGGATGGCCACCCTGGGCGCCGGCGTGTGGCGGGACAAGAGGCTAGGCAGGATGGCGGTCACGCCGAGGACCAGCGGCAGGGTCACAAGGGCGATGAAGAAGCCCGGCGTCAGCAGGTAGGCGAGATACTCCCGCCTCAGGATGAGCAAAAGGCGTCTCATGCGCCGGCAACCTCCGGAAGGCGCGGGCCGGCGCCGGTCAGCAGCAGGAAGGCCTCATGCAAGCCGGGTTGCCGGGATTCAAACCGCCGCACGGCGAGGCCCCCCCGAAAGGCGGCCGAGAGGGTCTCATGCGCCTCGGCGCCGGGAGCCAGCTCGACCTCCAGGCGAAGGTCCCCGTCGTTCGCGGCCGAGCCTGCGGCGTTGACCGCGATCACGCCTGGCAGGCCCCGGACGTCGGTCACCTCCAGCCCGCCTTCCAGAACAAGCCGTCCGGGCGCCCGGCTTCGGGCCTCCTGGACGGTTCCGTCGAAAACCTTGCGGCCGCCGGCCAACAGGAGGACCTGGTCGCAGAGACGCTCGGCGTGCGACATCACGTGGGTCGAAAAGACAATCGTCGCACCCTTGCTGGACCGCTCGCGGATCAGCGCCTCAAGGCCTTGCTGGTGCGTGGGATCGAGGCCCGAGAACGGCTCGTCCAGGATGATCAGCTCCGGGTCATGGATGAGGGTGCAGACCAGTGCGGCCTGCTGCGCCATGCCCTTCGACAATCGCCGGATCTGGGTGTTCGCGGCGTAGCCGAGGCCGAGCTGCTCCAGCATGGTCCTGGCCTTGCGCCGGGCGACCGCCGGAGCGACCCCCTTCAGTCCCCCCAGGAAGGCCGCCGCCTGCAGAGGGGTCATGCGGGGGTGCAGCCCGCGTTCCTCGGGCAGAAAGCCAATCCGGTCTCGAACCCGGCGCCCGTCGCTCGCTCCCAGAACGGACATCCGGCCTGAACTTGGGGCCACAAGGCCCAGGATCATCCGCAGGGTCGTGGTCTTTCCGGCGCCGTTTGGGCCCAGGAAACCGAAGACAGCCCCCGGCGCCACCCGAAAGCTCAGGGCCTCGACAACGGCCCGGTCCCCGAAGGTCCGGGTCAGCTCGTCCAGCTCCAGTGCGGGAACGCCGGTCATTCATGGGGTCCTTCGCCGTCTGGTGGGATCATGCACCAGCTCGGGCGCTGCGCCAATTGCGACCCGCCTCGCCGCACCGGCCTGACGCCGGCGGCGAAAAGCGGCTATATCCCTTCCCATGTCCAAGCGCCTGCGCCCGACCCGACTGGAACACGTCCTCGACGGCGTCAGCCTGCGCGCGCGCCTGTCCGCCGCGGCGCTGGACGCTATCGGCGACGAGACGGAGCAGAGGCGCCGGGCCCTCGAGATCCTCCGGCAGGCTCTCTTCCGAGGGCGGATGATCGCCAAGGAGCGGCTGGAGAACGGCGCGGGCGGTATCGAGACAGCGCGTCTCCTCTCCGGCGTGACCGACGAGGTGGTTGGGGCCCTTTATGATTTCACCACCGTCCACGTCTTCCGGGCCCGAAATCCCACCGAGGGCGAGCGCCTGGCGCTGATGGCGGTGGGTGGCTACGGCCGCGGCGCCCTGGCGCCCTTCTCCGATCTCGATCTGTTGTTCCTGCGGCCCTACAAGCAGACCCCGCACGCCGAGAGCGTGATCGAGTTCATGCTCTATGCGCTGTGGGACCTGGGCTTCAAGGTCGGCCACGCCTCTCGGACGGTGGACGAGTGTCTGCGACTCTCGCGGGAGGATTTCACCATCCGCACCTCCATCCTGGAGGCCCGTCACCTTATCGGCGACGAGGGACTGGCGGCCGACCTGATCCGCCGCTTTCAGGATGAGGTGATCCGCGGCACGGGCGCCCAGTTCGTCGCCGCCAAGCTCAAGGAGCGGGACGAGCGGCACCTGCGCGCCGGGGCCAGCCGCTACATGGTCGAGCCCAACATCAAGGAGGGCAAGGGCGGCCTTCGCGACCTCAACACCCTGTTCTGGATCGCCCGCTACCTGAACCCGGTGGCCAGCGCCGACCGGGCCAGCGGCGTCATCCAGCTGGACATGTTCGATCGCCGGGAGGTCGCCGGGTTCATCCGGTCCATCGACTTCCTCTGGGCGGTGCGTTGCCACATGCACTTCGCCACCGGCCGGCCCGAGGAACGGCTGACCTTCGACCTCCAGCCCGCCATCGCCCGGCGCATGGGCTATGGGGACCGGGGCGACGCCCCGGCTGTGGAGCGTTTCATGCGGCGCTACTTCCTGATCGCCAAGGAGGTGGGCGCCCTGACCCGCGTCTTCACGGCTAAGCTGGAGGAAGAACGGGTCAAGTCCCAGCCCGGCGGCCTGTCCCGTCTCCTGCCTGGCCGGAGCCGCTCCCGCCGACGGGAGGTGGCGCCGGGCTTCTACGCCGAGGGCGGGCGCCTGCACGTCGAGGGCCCTGCGGTCTTTGAGGCGGACCCGGTCAACCTCCTGCGCCTGTTCCTGCACGCCGACCGCGAGGGGCTCGACCTGCACCCCGACGCCTTCACCGCCGCCTCCCGGCACGCGGCGGAGATCGGACCCCGGGTGCGCCGCGATCCCGAGGCCGCTGCGGTCCTCCTGGACATCCTCGCCCGCGGCCGCGACCCGCAACGGGCCCTGACCCTGATGAATGAGGCCGATGTCCTCGGTCGGTACCTTCCCGAGTGGAGCCGCATCGTCGCCAAGATGCAGTTCAACATGTACCACTCCTACACGGTGGACGAGCACACCCTTCGGGCGGTGGGGGTCATCGCTGGCATTGCGGACGGCCGCTACGCCGAGGACCATCCGTTGGCCACCGCCATCATGCCCCTGATCAGTGACCGCGAGGCTTTGTTCCTGGCCATGCTGCTGCACGACACCGGCAAGGGCGGCGCCGGAGGTCAGGAGAAGGCCGGCGCGCGGGCGGCCCGGCAGGCCTGTGAGCGCCTCGGCCAGACCCGCAAGCGGATCGAGCTGGTCGCCTGGCTGGTGGAGCACCACCTGGTCATGAGCGACTTTGCCCAGAAGCGCGACATCTCCGACCCCCGGACCGTGGTCGACTTCGCCCGTATCGTCGAGACGCCCGAGCGGTTGAGACTGCTGCTGGTGCTGACCGTGGCGGACATTCGCGCTGTTGGACCCGGGGTCTGGAACGGCTGGAAGGGCCAACTCCTGCGCGAGCTTTACCGGGCCACTGAGGCCTATTTCCGGGGCGGGCGTGGGGCCGACGACGCCGCCGCCATCCGGCGCTACCATGAAAACACCGCCTATGACGCCCGCATGCGCCTGGCCGAGTCCAGCCCCGTCCTCACGGAATGGGCCCAGTCCATGGAGGACGCCTACTTCACCGCCTTTACCGATGACGAGGTCCGCGCCCATGGCGCCGTTGTGCGCCGGGCGGCCGAGACCGGTGCGGCCACCGCCTGCCGGATCCGGTCCGACATGAACGCCGCAGAGGTGTCTGTCGCAGCCACCGACCGGCCCCGCCTCTTCGCCGACCTCGCCGCCGCCCTCAACCTGGCCGGCGCCAACGTCCTGGGCGCCCGGGTGCACACCTCCCGCCGGGGCGAGGCCCTCGACGTCTTCTTCCTGCAGGACGCCTCAGGGGCCGCCTTCGGCGCCGACAATCCCCGGGCCCTGGATCGGCTTATGTCCCTGCTGGAGTCGGCCGGCCGGGGCGAGCCCCTCAAGCGGGATGGCCGTCCGCCGGCCGAGCTCGGCCGGGCTGCGGCCTTCTCCATCACCCCCACCGTCGTGCTCGACAATGACGCCTCCGAGGCGGCGACTGTGATCGAGGCCACCGGCCGCGACCGGCCAGGCCTCCTGTCCGCCCTGGCCGAGGTGATCGCCGACGCCGGTCTGTCCATCGTCTCGGCCCATATCGACGGGTATGGCGAGCGGGCGGTCGACGCCTTCTACGTTGTCGACGACCGCGGTCGGAAGCTCGAGGACCCCGGTCGGACCGCTGGCCTGCGCGCCGACCTCCTCGCCGCTCTGGAGGCCGTCGACGCCCACCCCCATCCCCGCAGCCGGGCCCACCTGCAGAAGGCCAGGGCCAGCATCGCTCGCTGATCCCGCCGCTTGACCTGTCGCCGCAGCGGAGCGCATTCAGGTTCTGTGAGCGCCACATCCGTCCCGTCGCCCCCGCAGGGTGAGCCGCCGTCCGCCGGGCCGAAGGCCGGCGGCGGACTGATCCGCGCCTCGATGGTCTTTTCCGGCCTGACCCTCCTGAGCCGCTTTCTCGGCCTGGCCCGCGACCTTGTGATCACCGCGCGGATGGGCGCCAGCCAGACCATAGCGGCGGACGCCTTCTTCACCGCCCAGGCCTTCTCCAACCTGTTCCGCCGGGTCTTCGCCGAGGGCGCCTTCGCCGCCGCCTTTGTGCCGGCCTACTCGCGCAAGCTCGCCGCAGACGGCGCGGCTGAGGCCGACAAGCTGGCCTCCGACGCTTTGGCGGTGATGGCGGTCGCCACCGTCTTCCTGACCATCCTCGCCCAGCTGGCCATGCCCTGGATCATGCTGGTCTATTCCCCGGGCTATATCGACGACCCGGCCAAGTTCCGGCTGGCGGTCATCCTGACCCAGCTGACCATGCCCTACCTGCCCTGCATGGTGATCGCCGCCCTGCTCGCCGGCGTCCTCACCGCCCGGGGGCGGTTCATCGTCTACGGGATCTATCCGGTCGTCCTGAACATCGGCGTCCTGGCCGCCGTCCTGCCCCAGACCGATCCTGTGAACGCCGCCTACGCCGCCTCCTGGGCGACCATCGCTTCCGGGATCGCCCAGGCGGGTCTGTGCTGGTGGGGCGTCCGCCGCGCCGGGGCCCGGATCCGCCTGGTCCTGCCACAGCTGACCCCCGAAGTCCGCCGTCTGATCCGGCTGACCATCCCAGGCGCGGTGGCCTCCAGCGCCGTCCAGGTGAACATCTTCATCTCCACCATGCTCGCCTCCCATGTCGCCGGCCTGCGGGTGTGGATGAGCGTCGCCGACCGGTTCTACCAGCTGCCCCTGTCCCTGGTCGGCACCGCCATCGGCGTGGCCCTCCTGCCCCAGCTCTCAAGGGCCTTCGCCAAGGAGGACGGCCCGGAGGGCCAGGCGGTCATGGACCAGGCCCTGGTCTTCGGCCTCGCCCTCTGCCTGCCCGCCGCCGCCGCCCTTGTCGCCATGCCGGTCTACCTGGTGGACGGCCTCTTCACCCGTGGCCAGTTCCTGGAGGCGGACGCCCGGGCCGCCGGCCTGATCCTGCTGCAATACGGGTGGGGCCTGCCGGCCTTCGTCCTGGTCAAGATCCTCCAACCCGCCTTCTTCGCCCGCCAGGACACCCGCACGCCCATGGTCTTCTCCCTGGTGTCCGTGGTCGTGAACATCGCCCTCGGCGTGGCCCTCTTTCACGCCATCGGCTTCACCGGCCTTGCCGCCGCCACCAGCATCGCCACCTGGATCACGGTGGCGCAGATGGCCTTCACCCTCCATCGCCGGAAGGCCTACGCCCCCTCGGCCGCCGCCTGGAGCCGGATCGCCCGGATCGTTGCGGCCAGCCTCGCCATGGGCGCCCTCCTGGCCCTGGCCGCTCACTTCCGGACGGTGCTGGAGGCGCCTCTTGCAGGCCTGTCCCTGATCGGTCTGGGCGCCAAGGAGGTGACCGTGCTCGCCGTCTGCCTGGTAGGCGCCGGCGTCTATGCCGGCCTGCTCCTGCTGTTCGGCGGCATGAGCCCGGCGGACGTCCGCGCCGCCCTCCGCCGGCCCGCCGGCCAGGCCCCGACCCCCGAGGCGGACTTGTCCTGAGACCGGTTCGGCGCTATTCGCCCCCCATGCTCCGGAAGTCTGAACCCAACCTGCGATGGCGCCGCGGCTGAGCCCGCCGCCCCTTCGTACGCCTTCCTTCCGGAGCCCTGCGCCACCATGACCGACACGCCGCCCCCCGCCTATGCCGGCCCCGCCCGCGTCCTGTCCGGCGTCCAGCCGACCGGCGCCCTGCACCTGGGTAACTATCTCGGCGCCCTGGTGAAGTTCACCCGGCTGCAGCACGAGATGGAGACCTTCATCTTTGTCGCCGACCTGCACGCCATCACCCAGTGGCAGGATCCGAAGCGGCTGAAGGACCAGGTGCGGGAGATCGCCGCCGCCTACCTGGCCTCGGGCCTCGACCCGAAGGTCGCCACCATCTTCCCGCAGTCCGCCGTACCGGCCCACGCCGAGCTCGCCTGGGTGTTCAACTGCGTGGCCCGCCTCGGCTGGCTCGACCGCATGACCCAGTTCAAGGACAAGGCGGGCAAGCACAAGGAGCGCGAGAGCGTCGGCCTCTACACCTACCCGGTGCTGCAGGCCGCCGACATCCTGCTCTACCGGGCCACCCACGTGCCGGTGGGCGAGGACCAGCGCCAGCACCTGGAGCTGACCCGCGACATCGCCGCCAAGTTCAACCACGACTTCGACGTCCCCGGCTTCTTCCCCCTGCCCGAGGCGGTGGTGGAGGGGCCGGGCGCGCGGGTCATGTCCCTGCGCGACGGCGCGGCCAAGATGTCCAAGTCCGACCCCTCGGAGTACTCGCGCATCAACCTGACCGACGACGCCGACGCCATCGCCCAGAAGATCCGCAAGGCGCGCACCGACCCCGAGCCGCTGCCGGAGACCCTGGTCGGGCTGGCCAACCGGCCGGAGGCGCAGAACCTGGTGGCGATCTACGCCGCCCTCGACGGCCGGACCTCCGCCGAGGTGCTCGCCGAGTACGCGGGCCAGGGCTTCGGGGCGTTCAAGCCCCGCCTTGCGGACCTTGCGGTGGCGAAGCTGGGTCCGGTGGGTGAGGCCATGCGCCGGTTCCTGTCCGACCCCTCCGAGATCGACCGTATCCTGGCCGCGGGCGCGGAGCGCGCGCGCGAGGTCGGGGCGCCCGTCCTGGCCGAGGTCAAGGCCGCGGTCGGCTACTGGGCGGGCTGAGGGCCTTGTCTCCGCGACGACGGCGGGCCACGGTCGGTCCATGACCTCCCCGACGTCCCCGCCGCGCAAGTTCCTGGTGATCGCCGACGGCAGCGCTGAGTTCGCCGCCGCCCTGCGGTTCGCCTGTCGTCGCGCCCGATCGACCGGGGGCAAGATCGCGATCCTGCGGGTCATTGCGCCCGCCGTCTTTGAACACTGGTCCGGAGTGCGTGACGAAATCGAGCGCCAGGTCCGCGCCGAGGCCGCCGAGGAGCTGAAGGCCTACACCCCTCTCGTCCTTACAGAGACCGGCAGCTCGCCCGAGCTCCTCCTCATCCGCGCCGATGACACCCGCGAGGCCCTGCGCAAGGCTATCAGCGCCGACCGTGATATCAAGATTCTGGTGCTGGCGGCGGCGACCAGCGGCCGCGGGCCCGGCCCCCTGGTCAACTCTATCGCCCGGGAGGGGGTCCGCTGGGGCGGACGCAACCTTCCCGTCACCGTCGTGCCGGGCGACCTTTCCGAGGCCGAGATCGATGACCTCGCCTGAGCCTGACAGAGACGCCCCGATGACCACCCCCGCCCCTAGCGTCGACCTGATGGACCGCATCCGGTCCCGCCGCGCGGTCGTCGGGATCATCGGCCTGGGCTATGTCGGGCTGCCGCTCGCCCTGGCCGCCGTGGAGGCCGGCTTCCCGGTCCTTGGCTTCGACATCAATGCCGGCCGGGTGGAGGCCATCCTGGCCGGCCGCCAGGTGATCAGCTACCTGCCGCCTGAGGCGGTGCGAACCGCCCTGGACACGGGACGCCTCGAGGCCACCACCGACTTCGCCCGTCTTTCTGAGGCCGACGCGGTCATCCTGTGCGTGCCGACCCCGGTGACCCGCAACCGGGATCCGGACCTGTCCTTCGTCCGCGCCAGCGCCGCCTCGGCCGCCGCCGCCCTGCGGCCCGGCCAGCTGGTCGTCCTGGAATCCACGACCTGGCCTGGCACCACGGACGAAGTCGTGCGCCCCCTGCTCGAGGCCAGCGGCCTCAAGGTGGGCGGAGAGGTCTTCCTGGCCTTCTCGCCGGAGCGCGAGGACCCCGGCAACGCCCACTTCGGCACCCGCACCATCCCCAAGGTGGTGGGCGCCGACGACCCGGCCTCCCGCGACTTGGCCGTCGCCCTGTACGAGGCCATGATCACCCGGGTGGTGCCGGTCTCCAGCGCCGCCGCCGCCGAGGCCGCCAAGCTGACCGAGAACATTTTCCGCTCGGTGAACATCGCCCTCGTGAACGAGCTGAAGCTGGTCTACGACGCCATGGGCATCGACGTCTGGGAGGTGATCGACGCCGCCGCCACCAAGCCCTTCGGCTACATGCCCTTCTATCCGGGCCCGGGCCTGGGCGGGCACTGCATTCCCGTCGATCCCTTCTACCTGACCTGGCGCGCCCGGGAGTTCGGCATGGAGACCCGCTTCATCGAGCTGGCCGGCCAGATCAACACCGCCATGCCCGGCCTGGTGGTCGACCGGCTGGCCCGCGCCCTCAGCGACCATTCGGCCCGGGCCCTGAACGGCGCCCGGATCCTGCTGATCGGCGCCGCCTACAAGAAGAATGTCGACGACACCCGGGAGTCGCCCTCCCTGGTGCTGATCGAGGCCATCGAGGCCCGCGGCGCCACCTGCGACTTCCACGACCCCCTGATCGCGCAGATCCCGCCGACCCGGGAGCATCCGGGGCTGGCGGGCCGCCGCTCCGTCGATCTGACCGCAGAGGCCCTGGCCGCCTACGACGCCGTGCTCATCGCCACCGACCACGACGCCGTGGACTACGCCCTCCTCTCCCGCGCCGCCCGGCTGGTGGTCGACACCCGCAACGCCATGGCCCGCCGCGGCCTGCCCGGCGACCGCGTGGTCAAGGCCTGAGCGACTTCCGAAGCGTCCTGCGCTGGACAGGGCCGCCCCTCGCCCCCTAGATGCGCGCCATGGCCGGCAAGACCCTCTACGACAAGATCTGGGATGCACACCTCGTCGCCGAACAGGACGGCGAGGCCATCCTCTACATCGACCTGCACCTCATCCATGAGGTGACGACGCCCCAGGCCTTCGCCGGCCTGCGCGCCAATGGGCGGAAGGTCCGGCGGCCGGACCGCACCCTGGCCGTCGCCGACCACAACATCCCCACCGAGGGCCAGGGCCTGGGCGTGGCCGCCGTCGCCGACGAAGAGGCCCGCCTCCAGCTCGCCACCCTGGAGCGCAATGTCGCCGACAACGGCATCGAGTTCTTCCCCATGGGCGATGTCCGCAATGGCATTGTCCATGTGGTCGGCCCTGAGCAGGGCCGCACCCAGCCGGGCATGACCATCGTCTGCGGCGACTCCCACACCTCCACCCACGGCGCCTTCGGAGCCCTGGCCCACGGCATCGGCACGTCCGAGGTGGAGCACGTCCTGGCCACCCAGACCCTTCGCCAGAAGAAGGCGAAGAACCTGCGGGTGGTGATCGAGGGAACTCCCGCCCCTGGCGTCGGCGCCAAGGACTTCGCCCTCGCCGTGATCGGCGAGATCGGTACAGCCGGCGGCACGGGCTATGTGATCGAGTACGCCGGCGACGCCGTCCGCGCCCTCTCGATGGAGGGCCGCATGACCCTCTGCAACCTGACCATCGAGGGCGGCGCCCGCGCCGGCCTGGTGGCGCCAGACGAGACCACCTTCGACTATCTCCGCGGTCGTCCCTCCGCCCCCAAGGGCGGCGCCTGGGACATTGCCCTCGCCAGCTGGAAGACCCTCTTCTCCGATCCCGACGCCGTCTTCGACCGTGAGGTGCGCATCGACGCCTCGACCATCGCCCCCCTCGTCACCTGGGGCACCAGCCCCGAGGACGTGGTCCCGGTGACCGGCGCGGCGCCCTCGCCGGACGCCTTCGCCAGCCCGGACAAGCGGGCTTCGGTGGCCCGCGCCCTCGAATACATGGGCCTGGAGGCCGGCCAGCCCATCGCCTCGGCCAAGGTCGATGTGGTCTTCATCGGTTCCTGCACCAACAGCCGGATCGAGGACCTGCGGGTCGCCGCCGACATCGTCCGCGGACGCCAGGTGGCCCCCGGCGTCCGGGCCATGGTCGTTCCCGGCTCCGGCCTGGTGAAGGCCCAGGCCGAGGAAGAGGGCCTGGACGAGATCTTCCGCGCCGCCGGCTTCGACTGGCGCGAGCCCGGCTGCTCCATGTGCCTGGGCATGAACCCCGACCGGCTGGCGCCGGGCGAGCGCTGCGCCTCCACCTCGAACCGCAATTTCGAGGGCCGGCAGGGGCGGGGCGGGCGCACCCACCTGATGAGCCCGGCCATGGCCGCGGCCGCCGCCCTCGCCGGCCGGATCGCCGACGTCCGGGACTATCTGAGGTGATCCTGGGCCTCGACCATGTGGTCGTCCCGGTCGACGACGTCGAGGACGCCGCCGCCCGCTACGGCGTCTTCCTCGGCCGGGAGCCGGCCTGGGAGGGCCAGCTCGAGGGCGCTGCGGCCAGCGTCTTTGCCCTGACCAACATGGCCCTGTGCCTGCGCGCCCGCCGCGAGGGCGACCCCGGCGAGCTGATTGTCCTGAAGGTCGGCGACCTCGACGCCGCCGTGCGTCTGGCCGGACGCCGGGGCCTGCCCGCCCTGGGCGAGGAGACCACCTTCGGCGACCGCCGCCTGGTCCGCCTGGACCCGGCTGCGGCGGGCGGTCTCAACCTGGCCCTCCTGTCCGGAGAGGGCCCCGGCCTGTCGGCGCCGGCGGTGTCGGAAGCCTCGGCCGTCAGCGCCCTGGACCACGTGGTCATCGCCGCCCGCTCGGGAGACCGGGCCCTGGCGCTCTGGGGCGCGCGCCTGGGCCTCGACCTTCGGCTGGACCGGTCCAATCCCGCCTGGGGCGCCCGGCAGATGTTCTTTGCCTGCGGGGGCCTGGTCATGGAGGTCGTCCTGCGGCTGGGCGAGGCCGAGACCACGGACCGGCCCGATGACTTCAACGGCCTCGCCTGGCGCGCCGCCGACGCCGACGCCGTCCAGGGCCGGCTTTCCGGTCTCGGCTTCAACGTCTCGGAGGTCCGTAACGGCCGCAAGCCCGGGACCCGCATCTTCACCCTCCGCGATGGCGTGGCCTTTACCCCCACCGTGGTGCTGCAGCAGAATGCCGGAACGGCCGGAGCCGAACCATGAAGCCCTTCACCCGCCTCGACGCCCGGGCCGCGCCCCTGCCCCTGGCCAACATCGACACCGACCAGATCATCCCCAAGCAGTTCCTCAAGACCGTGGAACGCGAGGGCCTGTCGCGGGGCCTCTTCTACGACCTTCGCTTCGATGACGCCGGCAAGCCGCGCCCGGACTTCGTGCTGAACCGGCCGGAATACGCCGGGGCCGGCGTCCTGGTGACCGGCGACAATTTCGGCTGCGGCTCCAGCCGCGAGCACGCTCCCTGGGCCCTGATGGACTTCGGCGTGACCTGCGTCATCGCCTCGTCCTTCGCCGACATCTTCTACAACAACTGCTTCCAGAACGGCCTGCTGCCGGTGGTGCTGAAGCCCGACGAGGTCCAGGACCTGATGGGCGAGTGCCAGGGTGGCAACCACATGGTCAGCGTCGATCTCGCCGCCCAGACCGTCACCTCGCCCTCGGGCAAGGTCTTCACCTTCGAGATCGACGCCTCCCGCAAGGCCAAGATGCTGAACGGCCTGGACGCCATCGGCGAGACCCTGACCGCCGCCCCCGACATCGACGCCTGGGAGGCCCGCCGCACCCTGACCCATCCCTGGCTTGAACCGACCCGCTAGAGCGCCAACCGCCGGAGCCGTACCATGACCGACCTCCTCCTCCTGCCCGGCGACGGCATCGGCCCGGAAGTCACAGCCCAGGCCCGCCGGGTGGCCGAGACCGTGGCCCCGGACCTGAAGATCGAGGAGCGGCTCTTCGGCGGCTGCAGCCTCGCCGCCTACGGGACGCCCCTCACCGATGAGACCCTCGCCGCCGCCAAGGGCGCCCGCGCCGTGCTGATGGGCGCCGTCGACGGGACCCAGTGGGCGGGCGCCCCCCGCGACAAGCGGCCCGAAGCCGGGCTCCTGAACCTTCGGGCCGGCATGGAGGTCTACGCCAACCTCCGCCCCGCCCTGTGCTTCCCCGCCCTGGCCGACGCCTCCACCCTCAAGCGCCATCTGGTGGAGGGGCTGGACCTTATGATCGTCCGTGAACTGACGGGTGGCATCTATTTTGGCTCGCCCCGGTTCATCGAGGACCTGCCCGGCGGCGGCAGGCGCGCCGTCGACACCCAGGTCTACACCACCGCCGAGATCGAGCGGGTGGCGCGGGTGGCCTTCCAGCTGGCCCGGGGCCGACGCAACCTGGTGCACTCGGCCGAGAAGTCCAACGTCATGGATTCCGGCCTGCTCTGGCGCCAGGTGGTCACCGACCTCCACGCCCGGGAGTTCCCGGACGTCCGGCTGGAGCACATCCTGGCCGACAACGCCGCCATGCAGATCGTCCGCGATCCGCGCCAGTTCGATGTCCTGGTCACCGACAACCTGTTCGGCGACATCCTGTCCGACGCCGCCGCCATGCTGACGGGCTCTTTGGGCATGCTGCCCTCGGCGGCCCTGGGCGACGCGGGCCGGCCCGGCCTCTACGAACCCATCCACGGCTCGGCGCCGGACATCGCCGGCCAGGGCCTCGCCAACCCCCTGGCGTCCATCCTGTCGCTGGAAATGGCCTTCCGCTGGTCGCTCGACCGTCCTGAGACGGCGGACCGCATCCTGGCCGCCGTGGTCCGCGCCCTCGACGCTGGGGCCCGCACCCGGGACCTGGGCGGAAGCCTGACCACCGTGCAGATGGGCGATGCGGTGCTCGCCGCCCTCTGAGGCCTCAGGTCCGGCGGTACTCGATCCTGGAGCCGTCCACCAGGCGGCCGTTCAGGCCCGTCCAGACCCCGTTTCGGTCGTACCAGTTGTCGATCTCCGCCTCGCCGCGAAGGGACCAGACCTGGACCTCCAGGGACCGGCCGTCGGCCAGGGTCACGGGCCGCAGGCCCTTGGGCGAGGCCGTGATGCGGGCCAGGTTGCCCTCCTGTGGGTTGAACAGGCGACCCGTGAGAACCTTCGAATTCCAGTGGGTGAGGGGGGCCGTCCCCGGCGGGGCCAGGACCTCCCGACGGCCGGTGCGGATCAGCACCCCGTCGGCGGTGCGCCGGGCCGAAACCTTGCGGTCGCCGGCGGTGGCGTCCGTCACGGTCTCCAGGCTCTCGAACCGCCCATCCTCCCAGATCTCGCGGGCGGTGTGCCGGTAGTTGTAGACGGTGACCGAGCCGAGCTTCACAGCGATCTCCACCTCGGTCGAGATCGTGGGAGAGGCCGCGTCGCCGGAGAAAGTCATGCGATGCTCGCCGATTCGCACCCCGTTCCTCAGGGCCGTAAAGACCAACCTCCGGTTGGCCGGCGGCGCGGCGAGGAGGGGAGTGGGGACCGCCAGCAGGGCGCCTGCCGTCAGGAGGGCGCGTCGGGTCGGGTCAGTCAAGGTCATGCTCAGGCCTCTCGAGAGCCAAGGTTCGGAACGCCCACGGGTTGTCTAGCCTGCCGGAGATGGGTTTCCAGTGAAATTTCCGCAATGCAGCAAAGAGGCTCACCTTGCGCCCCGGACGCGCCGGGCGTAGGGGGACCGTCCGTTCTGTAAAGGAGAGACACAGGTGGGCTATCGCGTCGCCGTCGTCGGGGCCACGGGCAATGTGGGCCGCGAAATGCTGAACATCCTCGAGGAAGTCGAATTCCCCGTGGACCAGATTCACGCGATCGCCAGCCGCAAATCCATTGGGGTCGAGGTCTCCTTCGGTGACCGGATCCTGAAGTGCCAGGATGTCGAGCAGTTCGACTTCTCCACCGTCGACCTGGTGCTGATGAGCGTCTCCGGGTCCTTCTCCAAGGAATGGTCGCCGAAGATCGGCGCCGCCGGCCCCATCGTGATCGACAATTCCTCGGCCTGGCGGATGGACCCGGACGTGCCCCTGGTGGTGCCCGAGGTGAACCCCGACGATGTCGAATGGGCGGACCGGAAGAACATCATCGCCAACCCGAACTGCTCCACCGCCCAGCTGGTGGTGGCCCTGAAGCCCCTGCACGACCGGGCCCGGATCAAGCGGGTGGTGGTCTCGACCTACCAGTCGGTCTCCGGCGCGGGCAAGGAGGGCATGGACGAGCTCTGGGATCAGACCAAGGGCATCTTCGTCCTCGGCCCGTCGGAGCCCAAGACCTTCCCCAAGCAGATCGCCTTCAACGTCATCCCCTTCATCGGCGCCTTCAACGACGACGGCTACACCGACGAGGAGGCCAAGATGTGGAACGAGACCCACAAGATGATCGATCCCGAGATCGCCCTCACCGTCACCTGCGTGCGGGTGCCGGTCATGGTCGGCCACTCGGAGTCGGTGAACATCGAGTTCCACGAGCCCCTGGATGAGGACGAGGCCCGCGACCTGTTGCGCAACAGCCCCGGCCTGATCGTCATCGATCAGCGGAATGACAAGGGCTACATCACCCCCAAGGAGGCCCAGGGCGAATTCCCGGTCTTCGTCAGCCGCATCCGCCGGGACCCGACCGTGGAGCATGGCCTCAACATGTGGGTCGTGGCCGACAACCTGCGGAAGGGCGCCGCCCTCAACGCCGTACAGATCGCCCAGCTCCTCGACGAGCGCGGTCTGATCGGCGACCGCTGACGGGTGGCCGGGGGGGCCGCACCGTCCGATGAAGCCGCCTCCCGCGCCGCCCTGGGCGCGGGGGTTCTCTGCGACCTGATCTGGGGTTTTGCGCCTCTCTTCTTTCAGGCCATGGGCCGTCTCGGCGCGGACTCCTGGGAGATTCTCGCCCACCGGGCGGTCTGGGGAACCCTGGCCGCCTGGGTCTTCGTGGTCCTGGCCCGCCAAGGCGCCCAGGTGGCGGCGGTCCTGCGGTCTCCCCGGAGGCTGGGCATGCTCGCCCTGTCCGCCCTCCTGATCGGAGCCAACTGGGCCCTCTATGTCTGGGGCGTCAACGCCGGCCGGGTGCTGGAGAGTAGCCTCGGCTACTATCTGACGCCTCTTCTGAACATGGCGGCGGGCGCCCTGATCTTCCGCGAGCGGTTCGACGCCCTGGGGCTCGGCGCCATCGTCCTGGCCGGCGTCGGAGTGGCCCTCCAGGGTCTGGCCCTGGGGCATTTTCCCTGGATGGCGGTGGTCCTGGCCCTGACCTTCGGCGCCTATGGGATCGTCCGCAAGCAGGTGCAGGCCGACGCCCAGACCGGTCTCTTCGTCGAGTGCCTCTTCCTGGCGATCCCCGGCGCCCTCTGGATGGCGCACCTGACCCTGACCGGGCAGGGGCATATGGACGATTCTCCTGCGGCCGCCGCCTGGCTGCTGGCGGCGGGGCCGATCACCGCCATACCCCTGGTCCTGTTCGCCTGGGCCGCCCGGCGCATGCCCCTGTCGGCCATGGGCTTCCTGCAGTTCATCGGCCCGACCATCGGCTTCAGCATCGGCCTGGCCCAGGGCGAGCCCTTCACCGCCCTCAGGGGCGTGTCCTTCGCCTTCATCTGGGCGGGGGCGGCGACCTACATGTTTGGCCTCTGGCGGCGGACCCGGAACCTCTCCGCCTGACGGGCGCTTGCGTATTCCGCGCCTGCGGCTATCGGTGTCCGGAACGACCGTTGGCCCGAAGGGCGGCGGCGCGGATACGGCAGTTCCGGAGGAAACCCATGGCTCGCACGAAGTTCGGCGCATTCCTGGCGCCCCATCATCCGATCGGCGAGCATCCCAGGCTCCAGTTCCGGAACGACATCAAGTTCGCCGTGCGCCTTGACGAGCTGGGCTTCGACGAGTTCTGGGTCGGTGAGCACCATTCCACCGGCTGGGAGATGATCGCCTCGCCCGAGCTCTTCCTCGCCGCCGTCGGCGAGCATACCGGCCGGATCCGGCTGGGGACGGGGGTGATCTCCCTGCCCTACCACCACCCCTTCAACGTCGCCCAGCGCATGGTGCAGCTGGACTACATGACCGGCGGGCGCGCCATCCTCGGCACGGGCCCCGGCGCCCTGCCTTCTGACGCCCACACCCTGGGCATAGATCCCATGACCCAGCGCGACCGGCAGGACGAGGCCATCGGCGTGATCAAGCGCCTGCTGGCCGGTGAGCGGGTCACTCACGAGAGCGAGTGGTTCACCCTGCGCGACGCCCGCCTGCAGCTTCTGCCCCTGCAGGAGGAGATGGAGATGGTGGCCGCCTCCTCCGTCAGCCCGTCCGGCATGACCCTGGCCGGCAAGCACGGCATGGGCGTCCTGTCCATCGGCTCCAACTCCGAGGCGGGCCTGGCCGCCCTGCCCACCCAGTGGGGCTTCGCCGAGCAGGCCGCCGCCAAGTCGGGCAAGGCGATCGACCGGAAGAACTGGCGGGTGCTGATGTCCTGGCACATCGCCGAGACCCGCGAGGAGGCCCGGGCCCAGGCGGCCAAGGGCCTGATGCACTGGCACAACGAGTACCAGGTCGGCACCCTGATGCGCCCCGGCGCCGGCCCGTTTATCTCGCCGGAACAAGCCCTTGAACAGACTGTGGACGTGGAGGGCGCCGCCGCCGTCATCGGCACGCCGGACGACCTGGTGGCCGCCATCCGCAAGCTGCAGGCGAGTTCCGGCGGCTTCGGCGTGGTGCTCGGCTTTGTCCACGACTGGGCCAATCGCGAGAACACCCTGCGCAGCTGGGACCTCGTCGGCCGCTACGTCATCCCGGAGATCAACGGCCTCCTGGAGGGCTATCGCGACTCCCGCGCCTATGTGATCGAGAACCGCGAATGGTTCGAACGGGCCGGGCAGGCGGTGATGAGCAAGATCATGTCGCACGAGGGCGCCGCGGCGGCCCTGAAGGCGGGGCTGGAGGCGGGGGTGGCCATGCGCTCGCCCAACGCCCCCGACCTGAACAAGGCGGCCAAGGACCTCAAGTAGGTCCGCTCAGGGTCTGCGCAGGGTCACCACAGGGTCGCCATCGCGTGGGGGGGACCGGTGGGGGCCGGCGTCCGTTCCGGGCGCGTCGAGCAGGTCTTCGGCGCCCTGGGCCAGCCGCGCGGCGAGGTTCCGTACCGAAGACTCAAGAACCTCGGGAGGGCTTCCCCCGAGGATGAGGCCGGCGCCGAACAGGGCGGCCAGGAGGTCGCCTGTGCCTCGCGGCGCCCGGGGAAGGCGCCGGTGGCTGGCGAGCCAGGCCTCCGCCCCGTCGGCCCACAGAACCCCGACATCGGCCCCGTCGGGGACGGAGGAGACGAGGACCGGCCCGCCCAGGCTCCAGGCGGCGGCGAGGGCCGAGGCGGGGTCCGTAACCGGCGTTCCGGAAAGCCGCTCCAGCTCCCAGGCGTTGGGCGCGAGCAGACCGGCGCGAGGGACGAGGTCACGGGGGAGGGCCCCGGCCACGGCTTCGGGGACATAAAGGCCGCGGCCCTCGTCGCCCAGGATGGGATCCACCAGGACCAATGCGCGGGGATTGCGGGCTGCAATGGCGCCCAGCAGGCCGGCGGCGGCCTCCACCTGCCCCGCCGAGGCGAAATAGCCGGTGAGGACCAGGTCCACCCGGTCCGCGAGGCCCGACGCCAGGAAGCCCTCGACCTGGCCGGCGAAGAGGGCGTCCGGGACCGGGCCGCCGCCCGGCGCCCCTAGGCCCGGATGACGACCGAACAGGACGGTGGGCAGGAGGGCGGTGCGGAAGCCCAGGCGGGCGAGTTCCGCCGCCTGCAGCCCACCGCCGACCCCGGAGCCGGCGACATGGCTGGAGAGGATGAGGGCGACGGGCATGGCGAGCCCCCGCCCCCGGGCCTTAGTAGCGGTAGTGCTCGGGCTTGAAGGGCCCGGCGACCGGCACGTTGATGTAGGCGGCCTGGTCCGAGGTCAGCTGGGTCAGCTTTGCGCCCAGCTTCTCCAGGTGCAGGAGGGCCACCTTCTCATCCAGGCGCTTGGGCAGGGTGTAGACCTTCTTCTCGTAGGCGCCGCCGTTGGTCCACAGCTCGATCTGGGCCAGGGTCTGGTTGGTGAAGGAGGCGCTCATCACGAAGCTGGGGTGGCCCGTGGCGTTGCCCAGGTTCACCAGCCGGCCTTCGGACAGGACGATGATCTTCTTGCCGTCCGGGAATTCCACGTGGTGGACCTGGTCCTTGATCTTTTCCCAGCGATAGTTGCGCAGGCCCGCAATCTGGATCTCGGAGTCGAAGTGGCCGATGTTGGCGACGATGGCGTTGTTCTTCATCCGCCGCATGTGGTCGACGGTCAGGACGTCCTTGTTGCCCGTGGCGGTGACGAAGATGTCGCCCTTGTCGGCGACGTCCTCCATGGTCTGGACCTCATAGCCTTCCATGGCCGCCTGCAGGGCGCAGATCGGGTCGATTTCGGTGACGATGACCCGGGCGCCGCCGTTGCGCAGGCTGGCCGCCGAGCCCTTGCCCACGTCGCCATAGCCCAGGACCACGGCGACCTTGCCCGAGAGCATGACGTCCGTGCCCCGGCGGATGGCGTCCACCAGGCTCTCGCGGCAGCCGTAGAGGTTGTCGAACTTGGACTTGGTGACGCTGTCGTTGACGTTGATGGCGGGGAAGGGCAGCTCGCCGCGCTCGGCCATCTGGTAGAGGCGATGGACCCCCGTGGTGGTCTCTTCCGAGACGCCGCCGATGGCGTTGCGGATGGCCGTGTAGAAGCCGGGCTTCTCCTTCAGGTACCGCTTCATCACAGCGTAGAGGGCCTCCTCCTCCTCGTTCTGCGGGTTGGAGAGGACCGAAGGGTCCTTCTCGGCCTTGGGGCCCAGCACGCACAGGAGGGTGGCGTCGCCGCCGTCATCGAGGATCAGGTTGGGATAGCCGCCGTCGGCCCATTCGAAGATGCGGTGGGCGTAGTCCCAGTATTCCAGCAGGGTCTCGCCCTTGGTGGCGAAGACCGGCGTGCCGGCGTCGGCGATGGCCGCCGCGGCGTGGTCCTGGGTGGAGAAGATGTTGCACGAGGCCCAGCGGACCTCGGCGCCCAGCGCCTCGAGGGTCTGGATCAGGACCGCCGTCTGGATGGTCATGTGCAGGGAGCCGGCGATGCGGGCGCCCTTCAGGGGCTGTGACGGGCCGAACTCGGCGCGCACGGCCATCAGGCCGGGCATTTCGGTCTCGGCGATCGCGATCTCCTTGCGGCCGAACTCAGCCAGGGAGATGTCCTTCACCACATAGTCGGTCATGTCGGGATTCCTGTCGCGCGGGCCTTCGCCGCCTTTCCTGTCCTATACGCTCCGGCCCGCCGGCCCGCAACCGGGACATAAAGATTGCTTTATGTGAACAGGGCCGGGCTCGACTCCACCAGCCGCCGGACCGCCTTCCGGGCCCGGGTCCTGTCGTCCCGCCGCTTCAGTTCCGCCACGAGGCGGGAGGCCTCCCGCCGGACGTCTCCGGACAAGCCCAGACGCTCCAGGTGACCCTTCGCCGCGTCGGCGTCGTTGAGGGCGCCGAGGGCCTCCTGGGCGGCCCTCAGGCGCGGGGAGAGGGCCTCGGCCAGGGGGCGCCATTCGGGCAGGTCCAGGACGTCGAGCGCATAACGCAGGGCCTTGATCCTCAGGCGCAGGTCATGACGCTCTTCGGGTCCGAGGTCGGTGAAGGCGTCTCCCAGCCGGCGAATCCGGCGCCATCGGCGGCGGAGGTCCCCGGAAAGGCCTGATGCGGCGCCCGACCCGGCGCCGGGCCGCGTCCGCCAGTCCCCCGCCTCGGCGAAGATCAGCCCCTCCAGGAGGGTCGTCCGGGCCCGCACACCCGACAGGGTCTCCCCGAGAGCCTCGGCGGTCCGCCCGCGGACGGCGATCAGGACCGGCGCCAGAGCCCCGGCGGGATCGGCCCTCCCGAGCAGCACGTCCAGCTCCCGGATCTCCCCGCAGGCCCGGGACAGATCCCGCAGGCCTGTCCTGAGGACGGCCGGATCCCCGGGCACCCACCGGCGGCGGAAGACCGAGAGCAGGCTGCGCAGGCGTCGGAGCGCCACCCGAAGCTGATGGACGGCCTCCACCGAAGGGTCGCCGGCGGTCTGGAGGACCCGGGCCGCAGCCTCTCCGAGGGCGACCACCAGGGCTTGGCGCAGGGCCTCTTCGCAGGATAGGCCCGCCTGGAGGCTGGCGTGAGGGACCGGGGCGCCCGCCGCCGCCAGCCGGTTTCCCCGGTCGGACTTGGATCGCAGGGACAGGGTGAGAGGAAGCTCCGCCGTCAGCGCCAGGGCGAGGGTGAAGAGGTCCCGGGGGTTCCCCGAGAGAAGCTCCAGCTCAGCTTCGCAGACGGGCGATCGGGCGCCGGCGGCTTGGATCTCGCCCTGGTCCAGGGCCAGCTCGATCCGGGAGTCACCAGCCTCGATCACGCAGGTCCGGCGCCGGACCTGGACGGTGAAGCGGGGGGCCAGCTGCGCCAGGCCTTCGGGCGACAGAGTGGCGCGAAGGTCCTTGCCCGTCAGGGCCAGACGCCCCGGCGCCGTCTCATGCTCGGCCTCGCGCCGACCCAGCCCCTCGCCGGTCTTGAAGGTCTGCACTGTCCGTCCGGTCTCATCCGTGCGCAGCCGCAGGGAGGCCCGGTTGGCGGCCAGGCGGCCGTCAGGGGTGTCATAGTAGACCGCGACCAGCCGCTGATCCCGGGCAGGGGCCGTGAAGACCCGGGCCGCGAGGGCCTCAAGCGTAGCTGGTTCACAGGCGAACTTGATCTCCACCTCGGGCGTCATGGCCCCTCCGACCCGCTACTCGTCCTCATCGAAGCGGGCCGCGACCAGGGCGACCAGGGCGGCCAGGGCCGCCTCGGCCTGGGGGCCTTCGGCCGTGATGTCGATGCAGCATCCGGGCCCGGCCGCCAGCATCATCAGGCCCATGATCGAGCGGGCGTCCACCTCGGCGCCGTCCTTGGCCACCCGGACCTCGGCATTGAAGCCGGTGGCGGTTTTCACGAACTTGGCGGAGGCGCGGGCGTGCAGGCCCCGCTTGTTGATGATCTCGACCCGCGCCCGGGCGGTCACTTGTCCCCCGCCAGCACGTAGGAGGCGACGGAGATGTACTTCCGCCCTGCCTCCTGGGCCTGGGCCACGCAGTCCGCCAGGTCCAGGCGCGAACGGACGCTCGCCAGCTTGATCAGCATGGGCAGGTTCAGCCCGGCGATCACCTCGGCCCGGGTCTGCGCCATGACGGAGATGGCGAGATTGGAAGGCGTACCGCCGAACATGTCGGTCAGCAGGATCAAGCCGCTTCCCGCATCCACACGGCCGCACGCCGCCAGAATATCCCGCCGTCTCTGCTCCATGTCGTCGTCGGGGCCGATGCAGATGGCCGCGATCCCGGATTGGGGCCCGACCACATGCTCCATGGCCAGGAGGAACTCCTCGGCGAGACGGCCGTGGGTCACGATGACGAGGCCGATCATCGGAAGGCTCTCAAGGGTCTGACTCACCCAATGTGGACGCCGTCGGCGTCGGAAGGCTGACTTGATACGACTCTTCCGGTCTGGCTCCAAGACAGCAAAGCGCTTCCTTCAGCCGGTGTGGCGCCGAGGCGTCTGTCAGGCGAAGGATCAGGTGGGGGACCGCCGTCCCGGCCAGGAATACTACCCCAGGATCCGGGAGGCGTTCGGGAATTCCGGACGCGACAACCAGGTCAATCCGGCAGAAGGCCAGGGCGGGAACCCGGATCACACCCACGCCCCGGACCTCGAGAAGGCCCGCTAGGGTCTCCGGGGCCCTTCCGAAGGCCGCCCCGTCGCTGGACCAGACGAGGGTGCGGTCGTCGGACACCAGGCGGAAGCCCAGGTCGAGGGCACGGAGGGCAAGGTCGCTCTTTCCCGACCCTGAGGGTCCCTGCACCAGGACGCCCCTCCAGCGGCCCCCCGACCACAGGGCCAGGAGGCCCGAATGCAGGGTCGAGCTCACGCCCCCGGCCTGAGCGGAAGTCGCACGACGAACCGGGCGCCGCTCCGCTCTCCGGCGG
Source organism: Phenylobacterium sp. (assembly GCA_020402745.1). Taxonomy (GTDB): domain Bacteria; phylum Pseudomonadota; class Alphaproteobacteria; order Caulobacterales; family Caulobacteraceae; genus Phenylobacterium. The sequence goes on from JADBYZ010000013.1 coordinate 236,015, forward strand.
GATCCGTCCGATTCTCCGCCGCCAGGGTTCCCCCCTGGGCCTCGACGATCTGCCGGGCGATGGACAGGCCGAGGCCGGAATTGCCGCCGAAGGCCGTTCCCTTCGGACGCGAGGTGTAGAACCGCTCGAAGACGGTCTCGAGATTTTCCGGGGGAATGCCCGGCCCGTCATCGTCGACGAAGACCACCGCCCAGCCGGCCTCGCGGTCGAGAACGAGGCGCACGGTCCCACCTGGAGGACTGAAGGAGCGGGCGTTGTCGATGAGGTTGCGGAAGACCTGGCCAGCCGGTCCTTCGCGGCCGACGACCGGAGTCTCGCCCGGCGCGCCCGCCAGGGTGACCTGGGGCTCGCCCTCCCGTCGAGATGCGGTGTAGGTTTGAACAATCTCCTCCAGCAGGCGCCCGAGATCGAAGGGGCGCGGCGGCTCCCGGGAAAGCTCGGCGTCCAGGCGCGAGGCGTTGGAAATGTCGGTCACCAGCCGGTCCATGCGCTGGATATCCTGCCGGATGACGCGGTTCAGACGCGCCTTCGCCTCCGGCTCGGAGACCAGGTCCAGGGTCTCCACCGCCGAGCGCAGGGAGGTAAGGGGATTGCGGATCTCATGAGCCACATCGGCGGCGAACCGCTCTATGGCGCCCATGCGTTCCGACTGGGCGTTGGTCATCGACTCCAGGGCGCGGGTCAAGTCGCCGAGTTCGTCCGTCCGTCGCGAGAGGTCCGGCAGAGAGATGGAGCGCACCCTGGACAGGCGCACCCGGTCCGCCGCCCGCGCGAGGCGACGGACCGGCAGGGCGATCAGGCTGGTCAGCAGGGCCGAACACAGAAGACTGACGCCGATGGACAAGAGAATGAAGGGAATCAGGGCCGCCCTCTCGCGGGCGATAATGCTGTCCACGTCCCCGGCTTCGACGGTCAGGACGCCCAAGACGGCCTGGACATGGCGAATAGGGAAGGAGACCGAGACCACCCGCCCGTCCGGATCCGCCTGCCGGAGGCCGGAGATCTGTCGTCCCTCAAGCGCCCTGGCGACCTCCGCCCGAAGGGCCTCGCGGCCGGGCGACGACGGAGGGGACTTCGTCGGCTCCGCCGCGCTGGAGCCCCGGGGGCGGGCCGGCGGCAGGGGTTTCTGCTCGACCCGGTCGGCGATCCAGTCGCTGTCTGCAATGAGTTGCCCCTGGGCGTCAAAGAGGCGCGCCCGCTGGACCCCGGGGTTGGCCAGGAGACGCAGGATCTCGCTGGCCCGGGCCGCGTCAAGGGCCGGGACGGGCTCGCCCACCGTTGCGGCCTGATCGATCAGGGTGGCGATCAACTCGCCCTGGGTGGTGAGGCTGTCGATCCGCGCCTCCACCAGACCGCGGCGCAGCTCATTGAGCACCAGGGCCCCGACGATCAGTATCGCCAGGCCCAGCAGATTCAGAGCGAAAATCAGCCGGCCAAGCCGAGACGCGGGCGGCCCTCGCCACCGGCGGCGCCTAGGCTCAGGACTCGCGGTATCGGTATCCGACGCCATACAGGGTTTCGATCGCGTCGAACTCGGGGTCGACCTCCCGGAACTTGCGTCGCATGCGCTTGATGTGGCTGTCGATGGTGCGGTCGTCGACATAGACTTGGTCGTCGTAGGCGGCGTCCATGAGGTTGTCGCGGCTCTTCACGAAGCCGGGCCGCTGTGCGAGGGCCTGGATCAGCAGGAACTCAGTGACAGTCAGCTTCACCGGCCGGTCATTCCAAAGGCAGTCATGCCGGGCCGGGTCCAGGGTCAGGCGGCCGCGCCTGAGCGCCCGGGAGGCGGTCTCCTCCGGCTCCTCCGCGTCGTCCGCACTCCCGCCGGCGCGGCGCAGGACCGCTTTCACACGCTCGATGAGCAGGCGCTGGCTGAAAGGTTTATGCATGTAGTCGTCGGCCCCGAGGTTGAACCCCAGAAGCTCGTCGATCTCATCGTCCTTCGAGGTCAGGATGATCACCGGCAGGTCCGAGGTGCGGCGCAGACGCCGTAGCACCTCCATCCCGTCCATGCGCGGCATCTTGACGTCCAGTATGGCCAGGTCGGGGGGATCGTTCTCGAGGGCCGCAAGGCCTGAAGCGCCGTCGTAATAGGCCTTCACCGCATGACCCTGACTTTCGAGCGCAAGGCTCACCGAGGTCACGATGTTCTCGTCGTCGTCTACGAGGGTGATGCGGGCCATGGGTGCGTGTGTTCCTGTCGCCAACGATTTGACCCTAGTCCTGCAGGTCCGTGGCCTCAATGGGGCGAGGCGGTTGATCCTCTCACCGGCTTCTCCCTGCGCGCCGCTGTGGGGCGCATGTTGAGCGCACCCTTCCTAGACCAGGCCCAGGGCCCGCGACAGGGCGTTGACGACTCGGTCGACGTCGGAATCCGCCATGGCGGGAAACAGGGGCAGGCTCAGGCACTGGCGGTACCAGGCTGCGGCGCCCGGCAGGTCCAGGGGGCCATAGCGCTGCACGTAATGGGGCTGTGCATGCACCGGGATGTAGTGGACCTGGGTTCCGATCCCCTCGGCTGCGAGGGCCTCGACGACCTGTCTCCGGCGCCGGCCGAGGGTCTCGAAGTCAATGAGGATGGTCAGGAGATGCAGGACGGGCTGGCTCCATTCCGGGCTCGAGGCGAGCCTTACGTGGGGGGCCAGGGGTGCGAAGGCCTGGGCGTAGCGGGCCGCCAGATCGCGGCGGCGGGCCGCAAAGGCGGGCAGGCGCTTCAGCTGGGACTGGCCCAGGGCGCAGAGGATGTCCGGCAGCCGATAGTTGAAGCCGGGCTCGCGCATCTCGTAGAGCCAGGGATCGGCGCCGGCCGGACGCTCCATGCCATGGCTGCGCAGGCGGCGCATGCGGGCGGCCAGGCCCTCGTCCGCCGTGGTGATCATCCCGCCCTCGCCGGTGGCGATGGTCTTCACGGGATGGAAGGAGAAGGTCGCCGCCGCCGACCAGCGGCCGCAGCCGATGGCGTGGGGGCCGTCGCCGAAGTCGACCTTCGTTCCCAGAGCGTGGGGAGCGTCCTCGACCAGGAGGGCGCCGGCGTCCGCCGCGACCCTTGAGAGGCCGGGCAGGTCGGCCGCATCTCCCCGGAGGTGGACCGGCAGCACCGCCTTGAGCGGGCCAGGCGGCGCGCGGTCGAGGGCCGCCCGCAGGGTGTCCGGGGTGATCAGTCCCGTTGTGGGATCGACGTCGGTGAAGATCACCTCGGCGCCGACGAACCGAGCGCAGTTGGCGGTGGCCAGGAAGGTCACGGAAGGGACGGCGACCCGGTCGCCGGGTCCGACGTCCAGGGCGAGCATGGCCAGGTGCAGGGCGGCGGTGCCGTTGGCGCAGGCGACGGCGAAGGGCGCCCCGACGGCGGCGGCGAAGTCCTGCTCAAAAGCCTCGACACGGGGGCCGGTGGTGAGGAAGTCGGACCTCAGGGCTTCGGCGACCGCGGCGATGTCGCTCTCGTCAATGTCTTGCCGGCCATAGGGAAGGAAGGACCCTCCGGCCACGTCAGGCCCCCGCCGTAGGCGTCTTGAGGACTGGCGCAGCGTCGTTCAGGAGGGCCAGGAGGCCCTCGTGGGACAGCCACTCGTCGTTCGTATTGCTGGCGTAGGAAAAACCGTCCTCCACCAGGGGGTGGGCGTTGGCGAAGGATTGGCGGGAGAACTCCACGAAGGCCGGCTCGATGGCGTAACGGTCGCCGAGGTCGACCACGTGGCGGGCGTCGTCCGCCGAGATCATCATCTCGTGCAGTTTTTCCCCCGGCCGGATTCCGATGACCCGGATGGGCAGGTTCGGCGCCATGGCCGCCGCCAGGTCCGTCATGGTCATGGAGGGGATCTTGGGCACAAAAATCTCTCCACCGCGCATCAGGGAGAGGGAGGTGAGCACGAAGTCCACGCCCTGGTTCAGGGTGATCCAGAACCGGGTCATGCGCGGGTCGGTGATGGGCAGGTCCCGGGCGCCCTCGGCGATCAGCTTCTGGAAGAGGGGCGCCACCGAGCCCCGGGAGCCCACGACATTGCCGTAGCGGACGACGGCGAAGCGGGCGCCGATATCACCGGAAAGATTGTTAGCGGCCACAAAGGTCTTGTCTGAGGCCAGCTTGGTCGCGCCGTAGAGGTTCGCCGGGTTGCAGGCCTTGTCCGTAGACAGGGCGATGACCTTCTGCACCCGGTTGGCGAGGGCGGCCCAGACAACGTTCTCCGCCCCCAGGACGTTGGTCTGGATGAACTCGGAGGGGTTATACTCGGCGGCCGGCACCTGCTTGAGGGCGGCGGCGTGGATCACCACCTCGACCCCGCGCAGGGCCAGGGTCAGGCGCTGGCGGTCGCGGACGTCGCCGAGGAAGAAGCGCATCCGGCTCATCTGCTCGGGCGGGAAGCGCGCGGCCATGTCGACCTGCATCTCGTGCTGCTTCAGTTCGTCGCGGGAGAAGACGATCAGCTTGCGCGGCGACTCGGTCGCCAGCACAGTGTCGATAAAGCGCCGACCGAAGGAACCCGTTCCGCCGGTCACCAGGACAGCCTTGCCGCTCAGGCCGCCCGGGTCTGTTCTGAAACGGTTCAATGGGACTCTCCGATTCTGCGAATCGGTAAGGACTTTGCAGGGCCTCGCGTAAAGAGATTGCTAACCATGATTTGCGAAAGGAGGCCCATGCTCCGCCGTTCCTTTCTCGGACTTTCGCCTCTGGTCCTGGCCTGGCCGGCCCTTGCGGCGGCCCCGCCCGCGGAGGGCGGCAAGGGTGGCGACTCGGAGGTGAGGTTCGTCCGCCTTCCGGCCTTGACGGCCAATATCCTCCGCTCCAACCGGACACAGGGTGTGATCGCTGTGGAGAGCGGGCTTTACGTCGCCGATCCCAAGTTGCGCGCCCGCATTCCCATGTTTGTTCCGCGCCTGCGCTCAGACCTGAATCTTCGGCTTGCGCTCTTTATGGGAAGGGTTCCCCCCGGGATTCCACCCAATCTGGACCTGCTTCTCCCGATCCTTCAGAGGCAGGTGGACAAGACGATTGGCCAGCCGGGGGCCCGGTTCCTGGTTCTCAACGTCCTGATTAACTGAGCGCGATCAGCGGCCGCCGAGATCCGCCGCCGCCGAGTCCATGAAGGTCGCCATCTCGACATCCAGGTCCGTGACGCCCCCAGCGTCATGGGTGGTCAGGGTCACCTCCACCCGGTTCCAGACATTCGACCATTCGGGATGATGGTCCATCTTCTCCGCCTTCAGGGCGACCCGGGTCATAAAGGCGAAGGCGGTGTTGAAGTCCGAAAAGACGAAGGTGCGACAGATGGCGTCCCGGTCACCGGGAGGGTCGCTCCACAGGGGCAGGGTCTCCAGGGCGTCTATGGCGCCGATCCGGACCGGCCGGCTCACGCCGCACCGCCGAGGTTGAGGCCGGTCGCCGCGGCCAGATCGGTCAGGGCCTGACGCTCGCTGACGACCTTGATCGCACGCATGCCGAGGGCCGCCGCCGGCTTGCAGTTGACGCCGAGGTCGTCGAGGTAGACACAGGCTGCGGGCGCCACCTCAAGCTGTTCGCACATCATCAGGTAGATCTTCGGGTCGGGCTTTCGGACGCCGGCCTTGGAGCTTTCGATGATGGCGTGGAAGTGGGGCATGACCCTGCCCATGGCGGTGACCATGGAGGACTCCGAGCCCGGGGAATGGCTGGTGGCCATATTGTTGGTGATACAGCCGACCTTGAAGACCGACTTGCAGGCGAGAAGAGCGTCGACCATGGCCGGACGCAGATGGCCGGACAGCAAGGGCAGGACCTCGCGGCCTGGCACAGGGTGACCAAGAGCCGAGCTTTCCTCCTGGAAGAGGCGGTCGAAGCCCTCAGCGTCGATCTCTGCGCGCTCGAAAAGGGCCCAGGCGTTGGTGTCGGGATTGGTGGCGTTGACGGTGCGGATGAGGTCTCGCGGCAGGCCTTTCTCGGCCTCGTACCGGTTGAAGGCCTCGAAGGGCGAGGAGGTGAAGACCCCGCCGAAGTCCCAGATCACCGCCTCGACGCCCATGCCCTGTTCTCCCTTGGCCTGCGGCCGCGAAGCTAGGGCGTTTCCAGCTTGAGGGGAACAGGCTGCGGGGTGCTAGAATATGCGCCGACATGCCGCCTCCCGACTCCCGCTTCGCCGATCCGCCCTGGGGCGGCCCGCCGGGATTCGGCATCGGCCTGAGGCGGATTCCCACTGGGGACTGGCTGGAGGGCGGCGAGGCCCGGCCCTGGGTGCGCAAGGATCGCCTGTTCCGCACGGTCCCGGACAAGGTCTGGGGCGAGACCGAGGGCTCCCGTCCGGGCCAGGCCGAGGTCGCGGAAATGATCCGCCAGAGCCTGGGGCTGCGGCCTGGCGCTCCGGACCGACCGCCCCTGCTGGAAGCGGCCCGGCGGGTTCCCGATGATCTGGTCCTGATGGAGAAGCCGGACGGCGGCGACTGGACCGTCTCGGCCCTGAGCCTGTGCGCGGGCTCCTTCTTCACGGCGGACGAGGCTCTGGGGCGCGACCTGGCCGCCTTGCACGGCCCCGTGCCGGGATTCCGGGACCGGTTTCAGGTCCGTGTACGGAGGATCTTCGACCGCTTGCCCGCCGATCAAATCCTCGAGCGGCGCAACTGGACCGTGACAGCCTGGAGCCGCCTCTATGCTCCGGAGGCGGCGGCGGCTCGGCGGCGGGCCCTGGCCCTGCGGCCGCGCCGGCCGGGGGCAGGCCTATTCCTGCGCTGCGAGCGCCAGACCCTGCGCCGCCTGCCCCGGACGGGCGGGGTGCTCTTCACCATCCGCATCCACCTGACGCCGCTGCGCGACCTTGCCGACGACCCCGAGGCTGTCCGGATCCTCGCCAGGGCCTGGGCCGAGGCGCCGAAGGACTTCCGCGGCTACAAGGGGCTGGCCGCCGTCACCCCGGGGGTGGAGGCCTTCCTCGCCGACTGCGCCGCGCCGGGTCCACAAACCGTCACAGACTTCCGCGAAGAGAGCCCGTCATGACCCCAGAAGACCGCATACTGCCCCTGGAGGGCGTCGAGAACTTCCGCGACTATGGAGGCTACGCCGTCCCTGGCGGACTGCGCGTCGTGCGCCGGCGGCTGTGGCGCTCGGCCCATCATGGCGCGGCGACGGATGACGACCTGGCGCGCATCGCCGGTCTCGGCCTCACCGCCGTGGTCGACCTGCGCCGGCCCACGGAGCGGGCGAACCAGCCCTCCCGACGGCCGGACGGCTTCGCGGGCCGGGTGATTGACTGCGACGCCGGAGACCAGGCCGAGCCGCCGCACGTGGCCTTCCTTCGCAAGACGGACCTTTCAGCGGAGAGCGCCCGGGCCTTCTTCCTGGACTATTACCGCAAGGCGCCCTTCGAAGCCCGCCACCTGGAGCTCTTTGGCCGCTATTTCGAGGCGCTGGACATGGGCCGGCCGGTGCTGATCCACTGTACGGCGGGCAAGGATCGGACGGGTCTCCTGGCGGCCCTGACCCATCATCTCCTGGGGGTGGACGAAGCCGACCTCCTGGCCGACTTCGAGCTGACCAACCGGGCGGCGCGGATCGAGACCCGCCTGCCGCAGGTGACGGAGGCTATGACGGAGAGCCTGGGCAGGCGCCCCTCGGAGACGGCGGTGCGCGCCTTCCTCGGTGTTGACAGGACCTATCTCGCAGAGGCCTTTGGCGCCATCCGCCGGGAGGCCGGGTCGGTGGAAGCCTATCTGGCGGGTCTCGGGCTCGACGGCGCCCGAGTGGAACACCTCCGGCGCACCTGGCTCGAGCCGGCTCAGGCCTGAGGCGCCAGCCAGTCCAGTATGCCGAGCTTGGCCATCCAGACCAGCGACATCTGGATGGCCCGCCGGCGGTCCACCGGGAAGGCCAGGAGGATGTCCCGGACGCTCAGCTCCCCGGCTTCGGACAGGAGCTTGACGATCCGGGCGGCGTCCTCGGGCGGCGCCCGCCAGATGCGGAAGGCGCCGTCCAGATCCACCCCCGCCGCCCGGGCCAGGTCCGCGGCCCCCGCCCCGGGGCGCAGGCGAAGCCGCCGCTCCAGACCCAGGTCATGCGTGGCGAAGCCGGCGAAGTCCGCGAAGGGGTCACCGCGGAGCGGGTGAAGCCTGTGGCTGGCCGCCCCCCCCGGAGTCGCCGCGCGCAGGGTGGCGAGTTCGTCGAACAGGCCGGTAATCTGACGGACGACAACCGGCCAGTCGAAGGTCTCCCGGGCCCGGGCCCGTCCCGCCGCCCCCATGCGACGGCGCAGGTCGGGGTTGCGAGCCAGCTCGGCGATGGCCTCCGCAGCCTTGCCGACGTGCACCGCGGTGTGCTGGGCCACGGCGCCGACGAAGGCCTGGTAGGAATCCAGGCCGATGTTGTGACGGGCGGCCAGGGCCTCGCCGAGACCGCCAGGCGGGCCGCCCAGGGTCGGGATCAGGAAACCCTCGCTGCGGTCGCGCACAGTGAACCTGTACCCGTCCCAGTCGCTGGCCACCACCGGCAGGCCCGCGGCCATAGCCTCCAGCGGCGTGATGCCGAAGGTCTCCTGAATGTTATCGACCAGGGACAGGAAGATGTCGCCGGCGGCCCAGAGATCGGCCACCACTTCGGGGTCGTTCCCGTCCTGGAAGTCGATCTGCACCGACGGGGCGTAGGCGGCGGCGGCCTGTTCGTAGCGGGCCCGATCCGCCTCACCGCCTGGGAACCAGCCGGCCAGGGCGAAATGCATGCGCTTTCCGGTCAGCCGGCCGGCCTCCTCCACGGCGCGGAACATGGGCTGGGGAAAGGCCTTCTCGAAGAAGGACAGGCGTCCGACCCACACCACCAGGACCTCGTCGGCCTCGATCCCCAGGTCCGAGCGCACACGGGCCCGGGCGCCGGGCCGGTCGGCCTTCTCGCGGATCTCCTGGGCGTGGACGCCAAGGGGGATGACCGGGAGTTGGGGGCGGGGCCGCAGCTCGCCGCCAAAGCGCTCGCCCAGGAAGTCGCCCCAACCCTCAAACATGTTAGAGAGGGTGTCGCGTACGGCGGGGGAGGTGCAGATGACGGCGTCCCAGGACTGCACTGGGGCGGTCAGGGCGCTGGCGATGATCTGGCGCATGGCCGGCGGCGCCAGGGTGTGGATCAGGCCGACCAGGCTGTAGCCCCGGTCGCCTGTCGCCTTGCGGCGGATCCAGGCCAGGGCGTCGAGGTCGGGCTGGCCTCGGAACAGGACCCCGCCCTCCGCCGCCGCCTCGGTGGACAACACGCTGCCCCCGGCGAGCCCGCAGGGGGGATGGCCCTCCGGGAAGAGGTCCGTCGCTACGTCGGCATCGGCGACGGGCAGGTTCGACAACAGGTCCACCCGGGCGTACCCGCCGTACGCCGCGAGGGCCCGGTAGAGCTGGAGGTTGGCCACGTCCTTGCCGAACGGGTTCGCCTTCAGGCCGATCCGACCGGGCGGGTGGTAGATTGCGAGCCTGGACCCTGATTTCACCTGAGTCTCCGCCTCCCTGATCCTGGCGCACCCGCAGAATCACTGGTGATAGAGACCAGTCTCCCGGGCGTTCGGCAAGGGCGCCCTGCGCCCGGCCCGCGCCCGATCATACCGAGAGGCAGACCATCTTGGTCTCGAGGTACTCCTCGAGGCCATACCTGGACCCCTCGCGGCCCAGGCCGGACTCCTTGACCCCGCCGAAGGGGGCGACCTCGGTGGAGATCAGGCCGGTGTTCAGGCCCACCATGCCGGCCTCCAGCCCCTCGCTCATCCGCCACGACCGGGAAAGGTCGCGGGTGTAGACATAGGCCGCCAGGCCCGAGCGGGTGTCGTTCGCCAAGGCCAGAACCTCGGCCTCCGTCGTGAACCGCACCAGGCCGGCGACCGGCCCGAAGGTCTCCTCGCGATTGATGAGGGCGCCCGGGGCGACGTCGGTCAGGACGGTCGGGGCGTAGAAGCTGCCCTCTCCCGGCAGGCGCTGGGCGCCGGCCAGGACCCGCGCCCCCCCAGCCAGGGCGTCGGCCACATGACGCTCCACCTTGTCGAGGGCTGCGGCGTTGATCAGCGGGCCCTGGTCGGTGGGACCCGCCAGGCCGTCCCCGACGCGGAGGGCCGAAACCCGGGCGGCCAGGGCGGCGGCGAAGGCGTCATAGATTCCCGCCTGTACGTAGATGCGGTTAGCGCAAACGCAGGTCTGGCCGGTATTGCGGAACTTGGAGGCGAGGAGTCCCTCCGCCGCAGCCTCCAGGTCGGCGTCGTCGAAGATGATGAAGGGGGCGTTGCCGCCCAGCTCGAGGGAGACCCGCTTGACCGTGCCCATGCAGGCCGCCGCCAGGCGCTTGCCCACGGCGGTGGAGCCGGTGAAGGTGAACTTGGCCACATCCGGTGAGGCGGTCAGCACCTCGCCGATAGGGGCCGGGGCGCCGGTCACGACATTGAATACCCCGGCGGGAACCCCGGCCTCGTCCGCCAGGACGGCCAGGGCCAGGGCGGTGAAGGGCGTCAGCTCCGAGGGCTTGAGCACGACCGTGCAGCCGGCGGCGAGGGCCGGCGCGACCTTCCGGGTGACCATGGCGGCGGGAAAGTTCCAGGGGGTCACCGCGGCGACCACGCCGACCGCCTGCTTCAGGACCAGGAGACGCTTGTCCGCCTGATGCCCGGGGATGACGTCGCCATAGGCCCGCCGGGCCTCTTCAGCGAACCATTCGATGAAGGCCGCGGCGTAGACGATCTCACCCTCGGCCTCCGCCAGGGGCTTGCCCTGCTCAGCGGTCAGCAGCCGGGCGAGGTCGGACTTCGCCTCCATCACCCGGTCATACCAGCGGCGAAGGATGACCGAGCGCGCCTTCGCCGTCAGGCCGCGCCAGGCGGGCAGGGCTTCCCGGGCTGCCGCCACCGCCGCAAGGGTGCCCTCGGCGCCGAGATCCGGAACCCGGCCCAGGACCTGGCCGCTGGCCGGGTTGGTCACCTCGATCGATGCCTTACAGGAGCGCTCGACGCCGCCGATCCAGGCGGCCTGGCGAAGGAGGCCTGGATCCGACAGTCCGGGAACCGATGGCCCGCCGGTCGAGGCGCCGGGCGCAGGTGCGCTGGGGCCTGGGGTCGTCATTGACCGAGGACCGCCCCAAAGGAGGCGGCCGGCCCGACCTTCGCAAGGCCGGGGCCGCCCGCCTGCGCCGCTGGGAGGCCTTCTGGGGCGTCGGACATTGTCCCGGGAAGGGTCATGGGGGCCGTCGAAGCTGGAGTGATGGGCGCAAAGCTACAGAGGAACCCCCCACTTGGAAAGCGACCCCGCCGTTCGGCGATCGCCAGGCCCGGCGCAGAGTTTGCGCTGGATCAAGGCCGCCCGCCCTGCGCTGCGGCATGGCTGCCTGAACGACCACTGGGGACTTGCGGGTTATGACGGATACTACAGCCCAGCAGGACTCGCCGCCTGGCGCGGTGGCCCTGCTGATCCTCTCGGCGGTGGGCGCCTTCCTGGCGCTGATAGCGACAGGGCTTTCGCCCGATCCCCTCTTCAGGCTCGAGGGCTGGATTTTCACCTTTGCGGCGCTGGCTTCGGCCGCGGCCCTGACCGTCGGCGTGGCCAACGGGCGCTACCAGGCCGATCCCGGACGGTATGAGGACGGGGTCATCCGGGCCGGCGCCATCGCCACCGTCTTCTGGGCCATTGTCGGCATGCTGGTGGGCGTGGTCATCGCCCTGCAGCTGGCCTGGCCCCGGATCTTCTACTTCCCGGAAGCGGGATGGCTGAATTTCGGCCGCCTGCGCCCTCTCCATACCTCCGGGGTGATCTTCGCCTTCGGCGGCAACGCCCTGATCGCCACCTCCTTCTACGTCGTCCAGCGCACCTGCAGGGCCCGGCTCGCGGGCGGCATGGCCGGCTGGTTCGTCTTCTGGGGCTACCAGCTCTTCATCGTCATGGCCGCCGTGGGCTACCTGGCCGGCATCACCGAGGGTCGGGAGTACGCCGAGCCCGAATGGTTCGTGGACCTGTGGCTGACCCTCGTTTGGGTCGTCTACCTGCTGGTCTTCCTGGGCACCCTCTGGAAGCGCAAGGAGCCCCACATCTACGTGGCCAACTGGTTCTACCTGGCCTTCATCGTGACGGTGGCCCTGCTGCACATCGTCAACAACCTGTCCCTGCCGGTCAGCCTTCTGGGGACCAAGAGCTATTCCCTCTTCGCCGGCGTCCAGGACGCCCTGACCCAGTGGTGGTACGGCCACAATGCGGTCGGCTTCTTCCTGACCGCCGGCTTCCTCGCCATCATGTACTACTTCGTGCCCAAGCGGGCGGAGAAGCCGGTCTATTCCTACCGCCTGTCCATCGTCCACTTCTGGTCCCTGATCTTCATCTACATCTGGGCCGGGCCGCACCACCTGCACTACACAGCCCTGCCGCAATGGGCCCAGACCCTGGGCATGACCTTCTCGATCATGCTGTGGATGCCGTCCTGGGGCGGCATGATCAACGGCCTGATGACCCTGTCAGGGGCCTGGGACAAGCTGCGCACCGATCCGGTCCTGAGGATGATGGCGGTGGCCGTGGGCTTCTACGGCATGTCGACCTTCGAGGGCCCGCTGATGTCCATCCGGGCGGTGAACGCCCTCAGCCACTACACCGACTGGACCATCGGCCACGTGCACTCCGGCGCCCTCGGCTGGGTCGGCTTCATCAGCTTCGGCGCCATCTACTGCCTCGTGCCCTGGCTGTGGAAGAAGGACGGGCTCTACTCCAACGCCCTGGTTGAGTGGCACTTCTGGATCGCGACCCTGGGCCTGCTCTTCTACATCGCCGCCATGTGGGTGTCGGGGATCGGCGAGGGGCTGATGTGGCGCGAATACACACCACAGGGCTTCCTGGCGAACAGCTTCGTGGAGACCGTCTCCGCCAAGCAGGTGGCGAACATTGTCCGGGCCCTCGGCGGGGTCATGTACCTCTCCGGCGCCGTGATCATGGCCTACAACATCTACCGGACCATCCGGCAGCCGGCCCCCTCCGTCCTGCCGAAGGCCTCCGGTCCCATCGTCGCGGCTGCGGCCTGAAGGGAACGGGAACATGTGGAAGAACCACTCAAAACTTGAACGTCATTCGCTGCTCCTGGTCCTCGGCATCCTCCTGGTGGTGTCGGTGGGCGGGCTCGTCGAGATCGCACCCCTCTTCTTTCTGGAGAGCACGATCGAGAAGGTGAAGGGTGTCCGGCCCTACACGCCGCTGGAACAGGCGGGCCGGGACATCTACGTGCGGGAGGGCTGCTATGTCTGCCACTCGCAGATGATCCGCCCCCTGCGCGACGAGGTCGAAAGGTACGGGCACTACAGCCTCGCGGCCGAAAGCATGTACGACCATCCCTTCCAGTGGGGCTCCAAGCGCACGGGTCCCGACCTGGCCCGGGTGGGGGGCAAGTACTCGGACGCCTGGCACGTCCAGCACCTGACCGACCCACGGGCCGTGGTGCCGGAATCGATCATGCCCCCCTACGCCTTCCTGGCCCAGAAGGACCTCAAGGTCGACGATATCGAGGCCCGCCTGAGGACCCTGACCCGGGTGGGTGTTCCGTATACGGAGACCGCCCTGAAGAATGCCCGGGCGGACCTTGCGGCCCAGGTCGATCCGACACTCTCCGGCGCCAGCCTTGCCCGCTATTACGGCGAAAAGGTCAACCGGCGCGACTTTGACGGCGATCCGGAGCGACTGACCGAGATGGACGCCCTTGTGGCCTATCTCCAGATGCTGGGTACCCTGGTCGACTTCCGCACCTACAAGGCCGACGCGGCGGAGAACCTGCGATGAGCGGCCTGAGCTACGAGCAGGTCGCCCGCTTCGCCCAGCAGGGAGGCACCCTCTACTTCGTGGTCATTTTCCTGGCCGGCGTTGTCTACGCCCTGTGGCCCAAGAACCGCCAGGCCTTCCGGGACATGGCCCATCTGCCGCTGAGAGAAGACGAGGACGACCATGTCGGCTCCTGAAACCCAGAACGACTCTGGCCCGGTTCCCACCACCGGCCATGAGTGGGACGGCATCCGCGAGCTGGACAATCCGCTCCCGCGCTGGTGGCTCTGGATCTTCTACGCCTCGGTGGTCTACGCCATCGGCTACTGGATCCTCATGCCGGCCTGGCCGGGACTGACGGGCTACACCCGCGGCGTTCTGGGCAAGTCTGATCGCGCCGCGGTCGTCGAGCAGCTGTCGGAACTGAAGACCCAGCGAGGCCAGCAGAACGCCCGCCTGACCCAGGCCTCCCTGCAGGAGATCGAGAGCGATCCCAAGCTCCAGGCCCACGCCCTGGCCGTCGGCCAGTCCGTGTTCGGCGACAACTGCGCCACCTGCCATGGGGTCGGCGGAATCGGAAGCAAGGGCTATGCGAACCTCCGGGATGACGTCTGGCTCTGGGGCGGGACGCTGGACGACATCCACCGCACCCTCCAGTACGGCATCCGTTCGGGCCATCCCCAGGCGCGTTTCTCGCAGATGCCCGCCTTCGGCAGGGACCAGATCCTGACCGCCGCCCAGGTGGGCGACCTGACCGAGTTCGTGGTCGCCCTGTCAGGGCGCCCGGCGAATGCGGCGGCGGTCCAGAGGGCGGCGCCGGTCTATGCGGCCAACTGCGTCGCCTGCCACGGGCCTGAAGGCCGGGGCGATACCCTCCAGGGCGCGCCCAACCTGACGGACAAGGAATGGCTCTACGGCTCAGCGCGCCAGGACATCAAGGCGCAGATCCACGCAGGCCGGGGCGGCGTCATGCCGGCCTGGTCCGGGCGACTGGACCCGGAAACCGTCAAGGCCCTGGCCGTCTACGTCCACGCCAACGCCGCCGGACAATGAATGAGCCCTCGCCATGACCGTCGTCATTGACCGGACCCGCGCCGGTCAGAAGGAAGCCGGTCCCGCCTCGGCGGCGGAGAAGGCCCGCCGTCGGGGCGACCCGGGCGGCGGCCTCTACAAGCCCCGGACGCCCATCTATCCCAAGCAGGTCCGCGGCCCCTGGCGGAACCTCAAGTGGGCCCTGATGATCGTCACCCTGGCGATCTATTACGTTACGCCCTGGATCCGCTGGGAGCGCCCGGGCGCCCTGCCCGACCAGGCGATCCTGGTCGACTTCGCCGGCCGGCGCTTCTATCTTTTCGACCTGCAGTTCTGGCCACAGGAAGTCTATTTCATCACCGGCCTCCTGGTGATGGCCGCCCTGGCCCTGTTCCTGGCCAGCGCCCTCTTTGGCCGGCTCTGGTGCGGCTATGCCTGTCCACAGACGATCTGGACCGACCTCTTCCTCCAGGTCGAGCGCCTGTTCGAGGGCGACCGCAACGCCCGCATGCGGCGGGACGCGGCGTCCTGGTCCCTCGACAAGGCCTGGCGCAAGGCCGGCAAGCACCTGGTCTGGCTGGGCATTGCCTTCGGCACCGGGGGCGCCTGGATCCTCTACTTCCATGACGCCCCGACCGTCCTGGTCCAGTTCTGGACCGGCCAGGCGCCCGCGACGGCCTATATCTTCTGCGCCCTCCTGACCTTCACCACCTATGTCTTCGCCGGGACCCTGCGCGAGCAGGTGTGCACCTACATGTGCCCCTGGCCCCGCATCCAGGGCGCCCTTATCGACCAGGACTCCCTGCAGGTCACCTACCGGATCGACCGGGGCGAGCCGCGCGGTCCGCACAAGAAGGGCGCCTCCTGGGAGGGCCGGGGCGGATGCATCGACTGCGACCAATGCGTTGTGGTCTGCCCCATGGGCATCGACATCCGAAACGGCGCCCAGCTGGAGTGCATCAACTGCGGCCTGTGCGCCGACGCCTGCGACGAGATGATGGACCGGATCGACCGGCCCCGGGGCCTGATCGGCTACGACACGGACAAGGCCGTGGCGGCCCGGGCGGCGGGACAGGCGGCCGTCTATCGGCTGGTCCGGCCCCGGACCCTGTACTACGCCGCCGCCCTGGTCCTGGTCTGCGGCCTCATGCTGTGGGGCCTGGCCCAGCGCCAGGCCTTCGACGTCCACGTCCTGCGTGACCGCAACCCCATCGCCGTGCGGCTGGCCGACGGATCGGTGCGCAACGGCTACACCCTGAAGATCGCCAACCGCAGCTTCGCCGACGCCGACGCCCGGATCCGGTTCATCGGGCCTTCCGGCGCCCTCCTCAAGACGCCGGCGGCGCCGGTCGCCGCTGACGGGGTCAGCGCCCGGATCGAGGCCAACACCGTCCGCGCCGTCCGGGTCTTCGTCACCCTGCCCGAGCCCGACTCCGAGCCCGGGGAAGACAGGGACGAGGGCGACGGCGAGGGCGAGAGCGAGGGCGAGAGCCTGCCCGTCGCCTTCGCCGTGACCCTGCCGGAGGGCGCCATGACCGTGAAGTCGACCTTCATTACCGATCCCGGAGCCCGTCCATGAGCCCGTCCCCCACGCGCGCGACCTCCGCCCCCGCCGGCGGCTGGACCCTCACCGGCTGGCATGTCCTGGGCATCGTCGTCGGCTTCTTCGCCATCATCATCGCCCTGAACATCTGGTTCCTGACCCTGGCCTACCGCACCTTCCCGGGCCAGGTCTCCGAGACCCCTTATGAGGACGGCGTCGCCTTCAACAGCCGGATCGCCCGCCAGGAGGCCCAGGCCCGCCTCGGCTGGACCGCCGCCGCCGCCGCCGGGCCCGGCAGGGCGCGGGTGGAGATGCGCGACGCCTCGGGCGCCCCCCTGCGCGGCCTCGTGCTGACAGGCCGGCTTGAACGCCCCGCCACCGAGGCGGGCCGGACCGACCTGCGCTTCTCAGAGACCGCCCCCGGCCGCTACGAGGCGACCGTTCCCGACCTCTCCGGCGCCTGGGACCTGAGCTTTGTCGCCCGGGGCGAGGGTCACGCCTTCGAGGGCTCGCGGAGGGTCACATGGCCCTGACCGAGGGCGAGGCGCGGACCTGGGCGGGCACCCCGCCGGACGAGGGGGTCGGCGGCCCCGACCTGTCGGCCTACCTGACCGAGACCGGGCCGGGCGGACGGCGGCTCGACCTCCTGGTCAGCGGCGCCCATTGCGCGGCCTGCATCGCCCGGATCGAGGGCGAACTGGCGGGTACCCCCGGCGTCGCTTCGGCCCGGCTCAACCTGAGCACCGGCCGCCTCGCCGTGGGCCTTGAGCCGGAGGGCGACCCCGGCCAGGTCGTGCGCGCCCTCGACCGCATCGGCTATCCCGCCACGCCCTACGACCCGGATTCGGCCCGGCAGGCCCAGGACCGGGAGGGCCGCGAACTGGCCATGGCCCTGGCCGTCGCCGGTTTCGGGGCCGGCAACGCCATGATCTTCTCGGTGCCGGTCTGGGCCGGCCTGTTCGGCCAGGAGCTGGGACCGGCGACCCGCACCTTCATGCAGTGGGCCAGCGCCGGGGTCGGCGCCCCCTGCGCCGTCTTCGCCGGAATGGTCTTCTTCCGGTCCGCCTGGAAGGCCCTGAGGGCGGGGCGGGCCAACATGGACGTGCCGATCTCGATCGGGGTGATCCTGACCCTGGTGGTCAGCTTCCAGGAAACCCTCCTGATGGGGCGGGACACCTATTTCGACGCCGCCGTCACCCTGCTCTTCCTGTTGTTGATCGGTCGCTGGATGGACCACGCCCTGCGCCGCAGGGCCCGCAGCGCCGCCGCCGACCTCCTGGCCCTTCAGGCGCCCTCCGCCGTCCTCCTCGCCGAGGACGGGACGGAGCGCATGTCGCCCCTGCGCCTTGTCCGGCCCGGCGACCGGCTGAGGGTGCGACCGGGCGAGCGCGTCCCCGTGGACGGGGTGGTGGAGACCGGGGAGTCCGAGATCGACAACGCCCTCCTGACCGGCGAGACGACGCCCCAGCCGGTCCATCCCGGCGTCACCTGCCGGGCGGGCGCCCTCAACCTGACGGGCCTCCTGACCCTTCGCGCCGAGGCGGCCTGCGAGGACTCGACCCTGGCGCGCATCGCCCGGCTGGTGGAGTCCGGCGCCCAGTCCCGGTCGACCTATGTCCAGCTGGCCGACAAGGCCGCGGCCATCTACGTGCCCGTGGTCCACACCGCCGCGGCCCTGACCTGCGTCATCGCCTGGATGCTGGGGATTCCGGTGCGCGAGGCCGTCCTGCGGGCCGCGACCGTTCTGATCGTCACCTGCCCCTGCGCCCTGGGCCTCGCCGTCCCGGCGGTGCAGGTGGCCGCCGCTTCGCGCCTGTTCCGGCGGGGGGTGCTGGTCAAGTCCGGCGCCGGGCTGGAGCGGCTGGCCGAGGCGGACCACGTCGCCTTCGACAAGACCGGTGTCCTGACCGAGGGTCGGCCCCGCCTGCTGAACGCCGACCCGGCCGACATCGCCAGGGCCGCGCCCCTGGCCCGGGCCTCGTCGCATCCCCTGGCCCGCGCCCTGGCCGAGGCGGCCGGGGAGGGTCCTGCGGCGACCGGCGCCATAGAGATCGCCGGCCAGGGGATCGAGGCGCGCGCGACAACGGGCCTCATGCGCCTGGGCCGGGCGGCCTTTGTGGGCGCGCCCCTCTCGGGAAACCAGACGGAACTCTGGTTCCGGGATGCGGACGGCGCCCTCTTCCGCTTCGCCTTCGCCGACGCCCTGAGACCTGAGGCGGTGGGTCTGGCGGCGGCCCTGGCGGGGCGGGGCCTCTCCGCCTCCATCCTGTCCGGGGACGTGGAGGCCGCCACCCTCCGGGTCGCCGGGCGGATGGGGATCCCCGACTGGCGCGCCGGCCTGACCCCCCAGGGCAAGGTCGAGGCGCTTGACGACCTCAAGGCGGCGGGCCGCCGGGTCCTGATGGTGGGCGATGGCCTCAACGACGTGGCCGCCCTCAGTCACGCCCATGTGTCGATGGCGCCGGGCACGGCCCTGGACGCCAGCCAGTCTGCGGCGGACCTGGTCTATCCCGCTGATCATCCCGAGCGCATCGCCGAGGCGATCGACACCGCTCGGGCGGCCCGTCGCCGGGCGATGGAGAACTTCGCCTTCGCCGCCCTCTACAATCTGGTGGCCGGCCCGGCCGCCATGCTGGGCTTCGTCAATCCCTTCGTGGCCGCCCTAGCCATGTCGGGCTCCTCCCTGGTGGTGACCCTCAACGCCCTCAGGCTGCTGAACGGAGGCGGAAGATGAGCATTATCGTCATCCTGGCGCCCTTTTCCCTGGCCCTGGCCCTGCTCGGCCTCGCCGCCTTCTGGTGGACCCTGCGCAACGACCAGTACGAGGACCCCCAGGGCGACGCCAGCCGGATCCTCATCGAGGATCCCGAGGACCGGCCTCTCTGAAGGGTCAGACGGCGGCGCCCACCAGGGCGCCGATGCCGGCGGTCAGGGCCATGGCCAGGGCGCCCCAGAAGGTGACCCGGATCGCGGCCTTGAGGGGCGGGGCCCCGCCGGCCTGGGCGCCGACGGCGCCAAGGAGGGCGAGCCCGACGAGGGAGCCGGCCGAGACCACCACCGCCAGGGAGTCGGCGGGCGTGATGGCGGCGAGGGCCAGGGGCGCCCCGGCGCCGGCGGTGAAGGTGGCCGCAGAGGTGAAGGCGGCCTGAATGGGCCTTGCCGCGGTGACCTCGGAAATGCCCAGTTCGTCCCGGGCGTGGGCGCCCAGGGCGTCGTGCGCCATCAACTGTTCAGCAGTCTTCCGGGCGGTCTCGGCGTCGAGGCCCCGGCTGCGGTAGAGGCCCGCCAGCTCCTCCCGTTCGGCGTCCGGCTGGGTCGCCAGCTCGCCGCGCTCACGGGTCAGGTCGGCGCTCTCCGTGTCCGATTGCGAGCTGACCGAGACGTACTCACCGGCAGCCATGGACATGGCCCCGGCCACCAGTCCCGCCACCCCGGCCACCAGGACCTCAGATCGGTCCGCAGAGGCGGCGGCGACGCCGACGATCAGGCTGGCGGTGGAGACGATGCCGTCATTGGCGCCCAGCACCGCCGCCCTCAGCCACCCCACCCGGGTGACCCGATGGCGTTCATCGTGAAGCTTCAATCGGGTCATGGGTCCCCCTGTCCAGGCAGGCAGCCTCCTCCCCGGAGACTGCGCAGGCAAGAGGGTTCTTGACGCTGCGGCGCCCAAGCGGCGTGACGGCGCCATCAAGCCTGCGCGCAGTCTCAGCGCCCGAGGTCGGCGTATTCCACTGTGGCGGCCACCCCGTTCCCGGATGACAAAGGCGCGGTCGACGTCGACGGCGCCGACAGCGGCAGAAGCGCCAGTCCGGCGATGATCAAGACCGCCGCCAGAACGTCCATCGTCAGGCTGAACCGGCTGAAACGGCGGCGGCCCCAGGGAGGCGTCTGCCAGGCGTCGGTCGCGACGGTGGCCAAGGGCGCTGTGGGTCGGACCGCACCCGCCTGCGTCGGCGAGTCTATCCTGCACTCCAGCATCCCGCCCGGACCATGAATCCGGACGCCTTCGCACCAATTGGCCTCACCTGTGAACACAAGCTCCCGCCAGGTGGCCACTCCCTCTTCCAGCCCCTCCGGGTTGGAGACCATGTCGATATCCCAGAGGCCGTCCTCGGGCGCGAGCGCGTGGCGGCGCGGGATCAGGCGCGCCGAGGCGCAGGCGGCGGCCGGGCCAAAACAGGCCGCCAGGACGGTCAGCAGCCGCCCGCCCTCCGGAAAGGCGGCGATTCGCACCGAAGCGCTTCTGAGGGTCAGCTTCAGCATGATTAGGCTCCCACGGCGCCCATCGCCTGCGGCCGCCGAGGGACCGGATGGCCCGTCGGAGTGATCTGCGGTGCGGCCTCCGCTGGCGACGTCCCGATGCCGGAGAGCGCTGCACGATCTCCGCCCCGGCTCTCCGTACCGGCAATCACGGTCTCGTTAATCGTCATGGTCAGGCCCCCGGCCGCTCATTTCGTCCAGGGCGCACCCGCCCAGGCTAGGGGGGAAGCTCTCTCGCAAGGGCGTCCCGCGCCCGTGATTTCGGGAGGCCTCGGCCGTGAAAGAAGCGTGAATAGCATCCCCATCCGGCCATCTCGCCCGAGCATCAGCATTATCCGGCCCGGATCCTGCGTCGGCCTCACCTCGGGCCTCGCCGTTTCACCGAATCAGGCCCGGGTGTCAGTCGCCGGCGCGGGTGAAGCCGAAGGCGGCCTGGAGGGCGGCGAGGTCCAGAAGGTCCCGGTCCCTTGGCGAATAGCCCGTCTTCAGCCGCCAGAGGATCTCGGCGGGCAGGCAGTCCACGGCCCGCCCCGCAATCACGCCCCGCCCGTCAAAGGACCCCGCCGGATAGGCCGCAGCCGGATCGTCCGGGTCCATCACCCCGCGCCCCTCCGCATCCAGGCGAAAGAGGTGCAGGTCGATGCGCCGGCCGCCACCGTCCCTGTAGACGGGGTTCCAGGCGGGCCCGCCCGCCTGCCGGACCAGGCCCAGCCCGGCCAGCAGGGCCTCCAGCGCCAGCCCGTCCTCCACCCGCGCGGCCAGGTCGAGGTCCTCGTGCGGCCGGGTCTGGCGACCGAGGACCGCATCCACCGCCCAGCCGCCGTCCACCCAGACGGGCAGCCCCTGCGCCGCGCAGGCCTCCAGGACTTCCAGGACCTCGTCCGCCGTCATGGCCTTTGTCTCCTCCGTCCCGGAGAGCTTTGCGCAGGCGAGGGACCCTGGGCAAGCTGGAGAGCGGTCCCCTTGTCACGGCTCCAGTCCAATGCGACGGATCTCCCATGTCCTCTCCCCAGACCCATTCCCACACCGTTCCCGGCGGCCGGGGTCACGGGTTGACCGAGAAGCTCTGGGCCGCCGCTGCGGGCCTTCCCGTCTTTCGGGTCGCCATCGCCGACATCCCTGAGTTCGACCAGGACTGCTGGTTCCGGGGTCGGGCCCCCAGCCTGAGGCAGGTGGCGGACCATGTCGCCCGGATACAGGCGGCGGACCTCGCCTATCCCATCATCTTCTCCTCAGACGGCCGCCTGATGGACGGGGGCCACCGGATCGCGCGCGCCTGGATCGAAGGGCGGACAGAGATCGACGCCGTCCGTTTCGAGGTCGATCCGGAGCCCGAGTTCGTTCGCTGATCCGCCGGATCGCCCCGCCACCCCCCAGCCCCCCAGCCCCCTCGGCGAGGCCGACGGTGTCCCCGGCGACCTGTGGCTGATGGACTTGCGGGCTCTGCACACCGCTGCACCTAATCCGTCAGCGGCGCCGAGGCTGATGATGACGTGGCGGTTTCTGAGGGAGGGGTGAGGACGTCAGCGGGCGCCCGAGGCGGGTCTTGCGTCTTGACGGAGATCGGCGGAAAGATCGGCGGAGAGATCAGGCGATATGTGACCAACCCATTCTGATATCTAGAGTCTCAAGGACTCAACGCGGCATGAAAGATCGGCAGGAAACACGCTTCGGAGAGCCCGTCAGCCGGATCGAGCCAACCCTGCTCGACCGCGTCCCGGCGAAGGTCCTGGATGTCATGGCGGAGTTCATCGCCCGGGCGACAATCCTTGGCGACGCCCTGCATCCGCGCACCGCCCAGCAGCTGGCGTCTCTCGTGCGCGTCATGAACGCCTACTACAGCAACCTGATCGAGGGTCATGTCACCCGGCCCCGCGACATCGAGCGCGCCTTGTCCGGGGACCTGGATGTCGATGAGGGCCGGCGAAACCTGCAGATCGAAGCCGCCGCCCATGTGAGGCTGCAGGAGAGCCTCGATCAGAGTTTCGCCCAAGGGCAGCTGCCGGATCCCGTATCGCCCGACTTCCTCAGGGACTTGCACCGCCGGTTCTACGAGGGGGCCTCTGAGGAGATGTTACGCATAAAGTCCGATCACCGTTCATTCCTCATGACGCCGGGCCGGTTCCGCAACGATCCCGGAGAGGACGTCGTGGTGGGGCGCCACCAGCCTCCCTCGAGTGAACGCGTACAGGCCTTCATGCAGAGGTTTGCGGAACGATACGCCCACACCAAACTGAGCACGTCCGGGAGAATCCTCGCCGTCGCAGCCGCCCATCACCGCTTCAATTACATTCACCCCTTCGCCGACGGGAATGGGCGGGTAAGCCGCCTCATGAGCCACGCCATGATCCAGCACGCCGGGCTCGGCGCCCATGGATTGTGGTCGGTCTCGCGTGGGCTTGCGCGGGGTCTTGAGAGCCGGGGAGAATACAAGCGGATGATGGACCACGCAGACTCACCCCGACAGGGCGACCTGGATGGTCGAGGAAACCTTTCCCTGTCTGCATTGGAGGACTTCACCGAGTGGTTCCTGAAAGTCTGCCTGGACCAGGTGAACTTCACGTCGAGCCTGTTTGACCTGCCAAACCTGAAGCAGCGGCTAAAGCTCTATGTCGACCGGTCGGGGAGGCTCAAGCCAGAGGCCTACCTCCTCCTGGAAGAGGCTGTGCACCGGGGGGAATTCGCCCGGGGCGATGCTGACCGGATCACCCGCCTGCCCGAACGCACCGCCCGAGACGTCCTCGCACAGGTGATCGCAGAGGGACTGCTCGGTTCTGATACGCCGAAGGGTCCGGTGTCGTTGCGTTTCCCCAGTCACACCCTGGACCTGCTGTTCCCGCAGTTGTTCCCGGCCGCCTGACCCGCCCGGGGTCCAGGTCTTCACCTTTCTGTCGAGGTGGTGGAGCTGACCGGCGCCCCCCGGCGACCTCTGGCTGATGGACATGCGGGCCCTGCACACCGCCGCGCCCTATGCGTCCGCGGCGCCGAGGCTGATGATGACGTGGAGGTTTCTTCGGGAGGGATGAGGGCGTCAGCAGCCCTTGATGCCGGCCATGAAGCAGGCGGTCGAGAGCTTCTGCGACTTGACCAAATCCTCGGGACTCATGAATTCCGCGAGGGTCTGCCTGGCCACCGCCACCTGTCCGTTGGAGCCGAGCCCGTAGCCGCGCGTCCCGGCGAGGTTGATCCACATGTCGGCGCGGACATAGTCCCGCGGCAGGCCGTGCTCTTTGGAGTAGCCGGCGCCCAGCTGGTACTGGGCCAGGCCGCTTCCCGCCTTGGCGGTTCGGCGGAACCACTTCATCTCCGTCTCGTGGTCGACCGCCGTCGCCTGACCCTCGTGGTGCATGAGGAAGCTGGCGGCTCCAAAACCAACAAGTCCTCTCCATATGGAAGCCAGCTTGCCTATGTGGAAGAATCTTCTACATGTGATAGACAGTTAGCGCATGGAGCCAGTTTACTCCCATACGCACTTTAGGATTCCAAAGGGACGAACATGAGCGACCGGGGCGGAAAGTATGAAGCCCAGCTTGCAGGCTACAAGGCGTTCGTCCCCGCTCCGCTTCCGCCCGTTGACCCACCTTTCAATCATACGGGCGAGATCGCGCGGCTTCTGTCAGAGGCCGACCGGGCTTTGGCGGAACTGAAAGGCTCCACCCGCACCCTGCCGAACGCTGACCTTTTCGTCGCCATGTATGTGCGTAAGGAAGCTGTTCTCTCAAGCCAGATCGAGGGAACCCAGTCATCGCTGGACGACGTTCTGCGGGCCGAAGCCGAACTGAACTCACCCGGCGCCCCGCGAGATGTGGGCGAGGTTCTGAACTACATCGCCGCCCTGAACTACGGGCTCGCTCGCCTAAAAGAACTCCCGGTGTCTGGCAGGCTCATCAAAGAGATTCACGAGCGGCTGATGCGCGGCGTGCGCGGCGGGGAGAAAAGTCCCGGCGAGTTTCGGACGGGGCAAGTGTATATCGGCCCCATGGGGGCCTCGGTGCGGGACGCCACCTTTGTGCCCCCGCCTCCTGAACACGTCCCGACCGCTATCCATGATCTCGAACGCTTCATCCACGAGGAGCGTGATTTGCCGCCGCTGGTCAGGATTGGCCTCGCGCATGCTCAGTTCGAAACGGTCCACCCGTTCCACGACGGCAATGGCAGAACAGGGCGCCTGCTCATCACCTTCCTCCTTTGCGCGGAAGGCTTGCTCGATAAGCCCGTGCTCTACCTCTCCTACTTCCTTCGCGCCCATCGAGCGGAATACTACGAGGCCCTCCAAGCGACGCGTGATCGTGGCGACTACGAGGGTTGGATCAGGTTCTTCCTTACCGGTGTCGCCGAGGTTGCACGGCAAGCGGCCGAGGTGGCGGCCCAGATCATCGACCTCCGTGAGGGCCACCGCACGATGATCGGCGATGCCTACGACCGGGGAAGCAAGCACGCCTTTGCCCTGCTCGATTTTCTGTTCAAGCGGCCTGTGGTCACGGCAAACGAGGTGCGCGACAGCCTGGGCATTTCGGGCGGCGGCGCGCGCAATCTCATCAACCGCTTTGTGGAGTTAGGCATCCTGATCGAGATCACCGGCTACGAGCGCAACAAGGCGTTTGAATACGCTCCTTACACCGCTCTCTTCGGAGACCTTTAGGGCCTCGGCCAAGCAAACCCGAACCGGCCCACATAATTGGTGTTGTAGAATCGGCGGGATACGGTTCCCCAACGTTGAAACCAAAATTTTTCAACGATGTTGGGAAGAATGGCGCGCCCGGAACGATTCGAACGTCCGACCCTCAGATTCGTAGTCTGATGCTCTATCCAGCTGAGCTACGGGCGCGCACCGCCTTGCGGCGAGGGCGCGGAACAACGACATCGAGGAGCCCGTCTGCCGAACCCAGGAATCTGCAAACATCTTTGTGTCGGCGGAGGTGCGCGGATAAGCATGACCGAGTTCCCCAGTTGGCGGCTCAATGCGCGTTCGCAGCACCCGGCGGCGTCAGTCGGCCCCGGCTCCTCTGGAGCCTGCCCGCCATCCTCTGGCACACCGACCTTCCCCGCACGCGCGAGGCCGGCTGCCCCGGGGTCCAGGCCTTCACCTTCCTGTCGCCGGTCGGCCCGGGCGCGGGCGGAACCCTCGTCGCCGCCGGCTCGCACCGGCTGCTGAATGACAAGGGCGAGCTGAGGTCGAAGGCCGCCAAGGCCCGCCTGCGCGCCCTGCCGTCCTTCACCCACCTGATGGACCCGGCCCACCCCGACCGCCCCATCGCCCCCGGCCCCCTGGGCGAGGCCGACGGCGTTCCCATCGAGGTGGTGGAGCTGACCGGCGCCCCCGGCGACCTCTGGCTGATGGACATCCGGGCCCTGCATACGGCTGCGCCGAATGCGTCAACTGCGCCGAGGCTGATGATGACGTGGCGGTTCCTGAGGGAGGGGTGAGGGCGTCAGAGCAAGGTGGCCGCCGTCATGGCCATGCAATGCGGTCGAAGCTCTTTCTCGGGACCCTTCCGAAAGCCGAGTGAGCGCATCAGGGCGCCCGTGATCTCGCCCCCCTGATCGTTCCCCGGTTGTGGGGGTCACGAGACCCGATGTCCACTCAGGTGGGTAAAGTTGGCCGAGGGGTGGGGCGGCCGGCGTCACTCAGATCTGCGCCGCTATCATGATCACCTTCTCTCCCACCCTCCGCCAACGCTGCGCAAACGACGGCAAGGAGTCTGCCGCGCTCCTTCTCGGAAAGGTCTGCCGGATTGGGTACGTAGACAACGTTTTCGATGAGACCCTTCGCCGTTGCAGTTTGATCCGGCGCGAGCGCTCGCAGACTGGTCGCCCCTCGCGTGGCGTCGAAACCGGCGGCGCGCAGGCGATCTATGACCCCAACCGGATCGGAGGCGCGAACGGGCATGAGCCAGAACGCTGAGGTCTGAACACAGCCACCTACCTGGGCGTTCTCTGGCAAAGCATCCACGAAGGCGCGACCGATTCGGCGACGAAACTCGGGATCGGGCGACGCCGCAATTCGGCGCGCCATCAGCGAGACCAGTCGTCTCGGCGGCTGTTTCCTTATCGCCTCAAGTAGGTCCTGCCCGCCAAAGCCACGAGCCGCGCCGCCAATGACCGAGTCAGGGTCACGCCCTGAGGCGGCGATCGCCCTTATCACCCCTGCATAAACCCACGGTGTGCTCGCAAGCTTCAGAATCAAATACTTCACGGCCCGGGCGCGGAACCATCGCTCCTTGAGAAGGTCATAAGTCTCGAGCCGCTGCCGGACGCGCGCCGCCAAATCTGGATCGCGAAACACAGCGACCCCACCACCGAGGGCGGTCCTGCGCTTGATCGGTCCGAAGCTAAAGAGTGTCACATCGGCGTCTGACAAACCTTGATACCCGTTGCCTGAGAAGGCCTGGGCGGCGTCCTCGACAACGAGCACGCCACGCTTCCTGAGTTCGGCTGCATCCCAAACTTCGCTGACGCCGCCATACAGTTGCGTCACGACACACAATCTCGCCCCGCATCGCCCTTGGGCGTTCAACAAGGTGTCGGGCTCCGGCGCCAGGGTCGCCAGGTCGAGATCAACCGCTTCGATGGTCAGATCATGCGCCCGCACGATGTCGGCCATGTTCTGGATGTTGATGCCGGACATCAGGACACTTGACTGCGGCGGCGGCCCCACTTCGCTCAGCAGGGCGTCGAACACTGTCCGCACGGACAGGCCGATCACCACGCGCCCGGGTGCGAAGTACTTCTCGACCACGGCTTCGGCGACCCTTGTGTCGTCCCTTGACACGGGTGCTCCCATCGCCGCCCAAAGGAGATCGCCCCAACCGATATCGAGTTTCAAGCGACTGTGCATCAGCTCTATCCAGCGCAGCAGGGACACTCAGCCCTGCAGACCAGCATAACGGTAAGCCCGCAACACCATGAAGTCGCGTCGATCGCTTCTTCAGATAGGCGCGCGCCCGCGCCGGGGCGCTTGGATGTGGCCGAGGAGGGTGCGCCCTGCGCAGCGGTGCAGGACCAAATTCCTTCCGCTTAGCTAGAAGAAAATGGCGCGCCCGGAACGATTCGAACGTCCGACCCTCAGATTCGTAGTCTGATGCTCTATCCAGCTGAGCTAAGGGCACGCACCGCCCTGCGGCGAGGGCGCGGAACAACGACACCGAGGAGCCCGTTGGCCGGACCCAAGAATCTGCAAACATCTTTGTATCGGCTGGGGTCGCGCGGATAAGCATGACCACGTCCCCCACATGGCGGCTCAATGCTCGTTCTCAGCACCCGACGGCCTCAGCCGGCCCCGGCTCCTCTGGAGCCTGCCCGCCATCCTCTGGCACACCGACGTCCCCCGAGCGCCCCAGGCCGGCTGCCCCGGGGTCCAGGTCTTCACCTTCCTGTCGCCGGTCGGCCCGGGCGCGGGCGGAACCCTCGTCGCCGCCGGCTCGCACCGGCTGCTGAATGATGAGGGCGAGCTGAGGTCGAAGGCCATCAAGGCCCGGCTGCGCGCCCTGCCGCCCTTCGCCCGCCTGATGGACCCGGCCCACCCCGACCGCCCCGCCGCCCCCGGCCCCCTGGGCGAGGCCGATGGCGTTCCCATCGAAGTGGTGGAGCTGACCGGCGCCCCCGGCGACCTTTTGCTGATGGACATGAGGGCCCTGCACACGGCCGCGCCGAATGCGTCGGCAGCGCCGAGGCTGATGATGACGTGGCGGTTCTTGGGGGAGGGGTGAGAAGATCAGGGGCGCCAGAACCGGTCCATCTATCGCCAAAGCGCCGGGAATCCGGTCAATCGCCTTCCCACCCTTCGAGCGCAAATGGATTGAGGAACTGTCGCCCCCAAAGAAACCGACGGTCCACCTCATTCAAGCCCGCTTCTTGCCCTTACCTCAGCTTCCCGGAGCCACCGGTTTCCCCATTACGAAGCCTGTGGCATTCATCGTCTGGTAGGTCGTGTCGGAGGCTAGCATTCCATGGATCAATCCCCGCCACGAGGCGACAACCGCTACCGTACCCACCGTTCAGTGAAGTGCTATGTTGCAGAACTGATTGTGGGCACCGGTGGCGCCACATTTTATCTGAACCAATCCGCAGAGCGCGTTATCCATCTTTTCCCAGGCGGCATCGAGAAGGTCGTTTACAGGACACGCTTCTATCCTTTGCTGCCAAGTGAGATGCTCGCCGAACTCGCCAAGTCTCACCAACGGCGCGGATGTATGGTTATGGTGGGAGGGAAAGCTCTCTACCCCGACGATACCGAGCAGTCATTCGTACCATTTCCGTTTATTGAAATTACGCCTCAGAGTGAGCGTTTACGCTTCGAGGCGATCCTCCGATCACGTGAATAACGTCCTTGGCTTACAAAGACCGCGTTAAGGCAGCGCATTTAGGATGGATCATGGTGCCAACCGGAAAAACCTCCCCAGAACAGCTTCTCGCTCTGCTTCAGGCTGCTATCGAAAACGCACCAGCTTTCGACTCCCAAACGCCGCTCACTGATGAAGAGGTGCGATGGCTAGGCAGGGCAGATGCTTTGATAGACGCTTCCGGTTTGCTGAGCGCAATCGCCAGTTTTAGGTCTGCGCGCCAGAAAATAGGAATTTATAATCTATTTAGTCGAAACGATCTTCTTTTACCTCTTCATGACGCTTTCAGCCGAGTAGAGTTGCAAGTTCCGGCGTCAATGCGGGGCTCTTTTATTGCGGGCGGAGATACATGGAACGGGTATGCGGCTCTCGTAAGGTTTATGCAGACCGAATGTGAGGACCTTTTTATTATCGACCCTTATATCAATTCAGCTCTATTCATCGAGTTGGCGCCGCATGTGAAAGCGGAGGAGGGGCTGCGCTGCCTGACGGCCAAACGTGCAGAGAACCATCATGCCTTGCTAGCTGCGTCGCAGAAATGGGCAGGAGACCCGATCTCAAAAGCTATACACGTCGCGGTGCGATACACCCTGCCTGCCAACCTTCATGACCGACTAATCATCGTCGATCGTCGAGATGTATGGCTCGTTTCACAATCTCTGAAAGATATTGCGAAACGCGCGCCAGCATCAATCTCGCGGGCAGAGCCAGAACTTGGACAACTAAAGTTACAGCATTACGAGAGCGTGTGGGAACGAAGCGATCAGTTGGACTAGGCGCTCCAGAGCTAAAGATATGAGATTTAGAAGCTTGCACCATCGCTCACGGCACGCATCGGTCAAATCCGGCGAGATCCGAGAGCGGTATCGATCACCGTGGAGTGTCGTGGCTGACGAGAAAAAATGGCGCGCCCGGAACGATTCGAACGTCCGACCCTCAGATTCGTAGTCTGATGCTCTATCCAGCTGAGCTACGGGCGCGCACCGCCTTGTGGCGAGGGCGCGGAACCTAGTCGCACGGGCGGGAAAGCGCAAGCGGGGGGCGGGAGATTCCTTGCCCGGTCAGCTGCGGCGGTCGCGCCAGGCGGGGGGGCCTTCGCCGGGGTTGGCGTCGGGCCAGGGGGTGGCTTCGAAGACGCCCCGGGCGACCGCGCGGGCCAGGGTGTCGGCGGCCAGGGCGCCCAGGCGGGCGAGGGCGGCGTCTCCGCCCTCCAGGGGCCGGCGGGCGGTGGAGAGGGCGAAGACCACGTCGCCGTCGAAGGGGGCGTGGACGGGCCGGATGGCGCGCGCGAGGCCATCCTGGGCCATGACGGCGAGGCGTTTGGCCTGGGCCGGGGTGAGGGCGACGTCGGTGGCGACGCAGGCGATCGTCGTGTTCTGGCGGGCGCCCGCCGGGGGCGGGGCCTTGGCCGGGCCCCACTGGCCGGGGCCGGCGCGCAGGCCGTCGAGGGGCAGGCCGCCGAACTCGCCGTCGATCTCGAAGGGGGCGGCCCAGAAGGTGCGGCCGTCGGGGGCCGTGACCGAGCCCCAGCTGTTGACGCAGACCAGGGCCCCCACGGCGCCGTCCGCCGAGAGGACGGAGGCCGATCCGGTCCCGCCCTTCAGCCCGCCCGCCGCCGCGCCGTAGCCGGCGCCTGCCGTGCCCAGGGCGAAGTCGGCGTCGGCGGCGGCGCAGGCCCGCCGGCCCAGCTCGCGATAGGGCGGATCCTCGCCCCAGGCCTTGTCGCCGCCATTGGCGAGGTCGAAGAGGATGGCCGCGGGCACGACGGGCGAGGGCGGCACGCCCGGCCGGTCGGCGAGGCGGAAGCCCCGGCCCCGGGCCCCCAGCCAGGCCACGGCGCCGTCGGCGGCGGCCAGGCCCCAGACCGAACCGCCGGACAGGACGACGGTGTCGACGGCCTCCACCAGGTTTTCGGGCGCCAGGGCGTCGGTCTCCCGAGTGCCGGGCCCGCCGCCGCGCACGTCCACGGCGCAGACGGCCCGGGCCTCGGGCAGGATCACCGTCACGCCGGTGCGCGCGCCGGCGTCCTCCGCCTGGCCGACGGCGAGGCCGGGAACGTCGGTGATGAGGTTGCGGGGGCCGGGCGCCGGGTTGGCGCCGCCCTTGGAGGCGGCGCTCATTCCGCGATCAGGGTGACGCCGGGGGCGTCCTTTACCGGGCGGGCGGGGGGCGTGGTGGGGTTGGAGGGGTAGCGTCGGCCGTCGAAGGCCAGGGCGGCCTCATAGGCCGGGCCCGCGCCGCCCCCCGAAACCATGACGCCGATGTCCTTCCAGCCCTGATGCCGGGTCTCCAGGACGCGGATGGGCGGGCGGGTGACCGAGGCGCGCATCACGGTGCGATAGCCCTGGCCCGTCCGCTGGAGCACGAGCGTCACGCAGCCGCCGCTGCCGCAATAGTCGCGGCTGGTCACATGGACGACCACCTCATCCTGGCCGTCGCCGTTGAGGTCGGTTTCCGCGGCCAGGAAGGGGACATCGGTCGGCGACTGGAGGGTCTGGTTGATGTGGGCCTGGAGCGCGGCTGGCCCAGCCCCGGCGGCCTCCGAGGCCACGGCGTCGGAGGACAGCGCCCAGAAGACAAGCGTGGCGGCGACTCTTCCCAGCATTGAGGCCTCCTGACGGTGATGCTGACCTTCTACGCCTAAGGCGTTCCTTGTCCAAACGCGCGGGTCTATAGGTCCAAGGGTTCCCGCGTCGTGAGGCCCCCATGCGCCGAATTGCCCTTCTGAAGTCCGCCCTCGTTTCCGCCGTCGTCCTGGCCCTGGCCCTGCCGGCCCTCCCGGCCCTGGCGCGGGAGGCGCCGGCGGCGGCTTCGGCCGCCCAAGTCAAGGAGACCGGCATGGTCGCCGCCGCCCATCCCCTGGCGGTGGAGGCGGGCGTCTCGGTGCTGAGGCGCGGCGGCTCGGCGATGGACGCCGCCGTGGCGGTGCAGGCGGCCCTGGGCCTGGTGGAGCCGCAGAGCTCGGGCATCGGCGGCGGCGCCTTCATCACCTACTACGATGCCAAGACCCGCAAGGTGACCGCCTACAATGGCCGCGAGACGGCCCCTTCCGGCGCCTCGCCCGACATGTTCCTGGGCCCCGACGGTAAGCCCCTGTCCTTTGTCGACGCGGTGACCAGCGGCCGGTCCACAGGCGTGCCCGGGGCCGTGGCCATGCTGCACATGGCCCAGAAGGCCCATGGGCGCCTGGCCTGGAAGGACCTCTTCACCGAGGCCGAGGCCCTGGCCGACCAGGGCTTCGCCGTCACCCCGCGCCTGGCCGCCCTGGCCGCCCGGTCCGTCGCCTGGGGGCGCCAGCCCGACGCCACAGCCTATTTCACCAAGCCCGACGGCCAGGTGATCCAGGCCGGCGACATCCTGAAGAACCCGGCCTACGCCGCCACCCTGCGCAAGATCGCCGCCGAGGGCCCCGCCGCCCTGCTGGAGGGCGAGATCGCCGAGGCCATCGTCCGCCGCACCACCGAAGGCCCCCTGCCCGGGACCCTGACCCTCGCCGATCTGAAGGCCTACAAGCCCAAGGTCTCCGAGCCGGTCTGCCGCCCCTATCGCGTCTATGTGGTCTGCGTCCCGCCGGCGCCCTCGGGCGGCCCGGCCGTGCTGATGGGCCTGGGCATCCTGGCCAACACCGACATCGCCGCCCATGGCCCGGATACGGTTGAGGGCTGGTACCTCTTCTCCCAGGCCAGCCGGCTGATGTACGCCGACCGCGACCGCTATTTCGGTGACCCGGACTTTGTCGACGTGCCGGTGCAGGGCCTTTTGGACCCCGCCTACCTCAAGGCCCGGGCGGCCCTGATCCCGCCGAAGGTCGCCGGCGCGCCGCCGCCTCCCGGCAAGCCCCGCGGGGCCGGCCTTCGCGCCCCCGACGCCACCCAGGAGCCCAGCGGCACCACCCACTTCGTCATCGTCGACGGCGACGGCAATGTCGTCTCCATGACCACCACGGTGGAGAGCCTGTTCGGCTCCGGCCGGATGGTCCACGGCTTTTTCCTGAACAACCAGCTGACCGACTTCTCCTTCTCGCCCACCGAGAAGGACGGGGTTGCCGCCGCCAACGCCGTGGCGCCCGGCAAGCAGCCGCGCTCGTCCATGGCCCCAGCCGTGGTGCTGGACCGCAAGGGCCGGTTCGTGGCCGCCGTCGGCTCGCCGGGCGGCAACGCCATCCTGGCCTACAACCTCAAGGCCCTGGTGGGCGTGCTGGACTGGAAGCTCTCCATGCAGGAGGCCGTCGTCCTGCCCAACCTCATCGCCCGGGGCCCGCCCTACCTCTCAGAGCCCAGCAGGTTTCCCCCCGGCGTGGTCGAGGGCCTGGCGGCCCGCGGCGTGGTGCTGACGGGATCCGGCGGCGCCGAGGGCTCGGGCCTGCACGGGGTGATGGTGACGCCCCAGGGCCTGTCCGGCGGCGCCGATCCCCGCCGCGAGGGCGTGGCGCGCAAGCCCTGAGCCTTTGTCAGGAGGCGAGCTCGCCCTTCAGCGCGCGCTCGATCAGGTCCACCGTCCGGTCGAGGCCGAAGATGGCCGCGAAGGAGCCGAAGCGCGGGCCCTGGCTCTGGCCCAGCAGCACCTCGTAGAGGGCGCTGAACCACAGGCGCAGCGGCTCAAAGCCCGCCGCCTTGCCCGCCTCATAGACCTCAGCCTGGATAAGCTCGGCGTCCTGGCAGCCGGCGGGCAGGGCCCTCAGCCGGGCGGCCAGGTCGGCCATGGCGGCGCGCTCGCGGTCATCCGGCGCGCGGAACCGCTTCGAGGGCTTCACGAAGTCCTCGTAGTAATGGATCGCATAGTCGGCGAGGCGGTCCAGCAGGGGCTGGCTGGCGGCGTCGGCGCCGGGCATGTAGCGGGCGATGAAGCCCCACAGGATCTCCTTGGTCGAGGCGTCGGCCGCCGACACCAGGTTCAGGAGCAGGGAGAAGGACAGGGGCGAGCCCGACGCCGGCGGCGCGCCGGTGTGGACGTGCCAGGCCGGGTTGTCGATGGCTGGCGCATTGGCCTCGGCGCTGACCCGGTTGTAGGCGTCCAGCTGCTGCAGGTACTCGTCCGTCGCCTTGGGAATGACGTCGAAATAGAGCCGCTTGGCCGACTTGGGCGACTGGTACATGTAGTAGGCGAGGCTCTCGGGCGCGCCGTAGCGCAGCCACTCCTCCATGGTCAGGCCATTGCCCTTGGACTTGGAGATCTTCTGGTTGTTCTCGTCCATGAAGAGCTCGTAGTGGAAGGCCTCGGGGGGCTCGCCGCCGAGGATCTTCGCCACCTTGTTGGACACCCGGACCGAATCCACCAGGTCCTTGCCGGACATCTCGTAGTCGACTCCCAGGGCCACCCAGCGGGCCGCCCAGTCCGGCCGCCACTGCAGCTTCACATGACCGCCGGTGACGGGGGTCTCGGTCAGGGTCCCGTCCTCGTCCCGGAAGACGATGGTCCCGGCCCCGACATTCCGCTCCAGGGTGGGAACCTGCAGGACCCGGCCGCTCTTGGGGCTGATGGGCAGGAAGGGCGAATAGGTGGCCCGACGCTCCTCGCCCAGGGTGGGCAGCATGACCCCCTGGATGGCGTCGAAGCGCTCCAGCACCCGCCGGAGTACGGCGTCCAGTTCGCCGGACCGGTAGGTCTCGGTGGAGGACTTGAAGTCGTAGTCGAAGCCGAAGCCGTCGAGGAAGGCGCGCAGCCGGGCGTTGTTGTGGGCGCCGAAACTCTCGTAGAGGCCGAAGGGGTCGCGGACGCGGGTCACCGGCTTGTCGCGGTCCAGCTCCAGCGCCTCGCGGTTGGGGACGTTGTCGGGGATCTTCCGGAAGCCGTCCATGTCGTCGGAGAAGACGATCAGCCGGGTGGGGATGGCGTCGCCGGTCAGGGCGCGGAAGGCGGTGCGCACCATGGTCGGCCGGGCGGCCTCGCCGAAGGTGCCCATGTGCGGCAGGCCAGAGGCGCCGTAGCCGCACTGGAAGATGACCGGGGCGTGCAGGGCGGGCAGGGCGACGACGGCCTCGTCCGGGCGGCCCTGGGCGAACAGGGCGGCGGCGAGGTCGCGGCCAGCGTCGTCGAGGCGCAGGCGCAGGATGCGGTCCAGCAGGAGGCGGGCCTGCTCGAAGGGCCAGGAGCGGGCCTCGCGGGCGGGGGTGACGAGCCGGGAGAGGTCGGTGTGGGCGGACATGAGGGGGCGTTAGCCTTCCTTGGCGGCCGCCTCAAGCCCGCACGGCGCCGGGGTCTCTTGCGGACCCCGCCGAAACCGTCATGAAGTCGGCGCACAAGTGGGGCGTTCGCCCCCGGCCCGGAGCGCCTCCATGACCCCCGCCCGCCTCGCCCTCCTTCTCGCCGCCGGTCTGGCCCTCGCCGCCTGCCAGCCCAGGGCGCCCGAAGGCCCGCCGCCGGGGACGATGCGCTTCTCCATCATGTCCACCGAGAACATCCAGGCCGCCCAGGGCGCCTGGACCCCCTTCCTGGCCGACATGGAGAAGGCCACGGGCCTGAAGATCGAGCCCTACTACGGCACCAACTACACCGCCCTCATCGAGGCCATGCGCTTCAAGCAGACCGATGTGGGCTGGTTCACCAACCAGTCGGGCCTGGAGGCCGTGCGCCGGTCCGGCGGCGAGATCTTCGCCCGCACCACCAAGCCCGAGGGGCCTGACGGCTACCAGGCCCTGATCGTTGTGAAGAAGGGATCGGGCCTGACCCTGGACCGCATCCTGGCCTGCGACCAAACGCTGAACTTCGCCATGGGCGACGCCAAGTCGACCTCGGGCACCCTGGCGCCCATGACCTGGCTGTTCGGCCCGCGCAACATCCGCCCGGAGACCTGCTTCAAGACCGTGCGCAGCGCCAACCACGAGGCCAACCTTTTCGCCGTGTCCATGGGCCAGCTGGATGCGGCCACCAACAACTCCCAGTCCATCGCCCGCCTGGCCGACCAGAAGACCGAGGCGGCGCAGAAGGCGGTGGCCGACATCGAGGTGGTCTGGCGCTCGCCCACCCTGCCCGAAGACCCGATGGTCTGGCGAAAGGACCTGGACCCGGCCCTGAAGGCGAAGATCCGCGACTTCATCCTGGCCTACGGGGTCGGCGACACCGACGAGGCGCGCCGGCAGAGGGCGGTGATCCGGGCGATCCAGACCGGACCCTTCAAGCCCGCCGACGACACCCACCTCCTGCCCGTGCGCGAGATGGAGGCCACCGCCGCCATGATCGAGGCCCGCAATCGCAAGGACCCCGCCGCAGAGGCGAAGGCGAAGGCCAGCCTCGACCAGGTCCAGGCCGAGCAGAAGGCCTTGGCGGCGAAGGCGGGGTGAGACGGGCGAGGCCCGCCTGGGGTCAGGGCGCCGCGAGAATGGGCCCGGGATAGGCCAGGATCGTCCTGTCCGCGGTCAGGAGGGTCAGGCTCTCCACCATGGCCTGGGCGACGAGGATCCGGTCAAATGGGTCCCTGTGCAGGGCTGGAAGCCCCTGAAGGGCGGCGGCGTGCGCGCCCGTGACCGGCAGTTCCTCGTAGCCAGCCTCCAGAAGACCGCGCCGGAAAACGCCGGAAGGCACATCGAAGTCCGGCCT
Organism: Phenylobacterium sp.; assembly: GCA_020402745.1. Lineage (GTDB taxonomy): Bacteria > Pseudomonadota > Alphaproteobacteria > Caulobacterales > Caulobacteraceae > Phenylobacterium. The sequence continues at coordinate 272,423 of JADBYZ010000013.1, forward strand.
TCCGAGGCCTGACTTGATCGCGATCTCCCAAATGCTCGCCGCGCTGAAGACCAGTCGGTTCGCGGGATCCTCGAGAAGCCTGCGGAGCCCCGCGCCCAGGTCGACGCCCCTCGCCGCCCTAAGGACGATGTGGGTGTCGAGGAGGAGGTTCAAAGGTCACCCTCGAAGAGACCGGTGATCTCCTCGCGGCCAAGGTTGTCGAAGTCTTCCGGAAAGCGCAGGCCGGGAAGGAAGCCGATCCGCGACGTCGGACCCGAAGGCGCATCGACTGCAGTCACCTTCACCAGAGGCTTTCCAGCCCGTGCGATGACGAAGCCCTCGCCCCGGATCGCTTCCTCGACCAGTCGGGAGAGGTGGGTCTTGGCCTCGTGCATGTTGACCGTCTTCACGTCGGCATCTCCGGACTTAGTCGGGTAGACTTAGTCTGGTATCCGCCGCCCTGCAACCGATCCCTAGTCTTCCGCCAGCATGAAGTGGCCGCGGAGGGCGGCGACGGGCTGGCTGCGGGCTTCCTGCCAGGCCTCGACGTGGACGTTGGCGATGCGGCGGCCGACCTTGCGCAGCTCTGCGCGGGCATAGGTGGCCATGGCCCGCCCTGGGCGCAGGTATTCGATGGTCACGTCGATAGTCTTGTGGACCCTGGGGGTCGACTGGGTGACCGCCAGCTGAGCCAAGGCGGTCATCTCCAGGAAGGCGCCGATCACCCCGCCGTGCAGGGCCGGCAGCAGGGAGTTGCCGATCAGGTGGGGCGAGAAGGGCAGGATGCCGGTCAGCTCGTCGCCGGCCAGCTCGGCGCGCATGCCCAGGAAGCGGATGTAGGGGACCCGGCCCAGGAAGGCCTGGAGCTGTTCCTCGGGGCTCATGCGGCGCCTCCCGGGGCGGGGACGGGCGCCGGCGAGAGCATGAAGGCGGCTTGTGCGGTGGCGATGGGATCGGCGGGGTCGGCGTCCCAGGCGTGGGCCCGGACAAAGGCGATGGATCGGGTCAGGTGATAGCAGTGGGCCTCTACAGTGACCCCCGTCCGGGCGGCGGCGGGGCGCATGTAGTCAATGCGCAGGTCGAGGGTGGCGGTGGGCCGCCGCTCTCCCGTGGTGGCGGTGATGGCCATGCCGCAGCAGTGGTCGAGCAGGGAGGTGACGACGCCGGAGGCGATGACGCCGGTGTCGGGATCGCCCACCAGGTCCTCGCGCCAGGGCGCGTGCATGACCCCGCGGGCGTCGGCGGCCGAGACCATCTGGAAACCGAGGGCGGCGGCCTGCGGGACCTCGGTCGCCATGGCGGCGGCGGCCTCAAGGTTGGGATTGGGCGGGTTGGGTTCGGGATCGCTCATGCCTTCCGTTTGCAGCGAGGGAAGGAACGGGTCAATGCGCCGTCAGTCCCCGGCGACCTCGGCGGCGAGGAAGGCGGCGAGGTCGCCTCCGGAAAAGTGCAGGCTGCGCACCCCCGCCCGCCGGCCGGCCTCCAGGTCGATCGCCTTGTCCCCCACCATGACCGAGCGGGCGGCGTCCACGGGCCAGTCGACCATGGCTTTCAGGAGCATGCCGGGATTGGGCTTGCGGTCCGGCGGGTCGGGGTGGCGGTAGCGGTCCTCCAGGGCCTCGGGATGAAAGGGACAATGGTAGAAGGCGTCGATCCGCGCACCCGCCGCAGCCAGGTCCTCGGCCATCCGCGCATGCAGGGCGTGGACGTCGTCCTCGGAGTAGTAGCCCCTCCCGACCCCCGACTGGTTGGTCACCACGAAGACCCACCAACCCCGGGCGTTGAAGCCGGCGACGGCCTGCCGGGCGCCGTCGATCCAGCGGAAGTCCTCCCAGCGGTGCACATAGCCGCGATCCTCGTTGAGGACGCCGTCGCGGTCGAGGAACAGGGCGGGCCGGAGAAGTCGGGTCACGCGAGCCAGTCTAGCGGCCTTGCCGCCGTCTGGCGATTTCCCTTCTGCGCCGTCGCGCCTATGTTCGGGCGAACCCCAGCGGAGCCGCCAGTGACGCAAACGCCCCCGAGCCCCGTCCTTACGATCGAGGACCTGCGCATCGACTTCCAGACCCGGGACGGGTCCGTGCCGGCGGTGCGCGGAATCTCCCTTGAGGTCCGTCCCGGCGAGACCCTCGGCGTCGTGGGCGAGAGCGGGTCGGGAAAGAGCCAGACCTTCATGGCGGTCATGGGCCTGCTGGCGCCCAACGGTCGGGCGAGCGGCTCGGTGCGCTTCGAGGGACGCGAAATCCTCGGCGCCCCGAAGCGGGAGCTGAACCGCGTGCGCGGCGCGGGCATGGGGATGATCTTCCAGGACCCGCTGACCGCCCTGACCCCCCACCTGAAGATCGGCGACCAGCTGGGCGAGCCCCTGCGCCGCAGTCGCGGCCTGTCGGCGGCGGACGCCCGGGCCGAGGCCCTGCGCTGGCTGGAGCGGGTGCGGATTCCCGACGCGGCCCGGCGGCTGGACCAGTATCCGCACGAGCTGTCCGGAGGCATGCGACAGCGGGTGATGATCGCCGGCGCCATGGCCTGCGCGCCCCGCCTCCTCATCGCCGACGAGCCCACCACCGCCCTCGACGTCACCGTCCAGGCGGAGATCCTCGACCTGATGGAGGAGCTGACCCGGGAAAGCGGGACGGGGCTGGTGCTGATCACCCACGACATGGGCGTCGTGGCGCGGCTGGCAGACCGGGTCTGCGTGATGAAGGACGGCGCCTATGTGGAGGCTGGGTCCGCCGCAGAGGTCTTCGCCCGGCCCCAGACCGACTATGCCCGGAAACTGCTTCAGGCCGCCCCGCGCCTGGACCGCGCCGATCGCGGCGGGCGGCCCGCCCCCGGCCCGGTCGCCCCTGAGGCGCCCCTGGCCGTCGAGGCCCGGGATGTGAAGGTCTGGTTCCCGGTGCGCCGGGGCCTGTTCGGACGGCGGGCGGACCTTCGGGCCGTGGACGGGGTCAGCCTGGAGATTCGGCAGGGCGAGACCCTGGGCGTGGTGGGCGAGAGCGGTTGCGGCAAGTCGACCCTGTCCCGGGCGGTCCTTAGGCTGATTCCCCGCACCGCCGGCGCGGTCACCCTCCTGGGCCGCGACATCCCCGAAGCGGACCGCGAGGCCCTGCGGTCAGCGCGCCGCGACCTGCAGATCGTCTTTCAGGACCCCCTGGCCAGCCTCGATCCGCGCATGCCTGTGGGCGATTCCATCGCCGAGCCCCTGGGAGTTTTCCAGCCCCATCTCGACCGCCGGGCCCGCGAGGCCCAGGTGCGCGCCATGATGGACCGGGTCGGCCTGTCCGGGGACCTGATCAACCGCTATCCGCACGAGCTGTCCGGCGGCCAGAACCAGAGGGTCGGCATCGCCCGGGCCATGATCCTGAAGCCTCGGGTCGTGGTCTGCGACGAGGCGGTCTCGGCCCTCGACGTCTCGATCCGGGCCCAGATCATCGACCTGCTGATCGATCTTCAGGCCGAGTTCGGCATGGCCATGATGTTCATCAGCCACGACCTGGCCGTGGTGCGCGAGATCAGCCACAGGGTCATGGTGCTCTACATGGGCCGGGTGGTGGAGGAAGCCCCGGCGGACCGTATCTTCACGGAGGCCCGCCACCCCTACACCCGCACCCTGATCGCCTCGGCCCTCATCCCCGACCCCGGGGTCGAGCGCACGCGCCCGCGCATCCGCCTGCACGGCGAGCCGCCCAGTCCGCTGGACCCGGACGCCGCTCTCCGCTTCCTGCCGGGTCGCCGCGGGGAGACCCCGCCCTATCGCCCGCAGCTTCTGGAGGCGGGTCCTGGCCACCGGGTCGCCGAATTCGACCCCCAGGCCTGAGCTTTCCCTTTTCCAGCGGAGCGACTAGGGAAGTCCCCTGAAAGCCGCAGGTCCCCCATGAGCCTCACCCTCGCCGATGTCCGCGCCGCCGCCGAGCGTATCGTCGGCCGGGTCGAGCGCACGCCGATGCGCAAGTCCCAGACCCTCTCCGAAATCACCGGGGCGGAGGTCTGGGTGAAGTTCGAGAACCTTCAGTTCACCGCCGCCTTCAAGGAGCGGGGGGCCCTCAACACCTTGCTGCAGCTGTCAGACAATGAGTCCCAGCGAGGCGTCATCGCCGCCTCTGCCGGCAACCACAGCCAGGGTCTCGCCTACCACGCCGCGCGCCTGGGTGTGCCGGTGACCATCGTCATGCCGCGCTCGACCCCCTTCGTGAAGGTCCAGCAGACACGGGCGTTTGGCGCCGAGGTGGTGCAGGAGGGCGACACCTACGATGAATCCGCGGCCATCGCGCAGAAGCTGTGCGATGAGCGCGAGCTGACCTTCGTCCACCCGTTCGATGACCTGAAGGTCATGGCCGGCCAGGGCACGGTGGCCCTGGAGATGTTCGAGGACCAGCCGGACATCGAGGTCCTGCCCGTGCCTATCGGCGGCGGCGGCCTGATCGCCGGCTGCGCCACGGTGGCCAAGTCGATCAACCCGAATTGCCGCGTGATCGGCGTCGAGCCGGCCATGTACCCCTCCTTCACGGCCCGGATGCGGGGGGTCGAGGCCTCCGCGGGCGGGGCGACCATCGCCGAGGGCATCGCGGTCAAGCGGGTCGGTGACCTGACCTATGGCATCGCACGCCCCCTGATCGACGAGGTCCTCCTGCTGGAAGAGCCCTATCTCGAACGGGCCGTGGCCCTGTTCTGCAACGTGGAGAAGACGGTCGCCGAGGGTGCCGGCGCGGCGGCCCTCGCCGCCCTCCTGGCCTATCCGGACCGGTTCCAGGGCAAGAAGGTCGGGGTGATCCTCTGCGGCGGCAACATCGACACCCGCCTTCTCGCCTCGGTCCTCACCCGCCAGCTGGTCCGGGACCAGCGCCTCGTTTCCCTTCGGATCGTCGGCGACGACCGGCCCGGCCTCCTGGCCAATGTCTCGGCCCTGATCGGCCAGATGGGCGCGAACATCATCGAGGTGGCCCACAACCGCCTGGCCCTCGACGTGCCGGCCAAGGGCGCGGAGTTCGACATCATGATCGAAACCCGCGACGCCCGGCACACCGAAGAAGTCATGGAGGCCCTCAGGGCCCGGGGCTATCCGCCCCGCGCAGTCTGAAGGAGACACTGATGCGCTTCGTCCTCATCGCCCTGGCCGCCGGCCTGTCCCTGCTCACCGCCTGCCAGAGGGGCCCCGACCCCAAGGTCCTGGCCGCTAATGTCGAGGCGGAAAAGACCTTCCTGGCGAAGAACGCGGCCGAACCCGGGGTGAAGACCCTGCCCTCGGGCCTGCAATATGCGGTGGTTCGTTCCGGTCCCGCCGAGGGCCTCCGGCCCCTTCCGGGGGACCAGATCAAGGTGCACTACGAGGGTAAGCTCCTGTCCGGCGAGGTCTTTGACAGCTCCTACGATCGGGGTGTTCCCGCCGTCATGCCCCTGGACGGGCTGATCCCGGGCTGGGTCGAGGCCCTGCAGCTCATGCGGCCGGGGGATGAGTGGCGCATCTTCGTACCGGCGGACCTCGGATACGGCGACCAGGGCGGGGGGCCGATCCCGCCCGGCGCGACCCTGGTCTTCCGGATCGAACTGATCGACGTCCTGCCGGGTCCGCGCCACAAACAGGCGGGCTGACGGCGTCAGCCCCGCCGGCGGATCACCACCCGGCGGCCGAGGAGGTCGAGGGGGTTCCAGGTCATGGCCCGGGCGATCTCCCAGGACGTGGCCCTGCGGGTCGCCTGGGTGCGTCGGCGGGCGGCGAAGGCCGCCGGCAGGTCGGCAAGGGCGGCCCGTGCGCCGCGCAGGTTGGGCGCCAGCCGCCCCTGGGTCGCCAGCCGCAGGAAGAGGGCGGTGGTGGCGATGACGTGCAGGGGCAGGGTCAGCCAGAACAACAGGGGCGGGGTGTCCTTGATGAAGATCCGTATGCGGTTCCGGGCGCCGTGGAAGCTGGCGAAGTCCGAACCCGCCCCGCCGGTGGAGGCCGAACCCACATGGTCGACCACGGCGTCGGGGATGACCATGCAGGCGCCGCCCGCCAGCCGGATGCGGTAACCGAGGTCGACGTCCTCACAATACATGAAGAGGTCCTCGTCGAACCCGCCCAGGGCCTCGAACAGGGATCGCCGGATGAGCATGGCGCCCCCGCATGCCGAGAAGCATTCGCCTTCCGCCACCGGGCCGGGATCGGCCAGTCCATAGCCGCCGCGATAGGGAATGCCGGGCAGGCTCATCACGTCGCCCAGGCCGTCGAGGCGTCCGGGCGCGTCGGCCATGGCCTGGCGGCCGCCGAAGCACGCGACCCCGGGGTTGCGCGCAGCGCCCGCGAGCAGGCGCTCCAGCCAGTCTGGCGCCGCGAAGGCGTCGGGGTTCACCAGGGCCAGCCACTCGCCCCGGGCCTGTCGGGCGCCGAGATTGACCCCGGCGGCGAAGCCCAGGTTGGCGCCCGCCGGAACCAGGGTGATCCCGGGGACCTTGCGCATCGCCGCCTCCGGCGCGCCGTCGGTGGAAGCGTTGTCGACCAGTAGGATCTCAAGGGGTGGCAGGGTCTGGCCGGCCAGGGCCGACAGGCAGCGGGTCAGGTCCGGGCCCGACTGCCAGGCGACAACGATGACGCTGACCGAGCCCTGGGTCGCCGTCCCGGGGTTGTCTTTCGCCGCGTCCCGCGCCATGCCTCGCACCCTTCGCGGCCTCGCCGCCCGTATCCGGGAATTCCATGACGACCGTAACGCCCCTGGCCCTTCCCGAGGTCCTGCTTATCACGCCCCGCCGCCATGGCGATGCCCGCGGATGGTTCTCCGAGACCTGGAGCCGCCGGACCTTGGCGGCCGCCGGGGTCGAGGCCGATTTCGTCCAGGACAACCAGGCCTTCAGCGCCCGGACAGGAACGGTCCGCGGCCTGCACTTCCAGACCGCGCCCCACGCCCAGGCCAAGCTGGTGCGGGTTCTGGCCGGCGCGATCCTGGACGTCGCGGTGGACGTCCGGCCGGGATCGCCGACCCGCGGCCGATGGGTCTCCGCCCAGCTCACCGCCGAAGGGGGCGAGCAGCTCTTCGTCCCGCGCGGCTTCGCCCACGGCTACTGCACCCTCTGCGATGACGTCATGCTGGCCTACAAGGTCGACGGCGACTATGCGCCGCAGACTGAGGGCGGAGTGATCTGGAATGATCCGGACCTGGCCATCGACTGGCCGGTGTCCGATGCGGACGCTGTCCTGTCCGACAAGGATCGCCTCCTGCCCCGCCTCGCCCAGCTTCCCGATCCCGCCTTCTGAGTTGCCGTTCCCGCCCATGACCCAGACCGCCTTCGAGGACCATGAGCTCCTCGCCCTTCTCGACCTGGAGACCCTGGACACCGACCTCTTCCGGGGCTTCAACCCGCCCTTCGAGACCCGCCGGATCTATGGCGGCCAGGTGGTGGCCCAATCTCTGGCGGCGGCCTACCGGACGATCGAGGACTGGGTCTGCCACTCCCTCCACTGCTACTTCATTCGCCCTGGAGACCCGAAGATTCCGATCCTGTTTCAGGTCGACCGGGCGCGGGACGGCGGGTCCTTCAGCGTCCGCCGGGTGGTGGCCATCCAGAACGGCAAGCAGATCTTCAACCTGGCGGCCTCCTTCCAGGTCCCTGAGACCGGCTTCGAGCACCAGCTGCCCGTGCCGGACGCCCCGCCTCCGGAGGCTCTGAAGAACGAGGAGGAGCTGCGCGCCGAGGCCGGCCTGGATCCCTCGACCCGGCGGATCTGGCCGGTGGAGCTCAAACCCTGCGAGCCGGTTCCCCATGGCTTTGTCGGCGCCCGCGAACCGGTGGACATGTGCTGGTTCCGCACCCGCCTGCCCCTCGGGGATGATGTGGCCGTCAACCAGTGCGCCCTGGCCTATGGATCAGACATGACCCTGATGGACGCCTCCCTGCGCCCGCACGGGGTGGACTGGGACAGCGGACGACTACAGGCCGCCAGCCTGGACCACGCCATGTGGTTCCACCAGGCGACCGACTTCCACGACTGGCACCTCTTCGTCCAGGACAGTCCGTCGGCCTCCGGCGGGCGGGGCTTCAACCGCGGCCAGATCTACGCCCGGGATGGCCGGCTGGTGGCCGAGGCCGCCCAGGAGGCCCTGATCCGCTGGCGCTGACGCCGCGTCACGGTGGCCCGGCGGCGAAATCCATGACAGCTTGAGCCTCCCGATCGGGAGGGAGCCCATGGACCTGATCCTTCACCATTACGACGCCTCGCCCTTCTCGGAGAAGGTGCGGATCGTGTTCGGCATGACCGGCCAGGCCTGGTCGTCGGTGATCACTCCGAACATGATGCCCAAGCCGGACCTGACGCCCCTGACGGGGGGCTACCGGCGCGCACCGGTCCTGCAGATCGGCGCCGACGTCTACTGTGACTCCATGGTCATCCTCGATGAACTGCAGAGGCGCACGCCCTTGCCCGGAAACCATGGCCTGGCGGGACTGAGGGGGATTGGCCTCTGGGCGGACCGCTTGTTCTTCCAGGCGACGGTGCCGGTGATCTTCGGCGAAATGGGTCACCTGACCCCGAAGGCCTTCATCGCCGACCGCGAGAAACTGTCCGGTCGCCCCTTCGACGTGGAGGCCATGGCCCAGGCCGCCGGGCCCATGCGGGTCCAGTGGCGGGGGCACGCGGCCTGGCTTGATCAGGCCCTAGGCGAAACGCCCTTCCTCGCGGGGGACCAGCCGGGCCTGGCGGACGCCTCGGCCTGGATGAACATCTGGTGGCTCAGGGGCGCCCTGCCCGAGACCAACGCCAAGCTCACCGCCGGCCTGGAGCGGCTGGAGGCCTGGCACGGCCGCATGGCCGCCATCGGCCATGGCGTCCGTACCGAGATCACCGGCGCCCAGGCCCTGGAGATCGCCCGGGGGGCTGAGCCGGCCCCCGCGCCGGCCCACGATCCCGACGACGCCCTCGGCCTGTCGCCCGGCGATCCGGTGGTGGTGATGGCCGATGATTATGGCCGCGACCCCATCGCCGGGACCCTGGTGGCGGCCCGGCCCGACCGCCTCATCCTGGCCCGGGAAACCCCTGACCTCGGCCGCCTGCACCTGCATTTTCCCCGGGTGGGCTACGTCGCCCTGCCCGGCAAGAGCTGAAGGAGACCCTCATGGAAGACCGCATCCAGGTCACGATCGAGAACGGCGTCGCCGACGTCCGCCTCGTCCGCACCGACAAGATGAACGCCCTCGACGACCGCATGTTCCAGGCCCTGGTCGATACGGGCGAACGCCTGAAGACCGAGAAGGGCGTCCGGGCCATCGTCCTCTCTGGCGACGGCCGGGCCTTCTGCGCCGGCCTCGACATGGGCAATTTCGCCAAGATGGCCTCGGGTGAGCGTCGCGGCGGGGCGGGCCTGGTCACGCCCAAGCGCACCGAGGGCGGATCCAACCACGCCCAGCACGCCGTCATGGTCTGGCGTGAACAGACGGTCCCCGTGATCGCCGCCATCCATGGCGTGGCCTTCGGTGGCGGCTTCCAGCTGGCCCTGGGCGCCGACATCCGCTTTGTCACTCCGGACGTCCGCATGGCGGTCCTGGAGATCAAGTGGGGTCTGGTGCCCGACATGGCGGGCCTGGTCCTGATGAAGCGGCTGGTGCGCGACGACGTCGCCCGGGAACTGACCTACACCGGCCGGATCTTCAACGGCGAGGAGGCCCACCGCATGGGCCTGGCCACCCGGGTCTGCGCCGATCCCCGCGCCGAGGCCCTGGCCCTGGCCGCTGATATCGCCTCCAAGAACCCCGAGGCCATCCGGGCTGGCAAGCGGCTGCTGGACCTGGCCCCGGACGCGGACCAGCACGCCATCCTCCTCGCCGAGAGCCAGGAGCAGGGCGCCCTGATCGGCTCGCCCAACCAGGTCGAGGCGGTGAAGGCCGCGATGGAGAACCGGGCCGGCGTCTACGCCGACTGAACCGAGGCCCACTCAGCCCGGACGCCGGGGTCAGCCTCGGCGTCGGCATGGCTGTGGGCGAGGGCGAGGACCTCGGCGCGAGGCAGGAGTCGCCCCAGCGCCCAGACGGCTGCGCCCCGCACCAGGGGTGAGGCGTCATCCAATCGCGCCCGTGCAGCGGGGATCAGGGTCGGGTCCGCCGAATTGCCAATGGCGTAGAGGACGTTCCGGACCAGGCGGTCCCGGCCCGTCCGCTTGATGGGCGAGCGGGCGAACCTCTCCCGGAAGGCGGCGTCATCGAGGGCCGCCAGCTCGCCCAGGGGCGGCTCGACCCTGTCGGCCCGCGCCGCCAGCTTCTGCTCCCGTCCCGCCTGGGCGAACTTGTTCCAGGGGCAGACGGCCAGGCAGTCGTCGCAGCCATAGATCCGGTTGCCCAGCCCGGGCCTCAGCTCAGGGTCCACCGGCCCCTTGTGCTCGATGGTCAGGTAGGAGACGCAGCGGCGGGCGTCGAGCTGGTACGGGGCGGGGAAGGCGGCCGTGGGGCAGGCGTCCAGGCAGGCCCGGCACTGACCACAATGATCCGTCTCCGCCGGATCGGCCGGCAGGTCCGCCGTGGTCAGGATCACGCCCAGGAAGAGCCAGGAGCCAAATTCGCGACTGACAAGGTTGGTATGCTTGCCCTGCCAGCCCAGGCCCGCCTGCTGGGCCAGGGGCTTCTCCATCAGGGGGGCGGTGTCGACGAAGACCTTCAGGTCCGCCCCCAGGTGAGAGGCCATCCAGCCGCCAAGCTGCTTCAGCCGGCCCTTGATGAGGTCGTGGTAGTCGTCCCCCTGGGCGTAGACCGAAATCAGGCCCCGGTCGCGCCTGGCAAGGCCTGCAAGAGGGTTCGTCTCCGGCCCGTAGTTCAGCCCCAAGACGACGGCGCTCCGGGCCTCTGGCCACAGGGCGCGGGGGTGCCCCCGCCGCTCTGCGGTGTCCGCCATCCAAGCCATTTCGCCGTGATGTCCGGCCTCCAGGAAGGCCTGCAGCCGCCCCGTCGCACGCCAGGGCGCCTCGACCCCTGTGAAACGGCAGACGTTGAAGCCCAGCTCCGCCGCTCTGTGGCGGATCGACTCGCGAAGGTCAGAAGTCGAGGTCGTCATAATGCGCTGCCGGGACCAGTCCCGGCCAGCGGTCGGCAAGAAGGGGACGGAAGGCCGGACGGGACTTGAGTTTCATGTACCAGGTCTTGACCGCCGGATAGCTGTCCCAAGGCACATCGCCGAGGTAGTCGATCACCGAGAGGTAGGCGGCGGCGGCGAAATCGGCCAGGGACATGCGTCGGCCCGCCAGCCAGTCCCGCGCCGCCAGAATTGCCTCCAGGTAGGCCATGTGATGGCGCAGGGACTCCCGCCCCTGGCGCAGGGCCGCCAGGTCCGGGGCGCCGAGGCCGAGGAGCCGCTTCTCCATCTTCTCGTGCAGCAGGAAGCCGGCGACCTCCAGGTCGAACTTGCGGTCGAACCACAGGACCAGCCGCCGGGCCTCCGCCCGTTCCTCCGGCGAGCGGCCCAGCAGGGGCGGTTCGGGGCAGGTCTCTTCCAGGTGGTCGAGGATGGTCCGGGACTCACAGAGAACCAGGCCGTCCTCCACCATCACCGGCGTCACCCCCGAGGGGTTGAGGTCGAGGAATCCCTCCGGCTGTTCCCAGTAGCGGACGGTCTGGTCGGTGAAGGCCAGCCGCTTTTCTCCCAGCGCCAGACGGACCTGGCGTGAGGCGGGGTCTAGCGGGAAATGGTGTAGGATGCGTTCGGTCATGCCCGGCCGGCGAGACGTTCTGTGTCCCTCTCACCTAGGCCCATCAGACCTTAAGGGGCGGTTTACTCTGCAGTCGCGGTTTCCGCGAAAGCCCCGCCGTGGGGTTCGGCGAGGCCTCTCGGATCCGGATGAATCAGGATGTCGGCCGTGGGGAAGGCTTCGAGCACGCGGCGTTCGGCCTCGACGAGGACTCGGTGAGCGTCTTCCAGGGTCAGCAGGGGGTCCAGGTCCACATGCATCTGAATGTGCACATAGGGTCCCGAGGCTCGGGTTCGCAGCTGGTGAACGTCTGTGAGGCGCGGGTCCCGGATGACCAGGTCGACGATCCGGGCGCGTTCCGACGCCGGCAGCTCCTGGTCCATCAGCTGGACGGCGGCCTCGCGGAAGACGCTGATGGCGCCCCACAAGAGCAGGACGGCGATGACCAGGGCGGCGGCGCCGTCCAGGCCGGCCAGGCCCAGCCAGGCTGAGGCGCCAATGCCCGCCAGGGCCGCCATGTTGGAGGCCAGGTCCGAGGCGTAGTGCGCCCGGTCGCCGCTGACCGCCACGGACTGGGTGCGCTTCAGGACCCAGGTCTGGGCCGAGATCAAGACGAAGGTCATGACGGTGGAAAGCACCATCACCCCAAGGGCCCAGCCGCTGGCCTCAAGGGGCTGGGGATCCAGGAGGCTTCGGATCGCCTCCTGTCCGATCAGGGCGGCCGAGGCGAAGACCAGGCCGGCCTGCATCAGGCTGGCGAAGGCCTCGGCCTTGCCGTGCCCGAACCGGTGCTCTTCATCGGGCGGGGCGGCGGCGTAGCGGACGGCGAAGAAGGTGAGGGTCGAGGCCAGGAGGTCGAGGGCCGAGTCGGCCAGGGAGGCCAGGAGGGCCACCGAACCCGAGGCCAGCCAGGCGGCCGCCTTGGCCGTCACCAGCAGGGCTGCGACCCCCACGGACATGAGGGTGATCCCCCGCGTCAGGGCGGCGGCGCGGTCCGGCGACAGGCGGACGTCGTGAGGCATGCCCCCTTCTAGCGCCGGCCCCTGGCCCTGCCAAATCATTACGGGGCCGGATCGGGGCCGACATAGACCGAGCGCGGGCGGATGAGCCGCCCGGTGGCGACCTGTTCCCAGGCGTGAGCGGTCCACCCTGCGACCCGGCCTGCGGCGAAGATGCAGGTGAAGGCTTCCGGCGGGATGCCGAGGGCCTCCAGGAGCAGGGCCGTGTAGAACTCGACATTGGTCTCGAGGGGCCGGTTGGGCTTGCGGGTGCGCAGGATCTCGAGGGCCGCCGCCTCCACCGCTTCGCCAAGGGCCAGGCGGCCTTCGTTCGCGCCCAGCCGGCGGATGGCGCCCTTCAGGGCGTCGGCGCGTGGGTCCCGGACCCGGTAGACCCGGTGCCCGAAGCCCATCAACCGGTCGCCGCGGTCAAGGGCCGCCTCCAGCCAGGGACGGGCGTTCCCCGGCGACCCGATCCCGTCCAGCATGTCGATCACCGGACCTGGGGCGCCGCCGTGCAAGGGTCCCTTCAGGGCGCTGATTCCGGCGAGGGCGGCCGACACCAGGCCCGCCCGGGTCGAGGCCGCCACCCGGGCCGCAAAGGTCGAGGCGTTGAGGCCGTGATCGATGACGGTGACCAGGTAGGCGTCCAGGGCCGCCGCCTGGGCCGGGGTCGGCGCCTGGGCCGAGATCATCCGCAGGAGATCCGCCGCATGTCCCGCCGAGGGGTCAGGCGCCAGGGCGGGCCGTCCGGCCCGCCGCCGGAGGAGGGCGCCAATAAAGACGGCGGGCGCCGCCGTGATGCGAAGCGCCGTCGTAAGGTCCTCGCCATCCGACAGCCGGGCCATCAGGGCCCTCAGCCCCTCCACCGGAGACAAGGCGGCCAGGGCGTCGTCGAGCCGTTCGACCTCCGACCAGACCTCTGCCCGTGCGGCGCCCAGGGCCGCCTTCAGGTCGTCAACCGGGGCGGGGGCGAGGCCCGACCACAAGCGGGCGCAGACCGCCTCGAAGTCGGCGGCGCCCACCAGGGACTCCAGGGTCGCGCCTCTCAGGACGAGGCGTCCGGCCTCGCCGTCCACATCCGACAGCACCGTGTGTGCGGCGATCACAGATTCCAGACCGGCTTCCATGGCGATGTCCTTTCTGCAGCGGGCCGTGATGACCACACCCGGCGCTCCTAGCCTTGACTCGTCAATCTTGATCAAGATAATCAATATAAAATCCGGCGAGGGAGGCCCCACATGGCGGACTGGCTGACCGCTACAGCCGTACAGGACAGGCTGGGGCTCAAGGCACAGACCCTCTACGCCTATGTCAGCCGGGGGCTCCTGACGGCGCGCCCTGACCCTGGGGACTCCCGGCGCAGCCTCTACCGCGCCCGGGAGGTGGACGCCCTGGCCGAGCGCCGGAGGCGTAGCCGCCGCCCTTCCGAGGTCGCCGTGGGGGCCATGACCTGGGGCGAGCCTGTCCTGACCTCAGCCATCACCACGGTCCAGGCCGGACGCCTCTGGTACAGGGGCCGCGACGCCCTGCTCCTGGCCGAGACGGAAACTCTCGAATCGGTGGCCCGGTTGCTCCGGGGTGGCGATGGCGTGACCCTCAAGCGGTCGGATCGCCCCGAGCCCCCGTCCGCGGGGCCGCCCCTGTCCCGGGCCTTCCTGGCCCTGGCGGCCCGGGCCGCAGAGGCCCCGCCGGCCTTGGGACAACCCGCCCTGGCCCGGTCGGCCGAGGCCGCCCTCCTGCTCGACATCTTCGCCGACGCCCTCGCGGCTGAGACCGATTCCGGTGCGGTCCACCTGCGGCTCGCCAAGGCCTGGCGACTCGGACCCGGCGGCCCCGCCGCCGACCTCATCCGCCGCACCCTGGTCCTCCTGGCGGACCACGAGCTCAATCCCTCGGCCTTCGCGGCCCGGGTGGCGGCCTCCACCGGCGCGTCTCTGGCGGCCTCCGCCCTGGCGGGACTGGCCGCCCTATCGGGGCCCCGGCATGGCGGGGCGCCCGCCGCTCTGGCGCGGTTCAGGTCCGAGGCCCTTGCGCAGGGGCCGGACGCCGCCGTCGCCGCCCGGGTCGCTGAGGATCGCGGGATCCCGGGGTTCGGCCATCCGCTCTATCCTGGCGGCGACCCCCGGGCCGCCGCCCTTCTGGCCCGGTTCAACCCACCGGAGGACCTGGCCAGGCTGGCCGAACAGGTCCAGGCGACCACGGGCCTCGCCCCAAACGTGGATTTCGCCCTGGTGGCGCTCTGCGACCACCTGGGCGCACCGGAGGGCGCGGCCCTCTCTCTCTTCGCCGCCGCCCGGTGCGCCGGCTGGCTGGCCCACGCCCTCGAGCAGGTCCAGGACGGCGGCCTGATCCGTCCGCGGGCGCGTTACACCGGCGACCTTCCGGATCAGGAACCGGAAGCATAGGCCTTCAGGATCGCGCAGGGCGACATGCCGAAGGTGTCCTGAGGGGGTGCGGCTCCACCGGTCTTCGCCGCCGTCCCGACGTCGGGGGCGCGACGCCTCCACCCCCGGCTTTCGTCCGGACTCCGCTGGCCCCCCTCCC
This sequence comes from Phenylobacterium sp., assembly GCA_020402745.1. Taxonomy (GTDB): domain Bacteria; phylum Pseudomonadota; class Alphaproteobacteria; order Caulobacterales; family Caulobacteraceae; genus Phenylobacterium. Next base: position 287,580 of record JADBYZ010000013.1, read on the forward strand.
GCCCGGATCGCAGGCCTTAATCTAGCACGAAACGTGGCCCGGATCCGCTCGCGCCCGCCCGATCATGACGGTTATAGATCCGGCACCGCTCCAGACTGAGGCAGCCGCATCCGATGCACTCATCGAGCTTGGCGCGGGCGAGGGTCAACAGGCGGATCTTCTCGTCGATGGCTGACCGCATGGACCGGCTGATCCGCTGCCAGTCCGAGAGCGATGGCGTGCGCCCCTGAGGCAGCTTGGAGAGCTCCGCCTCGATCTCCAGGAGGCCTAGTCCCAGCTTCTGCGCGATCAGGATGAAGGAGAGTCGCCGGATGTCGCTGCGCAGGAAGCGGCGCTGGTTTCCCCGCGTGCGAGACGGCTGGATCAGGCCCTTCTCTTCATAGAACCGGATTGCTGAAACGGCGAGGCCGGTGCGCCGCGCCAGTTCGCCGATCGGCACAAGGTCGTTTCGGTCCATCTGCACCTCCAACTGCTGAATCTGAACAACCTCAAGTAAACTTGAGGTTGTATCCCATGAAGCGATTCTCAGCAGGCGGGCGACATCTAGGCCATCCTCGATCAGGCTCCGGCGGCGTAGGCCTTCAGGACCTCGAGAGGCGCCACGGCGAGCGCCTCCTCATGGGTCGCCGCGAGGACGATCTGCGGCGCAGCGCCGGCGTCGAAAGCCTCGCGCCAGCGGGGCGCGCAAAGGCACCAACGATCCCCGGGCTTCAGCCCGGCGAAGCCATAGGCCGGGACCGGAGTCGACAGGTCGTTGCCCACGGACTTCGAGAAGGCCAGGAAGTCTGCGGTCATGATGGCGCAGACCGTGTGCATGCCGACATCTTCCGCACCGGTCTCGCAACAACCGTTCCGGTAGAAGCCGGTGACGGGGTCCAGGCCGCAGGGCTCAAGAGGGCTGCCCAGCACATTGCGGGCGTCGGGTTCGTAGCGGGTGATCATGGCCTCATCATAGTCTAAGACCAGAGGATTCGTCGCCCCCGCAGTGAGCGCCAGGAGTCCAGGCATGTCGTCCGCCCGCCCCCGTCGCAGCGCCCTTTACATGCCTGCCGGGAACCCCCGCGCCATCGCGAAGGCCCGGGAACTGGCTTGCGACGTGGTGATCCTGGACCTCGAGGATTCCGTGGCCCCCGACGCCAAGACCGCTGCCCGGGACCTCGCGATTGCGGCCATCACCGAAGGCGGTTTCGGCCGCCGGGAGCGGGTGGTCAGGGTCAATGGCCTGGACACCCCCTGGGGGGAGGCGGACCTCGCCGCTGTGGCGGCCAGCCCCTTCCGTCCCGACGCCGTCCTGGCGCCCAAGGTCTCTTCGCCCGCGGACGTGGAGGCCTACGCCGCGCACCTGCCCGCCGGGGTCGCCCTCTGGATCATGATCGAGACCTGCGCCAGCCTTTTCGCCCTGGACCGACTGGCCTCGGCGGGGGGGCCGCTCTCGACCCTGGTCGTGGGGTCAAACGACCTGGTCAAGGAGATGCGCTGCCGGGTCGACGCCGACCGGCGCCCCTTGCAGGCGGCCCTGTCGTTAACGGTCGCCGCCGGCCGGGCCCACGGTTTGAGCGTCCTGGACGGGGTCTGGAACGATATCGCAGACCTCGAAGGCCTGGAGCGTCAGTGCCGGCAAGGCGTGGAATTCGGCTTCGACGGCAAGACCCTGATCCATCCGGACCAGATCGTCGTCGCCAACCGGGCCTTCGCCCCGGAGCCCGATGAGGTGGCCTGGGCGCGGACGATCGCCGCCGCCTTTGATTCGCCCGAAAATCGCGGCAAGGGCGTTCTGCGGGTCGAGGGCCGGATGGTCGAACGCCTGCACCTGGACCAGGCCCTCCGTCTCCTGGAGATCGCCGCAGCCCTCGAGGAGGCATGATCCGGACCCACCTCGCCGCTCTTTTGGTCCTGGCGTCCGTCGCTATCGCCTGGGCGCCGCCGGTCGCGCGCGCCCAGGACCCGGACCTGATCGGTGACCTCCTGAAGGCTGTCCCGACTCCTGAGGCCGACGAGGAAGAAGAGGCTGACGGCGGCGACCTGGACCTGCCTGAGGTCGCGGAACCGCCTTCGGCACGCTCAGGTCCGACCCCTGTCCCCGGCCAGAGGGTGGGGGTGGATGACCACAGCCGCACGCCCGAGGGCCCCCTGAATGCGGCCGAGAGGACCTATGAGGCCCGTCTCCGGGCGGGGTACGCCGCCGCCCAGGGCCGGCAGGGCGAGCTGGACGGGCGGTGGCTTGTCCGCAGCCAGGCCGGACCCCTCTACGCCTTCCAGTTCGTCGATTCCGGCGCCGGGACCCTCGACGGGGCCTGGAGCGATCCCCGCCGGCCCGGCGCTCTGACAGGTTCGGGGTACTTGAGCGCCGTCAGCAGGACGGGCGGGCGGCTCGCCATCAGCCTGGAGGCGCCGCCACGCCGCGGAACGGTCCGGCTTCAGCTGCGGCCGGAGGCGCCGGGTCAGTGGGTCGGGACCCTGACCGAGGACGGTGTCGAGGTCACCGTGCGCATGCAGCGCGACTGAGCCGGGTTCACGCCGGGCCGCGACCGGGGAAGGGCGGATAGGGCTGGGCGCCGGGCGCCAGGGCCGGCCGGGCTGCGGCCAGGGCCTTCTGAAGGACTTCCGGGGCGAGGGCCACGGCCTCGCCAAAGCCCCAGACCGGCCCGGGCCAGGCCGGGTCCCCGGCCCTCCGGCCCACCACATGTACGTGCAACTGGGGCGTGACATTGCCAAGGGCCCCGACGTTCAGCTTCTCCACCGCCAGGCCAAGAGCCGCCCCCAGGGCCCGGACGGCGTTTCCGGCGGCGACCACCTCCTCGACCAGGAGCCGGCGCTCGGCGACGGTCAGGTCCTCGATCTCCCGGGCGCCGGAGACCTGGGGGATCAGGATCAGCCAGGGCCAGCGGGCGTCGTCCTGCAGGCGGACATGGCAGAGGGGCAGCTCGTCCAGGGCGTGGGAGCTTGCGAGGAAGGCGGGATCGATCTCGGGCATGGGGCCAGATTGGCCGCGCCTGGGGCCCGCCACAAGCGCTTGCAGCGTTGCAGGCTCCGCCGCTTACAGCTAGGGACGCTCCGACGCGGGCCGACCGCGGAACCCACACTCCGGAGACGAACCATGGCTTCCAGGAAACCCATCCGCGTGGCGGTCACCGGCGCGGCCGGCAACATTGGCTACGCCCTTCTGTTCCGCATCGCCTCGGGCGCCATGTTCGGCCCCGACCAGCCGGTCATCCTCCAGCTGCTGGAGATCCCGGTGGAAGGTCCCCAGAAGGCCCTCAAGGGCGTGGCCATGGAGCTTGAGGACTGCGCCTTCCCCCTGCTGGCGGGCATGGTCCTGACCGGCGAGGCCGAGGTCGCCTTCAAGGACGCCAACTGGTGCCTGCTGGTGGGCTCCAAGCCCCGCGGCCCCGGCATGGAGCGCGCCGACCTCCTGAAGGACAACGGCAAGATCTTTATCGCCCAGGGCCAGGCCATCGACGCCGTCGCCGCCGATGACGCCCGGGTGGCGGTGGTGGGCAACCCCTGCAACACCAACGTGATGATCGCCGCCGCCCAGGCCCGCCGCCTGCCGGCCGACCGCTTCACCGCCATGGTCCGCCTGGACGAGAACCGCGCCCGGGCACAGCTGGCCCAGAAGGCCGGCGTGGCCATCGACGAGGTCACCGACCTCTACATCTATGGCAACCACTCGCCGACCATGTTCGCGGACTTCACCCACGCGAAGATCGGCGGCAAGGATGCGGCCAGCGTGATCGGCGACGAGGCCTGGCTGAAGAACGACTTCCTGCCCGCCGTCGGCAAGCGCGGCGCGGCCATTATCGAGGCCCGGGGCCTCTCCTCGGCCGCCTCGGCCGCGAACGCCCTGGTCGACCACGTCCGCGACCTGGTCACCCCCGGCAAGGTGCACTCGGTGGCGATCAGCAGCGAGGGCCGCTACGGCTTCGCCCCCGGCGTCTGGGCCGGCATGCCCGTGCGCACGACGGCGACTGGCTACGAAGTGATAGAGTCCTTCGCCATGGACGACTTCGCCAAGTCCAAGATCGCCCTGACCAACGATGAGCTGGTTGGCGAGCGCGAGACCATCAAGGACCTCCTGGCCTGAGGCTTCAGACCCACCCTCGCCGCCGAAGCTCGGCGGCGTAGGTGCGGCTGACCGGCGCCTCCGATCCATCCTTCAATGTCAGGGTCGCCCGGCCGTCGCCCCGGCGGGCGTCGGCGATCCCGGCGCGCGCCACCCACCAGGACCGGTGCACCTGCATGCCCTCCTGGCCCTCCAGCTCGGCGACGGCGTCGGCCATGCGCAGCAGGATCAGGTCCTGGCCCGCGCTGGTGTGCACGCGCAGATAGTGGTCCTCGGCCTCCACCGCCCAGATCTCTGCGCTCCGCAGTCTCAGCGGCAGCCACTCCAGGAAGCGCGAGGGCGCCGGCGCCGGGCCGGGCTCCGCCCCGCCTTGAGCGCCCGGGTTCACCGCGACTGAGAGCAGCGACATGCCCACAGACGCCACCAGGGAGGTGCCGATGAAACCGGGCAGGGCTGAGAGCGTGATGTGCGCGCCCGGGATCAGGCCCGCCGTCAACCACACGATCACGCCGATAGGGGCGAAGATCAGGAGGCCGCCCAGGATCGCGCGGAGCCAACGGTTCAGCCCGGGCGCAAGCCGGCCCGCCACCAGATAGCCCCCCAGGCCAATGGCGCCGGTCACCACCGCCACAGGGACCATGTAGGCGAGCCTTGCGCCAAGAGGATAGTCCGCAAGGTCGAAGGCGCCGACAAACCCGAGGAAGGCGCCGACGACGGCGGCGAGGCCCAGGGTGACGACGATCACCCGCCGCAGATCCTCCGCCGTCCACGCTTCGTGAATGGCGGACCCGGGCGACTTGCGAAGCGGCGGCGTCATCTGGCGCATCCCCGTTTGAGGCCCGGCGCGGGGCCCGGCAGGTTCCGGTCAGAGCCCGGCGGCGACGTCCGCCCGGGTGACCGGAGACCCAAGATGACCCTGATGTCCCAAATTCGCACCCCCTCGCGCAAGATGGCGCTGATCCTCGCCGTGACCATCGGCCCCCTCGCTATCGCGGCGGCCGTGCTACCCCGCATCCTGGCGGACCGTGCTGCAGGCGCTGCGCCGCCGGCCTTTCGTCCGCGTGCGCCGGACCTGGACCTGCTGGCCTCGACCTCGCCGGTCATCCTGGTCCACCTGGCGTTCGGCCTGCTCGCCCTGATGGTCGGCGCCCTCCTCATGGCCGGGCGCAAGGGCGCCCGGATGCACCGGATCCTTGGCTGGGGCTGGGTCCTTGCGGTGGGGATCGTCGCGGTCACCTCCCTCTTCATCCGGGTCGTCAACCCGGGCCACTTCTCCTTCATCCACATCCTGAGCGGCTATGTGATCATCGCCCTGCCCCTGGCGGTGGCGGCGGCCCGCCGGCATGACGTGGAACGGCACCGGCGCACCATGACCGGCCTGTTCTACGGCGGCTTCGCCGTGAACCTCCTGTTCGTCCTCCTGCCGGGCCGTTTCGTGTGGAATCTCTTCCTGGGCTGACGCGGCGGCAGGACGGCTCGGCGGTTGCCTGATCTCCGGGGGGCGCCTATAAACCGGCCACTCGCCAATCGGGCGAGCCAGCAGAACAGCGCTTCTGGGCCCCATGAACATCCACGAACATCAAGCCAAGGCCGTCCTGTCCGAGTTCGGCGTGGCGGTCCCGCGCGGGTATCCCGCCTTTTCCGTCGACGAGGCCGTCAAGGCCGCCGAGCAGCTGGGCGGTCCGGTCTTCGTGGTGAAGTCCCAGATCCACGCCGGTGGGCGCGGCAAGGGCCGCTTCGAGGGCCTCGGGGCAGACGCCAAGGGCGGCGTCCGGGTGGTCAAGAGCGTCGATGACGTCCGCACCAACGCCCAAGAAATGCTCGGCCGGGTCCTGGTGACCCACCAGACCGGGCCGAAGGGCAAGCAGGTCAACCGCCTCTACATCGAGGAAGGCGCGGCCATCTCCAAGGAGTTCTACCTCTCCCTCCTGGTCGACCGCGAAACCAGCTGGGTCTCGGTGGTCGCCTCGACGGAGGGCGGCATGGACATTGAAACCGTCGCCCACGACACGCCGGAAAAGATCATTACCTTCGGCATCGACCCGGCGACCGGCGTCTGGCCGTTCCATGGACGCGCCCTGTCCAAGGCCCTGGGCCTCAGCGGCGACCTCGCCAAGCAGGCGGCCAAGCTTCTGGGTCAGCTCTACACGGCCTTCGTCGCCAAGGACATGGCGATGCTCGAGGTCAACCCGCTGATCGTGACCGCCGATGACCAGCTGCGGGTTCTGGACGCCAAGGTGTCCTTCGACTCCAACGCCCTCTTCCGGCATCCGGAAGTGGTGGTGCTGCGCGACGAGAGCGAAGAAGACCCGAAGGAAATCGAAGCTTCCAAGTTCGACCTCTCCTACATCGCCCTTGACGGCGAAATCGGCTGCATGGTCAACGGCGCGGGCCTGGCCATGGCGACCATGGACATCATCAAGCTCTACGGCGCCGAGCCCGCCAACTTCCTGGACGTCGGCGGCGGCGCGGACGAAGCCAAGGTGACGGCCGCCTTCAAGATCATCATGGCCGATCCCAATGTGAAGGGCATTCTGGTCAACATCTTCGGCGGGATCGCCCGGTGCGATATACTGGCCAACGGCGTGGTCAACGCCGTCAAGCAGGTTGGCCTGACCGTGCCCCTGGTGGTGCGCCTGGAAGGCACCAACGCCGAGTTGGGCAAGAAGATCATCAATGAGAGCGGCCTCAACGTCATTGCGGCCAACGACCTCAGCGATGGCGCCGAGAAGATTGTGAAAGCCGTGCGGGGGCTCGCCTAATGTCCATTCTGATCGGCAAAGAAACCCGGGTCATCTGTCAGGGGATCACCGGCGCCCAGGGCACCTTCCACTCCGAACAGGCCATCGCCTACGGAACCAAGATGGTCGGCGGCGTGACCCCCGGCAAAGGCGGGACCACCCATGTGGGCCTGCCCGTGTTCAATACGGTGGATGAAGCCGTGCGACGAACGGGCGCAGACGCCAGCGTGATCTATGTGCCGCCGCCCTTCGCCGCGGATTCGATCCTCGAAGCGATTGACGCCGGAATTCCCCTGATCATCTGCATCACTGAAGGCATTCCCGTCGCCGACATGGTCAAGGTCAAGCGCGCCCTGTCGGGCTCGAAGTCCCGACTGATCGGCCCGAACTGCCCCGGTGTGCTGACCCCCGAGGCTTGCAAGATCGGAATCATGCCCGGGAATATCTTCCGCAAGGGCTCGGTGGGTGTTGTTTCCCGTTCGGGTACCCTTACCTACGAAGCGGTGTTCCAGACCAGCCAGGTCGGCCTTGGCCAGACCACGGCCGTGGGTATTGGCGGGGACCCCGTGAAGGGCACGGAGTTCATCGACGTGCTCGACATGTTCCTGAAGGACCCCGAGACCGAGTCGATCATCATGATCGGCGAAATCGGCGGTTCGGCCGAAGAAGATGCTGCGGAATTCATAAAGAATTCAGCGATTCGGAAGCCTATGGTCGGGTTCATCGCGGGCCGCACGGCTCCGCCCGGACGCAGGATGGGCCATGCCGGCGCCATCATCTCGGGCGGTAAGGGCGGTGCGGAGGACAAGATTGCGGCGATGGAGTCGGCGGGAATCCGCGTGGCGCCATCTCCGGCGAAGCTGGGAGAGACCCTGCTCGAGGTGCTGAACGGCGCCTGAGGGGGGCGTGATAATTCAACCTTGAGCGGTCCAGCTCGACTCTCCTCCTGAAGGCGTCGCGGGCCGCAGGCGACAGGCGAGCGACATGGCGGACGACGCGGGACGGATCAACGAACTGCTGGCGGAGACCTCCTTCCTCTATGGCGGGAACGCCGCCTTCATCGAGGATCTCTACGCCCGCTGGCTGAAGGCGCCGGACTCGGTCGAGCCCTCCTGGCGCAGCTTCTTCACCTCCGTCCACGACCGGGCCGGCGCGGGTCAGCCCATGGCGCCGCCCTCCTGGACCGCCCGGGCCGCACCCGCCGCCCGTCCGGACTGGCTCTCCGCCATCGATGGGCTCTGGCCGGCGGTAGAGGCCAAGCTCGCCTCAAAGATCAGCGATCGGGGTCCCGCCGCATCGGGCCACGACGTGCGCGCCGCCACGCTCGATTCCCTTCGCGCCATCATGATGATCCGCGCCTACCGGATGCGGGGCCACCTGCGGGCCAACCTGGACCCCCTCGGCATCGCCATGCCTGAGGGCGACGCCTCTGAGCTCGATCCCGCCACCTACGGCTTCAGCGAGGCGGACTATGACCGCCCGATCTTCCTCGACTACGTCCTGGGCCTCGAGACCGGAACGATCCGGGAGATTCTCGCTATCCTCAAGCGGACCTACTGCGCCGATATCGGGGTGCAGTACATGCACATCTCCGATCCGGCCCAGAAGGCCTGGCTGCAGGAGCGGATCGAGGGGCGGGACAAGGAGATTGTCTTCACCCGTGAGGGCAAGATCGCCATCCTGAAGAAGCTGATCGAGACCGAGGGCTTCGAGCGCTTCCTGCACAAGCGCTTCCCCGGCACCAAACGCTTCGGCCTCGACGGCGGTGAGGCCATGGTCCCGGCCCTCGAGCAGATCATCAAGCGCGGCGGCGCCCTGGGGGTGCAGGACATCGTCATCGGCATGCCGCACCGGGGTCGCCTGAACGTGCTGGCCGCCGTGATGGGCAAGCCCTACCACGCCATCTTCCACGAGTTCCAGGGCGGCACGAGCCTGCCCTCGGACGTCGAGGGCTCGGGGGACGTCAAGTACCACATGGGCGCCTCCTCCGACCGCGCCTTCGACGGCAACACCGTCCACCTGTCCTTGACCGCCAACCCCTCGCACCTGGAGATCGTCAACCCGGTGGTCCTGGGCAAGGCGCGGGCCAAGCAGGCCTTTGCTCTGCGGGAGACCTCGGACGCCGGCCGCGGCCATGTCCTGCCCCTGCTGCTGCACGGAGACGCCGCCTTCGCCGGCCAGGGCGTGGTGGCGGAATGCTTCGCCATCTCCGGGACCCGGGGCTACCGGACCGGGGGCTGCCTGCACTTCATCGTCAACAACCAGATCGGCTTCACCACGGCGCCGAAGTACAGCCGCTCCTCGCCCTATCCGTCCGATGGCGCCCTCATGGTGGAGGCCCCGATCTTCCACGTGAACGGAGACGATCCCGAGGCCACGGTCTTCGTGGTCAAGGTCGCCACCGAGTTCCGCCAGAAGTTCGGCCGCGACGTCGTCATCGACATGTTCTGCTACCGGCGGTTCGGCCACAACGAGGGCGACGATCCGACCATGACCTCGCCCCTGATGTACGCTCGCATCAAGGATCATCCGACCACCCGCGAGATCTACACCCGCCAGCTGGTGAGCGAGGGCGTGGTCACAGAGGAAGAGGTCAACGCCTGGATCAGCGAGTTCGAGGCCTTCCTCGACCGGGAGTTCGAGGCCGGAAAGACCTTCAAGCCCGACAAGGCCGACTGGCTGGACGGCAAGTGGTCCGGCCTCGCCCTGCCCGAGGGCGAAGAGCGGCGGGGGAACACCTCGGTCCCGATCGCCCGGCTGAAGTCCCTGGGCGCGGCCATCACCGCCATTCCGGATGGTATCGACGTCCACAAGAACGTCAGGCGGGTCATCGAGGGGCGCAAGGCGGCCATCGAGTCCGGCGAGGGCCTCGACTGGGCCACGGCCGAACACCTGGCCTTCGGCAGCCTGCTGCAGGACGGCTTCCCCGTCCGCCTGGCCGGCCAGGACAGCGTGCGCGGCACCTTCACCCAGCGCCACTGCGACATCATCGACCAGACGACGGAGGCGCATTACACGCCCCTCAACAACCTCAGCGCCGGTCAGGCGCGCTTTGAGGTCATCGACTCCCCCCTCTCCGAAGAAGCCGTGCTGGGCTTCGAGTACGGCTTCTCCCTGGCGGATCCCAAGACCCTGGTGCTGTGGGAAGGCCAGTTCGGCGATTTCGCCAACGGCGCCCAGGTGGTGATCGACCAGTTCATTTCGTCCGGCGAGCGCAAGTGGCTTCGGATGAGCGGGCTCGTCCTGCTGCTGCCGCACGGCTATGAGGGGCAGGGCCCCGAGCACTCTTCGGCGCGCCTGGAACGCTTCCTCCAGCTCTGCGCCGAGGACAACCTGCAGGTCGTGAACTGCACCACTCCGGCCAACTATTTCCACGTCCTGCGTCGGCAGATGAAGCGCGAGTTCCGCAAGCCCCTGGTGGTCATGACCCCCAAGTCGCTGCTGCGGCACAAGAAGGCCGTGTCCCTCCTGTCGGAGATGGCCGAGGGCTCGTCCTTCCACCGGGTCCTGCACGATGACGCCGAGCGCGGCCGGCACACCGCCCTGACCCTCGACCCGCCGGAGAAGATTCGCCGCGTCGTCCTGTGCTCCGGCAAGGTCTATTACGACCTGCTGGAGGCGCGGGAGGAAAAGGGGCTGACCGACATCTACCTCATGCGGCTCGAGCAGTTCTATCCCTGGCCGATGAAGTCGCTCTCCGCCGAGCTTTCCCGCTTCCCCAACGCCGAACTGGTCTGGTGCCAGGAAGAGCCGAAGAACATGGGCGGCTGGACCTTCGTCGATCCCTGGCTGGAGCTGACCCTCGAGCGCCTGAAGGTGAAGTCCAAGCGCGCCCGCTATGTGGGCCGTCCCGCCTCCGCCTCCACCGCCGCCGGGCAGATGAGCCGGCACAACCGCGAACTCCAGGCCTTCCTCGCCGAAGCCCTCGCCTGAACCCAAGGACACGACCATGGCCGACATCATGACCCCCGCCCTTGGAGAGTCCGTCTCCGAGGCCACCGTGGCGCGCTGGGCGAAGAAGCCCGGCGAGGCGGTCCGCAAGGACGAGATCCTGGTCGAGCTTGAGACCGACAAGGTCAGCCTCGAAGTGGCGGCCCCGGCGGACGGCGTCCTGGAGTCCATCTCCGCCGAGGAAGGCGCGACGGTCGAGCCCGGCGCGGTCCTGGGCCGGTTGAAGGAGGGCGCCGCAGCCCCGGCTTCCGCCCCTGCGCCCGCCGCGCCCAAGCCCGCCAAGCCCGCCCCCGCAGCCCCGGCCGCCGCCGCCGCCGCACCGGTCCTGGCCCCTTCCGCCCAGCGCATCGCCACTGAAGGCGGGCTCGATCCCGCCGCCATCCCCGGCTCCGGCAAGGGCGGGCGGGTGACCAAGGCCGACGCCATGGCCGCCCTCGAGGCGCGCGCCGCCGCCCCGCCGCCGGCCCCTGCGCCGACCGCCCCGCGCGAGGCCCACGCCCGCGAGGAGCGCGTCCGGATGTCCCGCCTGCGGCAGACCATCGCCCGCCGGCTGAAGGAGGCGCAGCAGACCGCCGCCATGCTGACGACCTTCAACGAGGTCGACATGAGCGCCGTCATGGCCCTGCGGAACACCTACAAGGACGCCTTCGAGAAGACCCACGGCGTGAAGATGGGCTTCATGGGCTTCTTCGTCCGGGCCTGCATCCACGCCCTCAAGGCCGTGCCCGAGGTCAACGCCGAGATCGACGGACAGGACCTGATCTACAAGAACCACTACGACATCGGCGTGGCCGTCGGCACCGAGCGCGGCCTTGTCGTGCCCGTGGTCCGCGATGCCGACGCCCTGTCCCTGGCGGGGATCGAGAAGGCCATCGGCGCCCTCGGCAAGAAGGCCCGGGACGGCGCCCTGGCCCTGGATGACCTGCAGGGCGGCACCTTCACCATCTCGAACGGCGGGGTCTATGGCTCGCTGATGTCGACGCCGATCCTCAATGCGCCGCAGTCGGGCATCCTGGGCATGCACAAGATTCAGGAGCGTCCCATGGCCGTGAACGGCCAGGTGGTCATCCGCCCGATGATGTACCTGGCCCTGTCTTATGACCACCGCGTCGTCGACGGCCAGGGCGCCGTGACCTTCCTGGTCCGCGTGAAGGAAGCCATCGAGGATCCGCAGCGCCTGCTGCTCGACATCTAATCCGGTTCAGGCCCCGAGGCGGGCGAGGAAATCCCATGTCCCAGTTCGACGTCGTCATCATCGGGGGCGGCCCCGGGGGCTACAACGCCGCCATCCGCGCCGGCCAGCTTGGCCTGAAGGCCGCCATTGTCGAGATGCGGGCCACCCTGGGCGGCACCTGCCTGAACGTCGGCTGCATGCCCTCCAAGGCCCTGCTGCACGCCTCCGAGCTCTACGAGGCCGCGAACCGGGAGTTCGAGCACCTGGGCATCGAGGTCGCCCCGCGCCTCAACCTCAAGCAGATGATGGCCCAGAAGGATGAGTCGGTGACCGCCCTGACCAAGGGCGTCGACTTCCTCATGAAGAAGAACAAGGTCGAGCGCTTCCTCGGCAAGGGTCGCCTGGCCGGCCCCGGCCGGGTCGAGGTGGAGGGAGAGGATGGCAAGGTCGTCACCCTCGAGGCCACCAACATCGTCCTCGCCACGGGCTCGGAGCCTTCGGGCCTGCCGGGAGTGAAGGTGGACGGTGACCGCATCGTCGATTCCACCGGCGCCCTGTCCCTGGGCGAGGTCCCCAAGACCCTGGTCGTCATCGGCGCCGGCATTATCGGCCTGGAGCTGGGGTCGGTCTGGCGCCGGCTCGGCGCCGAGGTCACCGTCATCGAGTACCTGGACCGCATCTGCCCGGGCATGGACGCCGAGCTGGCCAAGGCCTTCCAGAGGATCCTGGCCAAGCAGGGCGTGAACTTCCGCCTGGGCGCCAAGGTGACCGGCGCCAAGGCCGGCAAGGCCAAGGTCGATCTCACCGTCGAGCCCGCCGCCGGCGGCGCCGCCGAGACCCTTTCCGCCGACCGCGTCCTCCTGGCCATCGGCCGTCGGCCCTACACGGAGGGCCTCGGGCTTGGGACCGTAGGCCTGGTTCCGGACGCGCGGGGCTTCATCGAGACCGACCATTTCCGGACAGCTGCGCCGGGCGTCTGGGCCGTCGGCGACGTGATCCATGGGCCCATGCTCGCCCACAAGGCGGAGGAGGACGCCGTCGCCTGCATCGAGCTGATCGCCGGCAAGGCGGGTCACGTGGACTACAACCTGGTGCCCAGCGTGGTCTACACCACCCCCGAGGTCGCCTGGGTCGGCCGCAACGAGGAACAGCTCAAGGCCGAGGGCCGCGCCTACAAGGCCGGCAAGTTCCCCTTCGCCGCCAACAGCCGGGCCAAGATCAACCACGAGACCGACGGCCTCGTGAAGGTCCTGGCCGACGCCGTGACTGACGAGGTCCTGGGGGTGCACATCCTGGGGCCCCAGGCGGGCGAGATGATCGGCGAATACTGCGTGGCCATGGCCTTCCGCGCCGCCAGCGAGGACATCGCCCGCGTCTGCCACCCGCACCCGACGCGCTCCGAGGCCGGCCGGCAGGCCGCCATGGGCGTTGAAGGCTGGACCATGCAGGCCTGACAGGCGCCGGACGGCTTCGTCAAGCTCTCGGGTGAGCGCTCGCATAGGCCCGGAGCAGGGCCGCGGAATCCACCTGGGTGTAGCGCTGGGTGGTGGACAGGGAGGCGTGGCCCAGAAGCTCCTGGATCGACCTCAGGTCGGCGCCGGCGCCCAGCAGGTGGGTGGCGAAGGCGTGCCTCAGGGCGTGGGGCGTGGCGCTGGCCGGCAGGCCCAGCTGGCCCCGCATTCCCTGCACGGTCGCCTGGACATGGCGCGGCGATAACGGACCGCCCCGCCGGGCCCGGAACAGGGGCTCATCGGGCGAGAGGGCAAAGGGCAGGGCGTCCAGGTAGGCCTGCACGGCCTCAGCCACCCGGGGCAGGACCGGGACCCTCCGCATCTTTGCACCCTTGCCGGTGATCCGCAGGGCCTCGCCCAGGGGCGCATCCCGGCGGCGCAGGGACAGGGCCTCGGAAATCCGCAGGCCACAGCCGTAGAGCAGGGTCAGGACGGCCTCGTCCCGGGCCGACTCCCAGGGGTCCAGATTTGCATCGAGCCCCGGTTCAGCGAGGAGTTCCGCCGCCTGGGCCTCTGTGACGGGCCTGGGGGCGGAGGGCCGGACCCGCGGCCCCCGCACCAGGGCGAGGGCGGGGTTGGCGATCCCCAGCCGCCGGTCGAGGAAGCCGTGGAAGGTGCGGATCGCTGACAGGGACTGGGACAGGGAGCGCGGAGAGAGCGGCGTCTCGCCCTGGCGCAGTACGGCCAGCCAGGCCCGGATCTCTGCGGCGCTGATCCCGCCGAGGTCCTCCCCGGTCAGGGGGCCGCCCCTATGCCCCTCCAGGAAGGTCAGGTAGCGCCGGCCGATGAAGCCGTAGGCGGACAGGGTGCGGGGCGACAGGCGTCGCTCCTGCTCCAGGTGCTCCAGCCATTGGGCGAGGGCCGCACGGGCCTCCATCAGGCGTCTCCGCCCGGCTCCGCGTCCATGAGCCGCCGCGCCAGCCGCTCGGCGACCCGGGCCACGAAGGCGACAAGCTCCGGTCCCATGTCCGGCGTAAAGCCCTCGGGATCGCCCGACCCGAAACCGAGGAGCCCCGGCCCGGTGGGCAGTTCAAGGCGGGCCAGCGCCATGGAGCGGATGAAGGGCGCCTGGTCTCCGAACAGTCCCAGAGCGGTGGCGCGAAAGCCCAGCAGGATCTCGGCCCCGTCCTCCAGGACCTGGGCGATCCCGCCTTCCGGCAGGCGCCGCCAGCCTTGCGGCCCCGCGCCTCCCTCGAGCCCCAGGGCGCCGGCCTGGAGGCCGAAGCGGGCCCGGGCGATTTCGTCAAGGCGCAGGGCGAGGTCGGCGGCGTCCCCGGCGTCCAGCAGGTCCACCACGGCCTCGCGGGTCTGAGCCTGGGCGGCGAAGTTGGCGCGGGCGACGGCCTCGAGGCGGGACCGGGCCTCGCTCTCCGCCCGGGCGACCTCGCTGACCCGGGCCAGGGCGGCCGGGCCGAACTCGACAACACGGGCGTCCGGACGAAGAGCGAGGCCCAGGGCTTGCAGGGTTTCAGGGTCGCCGGTCAGGATGTCCGGCCGGCGGAGCAGGGCTGCGCGCACCGTCTCCGGTCCGGGCCCGTCCTGCGGCTCCGTCTCGCCCGACCCGCTCATCGCGCCTGTTCCCTCGGCTCAGAGTATCGACTGTCCCGTAGCGGCCCAGTCGCTGAGGAACTGAGAAAGCCCCCGTTCGGTTAACGGGTGCTTGAAGAGGGCGGTGAAGACCTCCGGCGGGATCGTCGCGCAGTCCGCGCCGCAGAGGGCGGCGGCCGTGACATGGGCCGGGCTCCGGATCGAGGCGGCGAGGATCTCGGTGTCGAAGTCGTAGTTGTCGTAGATGGCCCGGATCTCGCTGATCAGGTCCATGCCTTCCGCGCCGTGGTCGTCCAGCCGGCCGATGAAGGGCGAGATGTAGCTGGCGCCGGCCTTGGCCGCGAGCAGGGCCTGGGCCGCCGAGAAGCACAGGGTGACGTTGGTCTGGATTCCCTGCACCGCGAACTCGGATGTGGCGACCAGGCCCTCCCGCGTCAGCGGCACCTTGACCACCACGTTCGGGGCGATCGCAGCCAGTTTCACGCCCTCGGCCAGCATGCCCGCCGTGTCCGTGGCGGCGACCTCGGCGCTGACCGGCCCTTCGACCAGTTCGCAGATCTCGGCGATGACGTCGAACATGGGGCGGCCCGACCTGGCGATCAGGGTCGGGTTGGTGGTCACGCCGTCGACGAGGCCGGTGGCGGCGAGATCCCTGAGGATCGCCACGTCGGTGGTGTCGAGAAAGAGTTGCATCGGGCTGCGTCCGCTTTTGTTGAAGGGGTCTTGTAGGGCTCCGGAGGCCGCCCCGGAAGCCCTGAAGGCTCCCGATCCGGGACGGACCGGTCTAAGAAGAGGCGACATGGCCCGCATTGTCTCCGTCCTCCTGCCCCTGCCCCTGCCGGAAGCCTTCGACTACGAAGAGCCCGAGGGTCTTGACCTGTCGGTGGGCGATCGGGTCCTGGCGCCCCTCGGCGCCCGGTTGGCGGCCGGCGTCGTGACTGGCCTGCGGGAGGGGTCGGGCGGGAACCGGCCCCTGAAGGCGGTCGCCGAGCGGCTCCCGGGGCCGCCCCT
Organism: Phenylobacterium sp.; assembly: GCA_020402745.1. Lineage (GTDB taxonomy): Bacteria > Pseudomonadota > Alphaproteobacteria > Caulobacterales > Caulobacteraceae > Phenylobacterium. Next base: position 303,579 of record JADBYZ010000013.1, read on the forward strand.
CAGCCCCACCACGGTCGAGTTCGTCCAGTGGGCCGCCCGCTACGCCGCCGATGGACCCGGCCTGCCCCTGGCCATCGCCCTGCGGGGTGCGCGGGCGCCCCTGCCCAGGCCTGAGCGCCTGGCGGTCGCCACCGGCCGCCCGCCGGCCCGCCTGACGCTCGCCCGGACCCGGGTCCTGGAAGCCGCCGCCGCCGGGCCCTCGCCGCCGGCCGACCTGGCCCGCCGGGCGGAGGTCTCGCCCGCGGTGGTGAAGGGGCTGATCGACGACGGCGCCCTGGAGCTGCGCCTGGCGCCCAGGCCCGACGGCTTCGGCCCGCCGGACCTGGACACGCCGGCGCCGCCCCTCAACGCCAGCCAGGCCGCCGCCGCCGGCGGCCTGCGCAGCATGATCGCAGAGGGAGGCTTCCAGGCCGCCCTGCTGGACGGGGTGACAGGGTCCGGCAAGACGGAGGTCTACCTGGAGGCGGTCCGGGCCGCACTGGCCGCGGACCCTGCCGGACAGGTCCTGATTCTTCTGCCGGAGATCGCCCTCACCCAGGCCCTGATCACCCGGGTGACCGAGAGGTTCGGCGCCCCGCCCGGCGAGTGGCACTCGGGCATTGCGCCCCCCGCCCGCCGGCAGGTCTGGGACGCGGTGGCGGAGGGCCGCTGTCGGATCGTCGTCGGCGCCCGGTCCGCCCTCTTCCTGCCCTTCCGCCACCTCCGCCTGATCGTGGTCGACGAGGAGCATGACACCTCCTTCAAGCAGGAGGAGGGCTTCGTCTACCAGGCGCGGGACCTGGCCGTCGTCCGGGCCAAACTGGAGGGCGCCGCGGTCATCCTGGCCTCTGCGACGCCCTCTCTTGAAACCCTCCGGAACGCCGAGACGGGCCGCTACCGCTGGCTGCGGCTCGCGGACAGACACGGTGAAGCCCGCCTGCCAGACATCCGCCTCGTCGACCTCAGGCAGTCGCCTCCGGACCCCGGGCGCTGGATCTCGCCGCCCCTCGCCGGGGCCATGGCTGAGACCCTGGCGGCGGGCGAGCAGACCCTGCTCTTCCTGAACCGGCGAGGCTACGCCCCGCTCGTCCTGTGCCGGGCCTGCGGCCAGAAGCTGACGGCGCCGGATACCGATTCCTGGCTGGTCGAGCATCGCTACACCAACCGTCTGGTCTGCCATCTGACCGGGTTTTCCATGCCGCGCCCGGCGACCTGTCCGCACTGCGGGGCCGCCGATTCCCTGGTCTCCATCGGACCAGGTGTCGAGCGTCTCGAGGAAGAGGCCCGGGCCCTGTTCCCGGACGCGCGCATCGCGGTCTTCTCCTCTGACACCGTGCGCAGCGCCGCCGACGCCCGGTCCATGGTCGAGACCATGGCGGCCGGAGAGATCGACATCCTTGTCGCCACCCAGGCCGCGGCCAAGGGGCATAACTTCCCGAACCTGACCCTGGTGGGCGTGGTGGACGCCGATCTGGGATTGAGGGGCGGAGACCTGAGGGCGGCGGAGCGCACCTTCCAGCTCCTGGCCCAGGCCACCGGCCGGGCGGGGCGCCGGGACCGGCCGGGCCGCGCCCTGATCCAGACCTGGGCCCCGGACCATCCGGTCATGCTGGCCCTACAGGCCCAGGACCGCGACGCCTTCGTCCGGACCGAGCTGGATGAGCGGGAACTGGCGGGCCTGCCGCCCTTCGGTCGCTTGGCGGCGGTGGTGGTGTCAGGACGCGACCCAGCGGCGCTGGAGGCCTTCGTCCGTGAGGCGGCGGCGGCGGCGCCCAACGCCGAGGGCGTGGAGGTCTATGGACCGGCCGACGCGCCGATGGCCCTTGTGCGGGGACGGCGGCGCAAGCGCTTCCTGGTGCGCGCCGACCGGCAGGTGGATCTCTCGGCCTACATGGCCGCCTGGAGGGCCCGGATGAAGTCGCGCGGCTCTATCCGGATCACCATCGACGTTGACCCCTACAGCTTCTTCTGAAGCCGGGAGAGGCCCGGCAGGTCAGTGATCCGCCGAGCCTTCCTTCTTCGTCTTTGCATTCCGGGCAATGATGTTGAGCGCTTCGACCCCCACAGAGAAGGCCATGGCTGCATAGATGTAGCCCTTGGGAATGTGGACCCCGAAGCCATCGGCGACCAGAACCATGCCGATCATCAGCAGGAATCCGAGAGCCAGCATGACGACGCTGGGATTCTCGTTGATGAAGTTCGCCAACGGGTCAGCAGCGACGAGCATGACGATCACAGTGATGATCACGGCTGTCACCATGATGGGAAGGTGATCCGTCATCCCGACCGCTGTCAGGATGGAGTCCACGGAAAACACCATGTCGATGAGGATGATCTGGAAGATCACCGCGCCGAAGTTGGTGGCGACCAGAGAGGTTTTATCGAGGAAGTCCGCAGGCTTGGGATCGACGGCTCCATGGATTTCCTTGGTGGCTTTCCACAGCAGGAAGAGGCCGCCTGCAATCAGGATCAGGTCCCGCCAGGAGAAGGTCAGGTCCAACGCTCCTGCCGTAGCTCCCAGGGAGAAGACGGGATCGGTCAGATGCACCAGCCAGGCCAGGGTCGACAGCAGGGCCAGTCGCATGACCAAGGCCAGGGTGATGCCCAGCCTCCGCGCCTTCTGACGCTGCCCTTCCGGCAGCTTGTTGGAGAGGATCGAGATAAAGATGAGGTTGTCGATGCCGAGCACCACCTCCATCGCGATCAGGGTGATGAGGGCTGCCCAGGCGGCGGGGTCGGTCAGAAGAGGTAGCATCGCGTCCATGGGGCGGAACTAAGGCATTTTTCGTCCTTTCGCCAGACTGCGAGTCCGGAAAAGCACGAACATCCTCTCAATCACTCGGCCTTGAACGCCCGGGTCTGAGGCGCCGGAAGCCCAGTGAGCGGGCGCCTTGCCGTTCTGGAACCATCGGGATGCGTCGGCTCACACTCTCTGGATGAAAGGGTTCTCTTGAATCCACGGCGTCCGCGCGCACCCTTCTTCTTGGTTCACAATGTCAAAGATCCCGACTATGGCTCCCGCGTACTGTTTTTGCGATTTTCGTTTGGATTGTTATCAGGGGCATGTTTTGAAAAGATAAAGAAACCTGATCCATATGAGTGTGTATATTATCGCTTTTGTTGATCGAAGCATAAATCGTGAGTTTGTTTAATTTGAATTGAGGATGAAACTCTCCTCCCTTCGGCCCTGCCCTATAGGCGGGCGCGCGCCCCGATAGACTTGAACTTCATGTCTGGGGCGGCTAAAGGGTTTCACGCAAAGCCGGAGGTGTGGGTTCGTTGTTCAGGCGAGGCGTCCATCTTGCTATCGCGGCCTTGGTGGCCGGGGTCGTGGCGTTCGCCCCGATTTCCAGCGCGATGGCCGACCGCTACTGGCAGTGCGCTCCCTTCGCCCGGCTTTTGTCCGGAATCCAGATTTTCGGCGATGCCCACACCTGGTGGCGTCAGGCGACAGGTCGTTACGAAACCGGTGTGGCCCCCCGCGCCGGCTCGGTGCTCTGCTTCAAGCCCACCGGCTCCATGTCTCTTGGTCATGTGGCCGTGGTCAGCCAGGTGCTCACAGACCGGGTCATTCAGATCACCCACGCCAACTGGTCGCGGATAGGCGGCGCCCGCGGTCAGGTCGAGCGCGACGTCACGGTTATCGACGTCTCGCCGGCGGGCGACTGGTCGCGGGTCAAGGTCTGGTATGATCCTGTCCGCGATGTCGGCTCCAGCACCTATCCGACCTATGGCTTCATCTACCAGGACGCCCAGGCTGTCCGCCTCGCCGCCAGCCAGTTCAATGTCGCCCAGAACGCCGCTCTGACTGTGGCCCAAAGCGCCGCTAACCAGGTGGCGTCGACGGTGATGCCGGGGGCGACGCCCCTGTCGATCCTGGGGCAGGCCGCCGACGCCGGTGACCGGATCGCCGCCCTCATCCAGGCTGTGACCGCCCCTCCGCCGCGCTAAAGCCTGCTCCTTTCAGGCGGAATGTCTGAAGGGGAAAAATAGTCTTTCAGTCCAATAAGTTAGATCATGCGTCGATCCGATAACCGGTTCCTACCTATCGGAACATGATCTAGGGTCTCCGCCTCGGCCTCCGGCGCTACACCCATGCTCAACCTTCTTCTGCGAGAGACCCGCACCTTCCGGGCGGTGCACGCCCTCGACCTGCCCTCCGACTGGCAGGCGCCCGACGATGTCATCTGGATCGAACTCATCAGCCCGGAACGGCATGAGGAGGCGGCCATTGAGAGCGCCCTTCGGCTCAAGCTTCCCACATCCCGGGAAATGGCCCAGATCGAGCCATCCAGCCGGCTTTATATCGAGGGCGGGGCCACCTTCATGACCGCCAGCCTCCTCAGCCGCAGCGAGGAGGAGCATCCGGTCCTGACCCCGGTCACCTTCGTCCTGGTGAACGGGCGGCTCATCACCCTTCGCTACGAACCCCTCCGCGCCTTCAGCGCCTTCTCCCAGAGGCTATCGGGACCCGACTATGCCGAGGCGGCCGGCGCAGATCTCTTCCTCGACCTCCTGGACGCCGTCATTGAGCGGCTCGCCGAGGTGCTTGAGCGGGGATCGGCCCGGGTCCAGGCCTCCTCCAACGCCATCTTCGACCGTCCCCGGGGGGCCGCTTTCGAACCCCTCCTCACCAGCCTGGCGCGGACCCAGTCCCTCGCCGCCCTCGCCCGGACCAGCCTCGCCAGCCTCGCACGACTCGCCAGCTTCGCCGCCCTGGCGCCCGAAATTGCCGGCAAGCCCGCGGCCCAGGCGCACCTGATCTCGGTCCAGCAGGACATCCAGTCCCTGACCGAGCACGCCGCCGCCCAGTCGTCCCACATCTCCTTCCTGCTCGATGCGGCCCTGGGCCTGATCAACATCGAGCAGAACGTCAGCATCAAGACCTTCTCGGTCTTCACCGTCCTGCTGATGCCGCCGACCCTGATCGGATCGATCTACGGGATGAACTTCGAGGTCATGCCTGAGCTCACCTGGCCCTGGGGCTATCCCCTGGCCCTGGGCCTCATGGTGGTCAGCGGGGTGGCGCCCCTGCTCTGGTTCAGACGCAAGGGCTGGTTCTAGGCCCTCCCTCCAGGTGAGGAACGCTCCATTGCGCCCCCAAGCGGGGGCGTCTACCGGAGGTCAGTGAGGAGTCTGCCGAGACGCCGTAGACCCCCTCCGTCGCGCTGCGCGCGCCACCTCCCCCTGGGGGCAGGGCTATCGCATATAGATTCCGCCTATAGAACGACTTGGCTGCGCAAGACTCGCTCGATCAAAAAACCGGGAACAAAACGGAATCGGTGACTGCCTCTTGGACTGCAGA
>JADBYZ010000014.1 GCA_020402745.1 Phenylobacterium sp.
CGGAAGGTGCGGCTCTATCGCCGACCACTCCGCATCCGAAAGCCAATAAACCTGCTTGCGCTTCGTCATCCGGGCTACCTCCCGGAATCTCAGAATCAGCCTTCGGCCACCCGCGCAAGCTGATTGAGTACGAACCCTAGTGAACGCCTTGCCTGAGGCAAGCCTGCAAAAAGTGGGATGCGATCCCGTCGCCGAGGCGCTATCACCCGGAACACTTGGCGGGCGTGGCGGAATTGGCAGACGCGCCGGACTCAAGATCCGGTTCCGAAAGGAGTGTCGGTTCGACCCCGACCGCCCGCACCAATCCCCCCGGACCCTGGGGGCGCAATCCCGAGACGGGGAAGGCGAGGCCGCGAATGATCGTCCTACGCGGTTTGCGCCTGCCTGACGTTCAGGTCCTGGTCACCATTGCCCTCGGCATTCCGGCGGGTTTCTACTCGCCGTAGATCGGCGTGGCGCGGAAGCGGCTGGGCGACGCCTTCGTACGGCTGACGAAGATGGTCATCGCACCGCAGATCTTCTGCATTGTGGTGGCGGGCATCTCCAGGATGAGCGACATAAAGGCTCTCGGCCCGCTGGGAGGGCGAGCGCGAACGCGACCGGCTCCGCGAAGAGCTCGACCACGGTCCGCCAGCCCTCCCCGCCCCGGTATCCGCCGCGAGCGGGGCCGACGGATCGGCGTCAGGCGGCGGCGCTGGGCCGGGCCTTGGTGCGTTCAAACCAGGCGCGGACGTTGCCCGCCTCATCCGGGATGGGCTGACCGACCTGGGCGCCGAAGGCCAGGAAGCAGAACAGCAGAATATCGGCCAGGGTGAAGCGCTCTCCCGCCACCCAGGTCCGACCGGCCAACAGGCCGTCCAGCCAGATCAGCCGGTCGCGGGCGATCTCCTTCAGCTCCTTGGCGCCGTCCGAGCCGACCAGCTTGATCCGGTTGGCGAACAGGGCCCGGCCCTCGGCGGCGCGGAAGCCATTGGCCATGGGCTCGCAGATGTTCAGGTCGATGCGGCGCACCCACATGCGGGTTTCAGCGCGTTCCTCGGCAGTGGCGCCGATCAGGGCCGGACCGTCGCCGACCTCTTCAAGGTACTCGCAGATCGCGGTGATCTCAGAGATTGTCTTGCCGCTCTCGAGTTCCAGTGATGGCAGCTGACCGGCCACGTTGACGGTGGAGTTGAACGGCGGCCGACGGTTCTCGCCGCCCATCAGGTCAACTTCCTGCTTCGGGACGTCCAGGCCCTTCTCGGCGATGAACATGCGCACGACGTGCGGGTTAGGTCCGACGGAATTGTAGAGTTTCATCCTGGGTCTCCTGCCTTTGTCGCGATTAGCCGGGCCGCAGAGGGGCGCGTCAAGGCGGACCCTGCGTCAACCTCCAGGTGCTTGTCCCTATGGGGCCGCCGCGCCTAGGCTGAGGTCAAGCAAGGGGAGACATCAAATGACCGAACAGCCCATCCTCCTGATCGACGATCCGGCGCCGCACATCCGTCGGCTCACTCTCAACCGCCCGGAAAAGCGCAACGCCCTGTCGAACGCCCTGCGCGGGGAACTCTTCGCCGCCCTGGAGGCCGCCGACAGTGATCCCGATGTCCGTGTGATGATCCTGCGGGGCGCCGGCCCTTGCTTTTCCTCGGGGTATGACCTCGCTGGCGTGGGCGCCCTGCCGTTCCACACCGCCGGCGGCCAGGGCCAGTGGGCCCGGCACGTGGTCGAGGGCTGCTTCCGCATGTGGGACATGTCCAAGCCCATCATCGCCCAGGTGCACGGCTGGTGCCTTGCGGGCGGCTCCGAACTGGCCGTCGCCTGCGACCTCGTCTACGTGGCTGAGGACGCCAAGATCGGCTATCCGGCCGTGCGCACCATGAGCCCTCCGGACAACCAGTATCACGCCTGGATTGTCGGCATGCGAGCCGCCATGGAGCTGATGCTGACCGGCGATGCCTTCGACGGGCTGGAGGCCGTCCGTCTGGGCTTCGCCAATCGGGCCTTCCGGGCCGAGGACCTGGAGGGCGAGGTCCTGGCCATGGCCGAGCGCATCGCCAAAGTCGATCCCGAGCTCGCCCAGCTCAACAAGCGGCTGGTGCACCGACAGATGGAAGCCATGGGCATGCGCGCCGGTATCCGGGCTGGCACCGACCTCCACGCCCTGGGCTGGCACACGCCTGCCAGCCGCACCTACATGGCCGAGCTTAGGCAGGGCGTCACAAAGGCCCTGACCAGCCGGGATTCGGCTTTTGGCGACTATCGTACCGGTTCGAAGCCCGAGAACTGAGCCGAGGCTGGCCCCATCAGGCGGAGACGGCGGCCTTGGTCAGGCTCTTGTTCAGGATGCCGATCGCCGCCTCACGGTCGATCCGCTCAATCGCCGCGACCTCGCGGGCCATCCTGTCCAGGGCCGACTCATAGAGTTGCCTCTCAGAATAGGACTGTTCGGGCTGGTTCTCGGCCCTGTGCAGGTCGCGGACCACCTCGGCGATGGAGATCAGGTCGCCCGAGTTGATCTTGGCTTCGTACTCCTGAGCTCGGCGCGACCACATGGTGCGCTTCACCCGGGCGCGGCCTTTCAGGGTGGTCAGGGCCTGGCTGACGACATTGCCCTCGGCCAGCGACCGCAGGCCCGAGACCCTGGCCTTCGCGGTTGGCACCCGGAGGGTCATTTTCTCGTGGTCGAAGGTGATGACGTACACTTCAAGCGAGTAGCCGGCGACTTCCTGTGTCTCGATCCCCTGGACCTGCCCGACGCCGTGCGCCGGATAGACCACGTGATCGCCCACCGTGAATTGAGTACCGTCCTTGCTCATACTGTGATCCCTTCAACGCACCGCGGCGGTTCGCCGTCCAGTTCCTGGTCTTCCGCCCGGGACAAACTCTCCTGTCCCGCGAAACTGCGGGTCCGGCCCAGTCTGTTTCCGATGGCTTCCGGTCAGGACACCCTTCGCCTTCCAGGGGCGGAGGTCGACGGCGAGCGACGACTTGTGAACACAAACGCCCCGGCGGGATTCCGTCGGGAATGAAGTTTCTTATCACAAAACTGAGATCAAAGAAAGGCTTGCGCCGCGTCAGCCTCAGGAGCCCTTGCCCGGCTTCTCGCTGAAATACTTCTCAAACTTGTCGGTTTCACGCTCAAAGTCCGTGCCGTCGGCCGGCGGCTCGCCCTTCAGGGTGATATTCGGCCAGACCTTGGCGTAATCGGTATTGATGCGCAGCCACTTGCCGTCCGGCGTGTCCTCGGTGTCCGGCTTGATGGCGTCCACCGGGCATTCCGGCTCGCAGACCCCGCAGTCGATGCACTCATCGGGGTTGATCACCAGGAAGTTCTCGCCCTCGTAGAAGCAGTCGACCGGACACACCTCCACACAGTCCATGAACTTACATTTGATGCAGGGATCCATGACGATGTAGGTCATCGCGGCTCTCAGGCTCCGGGCGCAGGTCGCTTCCGGCGCGGGTTCTCGCGGTCCGCGCCGGGGTTGTCAATGCCGCCCGCCGCTCAGCGCCTCGGCGACAGTTTCAGGACCCGCGCCGTCGCCGCCTCCACCGCCTCGCGGCTGTAGACCAGCGGGACGTAACCGCCCTTCACCCAGGTCTCGAACAGGTCCCGCGCATGCGGGCTGTCGACATCCCCCGACTGCCCCGGCGTATTGATGAACCGGCTGGAGTCCCAGTCGCCGACATCCAGCACCATCCGGAAGGAGGCGCCGGACATCACGCGGAAGTCCTCGGCGCGCCAGGACGCCGCCAGAGGGGATAGCGAGGTCCCGGCCATGGGCGCCGGTCCCACGCTCAGTCCCGCACGGTCTGAATCACCGGCCAGCGGCGCCAGGACGTGGGTGAACCCGGCCTGGTGTAGCCTCCCCCAGGTCCAGGCCGACGGATCTGGTCCCAGTCGGGCTTCGACCTCTGCGACGGCCGCCTGAAGGCTCTGCAGGAGCAGTGCGTCCCGCGCCGCCGCGGGATCGGGCCCCAGGGTGCTGTCAGGGGCGTCCAGGAGGTCCATGACCGCCGCCAGGTCGCCACCGCCGACGAGGGCGCGGGCCGCCTCTGGCACAGCCTTGGCGACGACCGCAGGTCCCAGGTGCTTGCCGGTCCATGTCAGATAAATCGAGGCCGCTACGCTGTCGGCGCTCGCCCTGCCGCCCCAGCCGCGCAGAAGGTCCAGCGCCCGGGCGGTGAGGGGATCGTCCGACTTCAGGGGCGCCAGCAGCTTGAGCAGTCGCCGAGAGGTGATGTCCGTCGGATCCGTCTGGAGGGCCATGGCGGCCTCGAGGCTGATCTTGCCGCCGCCGCCCAGCACCTCGTCGATCCTCTGCTGGCGAGCCGGGTTCGCCCATTCGAAGCCGACCTTGCGCTCGGCGACGGGATAGTCGGCGGGAAGGTTCATGGCGTTCGCCGTCGCGATGAAGCCCTCTGCCGGGTCCACCCGCGAAGGCAGTTGGTCGTGGGACAGGAAGCCCCGCCACTCGTAGCGTCCATCGCCGGGGACCGGCAGCAGTCCGTCCCAGTTGGGCCGGGCTGGCGTCAGTCCCGCAGCGACCCAGCCGATTCGGCCGGAGACGTCAGCATAGACCTGGTTCTCGCTGGGGGTGCCCCAGTTCGCCAGCGCAGCCTGGAACTCGGGCCAGGAGCGGGCGTTCATATAGCCGAGGGAGCCGAAGTAGGCGCTGGCGCCGGGCTCGGCCCAGACGGAGCGCAGGGCGAAGGCCTTGCGTCCCGAAGGGTCGGCGTGGATCACAGGGCCGTGGCGGGTGAACCGGAGCTCCACCTCGCGCGGCGCTTCCCCACGCACCTCGATGCGCTCACGTACGGTCTCCATCCGCGCCCATCCCTCTCCTGACCGGTAGAGGCCGGGGTCCTGGGGCGAGGTCTCGTAGACGTAGAGATCCTCCTGGTCGGAGTAGAAGATGGTGAGGCCAAAGGCGATCGTCCCGTTGTGGCCGATGGACACCCCAGGCAAGGCGGGCTCGCCCGCACCGATCACCGACAGGCCGGGCGCCTCCAGGTGGGCGACATAGCGAAGGGAGGGCAGGCCGTGGTCCCGGTGCGGATCGTTGGCCAGGATGGGTCGCCCCGTCGTGGTCCTGGACGGCGCGATCGTCCAGTTGTTCGACCCCTGGGAATCGGGGAGCGGAGCCTCCGCCGCCAGGCGCCGCCGGGCGGAGTCGAACCGGACCCCGCGGGTGGCCAGGGTGTAGTCCTTCAGGACGTCGGCCGGGATGGCGCAGGGGTCGAGACCCTCTGGGACCGTCGAGGTCCACTTCGGCTCCAGCTTCTTGAACAGGCGGTCCGCCCCGGGGCCGCCGGCGCAAAGGATCCTGGCCCGGGCGACTTCCATCCCGACGTTCCGGGTCAGGCCATGGCTGCGGATGCGTACGACGTCCTCCGGCGCCCAGCGATCCGGCCGTGTCCCGGCGATCCGGAATTCCCTGGGCAGGGGGCGGCGGCCATCCCGGATCTCCTCTACGTAGGCGTTGATCCCGGCCACGAAGGCCTCTGTGTCCGATTCGGCGGACCCTCCGTAGGCGGCCCATTCGGCGGCCATGTCCCCGCGATAGAGGAAGAGCCGGGCGGCGCGGTCCTGCTCGGCAAAGTCCGGTCCGAAGTCCCGCGCCAGAAGGCCCAGCCCCCGCTTCCGCCAGAGGTCGATCTGCCAGATCCGGTCGCGGGCGGCGTTGTAGCCTTGAACGAAGAAGGCGTCCCGGGCCGATCGGGCGTAGATATGGGGCACCCCCCAGCGGTCGATCCGGATCTCGGCGGGGGCCGAGAGGCCGGCCACCTTGCGGGTCTCCTCGGGCGGCTTGGCTGCGAGGGCTGCGGCCCCAGGCGCGAAGACGTTCGCAACGATCAGGACCCACAGGCCCGCCAGTCTCGCCTTCATGTCATCGCCTCCCGATTTCCTCGGACGCTAGGCGCCGGGGCGGGACAGGGCAAGGGCTCAGGCGACGCCGGTATCCGGGGTCGCGGGCGCTTCCAGCGCCCGGTAGAGGGTCCGGGCCTCCGCCGGCGGCCCCCGGCGTTCGCCCAGGGCGAGGATCTCCACAGCGGTCAGCCGTCCGCCAACGGCGAAGACGAGGTGGTCGCCGGCCCGCAGGGGACGGGCGCACTTGTCGATCCGGCTCTCGGCGCCCTCACGGGTCAGTCGCACCCGGCCTTCGTCCAGGAACCGGGCGGCCAGGCTCCGCGACTTGAAGAACCGCGCGCGCCAGAGCCAGACGTCCGCGCGGACGGAATCCCCTCCGCTCATCCGGCGACCCTGCCAGGGCGTCGGGAGCGGCGTCCCCGGGCCGGGCGCCGGGCGCGGGCCGGCTTGCCCTCCGGCGGGCGCAGGGCGGCCAGGGCGGAGAAGGGCGAAGCGTCGGAGATGGGAGCCTGGGGTCGGGGCGTCGGCGCCTTCCGACGGCGCCAGAGGACAGGGGCGTCGTTGCGCGGCTTTTCAAGGGGCGCAAAGCCGAGGGCCCGCAGGACAGTAAAGAGTTGCTCGATCGGGCCGTCCAGGACCTGGGCGAGGGCGGGCGCCACCTCGACGCCCCGGGGGGTGGAGGGGGCGGCGCGCAGGGCGGCGTCCAGGGCTTCCAGCCGGCTCGCCGCGACGAGGAGATCGCCCGCAAGCCTCAGACCCGCCGCCGCCAGGACGGGCTTTGGCGCGGCGTCCTGCCCGTGGGCCAGGCGGCCGGGGCGGGGAGACGGAAGTCCAGGGGCCAGGACCGCCCGCACGAGGTCCAGGGCCTCCGGTGAGGGGAGGTCGGGTAGGAAGACGGAAAAGGCGCCCAGGCGCACCCCGAGGGACCGGAGGCTGCGCCGTTCAGCCGGCGACAGGGCGGCGGCCTCCTCACGCACCTCCGCCCGGTCGAGCAGGCCGCCAGCCTCCACCAGGCGCCAGGCCAGGCCTCTGGCCAGGCCCCGCAGCCGGTCCGTGCGCAGGGCCTCGTCCAGCCGGGCGAGGGGGGCGAGCCGGCGCCCGGCCTCCGCCGTCAGCCAGGCCTCGATCCGCCGCAGGGCCCGCTCCCGGACCGGCGCCGGACCGAGATCGCCGAACAGCCGGGCCCGGGGCGCAAAGAGCCCTCCGCCCTGCACGGCGGCCGCCGCTTCGCCGCGCCACAGGATCCGCCCGCCAGGCTCCAGGGCGAAGGCCTCATCGGGCTCTGCCGCCAGCCGCCCCAGCCGCCGGGCGATTTCCGGGGCGGCGGCGGAGTTCGCGGCGGCGCGCAGGGCCTTCTCCTCCAGGGCCGAACCCGCCCGTTCCGGTGTGAAGACCACCCCGGTCAGGCGGCCCACGACCTGTCCCTCGACCGTCACCACCCCATCCCGGGAGACGCCCGCCAGGATCTCGCCGGAACTGCGCAGGGTGCGCATCAGCACGCTGGTCCGCCGGTCCACGAACCGGGCGGTCAGCTTTTCGTGCAGGGTGTCAGACAGGCGCTCCTCAAGCACCCGCGTCCGGCCCTGCCACCCGGCGGGGTCGCTCAGCCAGCCGGGCCGGTTGGCGACATAGGCCAGGGTCCGCACGTTCGACAGGCGCGCCTGGAGGGCGTCGATCTCGCCCTCGGTCCGGTCCAGGCGGCGGAACTGTTCGGTCATCCAGTCCTCGGGAATCCGGCGGCCGTGGCTGGAAAGCCAGAAGAAGAACTCCCGCGCCAGGCGCAGGTGCTCCTCCACGCCGGTCTTGCGGAAGTCCGGAGTCTGGCAGACATCCCAGAGGTGAAGGAGGGCGCTGCGGTCCCGGCAGCGGTCGGCCACCCGGGGATCTGCCGCCAGCTGGCGCAGGGTGATCTCGTCCAGGGCCTCGGCCGACAGGGACAGGCCTTCACGCCCCGGCGCCTCGCCCAAAGAGCGCAGCAGGCCCCCGAGGGAGCCGAAATCGAGCCGAGGATTGCGCCACTCCGCCGCGGGGACCGGATCGTACCGGTGGGCCTCCACCTGGGCGACGAGACCCGGATCCATCTCCTCGCAGTCGCCGGTGACCCCGAAGGTCCCGTCCTTCCGGTAGCGGCCGGCCCGCCCGGCGATCTGCCCGACCTCCTGGGGATGAAGGGGCCGGGTCTTGCGCCCGTCGAACTTGTGCAATCCGGCGAAGGCCACATGGTCGACATCCATGTTCAGGCCCATGCCGATGGCGTCGGTGGCCACCAGGAAGTCCACCTCGCCGGACTGGTAAAGCTCGACCTGGGCGTTCCGCGTCCGGGGGGAGAGCGAGCCCATGACCACCGCCGCCCCGCCGCGCTGGCGGCGGATCAGTTCGGCGATGGCGTAGACCTGGTCAGCCGAGAAGGCGACGACGGCGGACCGGCGCGGCAGGCGGGTCAGCTTCTTCCCACCGGCGTAGGACAGGGTCGAGAACCGCTCCCGGCTGACGATCTCGGCGTCGGGCAGCAGTCGCCGGATCAGGGGCGCAATGGAAAGCGAGCCCAGCAGGAGGGTCTCCGACCGGCCCCGGGCGTGCAGCAGCCGATGGGTGAAGACGTGGCCGCGCTCGGGATCCGCGCAGAGCTGGATCTCGTCGACGGCCAGGAACTCCACCTCCCGGCTCAGGGGCATGGCCTCGACCGTGCAGACGAAATAGCTCGCCCGCGGCGGGATGATCTTTTCCTCGCCGGTGATCAGGGCCACGGCGCGGGCGCCCCTGGCCCTGACGATGCGATCGTAGATTTCCCGCGCGAGGAGGCGAAGGGGCAGGCCGATCATGCCCGAGGCGTGGCCCAACATCCGCTCCACGGCAAAATGGGTCTTGCCGGTATTTGTAGGCCCGAGAACCGCAACCAGGCGCGAAGGCGCAGGACCCAAGGGACGCTCGCTCATGCCCTCAGGGTGGGGTGGGAATCAACGCCTCGCAAGCGGGCTGCGCCAATGCGACTCCCGAAAGGGCCGTGAAGTCTTAATGACAGGATGGAGCCCGCACGAACGCGCATGAAACGAATCATGACCGAATCAGCGACACCGCCTGATTCGGATTTTGTTCTATACTAGGGATAGTAGCGGATCGTCCGTTAACCACAAATGAAAACAGCAATCCGTCCACAATGAATTTCGGGGCGGAAGGGCCGTGCGCCGGTATGCCTGCGGGTTCCGTTGGGGGCCTACCAGGGGTGTTCGACGCCGTCCCAGGTCCAGAAGCGGCCCGAGTCTTCGAGGCCGAGCCGATCAATCACTTCAAGAAGGCCCCGGGCGCTCTCCTCGACGGAAATCGCCGCCGTCGGGCCCCCCATGTCGGTACGTACCCATCCCGGGTGCATCGGACAGACGATCATGCCCCGGGCCTTGAGTTCCAGCGCCATGACCTGCATCACCTTGTTCGCAGCGGCCTTCGAGCTCCTGTAGGCGAACACGCCGGGGCTATTGCGGCTGAGGGCCCCCATCTGGCTGGTCAAGGTGATGATCTTCGGCTGAGGGGATCGGGCCAGGTTGGGCAGCAGGGCGGTGGTCACCCGGAACGGCGACAGGGTGTTGACCTCCAGGGCGTCCCGCCAGGCGTCATAATCCATATCGTCCAGCGACTGCCGGTCTCCGCCCATCACGCCTGCATTGTTGATGAGAATGTCGACCGGGCGCACGCCGAGTGCATCGGCCAGGCGCCGCACGGAGCCGCCATCCCGGACGTCGAGGGCGCAGACCTCCAGGTCTCCGCCGCCTGAGCCTTGTTGCAGCTCCCGGGCCGCCGCCGGATCCCGAACGCCCGCAACGACTTGGTCCCCGGCTGTCAGGTAGAGCTCGACAAGTCGTCGCCCGATCCCGCGCCCGGCCCCGGTAACCACCACCGTCTTTCTCATCCGCCCTTCTCGCCTATGTCCCGAAGTCTCAGGTCCGATAACGCTTCCCATTATTCAGAGCGCCGGTCCATCCTCAGGTCTATCCAGCCGTCTCCGATGTCCCGATTCCGGGCAGGGACTTGGTCTTTCGAGTTAGCGCTGGCACATTCAAGTAACAGGCTTAATCTGAGCCATCTCTTGAGCGAGCTTCGTAGTCCGACCTCTACCCCAAGCTCCGGGAATATCGAGCCGAACAGTCGGAGTGGCGCCGCCAAAGGTAAGGATTCCGGAGCACGTCAGATGGTCGCGACAACGAACCAAACCTCCGTTGAGAGGCTAAACCAGGCCAATGTCGGCAAGCTGCCGGAGCATTTGGGGCTGTCCGTGACCGAGGTGAGCGACGGTCGCGTAGCAGGGCGGTTCACCGTCCGACCCGACCTCGTCGCACACACCGGCTACCTCCTGGCCGGCGTCGGGCTGACCCTGGCCGATCTCCTATGCGCCTACGGCGTATCGACCGCATGGCCCGAAGGCGCACGCAGTTTCACTACGGCTGAGATCAAGTGTAACTTCATCGGCACAGCGACGACGGGTTCAGTCGAAATCGTCGCGTCTCTCGTCCATAGCGGGCGCACGACCCAGCTGTGGGATGCCGAGATAACCTCCCTGTCGAGTGGCCGCCGCATGGCTCTGTTCCGCGCCACACAGATCATCCTGTACCCGACTTGACGGTGGAAGTTGGCTCAGGCCGCTTGAAGAGCATTCTCAATGGCCTCGGCGACGGCGATCACGAAAGTGTCGCTGCCCGGCGGGCCGATGATTTGAATCCCTACGGGAAGGCCGCTGGCGGCTAATCCCGCCGGTATGGCCGTGGCGGGCAGGCCGCATGTCGTCGCGAGCGCCGACCATTCGAGCATCCGCAAATAGGAGAACCGATCCCCGGTGGATGTTGAGAGCGTGCGCCAGTGAACTGGGCGGTGGTCATGCGGAAAGGCGACCGTGGGCGCGCACGGGCAGATCAGGACGTCATACCGTTGGAAAAAAGTGATCATCTCGTCGCGCAGGTGCACGCGGGTTTCATTCGCTGCCAACCAGTCTCGATGCCGAGCCGCATACCCGAGTACACCTTGAGCCCACGATAAAGGGCTCGCTCCTATTGCTGTTGCGACAAGTGCGGGGCCGCGCAAAGCTTCGAAGAGTAAGCCTGCCAATGGCGGTAAGGACGCGCCCATGATTGCAAAGAGGAGCATTGTGTAGGTGTTGAGAAGTACTTGCGGCGGTACGGGCGCACTTACGGGCGAAACGACCGCACCAGATGCGCTCAATTTTTCCGCGAAGGCCCTAATCGTATCGTGCACTTCATGATCTAGGACGAAGGCGGCTTCTTCGATCCACAGTCCAACACGTAGTGTCCGGAGTGTCGCCCGCTCTCGCGTCGCGTCCGGATGATCTGCGATCGTGTTGTAGAGAAGTTGGAGGTCCCGGGCCGATCTCGCCATTGGGCCGACCACGGCAAGATCGATATCGGCGGCCCTTACGGCAGGAGGCACGAGGCCACGCTGGGAGATAACTCCGAAGGTCGGCTTGTGCGCGAAGACGCCGCAATAGCTGGCGGGAATGCGGAGGGAGCCTGCAATGTCAGCGCCGATCTCAAGAGCCGTGATCTTCGCCGCCAGTGCTGCGGCTGATCCCCCGGAAGACCCGCCTGGTGTTCGCGTCTGATCGAGCGGATTGTTCGTGACGCCGTAGATCGCATTGTAGGTCTGCCAATCGCCGGCGTTCGCGGGCGTGTTGGTCTTTCCCCAAACAATGGCGCCGGCTTTTCGAACGCGCTCCACCACGCAGGCGTCGACTGCCCTGCGATTGAGGAGCGTCTCTAGGGTTCGTACTCAATCAGCTTGCGCGGGTGGCCGAAGGCTGATTCTGAGATTCCGGGAGGTAGCCCGGATGACGAAGCGCAAGCAGGTTTATTGGCTTTCGGATGCGGAGTGGTCGGCGATAGAGCCGCACCTTC
>JADBYZ010000015.1 GCA_020402745.1 Phenylobacterium sp.
ACTTGGCTGCGCAAGACTCGCTCGATCAAAAAACCGGGAACAAAACGGAATCGGTGACTGCCTCTTGGACTGCAGACGCTTACCAGCGTCGGTTTCCTGTCAGAGGCGGCGGCATATGCGATTCCCCTGCCCCTTGGGGGGGAGGAATTAAGGAGCCAATTGCTCCCCCAAGGGGGAGCTCCGACCGAAGGTCGGTGAGGGGGTCAACGGCGGATCAGTTGATGTGGTAGGCCCGCTCGCCGTGGGCGCCGAGGTCGAGGCCATCGTCGATCACCTCGTCACTCACCCTCAGGCCCGTCAGCCTCCGGACGATGGCGACCAGGACCAGGCTGGCGCCCGCCGACCAGGCGCAGACCACGACGACGCCCAGGACCTGGCGCCAGGCCTGGCCGGCGAGGCCCACGCCCTCGGCATAGCCGGTCCCGCCCAGGAGGGGATGGGCCAGTCCCGCCAGCATCAGGGTCCCGAGAATGCCCCCCACCCCGTGGACAGCAAAGACATCGAGGCTGTCGTCCACCTTCAGCCGGGCCTTCACCAGGCTGACGGCCTCGAAGCAGACATAGCTGCCCAGTGCTCCCAGGAAGAGGCCCGCCAGGGGGCTGACGAAGCCCGAGGCGGGGGTGACGGTGGCGAGGCCCGCGACCACACCGGTGACCAGGCCGACCAGGCTGGCCCGGCCAAAGCGGCGGTGCTCAATCAGGGCCCAGACCAGGCCTGCAGCAGCCGCCGCCATATGCGTGGCGGTGAGGGCGGCGCCGGCGTCGGCGTTGGCCGCCAGGGCGCTGCCGCCGTTGAAGCCGAACCAGCCCACCCACAAGAGGCCCGCCCCGGTCATGGTCATGCCCGGATTGTGCGGCGGCGACAGGTCGCGGGGCCAGCCGTCCCGGGGTCCGACCGCCTTGGCCAGGATGAGGGCGCTGACCCCCGCCGTGGCATGGACCACCAGGCCCCCCGCATAGTCCTTGACCCCCAAGGTGGCCATCCAGCCGCCGCCCCAGATCCAGTGGCAGACGGGCGCGTAGACGAGGACCAGCCAGCCGGCGCAGAAGGCCAGGAGGCCGGCGAACTTCACCCGCTCCACCACCGCGCCGATCATCAGGGCCGGCGTGATGATGGCGAAGGCCATCTGGAAGGCGAAGAAGACGATCTCGGGCGCCGTGCCGATGGCGTCGCCGCGGGTCAGGCCCATCAGGCCGACGCGGCCGAGGTCGCCAATGAAGGGAGCGGTCCCGGAAAAGGCCAGGGAATAGCCGAGGACCAGCCAGACCACCGAGGCCAGGCAGGCCACCGCCGTGCACTGCATCAGGACGGACAGGACGTTCTTGGTGCGCACCAGGCCGCCATAGAAGAGGGCCAGCCCCGGCAGGGTCATCAGGAGGACCAGGGCCGTGGCGCTGAGCAGCCAGGCCGTATCGCCGGAATTCACCTCTGGAGGCGCCTCGGCCAGGGCCGGGCCCGCCCCCAGGAGCCCCAGGGCCACGGCGAGGCCCATCCCTTGCATGACTCTTGTGCGCTGCATTCCCGCTTCCCCCCTTGCGCCGTTCCGGCGGTTGTCCTGAAGTCCTTGGCTACAGGATCAGGCGTCCCTGAGAAGGCCCAAAAATGAGGCCTTGGGCGCCGGTCCGGCAGGCAGGCGCCCAGGGGCGAGAACGGTCGGAGTCGGAATTGAGCGGAAATCTGGCGAAACGGGAGGATCTGGCGCAGGTCCTGCGGTCTGCAGAGCGGATTGTGGCCTTCACGGGGGCCGGAATCTCCACGGAATCGGGAATTCCGGATTTCCGCTCTCCGGGCGGGATCTGGACGAAGATGAAGCCGATCCAGTTTCAGGATTTCGTGAACAGCGAGGAGAGGCGGCGGGAATCCTGGACCCGCGCCTTCCAGGGCCGGGCCGGCTGGACGGGCCGGGAGCCCAATGCCGGCCACTACGCCCTGGAGCGCCTGTGGCGGGCGGGCCGTCTCTCGTCGATCATCACCCAGAATGTGGACAACCTGCACCAGCACTCCGGTGTGCCCGCCGACCGGGTGATCGAGCTGCACGGCAACGCCAGCTACGCCACCTGCCTGGCCTGCGGCCTGCGCCATGAGATCGAGGACCTGCGCCCGGCCTTCGAGGCCCACGGTGAGCTGCCCGCCTGCCGGGACTGCGCCGGCATCGTCAAGACGGCCACCATCTCCTTCGGCCAGTCCATGCCCGAGGAGCCCATGCGCCGGGCCGAGGAAGAGACCCTGTCCTGCGACCTCTTCCTGGTGCTGGGCTCCAGCCTCACCGTCTGGCCGGCGGCGGGCTTTCCCCTGCAGGCGCGCCGGGCCGGCGCGCGCCTGGTGATCGTCAACCGGGATCCCACGGACCTGGACGACTACGCCCACCTCATCCTTCGCGACGA
Source organism: Phenylobacterium sp. (assembly GCA_020402745.1). Lineage (GTDB taxonomy): Bacteria > Pseudomonadota > Alphaproteobacteria > Caulobacterales > Caulobacteraceae > Phenylobacterium. The sequence continues at coordinate 2,385 of JADBYZ010000015.1, forward strand.
GATCGGGCCGGCCCTGTCCGAGGCGATCCCGGCCAACTCCCCCGGCTGACGCCCCCGCCGGTCAGTTCCGCAAGGCGACCGAGGCGGAGACCTCCTCGCCGCCGCCCTCGTAGGCCCGCAGCTCGTTGCGGCCGACCACCAGGTGGTGGACCTCGTCCGGACCGTCGGCAAAGCGCAGGTGGCGGACGTCGGTGTACATGGAGGCCAGGGGCGTCCACTGGGAAATGCCCGTGGCGCCGTGCATCTGGATGGCCTGGTCGATGATCTTGCAGGCCCGCTCCGGCACCATGGCCTTGACCATGGAGACCCAGACCCGGGCTTCGCGGTTGCCGAGCACGTCCATGGCGCGGGCGGCCTTCAGCACCATCAGGCGCATGGCCTCGATATCGATCCGGGCGCGGGAGATGATCTCGACGTTGCCGCCCAGCCAGGCGATCTTGCGGCCGAAGGCCTCGCGCGAGAGGCCCCGGCGGACCATCAGGTCCAGGGCCCGCTCGGCCTTGCCGATGGTCCGCATGCAGTGATGGATCCGGCCGGGCCCGAGGCGGACCTGGCTGATCTCGAAGCCGCGACCCTCGCCCAGCAGGACGTTGGACTTGGGCACCCGCACATTGGTGAAGCGGATGTGCATGTGGCCGCGCGGCGCGTGGTCCTCGCCGAAGACGTGCATCGGGCCGAGGATCTCCACCCCGGGGGCGTCGATGGGCACCAGGATCTGCGACTGCTGCTTGTGCGGCGGGGCGTCGGGACTGGTGCGGACCATGGTGATCATGATCTTGCAGCGCGGGTCGCCGGCGCCGGAGATGTAGTACTTCTCGCCGTTGATCACCCACTCATCGCCGTCCAGCACCGCCTGGGTGGCGATGTTCTTGGCGTCGGACGAGGCCACCGCCGGCTCGGTCATGGCGTAGGCCGAGCGGATCTCGCCGTTCAGCAGGGGCTTCAGCCACCGCTCCTTCTGCTCAGGGGTCCCGACGCGCTCCAGCACCTCCATATTGCCCGTGTCCGGGGCCGAGCAGTTCATGACTTCCGAGGCCATGGGCGCCTTGCCCAGCTCCACGGCGATATAGGCGTAATCCAGGTTGGACAGGCCCTCGCCGGTCTCGGCGTCGGGCAGGAAGAAGTTCCAGAGTCCCTCCTTCTTGGCCTGATCCTTGGCCTTTTCCAGCACGTCGAGCTGGCCCGGCGCGAAGGTCCAGCGGTCGGTATGGCCCTCGCCCAGGGCCTGGAATTCCTTCTGCATGGGCACGACCGTCTCGGCGATGAAGCGCTTGACGTGCTCGTAGAGCGGCGTCGCCTTCTCGCTCATCCGCAGGTCGTTCATGTCGTCGTGCGGGTTGAAGCCGAAGGTCAGCGGTCCTGTGGTGGGCGGCGTCGGCGCGTTCATGGAGGGCGTCCTTCCTGAATGATCGGTATGTCGCGGCGGATTAAGGCCTTCCCGGCCCTTCCTGACAAGCCCCGGGCCTATCGGACCCTTGCGGAGAGGAAGTCCAGGGTCAGGCGGGTGGTCGCGTCGCCCTCGGCGCCGAAGCCGTAGTTGAGGCTGTTGTGGCTCTCGCCCCGCGCCGCATGAACCTCGGCCTCGCCGCCGGCGGCGCGCAGGGCGCCGGCCAGGGCCTCGGCCTGGCCCGGCGTCTCGGGATGGCCGGCCACGACGTGCAGGATCATTGGGGGCGGGCGCCGTCCGGGCGCGGCGTGACTGACCGGCGACATGGCCGTCCAGCCCGAGGGATCGGGGCCGAAGACCCGGGCATAGACGCGGTCCCCCGTCTCGCGGACATGCCGGGCGATGTCCAGGCCGTAGGCGTCGAGGAGGACCCCGGCGCGCACCGCCTCGGGCGGGACTCCCGCCGCCGTCAGGTAGGACTCGTCCAGCGCGACCAGGGCCGCCAGGTGGGCGCCGGCGGAATGGCCCATCAGGATGATGCGGTCCGGATCGAGCCCGCATCCCTTCGCCTCCCGCCGCAGAAAGGCCACGGCCTCGGCGATGTCCTGGGCGGCTTCCTGTGGCGGGCCGTGGCGGAGCAGGCGGTAGTTCACCGTAGCGTAGGCGTAACCCGCCGCCCGGAAAGCCCGGGCCTGTTGCGGGGTGCCGGCGTACTTGCCGCCATGCATCCAGGTCCCGCCGTGGACGAAGACCACCAGTGGGGCGGGGAGCGGCGTCGCCCCGGGCCAGAGGTCGAGCTTGAGGACCGAGGCCGGTACACCCGCCTCAGGGGCGGCGTAGGCGAGGTTGCGGATCGGCGCATCCGCGCCCGGGGCGAGCCCGGCGCAGGCGCTCTGCGCATGGGTCGTCCCGGCCGCCGCCAGGGCGAGGGCGAAGGCCATGGCCCCCAGGCGGGCGGGCCAAGGTTGCACAGTGGGGTCAGCGCCGTGCAGGATCATGCCTGAAGCTCCTGTTCTCATGCCCGGAAGATGCACATGCGCCTGACCCGCCGCAACCTCCTCGCCGCCGCCGCCGCCTCGCCCCTCGCGGGGATGGGGACCATCGCCCTGGCCGCCGCCCCGCTCCCGCCCCTCGTCGCCCCGCAGGCTGCGGGCTTTGATCCGGTGGCGCTCAAGGCCCTGTCCGACGACCTCCAGGGCCTGGTCGACTTGGGGCAGCTGGCCGGCGTCACCACCCTGGCCGCCCGGAAGGGCAGGGTCTTCCACTTCGAGACCCGGGGCCTTGCGGACGTCGAGACCGGCGCCCCGGCCAGCCCCGACACCATCTGGCGGATCGCCTCTATGACCAAGCCGGTGGTCGGCGTGGCCATGATGCAGCTCTGGGAAAGGGGCCTCTGGAAGCTGGACGACCCGGTCGCCCGGCACATCCCGGAGTTCGCCGGCCTCAAGGTGAAGGCGCCGGACGGGAGCCTCGTTCCCCAGGCCTCGCCCATGACCATGGCCCAGCTGATGAGCCATACCGCCGGCTTCGACGTCAGCGCCGGCTAAGCCCAGGCGGGGCTCCGGTCCGGCGACCTGAAGGAGATAAACCGCCGCCTCGCCGCCCTGCCCCTGGCCGCCCAGCCGGGGACGGACTGGCGGTATGGCCCCAGCGTCGACATCCAGGGCTATGTGGTCGAGACCCTTTCGGGCCAGCGCCTCGACGCCTACCTGGCCCAGCACGTCTTCGGCCCCCTGAAGATGCCGGACACAGGCTTCCACGTCCCCGCGGAGAAGGCGCCTCGGGTGGCCCGCATCCATACCTACAGGGAAGGCCGGATCGTCGCCGGTCCACCCCAGGTCATACCGGTCACGCCGCCGGTCTTCCTGTCCGGGGGCGGGGGCCTCCTGTCCACGGCCGGGGACTATTTCCGCTTCTCCCAGGCCCTGCTGGACGGCGGGGTTCTGGAGGGCGCGCGGATCCTCAAGCCGGAGACCGTCCGCCTGATGCGGCGCAGCGTCCTCGCGCCCGGGTTGACGGTAGACCTCTACGGCCCGTCCCAGGCGGGCGTAGGCTTTGGCCTGGACTTCGCCGTCATCGAGGACCCCGCCGCCGCCGCCACGCCCCACGGCAAGGAAACCTTCTACTGGGGCGGCGCCTTTGGCACCTGGTTCTGGATCGACCCGACCAACGACATCGTCTTCGTGGGCATGATCCAGAACCTCAACGGCAGCATACCCGGCGCCGGCACGCCCAACCTCCGCGAGATCACCCCCCGGCGTCTCTACGCCGCCCTCAGGACCTGAGCCGGCGGGGGTCAACCGGGCCTCTCCGGACACCCTCGACAGCGGTCAGGCCCATCCCGCCGTCTGGACGATCATCCAGAGGCCGATCGCCAGGAAGAGGCCCGCCGCGATCCGCCGGACGAGGGTCAGGGACACCCGCTTCAGGATCTCGTGGCCCAGGAAGACGGCGGGGACGTTGGCCAGCATCATGCCCAGGGTCGTGCCCAGGGTGACCAGCAGGGCGGACTCGTACCGGGCGCCCAGGGCGACGGTGGCCAGCTGGGTCTTGTCGCCCATCTCAACGATGAAGAAGGCCACGGTGGTGGTCAGGAAGGCGCCCATCTTCGCCGGGGCCTTCAGGGGTTCGTCCTCGTCCAGCTTGTCGGGAATGAGGGTCCAGGCGGCCATGGCGATGAAGGACGCGGCGATGGCGTAGCGAAAGAGGTCCCCCTGCAGGAAGGCCGCCGCCTGGGCGCCGACCAGGGCCGCCAGGAAGTGATTGGCCAGGGTGGCGACGAGGATGCCGCCGACAATGGGGAAGGGCTGGACGAAGCGCGCGGCCAGGACAATGGCCAGGAGCTGGGTCTTGTCGCCGATCTCGGCGAGGGTGACGACGGCGGTGGAGGTGAGGAGCGATTCCAAGGGTCGGTTCCGGGTCGGGCGGCGAGACATCCAATGGTCGCCACAGCCCCCGCCCGACAGAACGGGGCCGCAGCGCCATCGGTCTCGCCCGAACCGCCGTCCCGAAGGGACGGACCGCTCTGCCTGCGCCATGGCCGTGCCGGCCAAGTGTGTTGACGCAGGGGCCCGCCGGGGATGGCGGAGGGCTACTCCCCTTTGACCTTCTCCCGATACGCCCGCCGCCGCACCGGGGCAAGACCTGACGCGACGTGATCTTGCGGTGCGCGCCGGAGTGTCCATTGTGCGCCCCCGGAACAGATCGGCCCCGCGGGGGCCAGGCAGGGAGAGGCCCCATGAAAGTCGCCGCCATCAAGGCCCCGGGCGGGCTGGACAAGCTGGTCATCGAGGAGCGGGCCCAGCCCGTCGCCGGCCCCGGCGAACTGCTGGTGCGGGTACGCGCCAGCTCGCTGAACTTCCACGACTTCGCCGTGGTCGCCGGCATGCTGCCAACCGCCGACGGCCGGATTCCCATGTCGGACGGCGCCGGCGAGGTGGTCGCCGTCGGCGAGGGGGTGTCGGGCTTCGCCGCCGGCGACAAGGTGTTGTCGACCTTCTTCCCCAACTGGCAGACGGGCGGCCCGATGCTGGAGCGCCTGATCGGCGTGCCCGGCGACCATGCCGACGGTTTTGCGGCGGAGTTCGTGGCCATGCCGGCCCGGGCCTTCACCCGCATGCCCGCCGGCTGGTCCTTCGCCGAGGCGGCCACCCTGCCCTGCGCGGCCCTGACCGCCTGGCGGGCCCTGATGGTCGAGGCGCGGATCAAGCCCGGCGACGTGGTCCTGACCCAGGGCACCGGAGGCGTGTCCATCTTCGCCCTGCAGCTGGCCAAGGCGGCCGGCGCCACCGTCATCTCAACCTCCTCGTCCGACGAGAAGCTGGAGCGGCTGAAGGCCCTCGGCGCCGACCACCTGATCAACTATCGCCAGACCCCGGAATGGGGCGCCGCCGCCGCCGCCCTGACCGGCGGCCGGGGTGTGGACGTGGTGGTGGAGATCGGCGGGGCGGGCACCCTGGCCCAATCCGTCACGGGCACCCGCATCGGCGGCCATGTCTCGCTGATCGGCGTGCTGGCGGGCTTCGCCGGCGAGGTGCCGACGGCCCTGATCATGTCCAAGAACGTCGCCGTGAAGGGCGTCACCGTCGGCTCCCGCCAGGAGCAGGAAGAGATGATCCGCGCCCTGGAGGTCTCCTCCATCCGCCCGGTGATCGATTCCACCTTCCCCCTCGAGGCCATCGCCGCAGCCTTCGCCCACCAGGTCTCGCAGAAGCACTTCGGCAAGATCTGCCTGGAGTTCTGAGCCGGCCTCAGGCGGGGTCAGGCCGGGCGTCCAGCTCGCGCCAGGCCCCGGCCAGGGCCTCGGCCTCAAAGGCCCCCACCCTCCAGTCCTCGAGGTCAGGACCCGCCGGAAGGCCGGTTCGGCTTGCAATCTCTGAGAGAATGAAGGACCGGTGGCATTCCCCGCCCGCAGGGCTGAGCCCCTCGCGGATCCAGTCCCGGACGGCGTCCGGCGGCGGCAGGGCGTCCTGTGACAAGGGACGATAGGATCGAGCGGACCCCATGATGGCCCCTGGTCTGATGTCTTCTCCAGCCGTCCGGCCCCGTCATGTGACGGATGCTCGGAAGGTTTGGCGACAGTCGGATGAAGCGCCGGCCCTGACGCAGGGTCAGGGGTGCATCCGCCGCAGCCTTGGGGCAGGGTGGAGCAAAGAGACCCAAGCGGGAGGCGCCCATGGGACGGTTTCACGGCAAGGTCGCGGTGATTACGGGCGGGGCCTCAGGGATTGGCGCCGCCGCCGCCCGCCGGTTTCACGCCGAAGGGGCCTCGGTCCTGTTGGCCGATCTCAACGTCGAGGCGGGCGAGGCCCTGGCCGCGGGCCTGGGCGAGGGCCGGGCCCGGTTCCGGAAGGTGGACGTCGCCTCCTGGCCGGAGGTGGAGGCCCTGGTGGCCGAGGCGGTCCAGGCCTTCGGGGGTCTCGACATCCTGTTCAACAACGCCGGCATCGGCAGCTTCGCCAACGCCGTGGACCTGGCGGTCGAGGACTGGCGCCGGGTGATCGACGTGGACCTGTCCTCGGTCTTCTATGGCTGCAAGGCGGCCATACCGGCCCTGCGCGCCCGGGGCGGCGGGTCGATCATCAACACCGCCTCCATCTCGGGCCTGGCGGGGGACTTTTCCTTCGCCGCCTACAACGCCGCCAAGGCCGGGGTGATCAACCTGACCCGCTCGGTGGCCATCGACCACGCCCGGGAGAACATCCGCGTCAACGCCGTCTGCCCCGGCCCGGTGGACACCCCCATCATCGCCGGCATCAACGACCTGCAGGGGGTGCGCGAGGCCTGGGACGCCCGGGTGCCCATGGGCCGCTTCGCCCGCCCCGAGGAGATCGCCGCCGTGGTCGCCTTCCTGGCCTCAGAGGACGCCAGCTACATGACCGGGTCCATCCTGGCGGTGGACGGCGGGGTCACCGCCCATACGGGCCAGCCCGACCTGCCGCGCATGCTGGGCCTGGCCTGAAGGAGGGCGCCATGAAGAAGGTCGTCGGCGAAAGCCTGGAGAACCTGGCCGGCTACAGCCTGGTCGAGGCGCCGCTGCCCGAGCACGGCCCCGGACAGGTGCGCCTGCGCGTCACCGACTGCGGCCTCGGATATGTCGACGCCCTGGTCGCCCTGGGCCGCTACCAGGTCAAGCCGCCCCTGCCGCACACCCCGGGCCAGGAGGTCGCCGGGGTGGTGGACGCCCTCGGCGAGGGGGTGGAGGGCCTTCGCCCCGGCGACCGGGTGATGGCGACGGTGGCGGGGGGCTTTGCGGACTTCGCCCTGGCGGCGGCGGGCGCCTGCACGCCCCTGCCCGACAACATGACCTCCGGCCAGGCGGCCGGCTTTCGCATCAACCACCTCACCGCCCTGCACGGCCTGGAGCACCGGGCCGGCCTTCGCCCCGGCGAGACCCTGCTGGTCCTCGGCGCCGCCGGGGGCGTGGGCACGGCCGCCGTACAGGTGGGAAGGATCCTCGGGGCCCGGGTGATCGCCTGCGCCTCCACCCCGGAAAAGCGCGACTTCGCCCGGGCCTGCGGGGCGGACGCGGTTCTCGATACCGGGGCCGAGGGCTGGCGCGACCGGCTGAAGGCCCTGTGCGACGGCAAGGGCCCGGACGTGATCTTCGATCCCGTGTGCGGGCCCCTGTTCGAGCCGGCCTTCCGCTCCCTCGCCTGGGGCGGGCGGCACCTGGTGGTGGGCTTCGCCGGCGGCCCCATCCCGGCCCTGCCCGCCAACCTGCCCCTGATGAAGGGCGCCGCCCTGACCGGGGTGGACGTGCGCCAGTTCCTGCTGTTCGAGGGGGCCCGCGCCGCCGAGGCCCTGGCCCGCCTGCTGGCCTGGGTCGGGGAGGGCAGTCTCTCACCCCCCGAAGGCCGCCGCTTCGCCCTCGCGGCCTATGGCGAGGCCCTGGAGTTCGCCCTGTCCGGCCAGGGCCTGGGCAAGACCCTGGTGGGAGCGGGGGCGTAAGGCGCGCGCATTCAGCCCCTCGCCATCCGCCCGCCTTTCGGCTAGAAGGCCCCTCCGCTGAAGACGCACCCGTAGCTCAGCTGGATAGAGCGTTGCCCTCCGAAGGCAAAGGTCACACGTTCGAATCGTGTCGGGTGCGCCATTCGCAAAATCTGAAGTGCTGGGAGTGAACCGAATTTTGGGTGCGGGCCGTCAGACGCCCTAGATTGCGACCTAACCTTCGCTTCCTTCAGGCGCATTGGGGGTTTGACGTTCGTCCTCTAGCGGGGGAAGTTCATCGAAGCCTCGAATGACGGCGTTCAAAATTGACGCTGAGTAGACGATCTCATAGATCCCCGGTGGGAACTGCCCACTTCCGAGAGCATGAACGTGGAGGGCAATTTTACCCGAAGAGCTAACGCGTGCTACAACTCTAGCGTCTGGCGCGTCGGCAGGCTTTGCTAAGAGGCCAGCCGAAGCTTCTGCTTCCTCCCAACCGCTAGGAGGATCGAGGCTGACAGTGGCGGTGAAACTCCTTACCGGCCGCAAGATTTCGACTCGAGCAGTGCCCAAAGTCTCGAGAGGACCGCTTCCCGTGTTCGTATCGCTGCTCGTTACACGAACCGCCGCCGATTTGGCATAGCGGTACGAGGATCGCTCGGCATCAACCTCTCGGATGTCGTCGACACTTGATTCGTCTAGCTGATCGCCAATCTTTGCCAGCGCATGGACGAGGAAACGATCAGTTTGATATATCAGGATTCGTTGCCCTGATACCTTCGCTGCTTCTTCTAGTAATTCCGGCCGGGGACCTATTGTTTTTCCGCTTTGTACCTCCCACCAGTCTTCCTTTCTTTCGGAGGTGACTAAGATGATCGGCATTTTTACGGTACGTGCGTGCTCGAGAATTTGTCTCCACATCAAATAATCACCGTACTTCTGATCTCCGTCCTTCGCTCTGTCTTCATAGCCAGGCGGGACGTGAGCCAGCATACGACTCTCGCCGGACTTACGGATATCGACCCACTCTTCCTGACTAGGCTCAGCACCTAACCGACCATCAAAGGTTGTCAGAATCCAGTCGAGCAGTGGATCGGACTTTAGATATTCCGGGTGGGCAGTCTGAGCTGCCATGATTTTCTCTGATGCGTAATCGATCGCGGCTTCGATCTTCTCAGACATCTCCTCAAGGCCCTCACGTGGCATGAGCCGGTAGCCACGGAGCTTTTCTCGGGCTGTGGTGTATGACTTCCGAAGGTCATCGATTGCGGCGTTCGCATCGCTAAATGTCTTATCAGCGGAAACGATCACCCTATTACGGTTGCGAATGAACTCTCTGGCAGCTTGGGCGGGGAGCCAAACTCGCTCTCCAAAAAAGCTGACGGCCTTGACGATGTCTTCGCGGGTTTTCGCGTTGTAGCGGTAGAGGTCGAGGAGGACATTGGCGTCTAGCGTGAGAAGGCCGCCATCCCAGATCGCGTTGATCTCGTCCTCGCCTGCGCCAAGGTACCAGTCGAAGGTCTTCCGCATGTAATCCTCCGGCGCTTTGGCGTGGTCGTTAAGCCGATACGACTGAGCCGAAATTACTTGTTCCCACAAGCTTCAAGTGACCCAAGATGCATCTTGTACAGCCCATCCGGCTCGTACTTCGCCCTCCACCATGCTGGCGTGTGTCGATCCAGCAGGGCGCAAATGCGCCGGCTGTGGTTGTGTTCGGCCACGGGGCAAAGCTCTTGAAGCAAGACGTACTCCTCCCATCGAGCATTAACCGTGACGAGCGCCAGCTTGGTCGTGATGGACCCGAGCGGGGAGCGGGTTCCCGGGTAGAGCTTCACAGCGAGTTGTCCGATGGGCGGCTTAGCTCCGTTAGGCGGCGGGCTTTGAGCGTGCTGAGCCTGTTGTAGCCCCTTCGGAAAGGGACTTTCGTCACGGTGTTGGTCCTTCAGGTCCTCCTTGCAATTGCACTAACCCCGAGCGAAGGCCGTCGGGGCCCGAGCAGAAGCGATGTTTGATGTCCAAGCCGAGTCACGGTCGGTGGGCGTACAAGGCCCGCTTTCATCGAGCCTGCCCCTCCCTTGTGCTGCGCGCCCGCCACGACGTCGGCTCAGTCCCCGAACTCCAGGGCGGCTAGGAGGTCGCCACGGCGGGTTAGGTGATAGCTGGCGTCGTATGTCACGTCTGCCTTGGGGTCGTAGTAGCTGAGCGTCTTGAGGTTGCGGTCCAGGGCGCGGCGACAGCCGCCGCCGTCCGGCGGGTCGATTAAGACGACGCTCCTGGAGCTGGCGTCGCGCAGGATCTTGCGTTCCATCGGCGGGTCCCTTGGCGGGCGTCGACAGCCGCTCACGGTTCCCGGGGCTGGGTCAAGCGTCCGCCACCGCGGCGGGATTCGCGCCCTGCCTATTCATTCACGCATGGCCATTCGCCGTCTTCGCCCTATCTTGTAGAAATCGCGCGCGACGCGCCCATACAGCGAATGAAGACCGGAGGACTCCCCATGGACATGCAGGCCATTCTCGAGCGCCAGAAGGCGGCCCACCTGCGCGATGGCGAGGCCAGCGCGGCTCTGCGGATCGAGCGCATCGACCGCTGCATCCGGCTCCTGCGGGAGAACCGCCGGGAGATCGAGGAGGCGCTGAACACGGATTTCGGCTCCCGGTCCCGGGAGGCGACGGCCTTTACCGACATCGCCGGCTCCATCGGCCCGCTGCAGCACGCCCGCGATAACCTCGCCAAGTGGATGCGCCCTGAAAAGCGCAAGCCGACCCCGGCCATACTGGGGCTGTTCGGCGCCAAGGCCGAGGTGCGCTTCCAGCCCAAGGGCGTGGTGGGGGTGATCAGCCCCTGGAACTTCCCGGTCAACCTGACCTTCGCGCCCCTGGCGGGCATCCTCGCCGCCGGCAACCGGGCCATGATCAAGCCCTCCGAGTACACGCCGGCCACCTCGGAACTGATGCGGACCATGTTCGCGGGCGCCTTTTCCGAGGAGGAGATCGCCGTGGTGACCGGGGGCCCGGAGGTGGGTGAGGCCTTCTCGCGCCTGGCCTTCGACCACCTGATCTTCACCGGGGCGACCTCGGTGGCCCGCCATGTCATGCGGGCCGCGGCAGAGAACCTGGTGCCGGTGACGCTGGAGCTGGGCGGCAAGAGCCCGGTCATCCTCGGCAAGTCGGCCGACCTGTCCGTCGCCGCCGCCCGGGTGATGAACGGCAAGACGCTCAACGCCGGCCAGATCTGCCTGGCGCCCGACTATGTGCTGGCGCCGAAGGATCAGGTGGAGGGCTTTGTCGCCGCCGCCCGGGCCTCCGTCTCCACCATGTTCCCGACGATCAAGGACAACCCCGACTACACCTCCATCATCGCCCAGCGGCACTATGACCGGATCACCGGCTATATCGAGGACGCCCGGGCCAAGGGCGCCCGGGTGATCGAGCTGAAGCCCGAGGGCGAGGACCTGTCGCAGCAGCCGCACCGCAAGATCGCTCCGACCCTGATCCTGGAGCCCACCGACGACATGAAGGTGATGCAGGAGGAGATCTTCGGCCCCGTCCTGCCGGTGAAGAGCTACCAGACCCTGGACGAGGCCCTGGACTATGTGAACGGCCGCGACCGGCCCCTGGGCCTCTACTATTTCGGGGACGATGCGGCGGAGCGGGAAGAGGTGCTCGGCCGTACGACGGCGGGGGGCGTGACCGTGAACGACGTCGTCATGCACGTCGCCCAGGAGGACCTGCCCTTTGGCGGCGTTGGTCCCTCCGGCATGGGCAGCTATCACGGGCTCGACGGCTTCCGGGAGTTCAGCCACCGCAAGGCCATCTTCAGTCAGATCAAGAAGGACATCGGTCCGCTGAAGATGCTGCGTCCGCCCTTCGGCCCCGGGGTCCGCAAGTTCCTGGACGGGCAGATCAAGGCCTGAGACCGGCTCCGGTGAGCGGGCGCTGGGTGTCGCATCAAGACTGGCTCCAGACGCCCGTTTCCAGAGGGCCTCGCTCCATCCCCCCGCCTGTCAGGCCTGGCCTCAGGGCCGTTGCGGCTTTCTGGTCATTCGAGAAGCTGCCGGTGATCAAATCACCAGAGCGCTGGCGTGGCGGATGACGGATAGCGCGGTGGCGCGCATATGAGCTTCGCGGCTCGCCTCCAGACCCCAGCCACCCATCGAGAGATGTCCTGCAGCTGCGACATAGATCTGCCAAAGGGCAAAGCGGCGAGGTTCGATAGGTCTCAACCGTCCGTAGGCACGAACAAACTGTTCGGCACCTTCGGTCCCGGCAACGTATGTCAGTTCCAGCGCTGTGCATGCCACGTCGGACAGGGGATCGCCACAAGCAGCGTCTTCCCAGTCCAGGATTCCAACAATATGCGGCCCCTTCCAAAGGAGATTGCCAGGCCAGAAATCGCCGTGCAGCAGTGCGCCTGAGCCCTCATAGGCCGTGTTCTCCATTTTGGAGAGCCCTTGGCGCAGGGCTTCGAACTCCGCGTCCTGAGGCAGGTAGTCAAAGATCTCCGGAAGCGGATCGCCTCGCATTGGAAGCGTAGGCAGGCCAGCGATCGGCAGCGAATGAATCTCAGCCAACGTCTCCGCCATCCTTGTCATTTGATTGACTGCGGCGCCCGTTGGGAAAGCGGTCTCACCATCTATGTGATCGAGGATAAGAAACGGGTGTGGGATATGCCGAAGGCTCTCGTCCAAAGCCAAAGCCTGCGGGGCACAGATTCCGAGGCCGCTAACGGCGCTCAGGATTCCGAACTCTAACGCCGCTGGGTGACCATTGTGATTGGGGCCATGTACACGCAGGACAACGCTTCGATGCGCTCCATCCCCCGCCTCCAGTTCGAGGCGATAGACATCCGCAGACACCCCCCCGGAAAGCCGAAAAGCGCGGATGAACTTCGCACCCGGCAAGTGCGCAGCAACAACCGCTTTGAAGGCGCTGTCGGTCACTACAGTCTGGGCTCTGGCAGTCTTTGGCGGGACGTTCGACATCGCCAACCAGTTCCAACTGAGTTGCGTTGGGATGCCCATAGCGTCGATCGTTCTCGTGCGCCAGCGCGGACGGGCCAGGTCGCGTTCCGCTGAACTTCGCCGGTCTCCATTCATCTATATGTGGATGACGCCGACGCCGCGTACGGACACGCAATATCACTGGGCGCGACGGCGAAGCAGAAGCCGGACGACCAGTTCTTCGAAGATCGAAGCGGCACCCTAGAGGACCCGTTCGGCTACACTTGGACCTTGTCTAGCCAAATGGAGGCGATCTCCGACGACGAACTGCAGACGCGCTGGCTGGCCTTGCGAGATGATATGGGCGGCTAACGGTAAGTGATCGGATCGAAGCGTGATCGCAGCGAAAGGGCTTAGAGCCTGTTTCGCCCCTCCAGACATTCCGTCTGAAAGGAACAGGCTTTCGCCTGCGGAAGGGTCGATCCGGAGCGGGTCCGCGGCCCTGCCGAACGCCCCCAGGCGCCGGAGCGCCTGCCCGCGGCCCCGACCTCCGCAGGAAGGATGATCGCCTGCTGGGCGCCGTGCCCAAATCCTGAGCGAGGATGTCGCCAGCTGACCTGGAAATTATTACGGACTTCTCAATTCGTAATAACGGGCCTAGGCAGTCGGTCATGGATGAACCGATCTCCCACCTGGCGCGGCTCAGCGTCAGCTTGCCCGCCGAACTTCTCGCCCAGCTCGACGAGATGGTGACTGAGCGCGGTCTGCCCAGCCGCTCCCAGATGATCGCTGAGCTCATCCGGCACGAGCTGGCCGGGCACCGGGAGGAGATTGTCGGCGCCATCGTCGCCGGCACTGTCACCCTGATCTACCGGGCGGAGTCGGGCCGGGTGCGCCAGGCCCTGGCCCAGACCCAGGCCGCCTACCTGAAGGAGGTCATCTCCTCACAGCATGTCTTCCTGGAGCAGGATCAGTCCCTGGAGGTGCTCCTGGTGCAGGGGCCCTCGCAGCGCCTGCAGCAACTCTGCGACGAGCTCCGCCGGATCCGCGGCGTCCAGCAGGTCAAGCTGGTCACCACCACCGCCCTCCTGCCGCCCTTGCACGAGGCTGGCGAACCCGGAGCGGCCGAGGGGAGGGCGGCGTCGTGAGCACGGCCGATCCCTACGGCGCCCAGGCCCACGCCCGCGCCATGGCCGGGACCCGGGTGCTGGCCATGCCGACCCTGCCGGCCCCGGACGGTTTCATCTGGGAGGAAACCGTCGCCGCAGGCGGCTACGCAACCAAGCGGCTGAACCGCGGCGCCCACCTGAAGCTCACCGACCTGGAGGGCGACGCCTGCGTCTCCCTGCTGGTCTTCAACGCCGAGGCGCCGGCCGAGCGCCTCAATGTGGCCGACACCACCAAGGTGCAGTGGAACGCCTACCTGGGCGCCGGACGCCTGCTCCTGTCCGACATGGGCCGGGTCCTGTTCTCGATCCTGGAGGACGAGGCCGGGACGCACGATTGCTTCTGCGGCGCCTCCAATGAGGCGTCCAACGCCCGGAGGTATGGAGATGGCGCGAACCACGGGGCGCATCCCAACGCCCGGGACAGATTCCTGATCGCCGCCGGCAAGCACGGTCTCACGCGCAAGGACGTCCACCCCTGCATCAACCTGTTCAAGGGGGTCCGGGTGGAGGCCGATGGCGGCCTGGTCTTCGAGGGGGGACCCTTCCCTGCAGGGCGCAGTCTGACCCTGCGGGCTGAGATGGACGTGCTGGTGGTGCTGGCCAACTGCCCGCACGTGCTGGATCCGCGCCCTGGCTACACCGTCACCCCGGTCCGCGCCACCGCCTGGCGGGGGGCGCCCGCCGCTCCGGACGATCCGATCCGCAACGCCACGCCGGAGGGCCTGCGCGCCTTCCTCAACGTCGAGGACTACTACGCCCGATGAGCCCCTCCGACGCGCCTCCCGGAACCGTGGTCCATGACGAGGTGGTGCCCGCCCGGGCGCCCTGGACCCATTTGCTGGCAAGGGGAGAGACCCTGCGCATCGTCGACCTGGAGGGCAACCAGGCGGTGGACTTCCTGATGTACGCCGCCGCCGATGACGCTGAGCGCTACTCGGCCCAGGACACTGTCGCCGCCCAGGGCAACCTCTTCCTGCGCACCGGCGCTGTCCTCCTGTCTAACGAGGGTCGCGCGATGATGACGGTGACGGACACCAACGTCGCCTACCACGACACCATCGGCGGGGCCTGCTCTTGCGAGAGCAACACCCTGCGCTACGGCCACCACACCAAGTCCCAGCACGCCTGCGTCGAGAACTTCCTCCAGGGCAACGCCCGGTACCTGCGGAACAAGCGGGACATGGTGTCGAACATCAACTGGTTCATGAACGTGCCGGTGGAGGCGGACGGCGCCCTCGGCATCGTCGATGGCATTTCGGCGCCGGGGCTCTATGTGGACCTGCGTGCGGAGATGGACCTGGTGGTCGTGGTCTCGAACTGCCCGCAGGTGAACAACCCTTGCAATGGCTTCAACCCGACGCCGGTCCGCATGATCGTCACCGCCTCCGGCGCGGTGTGAGCCCATGTTCGACAAGGTCCTGATCGCCAATCGCGGCGCCATCGCCTGCCGGATCATCCGCACCCTGCGCCGGATGGGTGTGGCCTCCGTGGCGGTCTTTTCCGATGCTGATGCCGGCTCGGCTCACGTCCGGGAGGCGGACGAAGCGGTGCGCATCGGCCCTGCACCGGCTGGCGAAAGTTATCTGAACATCGAGGCTGTGATGGCCGCCGCCCGGGCGACAGGGGCGAAGGCGATCCACCCCGGCTACGGCTTCCTGTCCGAGAACACCGCCTTTGCGGAGGCCTGCGAGGCGGCCGGGATCACCTTCATCGGTCCGACGCCGGACAATATCCGCGCCTTTGGCCTCAAGCACACGGCCCGGGAGCTCGCCCGGGCCCATGGCGCGCCGCTGGCCCCCGGGACCGACCTCTTGACCGACGCGGCGGCGGCCCTCGCCGCCGCCCGGGAGATTGGCTTTCCGGTGATCCTGAAGGCCACCGCCGGGGGCGGGGGCATCGGCATGAAGGTCTGTGAGACCGAGGCCCAGGTCGCCGACGCCTTCGCCTCGGTGGTGCGGATGGCCTCAGGGGCCTTCGCCGACGCGGGGGTCTTCCTGGAGCGCTATGTCGCCGAGGCCCGGCACATTGAGGTCCAGGTGTTCGGGGACGGGCAGGGGTCGGTCATCGCCCTGGGCGAGCGCGACTGCTCCCTGCAACGGCGCAACCAGAAGGTGGTCGAGGAAACGCCGGCCCCGCACCTGCCGCCAGCGACCCGCCAGGCCCTCATAGACGCCGCCATCCGGCTGACCCGGGCGGTCGACTACCGTTCCGCCGGCACGGTGGAGTTCCTCTACGATCCGGCGCGGGACGACTTCTATTTCCTTGAGGTCAACACCCGCCTGCAGGTGGAGCATGGGGTCACCGAGGAGGTCACCGGCGTTGACCTGGTGGAGTGGATGATCCGCGGCGCCGCCGGGGATTACGCCTTCATGGCCGACGGGGCGCCTGCGCCGGCAGGCGCCTCCATCCAGGTGCGGCTCTATGCCGAGGACCCGGACCGGGACTACCGGCCGAGCAGCGGCGTGCTGACGGAGGCGACATTCCCCCCTGGCGCCCGGGTCGAAACCTGGGTCGCCCCGGGGGCGGAGATCACCTCCCACTATGACCCGATGATCGCCAAGCTGATCGTCCGGGCAGACACCCGTGAAGCGGCGGTGGCCGCCATGCAGGAGGCGCTCGACGGGACCCGACTTGCGGGGATCGAGACCAACCTCGACTGGCTGCGCACGGTGGCGAGGTCGGCGCCCTTTGTCAGCGGGGAGGTTTCCACCCGGGTCCTCGCCACGATCCGGCATGAGGCCCGCAGCGTCCACGTCCTGTCCGGCGGCGCGGCCACGACGGCGCAGGACTACCCCGGACGGCTCGGATACTGGGACGTGGGCGTGCCGCCTTCGGGGCCCATGGACGCCCTGTCCTTGCGCCTGGCCAATCGCCTGCTGGGCAATCCGGAATCCGCCGCAGGGCTTGAGATCACGGCCCTTGGCCCGACCCTTCTGTTCAACACCCCGGCGACGGTCTGCCTGGCGGGGGCCGAACTGGCCGCCACCCTCGACGGTGCGCCGGTGAAGGGGCTGTCGCCCTTCGAGGTGGCCGCCGGGCAGACCCTGAGGCTGGGACGGCTGACGGGCGCCGGCCTGCGGGCCTATCTCGCCGTGCGCGGCGGGTTCGATGTCCCGGAGTACCTGGGCAGCCGCAGCACCTTCACCCTGGGGGGGTTCGGGGGGCATGCGGGTCGGACCCTGGCGGCCGGCGACGTCCTGCGACTATCCCCGGGATCGCCGACGGAACGCCCCCTCCACGCGGCCTCGGCGCCTGTGATCACCCGGTCCTGGACAGTCCGGGTGCTGCCCGGCCCCCACGGCGCCCCCGACTTCTTCACCCCCGCCGACATCGCCATGATCGGCGGCGTGGAGTGGAAGGTCCACTACAATTCCAACCGCACGGGCGTCCGCCTGATGGGCCCGCGGCCGGAATGGGCGCGCCGGGACGGCGGGGAAGCGGGCCTGCATCCGTCGAACATCCACGACAACGCCTACGCCGTCGGCGCGGTCGACTTCACCGGCGACATGCCGATCATCCTGGGGCCGGATGGTCCCTCCCTGGGCGGCTTTGTCTGTCCCTTCGTGGTCATCGCCGCAGACCTCTGGAAGGTCGGGCAACTGGCGCCCGGGGACGCCCTGCACTTCCAGGTGGTCTCGGACGCCGAGGCGGCCCGGGCCGAGGCGGAGCAGGAGACCTTGCTGGGCCTGACCGCGCCGGAACCGCGTCGCAATCCGCCCGCGGTCGATGACCAGGGCGTCCTGGCGCGCCTTCCCGCCCAGGGCCTCCGTCCTGAGGTGACCTATCGGCGCCAGGGCGACCGGAACCTTCTGGTCGAGTACGGCCCCATCGTCTTGGATCTGGAACTGAGGCTCCGGGTCCACGCCCTCTACCTCGAACTCCAGCGGATGGACCTGCCCGGCGTCATCGACCTGACCCCCGGCATCCGGTCGCTGCAGATTCGCTGCGACAACCGGGCGCTGAACCAGGCGCAGCTGTTTGACCTCCTGCAGGCGGCCGAGGACCGGCTGGGCGGCCTGGATGACTTCGAGACCCCATCCCGGGTGGTCCACCTGCCGCTGTCCTGGAAGGACCCGGCGATCTACCAGACCATCGACAAGTACATGCAGGCGGTCCGGGACGATGCGCCCTGGTGTCCGGACAACATCGAATTCATTCGCAGGATCAACGGTCTGGCGTCCGTTGATGATGTGCAGCGCATCGTCTTTGACGCCGAGTACCTGGTGATGGGCCTGGGCGACGTCTACCTGGGCGCACCGGTGGCCACCCCCGTAGATCCCCGCCACCGGCTGGTGACGACCAAGTACAATCCCGCCCGCACCTGGACCCCGCCCAACGTGGTGGGTATCGGCGGCGCCTACATGTGCATCTATGGCATGGAGGGACCTGGGGGGTACCAGCTCTTCGGCCGCACGATCCAGGTCTGGAACACCTGGCGCCAGACGGACGCCTTCACCGAGGGCAAGCCCTGGCTCCTGCGCTTCTTCGACCGCGTGAAGTTCTTCCCTGTCAGCCACGAGGCGCTGACCGAGGCCCGTCGGGACTTCCCCCTCGGCCGCTATCCCGTGCGCATCGAGGAGGGGGTCTTCCGTCTCTCCGACTACCGCCGGCTGCGGGCGGAGAACGCCGGGTCGATCGCCGCCTTCGAAAGTCGCCGACAACAGGCCTTTGACGCCGAGCGCGCGGACTGGGAGGCCAGGGGCGAGTTCGCCCGGGTCGAGGCGCTGTCTGTGGAGACCTCCAGTTCGGGCCCCTCAGACGCCATCTCTGCGCCGGAGGGCTGCGACCTCGTCGAGGCTCCGCTGGGCGGCAGTGTCTGGAAGGTCCGGGTCCAGCCCGGCGACCGCGTCGAGGCCGGAGACGTGATCGCCGTCATCGAGGCCATGAAGACCGAGTGCGACGTCCCCAGTCCGGCTGCAGGGGTGGTGAGGGCGGTCTACGCCCGTGAGAAGGATGCGGTCGCCGCCGGGTCGCCGATCATCGCCCTGGAGCCCGCATGACAGCCCTCGCCGCCGCCCGCGCAGCCCTCGATCGCATTACGGCCTACGATGCGGTCCAGCCCCAGGCCTGGATCGCCCGGTTCGCCGAAGACGAGGTGCTGGTCGCCGCCGCCGACGTCGACCGCCGCCTCGAGGCCGGCGAGAGCCTGCCCCTCGCCGGCCTGACCTTCGCGGTGAAGGACAATATCGACCTGGCGGGCCTGCCCACCACGGCGGCCTGTCCCGCCTTCGCCTATGCGCCCGAGACGTCGGCGACCGTCGTCGAGCGTCTCCTGGCCGCGGGGGCCGTTGCGGTCGGCAAGACCAACCTGGACCAGTTCGCCACGGGCCTTGTGGGAACGCGCAGCCCGCACGGCGCGCCGGCCTGCGTCTTCAACCGCGACTATATCTCCGGGGGTTCCAGCTCGGGCTCGGCCGTGGCCGTGGCGGCGGGGTTGGTCGACTTTGCCCTCGGCACTGACACGGCCGGCTCCGGCCGCGTGCCGGCGGCCTTCAACGGACTGGTCGGCTTCAAGCCCTCGAAGGGTCGCTGGAGCACGAAGGGCCTGGTCCCCGCCTGTCGGTCCCTGGACTGCATCAGCGTCTTCACCCTCGACGCCGCCCTGGCCCTGCGGATCGACGGCGTCCTCGCGGCCTTTGATCCCGGGGATGACTTCTCCCGTCCGACCCGGGACGCGCCCCTGCCGTCCCGGCCCCGATACGGAGTCCCCCGGGCGGACCAGCTCAACTTCCTGGGGGATGCGGAGTCCGCCGCCCTCTACAGGGCCGCCGTGGACCGCCTGGATGGCGACCGCGTCGAAGTCGATATCGCGCCCCTGTTGGACGCCGCCCGGCTTCTCTACTCCGGCCCCTTCGTCGCCGAGCGCACGGCGGCGATGAAGGGCCTGCTGGCCCTGAACCCCACCGCCGTGCATCCCGTAGTCCGCGCCATCGTCCAGGCGGGCGCCGGCCTTTCCGCCGTCGAGGCCTACGAGGGCCAGTACGCCCTGGCCGCCTGCGCTAGGGCCGCCGAGGCGGTCTGGAACGCCGCCGACGTCCTGGTCCTGCCCACCACCGGGACGATCTACCGGATCGCCGAAGTCCTTGCGGAGCCCTTCGCCCTCAACGCCAACCTTGGCCTCTACACCAACTTCGTGAACCTGCTGGACCTGGCGGCCGTCGCCGTCCCGGCGGGGTTCCGGTCCCATGGCGCCGGCTTCGGGGTCAGCCTGATCGCACCCGCCTGGACGGACGCCGCCCTGCTGGGCCTCGCCCGGTCCCTTGAGGACGCCGCGCCCGCGGCCGCCCGTCCGCCCCTGGACCTGGGAGAGACGGAGAGGGGGGTGAAGCTCTGCGTCGTCGGCGCTCACCTGCACGGCATGCCGCTGCATTGGCAGCTGACCTCCCGGAACGCCCGGCTGGTCTCGCGCACGCGCACGGCGCCCAGCTACCGGCTCTACGCCATGGCGGGATCCACCCCGCCCAAGCCGGCGCTTGTCCATGACGAGACCGGCGGCTCTCTGGAGGTCGAGGTCTATGAACTCGGCGTCGAGGCCTTCGGGTCCTTCACCGTCGAGGTTCCTCCCCCCCTGGCCATCGGGACCGTGACCCTGGAGGACGGCTCGCAGGTGAAGGGCTTCGTGGCCGAGCCCCGCGCCATGGCCGGCGCCCGGGACATCACCCACATGGGCGGCTGGCGCGCCTACATCGCCAGCCTGTGAGGCTCAGGCCACCACCGGTTCGCGGCTGGCCAGGGCGAGGATCTCCGCCGGCGGGCGGCGGTTCTTGCCGGTAAGCGGGAAGTCATAGACCGCTGAGGATCCGAAGCGATGCGGGGCGTGGGGGTCATGCCTGCGCTTGTCGAAGGCCAGGACCCGGTCGCCCAGCTTGAAGGCCTCCTTGATGTCGTGGGTGACCATGAGGATGGTCAGGCCATGCTCCCGCCAGAGCTCGTCAATCAGGCCGTGCATGTCGAGGCGGATGCCCGGGTCCAGGGCGCCGAAGGGCTCGTCGAGCAGCAGGATCCGGGGCTTGCGGACCAGGGCCTGGG
Source organism: Phenylobacterium sp. (assembly GCA_020402745.1). Lineage (GTDB taxonomy): Bacteria > Pseudomonadota > Alphaproteobacteria > Caulobacterales > Caulobacteraceae > Phenylobacterium. The sequence goes on from JADBYZ010000015.1 coordinate 23,338, forward strand.
CGATGGCCAACCTCTGCTGCATGCCGCCTGACAACTGCGCAGGATAGACGTCGCGGCTGTGGGCCAGGCCAACCTTCTCCAGCATATGCCCGGCCTCCTCCAGGGCCGCCTTTCGCCGCCGACCGTAGAGCCGGCCTAGGAACATCGACCCGGCGCAGTCCAGCCCAAAGGCGACATTGTCGATGGCCGTCAGATGCGGGAAGACCGAGTAGCGCTGGAAGACCACGCCCCGCTCAGGTCCCGGCTCAGGGGTCAGCGGCGCTCCGTCCAGCAGGATATGGCCCCGGGTGGGCGCTTCCTGTCCGATGATCAGCCTCAGGAAGGTGCTCTTCCCGGCGCCAGAGGGCCCGACGATGGAGACAAAGCTTCCGGGCGCGATGTCGAGGCTGACCTTCTCGAGGACGATCTTGTCGCCGTACTCGACCCACACGTCGCGGAGGGAAAGGATGGGATCGCTCATTCCGCGCCCTTTGCATGATCCCAGGGGAAAAACCGCCGGCTGATCCAGGCCAGGGTCACGTCCATCATCACCGCGAGCAGGGAGATCCAGGCGACGTAGGGCAGGATGACGTCCATGGCGAGATACCGTCGGACCAGGAAGATCCGGTAGCCGAGACCGACATCCGAGGCGATCGCCTCTGCAGCGATCAGGAACACCCAGGCCGGGCCCAGAGAGAGACGCAGGCCCTTGATGAGCTTCGGCATGGCCTGGGGCAGGGCGAGGCGCAGGGCGATCTGCCAGGTGGAAGCCCCCAGGGTCTGGGCCTTGACCCTCTGCTCCTCAGGGATCGCGCTGACCTGGCTCGCCAGGTCGCGGACCATGAAGGGGGTGATGCCGAGGACGATGAGCGCCACCTTGGAGGTTTCGCCTAGGCCCAGGGCGATGAAGAGGACAGGCAGGATCGCAATCGGCGGAATCACCGCGATCGCCGCCACCAGCGGCCCGAGGCTCGCCCGCACGATCGGCAGGAGACCCAGGACCAGGCCCAGCACCAACGTCGCGCCTGTGGAGATCCCGAGCCCGAGCCCGAGGCGGGCCAGGCTCGCCAGGGTATCGGCGACCAGAGGCACCGCGCCAGTGACCGGATCCACCTCCATCGCCATCCGCCGCCATGCGGCCCACATGGCGCTCAGGGGGGGCAGCAGCTTGTCCGAAGGGTTCTCGGCGTGCCGCGCCGCCGATGCGACGAGATAGGCCAGGGCCGCCAGGGCAAGGGGGGCGGCGCCGAGGAAGACCCGGCTTCCTGGCCCCGGCCGGATGTTCACCAGGCGGCGCATGGCGGTCTCCCTGCGGGTTCCCTAAAGGGCGCCCGCCGCCGCCATGGCCATGTAGCTGGGATCGAACCTCAGCTTGATGTTCTCGGGGTTCCCCTGGACCACCCCGTTGGGGAAGGTGATGCCGATAGCGTCCACAGACGACGCGCCCTGGCCGAATAATCCCTCTGCGAAGCTGAACTTCCGAACCCGGTCGCTGGCGGTCACCGCCGCCGGGCTGTTGACGTAGGCCACTGCGTCCGCCGGCTTGTAGTACATGTAGGTGGTCGCCAGCTGGGCGTCGTAGCCCGGAAGGTCGGTTCCGGACAGGGACGCCATGGCGGTGCGGGCGGCGACCGCCGCCGGCGAGCTTCCCTGCATCAGTCCCAGCACCTCGTACCAGATGCCCACCAGCGCCTTGCCGAAATCGGGGTTCTCCTTCAGGCGATCCGTCGAGGCGACCATCATGTCGAGGATTTCTCCCGGGATCCGGGAGGAGTCGAACACCAGGTTGGCGCCCGGCATGGCGTCGATCTCGCGCAGCATGGGGTTCCAGGTCGCCATCGCCTTGACGTCGCCGGTCGGCCAGGCGGCCACAGCGTCGGCATCAGAGGTGTTGACCAGTTTCACATCCGACTGCTTGAGGCCGACGCTCTCCAAGGCTCGCGCCAGGAAGTACTGGGAGACGGAGCCCTGGACCAGATTGACTGGAAGGCCCTTGATCTCCGCGAGACGCGTCTTCCCCTTCAGCAGGACGCCGTCATTGCCGTTCGAGTAGTCACCGACGATCAGGGCCGTCGTGTCGACCCCGCCCGCCGCAGGAAGGGTCAGGGCGTCCATGTTGGTCGATGTCACGGCGTCGAGCTTGCCCGACGTGAACTGGTTCAGGCTCTCGACGTAGTCGTTGATCTGAACGAGGTTGATTGTGATCCCATACTTGTCGGCCCACTTTTTCACGATCCCGGTCTGTTGAGCATAGGGCCAGGGCATCCAGCCGGCGTAGATCGTCCAGCCAACCGTGTAGGTCTTGCCGCCGCCCGCCGCGGCCGACTTCTGCTCGCCCGCCTTGGGCGTGCAGGCCGCCAGCACCGTCATCGCCGCACCAGCAAGAAGCGCCCGCCGGTTCCAGTTCACGCTCGCCATCCAAGCCCCCTGTTGAGTGATCTCCCGCCGCCGAAGCAGCCATGTCGTTATTACGGACTGGGGGGATCGTAATACTCCAGTCGGCGACCCGCCTCTCGCCGCAGATTAGTGTGGGGCGCCCGAAAACTGTGCGATCGGCGCCTCGGGCGCGTCTGCATCGATCAGATCGCCTGGCCAGGCGAGGCTCAGGGGCACATCACAGTTATTACGCCGCGCGTCGTCCGTAATACTGACGCCGCAGAAAAGGGAGTTCCATCGTGAGCCGTGATTTCAGCGCTATCCCGGTGATCGACATCCAGGGCCTGTTCTCTGCCGACGCCGGGCAGCGACGCGCCGTGGCTTCGGAGATCGAGGCGGCCGCCCGGGATGTGGGCTTCTTCTATGTCACAGGGCATGGCGTCCCGATGGCGGCGCGAGAGCGACTGGAGGGGGCGGCCGAGCGGTTCTTTTCACTTCCCATGGCGCGCAAGATGGAGGTCTACATCGGGCTTTCGGAAAATCACTCCGGTTACGTGCCCGAAGGCGAGGAGGTGTTCTCGAGTGGAAAGATCGATCGCAAGGAGGCCTTCGACGTCGGGCTGGATTATGCCGGGCCTCCGAGGGGCGGAATGCTTGGCCCCAATCTCTGGCCGGACTTGGAAGGGTTCAAGGCTGACGTCGGCGCCTATTACGCCCAGGTGCAGGGCCTGGCGCGGGTCCTCTTCAGGGGCTTCGCCCTGGCGCTGGGGCAACCCGAGGACTTTTTCGAGAACAGGCTCTCCGCGCCGCCCGCCCAGCTGCGCCTCATCCACTATCCCTTCGATCCGGACGCCGTCGATGCCGAGGGCATTGGCGCGCATACCGACTATGAGTGCTTCACCATCCTCTATTCCACGGCCCCGGGCCTGGAGGTCCTCAATGGCGCCGGGGAGTGGATCGACGCCCCGCCACTCGCAGGCGGCTTCGTCATCAACATCGGCGACATGATCGAGGCGCTGTCCAATGGCGAGTTTATCGCCACAAGCCATAGGGTTCGGAAGGTCTCTGCCGAGCGCTACTCCTTCCCGTTCTTCGCCGCTTGTGACTACGAGACCACCGTAGAGCCCCTGGCGCGGTTCGTAAGCGGAGACCGACCGCCGCGCTATCCCCGCATTATCTCGGGCGAGCACCTGTTCGCTCAGACCGCCCAGACCTTCGCCTACCTGAAGCGTCGCATCGCCGATGGCGCGGCGAGCTTGCCGCAGGGCGCGCAGGCCCTCGAGAGTTTCGGGCAACAGGCCCGCTCGAAGTCGGCTGTATGATGACCCTGGGAGAGATCGCCCGTACCCGCCCTTTCGCAAAGCCCCTGGCCGTCCCGCCCTGGACCCTGGGCTGTTTCCACCGCCGGTGCATCACCTTCGCCACGGGGGTCGAGGACAGGTCGACGCGGGTCATCTGGATCCAGAGCCACGGCCTGACCGCAGATCTGAGGCTGCCCTTTGTCCGTCCCGACGTGCGAGCCCGCGGATCCCTTGCGGCGTGCTCCCCCGGTGAGCGGGCCGAACTGGCCCGGGGCGAGGGCTTCGTGGCGAGCACCTCGTGGGATGGGGCCCTGATGTACTGGGACGCCTTCGCCGCCTTTCAGCCCTATGAGAAGTGGCCTGAGCCGGGCCGCCTGGAGCGGGTTGGGACCTGTCTGGTGGAATGGGCGCCCAGCGGGGTCTATGTGGAGGACTGGCGCCTCCAGCCGGGCGCTTCAGGATTGTCTGTGGGCCTGCAACTTGTCTCAGAGACCGGGCCGGATGGCGTAAGCTGGCCCCGTTCCGGCGGCATGGTAATCGCCGGTGACCATGCCCTGATGCTCGTCGGACGGCGCAATCCCCTGCCTGAAGGGCGAGTCCACGAGATCCTCGCCGCAGACCCAGGTCTCTGGGAGGACGCCTTCGACTGCGAGGTCGCCTACGCGCAACGGCGTAACGGCGCCTGGTCGATCCAGCTGGCTGTAAACCCCTTCATGGAGGGGAGGGACCTCTTCACGGCGACGACCTTCGAGCCGGGACCCGGCTCCGACCTGCTTCTGCAGCGGAATCCCGAGCCCACAGCGGGCTGGCGCCAGAGGCTTTGGCGGATCGATACTCTGCGCGCGGATTTGGCGGCTCAGGCCGCCACGCCCGCTCTACCCGGGGGGGCCGAGTGGCTCGCTCGGGAGGCGGACGCTCTGGGGATTGCGGGCCGTTAGCCGTCTAGAAGCGCTTCTGCACCATGACGCCGTAGGTCCGGGGTTCCAGCAGGCGCACATTACGATAGCGGCCGATCAGGGCGTCCTCGATGATGATGTTGGTGATGTTGTCATCGTCGGTGAGGTTCTTCACGAACAGCCGCGCGCTGAGGCCCATGGGATCGTTCTCCAGGCGGAACTGAAGGTCGATGACCCCCCAGGCGTCGATGCGGTCAGTGGGCGTATTGTACTCCCGGGCGTAGTAGGCATCCTGCCAGGTGGCGTCGACCCGGAGGGTCGCTGTCCAGTCGCCGGTCCCGACCGGGGCCTGGTACTGGGCCCCTGCCTTGGCCTTGAAGCCCGGCGAGTGCGGCAGTTCGTTGCCTTCGAGATTGACCCTCACCGTGGGCGTGGTGGCCGTCAGGCTCTGGGCCGGGTTGGCGGCGTCCTCGCTCAGGAAGGTCCCGATGCGGGTGTTGAGATGCGAGAGGTTGGCGTCAAACAGCCAGTTCTGGCCCAGGGAGTAAACGAACTCACCCTCGATCCCGTAGATGTCGGCGTCGGCGTTGCGGGTGACGACGCCGCCATTAATGCGCTGGCCCAGCTGCAGGCCCGTGTAGTCGTAGTAGAAGGCCGTCAGGTTGGCCTGCAGGGCGCCGTCTGCGAGCAGGTTCTTGGTTCCCACCTCGTAGGCCGTTACGGTCTCGGGGCCGAAGGTCGGCGCCGTGGCGTTGGTGTTCTGCCCACCGCCCTTGTAGCCGGTCGCCACGGAGCCATAGATCAGGGTCTTGTCCGTGAAGTCCAAGTCCGGCGACCAGTCTGCAGCGACCTTGTAGGTGGTCTTCTGGCCCTGGAACTTCGAGTAGGCCCAGGGGTTCAGCCCGGAGAGCACGATGGAGCGGCTCTCGCCGGAGCGTTCCTCCTCGGTGTAGCGCAGGCCCACTGTCAGGCGGAGGGTCGGCGCGACCTCGAAATAGCCTTCGCCGAACAGCGCCCAGGTCTCGTTCTTACCGTTTCGGGTCAGGGTCGACACCCGCCAGGTCTCTGCGGGCCGGCCCTGGGCCTTCTGGAAGAGCTCGATGGACGGATGCCAGGTCTCGAAGCCGCCGGAGCTGGTCCCCTGTGCGCCGAAGTAGCCGACGAGGAAGTTCAAGGGCCCCTCGAACTGCGAGGCCAGGCGCAGTTCGCCGGTCCGGGTGTCACCTCGCGTCGTAAAGCTGTCGGTAGTCAGCAGCCGGTTGGTCGTGACCTGGGTGGTGCGATCCTTGGAGTAGGTGATCGGCTGCGTGAATCGGAATGGCAGGTCTGCGTTGTCCCAGTCGGTGTTCTGCTCACTGGAGAACTCAGAATAGCCCAGGACGGCCGACAGGGTGAGCTGGCCGAAGTCGTGATTGAACTCGAGTGAGGCGGTGGTCTGTTCGGCCTGATAAGTCGGGTCCGTATCGGCTGCGATCCGGCGCAGGTCTGTCGGGTTGGGCGCGCCGGCATAGATGTTGCCGCCCGCCGGGAAGGGTGTGAAGAACCGCGACAGGGTCTGCAGGATGGTCGTGTTCGCGTCCGGGGAGTCGAAGCCGAGAACCCTCGGGTCGCAACCCAGGACCGGGTGGGCCTTGCACAGGCGTTTGCCCTCGCGGGCCCTCGAGCTGTCCTCCTCGAACTGGCTGAGCACCAGGGTCGCGTCCGTCCGCTCCCCGAGGTTCAGGACCAGGGAGCCCCGGACGCCCCACTGGCTGCGGCCATCCACGTCGTTGCCTGTCGCCTCATTGCGGGTGTAGCCGCTGCGGTCGAGGGAGTAGCCCGCCAGTCGAACAGCCGCGACCTCGCCCAGGGGCAGGTCGACCGCACCGCCGACCCGGATGCTCTCGTAGTTGCCGGCCTGGACGCTGACCTCGCCGCCGAACTCGGATCCGGGCTTTCGGGTGATGATGTTGATCGCGCCGCCGGTGGTGTTGCGGCCGTAGAGGGTGCCCTGCGGCCCTCTAAGCACCTCGATCCGGGAGACGTCGAAGAACTCGTTCTGCGGCGGATAACCGACAGCCGCACCGTTGACGAAGGTCGGTACGCCCGGGTCGACGCCGGCCAGGGCGTTGTTGCCAACGCCGCGCAACGTGAAGCGGTCATTGCCGGTAAGGACGGCGTTCGGGACCGAAAGTTGGATATCTGTGGCGTCCTCGATCTGCACCCGGTCCAGAGCGGCTCCCGAGAAGGCGCTTACGGCGATCGGCACGTCCTGGAGGTTCTGTTCCCGCTTCTGGGCGGTGACAACCAGTTCCTCGATCTGATTTGCGGACTCGGCTGCGGCGGGCGTCCCGGCCATCAGGGCGATCATTGACACCGCAGCAACGGTGGCTGAACGGTAGGTTCGCATCTCGCACTCCCCTCCGGCGTCGGGAGGCTCTCCCTTGGTCGCCAGCATGTTGATTGTAATAACCGTCAATAGCTAGATTGGGGGATGGGGAATCGTCAAGCCCAATTGAATACTTCGTCAATAGTCAGAGAGGCGCCATGGATCGGTCCTACATCCCCGCCGAGGGCGCCGAGGCGGCTGGATCGCCCTCCCCGACGAAGCTGCAGAAGATCTTTTACAGCCTGGGCCAAGCGGCTCAGTCCGGCGGTTTCGACACGGCCGTGGGCTTCGTCTTTTTCTACTACTCGGTCGTACTCGGCCTCTCAGGCGCCCTGGTGGGTGCAGCCTTGGCGATCGGTCTGGCCTTTGATGCGGTGGTGGACCCTTTCATCGGGTCGTGGTCGGACAATCTCAAGTCACGGCTGGGCCGCCGCCTGCCGCTGATGATGGCTGCGATTCTGCCTACGGTGATCAGCATCGGTCTTTTGTTTTCCCCGCCTCCCGAGCTGTCTCAGCCCCTGCTTTTCGCCTGGCTTGTTGTGTTCTCGGTCGCAGGCCGCATCGCCATTTCGCTGTTCCATGTCCCCTATGTGGCCCTCGGGGCGGAACTCACGACGGACTACGCGGAAAGGACCAGCGTGGTGGTTTACCGATCGGCCGGTGGGGTCCTGGCCGGCCTTGCGATCACCGCGCTGGGCTACACCGCCTTTTTCGCCGACGGCGGCTTACAGCGCGCCGAGGGATACCCCGGCTTCGGCTGGTCGGCTGGCGCCGTTCTCTTCGTCTGCATGACGACCTGCTGCCTAGGCCTCCTCCGGTACTCATCGGCCTTGCCGCAGCCTGACCAGGTCCCCCAGCCCATGTGGCGTCGATTGCCCTTCGAGGTGCGGGAGATCTTCGCCAACCGGTCGTTCCGTCTGCTCTTTATCTCAGCTCTGATCACCTATGTGGCGCAGGGGCTGAATGCGACGCTGAACAGTCACTCGTTCGTCTTCGTATGGCTGCTGAAGAGTGAGACCATCCAGTTTATCAGTTACGCCTTTGTCGCCGGCCTGCTGCTGGGCGTGGGGTCCGCTCCGCGGGTCCAGGCCCGCCTGGAGAAGAAGACGGTGGTCCTGATCGGGCTGTCCCTGCTCATCGCTAACTGGCTGGTGATGCAGGGCGCCTGGCTGGCGGGCGTCTACGCCCCGCTCGGTCAGGCCGCCCTGGCCCCAATGCAGTTCAACTCCTTTGTCGCCGGCATCGGGATCGGACTTGTCAGCGTCGCATATCCCTCGATGATGGCGGACGCCGCCGACGAGCACGAATACCTCTTCGGGCGACGTAGGGAGGGCCTCTATTTCGCGGGCCTCGGCTTCGCGAACAAGGCCGCCGTGGGCGTCGGAGTTTTGCTTGCCGGAGTGGCTTTGGACCTCATCCGGTTCCCCCGGGAGATCGGCCAGACCGTCGGCGCCGTGCTTTCGCACGAGGTCCAGGTCCGGCTTGTCCTGGTCTGGGGGCCGATCCCTGCAGTCATCGCTGTGGCGTCCATGGTGATCTTCGCATCTTACGGGATCACAAGGTCCAGACACGCCGCCATCGCCGCCGCCCTTCGCGGTCGGGATCAATCCCGGTAAGGCCGCCCCAGACGCTCCAGGCCGCCAGTAATCAGCACCAGGCACATCTCGGTCGCGGTCTTGACGTCGAGCTGACCGTCCGCCACCAGGCGTCCGGCCCGGTCGGTGACGGCGGAGACCATCTCGACGGCTGTGATGGCTATCGGCAAGGGGAGTCCATATTCACGCCGCGCGGCTCTCACGAAGTAGCGGACGGTCCGTTCCCGGTCCGCGCGGTTCTCCGCCTCCATCAACAGGGCGACGGAGGGGTCCGAGAGCAGGGCGGCGATCAGCGCACCGCGGTCGCGGGTCTGTTCCAGATAGAGACGAGTGGTCTGGCGGATCAGGTCGTCAAAGCTCTCGGCCTGCAGGGCGCTGGCCATGCCGCGGTCGCGCAGCTCCGCCTGCTCACGGTTGAGAAGCGCCGTCAGCAGGGCGTCTCGCGTGGGAAAGTAGTTGTAGACGAGGCCCTTACTGATCCCGACGTCGCGCGCTAGCCGCTCCATGCTGACCGCGTAGAGCCCCTCCGCCAGAATCAGGTGCGCCGCCTCGTCCAGGATCTGCTCCCGGCGCACTTCCGGCGCCAGACGGGTGCGCTTGCGCTGCAAGGCGGTCGGCGCGCTCACAGCACCGCCATGCGTTCGACGGTGACAGGAACGGGATCAGGCAAGGGAGTCTCCAATCTGGACTTCAGAGTGTGCCACGATTTCCCCGAATCCCAAGCCGCCAGTTCCCGGACGCGCGGAGGCCGGAAGTGGACTCGCTCCGGGTCCGGACCCCCTAAGCCCAGAGCGCAGACGAGGCCTTCAGCAGGCGGCTCATCATGACGAGGCGGGCTAGGGGGCGACCACTTGAGGCCTCCCGGAGCGTACTCTGGTACCAGGCGACCTCGGTCTTGGGGGACTCGCCCAGAGCCAGCACCTTGCCGTCGACCCGATAGTCCCGATCCAGGAAAACCGGACCGTCGAGAAACTCCAGTTCGATGGCGCCGAACATCCCTACATAGTCGCCCTCTGTCGGGAACAGAGGCTTCTCAACGACGCGAAGGGCGTCGATGGCGACGGCGGGCGCTGCGACGAGAGCTCCGAAGAGGGTTTCGTCGCGATACTCCGGCAGGGGCTCGGTCACCCCCTCGAGGCGCCGTAGCGCCGTCGTGATGTCCAGGCGACTGGGGACATCCCTGACAGCGTCGCCGACCCGGGAGGCCCTGAGGATTCGCAGGTCTGTCGCCGGCCGCTGCTGGCCGACCCTCTGCCTCAGGGCCGAGTCCGGATCTTCACCTCCAGCCCAGGCTGTGCCCTCGCAGACGCGGACGCCCTCGGGCGTCTCCATCCAGGCGGGCGCCCGCCGGACGCCCGTGGCGAGGGTCTCGACGGCGCCGACGAAGGCTCGGACAGGTTCGCCGTCCGTCGTGGCGTTCAGGAAGTGCAGGGAAAGGCCTCCGCGCTGGCGCCAGTCCTGACCGAACCGCGCCAGCAGCAGGGGCGGAAACTGTTCAAAGTGGATATTCCCCGCCACGGTCCCGCCCCGGAAGCCCAGGGTCTGGGCCGTCGCATCATCGTGGATGGATCCGGCGGCGTCGCGGGAGAGGTTGACCGGGCGGCGCAGGGGTCCCGCCAACACGCCGTCAAGGGCTTCGTAGGAAAAGGGTTCAGTCGCCATGCTGGCCTCCCTTGACCGCCGCTCTCGGGCGGATTTTATTGACCAAAGCTACAATAAATGCCGAGCCCCTGTCCATGAACCTCAGCCTTTCGGACGATGAAATCCGTTTCCGGGATGAGGTCCGCGCCCTGGTCAGCGCCACCTTCCCGGCGCCCGAGCGTTACGACGGCGGCCGGGCCCACGAACGTCGGTGGCACGCGGCCCTGCTCGAGAAGGGCTGGGCCGCCAACAAGTGGCCTGAGGCCTTCGGAGGTCCCGGATGGACTCCGACCCAGAACTTCATCTGGGAGCGCGAGGTCACGGCGGCTGGTCTGCCGCCGCAGGTCGGCGGCATGGGCATGGGCATGCTGGCGCCCATCCTCTTCGCCTACGGCTCCCCCGAGCAACAGGCCTGCTTCCTGCCTGATATCCTCCACGACCGGGTCCGCTGGTGCCAGGGTTACTCGGAGCCCGGGGCAGGCTCGGACCTCGCCTCATTGCGGACGCGGGCCGTTCGCGATGGGGATCACTATGTCGTGGACGGCGAGAAGGTCTGGACCAGCGGCGCCCATCGCGCCGACTGGATGTTCTGCCTGACCCGAACCTCGGACGAGCCCAAGAGGCAGGCCGGGATCACCTTCCTCCTGCTCGACATGCGAACGCCCGGCGTCACCGTCCACCCCATCATCTCCATCGATGGCCGGCACATGTTCAACCGGGTGACCCTGGACGGGGTCCGCGTACCCATCGCCAATCGGGTGGGCCGGGAAGGGGAGGGGTGGACCGTCGCCAAGGGCCTCCTGACCCACGAGCGGACAGGGCAGGCCTTCGTGTCCCTCTCGACCGACCTCTCGCGCCGAATCCGCGAGGCCGGACGCGCGCCGACCGGATCGGAGGCGGGTGGTCTGCTCGACGATCCGGGCTTTGCCGGTCGCTTCGCCTGGGCCGAGATCGAGCTCCAGGCCCTGGCCATCACCGAACTGCGGACCTTGTCCGAGGTCTCAGCCGGCGGCGCCCCGGGAGCGCAGTCGTCGACCCTGAAGCTCAAGGGCACGGACATCGTCCAGCGCATGACCGAGTTTTTTGTCGAGTGCGCCGGACCCTACGCCGCACCCTGGTTTCCGGAGGCCTCGGGCGTGGAGCCCCAGGATGTCGGACCGGCCTGGGCGCGACCGGAGGTCGTGCGCTACTTCGAAGGCCGTGCGGCCAGCATCGCCGGGGGCTCCGACGAGGTCCAGAGAAACATCATCGCCAAGCAGGTCCTGCGCCTCTAGGCGCGCCGGCCGGCGACGTGTCCCGACCCCCGCCAGGGTTCATCCTGGCCTCGACTCCGCCGGAACGCGGGCCTAGCCTTCCCCAAAAGAACGGGAGGCGACGCCATGGCCGAGGGCTTCATCCTCGAGATTCCGGAACAGGTGGGTCAGCCGGTCGGGGCCCAGCGCACGCCGCAGGCCAAGACGCACGACTGGCCGGCGGGAACACGTATCATCTCAGCGGACAGCCACATGCTGGAGTCCGACCTCTGGGTTGACCGCTTCCCTGCCGGTCCTGCCGGACATCGAGGCCGACCGGGACCGTTGGGAGATCGTCAGTTTCGCCGTCGAGCCGGGCGATGTCGTCATCTTCCATCCGAAGGTCTTACATGGCGGTGCGCCGACCCATCCGGGAACCCGCCGGCGCACCCTGACCCTCAGGTTCTTCGGCGAAGACGCGGTCTATGAGCCCCGGGAGGGAGGCGCCGGACCCAGGGTGGCGGGCTTCCACGAGCGGATGACGGCGGGGCAAGCCTTCCGTCACCCCAGTTTCCTGAAACTTGCCTGAAGCCTTGCCTGCTCCCCGACGTATTGCAATAAAAGTCAATAAACGGAGACGGCGACCTCTGCGCTCAAGGGAGAATTGACATGAACCTGAACCCCTCCCGCGAGAGCGCGAGTCCTCAGGCGGACGACCTTGCCGCCCGGCGCGCCTACCTCGAGGCCAATAACGGCATCCGTGGGCTCGAGGTCCTCGAGCGAAGAGATGCCGCGCACGCCGCCGAGCTCTTCCGCAGAGACGGCTTCGTGGTGATCGCCAACGCCCTTGACAGCGAGGAGGTCGAGGTCCTGGCCCGGGGCTGCCGGGAGGTGGCTGACGAGATCCTCGCCCTCGACACCGACCGCAGGGGTAACCGCGGCTCCCACCGCTATTCCTTCGGCGGCTCAAGCCTCACCCGCAGCCAGCTGCACCGGCCGGAGTGGCGCATGCTGCTTGAGAACAGCCTCGTCAACGATGTCGTGACCGCCATCTTCCAGTCACCGGACTTTGTCCTGCGGGCGGCCAGCGGCGACTTCTGCCTGCCGGGAGCGACCGGATACCAGCCCCTCCACTCCGACATCCGGGACTGGAAGGACGGCGCCGCCACACCCTTCAGCGCCTTCCACGATCCGCGCGGGCAGCTGACGATCCGGGACCTGCCTTGCCCCTATGTCTGCGCCAACTTCCTGCCCCAGGAGGTGACCCGGTTAAATGGCCCGACGCGTCAGATCCCCGGCACCCAGAACTCACGCCATCCGATCCCCTCTCTCGAGGAAGAGCCGGAATGGATGCGGTTGAGCACAGTCTGTCCGGCGCCGGCCGGCGCGGTCATGATCCGGGACGTCCGCGCCTGGCACGGGGGGACACCCAACCTCTCCGACGCCATGCGCGCCATTCCGAACCTGGAGTTCTATGCGTCCTGGTTCCGTGAGCCCATTGTCCCGGGGATCAGCTACGCCGACTACCGGACCCTGTCTGAGACCGCCCAGAAGCGGGTCCGGCACTGCGTCCTCGACTCAAGCGAGACCCTGGTGACCGGTCCGACCCTGAGGGCGCCATGAGGTTCCGCCGCCTCGGACGCACCGCCCTGCAGGTCAGCGAGCTCTGCCTGGGAACGATGAACTTCGGTCCCCTGACCTCCAAGGAGGAGAGCTTCGACATCCTCAACGATGCGCTCGCGGCGGGGGTCAACTTCATCGATACCGCCGACCAGTACGGCGGACGCCTTGGCGTCGGGGCGACGGAGCGACTGCTGGGCGAATGGCTGGCGGAGGACCGCTCCCGGCGGGGGCGGATCGTCCTGGCCACCAAGGTCCATGAGCCCATGTCCGAGGACATCAACGACCGGGGTCTCTCCGCCCGGCATATCCAGAACGCCTGCGACGCCAGCCTCAGACGCCTGGGTGTTGATCACATCGACCTCTACCAGATGCATCACATTGACCGCGCGGCGCAGCCTGAGGAGATCTGGCAGGCCATGGATAGGCTGATCGCCCAGGGCAAGATCACCTATGTCGGCTCCAGCAACTTTCCCGGCTGGGCTATCGCCCGGTTCAACGAGAAGGCCACTGCCTCGCACCGCCTGGGTCTGGTTTGTGAGCAGAGCCTGTACAACCTCGTCGAGCGTCGCGCCGAGCTGGAAGTGCTTCCCGCCTGCCAGGCCTACGGGGTCGGGGTGATCGCATGGAGTCCGCTTGCCGGGGGCTTGCTGGCCGGGGTCACGACTGACGCATCCGGCCGTCGCGCGGGCGCGCAGGCGCAGGATGGAGCCCGGATGAATTCGGAACGCATTGCCGACTTCGCTGCCCTCTGTGACGGTCTCGGTCAGTCGCCTGGTGTTGTGGCTATCTCATGGCTGCTTCACCAGCCAGGCGTGACGTCGGCTATTGTGGGCCCGAGGCGCAGGGATCAGTTCGCTTCGCTTCTGAAGGCTCCGGAACTTGCCCTGGAGGCTGCTGTGCTCTCTCGTCTGGATGCGATCTTCCCGGCATGCGGCCCGGCTCCCGAGGCCTATGCATGGTGAAATCCGGGCCCGCGGACTGGACCGCCGGAGAGGTTCCCGTCTTCGGCGGAAGGCTGGCCTACCACAGGACTGGCGGCAAAGGACCGCCCTTGATCCTCTCGCACGGCCTCACCGACAACGGCCTTTGCTGGACCCGTCTCGCCCGAGCTCTGGAGGCTGACTTTGATATCATCATGCTCGACGCTCGGGGGCATGGCGCGAGCTCGGGGGTCGGCCCAGGGGATGTCGTCGACCCCGTCCGTGACCTCGCCGAGGCGGTCGAGGCCCTCGGCCTGACCCGTGTCCTCGTCATGGGACACTCCGTCGGCGCCCGGGCGAGCGCCGGCTATGCGGCGGCCTTTCCAGACCGTGTCCGGGCCCTGGTGCTCGAGGATCCGCCACTGGTCCTCCCGATGACCCCCGAGGCAAGAGAGCGGAGACTCCAGGCGTTCCGGGAACAGGTGGCCAGGTTCAGGTCCATGACCGAAGCGGAGCTGCGCGCCTTCGGCATGCGGCAATCTCCCTCGTGGGATCCCATTGAGTTCCCCGCCTGGGCGGCGTCGAAGCGTCAGGTGGATGCCGAAGCGCTTCCCCTCCTCAACTCGGCCTGGCAAGAGGACTTTCGCAGCCTCCAGTCCCCGACCCTCCTGATCCACGGAGAGTCCAAACGGGGAAGCATGGTTGCCCCGGAACAGGCCCGCGAGGCCCTCGAACTCAACCCCAACCTTCGGGCCGTCCGGATTCCAGGAGCCGGGCACAATGTGCGCCGCGAGAATCTTGCAGACGTCCTCCTCGCCGTCCGCAGCTTCCTGGCCGCGGTCTGACGTCATGGACCTAGAGCCTGTACTGACCCATCAGACGTTCCGTCTGAAGGGAACAGACTCTAGCTGGCGGAGCGGTCGACCTAGGGCGGGTCCGCGGCCCTGCCGAGCGCCCTGAGGCACAGGCGCGCCTGCGTGCGCGCGCTGGGTTCCACGTCGACGGCGCCTTCGCGGGGGAAGGCTCGCAGGTCCGAGAAGCCATGGATGGCCGTCCAGACGAAGTACTGGTCCTGTGGCGTGGCGCTGCCAATCACGCCGAAGTCCCTGAGTTCGGACAGGGACCTTCCCAGCCATTGATAGGTCGGCGCCTTTGCCGGGTCCTGGAACTGGAAGTCGCAGCCATAGGGGCCGAACATCAGGCGCCAGAGGCCGTAGTGGCTCCGGGCGAAGGTGACATAGGCCAGCGCCAGCCCCTCGAAGCGCGCCCGCGCGTCGGCCCCGTCCCTGGCGGCGGAGCCAGCCGGCATGGCCGCCTCGAACCGCTCGCCAAGCAAGACGAAGCCGGCTTCGGCCACCGCCTTCAGAATGGCCTCCCGGTCCTCGAAGTGCCGGTAGATCGCGCCCGGAGACACCCCCAGCCGCCGCGAGACCTCCCGCATGGACAGCGCCTCAATGGCGCCATCCTGGGCGGCCGCCATCGCCAGCGCGATCACGTCGTCGCGGAGCCGGCCGCGGAGGCGGGAGGTCGGCTCTGCGCCAGGCGGGGTCGCGGAAAGGTTCGTGATCACTGTTTACTTACGGCGTAAAACATATATTGTGATCACTGATTACACCGATTGCCCGAGGAGGCGCCAATGATTTCGTCGACCCGAACCCGGACCCAGGAACCGCGTCTTGTCCCCACCCCCCTGGGAGATCTCGCCGTCCGGGTCGCCGGACTCGGCGCCGCAAAGGTGGTCCTTTGGCCGTCCATCTTCACGGACGGACACATCTTTGACGGTCTCGTCTCCCGGATGGCGGCCGAGGCGACCTTCTTCCTTGTTGACGGACCCGGTCATGGCCTCAGCCCGGGCGTGGCCCGTGACTTCACCATGGCCGAGGCCGCTTCCGCCTGCCTGTCGGTGATGGACAGCTTCGGCCTGGCCCGGGCCGTGGTGGGCGGCGTGTCCTGGGGCGGACTGGTGGCGGCCGAGGTGGCGCTGACCGCCCCGGATCGCGTCGAGGGGCTGGTCCTGATGAACACCCCGATGGATGTCTCCGGCGACCATCCCAAGGTCCGGGACCAGATGATCGCCTTCGGCGCCCGCTGGATGGGGCGTCGAAAGGTGTTCCGCGATGGCGTGGCGAGCAGCTTCTTCGACCCCGGAACCCTGGACTCCAACCCCTCCTATCGTCAGGCCTTCCACGGCATGCTGGCCGCCTCCGACCCGGTCAGGCTCTCGGCCGCGGTGCGTTCCGTGATCCTGGGCGGCGATCCCCTCCGGGCCCGCCTGGCCCGGATCTCTGTCCCCAGCCTTCTCATCGCCGGCAAGGAGGACGCCCTCTATCCGCTCGAGGGGCAGGCCAGCGCCGCGCTCATGCTCCAGGACGGCCGCTTCGAGCCCGTCGCCGGTCGGCATATCTCACCCGTTGAGGCTCCGGACGAGGTCGCCGCCTCCCTGAGGGCCTTCCTGGGCAGGGATAAGGTGGGATGACGTTTGCAGTCCTTGGCGCGACGGGGGGACAGGGCGGCGCGGTCGTACGCGCCCTCCTGTCCCGGGGCCAAGCGGTTCGCGCCCTGACGCGCCGGCCCGAAAGTGCAGCCGCTCTGGCGCTCGCCCGGGAGGGCGTGGAGGTCGTTCAGGCGGACCTTGACCACCCCGAGAGTCTGCCTCCGGCCCTTCGGGGGTGCTCAGGCGTCTTCTCTGTCCAGGACTTCTATGCGCCTGGGGTCGGGCTCGCAGGCGAGATCCGCCAGGGTCGCGCCCTCATTGCGGTGGCCCGCTCCGCCGGCGTGCCTCACATCGTGCAATCGACCATGGGCGATGGGCGCACTCCCGGGGGGCCCGCCCACTTCCTCTCCAAGGCGGTGCTCGAACAGGACCTCCGGAAGAGCGGACTGGGATGGACCTTCCTCGGGACGGTCTGGTTCCTCGACAATCTGCTGAATCCCGCCATGCATCCCAGCCTGATCTTTCCCGTTCTTTCCGGAAGTCTGGAGCCGTCCACCCCCTTCCAGATGCTTGCCCTGGAGGATCTGGGATGGGTCGCCGCGGAGGCCCTGGGGAACCCGGACGCCTGGGTGGGCCGGAAGATCAATCTGGCTGGGGATGTCCTGTCGGTCGTCCAGATGAAGCACGCCTACAGGCAGGCCGTCGGGCGTCGCCCGAAGTCCTGGTCGATGCCCGCACCTCTGTTCCGGCGGATGGCGCCCGAGTTTGCAGCCCAGCTGAAGTGGCACAATGAGGTCGGCTTCGCCTTCGACGCGAAACCCCTTCGCAGCCTGAAGCCGGACGCTCGGACATTCTTCGGGTTCATAGAGGAGGCCGACATCCGGACTCTCTGAGGCGGGAGGGCCGGCGCGCGGGGGCGCCCCTCGGCCTCGCATCCGGGATCGGTCGGGTCACATCTCGATCCGATACCCGGTTCCCACTTGTCGGAGCCTGATCTACGCCCCGGCGACCGCCGGCCCGGGCGCGGAGTCCCCGAGCACCGAGACGCGCTCGCCGTAGCGGGAGAAGGGGTAGTAGTCCCAGACCGAATGGTGCTGCGTGCAGCGGTTGTCCCAGAGGGTCAGGGTGTTGGGCTCCCATCGCACCCGGCAGTGCAGCTTGGGCTCGCGCTGGAGCAGGCCGAAGCACATGTCCAGCAGGGCGCGGCTCTCCCAGCGGTGCAGACCTTCAATATGGGTGGTGAAGCCCGAGTTGACGTTCAGCACCTTGCGTCCCGTATCCGGATGAAGGGTCACGACGGGATGGCGGGTGCGCGGATAGCCGCCCTCGGGCGGAGCGGACTTGTAGTTGCCGACATAGGGAAGGGCGCCGTCGTGGACCGCCCACATCCCTTCCAGAAAGCCCTGCATGGCCGGCGAGAGCATTTCGAAGGCCATGTACATGTTGGCGAACAGGGTGTCGCCGCCGCCGCTCTCTGGGGTCTCGGTGATGTAGAGGAGGGAGCCGAGAGGCGGGATGGGATCGCAGCTGACGTCCGTGTGCCAGGCCTCGCCCGCCGTGAAGGGCGACTGGGCTGTGGTCTTGACGGTGAGGATCTCGGGGTCCTGGTCCGGTCGGCCATGGTGCATGGGGTGGACATGCAGGTGTCCGAAGTTGCGGCTGAAGGCCTTGTGCGCCTCGCGGTCCAGGGTCTGGTCGCGGAAGACCAGGACGAGCCAGTCCGCCCAGGCGGCGCGGATGTCGGCCAGGAGCTCGGGCGTCATCGGCCGGGACAGGTCCACCCCCCGGATCTCACCGCCGATGTGCGGCGAGATCGGCGTCACCTCGAAGGCGCCATAGCGGGTGCGTCGGACCGCGGGGAGGGGGACGTGCTTGGTCAGGGCGGGGGCGTTCATGGGGCTTCCTCCGGCCGCCCTCATGGCTCGGGGCGGATCCCGCGAAACCTAACCTGCAATCCGCGGGCCTGTCATGCCCCCGAAACTCCGGTCAGGAGCCGGGCCAACGCCTCGCCGGAGTCCCAGGCGCACTCGATCCGGGGGCCGGACAGCCAGTCGCCGCAGCAGCCCAGCCGGCGATCTGCAGACCAGAGGGCGAGATCCTCTCCCACGGAGGACCGGGCGTAACGCCAGCGGTGAGCCTGGACGAGCACCGGATCGGGAAGCGGCGCCCCCATCCGGCGGGCGAGGTCGCCGAGAAGCGCCTCGATGACCGTCTCCGCAGGGGCTTCCAGATGCTCGCGCGACCAGTCGGGATCCGCCTGCAGGACCCAGGCCTCGGGGCCCTGGCGTCCCGGCTTGGACGAATTGCGCGCCGCCCAGCCGAGACGGCCCTCATCCCTCAGGGTGTCGACCTCCAGGTCCAGCCGGCTTTCGAAGGCCGCCATCACCGTCCAGCAGGGCGCGGTGGAGGACGCCGCGGCGCGCGCGGCCATTCCGGGATCAGGGCTCTGGAGAAGAGCGGCGGCCTGCTCGGCGGGAAGGGCCAGGACGACGGCGTCGAAAGGCGCCGAAAGTCCCTCTGGGGTCTTCAGCCGCCAGGCCCCCCCATCTCGGACCAGGGATTCCACCACCATGTTCCAGGTCACGGAATGCCCCTCGGCGAGGGCCTTGACCGGCGCGTTCATGCCGGGCGCCCCCACCCAGGCCTCCGGGCCTGCTGACAGCCAGGGTGCGGCGAGGCCTTCCGCCGCCCAGCGGTCGACCTCGGCGCGGAAACTCCCCCCTCGGGCGGTGAAGTACTGGGCGCCGTGGTCGAAGCTGACGGTCCCCAGGGCGGTCTCCACCCGTCGGGTCGACATCCTCCCGCCCGGGCCCCGGGCCTTGTCAAAAAGTTGGACCTCGCGCCCGCTCCGTGAGAGCTGGGCGGCGCAGGACAGGCCGGAAAGGCCGGCGCCGACGATGGCGATGCGGTTCAGGGTCTGGGACATGACATTGTCTTGGACCCTGCGCCCGGGTGCGGGTCAACAGCCGTCCCACGCACCAGGCCCGCCAATCAGCCCTCGATGGGCCGCAGGGCGCCGGGAATTCCGCTGTGGATCTCCTCTTGGGCGAACCAGCGCACGTCCTTGAACCGGGCGTCCGCCGCAAGGGCGTCGGCGAGCTTCGCGACCACGGAGACGAAGTCTGGATGACGGGGGGCGAAGGTGGTTCGGAACCAGCTCGTCTGGAATAGGCCGATCAGGTACTTGTCGATCTGGGTGACGCGCATGCCGAAGACCGTGCGCCCCTTCGGCCCGCCTTTGAAGTGAAGCTCCCATCCACGTTCGTGAAGGTAGATCAGGTCGACAATCTCGCAGCCGAAACCCTGCAGAATCTCGGCCAGAGTCTCCGAGAGGAATTTTCCCGGATACTGCAGGATGTCCATTTCATCCTCGCTATCGATCTGGTCGCTCGGGAACGTTGTCTCGAATTCCGCCCAAGGCCTTATCATCATCGACGTTTCTCCTCGCCCCTCGCTGAAAAGGTTCTCACAAGACGGCGCACCTGAAAAGAACAAAAAAAGAACCTCTCTAGGTCCCGGGTCAGGCGGGGCCTCCGGGGTCCTTCGACCCAAGGCGACATTGGGCCCATCGCGGGGGGACGGAGCCCTTCGCCGGCCGCCGGCTCGGGTCCACCTTTCCGCAAGCCTTCCGCTCCGGGCGTGCTATAGGCGCCCCCCATGCCTTTTCCCGCCAGTCATCCGGCGCTTGACCGCGCGCTTTCCGAACGCGGCTATGCCGAGCCTACGCCTGTCCAGGCCCAGGTGCTTGAGGCCTCCGAGGACCGCGACCTCCTGGTCTCGGCCCAGACCGGGTCGGGCAAGACGGTCGCCTTTGGCCTTGCCCTGGCGCCCACCCTGCTGGGCCTTTCGGAGCGCTTCGGCGAGGCCGGGGCGCCCGCCGCCCTGGTTATCGCCCCCACGCGGGAGCTGGCCCTTCAGGTGAACGCCGAGCTGACCTGGCTCTACGCCGGGGCCGGCGCGACCCTCCTGTCCTGCGTCGGGGGGATGGACCCCCGCGCCGAGCGGCGAGCCCTCCAGAGGGGCGGCCACATCGTCGTCGGCACGCCGGGGCGTCTGCGCGACCACCTGGAACGGGGGGCGCTGGACCTCTCGGCCCTGCAGGCCGTGGTGCTCGACGAGGCCGACGAGATGCTGGACATGGGCTTCCAGGAGGACCTGACCGTCCTGCTCGAGGCCGCGCCCGCCGACCGTCGCACCCTCCTGTTCTCGGCCACCCTGCCGCGCGAGATCGTCCGACTGGCCTCGGCCTACCAGCGCGACGCCCTGCGCATCGACACTGTCGACCGGGACTCCCCGCACGGCGACATCGAATACCGCGCAGTCCGGGTCCTGCCGAACCAGGTGGACCTGGCGGTCGTGAACCTCCTTCGCTTCTACGAGGCGCCTGGGGCCCTCGTCTTCGCCAACACCCGCGAGCGGGTGAAGCACCTCACCGCCACCCTGCGCGAGCGGGGCTTCTCGGTGGTGGGCCTGTCGGGCGAGCTGACCCAGGACCTGCGTTCCGAGGCGCTCCAGGCCCTGCGCGGCGGGCACGCCCGGGTCTGCGTCGCCACCGACGTGGCCGCCCGCGGTCTCGACCTGCCCGACCTTGGCCTGGTCATCCACGCCGAGGTCCCCGCCAATGTCGAGGGGATGCTCCACCGTTCCGGCCGGACCGGCCGGGCGGGCCGCAAGGGGGTATCGGTCCTGCTGGTCCCCCGGGCCCGGCGGCGCAAGGCCGAGCTCCTCTTCCAGTCCGCCTCCATCCGCGCCGAATGGGTGGGTCCGCCCACCGCCGAGGAGATCCGTGAGAAGGACCGCCAGCGCATGCTGGAGGACCCGCTCCTGGTCTCGCCCCCTGACGAGGAGTGCCTGGCCGAGGGCCGCCTCCTCCTGGAGCGCCTGTCGCCCGAGCAGGTCGCCGGCGCCCTCATGCGGCTCTACCGCGAGAAGCTGCCGCCGCCGGAGGACGTCCAGGATGACGCCCCCTCCCGCTGGAAGCCCGAGGCGGCGGCCGAAGCCCGGCCCCGGCGCGAGCCCGGCGACATGGACTGGTTCCGGATCGATATCGGCCGCAAGGACCGCGCGGACCCCAAGTGGCTGATCCCCAAGATCTGCCGTGCGGGCGGGGTGACCAAGCGCGACATCGGCAATATCCGCATCCTGGACGGCGAGACCCGGTTCGAGATCGCCCGGGAGGTCTCGCCCGCCTTCGCTGCGGCCATCGCCGCACCCCTGCCGGATGGGACGCGGATCGCGCCTTCGGAGGCGCCGGGCGCCGACTTCCGGCCCCCGCGTCCGCCTCGACCCCGACGGGAGTTCGAACCGGCAGGTGAGGGCGTGTCCGCCCCGCCGCGCCCCCGGCGGGCGCCCCGCCCCGCCCCGGGGGAAGCCGCAGCGGCAAGCCCGCCCCAAGCCTTCCAGAAGCCGCCCTTCAAGAAGAAGCCCTTCAAGAAGGCGCCATTCCCAAAGGCTGACCGCGCCGAGGTCTCGCCAGGCGATCGTCCCTGGAAGGGAAAGCCCCGGCCGGCCGGGTCAGGTCCGCCCCCGCGGACGGGACCGAAGCGCAAGCCGAACGACGGCCCCGCGCCCCGCGGCGCGCCCTTTCGCGGAAAGCCGAAACGCCCGTCCTGAGGGACCTATCGGCCCCCGCTCAGCCGATCGATCTCCTGCTTCAGCTGAGGCCTTAACGGTCTTCCGCAAGAGAAAGCCCGGCTTCCAGTCGGGCCTTCAGCTCGTCGCTCCCCGGCAGGTCCCGGCCGTCCCAGGAAAGGGCCGGGCGGATGCCGCGCAGGACGTTGGTGAGGACCAGGGCGTCGGCCCGCCGCGCCTCGGCCTGGGTCAGGCGCCACTCCCCCATCTCCGGCAGGGCCTCCAGCAGGCGGGTCCGGGTGGTCCCGGCCAGGACGCCTTCGGAGAGGGGCGGCGTGACAATCTTCCCGTCGATCCGGAAGACGAGGTTGGCGGCGGCGGCGCTGGCGGCACGTCCGCGCGTGTTGAACATCACGGCTTCGTCGGCGCCGGCCTGATGCGCCTGCCTCAGGGCCATGACGCTGTCGATATAGGACAAGGTCTTGTGACGGGAGGCCGGGGAGGCGGGATTGCGGCGCACCGAGGCCGTGGCGAGGCGGACAGGCGTCCCCGCCTCCGGCGCCGGGCTGGCGGTGATCAGGAGGCGGGCGGCGGCGGACGGGTCCCGCGCCAGACCCCGGGCGGAACGCCCCGCGGTCAGGGTCAGGCGGACGGCGGCCCGTCCTCGGTCCAGGCGGTTCCGGGCAAGGGTTTCCAGGGCGACGGCTTCCAGCCGGTTGGCCTCGGGCGGCGGCGGCAGGCCGAGGGCGGCGGCGGATGCGGCCAGGCGCCGGAAGTGCAGCGCGGGGTGCGCGAGGGCGCCGTCTGTCGCCAGCAGGGTCTCGAACAGACCATCGCCGAGGGTCAGGCCCCGGTCATCGGCCGGCAGGACGTCGCCGTCCTCGATCCACTCGCCGTCTCGCCAGGCGATCATGCGGTCGGTCCGCAGATGGCCTGCAGGAGTCGCTGGGCCTTGGCCTCGGTCTCCAGGGTTTCGGTCTCCGGATCGGAGTCCGTGGTGATCCCGCAGCCGACCCGGAAGGACACCGCCCAGCCATCCGGCGCCTCCCGGCAGGTGGCGGTCCGGATCAGGACGCTGGAGTCGATCTCCCCGTCGGCCGCGGCGCGGAAGAGGGACCCATAGTCCGCCCCGCGAGGTGAGCCCTCGATCTGGCGGATGGCGTCCATGGCCCGACGCTTCGGCGCCCCAGTGATGGAGCCGGCCGGGAAGCAGGCCTCCAGCAGGTCGATGGCGCTCCTGTCGTCTTCCAGGACCCCTTCAACGTGCGAGACCAGGTGATGGACGTTGGGCAGGGTCGACAGCTCGAAGAGCCGGGGCGTGCGCACCGATCCCGGCCGACAGGCCCGCGACAGGTCGTTTCGCATCAGGTCCACGATCATCAGGTTCTCCGCCCGATCCTTCTCGCTGGCCAGGAGGCTGCGGGCGTTCAGCGCATCCGCCTCCGGTGTGGACCCGCGCGGCGCCGTACCCTTGATGGGACTGGTGAGGGCCAGACGGCCCTGCGGCGTGATGCGGACCCGGACCAGCCGCTCCGGAGAGTTGGAGACAATGGCGCAGCCTGGCAGGCGGAGGTAGGCGGCGAAGGCGGCGGGGCTCGAGCGGGCCAGCCGCCTGAAGAGATCGAAGGGATGGTCGCCATCCCCGAGGCGGCCCTCGAACCGGCGGGAGATGTTGGCCTGGTAGAACTCGCCACAGGCGATCCGCGCCCGCACCGCCTCGACCTTGCCGCCGAAGTTCGCCCGGGGCTCCACGTCGGCGATACGGCCCGAACCCGGGAGGGGCGGGGGAGGGGGGCGCTTATCAAGGAGGGCCAGGAGGCTGGCGCGTCCCTCTGGCGAAGCGTCAGGGGTCTCGACCATGTGCACCCGCAGGGCCTCGTGGTCGAAGACCAGAACCCGGTCGTAAAGCCCCAACGCCGAGGGCGGGCCCGCCTGAGGACATCCCGCATCATAGCCCAGCACTCCGGCGATCCCGGGCCGGAAGGGGGAGGCGTCGGACGGCCTTCCGGTCTGCGGCAGACCCTCCAGCCAGATCCTCGCCCTGGCCAGCGCCCCGCCTGCATCAGCCGCAACCTCCCGGGACCGGGGATGGGCGAAGATCGCGCTCCAACGACCTTCCTCGCCATCGCCCAGGCACAGAAGGGCGAAGGGGGTGTCCCGCAGGGGGTGAAAGGCATCCAGCGGGTGTCGCCAGGGCAGGGGGAGGTGCGGCTGAGCCATCCGCGTCTAGGTCGGCCCCAACGGCTGACAAGGCAAGCCCGGGGGCAGCGATTTCCAATATCTGAGAATAATTCGCATTTACGTCTGAGCGAGTCCTTGTTAGGAACGATTGTCATTTACATTCGCATTCCGTGTCAGGCTTTGTATGCGTTCCCAAGCTTCCCTCCTTGTCCTTGCGACCCTCGCCTTCGGGGCGGTGGCGGCGCACGCCGAGGAGGACGTGGCGCAGGTCTCACCGCTCATCATCACCGCCCATGTGGATGACGGCTATCTGCCCGAACGCCTCGACACCGCCCTGCGGGTTGCAGCCGACCTTCGCGACATCCCACAGTCCGTCGGCGTGGTCTCGTCCCAGCTGATCCGCGACCAGGCCATGCAGTCCATGGCCGATGTCCTGCGCTATGTCCCGGGCGCCACCATCGGCCAGGGAGAAGGGCACAGGGACGCGCCCAACCTGCGCGGCAACGCCTCCACGGCCGACTTCTTCGTCGATGGGATACGGGACGACGTCCAGTATCATCGTGACCTCTACAACGTAGAGCGGGTGGAGGTCCTGCTGGGACCCAACGCCATGATCTTCGGACGCGGCGGCGGTGGCGGGGTGATCAACCGGGTCACCCGGGTCGCCGATGGCCGTCGTCACGTCGGCTTGAGCCTTGAGGGCGGAGATTTCCGGCACCTGCGGGTCGTCACCGATCTCGGCGCTCCCTTCAGCACATCCCTTTCAGGCCGGGTGAACGCCCTCCATGAGCGCTCCGGGAGCTACCGCGATTACATCAATATCGAGCGGTGGGGCGTCAATCCCTCCATCACGCTTCGCGCCGATAGCGGACTGACCGCAACCCTCTCGTATGAGCGGTTCGTGGATGACCGCACCATCGACCGGGGCGCACCGTCCTTTCAGGGGCGCTCCCTCGAGAGTCCCGTATCGGCCTTCTTCGGCGATCCCTCACACAACTGGTCCCGGTTCGAAGGCGATACCGTCCGGCTGGCCTTTGAACAGCCCCTTGGTTCGGACCTGACATTCCGTCACCGCACGGTTTGGGGCGGCTACGACAAGGGTTATGGAAACGTCTTCGCCTCGGGGGCGGCGGTGGCGGATGCGCAGGGCCGGCCGTCGACCTATCCGCTTCAGGCCTATCGCGCCTACACGGACCGCACCAATCTCTTCAGCCAGGCGGATCTTGTCTGGACCCGGGGTGAGGAGGGCGCGAGGCGCGTCTTCCTGGCGGGGGTGGAGATCGGTCGTCAGGAAACCGACAATCGCCGTGAGACCGGTCGCTTCGGCGGCCCTAACGGGCTCCTGACCCTGACCGGAACCCCTGTATCCGACCCCACTCGTCGGAATCTGATGGTTTCCTATGCGAACGCGGGCTCGGATGCCTTGAACTCGGGGGAGGTCACGATCACCGCGGTCTTTGCTCAGGTCCAGGCGGATCTCGGATCGAAGGTCCAGGTCGTGGCCGGTCTTCGCCATGATGTCTTCAGCCTCGATCTGACGGACAAGAGAGCCTCGGCCACAGGCCGCCGCGACTTTTCGCGCAGCGATCGAATCTGGTCGCCCCGGCTTGGCGTTCTCGTACGCCCCTCGGAGCCCCTGACGCTCTACGCCAGCTATTCGGTCTCCAGCCTGCCTGCGTCGGGTGACCAGTTCGCGGGCCTCGCCCTCTCGACGGAGGCGCTGAAGCCGGAATCCTTCCGGAATCTGGAGGCTGGGTTCAAGGCGGACCTCGGTCCCCGTCTGATGGCCACCGGCGCGGCCTATCAACTGGACCGCGAGAACACGCAGGCTCTGGATCCCGTAACTCCGGGCCGTATCGTCCAGACAGGCGCCCAGAGGAGCACCGGGCTTGAGCTCAGCCTGTCCGGAAAGGTCACCGACCGCTGGGAGACTGTGGCGACACTGGCCGTTCAGTCCGCCAAGATCACCCGCCAGACCTCTGCGGCGCCCGTGGGCCGGCGGGCGGCCCTGACCCCGGACCTGACCGCGTCGCTCTGGAACAAGTTCGAGATGACCCCCAGGGTCTCGGTTGGCCTGGGCGTGGTGCATCAGGGCGAGATGTACACCTCGATCTCCAACGCGGTGACACTGCCGGGCTTCACCCGGGTCGACGGCGCGGTCTTCCTGAAGGTGGGCGAGGACTACCGTCTGCAGCTCAATGTCGAAAACCTTGGCGACATCACCTGGTCGCCCACCAGCCATGGCGACAACAACATCCAGCCCGGCGCCCCGCGCACGGTGCGGATCTCCATTTCCCGGGGCTTCTGAGGCTCAGTAGCCGGGAGGCGGACGGAAGCCGCCGTTCAGGGTCTCGATGAGTCCGGCCGCCGCCAGGGTCGTCATGTCGCCCCACAGGGGGCCGATCACCTGCAGGCCGATGGGCAGGCCCTCTTCCGACAGGGCGACGGGGATCGCGGTCGCGGGTAAGCCTGGAAGGGTCGCTAGGCCCG
Source organism: Phenylobacterium sp. (assembly GCA_020402745.1). Classification (GTDB taxonomy): domain Bacteria; phylum Pseudomonadota; class Alphaproteobacteria; order Caulobacterales; family Caulobacteraceae; genus Phenylobacterium. The sequence continues at coordinate 49,945 of JADBYZ010000015.1, forward strand.
CCCAGACCAGGTGCCGCAGATAGGCGACCTCGACGCCATCGACGTTGAGCTTCCGGGCTCCCATGGCCCCCTCGATCACGTGCGGGAAGGCCGGGGTCGGGGCGATGGGCGCCAGCAGGATGTCGTGGTCCCCAAAAAACCGGGCGTAGTCCGCCCGGAGCCGGTGCCGTCGCTCGTCGGCGGCCTTCCAGTCCTGGTGGCTGGCGGCGTAGCCCGGCGACATGGCGGCATTCAGGAGCTCGCGATAGAGGCCGTTCTGTTCGGCCAGGGAGGGACCGGGAAGGCCGGGCTCGGAGACGATCGCCCCCGCCGCGGCCAGGCGGGCGCCGACCTCGCGTACGGCGGCTATACAGGCCGCTGAGGTCGGGGCGGCCGGGTCCTCCTCATGGATGGCGACCCTGAGGCCCCGGGCGGAGTGGGCGCGCGGAGACGGCGGCGGAAGGCGGGCGCCGGGGATCCCGCCAGTGGTCGCGGCGGTCAGGACGTCGAGTCCCAGGCGGATGTCGGCCACGGACCGGCCCATGGGGCCGGCGACCACCAGGTCCATCAGGGCGTGGGCCCAGACCGGCGGGCGCGGGCCTTCGCCAAAGCGGTCCACGGCGTTCCAGGTGGGCTTGTGCCCGAAAACGCCGTTGTAGTGGCAGGGCACGCGGATCGATCCGCCAATGTCGCTGCCCAGCTCCAGCAGGGTCATGCCTGCGGCCAGCGCGGCGCCTGAGCCGCCGGAAGAACCGCCTGCCGTCCGTTCCGGGTTCCAGGGGTTACGGCACAGGCCGTGGATATCGTTGTAGCTTTGGATGTCCCCGCCGAACTCCGGGAGGTTGGTCTTGCCGAAGACCACGGCGCCCGCCGCCCGCAGCGCGGCCACCGCTGGGGCGTCCGCCTCGGGCGTGTAGTCGGCCAGGGGAACGTGGCCCGAGGTGGTGACCAGCCCCCGGGTCGCAAAGATGTCCTTGATAGTCATCGGCAGGCCGTGCAGCGGCCCGGTCAGCCGGCCCTGACGGCGGGCCTCGTCGGCAGCCCGGGCGTTCGCCATGGCCCCGTCGACATCCAGGGCCACCACGGCGTTCAGCACCGGATTGAACCTCTCGATCCGCTCCAGCTGGGCGGTCAGCAGTCCCACGCTCGTAATGTCGCCACGGGCGAGGGCGGCGAGTGCGTCTGTCGCCGTTGCGGTCGAGAGGTCGATCATGCTGAGATCACTCCAGGAGGGTGCGGGCCGTGGTGCGCACAATGGTCTCGGCGTCCTCGCGCGTCAGGCCTTGCTCTCGTCTTAGCCGGGACCAGGCCTCAAAGCTGAGGAGCAGGTCCAGGGCTTCCAGCCGGCCGGGCTCGGCGCAGGCGACGGGCAAGTCCTTGGCCAGCGCCTGTCGGAGGTGGGACCCCATCTGGGCATGGTCGCGCGCCAGGAAGTCCGAACGGTGGCGGTGCGCCGTCGAGGCGTACTTGAAGGGAAAGATCCGCTCATAGGCTTCGACCCGGCGCGAGATGATCTCCGCCAGGCGTCCGGCCTCGTCCCTGGACTCCAGGGGCTGCGACACCAGGTCCGAAAGCTCGCCCTCAATGGTCCGGCTCATTTCGGCGTAGAGGCTGTCCATGTCTCTGAAATGACGGAAGACCGTCCTGAGACCGACCTCGGCTCGGGCGGCCACGCGCTCGGCCCCGGGGGCGACCTCCCCCTCGCGCACGAAGGCCAGCATGGCCGAGACGATGCGGTCGCGGCTGTCCTGGCCACGCCGTCGCCGGCCATCCATTTCCGGGCTGTCGGGAGTCATCCCGCCAAAAGAGCCTCGCAGCCGGTTCCGTCAAGGGATGCGTCCACGACCTTCCGGGCGTCCGGGTCCAGGGCGGCATGCGCCTCCCTCAGCGTCTTCAGGCACTTGGCCTGGTAGGGGAAGGGCTGTTGGCTCCAGGCCTGACCGTCAACCTCGGCGGCGACCTCCGCGGCGCCGGCCGCCACCGCCCGGGCGTTGGCCAGCATGACCGGGGTGTAGACCCGGCCGACCTCGCGCAAGAGGGCCTTCAGGGTCGGCGGCGGGTTCGCCGGATCGATCCAGTCCCCGTCCGCAGGCTCTACGCCGGACTGGTCCTCCATCATGCCGACCCAGGCGGTGACCCGCGGGGCGACCGAGAGGGTCAGGGCGGCGGGCGTCGGGTCGAACTCCGCCAGCTGGGTCAGCTGGCCATAGGTGGCGAAGTCGCTGGCGCCCGGCCGGCGACCCATCAGGTAGGGCAGGACCCGCAGGTGGTCTTCAAAGGCCTCCAGGAAGCGCTTGTAACTCGCTTCGATGATGGGGCCCGTGACCGTGTTGGACCCGACATACCGGAGCCGGCCGATCTGCCGCTCGGCGACGGCGCGACCGCGCTCGGCGAGGTCTGAGTCGGGAACCGAGAGTCCCCGCCAGCAGGGCAGGATGGCCGAGGCCTTGGCGATATCCGCAGCGTAGGCCCAGCGGTAGTGGAACATGGCCTTGGTCAGCCATTCGTCGGCATAGTCCTCGATCAGGGCGTCCAGGAAGGCGAGGGCCGGGTCGCCCGGGATCAGGCTGCGTCCGGCGTACTCGCCCCCGAACCGCCGGATCAGGGGGGTGGAGTCGGTCACCGCCTCCAGGACGCCGTCCGCGCCCGGCAGGTAGAAGGTTGGCAGCAGGGGCACCTTGGCCCTCGGCAGGCCGGCGATGGCGGGGTTCGAGACGATCAGGTAGCGATAGGGAATGCGACGGTAGCGCAGCACCGCCAGCATCTTGCGGGTGTAGGGCGATCCGGGAGCGCCGGAGAGGGCGACGGGCTCGGTCATGGCGGGGTTCCTGGTCAACGAAGGCGGTTGGTGTGGCGGATGTCGGCGGACCCCGCAGGCAGGGAGATCATGTCGCCGTCCCGGCCCACGCGCACCGGGCCGTCAAAGATCTTCCGGCTGTCGCCCAGGAAGGGCCCCTCCAGCGCCCGGAGGGGCAGGGCCGGGACGATGTGGGTCAGGAGGAGGTAGCGGACCTTCGCCCTGCCGGCGAGCGCCGCGATGGCTTCAGGGTCGGCATGGTAGTCGGTGATGTCGGCGAAGATCTTCACCAGGTTGGCCCGGCCGGCCCGCTCTGCTGCGGCCTTCTGGAGGCCGACCAGGCGAAGGGACAGGGCTTCGTGGACCAGCAGGTCGGCATTCCGCGCCGCCTGCTCGACGCTGGCCGCAATGTCGGTGTCGCCGCTGATGACCACCTTGCGGCCCTTGTACTCCACGATGTAGCCGACGGCCGGCGAAACCGGCGCGTGATCCACGGCGAAGGCCCGGATCTTCAGGTCCGGCTCGTCGATCAGGGTCACCGGGACGGGCCCGCTCCCGATCGCGAAGGGCCGGGCCTCGCCGCCGAAGCCCGTCGGGGGGATGACCGCCTTCCCGTGATGGGCGATCCGGTAGCCCCGGTCCGGGCCGTAGGCGGTCATCAGGCCGGAGACCACGGTCTCGACCCCTGTCGGGCCATGGACAGGCACGGGGGCCTTAGCGCCGCCGCCCGCCCAATGCTGGAGCATCAGCTCGCCCAGGCCGTCGATATGGTCGGAATGAAAGTGGGTCAGGAAGACGCGCTCAACATTTGCAGGAGCCATGCCCATCAGGGTCAGGTTCCGCACCGACCCGGCGCCGGAGTCAAAGACGAACAGCCGCTCTCCCGCCAGCACCGCCGTGCAGGGACCGGCCCGGGTGGGGTCCGGCATGGGCGAGCCTGAGCCGCAGAGGGCGACATGCAGGCCGTCGGGCAGCCCGTCGGCGGGGGATGCGGCGAGGTTGCGATCCATGGTCCTGGCCATGGCCTGCAGGGCGATCTCCCCCCTGAAGACCCAGGCCCCGGCGAGGACGAGGGCAAGAAGTCCGGCGATGACGACGGCGATGCGCTTCAAGGTGAGGACCCTCCCCGATGTCGCCGCCAGCTGCGGCTTGACCCTGCCGGATGATAATGGCACGGCTATTGTCATTACTTTCCCCGCGACGGCGGGCCTGTCAACCGGAACCGGGCCCTGGGCCCCATGCGAGGCTGGAATGGACGTCTTGAGGACCCCCGACGCGTGCTTTGAAGGTCTCGCGGACTGGAGCTTCGCTCCGCACTACGCCCAGGTCGATGGGCCGGATGGCGCCAGCCTGAGGATCGCCTACGTGGACGAGGGCCCCCGTGACGGCGCCCCGGTCCTGCTCATGCACGGTGAGCCCTCCTGGTCCTACCTCTACCGCCACATCATCCCGCAGCTGGTCGCCAAGGGACACCGGGTCCTGGCGCCGGACCTCATCGGCTTCGGCCGGTCCGACAAGCCGGCCGCTCGCACCGATTACACCTATGAGCGCCATGTGGACTGGATGAGCCAGTGGTTCATGGGTCTCGACCTGAAGGGCGTGGTTCTTTTCTGCCAGGACTGGGGCGGCCTGATCGGCCTGCGCCTGGTCGCAGCCTTCCCCGAGCGCTTCGCCGGGGTGATCGTCGGGAACACGGGCCTGCCGGTGGGCGGCGGCTCGAACCCAGGTTTCGACGCCTGGCTGAACATGTCCCAGACCATTCCGGTCATGCCGATTGGCGGCATCGTCAACATGGGGACCACCCGGGAGCTTTCCCCTGCGGAGGTCGCCGCCTACGACGCCCCTTTCCCGGACGAGACCTTCAAGGAGGGCGCCCGTCAGTTCCCCGCCCTGGTGCCCATCACGGCGGCGCATGGCTCGGTGGCTGAGAACCAGGCGGCCTGGAAGGTGCTGGAGGCTTTCGACAAGCCCTTCCTGACCGCCTTCAGCGACAATGATCCTGTCTCCAAGGGCGGGGAGGCGGCGTTCAAGGCCCGGGTGCCCGGCGCGCAGGGCGAGGCGCATACGATCCTGCCCGGCGGGCACTTCCTGCAGGAAGACTGCCCCGCCGCCATCGCCGACCTGCTGGACGATATGGTCCGGCGCACCCGCTGACCCCGAACAGGAGCCTCCCCATGAAGGTCGTCAACGCCGTCTATCCGCCCCCCGAACAGGCCATGGCCTTTTTCACCGCCGAGGAGGACGGGCCCTTCGTCATGGTCAACCTGCTGAAGTTCAAGCCCAAGGCCGAGTATGAGGATGGCTCCAATGCCCACCTGACCGGGGCTGAGGCTTACGCCCTCTACGGCGAGGGGGTGCGCCAGCTGGTCGAGTCCCTGGGCGGGCGCATCCGTTACTCCGGTCAGGTCACCAGCCTATTGATCGGCGAGGTCGAGGACCTGTGGGACGCCGTGGCCCTGGCCGAGTACCCCTCGCTGGCGGCCTTCCGCGCCATGGCCATGTCCGAGGATATGGGCAGGATCGACCACCACCGGAAGGCCGGCCTCGCGGGACAGCTGAACATCCGCACCAAGGCCGGCGCCGGCTTCGAGTGATCAGAACTCGGGGTCGACCCAGTCCGGGAAGACATCCGGGAGGCTGGAGACGCGGTCGGTGAAGTTGGCCGGCCGCTTCTCGAAGAAGCTCTTCACGCCCTCGACGGCGTCGTCCGACCCGCCGCGCGCCATCAGCGCCCGGCTCTCGGCCCGGTGCGCCTCCATGGGATGGCTGGCCCCCAGCATCCGCCAGCACAGCTGACGCGTCAGGGCGCTGGAGACGGGGGCGGTGTTGTCCGCGTATTCGTGGGCCAGGGCGCGGGCGGCGTCCATCAGCGACTCCGGCGGGTGCAGGGCGCTGACCAGGCCCTTCTCCAGGGCCTCCGAGGCCGGGAAGACCCGCCCCGAATAGATCCAGTCCAGGGTCGCCGGCATGCCCACCAGGCGCGGCAGGAAGAAGGACGAGGCGCCTTCCATGATGATGCCGCGACGGTTGAAGACCAGGCCGAAGCGGGCCTCGGTGGAGGCGATCCGCACATCCATCGGCAGGATCATGGTCACGCCCACGCCCACCGCCGCGCCGTTGATGGCGCCGATCACCGGCTTCAGGCTGTCAAAGATGCGCAGGGTGACGAGGCCCGCCGTGTCGCGGCGGACCGGCGTGTCCTTGTCCGGTTTGGCCGCCCCGAAGGTCTGGCTGCCCCCGGACAGGTCGGCGCCCGCGCAGAAGGCCCGGCCGGACCCGGTCACGATGACGGCCCGGACGTCGTCGTCCCGGTCGGTCAGGTCGAAGGCGGCCTGCAGGTCGTTGCACATCTGCAGGGTCCAGGCGTTCATCCGCTCGGGCCGGTGCAGGGTGAGGGTCGCGATATGATCCTCCACCGAATAGAGGATCGTCTCGAAGGTGGGCGTGGGGCTGGACATGGAACTCTGGCCTTTCAGGATCGGGATCAGGGGCGGAGGCGGGCGCGGACGGGGCCGCCGTCGACGCGGATCAGGGCGCCGTTGGTGAAGCTCGAGGTGTCGCTGGCCAGCCAGAGGGCGGCGGGGACCATCTCCTTCGGCAGGCCGACGCGCATGCCGCCCTTGGTCCAGCCGGGGTTGTCGTGGTCGGGCGGGTCGGCCCAGTGCTCGGCGACGTCGGTGGCGAAGGGACCCACGCAGATGGTGTTGACCCGCACGTTCGGGCTGTAGGCGGCGGCGAAGCCGGTGGTCAGGACGTTCAGCGCCGCCTTGGCCCCGGCATAGGGCAGGGCGTAGGGCGAGGCCTCCAGCGAGGCGATGCTGGAAATGTTGATGATCGAGCCGCCGTCGCCCCGGTGCATCCGCGCGCCCACCAGGGCCGAGAGGCGGAACGGCCCCTTGAAGTTGACCCCTATGACCTTGTCGAAATTGTCCTCGGTCACCTCCTCCAGGGAGGGATAGAGGGGCGACATGCCGGCGTTGTTGATGAGCACATCGATACGGCCGAAGCGCTGGTAGACGGCGTCCACCATGGGTTCGATCTCGTCCCAGGCGCCCACGTGGCAGCGGTGGGCGAAGGTCTCGACCCCCAGCTTGGCGAGTTCCGCAGCGGTTTCCTCGCAGGCCGGCAGCTTGCGCGAGACGATGGCGAGGTTCGCGCCCGCCTCGGCGAAGGCCTGGGCCATGGCCCGTCCAAGACCCCGCGACCCGCCGGTGATGAGCACCACCTTGCCGCTCAGGTTGAAGTCCATGGTTTCGCCCTCCCTGGCGCCGGTTTGGGCCAGCAAGGCGACCCCGGGGCCGCCTGTCAATGCTGACCGGGCGTCACCCGGCGGCGGCCGGCTTCACGCAGACCCAGCGCGCCCGGTGGAAGTTCTCGACATTGTCGGTCCAGCCCGTGATCCGGGGCGAGACCAGGGCGCGGCTGACCACCTGGAAGACCGGAATGATCCCTTCCTCGTCCAGCATCAGCTGTTCGGCCTCAGCCAGGATCAGGGCCCGCCGGGCGGCGTCGGGCTCGCGGTCGGCCTGGTCCAGCAGGGCGTCGTAGCGGGGATTGACGTAGCCGGAGTAGTTCTGCTGGCCGGTATCTGACCGGAACAGGCCCAGAAAGGTCAGGGGGTCGTTGAAGTCGGCGAACCAGCTCAACATGCCGGCCTGGAAGTCCTTCTGCCGGTAGGCCGCGAAGGCGATCTGGCCCTCGTTCTGGACGGTCGTGACCTTGAGGCCCAGGGCGGTCCAGTCCGCCGCGACGGCCTGGGAGATCAGCAGGGTGTCAGGGGAGTTACCAGTCTTGATTTCGACCGAAAGCGGCCGCTGCGGTCCATAGCCGGCCTCGGCCAGCAGCTTCCGGGCGAGGACCTGACGCTCCGGGAACGGCATGTCCGCCCACTTCAGGCGCACCCCCTCGCCATGGCCCGCCGTCGCCGGCGGGACAAAGCTGTAGGCCGGCTTCTGCCCGGCCCGCATGAGCTTGCCGGTGATGAAGTCGCGGTCCACGCCCATGGACAGGGCGCGTCTCACCCGGATGTCCTGGAAGGCCGGCACGCCCACCGTATTCAGGGCGATGTAGGAAGTGGCGAGGGCGGGATAGGTGCGCACATACCCCGGCAGGGTGTCGCGCAGTCTCTGGACCCGGCTGGACTGGAAGTTGGTGTTCAGGTCGAGCTCGCCGCGGGCGACCCGGCGCTCGGCCATCACCGAGTCCGGGGTCGGGAAGTAGTCGATCTGGTCCACGCAGACGGAGGGCGCATCGTAGAACGCCGGGTTCTTCACCACACGGATGTGGTCGCCCAGCTTCCAGTCCACCAGCCGGAAGGCCCCGTTCCCCACGAAGTTCTCAGGGCGGGTCCAGGCGTCGCCATGGGCGCGCACCGTGTGGGCGGGGACCGGAAAGAAGCTCTGATGCTTCAACAGGGCCGGAAGGTAGGGCGCGGGATGCTCAAGGGAGAGCACCAGCGTCAGGTCGTCCGAGGCCCTCACCCCCAGGGTCTCGGGTCCAGCCTTGCCTTCGTTCACCGCCTGCCCGTTGCGGATGAGATAGAGGAGGTAGGCGTAGCTGGAGGCCGTCGCCGGGTCGAGAATGCGCCTATAGGCGAAGACGAAGTCATTCGCCGTGACGGGTCGCCCGTCGCTCCAGGTCGAGGGCCTGAGGCGGAAGGTCCAGGTCAGGCCGTCGGGCGAGACCGTGTAGCTCTGGGCCAGGGCCGGGATCGGCGAGGCTTCCGGGCTGTCGGTGAAGAGGCCGGTGAAGAGATCGCCGATGATGGCGAACTCGTCGACCAGGGTCGCCTTCTGGGGATCCAGGGACCCGGCCTCGGTGTTGTTGCCCCAGGCCAGGCAGGTTTTTCCGGGCGGGCAGGCGGGTCGGCTGACCTGGGGCTGGCAGCCGAGGATGGCGAGGGTGCAGGCCAGGGCGAGGAGGACAGGAAGCTTCACGTGCGGATCCGGGGCTATTCGCGCCTGAGGGCCTCGATGGGATCGAGGCGGGCGGCGCGCCAGGCAGGATAGGCGCCAAAGACCAGTCCGACCAGACTCGAGAAGCACCAGTCCGCCTAGGATGAGCCCCGCCCGGCGGCGCCAGAGGGGTCGGGTGGTTGAGGTCATGGCGCACCGTCCCCGTCAGGTCTCGTCAGGATATGGGCCAGGTCCGGGGCCTTGGGAAGGGCCGGCCTCCCGCCAGCAGGTCCCGGCGCTCCGGCGCGGTCAGGCGTCGCCAGCGACCTTCGGGCAGGCCCTCCAGGGACAGGGGTCCGATGCGGGTCCTCTGGAGGTCCGTGACGCGCAGCCCCACCAGTTCGCACATGCGCCGGATCTGTCGGTTGCGGCCCTCGGTCAGGACGAAGCGGAGCCGGTCCTCGCCCTTCCGGAAGACCCCGGCGGGCTTGAGGGCCCGGCCGTCGAGGGACAGGCCATGGCGAAGGCGCGCGATGCGGTCGGCCGTGAGGGCGCCGGCGACCCGCACCTGGTACTCCTTCTTCAGGATGGATGCCGGCGAGATGATGGCCCGCGCCACCACGCCGTCTGAGCTGAGGACCAGGAGGCCCCGGGACTCACGGTCCAGCCGGCCGGCCGGGGGCAGACTGAGGTCGGCGGGGGGAGGGAGCTCTCCCCCCTCGGCGCGGTCTGCAGTCAGCAGGCTGCGAGCCTCGGCCTGGCCGGGCTCCGGATGGGCGCTGACCAGACCTGGGGGCTTGTTCACCAGGATGGTGACCGGACCCTCGCCGGGGGAGGCCTCGTCGATCACCTCAAGGGTCTGGCCGGGCAGGATCTTCCGCCCCGGGTCGGCCACGGTCTCACCCTCGATCCGGATACGGCCCTCAGCAATCAGGGCATCGGCCTCACGACGCGAGCAGACGCCCTGGTGCGCCAGCCAGCGGTTCACCCGCTCGGGCGCATCGCCGTTGAAGACCGCGGACCAAGCCATCAGGACACCCTTCCTTCGTGACCCTCCCTGACCACAGTCGGCGGGTAGAGGGAAGCGCGCGGATGTCCTAGCCTCTGACGAGCCGCACGGGGCCTGCATCAGGGAACGGGAGAAGCCGGTCATGACCCCATGGTGGGATCGCGCGATCGGGATGCCGGGCCCCCTGCAGGTCCTGCATGGAGAACGGGCGACGCCCCTGGAGTTGTCCTGGGTCTACCTGGGCGCCGTTGTCTTCACCGGAGTCTTCCTCTTCGCCTTTTGGCGGGAGGTGGAGTCTCTGGATCGCCTGAGGATGATGGTCCTGGTCCTTGCAGGACTCGACCTGGCCGGGGGCGCGATCGCCAACCTGTCCCGGGGAACCCGGAGCTTTTGGCGGTCCCGGCCTTCAGGCCTGCGGCTGGCCTTCCTCGCGGTACACGGGGTTCATGCGGCCGCCCTCGCCTTCGTTTTTCCGGCGGCGGCCATGGGTGCGATTCTGGCCTGGGGCTGGATGATGTGCGCCGGAGGCTTCCTGACCCTGTCGCGCGATCCGGGCCAGGGCGAGGCCCCCGCCATGGCGCTGGCCCTGACAGGCGCAGTATTGGTCAATCTGACGCCGGGTCTCCCACCCGCCGCCGGCCTGCTGCTGGCCATCTTCCAAGTAAAACTGGTGTTCAGCTTTGGCTCCGCAGGTCTCGGTCCTGGGCGGGAATCCTAGGACGTTCCTTCTTGCGAACGGGTCCCCAGGAAGAAGAACCTGGGCGTCCGGTCCTCATCCGTGCGTTCCTGGACAGTCTCGACAGCGAAGCCTTCCTCCGCCAGCCACCCTTCCCAATCCGTCCTGGCGAACACGCCGACTCGGTGGCTCTCGGCCATCGAGGACATCCGACCATCGGCCTCGCGAAGCAGGAAGGCGTAGTGGACCATCGCCGTCCCGTCGGCCTCCCGCTCGCTGACCCATTCCAGCGCGCGCGCCGACCGGCCGTCCGGTGCGCAGCCTCCGAAGGCTTCGGCCTCTCCGGGCTCGAAGGTTTCCAGCACTTCGTCGGGAATGAAGAGGGCGAGGCCGCCGGGCTTCAGGTGTCGATAGGCGGTGGCGAAGGCCGCCCGCAGGTCGGCCTCAGTGGTCATGTACGAGATGGCGTCGTGCGCCAGCACCAGGTCGAACCCTCGATCGAGGTCCAGGGTCCGCATGTCGGCCGCCAGGTGCCCGCACTCGGGGTTGATGCGACGGGAGACCTCCAGCATGTCCGGGCTAAGATCGGTCAGCAGACAGTCGAGGCCCGCTTTCACGTGGAAGGCGACGTGCCCGCCGCCACTGCCAAGCTCCAGAAGGCTGCGCGCAGCCGGGCGAGCCTCATGCAGGACCCGGCGGATCTCTGCGCCTTCACTGGCGTACTCCTCCAGCGGGGAGATCACCGGCCACCATTCCGCGATCCGACCGTAGAAGACGTCCATGCTCTCTCCCGCCCATATCTGGCGAATGAACCTGGGGTACTGGGAAAGGATGGCTCCCCGAGCAGGACTCGAACCTGCGACAAGTCGGTTAACAGCCGACTGCTCTACCAGCTGAGCTATCGGGGATCACCTGGAAGGACCGGGGCTATAGACCGCGCCGCAGAGGTGCGCAAGCGGGTCCGTCGCCCTGGCGCCTCAGTAGCCGGCGGCCTTGCCGTTGGGCTGGCCGTCGACGATCTGGTCCAGGTATTCCGACAGGCCATAGCCCACCAGGTCGCCGCACCGATACTCGGTCATGCCCTCGGTGATGCGGGTCTGGAGTTCGACGCCGTCGGGGGTGGTGCGCCGGTTGCGGAGAGGAATCAACGACATCACCCGGCCGGTCACGGAATAGGCCTTGCCGCCCTCGGTCTTCACCTCGGCGCGCAGGTGGGTCTGATAGCCGTGCGCGTCCCAGTCGCTCTCGATCCGGCACTCGGTGATCAGGTCGTAGATCCCGTCCCGGAAAACCATGCCCCCCTGCCGGGCGCCGCCCTTCCCGTCGCCGATCACCGACAGCATCATTCCGAAATCGCGGCCGAAATTCATCGGGCACCAGCGATACCAGTCGATGGCCTGCCAGTGCCTCGGTCCCCAGGACTTGTCCCTCAGGCCGTGCCCGTTGATCTCGAAGACCTCGTCGCCGACGGTGAACCGGCCCTTCGCCGCGCAGTGCTGCTCATAGTGGGCCTTGGCGAAGGACTTCTCGGGATCAATCTCGATCGGCGTCCCGTCCTCTCGCACCGTCTCGCCGCCGTACATGGGCGAGACGCCCTCATACTCGAGCTCCACCGAGCAGGGCACGGAGGGGTTCTCGCGGAAGGCGCGCTTGGGATCGGCCATCTCATGGGGGCGGGCCAGCAGGAGGGCCTTGCCGGAATAGGTCACGCGCAGGCGCTTGAAGGGCTCGACCACCTCGACCTTCAGGCCGCCGGCGTTCATCTCGGTGTTCCCCTCGATGGTCGGTCGCCCGAACATGAAGGCCACCCGGCCGTCCGGCAGATAGAGGCAGACCGTCATCTCGGCGTAGTGCTCATTGGGGCGGTTGCCGATCCGGAACCAGCCTCCGGCCTTCCGGGCCGGGTCGAACACGTTGAAGTACATGCTTTCGTTGTAGTTCTTGAAGGTTCCCGGATCGTGCGGGAACTCGTCCTGCGGCTCCAGGCGGGTCTTGTAGCCGGCGGCGGCCCTGGCCATGCGCTGTCCTCCCTTATTCCTTGGGAGGCACTACACCACCTGCGAACGGACTCTCCAAGGCCTGAAAAAGGACGCCCGGCCGAAGCCGGGCGCAAGGTGGTGGTGGTGATGGGATGTCTTCGAAGAAGACGCCGCGAAGGTCGCGTAGCATGGTTAATGGCGACTTAACCGCGAAATCCCATCCGGGATGGACAGTGATCCTGTGAGGTGATAGTAAGCATACTTATTAAATCAATGGAGGCGGTGCATGTCTTGGTCAACGCAAGCGACGGCCCGGACGAGGGCTCATCCTGATGAAGTCTGGCGTATCTGGACCGATGTCGCCGGATGGAGCCGCTGGGATCCGGAGGTCGAGTCGAGCCGGCTTGATGGGCCGTTCGTCGAAGGACGCCGCGGCGTCCTCAAGCCGAGGGGCGGGCCCGAGACGCCGTTCGTCCTGATTGAGGTCGACCGTCCAAGAGGCTTCTCGAACCGTTCGCGCCTTCCGCTCGCAAGCCTCACCTTCATCCATACGCTCCGGGAGGAGGCGGGCGAGACCGTCATCGAACATCGTGTGGAGATGGACGGCCCACTGACCTTCCTTTTCAGCAGCCTCCTCGGGACCGGTCTGGCGCGCAGCCTTCCCACGTCCGTTGAGCGACTGGCCCGGTTTGCTGAAGGCGCCGCGGATTGATCGGGCCCGCGCCTCCGCTGGTGTCGCTGCGCTATCATCCATGCAGGGTTGTTCCGTCAGACGTGGAGGACTTCACTTGAAGGACACTGACTTCCGGTCACGCTTCCGCTCTGCGGCCGATAGTCCCGGTTTCCTGCTGTGGAAGGCGGCAAACCTGCACCAGCGCCTGCAGCGAATCGCCCTCAGTCCTCTGGCCATCAGCCCGACCCAGTTCTCGGTCCTTGCCTGCTTTTTTCATCTTTCCCGAGAAAGGGGCGGGCCGGTGTCTCAGGCCGAGGTGGCCGAGTACGCCTCGCTCGACAAGATGGTGGTCTCCGAGGCCTCCCGCGCCCTGCTGTCGAAGGGCCTCATCCTGCGCCGCAGGAGCCAGGCTGACGGGCGCGCCTTCCAGGTCGAGCTTACAGGTCAGGGTGTTGAGACCTGCAATCAGGCCCTTGCGATCATCGAGGCTGCCGACGCCGCGTTCTTCTTGCGCTCGGGCGACGTGCCGGCGGTCCTTCAGTTCCTCAAACGCCTGACCGATATTCCCTCTCGGGAGAAGGGAACGCCGTGATGCTCAAGGGATCGGCCCCCGGGGCCTGTGGCGCATCCCTCGACGCGGGTCTGCGCTCCGTTTAAGCCAGCGTTAGAGAGATCGGCTGAACCCACACCGAAATGAAGATTCACTTCACCGGAATCGCCGGGGCGGGCATGGCCGCCGTCGCCCAGATGATGCAGGACGCCGGGCACCAGGTGTCCGGTTCGGACCAGGACGTCTTCCCGCCCATGTCCACCTTCGTCGAGGGGCTGGGCCTGCCCGTCTCCTGGCGGCTGGACGCCGCCAATCTTCCGCGGGACCTGGACGTCCTCGTCCAGGGGGCCAGCGCCAAGCTGGGGGGCGATGACAATGTCGAGGCCGCCGAGGCGCGGCGTCGCGGCGTACGCGTCACCACCTTCCCCGAACTGGTCGGAGACCTCACCCGGGACCGGATCAACACCGTGGTCGCCGGATCGTTCGGCAAGTCCACCTGCGCGGCCCTGGCGGCCCATGTCCTGAGGTCCTGCGGCGTGGACGCCGGCTGGCTGGTGGGCGCGATCTCGCCCTCCCTTCCGGCGACGGGCCGCTGGGGCGCCTCGCCCGAGATGATCCTGGAGGGCGACGAGTACATCGTCGGCCCCAACGACCGGCGCTCCAAGTTCGACCTCTACCATCCGCAGCGGCTGCTCCTCACCTCCCTGGTCCACGACCACGTCAATGTCTTCCCGACCTTCGCCGCGTACGAGGCGCCCTTCCTGCGGCTCCTGGAGGGGCTGCCGGAGGGCGGGCTGGCGGTGCTGCGGGATCACCCGGCCGTGCGGTCCGCGGCGGCCCGGACCCGGGCGCGGATCGTCTGGTATGGAGGCGGGGAGGGCGGCTGGCGGGCGCAGGACGAGGTCTTTGGCGAGGTCAGCCGATTCGTCCTGGTCGCTCCGGACGGAACGCGTACGGCCATGACGACGGGCCTCCTGGGCGCCCACAATATCGAGAACATCGTGGGCGTTTCGGCCCTGTTGCTCGAGGCCGGCCTGGTGGACCGCGAGGGTCTGGTCCGCGCGGTCGCCAGCTTCGCGGGGATCCGCCGGCGCCTCGACCGGCTGACCCGGACCTCCCGGATTCCGGTGATCGAGGGCTTCGGGTCCTCTTGGGAGAAGGCCCGCTCGGCCATGGACGCCCTGAGGCTGCACTTCCCGGACCGGAAGCTCGTCGTGGTCTTCGAGCCCCACACCTTCTCCTGGCGCTCCCGGGACGCCCTGTCCTGGTACGACACGGTCTTTGAAGGGGCGGACAGGGTGCTGATCCTGCCGCCGCCAGGCCACGGCGCCGAAAGCCATCACCAATCGACCTTGGCCGAGATCGTCGAGAGGACCCGGGCCGCCGGCGTGGACGCCCGCCCTGTGATGGACGCCGCCGAAGCCCAGGACGCTCTTTCCACCCTGTCCGGCGACGAGGTGGTCCTGCTCCTGTCCTCGGGCCCCCTGGCCGGCCTGCCCGAGAGCCTGCCGCCGATGTTCGACCGGCTTTACGGGACCTGATCCCGGCGGCCCTTGACCCCCTCAAGCCCCTGCATCCAGCCTAGCGCTGCTTGCGATAGTCGACGTCGTCCCAGGTCAGGTCGGCGAATTCCTTCCGGCGCGGGCCCAAATAGCCGAACAGGAAGGCGGCGACCTTGCGCATCTGGATCTCTTCCGAGCCCTCGGTGATCCGGTAGCGGCGGTGGTGGCGGTAGATGTGCTCGAAGGGTTTGTGCCGCGAATAGCCGATGCCGCCGTGCACCTGCATGGCGCGGTCGGCCGCCTCGCAGACCAGGCGATTGCCCCAGTAGTTGCACATGGAGACCTTGTCCGAGAGCTCGCGCTCCACGGCCTTATGCTCCATCTGGTCCATCTGCCAGGCGGTCTTGCGGATCAACAGGCGCAGCATCTCGGCCTGGGTCGCCAGCTCCACCAGGGGCCACTGGATGGCCTGGTTGTCGGACAGGGGCTTGCCGAAGGGCTTGCGCATCCGGGCGTACTTGACGCTCTCCTCGATGCAGTAGACCGCCGCGCCGAGCGAGGACGCCGCCTGACGGATGCGGTTCTGGTGCACGAAGCTCTGGCCCAGGCCCAAGCCGCGGTCGATCACGCCCCAGTAGCTGTCCTCGGGGATCCAGACATTGGTGAAGCTGACCCTCGGGTGGTCGGTGGGCATGTTGAAGGTCCAGAGGTACTCCTCGACCTTCACGCCGGGCGCGTCTGCCGGCACGATGAAGCAGGTGATGCCGGTGGCGTCGCCGTCATTGCCGCTGGTGCGGGCGAAGACCATGCAGTGGGTGGCCACGTGCATGCCGGTGGACCACATCTTCTCGCCATTGATCAGCCAGCCCGGCTTGCCGTCCTTCTCCTGGGGAACCGCCCGGGTCTCCATGTGGGTGGCGTCCGATCCGTGCAGGGGCTCGGTCAGGCCGAAGATGGTGCGCATCTTCCCATTCAGCAGGAGGTCGGCGTAGGTCTCGTACTGGGCGTTGGTGGCGAACTCCTTGAACATCAGGATGAAGGGGTTGTTCCCGACGATCGAGTGCTCGTTCTGGAGGTCGTTGTGCAGGCCCAGGCCCTTGGCGGCCAGGTGCTCGCGGATCACGGCCATGGCGAGGTTGGTGCCGCCCTTGCCGCCCATCTCCGTCGGCCAGGCGAAGCGCAGGTGCCCCGCCTCGTCGGCCAGCTTGCGGGCCTGGCCCAGCAGGTCCTCCCAATCGTGGTGGGGCAGGCCGCCGCGGTCCCAGTCGGTCCGCGCCCACTCCCGACGGTGATCGAAGAAACGGATGTTGTCGTCCTTGCGCTCGAGCGGCTTGATCACGCGCTCGATGAACTCATCGAGTTCCCCAAGGTAAGCAACGAGTTCGGGTGGCAGATTGAAGTCCATGACGTTTCCCTTCGGTCAGCCGGTCTTGCGCCGTTTCGATTGATGTTCTCGATTTACAAGCCCACCCTCAGGCGGGCAGATCGTCAAGCCCGCAACTGTCCCGAGGCGCCCCTACGTCATGGAAGTCGATATTCCCGCCGCCCTCAACGCCCTGGCGCCGAAGCTGGGGGGAACCGCCGTCGAGAAGGCCCAGAGGCTGACCGGCGGGGCCAGCATGGAGACCTGGGCCTTCACCCTGGTCGGAGGTGGCGAGCCCCGCCCGCTGATCCTGCGCCGTCGGTCGGTCCCGATGGACCCCGAGACCTCCCGCTCCGCGACCATGGCGGCGGAAGCGGCTCTGATCCGTGCGGCGGAGCACGCCGGCGCCCCTGTCGCCCCCCTGGTCAGGCTCTGCCAGCCCGAGGACGGCCTGGGCGAAGGTCACATCACCGGCTTCGTCGCCGGGGAGACCCTAGGCCGCAAGATCGTTGCGGACCCGAAGTTCGACACGGTGCGACCGCACCTGGCCCGCCAGTGCGGCCAGATCCTGGCCCGCATCCACACCATCCCCGCCGGCGCAGCGCCCCTGGCCACCGCCGACGCCCAGGGCGAGCTGGACCGCTACGAGGCCATCTACCGCTCGTCGGGCGCCGAACGACCGATCCTCGAGATGGCGATCCAGCACATGCGGCGGAACCTGCCGCCGCCCCTGCCCAATGTCGTGCTGCATGGCGATTTCCGGAACGGCAACATGATGTTCGACCCCGACAGGGGGGTGGCCGCAGTGCTCGACTGGGAGCTGGCCCATGTGGGCGACCCGGCGGAGGACCTGGGCTGGCTGTGCGTGAACTCCTGGCGGTTCGGCCGGGCTGACCGGCCCGTCGGGGGCTTTGGCGAGTACCAGGACCTGCTGGAAGGCTACATCGAGGCCGGCGGCGCCGAGATCCCCCTGTCGCGGGTCCTGTTCTGGCAGGCCCTGGGGTCCCTGAAGTGGGGGATCATGTGCCTGATGATGTATTCCAGCTATGCGACGGGGGCGACAAACTCGGTGGAGCGTCCGATGATCGGGCGCCGGGTCTCCGAGACCGAGATCGACCTGGTGAACCTTCTGGAGGCGGGCCTGTGATCGAGCATCCCCGGGCGGACGAACTCATCGAGGCGGTGGCGGGCTGGGTGGAGTCGATCCGCCCCCATCTGAACCCCCGCGACGCCTTCCTCTCGCGGGTGGCCGTCAACGCCCTGAACGCCGTCAAGCGCGAGCTGGTCCAGGGACCGGCCGCCGAGGCCGCCGCCGTGGCGCGGCTCTCCGCCCTGCTGGGCGTGGAGGGCGACCTCAAGACCCTGAACGCGGAGCTTTGCGAGCGCCTTCGCCAGGGGGCGATGGACGTGTCGACCCCCGGCCTCCTGGCCGCCCTGAAGGCCGGGATTGAAGACCAGATCGCCATCGACCAGCCGTCCTACGTGTCGGTGAAGGTCCGCTGAAACCCGAATTCCAGGAGGAAACCATGGCCACCACACAAGAGCGGACCGACGAGGTCCTCTACGAGGTCTCCGAGGGCATAGCGACCCTCACCCTCAACCGGCCCGACCGGCTGAACACCATTTCCGGCCCCATGCTGAACCAGCTTACGGCCCTGCTGGTCCAGGCGAACGAGGACCCCGAGGTCCGCGTCGTGATCCTGACAGGAGCCGGGAAGCACTTCTGCGCGGGCCTGGACCTGGTCAGCGCCACCCAGGGGTCCGGGATCGGGTCCGACACCTCGGGCCAGAACGTTTCGGTCAACCTGGACCTGCGCAACACCCCGCCGACCGTCCTGTTCGCCATGGACAAGCCGACCATCTGCGCCCTGAACGGCTCTGCCGCCGGCTATGGCATGGACACCGCCATGGGCTGCGACATCCGCATCATGGCCCAGAGCGCCAAGATGGCCGCCGCCTTCGTGCGCCGGGGCATCGTGCCGGAGTCCGGCGGAACCTGGTTCCTGCCGCGCCTGCTGGGCTGGGCCCGCGCCGCCGAGCTGATCTTCACCGGCCGCACCCTCTCCGCCGAGGAATCCCTCGAACTGGGCCTGACCAACGCTGTGGTCCCGGACGCGGAGATCCACACCGCCGCCCGCGCCATGGCCCGTGAGATCGCCGACAATGCGCCCCTGGCCGTCCAGTCGGCCAAGCGTCTGATGCGGATGGGCCTGAACGAGACGTTCAATGACCACGTGCACCACGTCTACCTGCAGTTCCTGCAGCTGATGCGCACCCGCGACTTCCGCGAGGGCATGGTCTCCTTCCTCGAGAAGCGCCCGGCCGAATTCACCGGCCGGTAGGGCTCAGCGACGCCGGTTCTTGCCCAGCTCGTCCGGACAGCCCCGGGCGAGCAGGTCGGGAACCGGCCCCTCCACCCTGTAGAGCGGATAGCGATCGACCCGGCTGGTCGGCACGCCCCGGATAAGCTCGCCCATGGGGGTGACCCTGCCGAAGCAGGCCTGAAGGTCGGGCAGGGACAGGCGCCGGCTCTTGTCGAGGACCAGGCCGGGGCGGTCGACAGGCGCCGGGGGCGCGTCGGGCCAGCGTTCGCGCTCGATCAGGTGGACCAGGGGCGCCCTGACCTGACCGGTGGCGGCGAGCTGCGAAAGCGCGCCGTAATGCGCCACGCCGACCCATTCGGCGCCGGCCGAGACCCGGGCCGCCTCGACCTGACGGGCGAAGTCCGGCCAGCCCCGGATCGGCAGGAGGGGATCGGTCCGGGCGTTGATCGGGGGGCCCTGTAATCCCGCCCAGGCCAGCACCCCGACCATCGAGACGGCGCCCAGGCCGAGCCCCCCGGCCAGGACTCGGGGACGGCCGCCGCGGGGCCGGTCCGCCACTGCACCCGCCGCCGCCAGGGCGAAGGCCGCGAAGACCGTTGCGGGCCAGTGCGCCTGCACCCGGTCATGCAGGCTGTGCAGGGCCAGGTAGAGGCAGAAGGGCAGGGCGGCCAGCAGGGGCAGGGAAAGGTCCATGCCTCCCACCCGACCCCGGTTGCGGATCGCGGCCCAGACGCCCAGGCCCGCCAGGACCGCGAGGATCGGGTTGAGCAGGACGAACTGGGTGGTCAGGAACTCACCCAGGTAGGCGGGCCTGAACTGCGAGGGCTCGACCCGTCCGAACTGTTTCTCGAAGGTCAGCCAGCCATGGGTGGCGTTCCAGGCGAGGTTGGTGGCGAAGATCGCCCCCGCCGGGACGATGGCCGTCCAGGGCCAGGGGGTGAGCAGCCTGCGCCGCCCCTCGGCGGAGCTCGCCAGCCAAAGGACGATCCCGGGGGCGAGGAAGAGGGCGGAGTACTTGGAGATGCAGGCCAGTCCCGCCAGGGCTCCGGCCAGCAGCCACAGGCGCGGGCTCCCCCCGGCGACGATCCGGCCCAGCACCGCCAGGGTGGCGGCCCAGAAGAAGATGGCGGGGGCGTCCGGCGTGGCGATAAGGCCGCCGGCGCCGATGGTCAGCATGGCGTTGTAGGCCAGGGCCGCGATCAGGCCCGTCCGGGCGCTTCCGCCCAGGCGTCGGGCGAGATCCGCAGTCAGCCAGGTGGTGGCCGCCGCCCCTAGGACAGGCAGCAGGCGAACGCCGAGGGGGGTGTCTCCGGCCAGGAAGGTTCCCAGCCGGATCCACCAGGCGATCATCGGCGGGTGGTCGTAATAGCCCAGGTGCAGGTTCTGGGACCACAGCCGGTAATAGGCCTCGTCCTCCGTCAGGGGGATCACAGCCGCCGCCCACAGCCTCAGCGCGGTCAGCGCCAGGATCAGCAGCCAGAGGCCCCGGACGGCGTCCAGCTTCACCAGACCGCCTTCGAGGTCGTGACATAGTTCCAGGCGGCGGCGACGACGGCGCCGGCCAGCCCCGCCACCCACCAGGCCGGGCCGCGCTCAAAGACAACGGTCGCAACCGCGACATTGGCCGCCAGCGGCACGCTGCAGAGGACGCAGAACTTGATGTAGCCCGAGATCAGCTTCAGCCCCTTGAGGCGCCGGTCGCGGTAGGTCACGGCGTTGTTGATGAGGTAGTTCGAGGTCATGGCCCCGATCGCCGCCAGGGTCTGGGCCCAGGAGAAGCCGAGGTGCAGAAGGCTGCGCAGGATGGCGAGGTGCACCACCACGCCGCTGGCGCCGACCATGGCGAACATCAGGAACCGCGGCGAGATGACGTCCTTGCTGAGCTTGGCGACCAGCAGGCCCAGGTACTGGACGACCACCCCGTTATCGAGCTTGGAGTCCCCGGCCTCCCGGGCCCGGAAGGTGTAGGGCAGCTCGACGATCTTCAGGGGCCGGTCCTGCGAGGCGACGATGTCGAACAGGACCTTGAAGCCCGAGGTCGAAAGGCGCTGGGCGACGACTTCCACGACCGAGCGCCGGACCATGAAGAAGCCGCTCATGGGGTCGGTCAGGTCGGCCTTCAGGACCTGGCGGCCCAGCCAGTTGGCCAGCCGGCTCCCGGCTTCGCGGCGCGCGCCGAGGGCGGACGCGTCGGCGCCGGGCCCGCCACAGTAACGGCTGCCTACGGCCAGGTCCGCTCCGCCTGTGCGCAGGGCGGCCAGCATGGCGGGCAGCAGGGTCTCGTCATGCTGGAGGTCGCCGTCCATCACCGCCACGAAGGGGGCGGCGCTGGCCATGATGCCCTCGATCACGGCGCCTGCAAGGCCCCGGCGGCCGACCCGATGCAGGCACTGCACCCGGGGATCCACGGCCGCGACCGCCTTGACCTCGGCGGCGGTCCCGTCCGGGGAGTCATCGTCCACGAAGATGACCTGCCAGCGGGTCTGGCCCAGGGCCGACTCGACAAGGCGGATCAGCTTGCGGACATTCGCCCGCTCATTGAAGGTCGGGACGACGACCGTCAGCTCCAGGGCGGCGGTGGATGATGCGGCTGGCGCGGTCAGGTCGGAATCAGGCAATCGACACCCCATGTCTGGGCGTGGTTTACAGCCGGTGACCCGGCAAGGCCAGTCACGCGGCCCAAGCGGCGGGGCAAAGGAAGGGACAGGCGATGACAATGCGGATCGGGATGGCGCTGGTCGCGGGGCTTTCGGCCCTGGTCCTTGCAGCGCCCGTCGCAGCCGACAGCGTCGGGCGGCCACGCCCCGGCTATTGGGAGCTGACCAATGTCTTCACGGTGGTGATCACCCAGAAGAAGGTCGAGCAGCGCTGCCTGGTCGCCTCCGAGATCAACAAGTTCATGACGTCGCCCTCCAACCGGCACTATGCCTGCACCTATCCCTCCCGTGCGGTGGGAGATGGCAAGATCCTTCTCAAGGGCAGCTGCAGCACCAAGGAGGGCCAGGTTGCGGACGTCACGGCCAGCGGCGGCTATTCGCCCGACACCTTCCGCCTCAAGCTCGCCCTCTCAACCCGGATCGCCGGTATCCCCCTCGCCGGGACCGCCACCACCACGGCCCGGCGCCTGGGCGACGCCTGTCCGCCCGAAGCGGCCCGTTCGGACGAGGCCAAGCGGGTCCTGAAGGGCGGGAATACGCCGCCCCAGAGCTGATTTCTGAAGGGCCGGCCTGTCCGGCGCACCATCGAAGGGATAGTCTGGCCCCATGTCCGAGGTTGAAGCCCGTCTCACCGCCGCCGGTATCGTCCTTCCGGTCCCTGTCGCGCCCGTCGCCAACTATGTCCCCTTCGTGCGGAGCGGGGCCTTGGTTCACATTTCCGGCCAGGTTTCGGTGGACGCCGCAGGGGGCGTGAAGGGTACGGTTGGGGTGGAGGTCGACCTTGATGCCGCTCGCGCCGCCGCTCGTCTCTGCGGGATCAACCTCATCGCCCAGATGAAGGCCGCCTGCGAGGGCGACCTCGACCGCCTGGTGCGGGTGGTCAAGCTGGGCGGCTTTGTCCAGGCTGGACCGGACTTCTTCGACATTCCCCAGGTGGTGAACGGCGCCTCGGACGTCATGGTCCTGGCCTTCGGCGACGCCGGACGCCACGCGCGCTCGGCCGTGGGGGTCTATCGCCTGCCGCTGAACTTCGCGGTGGAGGTCGACGCTGTGGTGGAAATCCGATGAAGCCCCAGTTCGGAGAGGCCTGGGACCTCCTCTTCAGTCCCGCCATCGCCCATCGCGGCCTCTGGAGCCCCGACGGTCCTCCGGAAAACTCCCTCGGCGCCTTCCAGGCGGCCTGCCAGGCGGGCTACGGGATTGAGCTGGACGTCCACATCACGGCCGACGGCGAGGCCGTGGTCTTCCACGACAACACCCTGAAACGGATGACCGGGCGCGAAGGCCGGGTTCGGGACCACTCCGCTGCAGACCTCACCCAGATGTCGCTCAAGGGCACGGAAGAGACCATCCCCACCCTTCTGGAAGCCCTGGCGGTGATCGGGCACAGGGCCATGGTGCATGTCGAGCTCAAGACCCCCTTCGGCGAGGTCGGCCCGCTGGAGCAGAGGGTCCATGAGATCCTGATGGACCACGCCGGCCCCACCTGCGTGATCGGCTTCAATCCCTACAGCCACGCCTGGTTCGCCGACCGGTTCCCCGGAGTCCTGCGCGGCCTCGACAGCTATCGGTGGAACGACGAGGCCACCCACATCTCGCCTGAGCAGCGCAAGGCCTTCGCCCGGCTGGAGCATGTGCCCATCGCGCGGCCGCACTTCCTGGCCATGAGCCTGGATACGGTGGCCAATCCTGAGGTCGCCACCCACCGCAAGGCGGGCATGCCCGTCGTCGCCTGGACCGCGCGGACGCCGGAGCAGGCGGAGGCCGCCCGGCCGCACTGCGACAACATCATCTTCGAGGGCTTCCGGGCGTGAAGCTGAAGTCCGCGGTGCGCTTCAGCCGCCGCATCGCCGAGATCGGCCGGGCGGACTGGGACGGCTGTGCCCTCCGTGAGGATCAGCCTTTCAACCCCTTTATCTGCTTCGATTTTCTCGATTGCGTTGAGGAGGCGGGCTGCGCAGTGGAAACGCAAGGTTGGGGTCCCCAGCACCTGGCCGTGGAGGACGAGGCCGGTCGGGTCGCCGCCGTCATGCCCCTCTATCTGAAGGGGCATAGCCAGGGGGAGTATATCTTCGACCACGCCTGGGCCGACGCCTACGAGCGAGCCGGCGGCCGGTACTACCCTAAGCTCCTCTCCGCAGCGCCCTTCACGCCTGCCACCGGGCCGCGCCTGCTGGTCCGCCCCGACGTGGACGCGGATGTCGGGCGCAAGGCCCTCTTGGGAGGCGCTCTGACCGTCTGCGAGCGCTTCGGCGCCTCGGGCCTGCACGTGAATTTCCCAACCCGGGAGGAGTGGTCCTGGTTGGGCGAGGCGGGCATGGCCCTGCGCGAAGGCCAGCAGTACCACTGGCTCAACCGAGGCTATTCGACCTTTGACGACTTCCTCGCCGACCTGTCCTCGGGGCGGCGCAAGACCATCCGGCGCGAGCGGCGCGATGCGGGGCAGGGGCTGGAGATCTTTTGCCTGACCGGCGCCGACCTGACCGAGGCGCACTGGGACGCCTTCTATCGGTTTTATGTCGACACCGGCTCGAGGAAGTGGGGGCGGCCCTACCTGAACCGACTCTTCTTCTCCCTGCTTGGCGAGCGGATGGCCGACCGGGTGCTCCTCATCATGGCCCGGCGGAACGGACGCTGGATCGCCGGGGCGCTGAACCTGATCGGTGGCGACTGCCTGTTCGGGCGCAACTGGGGCTGCATCGAGGACGTGCCCTTCCTGCACTTCGAGCTCTGCTACTATCAGGCCATCGAGTGGGCGATCGGCCGGGGCCTGGCCCGGGTTGAGGCCGGCGCCCAGGGGCAGCACAAGATCGCGCGGGGCTATCTTCCCGCGCCCGTCCACTCGGCCCACTTCATCGCCGATCCTGCTTTGCGCGGCCCGGTCGAGGACTATCTCCGGCGGGAGATGGCCGCCGTGGAGGAGGAGATGGAATGGCTCTCCGAAGCCTATTCCCCCTTCCGCCAGTCGGGAGACGCCTGAGCGCGGGCGTGCTATCCACCGGCCACCAGTGAGGGGAGACCGCCATGAGCCTCGACGGCGCCTACGATCCGGGCAATGTTTTCGCGAAGATCCTGAGGGGAGAGGCGCCCTGCGCCCGCGTCTTCGAGGATGAGCACGCCTTCGCCTTCATGGACGTCTTCCCGCAGAGCCGGGGCCATACCCTGGTCATCCCCAAGCATTCCGACGCCCGCAACCTGCTGGAAGAGGATCCGGCCCGGCTTGCGCCCCTGATCCTGGCCGTGCAACGCGTGGCCCGGGCGGTGCGCGCCGCCCTGTCCCCGGATGGCCTGGTCGTGACGCAATTCAACGGGGCGCCTGCCGGGCAGACGGTCTATCACCTGCACTTCCACATCATTCCAAGGTGGGAGGGCGTGGCCCTGGGCCGGCACGCCGCTGGCGGCATGGCGAACCCGGACGAACTGGCCGAATTGGCCCGCCAGATCGCCTCGAAGATCAGCTGAAGCCCTCCGGCCCGCTGCGCGGTCTAACTCCCCGTGGGGGGAGGAATGAGAGAGCCCAATTGCTCCCCCAAGGGGGAGCTGTCAGCGAAGCTGACTGAGGGGGTCTACGGTGGTTCAGCAGACCCCTTGAGCGCAGGCCCCGCCCGTTCAGTCCGCCAGTTCGGGCGCCGGGGAGCGGCCCTTGCCGGGAGACTCGATGACCGGCGCGCCAGGCTCGCGCTTCTCGCCCTCGATGTCGAAGGCCAGCTTGCCGTCCCGCAGCACCACCATGACGTGGCCGCCGCGGGTGAGCCGTCCGAACAGGATCTCGTCAGCCAGGGGCTTCTTGATGTGCTCCTGGATGACCCGGCCTAGGGGGCGCGCACCGTAGAGTTCGTCGAAGCCGTTCTTGGCCAGCCAGTCCGCCGCCTCGTCAGTGGTCTCGATCGTCACATTCCGGTCAGCCAGTTGCCCCTCCAGCTGCATGACGAACTTGATCACAACCTGGCGAATGATCTCCGGCGTCAGCGGTCGGAAGGGAACAATCGCGTCGAGGCGGTTGCGGAACTCCGGGGTGAAGAGACGCTTCAAGGCCTCCTCGACCTCATCGGCCTGCTTGCCGCGACCGAAGCCGATGGCGTTGCGCTGGGCGTCCGAGGCGCCGGCGTTGGTGGTCATGATCAGCACCACGTTCCGGAAGTCGACCTTCTTGCCGTTGGCGTCGGTCAGGACGCCGTGGTCCATGACCTGCAAGAGGATATTGAAGACGTCCGGGTGGGCCTTCTCGATCTCGTCCAGCAGGACCACGCAGTGTGGGTGCTGATCCACCGCGTCGGTCAACAGGCCGCCCTGGTCGAAGCCGACATAGCCGGGAGGCGCGCCGATCAGGCGGCTGACCGTATGCCGCTCCATATACTCGCTCATGTCGAAGCGCAGGAGCTCGATGCCGAGGGTGGAGGATAGCTGGCGGGCCGTCTCGGTCTTGCCGGTGCCGGTCGGGCCAGAGAAAAGGTAGCAGCCGATGGGCTTGCTGGGGTCACGCAAACCGGCGCGAGCCATCTTCATGGCCGCCGACAGCTGCTCAATGGCCTCATCCTGACCATAGACCGTCCGCTTCAGGTCCGTTTCCAGCTGAAGCAAAGCTTCGGTATCGGACTTGGAAACCGACTTGGGCGGGATGCGGGCGATCTTGGCCACCACGGCTTCGACCTCCTTGAGGCCGATCACTTTCTTGCGGCGGCTTTCCGGCAGCAGCATCTGGCTGGCCCCGGCCTCGTCGATGATATCGATAGCCTTGTCGGGCAGCTTGCGGTCCGAGATGTAGCGGGCCGACAGCTCCACCGCCGCCTTGAGAGCGTCGTTGGTGTAGCGGAGCTTATGGAACTCCTCGTAGTAGGTCTTCAGGCCCTTGAGGATCTTGATGGAGTCCTCGATGTTCGGCTCGTTCACGTCGATCTTCTGGAACCGCCGGACCAGGGCGCGGTCCTTCTCGAAGTGTTGGCGGAACTCCTTGTAGGTGGTCGAGCCCATGCAGCGAAGGGAGCCCGAGGCCAGGGCCGGCTTCAGCAGGTTCGAGGCGTCCATGGCCCCGCCGGAGGTCGCGCCGGCGCCGATCACCGTGTGGATCTCGTCGATGAACAGGATGGCGTCGGGGTGGTTTTCAAGCTCCTTGACCACCTGCTTGACCCGCTCCTCGAAGTCGCCGCGATAGCGGGTGCCGGCGAGCAGAGCGCCCATGTCGAGGGAGAAGATGGTCGAGCCGGCCAGGACCTCCGGCACCTGCTTGTTGATGATCTTGCGCGCCAGCCCCTCGGCGATGGCGGTCTTGCCCACCCCGGGGTCGCCGACCAGAAGGGGATTGTTCTTGGTCCGGCGGCACAGGATCTGGATGCAGCGCTCGACCTCAGCGGAGCGACCGATCAGGGGGTCGACCTTGCCCTGCTTGGCCTTCTCATTGAGGTTCACGCAGTAGGCGTCGAGGGCCTCGCCACCGGTCTTGACCGCCGACTTCTCCTCTTCCTCGGACCCCTTCACAGGCTTCGCCTCGCTGGCGCCGGCCTTCTTAGCGATCCCGTGGGCGATGTAGTTCACCGCATCGTACCGGGTCATCTCCTGCTCCTGCAGGAAATAGGCCGCATGGCTCTCGCGCTCGGAAAAGATGGCGACCAGCACGTTGGCGCCGGTCACCTCATCACGTCCGGAGGACTGGACGTGGATCACGGCCCGCTGGATCACCCGCTGGAAGCTGGGGGTGGGCTTGGCGTCCTCGCCGTCGTCGACGACGAGCGACTTCAGCTCATTGTCGACATAGTTGGTCAGGGTGGTCTTCAGGACGGCGAGGTCGACGTCGCAGGCCTTCATCACCCCCACGGAGTCTTCATCATCGATGAGCGAGAGGAGCAGGTGCTCCAGGGTCGCGTATTCGTGCTTTCGCTCATTGGCGAGGGCGACGGCCCTGTGCAGGGACTCTTCGAGCTGGCGCGAGAATGACGGCACGGTCGCTAGTCCTTTTCCATGGTGCACTGCAGGGGGTGCTGGTGGCGGCGGGCGGTGTCGATGACCTGCGCCACCTTGGTTTCCGCGACTTCGTAGGTGTAGACCCCGCAGACCCCGACGCCCGTCTGATGGACGTGCAGCATGATCCGCGTCGCCTCCTCCCGCGATTTGTGGAAGTACTGTTCCAGAACGTAGACCACGAACTCCATAGGCGTATAGTCGTCGTTCAGGATCAGCACCCGATACATCGAGGGCCGCTGGGTGCGGGTCTTGGTCTGGGTGATCACCGCAGAGCGATCGCCCGTCCCCTGATCCCCCTGCTTGCGCTCGGCCATCCGACACGTCTCCACGGACGCCTCCGCACGGCGCCCCTCAGACCCCGATTAGATATGCCAACCCCTCAGGAATGAAAGAGGCATAGCGGAGAGGAGGCCTCCCCTCGACGCCCGATGCCTCAGTTTTCCACACTTCCCTCGCCCTGGGGCGCCTCGGTCATGTCCCTTCGCGCGGCGGCTTTCGGGGTGGAAGCTCGCGGGCGGGCGACAGGATTCCCGGCCCGAATCGCGCCCGGATGGCGTCTGCGGCGCGTTCCGCGGACAGTATGCGGGGATCCTCGGCTGAAAAGAGATCGGCGCCGGCGGCGTCCGGGGCGGAAAGGTCCGAGAGGCCGACACCGATCAACCTGAAGGCTCTTCGCCCGTCGCTTGTCAGTTCTGCGGACAGGAGCTCACGGGTAGCGGCGATCAGGGTCCGGGCGGTCTGGGTCGGGGCGGGCAGCGTCCGCCGCCGGCTCCGGATACGGAAGGCGGGATCCTTCAGCTTCAGGGTCGCCACACGTCCCGCCTGGTCGGCGGCCCGCGCCTGCCGGGCGACACGTTCGGCCAGTCGTACGAGGTGGGCGTCGAGCGCCGCCGGATCGCTGAGGTCGGTCTCGAAGGTGGTCTCGGCGCTGATCGACTTGCGGACCTGCCCCGGATTGACGGCCCGGCCGTCCCGTCCCAGCGACATGTCGTGAAGACGCAGCCCAAAGTCCCCGAAGCGCGTCGCGAGGGTCCGGATGTCTGCACGGGCGATCTGGCCGATCCGCTCGAACCCCGCCTTCTCCAGGCTCCGGGCCATGACCGGTCCGACCCCGGGCAGGAGGCGGACCGACCGGGCGGCGAGGAAGGCCTGGGCTTCCTGCGCGCCGATGACCGAGAATCCCCGGGGTTTGTCGAGGTCTGAGGCGATCTTGGCCAGGAACTTGTTGGGGGCGAGGCCGATCGAGACGGTCAGGCCGGTCTCGGCCTCGATACGGGCCTGCAGGCGGGCCAGGGTCAGGGCCGGCGGGGCCTGGTGCAGGCGCTCGGTCCCCGACAGGTCCAGCCAGGCCTCATCGAGGGACAGGGGCTGAACGAGGGGGGTAAGGTCGCGCATCATGTCCATCAGCCGCCGGCTCTCGGCGCGATAACGGGGGAAGTCCGGGGGCAGGACCACGGCCTTCGGGCAGGCGGCCAGGGCCTTGAACATCGGCATAGCGGAGCGAACGCCAAAGGTCCTGGCGATGTAGCAGCAGGTCGTGACCACGCCCCGTCGCCCACCCCCCACGATCACAGGCCGGTCCCTCAGCTCAGGCTGGTCCCGCTTTTCCACCGAGGCGTAGAAGGCGTCACAGTCGATATGGGCGATGGACAGGGTGTCGAGCTCAGCATGGGCGATACGCCGGGGTGAGCCACAGGCCGGGCAGCGCGGCGCTGGGGGGCCGGGCGCCAGGCAGTCGCGGCACAGGGCCTTCACTGGTCCCACAGCCAGGCCGCGCCCCGGACGCCGGAGGAGTCGCCAAAGCGGGGCCGGACCACCTCACATCGCCAGTCGTCGGCGAAAACCCAAGGGCGGATGCGCGCCGCCAGCCCTTCGGCCAGCCCTGAGAGGCCGCCGACACCGCCGCCGAGGACGATCACCTCCGGATCCAGAAGGTTGACCACTTCGGCGAGCCCTCGGGCCAGCCGTTCGGCATGACGCTCCAGGGCCAGGCGCGCGCGGGGCTCACCAGCGGCGGCCAGGTCGGCCAGAGCCTTCGCCGTGAGGCCGCGGCCGTCATCCCGCGACAGGCCCGGCCCGGAAAGCCAGGTCTCCAGACAGCCGCGGCGGCCGCACCAGCAGGACGGGCCCGGCGACTCTGATGGGTCGGGCGAGGGCAGGGGGCTGTGACCCCACTCGCCGGCGATGCCGTTGGCGCCGGTGATGAGGCGCCCGGCCGCCTGCAGCCCGCCGCCGCACCCTGTCCCCAGAATCACCGCGAAGACCGGGTCGGCGCCCGCTGCGGCGCCGTCGCGGGCCTCAGAGACCGCAAGGCAGTTCGCATCGTTGGCGTAGCGAACGGGCATGTTCAGGCGTTTGGCGAGGTCCTCGGGGAAGGCCCTGCCGTTCAGCCAGGTCGAGTTGGCGTTACGCAGACGCCCGGTGCGCGGATTGACGGAGCCAGGGCCGCCGACCCCCAAACGTCCGGCCTGGACGCCGGCCTGACGCTCCGCATCCGCCAGAACCTCGGCTATGGCTTCCAGGCCTGCCTCGTAATCGCCGGGGGTCGGCCGCCGAACCCGCGCCAGGAATCCGCCTTCGGGCGAAAGGGCCGCCGCCTCGATCTTTGTCCCCCCAAGGTCGAGACCGAAGGCGATCATTTCCCGCCGGATTTGAGGGATTGGACAATCGCCGCCTCGAGCGCGTCCCAGCCGTCGATCCGGGCATGGAGGTCCGGTCGGCTGGGTGCCATAGGCCGCAGGCGGGAATCTGCGACCGTCTGGAAGCGGGTGATCTCCGGAGCGTGCTCGGCCACGGAGTCGAGGTTGGGGATCATATCGTCGATGAAGGCGGCCGGGCCGCTCGCCTGGGCGGCAAGGGCCGCTGCAACGGGTCCCTTGAACCCGCTGTTGACCAGGAGGGGGTAGTCCATGTCGTGTCTCTTGAGCCAGCGCGACCGTCCCTCAAGCGCCTGTCCGGGCGCATTGGTCAGGACGACGATATCTGCGATCCGGGAAAGCCGGGCCAACGCCTCCGGTCCACCCTCAGCGACAGGCATGTCTTCGACAGCATCTCTGAAGTAGTTCTGAAAAAACCTTTGCCCTGTCTCCAAATCGATATGGTGAGATGATCCGGGAAGATAAATATTCTGAAAAAGCGCAAATTTTTCGAACCGCATCTCATATCCGAAATCTTCCAGATAACGGGAGAAACCTTCCATAAAGAGCCCTAGAACCTCGTCCACATCGACAATGACAAGAGGTCTATCTCCCAAGAGGCCGAGAGACTTCATGTCTGGGGGTGGGCGATCGGGCGAAGTAAAAATCATGATCGGGTGCTCAGATAACGCGTGCTTAAGGATATCCGCGGGATAAAGGTGGAGGGAAGGTTTTCCCGGCGGGTCCGGAACGTGAGTTGCGAGTCAGTGGGCAGATGACCAAGAAGGTCCTGATCGTCGAGGATAACGAGCTGAACATGAAGCTTTTTCATGATCTGCTCGACTCTCAGGGCTATGTGACGCTCCAGACCCGCGAGGGCCTTGAGGCTCTCACCCTCGCTCGGGAAGAACGGCCCGATTTGATCCTGATGGACATACAGCTCCCCGAAATCTCAGGCCTTGAAGTCACCAAGTGGCTCAAGGAAGACGATGAGCTGTCTTCTATCCCTGTCGTGGCGGTCACCGCATTCGCCATGAAGGGTGATGAGGAGCGCATCCGGCAGGGAGGCTGTGAGGCTTACATTTCAAAACCGATCTCGGTTTCGGGGTTTCTGGATACCATCCGCCGACTTCTGGACTAGGCGATGACAGCCAGAATTCTTCTGGTGGACGACGTCGAAGGGAGTCGTCGGCTTCTCCAAGCCAAACTGACCGCGGAGTACTACGATGTCTCCACTGCGGCGGATGGGCTCAGCGCTTTGGCGATGGCCGCTGACGAGCCCCCGGATATCATTCTGCTCGATGTGATCATGCCCGGCATGAATGGGCTGCAGGTTTGCCGGAAGCTGAAGGCCGACGAGACTCTGAAACATATTCCTGTTGTCCTGCTGACCGCGCTCGATAGCCGTGAGGCCCGTCTTGAGGGGTTCAGGGCAGGGGCGGACGAGTTTCTTTCAAAGCCGATCGACGACGTCTTCCTTTTTGCTCGTCTCAGAAGTCTCGCGCGCCTGAAGGTGATGATTGACGACCTCCGGGAGCGGGAAGAGAGCAGTCGGCGGATGGGAATGTCGCCTATGCCGGGAGCCAGGCTGGGGGCCTCCGGTGGTCGTATTCTCATCGTCGACGATGATCCTGAGGAGGCCGGGGCTCTGGCTGCCGATCTGTCTGCGGAGCACAGGCCGTTTATCGAGGCCGACCCGGAGAAGGCGCTCCTGACCGCCCGAGGGCCAATCGATCTGGCGGTGATCAACATAGGTTGTCATGGCTTCGACGCCCTGCGGCTTGTGGCGGGGCTCGTGTCGCGGGATTACTCGCGGCAAGCGCCGATCCTCGCCGTCGTGGACCCGCGCGACCGGAGTCGGCTGCTGAAGGCGCTCGACCTGGGCGTCAACGACCTGCTTCCTAAGCCGTTCGACCCCTTGGAACTCCGGGTTCGGGCGAAGGCGCTTATCAGACGAAAGCGATACGCGGACTACCTGCGGGACACCGTGGTCCAGTCGATGGAGATGGCCGTCACCGATCCGCTGACCGGTCTCAACAATCGCCGGTACATGATGGGACAGTTGGACGCTCTTTTCGAGGAATGCAAATCCGGTTCGGAAGCGATCTCGCTTCTGATGCTGGACATCGATCAATTCAAGAGAGTCAACGACACCTGGGGTCACGCCCGCGGTGATCAGGTCCTGAAAGAGGTCGCTGGGCGCATCGCTGCTTGTGTCCGGACGATGGACCTTCCATGCCGTTACGGGGGCGATGAGTTCGTCGTGGTGATGCCCGCCACGCATCTGAGCGATGCCGCTGCAGTCGCCGAACGGATTCGCTGCGCCGTCTCCGCCTCCCCTGTAATGGTCGAAGGCCAGGACATTCGCGTCTCGGTATCGGTAGGGGTTTCCACCAATGAGGGGGAGGAGGATCGCCCGGAGTCTCTTCTTCGTCGGGCGGACGAGGCGCTGTATGAGGCCAAGGTCTCTGGCCGGAACCAGGTGATGCTGCGCGCTACAAAGCGCTGAGCACCTGGACCCCGAAAAGAAAAACGCCTGGCGTCAGCCAGGCGTTCCATCGGATTCAGCTGTTCCGCAGCTTACTTGATCTTGCCTTCGCGAAACTCAACGTGCTTGCGCGCGATGGGGTCGTACTTCTTCAGGACCAGCTTCTCGGTCATGGTCCGCGCGTTCTTCTTCGTCACGTAGTAGAACCCGGTGTCTGCCGTCGAGTTCAGCTTGATCTTGATCGAGGCGGGCTTCGCCATGGTCGGTCCTCGCGGCGCCGGTCAGACCGGCAGGGTTCGTAAAGAGCGCGGGAAAATACGAATCCCCGGAGCAAAGTCAATGCGCCTATAAGTCCCGTGGACGGGCGGGCCCCATCCGAAAGCGCATGTAAGGTATGGGCCGGTTCGGGTTGTCCAGTCGTTCCCGGGTTTCCTGGATCACGGCCCGGGTCACGGTGGGCAGGGGAAGCTCCAGGGCCTCCTCCAGCTCGAACCAGGCGATCTCTTCCAGCTCGCCGCAGTCCGGCTGCCGTTCCAGGCTCACCAGGCGTTCGGCGTCGGCCATCAGGAACCAGGTGTCGAAGCGCTTGCCGACATTCGGAGGCGTCACGGCCCGGTAGATGATCGACAGGGCTTCGAGGTCCGGCTGGACGCCCTGTTCCAGGAACTCGCGCCAGGGGCCGGCGATCGGTCGCGGCTCTGCAGGTCGGCCGAGCAGCAGGCCCGCCTCCTCCCAGGTCTCGCGGATGGCCGCCTTGCCAAGGGCGCGGCCCTTGGTCAGGGGCATGTAGGCTTCGAACTTGCCCGCGACCTCGGGCCGAAGGTCGGTGGCGACGGGCGCGCGGAAGTCGGCCCTGTCGATCCGCCCCCCCGGAAAGACCCAAAGGTTCGGCATGAAGTTATGTCCGCCGTGCCGCTTGCCCATCAGGACCCGGGGCCGGGCGCCATCCCGGCGGATGATGAACAGGGTGGCGGCGTTGCGCGGGCGGACGGCCTTGGCGCCCTCAGGGCGCATTGGCGTGCGCTCGACGGCGCGGTTCGGCTGGAGAGTCTCGCTCATGTTCGGAATTTAGGCCCTGCAGCCCCCTCTGCAAGCGCGACCTTACGGAACCGCGCGGGTCGTCGTTACCGGCGCTTCCCCTTCCGCACCCCGGGGGGAGGTCCGCCCCGGCGGCGGGCGTCGACGGCGCCCGGGCGACGCGGTCCGCGGCTGCGGGGCGGGGGCGGGGCTCCGGCCACAGGATCGCTGAGCATGTCGAACAGGAGGCCGCCGGTGACCGGCGTCGCCTCGACAAGCCGAACCTCGACGCTCAGGCCGAGGGGCCAGTGCGCACCGGACCGCTCGCCCACCAGGGCGTGGGCCGTTTCGTCGTGGACGAAGAACTCGCCGCCGAGGCGCGAGATCGGGACGAGTCCATCTGCACCGGTCTCATCCAGCCGGATGAACAGGCCGAACCGGGTCACGCCGCTGATCCGCCCTGAGAAGGTCGCGCCCACGCGGTCGGCCAGGAAGGCGGCCACATAGCGGTCGATGGCGTCCCGCTCGGCCGCCATGGCCCGGCGCTCGGCGGCGGTGATCATCTCGGCGGTGCCCTTGAGCTGGGCGATGTCGCGGTCCGTCAGTCCGTCATCCCCAAGGCCCAGGGCGCGGATCAAGCCGCGGTGGACGATCAGGTCGGCGTAACGCCGGATCGGCGAGGTGAAATGGGCGTAGCGGTCCAGGTTCAGGCCAAAGTGGCCGATGTTGTCGGTGTCATAGATCGCCTGCATCTGGCTGCGCAGGACGACCTCGTTGATGATGGCGGCGCTGGGGCTTTCCCGCGTTTCCGCCAGCAGGCGGTTGAAGCGGTCCGTCCGAGGCGCCTCGCCCTTGGACCAGGGCAGGCCGAGGGTGCCGAGGAAGTCGGCCAGGGCGTGGACCTTTTCCAGGCTGGGCGTGTCGTGGACGCGATAGATCAATGGCGTCTTGCGGGCCTCCAGGGTCTGTGCGGCGCAGACATTGGCCTGGATCATCATCTCTTCGATGAGCTGGTGGGCCGGCAGCACCGCCCGGGCCCGGATGGCGGTGATCTGGCCCTCCGCATTCATCAGGATCCGGCGCTCGGGGCTCTCGATGGCGAGGGGTGAACGCCGGCGCCGGGCGTCGAGCATCACGGCGTATGCGGCGTAGAGGGGCTTGAGGACGTGCTCCAGGAGCGGCCCGGTGGTGTCGTCCGGTTGGCCCTCAATCGCGGCCTGGGCCTGCTCGTAGGACAGCTTGGCGGCCGAGCGCATCAGGCCTCGCACAAAGCGATGACCCGTCTTGCGCCCGCTGGCGTCGAAGACCATCCGCACCGCCAGGCAGGCCCTGTTCTCGCCGGCCCGAAGGCTGCAGAGCCCGGCGGAAAGCCGCTCCGGCAGCATCGGCTCCACCCGGTCGGGGAAATAGACGCTGTTGCCCTTGTCCCGGGCGGTGCGGTCCAGGGCCGAGCCCGGCCGGACATAGGCGGCGACGTCGGCGATGGCGACCCAGACCACCCAGCCGCCAGGATTGCCAGCCTCCTCGTCCGGTTCGGCATAGACTGCGTCGTCATGATCCCGGGCGTCGGGAGGGTCGATGGTGACAAGGGGCAGGGCGCGCAGGTCCTCGCGGCCGGCGAGGTCCGGCTCGCGGGCGGCCTCGGCCTCCAACTCGGCCGCCTCGGGAAAGCCTGTCGGGATGCCGTGGGCGTGGATGGCGATCAATGAGGCGGCCCTCGGATCGTCCTCCCGTCCCACCCGCTCCAGGATCTCGCCCCGGTGCAGGCCGAACCGTCGCCCCCCCGGGGTCAGGCGGGCCACCACCAGGTCGCCATCGCGCAGGTCGGCCGGTTCGGCGCCCTCGATCAGGACCTGGTCGCGCGAGCGCCGGTCCACAGGCTCGACCCGGACCTGCCGGGCCGACTTGCGGACCACGCCGAGCACCCTGTGAACGGCTGCGCCCAGGCGCTTGATCAGCCGCGCCTCGGTCTCGCCCGTCTCGGTGGTTTCGAAACGGACCAGCAGACGGTCGCCAAGGCCGGGCGCGCCCGCCGTCGCCTCGTTGCGGTCCGGCGCCAGCCGCACGAGGGGCGCATCCTCGCCCTTGACGAGGCGCACCAGGAGCTCGCCGTCCGGATCCCGCTCCACCACCTCGGCCACGCCCACTGGGGGCAGTTCCCCGCTGATGGCGACTCCCTTTCGACCCCGCCGCCCCAGGGCCCCGCTGTCCTGGAGCTCGCGCAGCATGTCGCGCAGGGCGATGCGGTCAGCCCCCTTCAGCCCGAAAGCGCGGGCGATGTCAGACTTCTCGGCCTCTCCGGTCTCGCGGATAAAGGCCAGAAGGGTCTCCCGGTCGGGGAGGCCCTGGGGCGGGCGCCGGCCATGGCCGGCGGTCCCGGTTCGGGCGCCTTCCGGGCGGCGGCGGGGCGGTCGGGGTCTGGCCATGGCCTAGACTAGACCCATTCTCAGGACTTTGCTCCGGGCTTTGCGGTCTTTCGCGCCGCCGGCTTCCTGGCGGCGGGCTTCTTCGCCGCCGGAGCCTTGGCGGCGGTCGCCTTGGTCGCTGGAGCCTTGCGGGTCCTTCCCTTTGCCGCCGGGGCCTTGGCCGCGCGGGCGGCCAGCAGTTCCACGGCCGCCTCAAGGGTCAGCTCCGCCGGATCGGACCCCCGGGGAATGTTGGCGTTCACCTGGCCATGCTTGACGTAGGGACCATAGCGTCCGGCCAGGATCTTCACGGGCGCACCATCCGCCGGGTGGGCGCCCAGGTCCCGAAGGGCCGCGGCCTCGCCGCGACCAGCCCGGCCCCCGGCCTTCTTCTCGGCCAGCAGGGTTACGGCCCGGTTCAACCCGACCTCGAACACCTCGTCCACCCCCGGAAGGTTGGCGTAGACGCCGGCGTGCTGGACGAAGGGGCCATAGCGCCCGATCCCGGCCAGGATGACGCCTCCGTCCTCCGGGTGAAGACCCACCTCCCTGGGCAGGCGAAGCAGTCTCAGGCCCTTCTCCAGGTCCATGGCCTCTGGCGACCAGCCCTTGGGCAGGGAGGCGCGCTTGGGTTTCTCCGCCTCGCCCAGCTGGACAAACGGTCCGAAACGCCCGGACTTCAGGAAGACGGTCAGCCCCGTCTCGGGGTCCGTTCCCAGCTCACGGTCGCCGGAGGGGGTCTCGCCATCCTCGGAAGGGGGACCGAATTTCCGGGTGTAGCGGCACTCCGGATAGTTGGAGCAGCCGATGAAGGGCTCGAAACGGCTGGGCTTGAGGGACAGCTCTCCTGTGCCGCACTTCGGACAGGTCCGGCCGCCCTCGCCGGGGAACAGGAAGGGACCCAGGGTGGTGTTCAGGGCCTCGATCACGTCCCGGGTCGGTTGCTTCAGGACCTCGGCGGTGGCGGGCTGGAACTCGCCCCAGAACTCGCGCAGCAGGGCCTTCCAGTCGAGATCGCCGGCCGAGACCTGGTCCAGCTTCTCCTCCAGCGCCGCTGTGAAGTCGTACTCGACATAGCGGTTGAAGAAGGACTCCAGGAACACCGTCACCAGGCGTCCCTTGTCCTCTGGAATGAACCGGTTCTTGTCCATCCGCACATAGCTCCGGTCGCGCAGGACCGACAGGATGGAGGCGTAGGTCGAGGGCCGGCCGATCCCGAGCTCCTCCATCTTCCGGACCAGGCTGGCTTCGGAATAGCGCGGCGGCGGCTCGGTGAAATGCTGGTCAGCCTTGGCCTTGCGGACCTCGGCGGCGGCGCCCGCGTTCAGCTGCGGAAGGCGGCCGCCATCCTCGTCCTCGGGGTCGTCCCGGCCTTCCTCGTAGACCTTGAGGTAGCCGTCGAAGAGGATGACCTGGCCGGTGGCCCGAAGGCCGGTGCGGCCGTCCGGCGTCGACAGGTCCACCGTCGTGCGTTCGATCCGGGCGGACTCCATCTGCGAGGCCAGCATGCGCTTCCAGATCAGCTCATAGAGCCGGCCCAGGTCGCCTTCCAGCCGAAGGGAGCCGGGGTTGCGGGCTAGGCTGGTGGGGCGGATGGCCTCGTGGGCCTCCTGGGCGTTGCGCGCCTTGGTGCGGTACTGACGGGCGCTCTCCGGAAGATAAGACCCTCCGAAAAGGCCTGAGATCACCTCGCGGGCTTCCTGAAGCGCCTCCGGCGCCGACTGGACGCCGTCGGTCCGCATATAGGTGATCAGGCCGACGGTCTCACCGCCGATGTCGACGCCCTCATAAAGCTTCTGCGCCGCCTGCATGGTCCTCTGGGCCGCGAAACCCAGCTTGCGCGCCGCTTCCTGCTGGAGCGTCGAGGTGGTGAAGGGCGGGGCCGGCGAGCGCCGGGCGGGCTTCTTCTCTACGGCCGAGATGGTGAAGGCGCCGGCCTCCACCGCCTTGCGTGCGGCCTCGGCGGCGTCGGCGTTCCCCAGGTCGAACTTGGTCAGCTTACGGCCCTCATGCACCGCCAGACGGGCGGTGAAGGGGGCGCCGGCAGAGGTCATGTCGGCCTCCACCGTCCAGTACTCGCGGGTGACGAAGCGCTCGATCTCGATCTCGCGGTCCACCACCAGGCGAAGGGCCACCGACTGGACCCGGCCCGCCGATCGGGCGCCGGGCAGCTTGCGCCACAGGACAGGAGAGAGATTAAAGCCCACCAGATAGTCCAGGGCCCGGCGGGCGAGGTAGGCCTCCACCAGCTCCATGTCGATCTGGCGAGGCGACTTCATCGCCTCGGTCACGGCCGACTTCGTGATGGCGTTGAACACCACCCGCTCGACCGGCTTATCCTTCACCGCCCGCTTCTGGCGCAGCACATCCAGGACATGCCAGGAAATGGCCTCACCCTCGCGGTCCGGGTCGGTGGCCAGGATGATGCGGTCCGAGGCCTTGGCCGCCTCTGCAATCTCCGACAGGCGCTTGGCCGCCTTGGCGTCGACCTCCCAGGACATGGCGAAGTCCTCGTCCGGCCGGACCGAGCCGTCCTTGGGCGGCAGATCCCGGACATGGCCATAGCTCGCCAGGACCTTGTAGTCCGACCCCAGGTATTTGTTGATGGTCTTGGCCTTGGCGGGGCTCTCGACGATGACGAGGTGCATGAAGTTCCTTGGAGCCCGGTGGCCCTGTGAAGGGGCGAGAAAGTGGGCTCGGGATGGGGCGGCTGTCAACTTGGCCTGCAGAACAGGCCGGCGTCAGGCCAGGGCCGCCCCGCCTCCGGTGGTGAAAACCACCTGTCCGGACAATTCCAGCTCGGCCAAGGCGGCGTTCACTTCCGCTGTCGTGAGGCCAGACAGGCGAACGATCTCGTCCCTCGGCGCGGGTGACGGCGACAGCAGGGTCAGGATGTTGTCCCGCGCTGTCTGCGGCCCCTCGCCCGTCAGACCGGGCCTCACCGCCGGCAGCGGGTCGAAGGCAAGCTCGGGTTCGGCGAGGCCCGACAGTCCGGCCAGGGCGCGGAGCACGTCTTCAGCGCCCTCGCAGACTGCGGCGCCCTGCCGGAGCAGATCATTTCCGCCCCGTGACCTTGGGTCCAGTGGCGAGCCCGGGACGGCGAGGACTTCGCGGCCCATCTCCGCCCCCAGCCTGGCGGTGATGAGCGAACCCGAACGGAGTTCGGCCTCCACCACGACGACGGCCCGGGCAAGCCCGGCGATGATCCGGTTGCGTCGGGGAAAGTCCGCTGCCGTCGCTGTGCGGCCAGGCGGGTTCTCAGACACCATGCAGCCCCCGGCGGCCAGGATGGCGGCGTAAAGGTCAGCGTGCTGGGAGGGATAGATGTCGTCGACCCCGCCGCCGAGGACCGCCGACGTCCCTGTGGCCAGGGCTCCCTGGTGGGCGGCGCCATCCACACCCCGGGCCAGCCCGGACACCACGGTCAGGCCTGCAGCGCCGAGATCGGCGGCGAGGGCGCCGGCGAACCTCCGGCCCAGGGCCGAGGCGGCCCGCGCGCCCACAATGGCGACGCAGGTCCGTTCGAGGGGGCGGGGATCTCCCAGCACCCAGACGAGGGGCGGCGGCGGGTCAAGGGCGGCCAACAGGGCCGGGAACCCGGGATCGCAGGCCAGGAGAAGGCGTGCGCCCAGGGCGTCTCCTGCGGCGATCTCGTCTTCCGCCTGCGCCGGCGTCTGGGGGGCGATGGGCGTCATCCTCCCGACCCTGCGGGACAGGTCGGGCAGGGCCTCAAGGGCCAGGGAGGGATCACCGTACCGCCGGATCAGCTCCCGGAAGGTGACGGCGCCGACGCTGGGGGTCCGCGCCAGTCGCAGCCAGTCCCGTCTGAACGCGGCCGGGCGGTCCGTCACGGCGCCTCAGGTGGAGGTTCGGGCGGGGCCGCAGGCGACTTGCCGCCGCCGATACGAGGTTCCTCGCCCTTGAGGATCCGCCGCAGATTCTCCTGGTGATGCACGAAGATCAGGGCGCCCATGAAGAGGGTCAGGGTCACGATGGCGTGGGGGGAGTGAAAGACGAAGAGGGCGAAGAGGGGCGCAAGGGCGGCGGCCGTGAGGCTCGCGAGGGAGGAAATCCGGAAGAGGACCGCCATAAGAATCCAGGTTGCGGCGGCGGCCACGCCGACCGGGAAGGCGGCCGCCAGAAGGGTGCCGAAGAAGGTCGAGACACCCTTTCCGCCCCTGAACTTCAGAAAGACGGGGAAGAGGTGACCGAGGAAGGCCGACCCCGCCGCCAGGGCCACCAGGGTCTGCCGGGTGGCATCCGGCGCGCCGCGGGTCAACAGGACCGCCGCCAGCACCGCGAGAGCGCCTTTGCCCCCGTCGCCGAGCAGGGTCAGGAGGGCCAGGTCCTTTCGGCCGGACCGCAGGACATTGGTCGCCCCGATATTCCCTGAGCCGATACTGCGGGGGTCGCCGGCGCCGGCCAGCCTCATGCTGATGACGCCGAAGGGCGTGGACCCCAGGAGGTAACCCCCGACCATGATGGCGGCGATGACGAGTGATTCGTTGGGCATGGGCGGCGGGCTCCTCCGATGGCCCGGACAGTCTAGGTCGCCGCCATCCCCACGTCACCCTCAAGGCGCAGACAAGCACGCCCGAAAGTGTTCGTCAAACGTTCCTTTTTCGCGTGGCGCTCTCAGGCCGCAAAGATCGTCCTTCCCGCGACAAGGGTCCTCTGCACCGCTCCCTGCAGCCGGCGGCCGTCGAAGGGCGTATTCCGCGAGCGCGACTTCAGGGCGTCGGGGTCCACCACCAGGGGCGCGTTCAGATCGCACAGCACCAGGTCTGCAGGGGCGCCGCGCGAAATCCGCCCGCAAGGCAGGCCCAGCAGGTCCGCCGGCCGCACCGTGACGGCGGCGATCAGCTTCATCAGCGGAATCCGGCCCTCATGATGGAAGGCCAGCAGGGCGGGCAGCAGGGTCTGGAGCCCCACCGCGCCGGGGGCCGCCTCCGCGAAGGGCAGCCGCTTGTCTTCCGGCGGGGCGGGGGCGTGGGCCGAAACCACCACATCGATCAGGCCGTTCGCCAGGGCCTCGATCACCGCCTGCCGGTCGTCCTCGCTGCGGACGGGGGGATCGAACTTCAGGAAGGTGCGGTAGTCGCCGATATCGATCTCGTTGAAGGTCAGGTGATTGATCGAGGTCGTGGCGAAGACGGGCAGGCCGCGCCGCTTGCCGCGCTCCAGCGATTCGAGGGCGCAGGCGGTGGTGACCTGGTCGGCCAGGAAGCGCGCGCCGGTCATCTCCACCAGGGCGAGGTCCCGCTCCAGCATGATCTTCTCGGCCTCGGGCGGGGCGCTGGGCAGGCCCATCCGCCCGGCGAACTCGCCGGAGGTGGCGGCGGCCCCCTCGCTCAGCCAGGGATCCGCAGGCCGGTGGGCCACCAGCATGCCGAAACCCTTCGCATAGGCCAGGACCCGCCGCATCACCTTGGAGTTGACGATCGGGCGGTCGGCGTCGGTGACGTAGACGCAGCCGGCCTCGGCCATCAGGCCGATCTCGGCCATGCGTTCGCCCAGGCAGCCTTGCGTCGCGGCGCCGGCGGGCAGGATGTTGACCAGGCTGGAGTCCCGCGCCCGGCGGCGGATGAAGTCCACCACGGAGGCCTCGTCGATCACCGGGTCGGTATCGGGCTGGACGACGAAGGTGGTCACCCCGCCGGCCGCGGCGGCCTCCGAGGCCGAGCGCAGGGTCTCGCGGGTCTCGAAGCCGGGCTCGCCTGTCTTGGCGCGCAGATCGACCAGCCCGGGGATCAGGAGGGCGCCGGCCGCATCGAGGGTCTCGTAGTCGCCTCCCACCGCGCCGGGGTCGCCATCCGTGACGATCGCCTCGATCCGGCCGTCCCGGACGAACAGGGCGCCCCGGGCGTCGAGCCCGCTCGCCGGATCGACGATGCGGGCGTTGAGGAGGGCCAGGGGGCGGTCGGATGCGGCGCTCACAGCTGGAACCTCTCGAGCCACTTCTCCTGCGCCGGCGCCTCGTAGGCCGCCAGGGCCGTGACGAGCTGCGCCGGGTCCTCGCCGAAGATCAGCATGTCCCGGTGCGCCTCACGCAGGAAGCCCTCGCCGACCGCGTGGTCGATGAAGGTCCGAAGCGGGTCGTAATAGCCCTCGACATTCAGGAAGGCCGCCGGCTTGGCGTGGATGGCCAGCTGGCCCCAGGTCCAGATCTCGAAGACCTCCTCCAGGGTGCCGGCGCCGCCGGGCAGGGCGATGAAGGCGTCGGACAATTCCGCCATGCGCGCCTTGCGCTGGTGCATGGTCTCGACGATCTCGAGCCGGGTCAGGCCGGTGTGCTCCAGCTCCTTGCGGGCCAGGGCGCGGGGCAGGACGCCAAAGACCTCGCCGCCGGCCGCCAGGGCGCCGTCGGCCGCTGCGCCCATCAGGCCCACCTTCGAGCCGCCGAAGACCATCGAGAGCCCCGCCTCGGCCAGGGTGCGGCCCGTGCGGGCGGCGGCCTCGGCATAGACCGGCCGGAAGCCCGGGCTGGAGCCGCAGAAGACGCAGATGCTGCGCATCAGCTGTTCTCCAGGCGGGCGGCGAGGGCGGCCAGGATGGCCATCCGGGCGGCGACGCCCATCTCCACCTGGTCCTGGATGAGCGAGATCGTCAGGTCGTCGGCGACGTCGGAGTCGATCTCCACGCCCCGGTTCATGGGCCCAGGGTGCATGACCTTCACATGGTCGGCGGCGGCGCCCAGCTTTTCCCGGTCCAGGCCCCAGAAGCGGAAGTACTCCCGCGGGGAGGGGGCGAAGGCGCCGTCCATCCGCTCCAGCTGCAGGCGCAGCATCATCACGACGTCGCAGCCGGCGATGCCCTGGCGCAGATCGTTGAACACCTGGACCCCCCACCGGTCCGCCTGGGCCGGAATCAGGGTCGGCGGGCCCACCAGCCGCACCTCGGCGCCCATCATCTGCAGGAGGCCGACGTTGGAGCGGGCCACGCGTGAATGAAGGATGTCGCCGCAGATGGCGACCCTCAGGCCGGCGATGCGCCCGAAGGCCCGGCGCATGGACAGGGCGTCCAGCAGGGCCTGGGTCGGATGCTCGTGCTGGCCGTCGCCGGCGTTGATCACCGAGCATGACACCTTCTGCGCCAGCAGGGAGGCCGCGCCGGAGGCGGCGTGGCGGATCACCAGGATGTCCGGCCGCATGGCGTTCAGCGTCACCGCCGTGTCGATCAGGGTCTCGCCCTTGGCGATGGAGGAGCCGCCGGGGCTCATATTGATCGTGTCGGCGCCCAGCCGCTTCGCCGCCAGCTCGAAGGAGCTCTGGGTCCGGGTCGAGTTCTCGAAGAACAGGTTGATAAGGGTCCGGCCCTTCAGGAGGTCCAGGTTCTTCGACACCTGCCGGTTCAGGGCGACAAACCCTTCGGCAAGGTCAAGGAGCCGGGCCACCTCGACAGGGTTCAGGTCAAGGACGGACAGAAAATGCCGGCGGGGAAAGGGGAAGGTCCTGCCCAGGACCTCGCTCAGACCGTGTTCGATGCGGCTCATCAAAGCGCCGTCTTAGGGGGCTTTCCCGCCCAAGCCAAGGAAAAGGCTCAGTCGCCGCCGAGGGCCCGGAGCCGGTCCAGCGCCGCGTCGAGGATCCAGGCCGCGGCCGCCCGGTCCACGACCTGGCTACGCTTGCCCCGGGACAGGTCCGCCTCGCCGATCAGGGTGCGCTCCACCGCGGCGGTGGAGAGGCGCTCGTCCTGGAAGGTGACGATCAGGTCCGGGCGCAGGCGGAGCAGGTTCCGGCCCAGGGCTCGACAGGACTGACAGCGGGGCCCCTCCGTTCCGTCCATGTTGAGCGGTAGGCCGATCACGAGGGCGGTGGAGCCGCGCTCGTCCATGAGCCGGAAAAGGGCGGCGGCGTCGTCGGTGAACTTGACCTTCCGGATGACGGAATGGGGGGTGGCCACCGTCCACAGAGCGTCGCTGAAGGCGACCCCCAGGGTCTTCTCACCCGCATCCACACCCGTCAGGGCGCCCTTCCGGGGAAGGGTGGGGGGCAGGTCGTCGAGATTGATGACGGGCATGGCGCGTCCTACCCCCGAAGCTGCCTGGCCGCCAACACCTACCGGAGACTCAAAGACGCGAGGGTCAGGCGTCCACTTCGCCCCG
Source organism: Phenylobacterium sp. (assembly GCA_020402745.1). Lineage (GTDB taxonomy): Bacteria > Pseudomonadota > Alphaproteobacteria > Caulobacterales > Caulobacteraceae > Phenylobacterium. The sequence continues at coordinate 93,956 of JADBYZ010000015.1, forward strand.
CCCTTGATTTCCCCGCCGGAATCCGGCGCCTGAGGGCATGGGCGGGTCGGGCGCAGCTTCCGTGATCGTGGTCGGGGCCGGGGTGTTCGGCCTGGCGACGGGCCTCGCCCTGGCCGAAGCCGGCCTCAAGGTGCGCATGGTGGCGGAGACCGTCCCGGGGCGGACCGCTTCCGGCGTGGCGGCCGGCATGCTGGCGCCAGCCTTCGAGAGCGTCCTCGATCCCCCGACGCCACAGAGCCTCGACCTGCTGCGGGCAAGCCGCGACCTCTGGCTGGGCCTGGCCGGTCGGCTGGGGGTGGCTCTCGACCGCTCGGGCGCCGCCGCGGTGGGCCCGGACGCGTGGGTCCAGGACCTGCAGGCCCAGCTCGAGGCCCTGGGGCTGGAGGTCCGGGATGCGGGGCGAGCCGAGATGCAGACCTGGACGCCGGGCCTGGCGCCGCAGTTCGGTCGCGCCCTGGTCACGCTCGAGGACTGGCGGATCGAGCCACAGGACGCCCTGGCGGCGATGGCGGCGCGGTTGAGGGAGCTGGGCGGGACGGTGGAGGCCGGCGCCCTTTCCGATCGGGACCTCGCCGACTCGCCTGGCCCCGTGGTTCTGGCCACGGGCGCCGACCAGAGGTTGTCGGCCCTGGCGCCGGAGCTGGCCCTCCTTTCACCCATCAAGGGACAGATCCTGTGGCGGGCGGACCGCGCGCCGCCGAGCCGGGTGATCCGCACCCCAGGCGCCTACCTGCTGGGCTCGGGGGGCGGACTGCTGGCCGGGGCGACTATGGAGGCGGGGCGCGCGGACCTGGCGGCGGACCTGCAGGCCCAGGCGAGCCTGCGAGGGGCTCTGGCCGGGGTGATCCCGCTCCTGCCTCCGGAGGGTTGGGAGACCCGCGTCGGGGTGCGGGCGGCCAGTCCTGACGGCCTTCCCCTGGCGGGCGCCTCAGTGCGTCCCGGCGTCTTCCTGGCAGTGGGGGCGCGTCGCAATGGCTGGCTCCTGGCGCCCCTCGTGGCGGAGATTGTCACGGCGGCGGTGACCGGAGAGGATGGCGGGCGCTGGGCCCGGCGACTCGATCCCTCGCGGTTCGCTCCGGGGACAGGGGAGGTTCAGGCATGAGCGGGTTTGACTTCACCGAGTCGCAGTTGGAGCTGCAGGCGGGGGTGCGAAAGCTCTGCGAGAGCTTCGACGCCGACTACTGGCGACAGGTCGACGAGACCGGCGACTTTCCCGAAGCCTTCGTCTCGGCCATGGCGGCGGGGGGGTGGCTGGGCGCGGCCATGCCGGAGGCCCTGGGCGGGGCCGGCCTGGGGCTGACCGAGGCGGCGCTGATCATGCAGACGGTGGCGGAATCCGGGGCGGGCTTCTCGGGCGCCAGCGCGGTTCATCTGAACATCTTCGGGCCCATGCCGATCGTGAAGTTCGGCTCAGAGGCCCAGCAGGCCCGCGCCATTCCCCGCCTGATCGATGGCCGCGACCGCATGTGCTTCGCCGTCACCGAGCCGGATTCCGGTCTCGATACGGCCAGCCTGACCACCCGGGCCGAGCAGCGGGGGAACGGTTGGGTGATCAACGGGCGCAAGGTCTGGACGACCATGGCGCAGAGGGCGAACAAGATCCTGATCATCGCCCGCACCACCCCGCGGGAGGAGGTCCGGCGGCCCACCGAGGGGCTCAGCCTCTTCTATACGGATTTCGACCGCAGCCGGATCACGGCGACGGTGATCCCCAAGATGGGTCGCAAGGCCATCGAGTCGAACAGCGTCTTCATCGACAACCTGGAGGTCCCTGCCGAAGACCTGGTCGGGGAGGAGGGCAAGGGATTCTCCTACCTGCTCGCCGGCCTCAATCCCGAGCGGGTGCTGATCGGGGCGGAAGCGGTGGGACTGGGGCGCGCGGCGCTGAAGCGGGCGGCGGACTATGCGCGGGAACGGCGGGTCTTTGGCCGGCCCATCGGCGAGAACCAGGGGATCGCCCATCCTCTGGCGCGGGCCTGGATGGGCCTGGAAGCGGCGAGCCTGATGGCCTTCCGGGCCGCCGCCCTGTTCGACGCGGGCAAGCCCTGCGGGGCGGAGGCCAATGCGGCCAAGTACCTGGGCGGGGAGGCGGGCTTCGCCGCCTGCGAGGCGGCGGTTCTGACCCACGGCGGGATGGGCTACGCCAGGGAGTACCATGTGGAGCGCTATTTCCGGGAGGCGATGATCGCCCGGATCGCCCCTGTCAGCCGCGAGATGATCTGCAACTTCATCGCTGAGCAGGTTCTGGACCTCCCCCGCAGCTACTGAAGTTAAGGGTTCCTTAACTCTGTTTGACCGGTTATAGTTAACACGTTGTTTACCATACCGGGGTCAAGCAGTGACCATGTCGGTGAGTGGAATCAGGTCCGCCGTTCAGGCCACCATCCAGCGCGCAAGTGCGGTGACTGGGGTCGATTACGGCTATCTGATGAAGACCGCTCAGCGAGAGAGCAGCTTCAATCCCTCCGCCCGGGCCTCGACCTCATCCGCAGCGGGCCTTTTCCAGTTCACCGAGCAGACCTGGCTCGCCACCGTGAAGCAGTTCGGTGACAGGCATGGCTATTCTGCGTACGCCGACCAGATCCGGCAGAACTCCGAGGGCCGGTACGTGGTGGCCGGGGGGGCGCGGCAGGCCGTTCTGGATCTGCGCCTGGACCCTACCGCCGCATCGGTTATGGCGGCTGAACTGACCTCTCAGAACGGCGCCTATCTCAAGGGGAGGATCGGTCGCGATCCGACCATAGGGGAGCTCTACGCCGCTCATTTTCTCGGGCGCCTTGGGTCCGCCCGGCTCATCGAGGCCATGGAAAAGTACTCCACCACCCCCGCGGCCAACCTTTTTCCGGAAGCCGCCCGGGCCAACCCGACGATCTTCTACAAGGGCGGGCGAGCCGCAACCGTCCAGGAGGTCTATTCGAACCTCGTCGGGACCGCGACCCAATCTGCGCCCGTTCCGCCGCCTGCAGCGCCGGAGCCGTCGGGCTTTATCCAGTACGCTGGTAACAGCCGCAGCCAAGACATCCGGCGGGAGCAGGAGGTGCTTATGGCTCTCATACTCGGAGGAAACGGGGGGGGAGAATCGCAAAGCGCGGGTTCCCGCCTTGGAGGCTCCCTCTTCTCGACAGAAATGCTCAGGGTTCTGTCGGAGGCTTCATCCGGGTTGGAACCCCGCACAGCGCGCAAGGCAGATCAACCGCTTTCAGGCTGATCCGGCAGCTCAGGCTGCTGCGCCGTTGGAGAACAGCGCATCGATCTCGCTTGAGGCGTATCCCAACTCGGCGAGGACCTCGCGGGTGTGTTCGCCCAGTCCTGGCGGCGGCGGGCGAACGGTCTGGTCGGCGCCGGGGAATCGGGCCGGGGCCGCGGGGGACCGGAAGCGCCCGCCCGCGCCATCCTCGACGTCAACCCATCCGCCAGCGGCGGCCACCTGGGGGTCGGCTGCAACCTCTGCGGGGGTCTGGACCGGGGCCCAGACGAGGTCCTCTTCATCCAGCCGGGCCCGCACCTCCGCGAAATCGAAGGCTCCAAACGCAGTCTCAAGCTCCTGGACAAGAGCTGCGCTGTTGATGCGCCGGGCGCGCCCGCTCGAGAACCGCTCGTCATCGGAAAGCTCTGGGCGGCCGCAGGCGCGGGTCAGAGCCTTCCAGTCGGCGCCGCCCCCCCGGGGATTGAGAACGAACCAATGGTCGTCGCGGCTGCGGTAGAAGTTGGCTAGGGGATCGAAGGGATCCGTCCGCGGCCGGTTCGACGCCAGGCGTCCGAAGGCGAGCTGGACGGCCATGTCCGAGGAGACCGTATAGACTCCGGTGGCGAGAAGTGAGGTCTGAACCAGACGGCCGACCCCGGTCTGGCTGCGCTCGTAGAGAGCGGCGAGGATGGCGGAGACCGTCGCCATAGAGGTGGTGTGATCACCGACCCCGGTGCGCAGGATAAAGGGGTCGGCGCCCTTGGGTGTGTGCATCCGAGCCACGCCGGAGCGCGCCCAGAAGGCGGTGACGTCGAATCCCGGAAGATGGGCGTCGGACCCCTCGAGGCCGTAACCGGTCACCATGGCGTAGACGAGGCGCGGGTTCTCTTTCCGCAGAGCGCCATGGTCGAGGCCGGCCCGCTTCAGCGCTGCGGATCTGACATTGGTCAGGAAAACATCCGCTGTGGCCGCCAGGCGAGCCAGGGCGTCGCGGCCCTCGGGGCGGGAGATATCGAGGACAATGGCTCGCTTGCCCCTGTTATCGACCGCAAAGGTGGGATTGCCGGCGACGGCGTTCTTGGTGTCGGCGAACACATATCGCATCGGGTCGCCCTCGGGCCGTTCGACCTTGATGACGTCGGCGCCCCAGTCGCCGAGGATTCCAGCGGCCCCCGGCGCTGCAATGTAGGACGCAAACTCAACGACTTTCAAACCTTTAAGAAGCATTTCCTCATTCCGATCTTGGCGGAGGCCCAGGCGTCTCACCCATCATTCCGGGAGGCGACTGATAAACTTTTCGCCACATCCAGGGCGACAGTATTGCGCGTCCGGGGCGACCTTGGCGATATCGGATTGCGGGGCTTCGCACGGCTTAAGAGGCCAGGTCCGATCGGCGAGACTTCGGAGTGCGCGCTGCATCGACGCCATGGCTCGTCCCCACAGCCGGCTCTGGGAGGATAACAGCTCAGGCGATGCTGTGTTCTGCAAAGTGCGTGGGGGCGGCGGCGGTGGTCGCCAACGGGCTTGCCAGCCAGCGCCGTCGACCGACATGATGCGCCCATGACCGATATCGCTCCCGACAGCGCCATTAAGCCCGCCGCTACGATCCTGCTTCTTCGCGACCAACCGGAGTTCGAGGTCCTGATGGTCAAGAGGCACCACCAGATCGATTTCGCTTCCGGCGCCCTGGTGTTTCCAGGCGGCAAGAGCCACGAACGGGACCACGCCGAGGCCTGGGCGCAATACACCGTGGGCTTCGACGACTATGACGCGGTTCAGAGGCCTCTCCGCATCGCCGCCATCCGCGAGGTCTTCGAGGAGGCGGGTATCCTCCTGGCCCGGACACCGGACGGCGGAGCGTTCCGCGGCGAGGCCGCCCCAATCGACATCCGCAAAGCGGTGGACGCAGGGGATCTGCCTTTCCTCGACGTGGTGCGGGACCTGGGCGTTCGGCTCGACCTGAGCGCCCTGACGGTCTTCGCCCGCTGGATCACGCCGCCCTTGACCCCCAAGCGTTTCGATACCTGGTTCTACGCTGTGAAGGCTCCGGACGACCAGCTCGCAGCCTGTGATGGACGGGAGACGGTGGATGCGGAGTGGATCGCGCCGCGGCAGGTGTTGGAGCTCGCCCAGACCGGGGGCCGCAAAGTGATCTTTCCCACCCGAATGAATATCCAGCTCCTGGCGGAGGCCTCCAGCGCAGAGGACTGTCTGGACCGCGCCCGGAGCCGCACGCTTGTGACCGTTCAGCCCCGCATCGAGGATCGTCCCGGCGGCAAGGTGCTGACGCTTCCGCCGGAGGCGGGATACGGGGATGTGGCGGAGCCCCTCGAACGCGTGATGTAGGGCGGGCCCGGAGCCTCAGCCTTCTGGATCGAAGGTGCGGACCTTGCTCTCGAGCGCCTTTACCAGCGCCCGTCCTGTGGCGTCTTCGTCGGAGGTGATCTTGTTGCGGGCGGCGGCCTTGATGGATTCGACATGCACCTCCACCAGATCTAACGGGGCGGCTCGGCGCTTCTCGACTGTATCGATCAGACGGCAAAGCGTTCCGGCGATCTGCGAAATGATCGGATAGCCGTAGGTGCTCCCCAGCCCTTTCAGATCGTGGGCGCGGTGGTAAAGCGCCTCCATGGTCGCATCGTTTTGCCCTTGCCCCCTGATCGCCTGGAAGGCGTCATGCAGGCGCACGATCTCCACCCGGAGCCATTCCTCGAAGTTAACGGCCATGGCGGCCAAGGCTTCTTCGGCCCGGGCGATGGCCTCGGGATCGATTTGGAGGCGTCTTGAACTTTCAACCGGCACGGCGGACCCTCTTCATCAAAACAGAGCTGACCCCTGGAGAATGCCTCAGCACAGTTAACGACCCGTGCAGAGGATCAGACAGAAAATTGCTCGGCCAGAACACGTTCCTGCAGCCCACGGCCCGCGTCAAACAGCATTGTCATGGAGACCTCGCGGTCCTCCGCGACCTTGACCTCGACCACGTCCCGAACCTCGAAGTTGTCGGCGACCGCGCTGACAGGCCTCTTGTCCGGCTCCAGAACCTGAAGGCAGACCAGGGCGGCGTGCGGAAGCAACGCCCCACGCCAACGTCTCGGACGGAAGGCGCTGATCGGTGTCAGGGCCAGGACTCTCGCCTCCAGCGGGATGATGGGGCCATGGGCGGAGAGGTTGTAGGCGGTGGACCCTGCTGGCGTTGCGATCATGGCTCCGTCGCAGGACAGCTCCGGCATTCTGACCTTTCCGTCGATCAGGATCCGCAGTTTTGCGGTCTGGCGGGTCTGACGAAGCAGGGACACCTCGTTGATGGCCATGGCCGTGAAAGTCCTGCCCGCTGAGTCTACGGCGGTCATGGTGAGCGGATGAATCTCGGCCTCTTCCGCAGCGGCGATTCGAGCGACCAGGTCCTCGGCCGCGAAGTCGTTCATCAGAAAGCCGACCGAACCCCGGTTCATTCCATAGATTGGAAGGCGTCGGGCTATGGGCAGGTGAAGCACCTCGAGCATGAAGCCATCGCCTCCGAGGGCCACAACGACATCGGCTTCGTCGAGGGGGACGTCCCCGTACTCGCAGGCCAGCTGGTCCCGGGCTTGGGTCGCTTCGGGTCGATCGCTGCTAAGGAAGGCGAGCTTCGGTCTCACTGGAGAGGATTGGGAAGTCAATGGCTTGGAGCCCCAGCTTCTCTAAGTGGTTTTCCGGAAAAGGGATGAAGCTGATTTGCTGCTGGTCTTGGCAAAGATCTCGAAGGCCCTGCGATCATCCGCTTCTGTTCCACCGGGCAAGCCGTTATTGATCTCCCGGACAAGTGCGAGAAGATCCGGGAAGACGACGCGATCGACCTCCACAGACGCACAGGCCATGGCAAGGGGCGTCGCTGTCTCACCGTTCGCGGCTTTGCGAACGGCAGGGGTCTCGAATCGCCCGAGTGCGGCGAGAGCTGCGATGAAGAGGGATAGTCGTCGTTCTTTCAGGGCTTTGAGCAGATAGCTGGGGCGAAGCTGCCCTGACATATCGAGCTTGGCGACCAGCTGGCGATCGCGACGCTCCTCATCCGTTTCCTCAAGACGTCGGGATTTGGCCGAGGGTTCGCCCGCCCTGGCCTGTGCGACGGATACAGCAAGGGCGGCTTCAAGCGCCTTGTCGTCGAGATCGAAGCGGCCGGCGATGGAGTTACGAAGCGCCGCTCCGACCCAAGCGTAGAGGTAGCCCGCCAGTTCCAGGTTAAGGCCAGGATGCTCGGCGAGGGGCGAGTGAAGGGCTGCGATCTCCCGGGCCTTTTGAACAAGGTCGAAGAGATGATCCTGTGAAACCTGCGCCGATTCGTTTTCCGCCAGCGCAGCCATGACCTCCGGCCTCGCCGTCTTGAGGATGGCGTCAACGACATTTGAGCTGATCTGAGGACGGCGGGCGACCTCGACCTGATGTTCGAGGGTCGCCTCGACCAGGATGCGAATGAGGTCGGGATCCTTGAGGATCGGGCTGCGGGCGATGATCGGGCGGGCGATCTCGATATCGTCGAAGGACAGAATGTTGATCAGCGCGGGCGGCGCCCAGTCGGCGGAGGCGATCCGTTCCGCCAATCTCAGGCGAATGTCATACTCAGCCTGAAAGATGAGATCGAAGAAGACCTGAGACAACAGCGCTTCGACCCGGGGGGGGCGGAGCTCCTCGCGATTTCCTTCGCACAGATCGACGAGGCGAATAAGCAGCCGCTCGCGATCCGCCACATCGCGGCTCTTGGCGAGGGACATGATCTCGTCCACCCTGTCTCCCAACAAGAACTCCCCGCTGGTGGCGTGTTTGACGGGTGACTTGGGCGCTTCCCACTGGTCCTCCGCCAGCGCGATCGCCGGAAGAGCGTTCTATAGAGCATGCCAAAGGGAATGTTGAGGCGTCTGATGTCGGCCACCTTCATCTTGAGTCTCGACCAGGGCACAACCTCCACCCGGGCCATCCTCTTCGACGCTTCGGGGGCGGAGATCGCCAGCCTTGCAGAACCGCTGGAGCAGCACTACCCCGGCGACGGGCAGGTTGAGCATGACGCCTCAGAGATCTTCTCCGCCTCGGTCAAGGTGCTGTGCGGGGTTCTGGAACGCGCAGGACGGAACGCTTCCGAAGTCGCCGCGCTCGGAGTGACCAACCAGCGGGAGACTGTCGTGGTCTGGGACCGTCGAACGGGTGAGCCTGTGGGGCGCGCGCTCGTCTGGCAGGACCGAAGGACGGCGCCGGTCTGCGAGGCCCTCAGGGCCCGGGGCGCTGAGCCCCGGGTGACGGCGCTGACAGGCCTTCTTCTGGATCCCTACTTCTCCGCCACGAAGCTGGCGTGGATTCTTGACAGCCAGCCCGGCCTGCGGGCTCGGGCGGAGGCCGGCGAGCTCCTGGCCGGCACAATGGATTGCTGGGTGATCTGGAAGCTGACTGGCGGCAGGGTCCACGCCACGGACGCCACCAACGCCTCGCGGACGCTCCTGTTCGATATTCATGGGCAAGAGTGGTCCGACGAACTCCTCGAGCTTTTCCGGGTGCCGCGGTCGCTGCTGCCGCGGGTCCAGGACTGCGCCGATGATTACGGGACAACCCTGCCTGAGCTGTTGGGCGGATCCATCGCCATCCGGGGCGTCGCCGGCGATCAGCAGGCGGCCCTGATGGGGCAGGGCTGCATCCGCCCCGGTGAGATGAAGGCCACCTATGGCACAGGGTGTTTTCTTCTGCTCAACACCGGCGAGACGGCCGCCCGGTCATCGGCTCGGCTGCTGACCACGGTGGCGGCCCGGCTGGGCGGCCGGGCGACCTATGCCCTGGAGGGCTCGATCTTTGTCGCTGGTGCCGCTCTTCAGTGGGTGAACGAAGGCCTCGGCGTCCCGGGCGGTGGGGCGGAGGTCGAGGCCCTCGCGCGCCGGGCCCGCCCTGGCCACGGGGTGACCCTCGTGCCGGCCTTTACCGGCCTGGGCGCCCCCTGGTGGGACCCGGACGCCCGCGCGGGCCTTCTGGGCATGACCCGGGACACGAGCCTTGCCGAGATCGCTGACGCCGCCTTTGCGGCCGCCGCTTTTCAGACCCGCGACCTGATCGAGGCTATGCGCCTGGACGCACCGACAGCCTTCGGGCCGGCGGCCGAGCTGAGGGTGGACGGGGGCATGTCGCGTTCGGCCTGGTTCTGCCAGAAGCTCGCGGATATCGCACGAACGCCCGTGGGCCGCGCCGCCTACGAGGAAACCACCGCCCTTGGCGCCGCGCTCTTCGCGGGCTTGGGTTGCGGGCTCTTTGAGGGCGTTGAGGCGGCGGCGGCGGCGCGCCCGCAGACGATGCGGATGACGCCCGGGGGCGACGCCCGGTTGGCGGACAACGCCTACGCGGCCTGGCTTCGTTCGGTCTCACGCATTCGCTCGGATGCCGAGATCATGTTCCGATAAGGGCGAGCCGGTTATCGGATCGAAGCATGATCTAACCTCATGGACCCAAAGCCTGTTCTGCCTGTTCAGACCTTCCGTCTGAAGGGAACGGGGTCTGGGCGGCTCTCGCCGCCCTTGACCTTTGCGGCTGTCGGCGCAACGCTCGAAAGTGAAAACGTCTCAGGGAGGCCGCCATGGCTGACGGTTCGCTTGCGGGGATTGTCTCGCTCAAGGGCAAGGTGAGTGAGGAGGAGTGGCAGACCCGGGTGGATCTCGCCGCGCTTTACCGGTTGGCCGCCCTGCACGGGTGGGATGACATGATCTACACCCACATCTCCGCCCGCATCCCGGGGCCGGAACACAACTTCCTGATCAATCCCTACGGCATGCTTTTCGATGAGATCACCGCCTCATCTCTGGTGCGCATAGATGTCGAGGGAAACATCCTTCAGGAGACGCCCTACTTCATCAATCCGGCCGGCTTCACTATCCACTCTGCGGTGCATATGAACCGAGAGGACGCCCATTTCGTCATGCACCTGCATTCTGATCAGGGCGCGGCGGTCTCTTCACAGAAGGAGGGGCTGCTTCCCCTGACGCAACACTCGCTGATCTGTCTGCCGCACCTCGCCTACCATGATTACGAGGGCATCGCCCTGAACCTGGATGAACGCGAACGGCTGGTGGCGGACCTGGGCGACAAGAGCCTGATGCTTCTTCGCAACCACGGCACCCTGGCCCTGGGCGAGAGCGCGGCCGAGTGCTGGAACGGCATGTTCTTCCTCGAGCGCGCCTGCAAACAGCAGGTCATGGCCCTGTCCTGCGGCCGCGAGAACGTCTTGATTGCACCCGAGGCGGCCCAGGAGGAGGTGCGCCGGCAGGTGGGGCGCGGCATCGGTGGAAAGTTGGGCTGGCCCGGCTGCCTGCGCAAGCTCGACCGCGAGATGCCCGGGTACGACGCCTGATCCACGCACGACCCCAACTCCGGCTCTTACGCGCTGGGGTGGACGCGAGAACGGGCCAGCCCTAGTTTAACGGGACCCTTGATTTCTGCCCGCCCCGGGATTCGTTGAGGCTCCGGAGGTCTCGCCCACGTGTTCAGGCGACATTTTTTTCTCGCGCTTGCGGTCGGCGTGATCTTGCTGATGGTGGTGGCGGGTGGGTTGAAGATCCTGTCGTCCGCCAAGCCGGCGCAGGGTGGAACCCCGGGCGCTGCGGGCGCTGGCGGGCCGCCGGGCATGGGCCGTGGTGGGCAGCGGGGCGAGGTCCCCCAGGTGTCTCTGGTCAATCCCGTAATCCGTACCTTTACCGAGCGCCTGGAGCTGCTTGGCGTCGCGAAAGGGCGCCAGTCCGTCACTCTTTCCGCGGCGACGACGCAGTTGGTGAGCCGCGTCCTCTTCACGCCGGGTCAGACCGTGGCCCGCGGCCAGGTTCTGTTGGAGCTCAAGTCTAACGAGCAGGACGCCGCCCTGGCCCAGGCCCAGGCGCGCGAAGTGCAGGCCCGCAGGGCCTATGATCGCTGGCGTACGCTGGGTGAACAGGGTTACGCGTCGACCGCCGCCGTCGATCAGTTTGAGGCGGCGTGGAAGGCCGCCCGCGCCGACGTCGCCGCCGCCGAGGCGCGGCTGGGCGACAGGGTGATCCGGGCGCCCTTCGCAGGGGTGGTGGGGCTGTCCGACATCGCGCCCGGAGCGGTCATCAATCCCGGCGCCGCGATTGTCACCCTGGATGACCTTTCCGCGGTCAGGGTGGACTTCCAGGTGCCGGACCGCTTCCTGTCCTCCGTCCGGGAGGGCCAAACCCTCACCGCGACGGTTGACGCCTGGCCTGACGCCCGCTTCAGCGGTCGTGTTATCCGTCTCGACACCCGGATCGACGAGCGCACCCGCGCCCTGACCGCGCGTTCCGAGTTTCCCAGCGCTGAGGGTCGCCTGAGGCCCGGCATGATGCTGCGCGTGGGCGTGAGCCAGGGCGCGCGGTCGGCCCTGGCCCTCCCGGAATCTGCGGTTGCGGTCCAGGGCGACGGCGCCTCGGTCTTCGTTGTTGTGGAGGCGGCCGGGCGGATGACCGTCCAACAGAGGCCGGTGACCGCCGGTCTGCGACAGGACGGCTGGGTAGAGATTCTGGATGGCGTCACTCCGGCGGACCGCGTCGTGGCGGACGGACTTAACCGCGTGCAGTCCGGGCAGCCGGTCCGTCCCGGCGGTGGACCCGGAGCGGGAGGCGCCGCGCCGCGCAAGGCTGGATGACGCTTTCCGATCTCTCGGTCCGTCGCCCGGTCTTCGCGGCGGTCGGGGCGATCCTGCTGTGTGTCCTTGGCCTCGCGAGCTACTTCTCCCTTGCGGTCCGGGAGCTTCCGAGCGTCGATCCGCCTGTGGTCAGTGTCTCGACCAACTATCGCGGGGCCTCTGCGGAGGTCGTCGAAGAGCGCATCACGCAACTCATCGAGCGCCAGGTCTCCGGCATCCAGGGTATCGACCGGGTGAACTCAACCTCCCGCGACGGCGGAAGCCGGATCTCGATTTCCTTCACCCTTGACCGCAATCTCGACGATGCGGCGAACGATGTGCGCGACGCCGTAAGCCGCGTGACCCCCTTGCTGCCGGATCAGGCCGACCCCCCGCAGATCGCAAAGGCGAACGCGGATGACTCGCCGATCATGTTCCTCAGCCTGACGTCGACCACCCTGAACCGCCTGCAGCTGACGGATTATGCAAACCGCTATCTGGTGGAGCGCCTGTCGACAGTGCCCGGGGTCGCCCAGGTCGGATTGGGGGGCGCCCAGGTTTACGCTATGCGAGTCTGGCTGGACCCCATGGCCATGGCGGCGCGCGGGATTACGGTTGACGATGTGGAGTCCGCTTTGCGGGCGCAGAACCTCGAGCTTCCGGCAGGCGCGCTTGAGGCGCCGTCCAAGGACTTTACGATCCGTGTGGCGCGGGGCTTTGCGACGCCGGAGGACTTCGCCCAGCTTCCCGTCACCCCTTCGGCTTCCAGCCGGTCGACCAGCACCGCCTCCGGCCAGCAGGGCGCCCTCGGCTCTTCAGCGGCTGCGGCAGGTGCAGCGGCCTCTCCCCAGTCTGCGGCGGCCAGCGCCGCCAACCCGAACGCCTATGTGGTGCGCCTCGGCGACCTCGCCAGGATCGAGGAGGGGCCGGACGAACGGCGTCGACTGTTCCGCTCAAATGGGAACGACCAGGTCGGCATGGCCGTCTTCCGCCAGTCCCAGGCCAATGATCTGGAGATCTCCGACGGCATCCGCGAGCAACTCCGGGAGATTAATCGCAGCCTGCCGCCCGGGACAAAAATCGAGGTTTCGGTGGACTTCACCACCTTCACGCGCCACGCCCTCGAGGAGGTATGGATCACCATGGGCATGGCCCTTGCCCTGGTGGCGCTGGTGAACCTGCTTTTCCTGGGGTCCTGGCGATCGGCGGTGGTGCCCTCGCTGGTCGCCCCCATCTGCATTCTGTCGACCTTCATCGTTCTGGCGGGGCTGGGATTCTCGGTCAATCTGCTGACCCTGCTGGCGCTTGTCTTGGCGATCGGGCTTGTGGTCGACGACGCCATTGTGGTGGTGGAGAATATCCAGCGAAGGATTGACGAGGGTGAGCCACCGCTCGTGGCCGCCCAGAGAGGCGCGCGCCAGGTCTTTTTTGCGGTTGTCGCGACCACAGTGGTGCTGATCTCGGTGTTCGCTCCGCTGATGTTTATGCCGGGATTCACCGGTCGGTTGTTCGTCGAGCTGGCCGTCTCGGTCGCAGCGGCGGTGTTTTTCTCCGCAGTTCTCGCCCTCAGCCTGTCGCCCATGCTGGGCTCCGTGCTGCTGCGGCCCGCGCGGACCGGAGGCCCGATAACCCGCGGCGTGAACGAGGCGATGGCGGCGCTCAGGCGATCTTATCAGGCCTCGCTGGAGGCCGTGCTGGCGCCCCGGCGGATGGTGATCTCCTCCTTTTCGGCGGGGACCCTGATCTTCGTCATGGGTCTGTTGGCGTTGGGGCTTGCGGTGATCATCCCCAAGGAGCTCGTTCCGACGGAGGACCGGGGCCGGGTGGACATCTCCATCCAGGGACCCGAGGGGGCGGGTTACGACTACATCCTCCCAGCCTCACAGGCGGTGGAGAAACGGCTCCTCTCCCTTCTGAAGGAGGGGGTGATCGAGCGGTACACCCTGAGTGTTCCCAGCTTTGGGCGTAGCCAGTTCAGCTCCGGGGGCGCCAACGCCGGCCTGCCCGACGACCGAGTGCATGACATCTCGTCCCAGGATCTCGCCGCGCAGCTCAACCGCGAGTACGCCGCCATCACGTCAGCCCGGGTCATCGCCTCTGTTCGTCCCTCCATCCAGCGGGGTGGGGGAGGCGGGGGGTCCAGCGTGAGCGTCATCGTCCTCGGAGATGAGTACCCGCAGATCGAGCGGGCTATCCAGCCTCTGATGACAGCAGCGCGGACCAATCCTGGGCTCTCACGGCCCCGGCTGGACTACGAACCCACATCGCCTCGCCTCCTGGTCCAGGTCGACCGCGAGAAGGCCGCCCAGCTGGGGGTCTCGGCCCAGGCGGTCGGACGGGCTGTGGAGACGCTCTTCGGCTCCCGGCGGACGACCACCTACATCCGAGGGGGTCAGGAGTACGACGTGATCCTGCAAGCCGACCGGGCCCAGCGCATGAATGAGTCCGATCTGAGAAACGTGTACGTTCGGGCGTCGTCCGGCGCCACCGTGCCCCTGTCGGCGGTCGTGACGACAGAAATTCGGGGCGATACGCCGAGCCGCGACCGGGTGGATCGGCTCAGGGCGATCACCCTCTCGGTGCAGTTGAACCCAGGCTACACGGTGGGTGAGGCGGTCGACTTCTTTCAGGCGGAGATCGACAAGCGGCCGGGAATGACGGTGAAATGGGGCGGTCTGGCCCGCGATTACCTGGAGGGCGGCGCGGCGGTCTACGGGGCCCTGGCCCTAGCTCTGATTCTCGTCTTCCTCGTGCTGGCGGCCCAGTTCGAGAGCTGGGTTCATCCCCTTGTGATCATGCTGACGGTCCCTGTCGCCGCTCTGGGCGGGCTGTTCGGTCTGCTGATCAGCGATTCGACCCTGAACACCTACAGTCAGATCGGGCTGATCATGCTGGTGGGTATCGCAGCCAAGAACGGCATCCTGATCGTGGAGTTCGCCAATCAGCTTCGGGACGAGGGACGGTCCATCCGGGAGGCGGTCATCGAGAGTTCGGTGGTTCGGCTCCGCCCGATCATTATGACATCCATCGCCGCCGCTGCGGGCGCCGTACCTCTGATCCTTTGGGGCGGCGCAGGCGGGGAGTCGCGGAAGACCATCGGTGTGGTGATTTTCTTCGGAGCGGTTTTTTCGACCCTTCTGACGGTCTTCCTCGTGCCAATCTTCTACAACCTGCTGGCGCGCTTCACCAAGTCGCCCGAGACCCGGGCGAGGCGGATTGAGGCCTATGAAGCCAACGAGTCTGCTCGGCCGGCTGATTAGACCAAGGCCTACTCGGCCGGACTGGTGTTGACCTTCAGAAAGGCGATCAGCGCCGCCCGATCCTCCGGGGACTTCATGCCGACATAAGACATCTTGGTCCCTGGCACGAGACCGCGGGGGTTTTCGATCCATTTGTCCATGGTGGCGAAGTCCCAGGTCAGTCCAGAGGTCTTCAGGGCGTCCGAGTAATTGAATCCCGCGACATAAGCGGCCTTTGCGCCGAAGGTCCCCCAGAGGTTGGGACCGGTCAGGTTCGCTCCACCCTGGACGTAGGTATGGCAAGAACGGCACATGGCGTAGAGGGCCTCTCCCTTCTCCAGGTCAGCACTCCGATAGGGCTCTGGCAGCTTGGCCTGAAGCGAGGCCTTCTGGGCATCTGTCAGCGGCGGCGGAACAGCCGTTTCGGCCGGGCCGGTCTCACCCCCCGCCGGACGTCCGCAACTGGCGAGGATTACCGACAGTAGGACCAGGGCGATACAGGAGCGATCGGCGGACATGGGCGACTCCGGGACAAGGGGCCAGACGGGCCTGGGCGATCATATATGGTGCCGGCTACAGGACTCGAACCCGTGACCTTCGGTTTACAAAACCGCTGCTCTACCAGCTGAGCTAAGCCGGCCCGGGCGCTCCGATGCCAGAACCCGGGCGCGCCGACAACCAAAGAACGGCGCCGGGCCTTGTTCCGCCCGCCGGGCGCCCTATAAGCCGCCGCTCCGCTTCTCCTCATCTCGAGAGCCCCATGACCCGCATCCTCATCACCTCGGCCTTGCCCTACATCAACGGGATCAAGCACCTGGGGACCCTGGCGGGATCCATGCTGCCGGCGGATGTGTTCGCGCGGTTCAAGCGCGCCCAGGGGCATGAGACCCTCTACATCTGCGCCACCGATGAGCACGGCACGCCCACAGAGCTGGCGGCGGCGGAGGCGGGGCTGGATCCGGCGACCTTCTGCCGCCAGCAGCACGACCTCCAGGCAGACCTAGGTGCGCGCTTTGGCCTGTCTTGGGACCATTTCGGCCGCTCCTCCTCGCCGCAGAACCATGAAGTGACCCAGACCCTGGCCCGACAGCTCTGGGAGGGCGGCTTCATCGAGGAGAAGGTCACCCAGCAGGTCTATTCCAACGCCGACGGGCGCTTTCTGCCGGACCGCTACGTGATCGGAACCTGCCCGCACTGCGGCTACGCCGCCGCTCGGGGCGACCAGTGCGAGAACTGCACCCGTGTCCTGGACCCTGCCGACCTTCTCTCACCCCGCTCGGCGGTCTCGGGATCGGAGGACATCGAGATCCGGCCCTCCAAGCACCTCTTCCTGCGCCAGAGCCTCTTCGCCGAGCGGCTCCGGGCCTGGATCGAGGACAAGAAGGGGTCATGGCCCCTGCTGGTGACCTCCATCGCCCTGAAATGGCTGGACGAGGGCCTGCAGGACCGGGGGATCACCCGGGACCTGGAGTGGGGCGTGCCCGTCAACGCAGCAGACTGGGGCGCGAACCCCGATGGCCTGCGCCCGGACGTCGAGGGGCTGAAGGGCAAGGTGTTCTACGTCTGGTTCGACGCTCCCATCGAGTACATCGGCGCCACCCGGGAGTGGGCCGACGCGACGGGCGCGGACTGGGAGCGCTGGTGGCGGGGCGAGGCGGCTGCGGACGTGACCTATGTCCAGTTCATGGGCAAGGACAACGTCCCCTTCCACA
Organism: Phenylobacterium sp.; assembly: GCA_020402745.1. Classification (GTDB taxonomy): domain Bacteria; phylum Pseudomonadota; class Alphaproteobacteria; order Caulobacterales; family Caulobacteraceae; genus Phenylobacterium. The sequence continues at coordinate 110,714 of JADBYZ010000015.1, forward strand.
CAGTGGGCTTTCCCTGCACGCTTATCGGGGTGAACGAGCGCCTGGGCGCGGACGGCGCCTGGACGCCAGCCTCCAACACCCCCTGGAAGCTGGTCGACCGGCTGAAGGGCTTCAATTGGCTGGACTATTACGGCGGCCGATTCTCGACCTCGCAGCAGCGCGGGGTCTTTATGGACCAGGCTCTCGAGCTGTTGCCGGCGGATTACTGGCGCTGGTGGATCATCGCCAACGCCCCGGAGGGCTCGGACGCCAGCTTTGTCTGGGAGCAGTTCCAGGCCCAGATCAACGCCGATCTGGCCGATGTCTTCGGCAACTTCGTCAACCGCATCCTGCGCTTCACCGAGAGCCGCTTCGAGGGGAAGGTCCCCGAGGGCGGGCAGGAGGGTCCGCTGGAGGCCCGCCTGCGCACCGATGTCGCCGAGAAGCTCGGCGAACTGACCGCCCAGCTTGAGGCCCTGGAAATGCGCAAGTCCGCCCAGGCCCTGCGCCAGCTGTGGGTGTTGGGCAACCAGTACCTGACCGAGGCGGCGCCCTGGACAGCGGTGAAGACCGACCGGGACCAGGCGGCGGTGTCCGTCCGGACGGGCCTGAACCTGGTGGCGCTTTTCGCCCGGGTTTCGCGCCCCTTCATCCCCTTCACCTGCGAGACGGTGGCCACCGCGGTGGGCGAGAACCCGGGGGCCCGCTGGCCCGACGCGGACAAGGCGCTGGACCTGCTTCCCCTCGGGCGGCAGGTGAAGGCGCCGGAGGTGCTCTTCCGAAAGATCGAGGGCGAACAGGTAGAGGCCTGGCGCGCCCGGTTCGGCGGCCCAGAGGCCGCTTGACCTAGCGGCCAGTCAGGGCTTCGCGGCTCTTCTCTTCCTCTGGACTGATGTCCAGGGCGTCCGGCGCAGCGGCGTTGTAGGCGGGCGTTTGCCCGAGGTCGATCACGACGCTGCGGTGCCCCTGCCAGATCATGTGCAGGGCGACGTAGAAGACGATGGCGAGGCCGACAAAGCCCAGCCAGCGGTGCCGCTGCAGGAGGCTGGCGATCCAGGTGGCGGCCAGGCCCATCAGGGCGATGGACAACAGCAGGCCCACCACCAGGACCCAGACATGCTCGCGGGCTGCGCCGGCCACCGCCAGGACGTTGTCGAGGGACATGGCGACGTCCGCCAGAAGGATCTGCGTCATGGCCTGGCGCATAGTCTTGGCGCGCGGCGTGGTGGTGGGCTCGCCTTCGAACTCCACCCCCGTGGCTTCCTCAAGGGCCTCCGCCGCCTCGGCGGCCTCTGCCTCGTGTCCCTCGCGAAGCTCGCGCCACATCTTCCAGCACACCCAGAGCAGGAGGATCCCGCCGGCGAGGAGAAGGCCGATCAGTTGCAGGAGCTGGACGGTCACCACGGCCAGGCTCAGGCGCAGCGCCACAGCGGCCATCAGGCCGTAGAGGATCGCCTTGCGCCGCTGCTCCGCCGGAAGTCCAGCCGCCGCGAGACCGACGGCCACGGCGTTGTCCCCGGCGAGGGCCAGGTCGATCATGATGACCTGTGCGAGAGCGATCAGGGCGTCCGCAGAGGGGAGGGCGATATCCAGCATGCCCTCTTGTGGCGCGGTGCGGGGCGGGGGGCAACCTCACCGCGCTTGCGGCGGGTGGGGGCTGGCGGCAAGGTGCGGAAAAGCCAAGGGAGAACGCCCCCATGACCCGGACCCTGACTCCCCCGGAGCCGATCCTCGAGCCCGACCTGCCGATCATCGATCCGCACCACCACCTCTGGGACCGGCCCAGCGCCCGAGGCGCCGATCTTGCTCCGCCGTCCCACCCATTCGAGGCGGTGATCCGGCTCTCTCCCAGATACTTGTTCGACGAGTTGCTGGCCGACATGAACAGCGGTCACAAGGTGGTGGCCACGGTCTACATGGAATGCGGCGCCATGTATCGGAAGGGCGCCGAGCCCGCCTTCCGGCCTGTGGGCGAGACCGAGTTCGTCAATGGGGTCGCGGCCATGTCGGCCAGCGGCGTCTATGGCGACGTCCGGGCCTGTGCGGCCATTGTCGGCCATGTCGACCTGACACTGGGCGCCGCGGCTCGCGACGTGCTCGAGGCGCATGTTGTGACCAGCCACCGGTTCTGCGGCATCCGTCATTCCGCTTCCTCGGATCCGGACCCGGCCGTGCTGGGCCCCCTGTCAGGCCGCCCCGCCGGCCTCTACCGCGACGCCCGATTTCGTGAGGGCTTCGCCGAGCTCGCGCCGCTGGGCCTCTCCTTTGACGCCTGGCTACTGGAGCCCCAGCTCGACGACCTGATCGATCTCGCCCGCGCCTTCCCGGACACCCAGATCATCGTTGACCATGTGGGTACGCCCCTGGGTCTCGGCGTCTACGCCGGACAACGCGACGCGCGTTTCGGGACCTGGCGCGAGAAGATCAAGGCGCTGGCCGCCCTGCCGAACGTCGCCTGCAAGGTCGGCGGCCTGGCCATGGCCTTCCCGGCCTTCCCCTCCTTCCTCGCAGACCCGCCTGCATCATCGGAGCAGCTGGCTTCGGAATGGCGTCCGTATGTGGAGACCTGCATCGAGGCCTTCGGGGCCGATCGCTGCATGTTTGAGAGCAACTTCCCTGTGGACCTGGGCGGGTGCGACTACCGGACCCTCTGGAACGCCTTCAAGCGGCTGGCGGCTGGCGCCTCGGCGGCCGAGAAGGCGGCCTTGTTCTCGGGGACGGCCCAAAGGATCTACCAGGTCGATCTGGCCTGAAGCCGCCGCAGGGCCTTGCCCCGGTTGGCGTCCGACATCAAAGTTGCAATCACAAGAGACAGGGGAGAGAACCATGGCGATCGATTTTGAAATCCCGGAAGACGCGAAGGCGATGCGCGAGCGCGTTCGCCGCTGGGTGCACGAGGAATGCATTCCGGCAGAGAAACGTCTGGTGGACCGTGAGTCCTTCAAGGTCGTCCTGGCGGAGCTGCGGGCCAAGGCCAGGTCACAGGGCCTGTGGAGCCCCTTCATCCCCAAGGAGCATGGCGGCATGGGCCTCGGTCCGCTGGCCAACGCCCTGGTGCAGATGGAGCTGGGGGAAAGCCATCTGGGCGCCCTGTCGCTGAACAGCCAGGGACCGGATGACGCCACCATGCTGACCCTGCTGGCGCACGGCACGGACTTCCAGAAGGAAAAGTACCTCAAGCCGCTCCTGAACGGTGAGAAGCGCGTCTGCTACTCCATGACCGAGAAGGCCGCTGGCGCCGACGCCACCGGAATGCAGACCCGGGCGGTGAAGGACGGTAAGGGAAATTACGTTCTGAACGGCGAGAAGTGGTTCTCATCGGCCGCCAGCGCCGCGGATCTCGCCCTGGTCATGGCCATGACCGATCCAGAGGCGCCCCGCCACCAGCGGTACTCGACCTTCCTCGTCGAGCTGCCCAACCCGGGCTATATCATCAAGCGCGACATCCCGACCATGGCGGCGGAAGGCCCGCTTTCGCACATCATGGGCGGCGGCCACTCCGAGATCGATATCAAGGACCTGGTGGTCCCGGCGGAGAACCTGCTGGGCGGCGAGGGCAATGGCTTCAACATGGGCCAGCATCGCCTCGCCTATGGCCGCCTGCGCCATGGCATGCACAATGTGGCCCTGGCCCAGCGGGCCCTCGATCTGGCGGTCAAGCACGTCACCTCACGCGAGACCTTCGGCCAGAAGCTGTCCAAGCGGCAGGGGGTGCAGTGGATGTTGGCCGACTGCGCCAGCGAACTCTACATGGCCCGCCTCATGCTTCTCCACATCGCCTACAAGGCCGAGAAGGGCATGGACCTGCGGCAGGAGAACTCAATCGCCAAGGTCTTCCTAGCCAACATGGTGCACAAGGTGGTGGACACCGCCATCCAGCTCCACGGGGCCCTGGGTTACAGCCGCGATACGCCCCTGGCGGCCTGGTACACCCACATCCGCTCGCAGCGGCTGGTGGACGGGCCGGACGAGGTGCACCGCTGGACCACGGGCCGCAATGTCATCCGCGCCTTCGAGCGGGACGGCACCACGGCGGCGGCGGCGGGCGGCGACCTGCTCTGACCCCGGCGGCTCAGCGGCGGGGGCGGGCGGCCTCGTAAAGGGCCACCGCCGCCGCCGCGGAGACATTGAGGCTTTCAAAGCCGCCCGGCATGGGAATGCGGGCGGTCTCATCGCAGTGCTCGGCGACCAGCCGGCGCACGCCCTCGCCCTCAGAGCCGAGGACCAGGACGACCGGGCCGCCGTCGAGCACCTCCGAAAGGTCGCGTTCCGCGCCGCCGTCCAGGCCTATGGCTCGCCAACCCAGGTCGGAAAGGCGCTCCAGGGCGCGCGACAGGTTGACGGTCCGGGACACCGGAAGGATGTCAACGGCCCCCGCGGCGGCCTTGGCCAGAGCCCCTGACAGGCGTGGCGCCCGGCGCTCCTGGAGGATCACCCCGCGCGCGCCGAAGGCAGCGGCCGAGCGCAGGATGGCGCCGACATTCCCGGCGTCCGTCACCTGGTCCAGCATGAGAAGGACGGCTCCGGGCTCCGGCGCGAAGTCCTCAAGGTCTACAGGGTCCGGTTCAGGCCCTTCCAGGGCGAGCCCCTGGTGCGCCGCGCCGGGTGGCAGGAGCCGGGCCATGGAGGCGGCGTCCATCATCTCCAGCCGCTTCAGCTGTCCGAATCGTCGCTCGAGGTCGCGGGCCCGGTCAGGGGTGGCGAGAAGACGGCGAAGGGCGGGCCGTGCGGGATTGGACAGGGCCGCCTCGACCGCGTGGACCCCCCAGATCCACTCCCCCGAAACGGCGGGGAAGCGGGGTTTCGCGAGGCCGCCTGACCCGGAAGCCACAGGGCCCCCACGCCGCTTCCGGCCTGCGTTGCGTTCGGGATGCGAGGCCACTATAAGACGCGCTCCAAATTGAGGCCGGGGCTTTTCCGGGCCTTGATAGGATGTCCGACGCGCTGGGGGAATGTCCCGAGTGGCAAAGGGGGGGGACTGTAAATCCCCTGGCGTCAGCCTTCGTAGGTTCGAGTCCTACTTCCCCCACCACGCGCCGGGCCTGAACCTTAGTCCCGGAGGCTCGCAGGAGCGCCACCCAATGCGGGTATAGCACAATGGTAGTGCAGCAGCCTTCCAAGCTGAGGATGCGGGTTCGATTCCCGCTACCCGCTCCAACCCTCTAGACCAGCCGGCAGGACCCCATGGCCAAAGAGAAATTCGAACGCACTAAGCCGCACTGCAACATCGGCACGATTGGTCACGTTGACCACGGCAAGACGACGCTGACGGCTGCGATCACGATGACGCTTGCGAAGTCGGGCGGCGCGACGGCGAAGAAGTATGACGAGATTGACGCGGCTCCTGAGGAG
>JADBYZ010000016.1 GCA_020402745.1 Phenylobacterium sp.
GACAGGAAACCGACGCTGGTAAGCGGCTGCAGTCCAAGACGGCAGTCACTGATTCCGTTTTGTTCCCGGTTTTTGATCGAGCGGGTCTTGCGCAGCCAAGTCGTTCTATGGGCGGAATCTATATGCGATAGCCCTGCCCCCGGGGGGAGGAATGAGAGAGCCATTGCTCCCCCAAGGGGGAGCTCCGACCGAAGGTCGGTGAGGGGGTCTACGGCGCCTCAGCTGACCCCCTCCGTCGCGCTTGCGCGCGCCACCTACCCCTGGGGGGAGGAATGAGAGAGCCATTGCTCCCCCAAGGGGGAGCTCCGACCGAAGGTCGGTGAGGGGGTCAACGGCGGCGCCGATGCGTCCTCTCGGCGCTGAATCTAGGGCGTGAGCTTGCGCCTGAAGAAATCCAGGGTCGCCTCCGTGCGGTGCCTCAGGTGGGCCTGGGTCCAGCCGGCGCGGTGGCGCAGGCCGGGATAGACCATGGTCTCGAAGGCGGTCCCGCGCGCCTGCAGGTCGGCCATCACCCGCGTGGCGTTGTCGAAGGTGACGTTGTCATCGGCCATGCCGTGCATCAGCAGCAGGCTTCCCGGCTTCAGCCGTCCCAGCCGGGCGGTGACCTCGGAGGCCGAGTACCCCTCCGGGTTCTCTGAGGGCTTGCCCATGAACCGCTCGGTGTAGTGGGTGTCGTAGAGGGTCCAGTCGGTGGGCGGCGCCCCCGAGACCCCGGCGGCGAAGGGGGTGTCCGGCGCGGTCAGGAGCATCAGGGCCATGTAGCCGCCATAGGACCACCCGGTGACGCCGATACGGGCCGGATCGACATAGGGCTGGGTCGCCAGCCAGCGGGCGCCGGCGATCTGGTCGTCCACCTCTAGCTGGCCCAGGCGGCGGTCGATGGCTGTCTTGAAGGCGGTGGAGCGGTTGGGCGTGCCCCGGTTGTCCAGCGAGAAGAGGATGAAGCCCGCCTGCAGATAGAGCTGGTCGGCCGGGTCATGCCAGACCTTGCGCACCTGGGCGCTGCCCGGCCCGCCATAGACCCGAACCACCACCGGATACTTCCGGGAGGGATCAAAGCCTGGCGGCGTGCGCATGGACCACCACAGGTCCGTCCCGTCCGCAGCCTTCAGGGTCCCGTAGGTGGGAGTCCTCAGCCGGTCCCGGTAGGCGGCCAGGGGGTGGGCGTCGTCGAGGGGGTTTTCCTCGATCCATCGCACCAGCCCGCCATCGGGGCGGTAGAGGCCGGTCCGGGGCGGGGTGGCGGGGTCCTCGTAGGTCCCGGCGAAGGCGCCGCCACGGGCCGCAACCTTGATGGTCCACCAGCCGCCGGCGGGCGTCAGGGCGCGCGGGGCGCCGGGCCGCTTCCAGGAGGCCTCGTAGAGCCGCCGCTCCACGGGCAAGTCCCGGTTGGCGGTGAACAGCACCACGCCGCGGTCCTCGTCGATCCCCTGGATGGCGTCGACGGGCCAGTCGCCCCGGGTGACCTGGCGGATCCGGCGGCCATCGGCGCCGTGCAGGTCGATGTGCTTCCAGCCCGCCCGTTCGGAGGTCCAGAGGAAGGACCCGTCCTTCAGGGGGCGGAAGTCGTCGGTCAGCTCGACCCAGTGCGCGCTGGTCTCGGTGAGCAGGACCCGCGACTTTCCGGTCGCCGGGTCCACGGCCAGGAGGTCCAGCCGCCTCTGGTCCCGGGACTGCCTCTGCACATAGAGGGTCTGGCCGTCGCGGGACCAATCGACCCGGGCGAGGTAGATGTCCGGGTCCGGTCCCAGGTCCACGGGAACCCGGGCGCCGTCCGCCAGGGACTGGACGAACAGCTCCACCTGGGCATTGGGCCGGCCGGTCCGGGGGTACCTCTGCGGCACGATGACGGCGCCGGCGGCGTTCACATCGAACCGCTCGACGACGTCGACGGTGGTGAGGTCCACCCGGGTCAGGGCGATGCGGGTCTCGTCCGGGCTCCACCAGTAGCCTGTCTGCCGGTCCATCTCCTCCTGGGCGATGAACTCGGGCGTCGCCCAGCTGCGCAGTTCGGTCCCGTCGCGGGTCAGGGCACGGGCCTCCCCTCCCGCCGCCGGAGCGATCCACAGGTTGTCGCCCCGGACGAAGGAGACGAAGCCGCCCTTGGGGGACACGCGGGCGTCGATCTCGTCCTCCGGGGTCTCGGTCAGTCGCCGCACGGACCCGTCGGCCCGGGTCCAGAGCCAGAGGTCGCCCTCCACCGGCGCCAGGATGAACCGGCCCTCGTCGTCCCAGTCATAGGCCACCACGCCCGAGGTCTGGACGCCCTGGCGCTCGCGGCGGCTCTTCTCGGCCTCGGACAGGTCGCGTCCGGTGGGAATAAGGGCGGCGGCGTCGATCAGCCGCCGGGGGGCGCCTCCGGCGACATCGGCCGCCCAGAGGTCGGTGACCCGCGGGTTGTCCGGCCGGGCGCGGAGGTATGTGACCAGGGTCCCGTCCGGCGACAGGGCCACGCCCCGGGCCCGGGGACCGGTGAGGTCGGGGGCGGCGTAGACCCGCTCCAGGGTCAGGTCCGCCGCGGTCGCGGATCCCGTCATCAGGGCCAGGGCCAGCACTCCTGCTACAAGTTTCATGTCGCGCACCTCCGCAAGGCTGGGATCAAGACCGGCGTTGCGACGGCAAGGCAAGCCCCGTCGGGCTCAGATCAGGGCGGAAGGCTTAAGGCCCAGCTCCTTCAGGAGGGGCTCGGCATAGTCCACCCGGCCGGTCATGGTGGCGGGATCGGCCTTGGCCAGCTGGTAGACCGCCTCGGCGATGTACTCGATGGGCTGGACCCGGTCCTTGGACTGCTCGTTGATCAGGCCGTGGACGGCGACCCCGGGAGTGTCCACCAGGCCCGGCGAGACGACGTTGACGGCGATCCCGTTGGCCTGGACCTCGGAGGCGAGGCCCGTGGTGAACCGCTCCAGCGCCGCCTTGCAGAGGCCATAGACCGTACCGCCGCGACCGCCCTGGTAGGGCGGCTTGGGGTGGATGCCTGCCGGCGAGGAGATGTTGACGATGGACCCCGAACCGCGCGCGATCATCGAGGGCAGGACCAGCTGGGAGAGGTGGAAGGGGGCGTAGACCTGCACCTCCATCATCAGCTTGAAGCGCTTCTCGGTGAAGTCGACGACCGGCATGAAGTAGGTGATGGCGGCGTTGTTGATGAGGATGTCGACCGGCCCGAACAGGGCCTCCGTCTCGTCGATCAGCCGCTCCCGGTCGGCGGCAAGGGCGAGGTCGGCCTTGATGAAGGCGGCCTCGGCGCCGGCGCGGCGCAGGCGGTCCACCGTGTCATGAAGGGTGCCGGGCAGGCGGCTCTCGCCGGACTCCGCCGTGCGGGCCGAGGCCACCACCCGGGCGCCTTCCATGGCCAGGCGGGCGCAGATCGCCTCGCCAATGCCCCGGCTGGCGCCGGTCACGACCGCGACCTTGCCCTTGAGGGTTCCGTTGGGATTGATGACAGGCGAAGACATGGGGCGGCCTCCCGGATTTTTTTGTTCAAGCTCTGCCTGAACCCTCGCCCCGGACGTCGCCCGAGGCAAGGCCCGCCGCTCCGCCTCAGCCCTGCAGAAGCGCCCGGATGGCCGCCAGGCCCTCTTCAGCCCGAGCCGCCTCGGGGGCGCCGCCCTGGGCGAAGTCCGGACGGCCGCCCGCCCCCTGCCCGCCGAGGGCCTGGACCGCGGCCTTGGCCAGATCCACCGCGCTGAAGCGCTGGGCCGCCGCGCCGGTGACGGCGACGGTGACGGCGGCCTTGCCATCGGCGGTTCCCACCAGGGCGATGACGCCGTCGGGCAGCTGCTTCTTGAACTCCTCGGCGATGGGCCGCAGGTCCTTGCCGCCGACCCCGTCCATGACGCGGGCCAGGAGCTTCACGCCGCCGATCTCCTCGACGACGACGCCTGCAGCTGCGCCGCCGCCCCCGCCCATGGCCAGCTGGCGCCGGGCGTCGGCCAGGTCCTTCTCGAGCTTGCGGCGCTGGGACTCCAGGGCCTCGACCCGGGCCAGGACTTCGGACACCGGCGTGCGGAACTGTTCGGAAAGGCTGCGCGCCACCGAGGCCTGCTCGATCAACCAGCGGCGCGCCGCTTCGCCCGTCAGACCCTCGATCCGCCGGACGCCCGCCGCCACGCCGCCTTCGGAGACGATCTTGAACAGGGCGATGTCGCCGGTGCGGTCGACGTGGGTGCCGCCGCAAAGCTCGACGGAATAGGCGCCCTCGCCCTCCAGGGCGTCGCCCAGGGTCAGGACACGCACGGACTCGCCGTACTTCTCGCCGAACAGGGCCACGGCGCCGGCGGCGATGGCCTCGTCAGGCGCCATTTCCGCGGTCAGCGCCGAGCGGTTCTGCCGGATGACGGCGTTCACCTCGGCCTCAATGGCCTCGATCTCGGCGGCGGTCACCGGACCGCCATGGCTGAAGTCGAAGCGCACGCGCTCGCCGTCCACCATCTGGCCCTTCTGGGCCACGTGGGGGCCGAGAACCCGGCGCAGGGCCGAATGCAGGAGGTGGGCCGCCGAGTGATTGGCCCGGGTGGTGCGCCGCAGGTCGGCGTCCACCGCCAGCCGGACGCGGGAACCCACATGAAGTTCACCCTCCAGAATCTCGATCTCATGGATGAAAAGGTCGCCCGCCTGTTTCTGCGTGTCGAGCACCTTGCCGCGCCCGCCGGGCCAGGAGGCCTGGCCCACATCCCCCGCCTGGCCGCCGCTCTCGGCATAGAAGGGGGTGCAGTCGAAGACGGCGAAGACGGTCTCGCCGGCGCCGGCGGAGCTCGCCTCGTCGCCGCCCTTCACCAGGCTGACCAGCTCGCCCTCGGCCTCGGTGCGGTCGTAGCCCAGGAACTCGGTGGCGCCGAGGCGCTCGCGGATGCCGAACCACTCGGCGGCGGCCGCCGCCTGGCCCGAGCCCGTCCAGGCCTCCCGGGCCATCTCGCGCTGGCGGCGCATGGCGTCCTGGAACCCGTCCAGGTCCACGGCCACGCCCCGGGCGCGCAGGGCGTCCTGGGTCAGGTCCAGGGGGAAGCCGTAGGTGTCGTAGAGGCGGAAGGCCACCTCGCCCGGCAGGCGGTCGCCCTCGCCAAGGCCGGCGGTCGCGTCCTCCAGGAGGGCCATGCCGCGGCCGAGGGTGCGGCGGAACCGCTCCTCCTCCTGGCGCAAGGTCTCGACGATCATGGGCTCGGCGCGGCGGAGCTCGGGATAGGCCTCGCCCATCTCGGTCACCAGGGTCGGCGCCAGCCGGTGCATCAGGGGCTCCTGGGCGCCCAGGAGGTGGGCGTGGCGCATAGCCCGGCGCATGATGCGGCGCAGGACATAGCCCCGGCCCTCGTTAGAGGGCGAGACGCCGTCGGCGATCAGGAAGCTGGACGAGCGCAGGTGGTCGGCGATGACCCGGTGGGAGGCCGCCTCCCCGCCCGGACCCACCAGGCCCTGGGAGGCCGAGATCAGGGTGCGGAAGAGGTCGGTGTCATAGTTGTCGTGCACCCCCTGCAGGACGGCGGTGATGCGCTCCAGGCCCATGCCGGTGTCGATCTGCGGCTTGGGCAGGGGGCGGCGGGTCCCGTCGGCCATCTGCTCGAATTGCATGAAGACCAGGTTCCAGATCTCCACGAACCGGTCGCCATCCTCCTCGGGGCTCCCGGGCGGGCCACCCCAGATGTGCTCGCCATGGTCGTAGAAGATTTCAGAGCACGGACCGCAGGGGCCGGTGTCGCCCATCGACCAGAAGTTGTCGTTGGTGGCGATGCGGATGATCCTGTGGTCCGGCAGGCCCGCAATCCGCTTCCACAGGTCGGCCGCCTCATCGTCGGCATGATAGACCGTGACGCAGAGCTTCTCGGCCGGGATGCCGAAATTGCGGGTCAGGAGCCCCCAGGCCAGCTCGATGGCGCCTTCCTTGAAATAGTCGCCGAAGGAGAAGTTCCCCAGCATCTCGAAGAAGGTGTGGTGGCGGGCGGTGTAGCCGACATTATCCAGGTCGTTGTGCTTGCCGCCGGCCCGCACCGACTTCTGGGAGGAGGCCGCGCGCAGGGTGGGCGGGGTCTCGGCGCCCGTGAAGTAGTTCTTGAAGGGCACCATGCCGGCGTTGACGAACAGGAGGGTCGGGTCGTTCTGCGGCACGAGGGGCGCCGAGGGGATGACCTGGTGGTTGTTCGCCTGGAAGTAGTCCAGGAAGGTCGAGCGGATTTCGTTCAGACTGGGCATGGCGCGGCTTCTGGACTGTCGGAGCGGTGGTCAGGAGCCCGACGGCCGGGCCCTTGCTGCACCGCAGAAGCCAGAGGGTTTACGGGAGTTGAACGGCCTCGCCAAGATCAAGGCCGCACGCCGCCGCCCCTCGGGTCCGGGACCCCGGCGCTCCGGCCCGGGTCCCACACCTTTGAAGGGGATTACTCCGCGTCGTCCTCGGCGGTGGGACCGACCAGGAGTTCTTCCTCGATCACCTCACGGGCGCCGCGGACCTGGGCCTCGATCTGGCCGGCGATGTCCGGGTTGGCCCGCAGGAACTCGCGGACATTGTCCCGGCCCTGGCCGATGCGCTGGCTGTTCCAGGAGAACCAGGAGCCGGACTTCTCGATCACCCCGGCCTTGACGCCCAGATCGATGATCTCGCCCAGCTTGGAGATGCCTTCACCGTACATGATGTCGAACTCGACCTCGCGGAAGGGCGGGGCGACCTTGTTCTTGACCACCTTCACGCGGACATTGTTGCCGACGATCTCGTCCCGGGCCTTGACCGAACCGGTCCGGCGGATGTCCAGGCGGACCGAGGCGTAGAACTTCAGGGCGTTGCCGCCGGTGGTGGTCTCGGGCGAGCCGTACATGACGCCGATCTTCATCCGGATCTGGTTGATGAAGATGATCATGGTCTTGGCCTTGGAGACCGAGGCCGTGAGCTTGCGCAGGGCCTGGCTCATGAGGCGGGCCTGGAGGCCGGGCAGGGAATCGCCCATCTCGCCCTCGATCTCAGCCCGGGGCGTCAGGGCCGCCACTGAGTCGATCACGATCACGTCGATGGCGTTGGAGCGCACGAGAGTGTCGGTGATCTCAAGGGCCTGCTCGCCGGTGTCGGGCTGGGCGACGAGGAGTTCGTCGAGGTTGACCCCCAGCTTGCGGGCGTAGGCCGGGTCGAGGGCGTGTTCGGCGTCGATGAAGGCGGCGGAGCCGCCGGCCTTCTGGACCTCGGCCACCACGTGCAGGGCCAGGGTGGTCTTGCCCGAGCTTTCCGGGCCGTAGATCTCAATGATCCGCCCCTTGGGCAGGCCGCCGATGCCCAGGGCGATGTCCAGGCCGAGGGAGCCCGTGGACACCGCCTCGACCTCCATGGCCGCCTTGTCGCCGAGCTTCATGACGGCGCCCTTGCCGAAGGCCCGGTCAATCTGGGTCAGCGCCGCCTCAAGGGCCCGCTGCTTCTCACCGTCTTCTTTCACCACGAGCCTCAACGCCGCCTGATTGGTCATGATCCGGGGTCCTTATCCCATGATTCCGCGGCCCGGGGCCGCCCATCGACGCCGTCGCCGATGACGATATGTGTACCCGGTTTGTTCTCTGTTCGCAAGATGTTCTCTTATGGTGCGGATCACACGCTGCGACCGCTATTGACGCCTACCACTGCCGGACGCGACCGACGTCCACATGCACGAAGTGGGACTGGGGATAGTAGCCGACCCCGCCTCGGCCCAGGGCGAGAGCGGCCTTGCGCACCTGCCCCAGGTCGACACCGGGGACGCGGATGTCCATGGCCATGCCCTGCATGTGGAGACTGCGGGTGGCGACGCCCGACGAGCGGACGTTCAGCGCGGCGTTCGAGGCCGGGGAGCGATAGCCGGAAATGACCTGCACCGTCCCCTGCCCGCCCAGCCTCTCCGAGAGGGAGGCGACGAGGTCCAGGAGCCCCGGGGCGATGGGGTGGACGGCGCCGGTCCGATGATCCCGAAGGACCCGGTCGATAGCGGACAGGGCGTCAGGCAGGTAGCGCCCGGCCTCGAAATAGGTGGCGGCCAGCTTCTCGCCCGTATGCAGGTTCAGAAGGGCGAGCCGGCGGGGTGCGGCGGCCGAGGCGCCCCCGGCGATGAGGGAGGGTGCGGCGAGGCCCAGGGCTCCGGCCAGCAGGCGGCGGCGTCCGATCATGGACAGGTCTCCTCTGCGCCCCGGCGGCTGTCTGCCCGCCGCAGCCCCGACTGGCAACCCCGAAGCGGATCACATTCCCGACAGGGCCTGGGCTAGGCGTGCATCCCAGCCATAGACGTCGTCGAGGAAACCCACCTGTCCTTCCGGGTCGACCTGGACCGTCCAGTGAACAACCACCAGGGCGATGGGCCTGGACAGGGCGATGCGCTGGGTGCGCCCTGTGGCGAGGTCCGCCGTCAGGCGCGCGCCGCCCCGGCCCTGGGGCGCCAGCAGGAGGTCGGCCAGGGCGACGGGTTGTTCCACCCGCATGCAGCCATGGCTGAGGTGGCGCTCCCGCAGCCCGAAGGCCTCCCGGCCCGGGGTGTCGTGCAGGAAGACGCCGAAGGGGCTGACCAGGTCGAACTTGACGAGGCCGAGGGCGCTGCGGGGCCCCGGCGCCTGTTGAAGTCGGCCGTCGAGCTGGACGAAGCCGTTCCGCTCCAGATAGCCGGGGTCAAGGGCCGCCTTGGGCAGGATCTCTTCCCGGGCGATGCGATCGGGCACGTTCCAGGGCGGGTTCAGGACCACGCCGTTGATCTCGGACAGGAAGAGCGGGGTGGGGTCGCGCACGGCGCCGACGATCACCCGGAAGGTGCGCACGCGGCGGCCGTCCCGGTAGAGGGCGCCCTTGGCGCGGCCCGTGTCGATCTCCAGTCGGTCGGCCGGAACCGCCCGGGGCAGCCAGCGCCAGCGCTCGAGGTTGGCGTCGATCCGGGCGAGGCGAGCGTCGGCGGGGATGTTCAGCCGGGCCAGGGTCGCAGGCCCCAGGACGCCGTCCGGCTCCAGACCGTTTCGCGCCTGCCAGGCGACCAGGGACTGTTTGAGGGGCGGATCGAAGATCTCCGGCAGTTCGGGCGTGAGCGGGTCAGCGCCCTCGGCGGCCAGGCGCTGGCGCAGGGCCAGGACCCCGGGACCGGCGTCACCCGGACGCAGCCGCAGGTCTGAAGGCAGACCCGGCCAGCCGCCACGGCTCTCGATGTCGGCATAGCGGAGGCGGGCGCGAGCGAGCGCTGCGTAGGCCTCATTGTCGGGCGACAGGGTCGCCGCCCAGCCGGCAAGCCGCCCTGCGGCATAAGCGTCGGCCATTTCCCGCTCCGGAGACCGGGGCGCCGCCGTCTGGGCCCAAAGGGGATCGAGGTCGGCGGGGCGCAGGCGGAGCCCCAGCTCGGCCTGCGCCAGGCGCTCTGTCGCCTCCCAGACCTGCGCGTCGCTGGCCCCAGGGGGCGGAGGGGCTTGCCCCGCCTGCGCAAAGGCGGCCTCAAGGGCGGCGCGATCGGCGCTGGAGAGGGCGAGGTCGGGAGGCGGCGCAGCGCCGGCGGCGGCCGTCAGCCCTGACGCCAAGGCGAGGGCGGCAAGGACGGCGTGCAGCTTCATGCCTGGACTCCCGGTTGGACGGCGAGCCCCCCGACCCCTCGTGCAGACTGAGGTTAGGCGGACCCCGGGTCCGGCGGCAATCCCGGGACAAACCCGGACCCCCCTTCCCTCCGCGCGCCCGGCGGTCAAGGATGGGGAAGAACATCTGGGAGGAGGCCCCGCCATGACCGACACTGCCGCACCGACCGCCGAGGCTACGGACTGGGCCGCCCTGTCGTCGGAACTCGAGCAGACCCTTCGCCTGCGCTCCATTCCCTTCGCGATGAAGATGTTCGAGCACCGGGCGGACATGGAGGCCGTTCCCCGCATCCGTCGGCCCAGCGCCGTCCACACCCTGGACCAGGTGGTGGGCCAGGCCTCGCGCCTGGGATGGACGGTGGGCGTCACGGCTGACGACCTCGTGGGCGCCCAGTGCCGGGCTGTCGTGGGCCTGGGCGGCGCCAAGACCGACGACTGGCGCTCTGGCCGGCACATGCAGGGGGTCTGGTTCGAGGACGAGGCCGGCGCGGCGGCGCACCAGGCGGCCATGCACTGCGTCCCGGACGGCAGATTTGAGGCGCTGGCGGTTTCGCCCCTGGCCAGCGGCCGGCTGGGCGAGCCGGACATCGCCCTCTTCTATGCCACGCCCGGGGCGATGATGTACTTCATCAACGGCCTGCAGTGGTCAGGCTACAAACGCTTTGACTGGGGCGTGGTGGGAGAGTCCGCCTGCGCCGACTCCTGGGGCCGGGCCCTGACCACCCGGACGCCGAGCCTGTCCATCCCCTGCTTCGCCGAGCGGCGCTACGGCGGGGTCCTGGACGACGAAATGCTGATGGCGGCGCCGCCGGAGTTCCTGGTCAAGGCCCTGGTCGGCATGAAGACTCTGGCGCGCAATGGCTTCCGCTATCCCTTCCCGCAATACGGCGTGCAGCAGGACGTCCGCGCCGGGATGGCGGTGAGCTACGGCAAGGACTGAGGCTTCAGGTCAGGCCCGGCGGCGGAGGGCGTTAACGGCGAGGCCGCCGAGGGCGGCGGAGAGGCCGCCGGCGAGGATGCCCCCAAGCAGCATGCCGGACAGCCCGGGCAAGGCATCGAAGCCCGGGGAAAACGCCGCCACAAAGCCGGCGCCGCTGACGCCGCCCAGGGCGCCGAGAACGGCATTGCCCAAGGGACCGACGTCCGCTGACCGCACCAGGTGGGACGACATGCAGCCCCCGACGACGCCCCCGACGACGTGGACGATAAGGACCAGAAAGTCCGCACCCATCCGCCTGCCCCCGCAAAGGTGAATTCTGAGTAACCACGTTCCACAGCCGCGCCGCGAGGTCAATCTGACCTCACCGGTTTGTGATCAGGCAAAGAGCCCCGCGTAGGTCCGCCGCAGAAGCGCCTTCTGGACCTTACCCATGGCGTTTCTGGGCAGGGCCTCCACGAAGACGACGCGCTTGGGAGTCTTGTACCCGGCGAGGCGGCCGCGCAGGGCGGCGATCAGAGCCGCCTCATCCCCCCGTCCCTCCACAACCGCCACTACACCCTCACCGAAGTCCGGATGCGGGATCCCGATGACCGCGCTCTCGCGGACGCCGGGCTGTTCGTCGAGGAGAAGCTCCACCTCCTTGGGATAGACATTGTAGCCGCCGGAGATGATCAGGTCTTTGGCCCGGCCCGAGATCCAGAGCCGCCCGTCAGCGTCCAGTCGACCCACATCGCCGGTGATGAAGAAGCCGTCGGCGGTGAACTCCTCGGCGGTCTTCTCCGGCATGCGCCAGTAGCCGGAGAAGACGCTGGGGCCGCGGATCTCGATGACCCCGGTCTCCTCCCCGCCGCCGATCCGCAGGTCGACGCCCGGCAGGGGAAAGCCCACAGAGCCGGGCTTGCGCTCCCCCTCCAGGGGGTTGGTGGTGATGATCACCGCCTCGCTCATGCCATAGCGCTCCAGGATCCGGTGGCCGGTGCGGGTCTCGAAGGCCTCGAAGGCGCTTTCGAGCAGAGGGGCCGACCCGCTGATGAACAGGCGCATGTGGGCGGTCGCCTCCCGGGTCAGGCCCGGATGCGCCAGCAGGCGGGTGTAGAAGGTGGGCACGCCCATCATCACGGTGGCGCCGGAAAGGCGCTCCAACACCGCCGCCTCGTCAAAGCGGTTCAGCCAGACCATGGGACAGCCCGACAGGAAGGCGCAGTGCAGGGCCACGAACAGGCCATGGACGTGGAAGGTGGGCAGGGCGTGCAAGAGGACGTCGTCAGGGGTGAAGCCCCAGGCCTCGTGCAGGGCCAGGGCGTTGGCCGCCAGGGCGCCGTGGGTGAGCATGGCCCCCTTGGACCGGCCCGTCGTGCCGCTGGTGTAGATGATCGACGCCAGGTCGTCGGCGCCCCGGGGCTCGATCCGGGGATCCGGCGCCAGATCCCAGGCCCCGGCCACGAAGCCTTGGGCATCCTGGATGAAGATGGCCGGCTTGGCGTCGTCGAGGAAGTACTGGACCTCTGACGGGGTGTAGGCCGCGTTCAGCGGCAGGAAGACCGCGCCGACCTTCAGGACGGCGAGGTAGATCACCACCGCCTCGACCGACTTCTCCACCTGCAGGGCGACCCGGTCGCCGGGCTGGACCCGCGCGGCGCGCAGGGCGGCGGCGGTCCGGGCCGCCAGGGTCTCGAGGTCGCCATAGGAAATGTCGTCGGCGCCGGGCTGGCGGAAGACCGGCCGTGTCCGGTCGGCCGGAAATCCCGAGGCCAGCAGGCTGAAAAGGTTCCCGGACATGGCTCCACTCCCCCGACGATCTCCGGGCGGTAGCACGCTGGTCAAGGACGCCCAACCCCTTCCAGTTCCCACGGCGGCTCCCCCTGGGAGGCGCCCGGAGGGGGTCAACGGCCCCTCAGCTGACCCCCTCACCGACCTGCGGTCGGAGCTCCCCCTTGGGGGAGCAATGGGCTTCTTAATTCCTCCCCCCAGGGGGAGGTGGACCGCGCAGCGGGACGGAGGGGGTCAACGGCGGCTCGGCTGGCCCGCTCACCTGCCTCCGGCGGGAGCTCCCCCCTTGGGGGAGCAATCAGGCGGTTCAGTTCACCACCGGCCCAAAGGGCGCGTCGGACGAGGGCGACAGCTGCTGGAGCGCGGTCGCGGCGGATTGACAGACGACCAGGCCGCCGGTCTTTTGGCGCCCTCAAGGTTGAGACCAGGAGTGGGTGATGGAGATCGTGACGGTTCTGGCGGTGAACGCGGCGATCTCGGCCGTCGTCTTCCTGGGGCTCTGGCGCTATGCGGTCGCCAAGCAGGATCCCAGCTTCATCGACGGCTGGTGGGGCGCCGGCATGGTGCTGATCGCCGTGACCACCTACCTCCAGTCGCAGGGCGGCGACCATGCCCTGGTCCTGACCCTGCTCTGCGCCGCCTGGGGCCTGAGGTTGGGTTACCACCTATTCCGCCGCTGGCGCCGCGAAGGCGCGGACCGCCGCTACTCCCGCATGATGGCGGACGCCAAGGAAGAGAAAGGTTGGAGCTTCGCCAAGGCCAGCCTGATCTATGTCTTCTCCCTCCAGGCCGTCATGCAGTTCATCGTCAGCCTTCCCATCCAGCTCGGCCAGCTGTCCGCCCCCGCGGCCCTTGGCCCGCTGGCCTGGGCCGGCGTCCTGGTGGCGGTGGTCGGCATCCTGTTCGAGACCATCGGCGACGCCCAGCTGGAGCGCTTCAAGGCCAACCCGGAGAACGCCGGCAAGGTGCTGGACACCGGCCTGTGGCGCTATACCCGCCACCCCAACTATTTCGGCGACGCCTGCGCCTGGTGGGGCATGTACCTGGTGGCCGCAGAGACGGGGCTGCTGGGCGCCCTGTCCATCGTCGGCCCGATCGTCCTGACCTTCCTGCTCACCCGCTGGAGCGGCGTGCCCACCACCGAGGGCCACATGCGCCGCAAGAAGCCGGACTATGAGGCCTATGTGGCGCGCACCTCGGGCTTCATTCCCATGCCGCCGAAGCGCGGGAGCTGAAGCCCGGGATCATCTCAGGCCCCGCCCAGAAGGCGTGGGTCCCGCTGGAGATCTTGTGCGGCAGGGCGATCCGGCAGACCGGGCCGTCCTCGATGCGCTGGGCGTCGATGAGGACGCACTCCGAGGCCTGTCGGTTCTCGTCGATGAGAAAGCTGACCAGGTAGCCGTCGTCCTCGGCGGTCGCGCCCCTGCGCGGGGCGAAGGGCGCCTCGCTGGCGAAGACGCCGGCGGGTAGGCGGTATTCCCAGGACGCTCCGGTCTCCAGGTCCGACTTCACGAAGCCGTTGAACAGGAACCAGCCCGGCTCGGGCAGGGTGGAGTAGGCATAGCGGTGGCGACGGCCGGCGTAACGGCCGTTGATCATGCCGAACTCCATGATCCGCGGGTCCAGCCTCTCCTCGCGGGTCGAGCCGTCACGCAGGTTGAAGCGCCAGCGGTGCAGGTGCGGCCGGAAGCTCATCTCGTCCAGGTAGGCCATCATATGGCCGAAGCCGGGAGGCGCGTCCGCCCTCGGCGGGGGCATGGGTTCATCCTGGAAATAGCCGTCCAGGACCACCTCATCGCCGTCCTCGTAGGCGTTCAGCCAATGCAGGACATAGGTCGGCGCGGCCTCGAACCAGCGCGGCTCGCCCCCCTCACGGGGCAGGATGGCGAAGCGGCTGGGCAGGCCCTCGTGCAGCCGGACGGCGTGGATGTCCCGGGCCAGGAGGTCGGCGTCCCAGAAGACCGGCAGGTCGTTCAGGATCACGAAGCGCTCGGTGAAGGCCATGTCATGCGGCAGGCGCGGCCCGGGGATGTCGATGGGCTGGAGCACCTTGAGCCGGTTGTCCGGCCCCACCAGGCCATAGTGCAGGTAGGGGGCGTGCTTCGAATAGTTGAAGAACATCAGCTCGCCGGTGTGCTCGTCCACCTTGGGATGGGCCGAGATGCCGTCGATGGGGGTCCAGCCTTCGACGCCGAGGGTGTCCAGGGTCACCGGGTCCAGCCGATAGCCCTCGCCGCACTGATAGAAGGTCGACAGGGCCGTTCCAGCGTGGACGACGATGTCGGTCGAGGACGAGTCCTTCAGGGCGCCATGGGCGCCAAAGCCCGGCCGCTTCGCCAGCTGGACGGGATCGGCAAGGCCGCCCCAGAGCGACCCTCCGGCTTCCTGCTCCGCCCGGAAGCCGCGGGTACGGACGAAGCGGTTGGCGTAGCTGGCCCGGCCGCCTCGGAAGACTATCCGGTGGATCATCCCGTCCCCGTCAAAGGGGTGGTAACGCCCCAGGGGCTCGTGGACGGGGTTCTCGGTGTTGCGAAGGTAGACGCCCTCGATGTCCTCCGGGATTCGCCCCTCCAGGAGCTCCGGGTCCGGCAGGTCGACCTCCTCATGGAGCGGCGTCCAGGCCCCGGTCATGTAGGGGTGGCGGGTCTCGCCAAGGGTTGTCACGACGGGCGGCTGTCGACGGAGGGGCATGGCGGACCTCGGCGGAACTTCAGGAGCCCCCAGACTAGGACGGATCCATCACCTGCGCATCCAGATCCTGGAGCCGGCGACCGGCCCGCCCGGCGCCACAGTCCCCCTTGGGTGGGCTTTGTCCGAAGCGCTGTGAAGGGATCAGCTGTGCCGCCGTTGACCCCCTCCGGCCCGCTGCGCGGGCCACCTCCCCCTGGGGGGAGGAATTGGAAGCGGCGGTGACTGTCGGGGTCTGGAGCGCTTCAGTGGCGCATGGGCCGGGCCCGCAGGCGGGTGGGCGGCGGGGTCTGGCGGAAATCCCCGGCGATGCCGATGCGGGCGTTGCAGCCGGGGCAGCGGACCACCTCGTCATCCGGCCCTTCGGCGGGGGGATCGAAGAAGGCGCCGCAGGGCTTGCACTTCCAGCCGTGGGAGGGCCGCTCGACAGGCTTCGACTCCTTGGGCGGCCGGGGCGAGCGGAATGGGCGCGGCTTGTCTGTCCGCAGCGGCGTCAGCGGCTGAGGTCCGAGGGGGCGGGTGACCTGGACGCCGGGCTTCAGGCTCAGGGTCCGGCGCTTGGGAGGGTCCTCGGTCATGGCCTTGCCGGATCTGCACCGGCCCCCAGGGCCGGCATTGACGTCCGCGATGGTACCGCCTCCCCGGTTCGAACGGGGGACCTCTAGAGCCACAATCTAGCGCTCTAACCAACTGAGCTAAGGCGGCGCATCGCGGAGGCTAGCTTCTAGTCGGCGCAGGGACGTCGATCAAGCGGCGGCTTGGGTCCCCTACGACAAAGGGGGAGACCACCCACGAAAAAGCCCCGGAGGCGGACCCCCGGGGCTCATCCGTAACCCATTCCTGATCCTCAGTCCTTGGGGAGCCGGAAACTCAGCGGAATGCGGACCGTACCGCCTTCCACAGGAGCGCCGTCCTTGGTCTGGGGACGCATCTTGAACAACCGGGTCATCCGCATCGCGGCCGAGCCAAAGTCCTGGTCCGCAGGGCTTTCCGACAAGATCGAGCAGCCTTCCAGCAGCCCCTTGGCGGTGACCTTACAGCTCAGGGTGACGCTGCCTTCCACCTCCATCCGCTGGGCGCGGTCGGGATAAAAGCGGGCGATATCCTCACCCGAGGGTCTGCGGGCCCAGTCGGCGTTGGTGATCACCGACGGACGCGGCGGCTCCGGCGCAGGCGCCGGGGGCTTCGGCTCCTCGATCCGCTTCTCAACCGGCGGAACCGGCAGGGGCGGAATGGTCGGAGCGTTCGGCACCGCAACCGGCGGACGCGGCTGCAGCTTGGGCGGCGGCGGCGGCGGCGTATTCGGGGGCGGCGGCGGAGGCGGCGGAGGCGGAGCCATCGGCTTGATGATCTCCACGTCCGTCACGTCGTCCGAGAACTCCCGGATCTCGAGCTCAAAGCGCTGCTTCCAAAGCACGAAGCCAAGGAAGACATGGAGCACGAGGGCCACAAGGCCAGCGATCCAGTAGCCCCTGCCCCGCTTCGGCGGCGGGACGTCGAAAGGATTTCGCAGGGGGTGGGTGATGTCTTCAGCCATGCTCCACCCCTCAGTCCTTCTTGTCTTCGCCGACGAGGGCGACGCTGTAGAAGCCGTTATCCTGGAGCGTGTTCATCACGCCCATGAAGTCGCCATACAACACGTCCTTGTCGGCGCGGATGTAGATCCGCTCTTTCTCGGGGCTCCGCTTGTCACCCAGCTGGATGCGCAGCGTGTCCCCGAGCTCAGCCAGGTCGGTGCTGTAGTCCCCAATGAAGAGACGGCCGCCTGGCTGGATCGAGATGTAGACCGGCTTGGGAGGATTTGTGGCCGGTTTTGCAACCGCGTTCGGAAGAGCGATCTTCACGTTCACCGCCGCCAATGGCGCCGCCACCATGAAGATGATCAGGAGAACCAGCATGACGTCCACGAAGGGCGTTACATTGATCTCGCTGTTCTGCTCTACCGAGTACTTGCCACCCCCAGAACCTGAGAGTTTGGCTCCCATCTGGATCAGGCCCCCTTGTCGAGCTGCCGCGAAAGGCTGTTCATCAGTTCAGCAACGAACGACTCCGTACGACCGCCAAAGGTCGAAAGTCGGGTCTGGAAGTAGTTGTAGAAGATCGCGGCGGGGATGGCGGCGAAGAGGCCGATACCCGTGGCCAGGAGCGCCTCGGCGATGCCGGGGGCCACAACAGCCAGATTGGTGGTGTTCGTGTTCGCAATGCCGATGAACGAGTTCATGATGCCGTAGACCGTGGCGAACAGACCGATGAACGGGCCGGACGAGGCGGTCGAGGCCAGGAACTGCATGCCCGCCGAGAGCCGCGCGCCGAGGGTCGCCTGAACGGCGCTGATGGCCGCCTCAGCCCGGTGCAGGGTGGTCTCGCGGTGCTCGCCCGAAACCTGCAGGCCCGCCTGCCGAGACAGCTCGACTTCCTGGATCGCCGCAGACGCCATATCAGCGAGCGGGTTGCCGGCGAAGTCCTCAGAAGCGGCCACACGGCCCACCTCGGAATAGTTCCTGGCGGTCCGGAAGGCCTCCATAAAGGCGGTCGCGGTCTTGTTGAGGCTGTTGAACTCGATGATCTTGGTCACCAGCAGGAACCAGGAATAGATCGAGGCGAGGATCAGGCCGATCATCACCGCCTTCACGACGGGCACGGCCATCATGAACATGCCCGTGACGGTCAGCTTGCCGGCGTTCTCGATCTGCGGGGGATCTTCGGCCACGGGAGCCGCAACCGGATCAGCCGGGGCGGCGGCGGGAGCGGCGGCGTCGGCGGGAGCCGCAGCGGCCGGCGCGGCGGCTTCGGCAGCGGGCGCGGGCGCCTGAGCGAGAGCCGGAGCGCTCGCCATAAGCGCCATGGCGCCAAGGAGAGCGATGAAGGGAGTCTTGAGCTTGTTGTCGATCATCTGTCGCCAGTTCCTGGTTGGTCTAGCACGTTTGGACCTAAGGGTCGTCACGCGAGAGCGTCTCTACCCCAAATTGATTGGCCCGCCGCTCCGAAGGGGCCGGATCCGGTTCCCGGATTCAGCCCAGCCGACGCGATAGAGCCGCTTTCGCTAACCCGACCCCTGACACCGCCAGGAACCCGACCGGGTCCCGACGCCGTCCTGAACTCGAGTACGGCGCCGCCGACCCGAAGGCAGCTGCACCTTACGGACAAGTTAGACTTGCCGCAAAGGTCCTTTGGCAACCCCTTATTGTTCGGTCAAGTAGAATAGGCGGCGGGGAGCGTCCATCGGACAGCGATCTGGGGATCCGGATGGCCCGCGGGCATCGGGATGACGGCCGGATGACGCCGGCATGAAGTTCCTGAGACACCTCCTCCAACGGAATGCATTGTCCTGCATCCTCCTTCAGGCCACGGTGTCGCGTTTGCGGAGCCCGGCGTGTTGCGAATCCCCGTTGACCGCCCCGCCTTGGCGTTGGCCGCGAGCCTTCTTCTGGCATCCGTCGCCGTCGCCGGCAGGCCCCGGGGCCAGACCCGGCGACCCCCGGATGTCTCAACAACCCAAGCCGGCGGAAGAACCGCGACTTGTCTGCGAGCATGTGGAACAGATGGGATCACACTTCCGCAGGTGGGTCTGCGCCACACCCGAGGCGTGGGAGGCCCGCCGCCGTCGGGATGCGGCCCAGTTGGAGCGCATGGGCGACCAGGGCGCCGGCTGCGGCGGGGTGACGAATCCCTGCTGATTGACCCCTTCATCCGGTCGGAAGAATGGTCCTCAGGCGGGGGGCGGTCCGGGAGGCGCCGGGAAGGCGAGTGGAGCGACCGACTCGCCGGCGGAGCCTGAGGTCACCATCCTGTAGAGTGGCTTGCCTGCAGGACCATAGGTGATGACCTCGGTGACCAGGACCATCGTGAAGAGGGCCGCAAGTCCGCCCACCCAGGCCGGATGAACCCGGCCTGCATTCCTGCGGTCCAGCAGGATGGCGACCCCTGGGAAGATGAGGCTGACCGCAATGGTCACCTCCCACGCCCAGGGCATGAAGGCGGGAGAGGGAATGAGACGGCCGATCCCGGGGCCCAGAAGGGCGACCATCGCGCAGAAGTGAAGCCGGGCGTGCCAGTCGGTGTTGCGGCGGCGGGCGACCGCCCAAAGGGTGAGACCGGCGAAGGTGAGAAGGCTGGCCGTGTCGAGGACCAGGAAGTGGAGCGGCCTGAAGAAGAAGGGCGTATCTGCCCTGCGGACCATGTCCACGACCACAATGACGCCCAGGAGGAGCATCAAGGGCACCCAGGCCATGGCGAGCCAGCCGAGGCGGCGGTGCCAGATCCCTGCGCCGCGCGCCGCAAGCGCCGTCTGCGCCAGATAGATCGCCAGCCAACCCATGAAGACCACGGCGTGGGCGTGGACGAGCAGGGGCGCCTCAAAGCTCGATCGACCGGCGAGCAAGTGGAAGCCAAAGCCGGCGACGGTGACCCCCGTCATGGCAATCGCACCCATGACAAAAAGTCTGCGGTCGGCTGGAAGCGTCTGGGCGCTTCCAATGTTCCTGTCCAGCATCTGCATCTCCTCGGCCCCTCCGCCGACGAATAGGGGTGGCGACGACGGGCGGACAGGGCCCTTGCGCCCGGCCATTCGCCCGGGGCCGGAGGCTATCACACCACACCTTCCCCCGGGGGACTTTTTCACGACCCGCAGAGGCTGGGCGCCTCACATCTCGACGACCGCCCACGCCTGGCGCAGCCCGCAATCCTGCAGAGGGCCCAGCCCGACCCACATCATGGCTTGAATCCCGGACCTGTCCGTCCAGGAGGCCTGCCCGTACTAGACCTCACTGAGCACTCCAGGGGGCTTCGTGAACGCCGCCCGCAGAACAATGTCGAAGGCCGGGCGCATCGACTGAGCCAGCGTCGCAATATGATCATGAAAAGAAATGGTGCCTGGGGCCGGAATCGAACCAGCGACACGCGGATTTTCAATCCGCTGCTCTACCAACTGAGCTACCCAGGCGCGACGCCTCGCGGGTCGGAGGCGGTTCTATAGAAGAGGCCCCGCGCCGTGTCCAGCGAGGCGGGCGAGGCTCAGACGCCCGCGGCGGAGAGCCCGGGCCGCTTGCCGCACCCAATGGCGAAAAGGTAATGGGCCATGGGCGCATAACCCGTGTGCACCACCTCGTCGTTCATCGAGAAGAGGAAGACATTGCTGAAGAATTTCAGCATGAAGGCGCGCAGGTCCTCGCCGGTCTTGCAGTTCACGTGGCCCGCCTTGGAGATCTCGGACGCGTAGACCTGGGACTCCAGGGACGGTATGCCCACCACGAAGACCCCATCGTCCGTGAGGCTCTCGCAGACGTTCAGGACAAAGCGCGACTCCGCCTCCGGGGCGATGTGTTCCAGCACGTCGAGGCAGAAGGCGCCGTCGAACACCCCCTCAAGCGGGCCCTCGACCATGTCATGGCGCAAGAAGGTGATCCGGTCCCGGAAGGGATGCGAGACCTGGGCTTCCCGGACGAACATCCAGTCAAAGTCGGCGGCGGTCAGGGCGCCGACTTCCTGAAGGACCAAAGGGGTGCCGAAGGCGTCTGCGCAGCCGATCTCCAGGACCGATGTCTTGCCCGTAAGCATCTTGGCCACGAACTTGTAGCGAGACAGGGTGAAGGCCAGCCGCTTGGGGTTGGTGGCGTAGGCGTATCCCGTCATCAGGCCGAGGGCCTGGGCGCCGACGCCCTTCAGATCCTCGTACTGGCCCTCCTCAGTGGGCAGTTCCGTCCTGAGGGAGTTGTAGAGGACGCCGTCGCCGGCGGCGGGGTCCCGGGCTGGCCGGATTCGCGCCAGGAGGTCAGGGCGATCCGCATATCGCCTCAGGGCATAGGCGTGGAAGGACAGGCTCTCAGCCCCCGAGAACTGGAAGAGGCCGGTCGCCCGGCGATCGATCAGGCCGAGCAGGACAGAGGCGACCTCCTCGGGCGCAAGGGGCGAGATGAAGTGGTTGTCGAAGGCCTCCACGGCGTTCCCGGCTTCCAGTTCGCGGTCCCACCGCGCCGGCAGGCCGGTCGAGACGTCCAGGACCTTGGTGAGCCTCAGGATTCCCACCCCGGGCAGGGCCTGGAGGGCGACCTCCAGGTCCCGCTTCTGCCGGCCATATTCGGTTCGCGGCGCGGGCGGGTCGGCGGTGGAGAACAACTCCCGGCTTCCGTCAAAGACCGCGTTGGAGGACAGGGCCAGGACATGGCTTCCGGAGGCGACCAGCCGGTCTGCAAGGCGGACCTGGCCGGTCACATTCACCTGTCGCGAGCCGTCCGGATCCGCCGCGCAGGCCGCCTCACCCCCCACGCCGGCGCAGATGACGGCGATGTCGAAACCCGTCGAAAGGTCGAAGTCCTCCGGAGCCCGGAGATCCAGGTAAAGACGGTTCCCGCTGCCCGCCGACTCCCGCGTCCGGGTCGTTCCCCAGACTTCGAATCGACCCGCCTCGCACAGCCGCCGCTCCAGCGCCGAGCCAATCAGGCCGTCTGCACCCACCACCAGAAGGCGAGGCTTTCCCGGGGATCTCATGGAAACACTCTCCTGTGACGGGACGGGCCCGAGGTCAGAACAACTCGAAGTACGGCTTTCCGCTCGCCAGATGGTAAGACTTCGAGCTCGACGAATAGGCGCTGTAGGGCAGGATTCGGAAATCCACAGAGAACCGAATGCAGGCGTCGCCGTTGTGACCGGCGCCATGGATGAGCATCCCGGGGAACAGGGCGCTGTGCGCCTCAGGGACCGTCATCGGCTGGCTGCGGTTCAGGTCCACCCCGCTCTGAATGACCTTCGGGCTGTAGAGGAAGCCGATACGGTTCCCCACGGAACCCTTTTCGGTCACCTCATCGGCGATGGACAGGGTCTCAATCTCCGGTTCCGGGATCCGCTGGGACTCGGGGATGAACCGCAGGGTGTTCTTCTCAGAGACACCCCGGACCGGCGTCCAGAGATTTACCGACCGCTCCATGTTCGGCCCGTAAAAGGTCTCCCGGTGCCAGCCGATCGCCTCCCGGCTGCGCCCGGACTCTGGCCGCGCGGCGCGAAGGTAAAGGTTGGTCTGGATATAGAAGCGGTCCTCGCCGATCGCCGCCAGGATGTTGTCATGGACTTCCCCGCAGATGCGGCGGACAAAGTCCCCTGAATTCAGAGCGGTCTGCGCCTCAAGGACGAGGGCGCGGTAAGCTCCGATCTCCATGGCGGTGAGCCCGGATTCATCCTGCGGGAAGGCCGCGTCCAAGATGCGCCTCAGGTCCCGGAGGGTGTCTGGGGTCCGATGCCGGGCGAAGGTGACGCCCGAGGCGGAAAGCGCATCCGGATCCGGCATTCTTGGTTCTTGCACCTCCGGGTCAGCCGGGCCAGCCAGCCGGGATAGGGGCCCTGACAGCACGCGGCGGGTCCCCAGCGTACGACTCACATCCCGCCCTGACCCGTGTGTAGGCGCCCGCCCCCAGCCTGTCCAGCCGGGCGGGTCAGGCGCCCCTGTCCAGGTCGGCGATGTCCTCCTCATCGATTTCATCGCCCGGCAGGGCATAGCTTCCGGACAGCCAGCGCTGCAGGTCCACATGGGCGCAACGGGAGGAGCAGAAGGGCCGGAACTGCGGGTCGGCGGGCTTTTTGCAGATGGGACAGGCGGTCTTCACGGCAAGGCCTTCAGGGGAGGGTGATTTCGAAGCGGTCCCGTGGCCAGCCGGGCTCCACCGTCCGATCGAATCGGGCGCCCATCCGCTCGGCGAGGCGGTCGACCAGGGGCCAGGCCAGCCGGGCGACAGCCGGAGCGGCCTGGATCTTCACCAGCCGTCCCGTCTCCACTGCGGCCTCGCTCTCGGCCCGGCGCACCAGTCTCTGGGCCAGGGTGCGGTCGCTGGGGACGCCGCCGGGATCGAGCAGAATCTCGGTCATCGCCCGGGTCCGGCGGGGAACCGTCAGCTCCAGGGTCCCGAACCGGCTGACCGGTCCGAAGGCGACGCCGGGCTGGTCTGCGGCGAAGGCGTTGCGGGCGGCGTTCAGCAGGGCTGTCCCGTCGTGGCCCCGCCCCGCAAGGTCGATGACCACCAGGCCGCCCAGACCCTTCAGGCGCAGCAGGCGCGCCGTCTCCGCTATGGCCGCGAGGTTGAGCTGTCGCACCAGGGACTTCGGGTCCGGACCCTTGCGCGGGCCCAGGTCGACGTCCACCGCCACCAGGGCGCGGGTCGGTTCGATCACCACCAGGCCGCCGCCCGGCAGGACATGGGCTTCGGTCAGGGCCGTCTCCTCGGCCTCGTCAGCCCTTCGGCGGGCCTCGGCGCCGGTCACCGTCTCCCGGCTTCGGGTCAGGTGGG
Source organism: Phenylobacterium sp. (assembly GCA_020402745.1). Classification (GTDB taxonomy): domain Bacteria; phylum Pseudomonadota; class Alphaproteobacteria; order Caulobacterales; family Caulobacteraceae; genus Phenylobacterium. The sequence goes on from JADBYZ010000016.1 coordinate 23,212, forward strand.
CCAGCCGGTCGGCAAGGGACGGCGCCGCCGAGAGGAGCCGCACCGGAGCCTCCGCCGGCCCGACGCCGCGCACCGCCGCCAGCTTGCCGGGGCGCGGGGCGGCGCGCACCTCGACCTCCAGCATCTGGCCCTCCACGGGCCGCCGGTCAGGGGGATAGTCCATCAGGCCCTCAAGCCCCTCGCCCAGGTCGACGAAGGCCGAGGCGAAGGCCGGCTCGACCTTGCGCACCCGCGCCGCGATCCGCGCCCCCGGCTCAAGGCGCGGGTCGTCTTCGTCGCGGACCAGGATCAGGTGCTCGGGCCGCCCGTCTAGGGTGACCACGCCCCTCGCCTCTCCGGGGGCGATGTCCAGGTAGGCGCGGCGCGGGCTCATGGCCGACGCCAGCCCAGGCCCTTCAGCAGGGTCTCGGTCTCATGCAGGGGCAGGCCGACCACGGCTGGCCAGGAGCCGCTGAGCGAGAGGATGAAGGCCCCTGCCCGCCCCTGGATCCCGTAGCCTCCGGCCTTGCCCACCCCCTCGCCGCTGGCGGCGTAGGCGGAGATATCGGCCTCTGTGAGGCGTCGCATCTTCAGGCGGGTCTCGACCAGCCGGTCGCCGCGCCGGCCGCCGGGCCCGCGGACGCTGACCCCGGTGACGACCCGGTGCGCGCGGCCGGACAGAAGCTTCAGGCACTGGACTACCTCGTCGGCGTCCGCCGCCTTGGGCAGGATCCGGCGTCCTACCGACACCACCGTGTCGGCGGCCAGGACATAGTCGTCGGGATGGAGGGCGGCGACGGCCTCGGCCTTGGCGGCCGAAAGGCGAGCGGCCAGTCGGCGTGGCAGTTCGTCCCTCAGCGGCGTCTCGTCGATGTCGGCGGGGACGATGAGGTCCGGCGAGTGGCCGATGGAGGCCAGGAGGTCCCGCCTTCGCGGGCTCTCCGACGCCAGGACCAGCCGGGGCGGCATGGCCGCTCTAGCGGACCCGGAAGGTGATGCGCCCCTTGGTGAGGTCGTAGGGAGTCATGGCCACGAGCACCTTGTCCCCGGCCGACACCCGGATGCGGTTCTTGCGCATCTTCCCCGCGGTGTGGGCGATGATCTCGTGATCGTTTTCGAGCTTCACGCGGAAGGTGGCGTTGGGCAGCACCTCGCTGACGGTGCCCGGAAACTCGAGGGGTTCTTCCTTGGCCATGCAGGCTCCAGACTATGGGTCGATGAAAACGGCGCGAAACCCACTGAATCGCGGGCGTCCGGGCCGGAAGGCAGGGGTCTATACCTTAAGTCGCCCGGCAAGGTCGACTGCCGAGGCGCAGGCCGGGGCCTTCAGCCCTTCCAGTGCAGGGCGGTGATCAGGGTGAAGAGGCGGCGCGCCGTGTCCAGGTCGGTCTCCACCTTGCCCGCCAGCCGCCGCTGCAACAGCTCGCTGGCCTCGTTGTGCAGGCCCCTCCGGCCCATATCGAGAGCCTCGATCTGCGAGGGCGTGGCCTGCCGGATGGCCTGGTAATAGCTCTCGCAGATCATGAAATAGTCGCGGATCAACCCCCGGAACGGCGACAGAGAGAGGATGTGCCGGCGCTGATAGTCCGGCCCGGTCACGTCCAGGACGAGGCGGTTCTCCATCAGCCCCATATTCAGGTCATAGGGCCCGCCCGCCGCGCCCTCGGGGGCGAAATAGTTCTGCTCCAAAAGGTCGAAGATGGCGATCTTCCGCTCCTGCTCCTGGTCGCGCGAGACCGCCGCGAGGGACTCGGGGTCCAGCTCGACGCTCTGCAGGCGCTGGAGGGTGCGGTCAGGCTCGGCCATGTCCGGTTCGCAAGCTGCCCGCCAATCCTAGACCGAGGCGACCATGGCCGTCACCCGCCCTGGCTCAGCCGCAGGGCGGCCGAGCGGGCGTGCGCCGGAAGGCCCTCGGCCTCGGCCAGGGCGACAGTGGGCGGGCCTAGCACGGCGAAGCCCGCCGCGCCGGCCTTCACCAGCGAGGTGCGCTTCAGGAAGTCATAGAGTGACAGGCCCGAGGAGAACCGCGCCGCCCGACTGGTGGGCAGGACGTGGTTCGAGCCCGCCACATAATCTCCCAGGGCCTCCGGCGTGTGCCGGCCCAGGAAGATCGCCCCGGCGTGGCGGATCTTCGCCGACAGGGCGTCCGGATCGGCCACGGCCAGCTCCACGTGCTCGGGCGCCAGTCGGTCCACCAGGGTGGGGGCCGCGTCCATCGGCGCCAGGATCACCGCCCCGTGGTCGGCCCAGGACCGCCCCGCCGTCTCGCCCGTGGCCAGGGTCTTCAGCTGGGCCTCCACCTCGGCGACCACCCGGTCCGCAAGGCCTGCGTCATCCGTGATCAGGATCGACTGGGAGGCCGGGTCATGCTCGGCCTGCGAAAGCAGGTCGGCGGCGATCCAGGCGGGGTCATTGTCCGCGTCGGCCACCACGACGATCTCCGAGGGGCCGGCCAGGGCGTCGATGCCCACCTGGCCATAGACCCGTCGCTTGGCCGCCGTCACCCAGGCGTTGCCGGGCCCGACGATCTTGTCCACCGGCCGGATCGGGCCGGCGCCATAGGCCAGGGCGGCCACGGCCTGGGCGCCGCCCACTCGCCAGATCTCGCTCACCCCCGCCGCCTGGGCCGCCGCCAGCACCGCGGGCTGGAGCCGTCCGGGCGGGGTGACCATGGCGATGCGGCCCACACCGGCGGCGCGGGCCGGTACGGCGTTCATCAGTACGGTCGAGGGATAGGCCGCCCGGCCGCCCGGCACATAGATCCCCACCGAGTCCAGCGGCGTCCAGCGCCAGCCCAGCTCCACCCCGGCCTCGTCGGTGAACCGGGCGTCGGCGGGCCTCTGGCGGGCGTGATAGGCCTCGATGCGGCGGGCCGCAAAGGCGATGGCCTCGCGCACCTCGGGGGCGCAGGCCGCCGCGCCCTCGGCGATCTCTTCGGCGCTGACCTTCAGGCCCGCCGCGTCCAGCTCCACCCCGTCGAAACGTCGGGTGTAGTCCAGCACGGCCTCCAGGCCCCGGGCCCGCACCGCCTCCAGCACCTCGCGCACGGCGGCGTCCACCGTCTCGGGCGTGTCCCGCCGGGCGTCGGCGAAGGCGCCGAAGCGGGCGTCGAAATCAGGGTCCTGGAAGTTGAAGCGGCGCATGGGGCCTATCTAGACCCGGCGACGGCGCGAGGCCATGGGGCCGGCGCCACACTCGCGGCAAAACCGCCCTGGGGCGTCAGTCCTCGTGCCGGGGTTCCGACTTCGCCGCCCAGGGCTCGGAGATGTCGGCCAGCACCAGGTCGATGCACTCCACCTCGACGGCCAGGTCGGCGTCGCCGGCGAACCGGAAGACCAGCCGCCCGCCCGGCGCCTCTCCCGGCTCGAAGGCCAGGGTCAGGAGCTGGACCACCGCCTCGGAGGCGCCCCGGCGCAGGCGACGGGCCTGCACCCCGAGGACCGAGCCCAGCTGCACCGCGCTGCGCACGCGCTCTGGCTCCCGGGCGCCCCAGCGATAGCGGTTGACGGTGATGGTCAGCCGCCGCGCCTTCGCCTCCCAGGCGATGTCGCCGATCTTCAGCACGGCGTCCTGCAGGGCGGCGGCCACCACCTCCAGGTCCTCGGCGTCCTCCGCCAGGAGCTTGAGCGGTGCGGTCTTGGCGAGCGGCTTGGCCACGTCTTGAAACTCCGGACTTCACGCCCGCTTCTAGCCGGGCGGGCGCGAGTCGCAAGGGGGATCGGCGCCGTCCGCAGGCGCCGGAGCCGGAGCTGGAGCCGGCGGGGCCTTGCGGCGGCGCAGATTGTCCCTCAGGGCCTTGGCCCGCCGGGCCTCGCGCCGTTCAGCCTCAGAGGGTCCGGGGGCAGGGGGCGTCTTCACCCGCCCCCGATGCCGCCCTCCACCCCGCCGGTCAAGCCGCCCCTCCCCCCCGGTCACGTTTTTCCCCTTCCCGTCCGGCGCGGCTTTGGCTATAGCCCGCGCCTCGCCTTTCGCCGCCGTAGCTCAGTGGTAGAGCGCATCCTTGGTAAGGCTGAGGTCGGCAGTTCAATCCTGCCCGGCGGCACCATTTATCCCCCTCCCGGGGCCCCTGGGACTCTCAATGGCTCCCCCAAGGGGGAGCTGTCAGCGAAGCTGACTGAGGGGGTCAACGGCCCCTCCGAAGACCCCCTCCGACGCGCTTGCGCGCGCCACCTCCCCCTAGGGGGATGAATTAGGAAGCCATTGCTCCCCATCAGGGGGAGCTCCGACCGAAGGTCGGTGAGGGGGTGCAACGGCCCCTCAGCAGACCCCCTCCGTCCCGGGGCTTTCGCCCCGGTCCACCTCCCCCTGGGGGGAGGAATTAAGGACGCGCTCCGCTCTCCTGTTATTATTATATCCGGGTAATATTGACGCCCCACCCGGCGCAGCCTATCCCCCCGCCATGACCCAAGAGACCTTCACCGCCTTCCACCACGGCCGCCGCATCGCCTCGGGCGAGCCTGCGAACGTTCTCGCCGCCGCGTGGGCCGCCCTGACGGGCGACTCCGTCGAGCCCCTGATCTTCAGCGACCGGACGGGCGCCGCCCAGCCCCTCGCGTCTCCGGCCAAGGCTGGCCGAGGCCGGCCCCGCCTGGGGGTCTCGGCCCGGGAGGTCACCCTCCTGCCCCGCCATTGGGAGTGGCTGTCCGCCCAGCCCGGCGGCGCCTCCGCCGCCCTGCGCCGCCTGGTCGAGGCCGCCGCCCGCGCGCCGGAAAGCCCCGAAGCCGCCCGCCGCCGCGCCGCCGACGCCGCCTGCGCCGTCCTGTCGGCCCTGGCCGGAGACGCCCCCGGCGCCGAAGCCGCCGTCCGCGCCCTCTACGCCGGCGACGGGGCGACCTTCACGGACCAGACCGCCGCCTGGCCCGACGACATCCGCGACTACCTCGCCCGCCTCGCCGCCCCGGCCTTCAGCGCCCCTTCCGCCCCGCCCGCCTGAGCGCCTCCGCCTCCAGGGCGTGCTCGGCCTTCAGGGTCTCCAGGGCCAGTCTGCGGGCGGCGTCGCAGGCGGCGATCTGGACGCCTCTGCGGACATAGCCCTCATCAAGATCAGCCCGCGTCGCGTTCGGCGGCAGGACGTAGACCTCGCATGGCGCCTCCGCCGCCGGCGGGGGCGTCAGCTGCGGCAGGGCCACAGGCGAGGCCGGGAGCCGCGTCGCACAGCCCCCGGTCAGCCCGGCGAAGCTCACGAAGGCGGTCAGGATCCAGCGGCGCATGGGCGTCCTCCAGTCGGTTGAGGGCGTCGATCCGCGCCCGGGTCTCGGTTTCCAGCCGTGCGGAGGCGCGGGCGGCGGCCTCGGCCCGGACCAGCTGGCCCCGCGCCCCCTCCGCCTCCAGGGCCGAGCGGGCCGCCTCGGCGCGCAGGGCGGCGGCCTCGGCCTGCAGGGGCGCGGCCCCGGCCCTTCGCCCCGCCTCCCAAAGCCGCGCGGCCGCGAGGGCTAGCACCAGGGCCGCCCCCAGGCCCAGGGCCAGCCTCAGCCCGTTCGTCCATGCGAAAGCCGGCCCCATCACGACCCGTCCTCCCCGGCCTTCGCCTCACCCCTTGCGGCTCCGGCGATCCGCGCCCAGTCCGTCACCGTCGCTCCGGCCAGGTACAGGGTCGCCAGCACCACATTGGCCGCCACCAGGGCCAGGCCCAGGGCGGCCAGGCCCTGCGGGTCCTTCACCTTCGCAATCACCGCCGCCAGCAGGCCGGCGTTGGCCAGGCTGGCCAGGTAGGTGAAGATCCGCCTCCAGAGCCATGTGATCTCCACCGGCGGCCGCGCACCTTCGCTCATCGCCCGCCCTCCCGCGCGACCAGCCCCGCGCCAAAGGCCGCCAGGGCCGCCGCCAGCCAGGGCGCGTGCCGCCCCAGCCAGGTCCAGAAGGCCGCCGCCCCGGCCACCCGGTCGCGCTGGGCCTCCAGGGCGTCGATCCGCGCCAGGGCCGACTTCAGCTCGCGCCGCACGGCCTCCACCAGCACGCCGGCCTCCTGCGCCTCCAGCCGGGCCAGCCGCTCGCGCACGTCGTCCACCTTGGCGCCCAGCCCCTCCAGCCGCCGGGTCTGGGCCGCCAGGTTGTCGCTGATCTGCCTCAGGGCGAACAGTTGGGCCTCGCCCAGGCCTCCCGCCTCCGCCATGTCAGCGCGCCCCGCCGGGGAACAGCCGCGACAGGGGCGAGCCGGTCAGGCTGTTCACCAGGGAGGCGATCTCCCCCAGGCTCGCCCCGCTGGTGGTCTCGGTCCCGTTCCTCTGGCCCTGGCTGTCCGTTACGCTGCCCTGGAACAGGCCCAGGGGAAGCCCTGAGAACATCTCGATCCGCCGGGCCAGGGCCTGCTCGGGCGCCGACAGCCGCGCCTGCTCCACCGCCCGCGCCTGCGCCCCGATCCGCGCCTGACTCTCCGCATCCGCCCGGCGCGAGGCCGCCTCGTCCAGGCCCAGGCGCTGGCGGGCCAGCTCGCCCTCCTGCCCCAGCTGGGCCCGGGCCAGGGCGTCCTGCATCCGCGTCGCGTCCTGCGCCTGCGACAGGCGGGCCCGCTCCAGGTCCCGGGCCTGGGCCAGCTGGGCCGCCGCCGTCGAGGCCTGCTGGCGCCGGTCCGCATCCCCCGCAGACAGGCTCGCGCCTTGCGCGAACATCTGGTCCAGCAGCCCCGCCAGACGGCTGTTGCGGCCCCGCGCCAGCTCGCCCTCGGTCAGGGACCGGGTCAGAGCCGCCCCCGAGCCGCCAAAGGCGCCCTGCCCCGCCAGCTCCAGGTCCTGGGCCGCGCGCCTTCGTCCCGCCTCGGCGTCATAGTCGCCCATGGCTGCGGCCAGCACCTGGTCGCGGAAGGGGGTCATATAGGCCGACAGGTTGTCCAGCACGCTGGCCGCCTGCGGAACCTCGCCCCGCCCCTCCAGCCGCGCGCCGGACAGCTCGGGCGCCGTCGCCACCGGGGCCGGACCGGTCGCCGGCGTCGGTCGGCCCCAGTTGGCCCAGTCCGTCCCGCCGCTTCCCCAGCCGCCGCCGACGCCCAGGCCGGCCGCCCCCTCCGAGGCCCGGCGCTCCAGGTCTGAAAGCGGCGCCACCGAGGCCGCCGGATCCCGCCGCCCCAGGTCCGTCAGGGCGTCGTTCAGCCCCTTCGCCTGGTCGTCCACCCAGTCCGGCCGGGTCGGCGTCATCACCGTCCGGCTCGTTTCGGTGGAGCTCGTCTTGGTCTTCTTCTTTCCCATCACAGTCTCCGTTCAATCTCGTGTCCCGCCCGCCGGTAGCCAAAGGGCGCCAGCACCCGGGCCCAGCCCTTCCGTCCGTCCAGGGTGATCCGCCGGCAGCCCGCCCCCCGGGCCCAGGCCTCCAGGCCCGGCCTCAGGGCCAGCACGGCCGAAAGCCGCCCCGCCGCCAGCCAGACGTGCAGGCAGGGCCCGTCAGGCTCGGCCGCCAGCTCGGTGGCCAGCACGGCGCCTTCGCCCATCCAGATCCGCGCCCGCCCGCACCTCAGCGCCTCGGCCAGGTCCGCCGGTCCGGCGTCCGCCGCCAGGGCCTCCAGCGCCAGGGCCAGCGCCTCCCGGTCGCCCTCGCTCAGCGGCGCCTCACTCATCGGCCCCCCGCCGGCGCCAGGTCAAAGACCAGCTTCCCGATCCGTCCCGCCGTGGGCGAGGCGTCGCCGCTCAACCGCACCCGGAACAGCCGCCCCGACAGCCTCAGGTCCGCCCGCGCCTGTCCCGGCGCCAGGGCGGCCGGCGGCGCGCGCCGCTCAGGCCCCTGCGGCGTGCGCCGGGCCGAGATCTCCAGCACCACCGGCCCCTGCTGCCCGGCCAGGTCCGGCCAGACCCCGCGCACCAGGGCCGTGCGGTCCTCGTCCAGCACCTGGTCGGCGCTCTCCAGGAACCAGGCGAAGGGCGCCCCGTCCGCGCTCGCCCCCCGCTCGCACCAGAACATCGAGCCGTCCGGCGCCGTCGCCACGGGATGCTCAGCAGGCCCGGCGTCGATCATGGCGGTGCGCGGGGTCGCCCCCCGGCTCCAGGCCCCGTCCGCCAGGGACAGCACCAGGCACCGGCTGTTCTCGGCCCCCTCGCGCCGGTCGGGATAGTCGAACCGCACCTCGGAAAAGGCCGACAGGGTCGAGGCGAACACCTTGTCCCCCTGCCCCGCCGCCAGGTTCTCGGCCAGGTCCGGTCTTAAGGGACAACTCAGCGACTCCGGCGCCCCGCCCAGGGCATAGCGCCAGACCTGCAGGTCCGGCCCCAGCCAGAAGGCCGTCTGCCCGCTCACCGTCGCCGCATTGGGGCCGATCAGGCCGCAGGCCTGCCCCACCCGGTCGAACCGCCAGGGCTGGCCCGGACTGCCGGTGAATACCCCCAGGAACAGGGCGTGGGTCGTCCAGACCAGCAGGTGCGACCCCAGGGTCCGCCCGCCCACGATCCGACCGCCGCCGGGCAGCACATATTCCCGCGCCGTGGTGTCCGGCGCCGTGGTCCACTGGTCCAGCCGCCGCACCCCGCCGTGCCGGATGCACAGGGGGTTGAAGACGCCCGAGGTCTCCTCATTGCAGCCCAGGGCGAAGACCTGGTCCGTGGCCGAGACCAGCATGGCGCTCATCCGCGCCGGAGCTCCCGCCAGGGCCCGGGCCCGTCCGCCGCTCGCCGGCGACCATTGATAGAGCGTGCCGTCCCTCGGCGCGGCCAGCAGGGTTTCGCCCCAGGCCGCCAGCGACCAGGTGCGCGGCGCCAGCTCCCCGTCCGAGGGCTCCGACCAGGCCCCGGCGCCCCAGGCGCCCGTGCCATAGCCCCGCCCGCCTGAACCGTCCGCCGCCCCGGGCGCCAGGCCCTGCGGCGTGGCATCCGCCAGCTCCCCGCCGCGCCAGACCTCCAGCCGCGACGGCCCGCCAAAGGCCAGCATCAGCCCCCCCGACAGGTCGCTCCAGCCCAAAAGGCCCCGGCACGGCCCGTCCAGCCGCCCGGGATGCAGCCGCTCCCAGCCCCCGATCACCTGGGGCCGCCCCCGCCAGAACCGGATGTTGGACCCGTCGGCCCAGCGCCCCGCCGCCGCAAACGAAGTGTCATCCGCCGCCAGCCCGGGCGGCGGGTCGAGTGTGAAACGCATGATGAAGGCTCCCGCGAATGGGGGTGTCGCCGCCCAGCGGCGGCGAAGGGATCAAGAAATCAGCTCAGGCCGGACGCCGGATCAGACGCCGGCATGGGACGGCGCTCAGGCGCGCCCCAGCGCCGACTCTCGGGGGACGAAGACAAAGTCGCTGTAGGCTTCGTTGCGGCTGTCTTCCCGAAGGATGTCGTAGCCATACGCCTCGAACAGCGCCAGGACCCGGCGCGTATTGAAGTTCAGCACCTCGATGGACACCGTCGGTCTCAGGCGGGCCAACACGTCCCGGGCGCCCTCCAGCACCCCCGGCTCACCGCCGTCCACGTCGATTTTCAGAAGGGCGCATTCCGGCAGGGCCAGGCTGTCCAGGGTCAGGCAGGGCGTCAGGGTGGCCCCGTGTTCGGTTCCCGGGGTCACGAACGAATAGTCATCCCTCACAAACTGGAACGGGATCTCCCCCACATAGGATGTCACCGCCTTGCCCAGGTGCGAAAGATCGACCTGGCCGCCCAGCCCGTTCATCTCGATCGTGTTCCGGAGATGATCGGCCATCCGGGGATTGCACTCGAAGGCGACCACCCGGCACCCTGCTTCGCCGGCGAAATAGACGGTGTGGTTGCCGAGGTTCGCCCCCACGTCCACCACGGTCTGCCCCGGCCGGACCAGCGCCCGAAGGGCCTCCAGCGCCGGCTGCTCGTAGAAGCCGCCCGCCACCTGCGGCAGGGCGACTGAGAAATTCGTCGCCACGAAGGGGAATCGCCAGGTTCTCCCCCCCCCCCGGATTTCCACAGTCTCCCGGCCCTCCAGCAGACCTCTCGCCAGCGCGGCGGTGGAGGCGGGAACGGCGCTGATCTCCGCCAGGTAGCGCTGCACCCGGTCCCGGTCCACCATGGCGATGGCGGCCTGCAGCGCCGTCTTTCCCTGACGGCGCACCCCCGGGTGAATGGGCGCCTTGGCGTCGTAGTGGGCGACCACGGCGGCCATGTCGCCAGACGCGAACAGCTGGCTGGTCCTCTGGGTCTCAACGTCCTCGCCCATGGCGGTCAGCCGGTCCAGCAGGGCCAGGGCCCGGTCATGCTCAAAGCGGGCCTGAGCCATAAGCAGATCGACCTTGAGATCCGAGGCCTCCGCCAACGGAAACCCGGCGGTGCGCTCCAGGGCCTCGGCGGCCTCATCCACCCGATTGATCCGGATCAGGGCGATGGCGCCGTTGATGTGGTGCACCCGGTTCAGCTGACGCTCGCCGCGCACATCCCGATAGATCCGGGCCGCCGTCTGGAAGTTCCCCTGGACGAGAAGCGCCCGAAAGAGTGTGTTGAGCGCCGAGCTCGAAAGCCGATTCTGCTCAAAAGCCCGATGCGCAAAGAACAACTCGTCCGCCGGCTGTCCCATCCGGCGAAAGACAATCGCAAGATCGTTCGAGGCGTCCGAGCCGCCCCGGTCCGAAAGCGGCCGCAGATGCGCGACCACATCGGCCCAGCGCTCTTCCTCGATAGCTTTGCGGATATCCATGGGGGCTTCCGTAGATGTTGAATCAGAATTGAGCAACGTTATGCAATCAAAGCGGCAGGATACTGCTCTCTAAGCCCCCGATCACCTGGGGCCCGCCCCGCCAGAACCGGCTGTTGGACCCGTCGGCCCAGCGCCCCGCCGCCGCAAACCAAGTGTCATCCGCCGCCAGCCCGGGCGGCGGGTCGATTGTGAAACGCATGGTGAAGGCTCCCGCGGGTTTGCGCCGTGAGGTGGGTCAAGCTATTCGGAACGTCCGGGGCCCATCGAACGGGGGCGAATGGCTACTGAGGCACGCAAATGACCGAACAGGCGCCCACCACTGAACCTCAGTATGAGTTCACCCGGGACTGGTTCAGTCAGAACGTCCCGGTTTGGCGTCAAATCATTAGTCGCGATAAGCCGACCAGAATCCTCGAGATCGGATCCTTCGAAGGTCGATCGACATGTTGGATCATCGAGATGTGCACGGAGCACGCCCAATCAGGGATCGAGGTCTATTGCGTCGACACCTGGGAGGGTGGCATCGAACATCAAAAGGGCGGTCAAATCGAAACCCAGATGTCCGAGGTTGAGAGGCGTTTCGATCACAACGTTTCGGTCGCAAGGGGGAAGACGCCCCACCCTACGAACATCCACAAAATCAAGAAGTACTCCAATCATGGCCTCCCCGACCTAATGGCGAGCGGGAAGTATGGGTTCTTTGACCTGATTTACATTGATGGCTCGCACCAGGCTCCGGACGTTCTGACCGATGCAGTCATGTCCTTTCAACTCCTTAGGGTTGGTGGGGTCATGATCTTCGATGACTACCTCTGGTCGATGGACAAGCCGGGGTTTCAGGACGTGCTCAAAATGCCGAAGCCAGCGATTGATGCCTTCATCAACATCTTCCAGCGGAAAATGTCCGTGTTCTTTGGTGCACCAATCGGGCAACTCTACACCCGGAAGATCTCCGACTAGCGGAGCTCAAACCAACCGTCGGAACTGAAGATCAGCAGCGTGGTCCCCGAGAGCGCCCTCGCCTCGGCACCAGACCAATTGATCCCCGGCCAGTCGGTACGGATGACAACTATGCCGCTGCCTCCGTTTCCTCCTGGAGACGCGTAGCCACCGCCACCGCCCCCTCCACCTGAGCCGGAGCGACCGTGGCCGCCAGAGCCATTCAGGGCTCCATCTCCAGCGCCATCGCCGCCCCGCCCGGCACCATTGCCCCCGGCAGATGGGTTGTTGCCTCCCCCTCCACCTGAGCCGAACGTCAGGAGTTCTCCTGTCAGGGTAAGTTGTCGCCCAGCTCCGCCAGCCCCACTGTTAGTTCCTTGTCCATCCTGACCGGGCTGCGTTGCTCCACCGCCACCACCGGAACCGCCTCCGGTAGCAGCAAATTTTGCGTCACCGCCCTTGTTGCCCTGAACACCTTGTCCTCCGGTTTGAACTTCGGATCGGGACCACGTGTTTGCATAACCACCCCCGCCCGATGAGGCTTCACCGATAGGGGGAGCCTGAGATGATCCGCCCCCGCCCCCACCCAGGGCGACTATCTTTTCTCCAATCTGGGATACTCCCCCGGCAGCACCCCTTCCCGCGTTAGCAGCTGCTCCACCTTGGCCGCCACCGCCAACAATGACCGTGTACCGCCCGTTCTCGAAGGTTTGCCCTTCAAGGAAGACAACTCCCCCTCCTCCTCCCCCGCCTGCGGGGCCATAATAGTCTCCCCCACCCCCACCCCCGCCCCCCACGACGAGGTAGTCCACACGCACCCCGCGGCCCCGGCGGCGGCCGGGGGCGGTCAGGCCGCGCAGGCCGGGCGGGGCGATGAGGCCCGGCGGCGCAATCAGTCCCGGCGGGCTGCGCATCAGTAGTCGGCCCCTTCCACGCAGAAGACCACGCCCGTCTGGGCCTGGCCGATGGCGCCGTAGAGCTTCTCCCCCGCCCCCAGCAGCAGCGGGGCGCCGTCCGAATAGCCGAAGTCCACCGCCGCCTGGGCCGTGGAGGGCGAGACGGTCACAGCGGGCATGAGCCGGCTGGCGAAGAAGCGCTTCACGGTTCCCGTCCCGTCGTGGTCGCGGAACAGCTGGCACTCGGTGGCCGTCAGGCTGGCCCGGGTCACGGCGGTCACCCGCGTCACCCGCGCCCCGTTGGGGCCGGCGGCGAAGATCAGGGCCGCCCCGGCCGGGGCGTCGCCATAGGCGGTGTTGGCCAGGCTGGCCACCCCCGAGGCCGAGCGCGGAACCTGGGGGGTGATGATGGAGTTGGGCGTCACGGGCATGGAAGGTCTCCGTCAGGAAGGGGGGGTCAGAGGGCGGTGGCCAGGGCCACCGAAAGGCCGAGGGCCGCGCCCGCCGCCCGGCGGTCGAAGTCGGAAATCGCTTCGGCGCTCAGGGGCGCCCAGCGGGGGGTCTGGCCGTCGGTCACCAGGGGCAGGCCCGCCGCCCCCTCCTGGCCCGGCAGGTTGCCCGACTGGCCGGCCCAGGCCTGGGCGTCCACATAGGCCTTGAGGCTGCGGCCGGCGATCTGGGCGCCCAGCACGTTCACCCCGTCGCAGGTCACCGGCCCCGCGTCGCCGGGGCCCAGAACCGCCGCCTGCCCCGCCCCGGTGGTCAGGGTCAGGGTCCCGGCGGTGGCGTTGACCACGTCATAGCGCTTGCTCACCGAGGGCAGGGTCACCGTACAGCCCCCCTGGCCGGTGAATTTCAGCATGGCCGCGCGGGCCTGGTCGGGGGCGAAGTTGGCGCTGGTCAGCACGGCGGGGCCGGTCAGGTTCACCACCGTCCAGCCGGCGATGGCGAAGTCGATCAGGGCGATCACCGTGTTCAGCTTGGGCGCGCCCCAGGTGTTCAGGTTCTCGCCGGCGGCCTGCATTTCCAGGCGCAGGCTCGGCGTGGCGGAAGAGGGCATTCAGATCTCCTGTCCGGTGTCGTGACGGATCCAGCGGACCCCGTCGGAATGGGCCAGGACCCCCAGGTCCCGGACCAGGATCATCCGCCAGGGCCAGGCCGAGGCGGGGGGAAGGTCGGCGCGCAGGCAGGCGGCCGCGGGCATGGGGGCGCTCGGCGCCTCCAGGGCCCTCAGGGCGTCCAGCATGGCCGCCAGCAGGGGGCGCAGGGCCGGCGGGGCGCCGGGCCCCGGATCGGCGGGGATCATCGCCGGGGCTCCAGCATCGCGGTCAGGCTCGGGTCGACCCTCAGCGGCGAGGCGCCGGCGATCCGGGCCTCGCGCATCCGCGCCTCGGTCAGGGCCGCATCGAAGCGGGCGGCGAAGACGGCCAGCATCTCCCCGTCCCGCAGGAAGGGCGCCGCCTCGGCCAGGGCGCCGAACAGGTAGAGGTCCGGGTGCTCGGCCAGAACGGGGTTGGCCGGCGCCGCCTCGCTCAGCCGCGGTCGGGCCCGATAGGTCAGGACCAGCCGCACCGGCGCCTCCGGCGGCGGCGTCAGCACCAGCCGCCCGGCCTCGGCGCGAAAGCCCTGGGCCGCCCCATCCCCGTCCCCGGCCCCGGCCCGGACCAGGGACAGGGCGTCGCGCAGGTCGGCGGGGGCGGTCAGTTCGGCCTGCCCGGCCCCGGCCTCCAGCTCCACCCGCGCGGTCAGGGCCGAAAAGCCCATCAGCCGGTTCAGCCGCGCCTCGGCCAGGGCGATGAAGTCGCCGGTCCGGCCGGACAGGTCCTCCCGGTCCAGCCAGTCGGCCACCGCCGCCTTCAGGTCGTCATAGGTGGCCAGCCCCATGCGGGGGTCTCCTCTGTCAGTTGGGAAAGGCGGGAAGGCGGGGACGGAAGACGCCCTCGCCGCCCCCGGAGGTCATCCGGAGGCGGGAGGACCCTTCAGCCTCAGTTGCAGGCCAGGCGGCAGGCCAGCTGCGGGCGCAGGGTCCGGTAGCCGTAGAGGACGTCCAGCCGGCAGGGGAACCTGTCGCTGTTGATGTCGTACTGGCGCACGATCCGCATGGAGATCCCGTCAAAGGTCTGCCGGGCCGAGAAGTCGACGCCCCGGGGCATCACCAGGTCCGCCGTCGCAAAGGCGAAGGCGCTCTTGTGATAGAGCATGGACAGGCCGTGCGGCGTGTTCACCGCCCCCGCCACCGTGATCGGCGAGGCCGCGTTGGTGGTCGCCATCGTCACCGTCTGCTGCGGGCCCGCGGTGATGATGGGCGGCGAGATCTGCACTGCGCCCGCCCCGCCCGGATGGGCCTGGGTCACCACGAACTGCTGCTGCACGCCGGTGCTGACCTTGGTCTCCGGGTGCACCCGCATGACCCCGGCGATGATGAAGACATCGCCCTTGGCCAGGCTCCCCGTCCCCGCCGCCACCGTGATGGCGTTCACCGGGTTGGGGCTGGCCGGCAGGGCGGCCGGCAGGGTGTTGGTGGTGTAGCCGGCGCCGCCGCCGCGCAGGTGCGCCGGCCAGAGGGTGTTCTCCATGAAGTCGAACCCCGCCGTGCGGCCCATATAGCCCTCGCGGTACTGCTTGGCCACGGCGTCGGAGTCGTTGAACAGGCCCTTCAGGGCGTCCACCAGGTCCATATTGTCCTGGGTGTTCAGGTTGGCCGTGCGGCCGCCCAGGGGCGCCAAATTGTCCACCAGGATCTTCCGGCCCTGCAGCACCTTCTGGAAGGTGGCCGCCGAGCCCTGGCTGTTCACCTGGTTGGCCACGTCCTGGTACATGGTCATGGCGTCGGCCTCGATGGAGGCGGCCAGCACGCTCATGGCCGGCTCCAGGACCCGGTCGGAAAAGTCGTCCAGCCCCATGGTCAGGTCGACGCTGGTGAAGTTCAGGTCCACCCCCCTCTGGGTCGCCACCTTCAGCTCCACGCTGGACTCATTGGTGTCCTGGGTCGACAGGGCCGGGCCGGTGCGCACGGCGTACTGGTTGGGCAGGCGAACCTTCAGAGTGTCGCCGATCTTGGCGCCCTGGCGGGCGAAGCGGTCGTCGTACTCCCTCGAAATGGTGCCGACGAAGTTCAGTTTCTGGTGCAGGCCTTTGTGTTCACCCCGGGTCGCTGGGCCGGGGCCGCCCTTTCGGGCCGCTGCGGGTTTCCGCCGCAGAGCAGACTATCTCATCACCCACGCGGCCCTTTCGGACCCTCGGGGGTGCGATGCGCTTCGGGCCGCTTGGCCCTACTCCCTTGCGGGATAGTCGTTACACCTTCCCGCCCCCGTCGCCGGGATCGGGCTTGGCTCGGTGTGTCCATGCCGCTCAGGGGCCCGCAGGAGGGGGCGTCCGGGCCCTGGGGCGCGGTTTAGGAGTTCACCGAATTCACATCGTTCTTCGACGCGGGTCGCCCCGCGAAGGCGCCTTAGTCGACGCGCAGGGCCTCACGGGTGACCGTGGCGGCCGTCAGCAGGGAATTGGGCATCAGGGGTCCTTTCCGGGCGGCGCCCGGCTTGAGGGTTCAGGGTTCAGGGCGTTCGGGCGCAGGCCAGGCGGCGGTGCTGGAGGTCTCCAGGTCCGCCCGGCCTCGCCGGGGCGCGGCGCGAGGTCCCCGGTCAGGGGCCTGCTCGCGACGCGGAAAACTCAGGTCGTTCAGGGCCTTGGACGGCGCCGTCCGTTCAGGCCGGCGGCGTTGCGCCGGCGCATCCACTCCGCCGTCTCCATCCGGTCGTCCAGGCCCGCCGCGCCGCCTCCCGGTCGTCCGGGGTCGGCGGCGGGCCTCACCGCCGGGCGCGCGGCCCGCCGGTCCGCCTCGGCCAGGCGCCGGGCCAGGGTCTCGCCCAGGTGGGCCCGGTGCAAGATCCGCCACAGGCGCGCATCATTGATCTGGCGCAGCTCGTCGGCCTCGACGCCGAAGCTGCGGGCATAGTCGGCCAGGTCCGCCGCCAGGGCCGGCGACCAGCCCTCGATCTCCTGCGCCAGGGCCCGGCCGGTGGCCATCACCGCCTCGGCCTCCTCCGCCTCCTGGGCCAGCCGGGTCTCGTGCTCGCGCCGGGCCAGGTCAAAGGCCGCCCGCTCCCGGGTCTCGGTCAGGGTGCGCCGCCGCTCGGCCAGGGCCCTCGCCCGCTCCGGGTCCGCCGCCTCCAGGGCCGGCCAGTCCAGCCCCTCCAGCGCCCGGGCCTGCTCGTCCAGCAGGTGCAGCCGCGCCCGCGCCGCCACATGGGCGCCCGCCGCCTCCCGCTCGGCCTCCATCCGCCGCCTCTGCTCGGCCAGCTCCTGGGTCTTGCGGGTATAGTCCGCCTGCCGCAGGAAGGCCGACTTCAGCGCCGGCGGCGTCAGGTAAACCTCCCCATCAATCTCGATCTCCCCCCACCCGGACCGGTCCTCCTCGGCGGGCGCCTCAGCCTCGGGCGCGTCCTCCGGAGCCTCCTCCGGGATCTCCATCTCCGCCACGTCCACGCCCTCAACCGGCCCCTCGTCCAGGATCTCGTCCGTCATCCGCAATCCTCCATCATGAGAACATCCTGCCACAACCGCGCGACGGGAACAAAAAAAGAACATCATAAAGTGACGGACTGTCGGCCGGGAGGCGAAGCCGGATCCGTGCGCCATTGACACATACGCCATTGACACATACTTCAGGACGCCTCCAGACCGTCGTGGAAACCCCGGAGTTCCTTCGCCGGGCCAGGGCGCACCTCACGGAGGCCGAACGCTTCGCCCTGATTGACCGCATCGCCGCAGCCCCGGAGACGGGGACGTCGCTCGGAGCGGGCCTCTGGAAGCTGAGGTCGCCGCGTCAGGGGGGAGGCAAGCGTGGAGGTTTCCGCGTCGTCTATGTTTTCGGAGGCGTCCACATGCCGATCTTCCTCATCACCCTCTTCGCCAAGAACGAGAGGGACAACCTCAGCCCAACGGAGCTGGCCGCTGCAGCAGACCTGAGCAGGGCCCTGATCTCATCCTACGGAGAGCCCCATGTCCGCTCATGACAGCCTTGTCCGTGGACTCCAGGAGGCCCTCGCCTTCCGGCGCGGAGAGATCCAGGGCGCGTCGGTCCATCACGTCCGCGTCCCCAACGACGTCGACGTCGCAGCGATCCGCGCCCGCACCGGCCTTTCCCAGGGCGCCTTCGCCCGCAGCATCGGCGTGCCCCGGGCGACACTTCTCAACTGGGAACAGGGCCGCCGCCGCCCCACCGGCCCCGCCCGCGTCCTCCTCGCCCTCATCGACCGCCGCCCCGCCCTGGTGACCGAACTGCTGGGCTGAAGCGCCCCTCACTCCCCGAATAATTCCTCCCCCCAGGGGCAGGGGAATCGCATATGCCGCCGCCTCTGACAGGAAACCGACGCTGGTAAGCGTCTGCAGTCCAAGAGGCAGTCACCGATTCCGTTTTGTTCCCGGTTTTTTGATCGAGCGAGTCTTGCGCA
>JADBYZ010000017.1 GCA_020402745.1 Phenylobacterium sp.
ACGCTGGTAAGCGTCTGCAGTCCAAGAGGCAGTCACCGATTCCGTTTTGTTCCCGGTTTTTTGATCGAGCGAGTCTTGCGCAGCCAAGTCGTTCTATAGGCGGAATCTATATGCGATAGCCCTGCCCCAAGGGGGAGGTGGACCGCGCAGCGGGCCGGAGGGGGTCAGCTGAGGTCCGGCCTAGTCCCATCTCAGGGCGGCGGCGTCGCGCAGGAGGGCCTCGGCTTCGGGGGTGTGCTTGCCCTCGCCGTCGGGGTGGAGGACGAGGGGCGGCAGGAGGGCGAGGGGGGCGCGGCCGCCGCGCACCGCCCGCACGATCACCCGGCTGGCGGACGCGGCGGCGCGGGGCTGGACCGGCCGGATGCGGATTGAGCCACAACGGGGCGCAAGGCCCGCCAGGAGGTCGGCGAGCCGGTCGGCTCGGTGGATGATCGTGATCGTCCCGCCGTCGCGGACGGCCTTCATGAGGAACTCCGTCCAGGCCGCCAGGCCGTCGGCCGCCATCCAGGCGCGGGTCTTCTCCGGCGCGGGGCCGCGCAGGGCCCTGGCGTCATCGAAGAAGGGCGGGTTGCAGAGGGCGGCGTCGAAGCGGGGCAGGCCCAGGCGGGCGAAGGGGAGGGCGACGTCGCCGCTGAGGGCCTCCATCCGGTCTGACAGGCCGTTCAGGTCGATATTGGCCCGGGCGAGGGCCAGGGCCTCCGGGTCGGCCTCGACGCCGGTGAAGTGCGCCTCGCGCCTTCGGACCGCCGCCGCCAGCATGACGGCGCCCGGGCCGCAGCCCAGGTCCAGCACCCGCTCGCCCGGACGGGCGTCGCAGGCCGCCGCCAGGAGGGCCGCGTCCATGCCCGCCCGATAGCCCCGGGCGGACTGGAGGAGCCGGACCCGGCCCCCGAGGATTGCGTCCGACTGGCTTGGGTCCGTCATGCGTTTGCGCCAAAAACCCCGGTTGGGCATTGTGCCGGCGAGGCGCCTGCCTTATCGCGTTCGGCATGTCGTCCGCAACGCAAGCCGCCGAACCGGTCGCCCGCAGCGCACCCTCCATTGCGGGCCTGACCCGCCTCGCCCAGCGCGACATGGAGGGCGTGGACGCCCTGATCCGCAACCGCATGCAGAGCCCGGTGTCGGTGATCCCGGCCCTGGCCGAGCACCTGATCGGCGGGTCGGCCAAGCGCCTGCGGCCGCTTCTGACCATCGCCGCGGCGCGGCTGGCGGGGGCGAAGGACGACGCCTGCCTGAATCTGGCGGCGGCGGTGGAGTTCATCCACACGGCCACCCTGCTGCATGACGACGTGATCGACTCCTCCGAGCTGAGGCGCGGCAAGGTGGCGGCCCACCTGATCTGGGGCGCGCCGGCCAGCGTGCTGGTGGGCGACTTCCTGTTCGCCCGGTCCTTCGAGCTGATGGTGGAGGCCGGGTCCATGCCGGCCCTGGAGATCCTGGCCCGGGCCAGCCGGGTGATCGCCGAGGGCGAGGTCCTGCAGCTGACCCGCGCCCACGACCTGGACCTGCCCCAGGAAACCTATCTCGAGATCATCGGCGCCAAGACCGCCGAGCTGTTCGCCGCCGCTTCGGAGGCCGGGGCGGTGTCGGCGGGGGCGCCGGCCGCGACCTGCGCCGCCCTGCGCCGGTTCGGCCGCAACCTGGGCCTGGCCTTCCAGCTGGTGGACGACGCCCTGGACTATTCCGGGGCCAGCGAGACCCTGGGCAAGAACCCCGGCGACGACTTCCGGGAGGGCAAGGCGACCCTGCCCCTGCTGCTGGCCATCGCCCGTACGGGCGAGGCGGAAAAGGCCTTCTGGGAGCGGACCATCGACCGGCGCGAGCAGACCGAGGCCGACTTCGAGCGCGCCCGCCTGCTGGTGTCGGGCTGCGGCGCCCTGGACGCGACCCTGGCCCTGGCCGAGGACTATGCCGCCGACGCCAAGGCGGCCCTGGCGGGCTTCAAGGGCGCCGACGAGTGGAAGGCCGCCCTGATGGAGCTGGCCGACTTCGCTGTCTGGCGGCGGATGTAGGCGTCCGGGCGCGGCCCGGGATTTCAGCCCCTGAATTCGAGGTTCCAGGCCCGGTCTTCGACAGGCTCGAACCCCTGCGCCCGCCAGAAGGCCTGCGCCCTTTCGTCCTCCGTGTGAACGGTGAGGCGCCTGACGTTGTCGAGACCCTCCTGGGCGAGGGCCGTGGCGAGGGTGCGGCCCAGGCCCCGCCGGCGGGCGTCCGGGTGAACGTAGAGCCGGCGCAGGCGCAGGGCGGGGTCCCCGTCGTCTGGCAAGGGCTCGTCGGTCAGGCCGCCGATCCCAAGAAGCGCGCCGTCCTCGCGCACGGCGAAGAGCGCCCGGAAGACCGGCGCTCCGGCCGCGACCTCCGCCGCCAGCCGGTCCATGTGCCGCCAGCCCTCCGCCGCCGCGGCGGCGCGGAGGGGCTCGAAATCCTCGGGAAGCCTGTTTTCGAGGCGAACGACCTGCATCAGCCCGGCGAGATCATCTTCTCGGGCCGGACGACCTCGTCGAACTCCTCGTTCGTCACATAGCCGCCGCCGACGGCCTCTTCCCGCAGGGTGGTGCCGTTCTTGTGGGCGGTCTTGGCGATCTTGGCCGCCGCGTCGTAGCCGATCTTGGGCGCCAGGGCCGTGACCAGCATGAGGGAGCGCTCGAGGGCGGCCTTGATGTTGTCCTCGCGGGCCTCGATGCCGACCACGCAGTTGTCGGTGAAGGAGACGGCGGCGTCGGCCAGCAGGCGACAGGACTGCAGGAAGTTGTAGGCCATGACCGGGTTGAAGACGTTCAGCTCGAAATGGCCCGAGGCGCCGGCGAAGGTCAGGGTGGCGTGGTTTCCGAAGACCTGGGTGCAGACCATGGTCAGGGCCTCGCACTGGGTCGGGTTGACCTTGCCCGGCATGATGGACGAGCCGGGCTCGTTCTCGGGCAGGGACAGCTCGCCCAGGCCCGAGCGCGGGCCGGAGCCCAGGAAGCGGATGTCGTTGGCGATCTTGAACAGGGCGCCCGCCACGGTGTTGAGGGCGCCGTGGCTGAAGACCATGGCGTCATGGGCGGCCAGGGCCTCGAACTTGTTGGGCGCCGAGACGAAGGGCAGGCCGGTGATGGCGGCGATCTTGGCGGCGACCAGCTCTGCGAAGCCGAGCGGGGCGTTGAGGCCGGTGCCGACGGCGGTGCCGCCCTGGGCCAGCTCAAGGAGGCCCGGCTGGCACAGGCGGATGCGCTTCAGGCCGTTCTCGACCTGCTGGGCGTAGCCGGAGAACTCCTGGCCGAGGGTCAGGGGGGTGGCGTCCTGGGTGTGGGTGCGGCCGATCTTGATGATGGGATCGAAGGCGGCCTGCTTGACGCGCAGGGCGGCCAGGAGGTGCTCCAGGGCCGGCAGGACGTCGTGGTGCACCTGCTCGGCGGCGGCGATGTGCATGGCCGTCGGATAGGTGTCGTTGGACGACTGGCTCATGTTGACGTGGTCGTTGGGGTGGACCGGCGTCTTGGACCCCATCTCGCCGCCCAGCATCTCGATGGCGCGGTTCGAGATGACCTCATTGGCGTTCATGTTCGACTGGGTGCCCGAGCCGGTCTGCCAGACCGACAGGGGGAAGTGGGCGTCAAGCTTGCCGTCGATCACCTCCTGGGCGGCGGCGACGATGGCCTGGCCGATCTTCGGGTCCAGCCGGCCCAGCTCCACATTGGCCTCTGCGGCGGCGCGCTTGACGATGCCGAGGGCGCGGACGACGGGCCGGGGCTGCTTCTCCCAGCCGATCTTGAAGTTGCCGAGGCTGCGCTGGGCCTGAGCGCCCCAGTAGACGGAGGCATCGACCTCGATGGGGCCGAAGGTGTCGGTTTCAGTGCGGGTCTTGCTCATGGCGGGCCTCCGGTCGAATGTGCGCCCGGTTTAGCGGAGCCCGGCCAGACTGCAAGGCGGCCGCCGCCGGAGGATGGCCATGGACGCGGGCTGGACCCATCACGGCAAGGTGCGCGCCCGGGAGCACGAGGGGGCCATCGAGGTGGTGGTCGACGGCCTGACCACCCAGACGCGGTACTACAAGCCCCTGATCTATGAGTTCTTCCGCAAGGCCTGGCGGGGCGGCCGGCCCGCCTGGGGCGAGTTCTCCGTCGAGATCGTCATGGACTATGTGGGCGATCCGCCCTGGATGGACCTGGACAACCTGGCCAAGGCCCTGCTGGACGCCATCAAGGGCTATGTCTTCCACGACGACGCCCAGGTGGCCCGCCTGCTGGTGGAGCGGCGCGCCGGCGAGCGCGAGCGGATCTCGATCCGGGTGCACAGGCTGGGGGACGGGCCGGACAGGGCGGCCTGAAGTTGGGGCGGCCAGAAGGTGGCTCCCTGAAACGCGGAACGGCCGCATCCCGGGGTGGGGATGCGGCCGCTCGGTCGCCCGCCTTAGGCGATCGGGGGGGGGGGGGCGGAAACTCAGCGGTACTGCTGGAGCCGGGTGGTCCGGAGCCCGGCCATGCCGTGCCTCTCGATGGACTTCTGCCAGGCCTGGAACTCTTCCTGGGTCAGGGAGTACCGCTCGCAGGCCTGCTCGAGCGTGAGCAGACCCCCACGCACAGCGGCCACCACCTCGGCCTTGCGGCGGATCACCCAGCGGCCCGTTTCCGGCGGCGGAAGGTCGCGGAGCGTCAGCTGGGCGCCGGTGGGGCCAATGACATAGGCCTCACCCCGGCCGTTCGTCCGCAGCTGCGGCTGTTGTTGCTGATACATGGCCTTACGCCCTTCCCGCCATCAGGTCTTGGACACAGTCTGGCGGGAACGGCATAACGCCGGGTGAAAGATTATAGTAAACAATTCGATAAACACTGATTGCCTCATGTATTAAAGCGAAGTATTTGATGCGCTTGATGAAAATCAAGCGCATCAACTATAAAAACTATCGCTTAATATTGATCAACTCTTCCAGCATTTGGTCTGCCGTGACGATGATCTTCGAGGATGCCGAGTAAGCTCTTTGGGTGACGATCAGGCTGGTGAACTCTGTGCCAAGATCCACGTTCGAAGCTTCCAGGGCGGAAGACTCAATCAATCCGGCTCCGCCGAGTTTTGGTTGTTTAATCGAATACTCGCCGGATCGCGAACTTTGAGAATAGGCGTTGCCACTTACGGCGGCGAGCTCATCCGGATTGGGGAAGGTGGCGAGGCCGATCTGGGCCACCAGGCGGACCAGTCCGTTGTCGAGGAGGGCGGAGACCTTACCGTCCTCGGTGACCTCCACACCTGTTACGTTGCCCACGGTCGCGCCGTCCGGGTTGAGAGAATTCACCACGGAGAGGGCGGAGAACTGCGTAAAGTTGGTCAGATCGAGGTCAATGTCTGCAGCTTCGATGCCCAGGGCGGGGGCAAACCGGACACCAACAGCCGCGCTGGAAGCGGCGATCGCGAAATTCGGATCATTACCGGGTGCGCCGAAGAGGGTGGTGGTCGCCTGGTCGAAGGATCCGTCGGGGTTGAACCTGACCAGTCCGGAGGCGATCTGGCCGGGACGGACGCCGCCGACGACATCAGAGTCGGGTACGGCGTAGATTTCCGCAAACCAGGTGTTTGCGGTCGTATCCTTCAGGAAGGCCATCGCGATGCGCCGGATTCCACCACTGGAATCGACGATATTCATCGTGAACGCGAAATCGGGCTTGGTGCCTGTCGACGGGTTTACGGCGTAGTCCGCCATCGAGGCGGTCGTCGCGGCATTGTAGCCGGCGGGGCCCACAGATCCGGTCACGCCGCGCTTGTCGAGGTTGGCGTTGATGATGACCTCGGTGCTCGGTTGGACCTGAGCCCCGATATTCTTGATATTGATAGTGTTCATCTGGTTCAGGTCAGAGGGGTCGGGACTGATGTTGCCGTCTTCGTCCGCGAGCCACCCCTGCAGATAGAAGCCGGCGTCGTTCTTCAGGAAACCGTCGGCGTCGACGTTGAAGGATCCAGAGCGGGTGAAGAACCGGGGGTCCTGCTCGGTGACTGCGGTCGCCTTGTCGGTGACCACAAAGAAGCCAGCGCCGCCGATGGCGATGTCGGTCGGATTTGTGGCGGCCTGAATTGAGCCCTGGTTGGAGACAAAGCTACGCGTAATCGCCTCGACACCGCTGGCCGAGTAGCGCCCTTGCACCAGCTGTGCGGACACCATGCTGGAGAAGTTGATCTGGTTGCGCTTGTAGGCCGTGGTGTTGGTGTTGGCGATGTTGTCCGAGATGGCCGCCATGGAGGCTGCGTTGGCGACCAGCCCGGAGGCGCCGGCGTAGAGGGAGGAGGTAAGGCTCATTGGGTCTGCTTTCCTGCGATTGGATTCTGAGGGACGGCGGCCTAGGCGGACTGCCGGACGGCGGTGACGGCGGACCAGGGAACCTTGGCGCCGGCGAGGGAAAGGACGGGTTGTCCCGCCACCTGTTCGACGCCGGTCACGACGCCGCGCTGAAAAATCTTGGAGGTGATCCTGGCCCCGGAGGCATCGACCGGTGAGATACGGAGAGTATATTCGCCGCCATTGGCACGCTTGACGCCGCCCAGGTCCGTTCCGTTCCAGGTGAATGTCTGATCCCCCGCGCCGACATTCTTTGGTGCGGAGACGGCCACGGTCTTTCCATTCGAGTCGATGACTTCGATACTCACTGATGCGGCGGCCTTGCCCAGATTGTACGACCACTTAGCTTCGCCGTTTGTCAGAGTCGACTTTGCTGTATCGGCGGTGATCTCCTTGCCGAGCACCGAGACCGCTTGAGACATTCCTGTTCCGGTGTTGTTCACAAGTTGCTTCAGCAAGTCATTGGAATAAAGTTGCTGTTGCACGCCCGTCATCTGGACAAGCTGTTCGGTAAACTGGTTCCCATCCATCGGTTTCAGCGGGTCCTGATTTTCGATCTGGGCGGCGAGGAGCGTCATGAAGGTTTCATAGCTGTTCACCAGCTGATTTCTGCCCAAGATGCCGAGATCCTGGGGTGCGGAGGATGTGGCTGTGGCGGATGTGACAGTCATGATTTCAGATCCTGATATCGACGCCGGAACGGGAAGGGGGCCTACGCCCGGAGAGGGCGTCGGCGATGAGTGTTGAAGTCTCGAGGGAGAGGTCGGGTTCAGGCGCAGCAGGGCTGTGGGCCCTGTCTTCCCGGGCCTCCGCCCAGGTTGAGTGGCGGCTGTGGGAGCGGTCTCCCGCGACATCGAAGGAAAGGCCCCCGGACAGGTTGAAACCTGCACTCTCGAGGCTCTTCTGAAGTTCGTCCGCCCGCCGCCCCAGTTCACTGGCGGAGCTGGGTCGCTCAAAGGTGAAGGCGGCGCGGATTCCGCCTGAAGCGTCGATTTCCAGTCGGACATCCACCCGGCCGAGTTCGCTCGGATTGAGCTCGAGCTCAAACCGGGTGATCCCGTCGTCCAAGCGCCGCGCCATCTGGGCGCTGAGGGCGGCAAGGGTCTCCGGCGTGGCCCTGACGGATCGCGCCGGGCTCTCAGGCGTTTCTGCGCCGGCTGGCGTCAGTACCGCAGGCGCCGCTGGGGTCAGGGTCTCGGCTGGCTCCAGCAGCTCAGGCGCGGCTTCGGCGTCAACAGCCGCCAGATTGGTCACACCCGGCTGCGCTTCAGCCATCTTGGCGGTAGGGGCGGTTACAGGAGCCAAGCCTGTCACGAAAGGTGCGCTATCGTCCGAGGTCCCGACTCCATCGGCACTCGGCTCGATACTGACCGGACTCAGGGGGCGGCCTGCTGGCCCTGTGGTTGAGCCGCGGCGCGTCTCGGAGGGGCGCGTTTCTGGCGGCGTCACGAGGGAAACAGAGCCCTGAGGGAGGGGGCTAAGGACGTGGGCTGGATCGGCCGTTGCGACGAGAGCGCTTTGTTGCGCCGACGGCGACGGCCCGGCCATCACGCCATTCAGGGCGATGGGCGTAAGATCAGGCTCTGGAGTCAGGAAGGCGTTGGACGCTGGAGAGGGGGTCTGGAGAGGGGGCTGGCCAGACGCCTTCTCCGGAAGGCGGCTCGGTGCGGGCGTTACGATGAGATCGCCGCTCTGCAAGGACGGCGCGGCGGGCGGGACCGCCTCGGCGGTTAGGGGCGCGGCGTCAGGCTGCTGGCCTGGCACAGCGTTGGTCGCTGGTGCAGGGATCTGGGAATTGGCCTTGCCAGGGGCGTTCGTCGTTCGGGCGGCGGGCGCCGTGGCGACGGGCGCTGCAGACCAGGAGGCTAACTCCGGGCGGCCAGGTTGGGGACGTTGGGCCAGGCCCGCCGTTACAGTGAGGTCAACTTCCGCCGCGACGGCCGGCAGCCCCTCTTCAGAGATACCGGGCGGGATGTCGGCCTGAGGATTTAGGGCGGTCATCGCTGGCGGGGCGGGGACATTGCTCGGCTTTTGCTCCCCGCCGAGGCCCAGAGCCGAGGTGATGAGGGGTTCGACCGAGCGAACAGGCGGCGCTTCAGGCTGTTGGGCCGGATCGGTTATCGCGGGCAAGTCGACCTGCATCGCCGATGGCGCTGCGATGGGCGGGCTCACTCTCGAGGTGGCGATTGGGGCCTCGGTCGTCGCCGGCGCGGCGGCGATCTGTCCCGTCACCGGAACCGCGCCATCGGTCGGGGCCAGGGCGGCAGGGCGGACGGCCTGAGGAACCAGGTCCAGACGAGCAGCTTCAGGCCGCGGGGCCAGGTCGCCCTTGGCCGGAACCCCGCCATCCCTCGTCCCAGTGGAAGCGACGAGGCCGGCCTCCAGGTTGAGAGGTGCGGCCTGAGTCTGGACGCTGGTGACAGCGATCGGCGGTACGGGGGCGACCTTGCCCTCCACCTTCTCCCCGACAGCGGCGGGAGTGACGAGGCCGGCCTCCGGGTTGAGAGGTGCGGCCTGAGTCTGGACGCTGGTGACAGCGATCGGCGGCATGGGGGCGACCTTGCCCTCCACCTTCTCCCCGACAGCGGCGGGAGCGACGGCCGCCAATGCTGCGGTTCGGCGACCAGAGTCCTCGCGGAACACGCCCGGGCGCGCCGCCGGACCGGCGTTCGCCGTGAGGCCGCCTTCCGGCGCTGACGTCAGCGCCGGCGCAGTGATTGGGAGGCTCTCGGGCGCGGTGGGCGAGGCATTGGCCAGCGGCGTCAAGACCGGGTTCGCGGGCATGGAGCCGTCCTGCCTCACCGCTCTGTCCCCATCTGAGGCGAGACCGAGGGCTGCGGTCGGTGTGGCGTCCCGGACAAGACCTTCATCGAAGAGTCCAGGGGGCAAGGTCGGAGCGTTCATCGTCGCCAGGTCGCCCCTGCCGAGGCCCATCGGGGCGGCGGGGCCAGCCTCAGTGTCGACAGATGAGGTCTCGGTCTGAGAGCCCCTATCGGCGTTCTGTGATCCAGGATCGATCGGGCGGATCACCTCATCCTCACCGCTCGCGAGGCCGAAGGTGGTCGCTGTGGGGGACCTCGGCGCCACCGCTGCGCCATTCGCCGCGGGCGGGGCCGAAAGGCTCGCCGGCATCGCGGCCGGAACGGGGGGCGCGGCGGGCATCCAAACGGGGGCGATGGCGTCCTGGAGCTGGAGAGCGACCGGCGCGTCGGCGCCCGGCGCGATGTCGCCAGCATCCCCGTCCGCGCGCTCCGCGCCCCCTTCCGGAAGAGGCGCCGCCCCGACGGAGCTGGCAATTGGAGTGTGAACAAGCCTGGCCTCAGGGCGCCCTACAGTGAATGCGAGCACCGGGACATCGAGCGTCGAAGCCTCGGCTCCGGCGAACTTGACCTTCTGCGATGCGCCTGGCGTGGGGCTGACCACGGCCAGGGCCGCGGCCACCGGCGCTTCGGGCGTCCCGGCAAGGCTCTCCAGCACCGCCGCGAAGTCGCCTTTGACCGCACCCTCGCCAGCCGACGACGGTGCGGCGCCCGGGAACGTTCCGGGCGCAGGAGGCGCAAGAATCTGGGCGATGTCGAAATTCAAGGTGGGGCGACCGAGCCGGACTCACCCTCCGGCAAAGGGGCGCCTGCTGCGCCGCATGACTTCGCGTCTTGCCTCGCAACCTTCGCGCCAACTTCGCGAAAAATGCCTAACTCAAAGAAAAATATAGGAAAAGTTTCTATTGTGCGGCGGCTTTATTCGGGTGCGGTGCGGATTTTGCCGGGCGCAAACCGGTCGGGCGGGGCCAGTCCTGCCGCCCTGCCGGCGGGCCGTGGGCCGTCGATTGATTCATATCGCCGCCGGCCCGGATCTTGCGACGCCTGAGGCAGATCAAAGCGGCGAAAGGACCCGCCGTTTTGAATCGAGTAGGTTTTTTCGGAAGCCTTGCGCAGGCGCTACCGTTTAGGCTCGGCAGAAAACGCCGGTACTGCGCAAGGGTTGCCGGTCAAGAGGGCGCGAACCCATGTCTCTCACAGCTGTACTGAGCAATGCCGCATCCGGAGTCATCGCCGCCCAGTCAGGGCTGCGAACGAGCTCTGATAACATCGCCAACGTCAACACGCCCGGCTACGTGCGGAAGAAAATTGACCAAGAGCACCGGGTGTACGCAGGCGTAGGCTCCGGAACTGAAGTCTCGGGGGTTCGCAGGGTCATAGACAATTTCCTGGTCGCCTCTGGCCTGACCGCGAGCTCAGCCACCAGTCGCTGGAACACTGTCGCCTCGAGTCTTGACAACGCACAGAGTCTGTTTGGCGATCCAAACGCCGAGACCGGATACTTCGCCAACCTGGACGAGATTTGGACGACCTTCCAGTCCTTGGCTCAGAATCCGACCTCGGGAGTCCTGCGCTCCCAATCCGTGACCGCAGTAAAGACCTTCCTCGACCAAACGGGGCGTATCAACGACGAGCTCCAGAGCATGACGAGGTTCGCGGACTCTCAGGCCAGCGCCGCGGCAACCGAAATCAACGACCTGCTCAGCGAGATCGCAAAGCTTAACTTGGAGATCAGCAAGGCGTCGGTCAGCTCCCGCGATACGACGGGTCCGGAGAACGTCCAGGCGGGACTGATCGAGAAGCTGGCGAAGATCATGGACATCAGGCTCCAGCCAAAGGAGACGGGCGGCTTCGTGATACGCTCCGCCGAGGGTGTTGAGCTCGCCGGCGACAGCGCCGCCACTGTGGTTTATCGCTCGACAAATTCCACGCCAGGCTACCTTGCGGTCCAGCATCCTGTCGGCCCCGAACAGCCGATCACGGTCTCCAGCGGTGACTTGCGGGGCTTCCTGGATCTGCGCAACACCCACTTGCCGGATCTGTCGAGGCAGTTGGGAGAGTTCGCCGCGCGCGCGGCGGAGCGGATAAACGCGGCGCACAACGCCTCGACTTCATCCCCCGCCCGGGCTCTCCTGCAAGGGCGCGATACTGGCCTCGACCTGCCCACAGCGATCGATGGTTTCAGCGGTCAGACCACCCTTGCGATCACCAATGCGTCAGGTGTGATCCAACGCACGGTGTCGATCGACTTCACAGCCGGGACGATGAGCGTCAACTCGGGTCCGCCCTCCGCCTTCACCCCAGCCAGCTTTCTGACCAACCTCAACACGGCTCTCGGCGCCTTCGGCTCGGCGAGTTTCTCCAACCGGGCCCTGAGCCTGACCGCTGCTGCGCCCAATGGCATCGCTATCGACGAGGGAACCTCCCAGAAGGCCGGCCGCGCCTTCTCGCATTTCTTCGGACTCAATGACCTGATCCGCAGTGAGGGTCAGACAATTTATGAAACCGGCCTGAAGACAACGGATCCCCACGGCTTCACCCCGGGTCAGACCATCAGCTTTCGACTCTCACAGGGCGACGGCAAGCCCATTCGGGATGTCACCGTGACCGTTCCGGCGGCCGGGACCATGCAGGACCTTCTGGACTCCCTGAACGCCAACACGACCGGCGTCGGCCTTGTGGGCGCCTACGCCCTGGACGCCCAGGGCCAGCTGAGTTTCACTCCGAGCACCTCACCACCGGTTTCAGTGTCCGTTTCTCAGGATCTGACAAGCCGTGGCCCCGGCGGTCCATCCATCAGCGCCCTCTTTGGACTTGGAGTACGGGATCAGACCTCCCGCGCAGGCCGCCTCTCTGTCGATCCCGATATCGCCGCTGACCCCAACAGGCTTGCGACCTCCAGGCTCAACCTTTCCGTGGCCGCCGGCGCCCCGGCCATCAGCCCGGGCAATGGACAGGGCGCGAATGCTTTGGCCGCTGCGGGAGAGACGACGGCGGCCTTTGACGCCGTCGGGAACCTGGGCGCTCTGAATACGACGCTGATCCAATACGCCGCACAGTTCAGCGCCGCTGTCGGCAGCCGGGCGAGCGCGGCTGAGACTCAGCGACTTTCGAGCGAAGCGATCTCGAAGGAGGTCGATGCGCGCAGGGAGTCTGTCGAGGGCGTGAATCTCGATGAGGAACTGGTCCGGCTCACCACCTACCAGCAGGCCTTCAACGCCTCAGCCCGCATGATCCAGGCGGCGAGGGAAATGTTTGAAGTTCTGACAAGTGTAGTTTAATGAGGTTTGAATGACCCGAATATCGACAAGTGGAAATTACGCCTCCGTCTTGAGCCATCTTCTGTCCGCTCAGGAAAAGCATTTTGATGCAAGCAATCAACTTAGCACGGGTAAGATCGGGACGGATCTGAAATCCTTCTCTCGGGATGCTCAGGTTCTGACCGCTATGAAGACCCTGGATACCCGCCTTGAGGCTTTCACCGAGCAGAATAAGTTAACCTCTCATAGACTCGAGACCCAGGATATCGGCCTCACCAAGGCGGCCGAGGCAGCGAACAGTGTCCGGCAGTCGATCATGAACGCAATCGCCGCCGGAAACGCCCTTGGGATGATGACCGCTATTCGAGGCGAGTTCGACAAAGCCGCCGGCGCTCTGAATATCCAGGCCGCCGGGAAGTATGTCTTTGCAGGCGGCCAGGTGGATACCGCACCCTTCACGGCGACGGCACTTAGCGACCTGACCCTCTTGCCGACGTCCGTGGCGGACTCATTCACGAACGACGATTACATTGAGACGGTGCGTGTGGACGAGACCACCAACCTTAGGGTGGGTCAGGTCGCCAATCAGTTCGGCACCGCGATGATGAACGCTTTCCGGGACATTCAGGCCTTCCATCAGGGTCCTAGTGGCCCCTTCACCAATCAACTCACCCCGGCCCAGACGACCTTCCTCGAAAGCCAGATCTCCGTCTGGAAGTCCGTGCACGATGACCTGGTTGAGGCCGCCTCACGGAATGGTGAGGTCCAGAATCAACTGGATAAGGTCGAGACCCGGCTGACCAGTCGGCAGAACACCATTCAGGGCCTGATCAGCGATGTCTCCGACGTGGATATGGCCAAGGCCGCCACCAACCTGACGCAGGCCCAACAGGTGTTACAGGCCTCCTCCCAGGTCTTTGTCTCCCTGAGGAGCACATCCCTCCTGAATTATCTGCGGTAGCCCCGGCTCGTAATGCTCGCGGCCCCGGCTTAGATAAGGCCCCATGACGAGGGTCGCCCTGAACGCTGGACTGAATGACCGCCTGATGGTCCACACCCGTCAGGCCGTGGGCCTGCCGGCGGGCGCGCGCGTGCTTGCGGCCATGTCGGGCGGAGTGGATTCCACCGTAACCGCCGCCCTTCTGGCCAGGGCCGGATACGACGTTGTCGGCGTGACCCTGCAGCTTTACGACCATGGCGCCGCCATCCAGCGGAAGGGCGCCTGCTGCGCCGGCCAGGACATCCACGACGCCCGCACGGCGGCGGAGGCCCTGGGCATCCCGCACTATGTCCTCGACTACGAGAGCCGGTTCCGCCAGCAGGTGATCGACGACTTCGCCGACGCCTACCTGCGCGGCGAGACGCCGGTGCCCTGCATCCGGTGCAACCAGACGGTGAAGTTCCGGGACCTGGTCGACATC
The DNA here is from genome assembly GCA_020402745.1 of Phenylobacterium sp. GTDB lineage: Bacteria > Pseudomonadota > Alphaproteobacteria > Caulobacterales > Caulobacteraceae > Phenylobacterium. The sequence goes on from JADBYZ010000017.1 coordinate 13,808, forward strand.
GCCCGGGACCTGGGCGCCGCGGCCATGGCCACTGGTCATTATGTCCGGCGGGGGGAGGGGGCTTTACGTCCCCAGCTCCGGCGCGCCGTCGATCCGGCCCGGGACCAGTCCTACTTCCTCTTCGCCACCACCCGCGACCAGCTGGACTATCTGCGCTTCCCCCTGGGCGGCCTGCCCAAGGCCGAGGTCCGCGCCCTCGCGACGGAGCTGGGCCTGGCCGTGGCGGACAAGCCGGACAGTCAGGACATCTGCTTCGTGCCCGAGGGGCGATACACCACGGTGATCGATCGCCTGAGGCCCCAGGGCGCCGAGCCGGGCGATATCGTCCACCTGGATGGCCGGGTTCTGGGCCGGCACGAGGGCGTCACCCGCTACACCATCGGCCAGAGGCGCGGCCTCAGCGTGGCCGTGGGCGATCCGCTCTATGTCGTCGGCATCGACGCCGAGACCCGGCAGGTCCGGGTCGGCCCCCGCGAGGCCCTCGCCACCCGTGCAGTCGCCCTGAAGGAGACAAACTGGCTCGGCGACGAGGCCGGGCTGGAGGCTGCGGCGTCCGGCGCGCGGCCTGTGCTGGCGCGGGTGCGCTCGACGGCCGAGCCGGTCTCCGCCCGCCTGGGCCTGGAGGCCGGAGAGGAGCGGGTCATCTTCGAGACGCCGGAATACGGGGTCTCGCCGGGCCAGGCCTGCGTGCTCTACGCCCCCGAGGACCCCGACAGGGTCCTGGGCGGCGGCTTCATTGCGTCGGCGCTGAAGTAACCGCTTCCACCGGCCGGGCGACCTCGTTGCGCCTCAGGAAGGGCACGGTCCAGGGCGGGTCGTAGTACCAGGTCACGGGCTCGCCCACCGCCCGCCAGGAGGATCCCGCCAGGGCCGCATCCAGGGCCTTCTCGTGGCGGGCGACGGCGTCTTCCCGACCTAGGCCCGAGAACCTCACCACGGCGAAGGTGCGGGCCGGGATTTCGACCAGCCGCACCCGGGGATCGTTGGGCTGGGGCAGGGTCGCCATCGTATACTTCGAGGGCATGATGAACTGGATCGACCAGGACCCCGCGCCCGCGGGCTGCTGGACCACGGGCGCGGTCATGGCGATGGACTGGGAGCCGCCCGACGGCTCGCGGCCCTGGACCACCGGCGCGGTCATGGCCACCGAGGCCTTGGCCGTATTGTCTCCGAAGATGTAGCCGGCCACCCGCCGGAAGCCCTCATTGCGGGCGGTCTCCACCGGACCCTCGACGACGGTCTCCGCGGCGATCTGCGGGGCGTAGCGGCGGATCTCGGCGTCCCCGATCCGGCCCAAGACCTCGTAGGGGGGCTGTTCGGTCCCCGCCCGGATGCCGACCAGCTGGCCAATCCCGGCCAGAAGGGTGATCAGGATCTCGCCAAGGCCCATGGTTGTTCTCCGCCTGCCTGGGGAAAGTATGGGGCGCCGCGCGCCTGGAACCAAACGGGGGCGTTCCCGCCGCCTCCTGGCGGTTGTATGAAGGCGGCATGACCCAGACCTCTGATCCCGTCGTCATCGCCGCCTACGCTCGCACACCCATGGGCGGTTTCCAGGGCGTCCTCTCCGCCGCCAAGGCCACCGACCTGGGCGCCGCCGCCGTGCGCGCCGCGGTCGTACGCTCGGGCGTCGACCCTGCGAGCATCGAGCAGATCTACATGGGCTGCGTCCTGCCCGGCGGGCTCGGCCAGGCGCCGGCGCGCCAGGCGGCCCTCGGGGCGGGGCTGTCCCAGGCCTGCCAGGCGACCACGGTGAACAAGATGTGCGGCTCCGGCATGCAGGCGGCCATCCTGGCCCACGACGCCCTGGCGGCGGGCTCGGCGGACATCATCGTCGCCGGCGGCATGGAGAGCATGACCCACGCCCCCTACCTGCTGGCCAAGCACCGGGGCGGCGCCCGCATCGGCCACGACGTGGTCTCGGACTCCATGTACCTGGACGGCCTGGAGGACGCCTATGAGCCCGGCCGCCTCATGGGAGCCTTCGCCGAGGAAACCGCCCGGGCCCACCAGGTCAGCCGCGAGGCCATGGATGCCTACGCCATCCGATCCCTGGAGCGGGCCCGGGCCGCCCAGGCCTCGGGCGCCTTCGACCGCGAGATCGTCGCGGTGGAGATCGCCGGGCGGAAGGGCCCGGAGACGGTCAGCGCGGACGAGCAGCCCGGGCGCGCCGATCCGGCCCGCATCCCGACCCTGAAGCCGGCCTTCGCGAAGGACGGCGCCATCACCGCCGCCAACGCGAGCTCGATCTCCGACGGGGCGGCGGCCCTGGTCCTGACCCGGGCCTCCGTCGCCGCGCGGCTGGGCCTCAACCCCGTCGCCCGGATCATCGCCCACGCCGCCCACGCCCAGGAACCTTCGAAGTTCGCCACCGCCCCAGGGCCCGCCCTGCGCCGGGCTCTGGACCGGGCGGGCTGGACCGCCGGGCAGGTGGACCTGTTCGAGGTCAACGAGGCCTTCGCCGTGGTGGCCATGCTGGCCGCCCGAGAGCTCGACATCCCGGACGAGAAGCTGAACGTCAACGGCGGCGCCTGCGCCCTCGGCCATCCCATCGGCGCCTCGGGCGCCCGGATCCTCGCCACCCTGGTCTCGGCCCTCCAGGCGCGGGGCGGACGCCGGGGCCTGGCCAGCCTCTGCATCGGCGGCGGCGAGGCCACGGCCATGGCGGTGGAGCTGTTCTGAACCGCCGTTGACCCCCTCACCGACCTTCGGTCGGAGCTCCCCCTTGGGGGAGCAATGGCGCTCTAATTCCTCCCCCGAGGGGCAGGGCTATCGCATATAGATTCCGCCTATAGAACGACTTGGCTGCGCAAGACTCGCTCGATCAAAAAACCGGGAACAAAACGGAATCGGTGAC
>JADBYZ010000018.1 GCA_020402745.1 Phenylobacterium sp.
TAAGCGTCTGCAGTCCAAGAGGCAGTCACCGATTCCGTTTTGTTCCCGGTTTTTTGATCGAGCGAGTCTTGCGCAGCCAAGTCGTTCTATAGGCGGAATCTATATGCGATAGCCCTGCCCCCAGGGGGAGGTGGACCGGGGCGCCGCCCCGGGACGGAGGGGGTCAGCTGAGGGGCCGTTGACCCCCTCACCGGGCTTCGCCCGGAGCTCCTCCTTGGGGGCGCAATGGACGCGGTGTCAGACGGCCATCGCGGCCGCCGGGCGGGCGCGCATGGCGGCCATCCAGCGGGTGACGCCGGTCAGTTCCTCCGGAATCTCCAGCTTGATCATCCGGGTGAAGTCGACGCCGATGAAGGCGACGATGTCGGCGATGGTCAGGCGGTCACCGGCCAGCCATTCGTGGTCCTGGAGCTGGCGGTCAAGAATCTTCAGGCCGCGCAGGCCCGCCGTGCGGTTGGCCTCGGCTATGGCGGGGACCTGGGTCTCCAGCCGGGCCAGGGCCGGGTGGGTGTGGCGGACGGCCAGCATGAGGGGCCAGGCCACGAGCAGCTCGCCCCGGCGGGTCCACATCTCGATGACGGCGGCCTCCTCAGGGGTGGCGCCGAAGAGGTTCCCCTGCGGATAGCGGCTCTCCAGGTAGCGGCAGATGGCCAGGCTCTCGGTGATGCAGGTCCCGTCGTCCAGCTCCAGGGCCGGGATGTTGGCGAGGCCGAAGCGCTTGAGATAGTCGGGGGTCTTGTGGTCGCCCTCCATGATGTTCACGCGGACGATCTCGACATCCTCGATCCCCTTCTCGGCCATGAACCAGCGCACGCGGCGGGGATTTGGCGCGAGGGGCGTGTCGTAAAGCTTCATGGGCGTTCCGGGGTCGACGGTTCAGTGGAAGAGTTCGCGGGGCAGGAGGCCCACGACGGCGGCGGACAGGCAGGTGGCGAGGAAGCCGGCGAACATGGCCTTCCAGACCATGCCGATGACCTCCGAGCGGCGCTCCGGCACCAGGACGGAGTAGCCGGCCACGTTCATGCCTACCGAGGCGATGTTGGCGAAGCCGCAGAGGGCGTAGGCCATCAGCACCCGGGTTCGCGGGTCGATGGCTTCGACCGGCGTGGCGCCCAGCTGGATGAAGGCGGTGAACTCGGTCAGGACCAGCTTGACGCCCAGGAGGGCGCCGGCGATCTGGGCGTCCTTGGCCGGGACGCCGATCAGCCAGACGAGGGGGGCGAAGAGGACGCCGAGGATGCGCTCGAGGGTCAGGGGGGCTCCGGCGATATCGGGCAGGAGGCCAAGCATGCCGTTCACGATGGCTGCAAGCGCCACGAAGACGATGAGGGTGGCGCCGATGTTGAGGGCGATCTGCAGGCCGTCGGAGACGCCCCGGCTCACCGCGTCGATGCTGCTCTCATAGGCCTTCTCAGATCCGGTCTCGAGGGGCTCGGCCTGTTCTGCGGCGACATCGCGGGGCACGAGGATCCGGGCGAGCAGCACGCCGGCGGGCGCCGAGATCACGGAAGCGGTGATGATGTGCGCGGCGGCGTTGGGCAGGACATCCTTCAGGATGGCGGCGTAGGCCACCATGGTGGAGCCGGCCACGCAGCTCATGCCCACGGTGATGAGCATGAAGAGCTCGGATCGGCTGAGGCGCGCCAGGTAGCTGCGGATGAAGATCGGCCCCTCGACCTGGCCCATGAAGATGGTGGCGCCCACCGCCAGGGCCGGCGGGCCGCGCAGGCCCATGGTCTTCTCGAAGACAAAGCCGAAGGCGCGGGTCACAGCCTTGAGTATGCCCCAGTGCCAGAGGAGGGCCGCAAGGGCGCAGACCACCAGGATGACCGGCAGGACGCGGAAGGCGAAGACAAAGAGGGCGCCGGGGTTGGAGACGCCGTAGGGTTGGCCCTCCCCGCCTGCAAGGAAGCCGAAGACGAAGGCCACGCCGGTCTGGGTGGCGGCGGCGAGAGCCTCGACCCCCTGGCCGAGGGCGGCGACGACGGCGCGCAGGGGCGGCAGGCCGAAGAGACCCAACACAAGCAGGAGCTGGATCAGGAGGGCGCCGGCCGCCAGCCTCCAGGGAAAGACCCGGCGGTTCTCGGACAGGGCCCAGCACAGGCCCATGATGACGGCGAGGCCCAGAAGGCTCTGGGTGTTCTCTGCGCGAAACATGGACTGGTCTCCCCTGGGGCGTGGGTCCCACTTGAACGCTGGAAGCCCTCCGGCGCAACCCGCTAGCTGTTGGGGATCAACAGGTTATCGGCGAGGCCGCAGACCCCCTCGCCCGGCTTCGCCGGGGAGGTGGACCGCGCAGCGGGCCGGAGGGGGTCAGCTGAGGGGCCGTTGCACCCCCTCACCGACCTTCGGTCGGAGCTCCCACTTGGGGGAGCAATGGCGCTAGCCTTCGACGAAGCCCGCCCAGGTGCTCATATAGTTCACGAAGGCCGGGCCCAGGCCCTCGGCTTCGAGGTGCGCCCGGGTGACCGGCAGGCTGACAGAGCGGAAGTCAGGGTTGGCGCGGGCCTTCTGAGGCCAGTCATGGTGCAGGATGGCGGCCCGGCCGAGGAGGACGAAGTCGGCGCCGGCGTCCAGCATGGCCCGGGCCTCGGCGGCGCTCATGAGCTTGCCGGCGACGCCGAGGCGCACGTCCCCGCGAGGCAGGTCGGTGAAGTACGACATGAGGGTCCGGCCGCGGTGGGCCTCCTCGACCGGCTCCTTGAAACAATCCCAGAGGGACATGTCGAGATAGTCGATCTTCGCCTCGGAGAAGAGCCGGCCGGCGAGGTCACGGATCTCCATCAGGCTAAGGCCGAACCGCTCGGGGGAAAGGCGCAGGCCCAGGTTGAAGTCAGGCCGGCAGGCGGCGCGCACGCCGTCGAGGATTTCCAGGATCAGGCGGGCGCGGTTTTCCGCTGTGCCGCCATAGGCGTCGGTGCGGCGATTGGTCTCGGCGCTGAGGAACTGGCAGAGCACATAGCCGTGGGCGCCGTGGATCTCGACGCCGTCGAAGCCGGCCTTGTCGGCCCGGACGGCGGCGGCGATGAAGTCGTCGCGGAGTTGGTGGACCTCATCCAGGGTCAGGGCGCGGGAGCCGGTGTCGGCGTCCTCGGAAGGGCAGACCGGCGCCTCGCCGATGAGGCCGGCGGGCGAGCGCATGCCGGCGTGGTGAAGCTGAACGACGGCCAGGCTGCCGGCCTTGCGGATGTCCTCAGCCAGGCGGGTGAGGCCTGGGATATGGATATCGGAGAAGACGCCGACCTGGCCGGGGAAGCCTTGGCCGATCCTCTGCACGTGGGCTGCGGCGGTCATGGTGAGGCCGAAGCCGCCCTGGGCGCGCAGGGTGAGCCAGCGGTGCTCATCATAGGAGAGCGTCCCGTCCGGATGGCTCTGCAGGTTGGTGAGCGGCGCCAGCATCAGCCGGTTCTTCATCGCCGGACCGCGGATGAAGCGCATCGGTGCGAACAGGTCGGTCATCGGTTTCCCCCTCTCTCCCGTGGTCGGCCCTAGCGGACCCCCAGCTCCCGAACCAGGGCCTCGGCGCCGTAGACATGACGCAGGATCTCCGTGGCGCCGGCGGTGGAGACCACCACGGTGCGGTTCAGGGCCCCGTCAAAGCCGTAGCTGCCGCCGAGGGAATGGATGTTCCCGTCGAAGGCGGCGCCCAGGATTTCACCCTTGGCGCTGATCACCGGTGAGCCGGAGTTACCGCCGACGATGTCGTTTGTGGTGACGAAGTTGAAGACAGTGTCCAGCTTCATTCGGTCGCGGGCGGCCAACCAGCGGTCGGCGACCCGGAAGGGCTCGGCGTCCGTGGCGCGTTCGTACAGACCCGCAAGGTTGGTCGTGGGGGGCACCTCGGTCCCGCGCCAGGTCCAGCCGGCGACCTTCCCGTAGGACAGGCGCAGGGAGAAGGTGGCGTCGGGATAGACCTTGTCGCCATAGGCTGCAAAGCGCGCGCTGGCGATCCGGGCGGCTGCGGACTCGGTCGGCGCCGAGACCTGGGTCTCCCAGGCCTTGCGCACAGTACGGGCCTCGGAGTCGATCTTCAGAGCGTAACGGATCATGGGGTCATCGGACGCCGCTATAGCCGCCTCCCCGCCCTCCCATAGCGCCTTGCGCACCGCCGGGTCGCCCAGCTTTGAGCCAGAGACGAGGGACTGGGACAGAGATTCCGGGCTGTCGCGGCCGAGGACCAGCCGGGTGATCGGGTCGTCGGCGGTTAGGTACTCTCGGGTCTTAAGCAGCCAGAACTCCAGCTCGAGTTGCTCGAGGGCGAGATCCACCGGCGAAGCGTCGAGGAGTTGCTTCTCCATCAATGGCAGCCGTGCGTCGGCGAACTCTGGCAGGCGCTCGCTGCTGGGCAGGGTGCGCTCGCGGGCGGCGCGGACAAGAATCTGAGCATAGTTGAAAAGGTCGGAGGCTCCGCCGGAGCCCGCCTCGAGCTGGCGGAAGCGCAGGAACTGATCCGCATAGACCTTCTGGATGGCGACGATCTCTGACCAGGGATCGCCGATGCGGGCGGCCAGGGCCGGGTCGGCGGCGACTCGAGCCCTTAAGTCGGCTTCCTCAGCCCGCTTGGCGTCCATCAGAGAGGGTGTGTTGAGGGCGAACTGACGGCCGAAAGAGGCCTTGAAGCTGTTCTCGACGCCGAACAGGGAGTCGGTCGCAATGCGCCGGCTTTCGGCGTCGCGGCGCGAGAATTCGATCAGACGCCCGCGAAGCTCAGAGCGTTGCATCAGGCCGACCGGGAGGGTCAGGTCGCGCTGGGTCTCCAGCTGGGCGACGGTCAGCAGGCGGTCGGTGGATCCCGGGTTGCCGGAGACGAAGGTCGCCTCGCCGGGCTGCGGCGCGCGGGCTTTCCAGGTCAGGTGTTGGGGCGTGCGGACGGCCTTGCCGTTCACATAGAGGCGCAGGAACGCCAAATCGAGCGCGTAACGCGGGAAATTGAAGTTGTCCGGGTCCCCCCCGAAGAAGGCCGCGCTGAGTTCGGGAGCGAAGACAAGGCGGACGTCGGAGTACTTCCGATAGCGATAGAGCTTGTGCTGGCCGCCCCGGTAGAAGCCGATCACCTGGCAGCGGACGGTGGTCTCCGTCCCGCAGGCGGCGGTTTCGAGGCGGGCGTAGGCGGCATTGCGCGCCTTGATGAAGTCACCGCCCGTCAGGCCGCTCGTCGACTTGGCGACATCGGCGGAGACATCTGCGATGGACAAGAGAATCTCGGCCTGCACGCCGGGACAGGTGCGCTCCTCGGCCCGGGTGCGCGCCAGGAAGCTGTCCTTCACATAGTCCGCCGAACCGGAGGACAGGTTCTGGGCGCATTCCACGACGCAGTGCTGATTGGTGAGCACCAGTCCATCCGGGGACACAAGCGAAGCCGAGCAGCCGCTCGTCAGGCGCACGGAGGCGGCCTGGACGCGGTCGAGCCACTTCTGGTCAATCTTCACACCCAGGGATTGCTCCACCCGGGCTGAAGGAAAGGCGTCGAAGGTCCACATGCCTTCGTCTGCACTGGCGACGGCGGGAAGGCAGAGGGCGGCGGCGGCCACAGCGCCCGCAAGCTTCAGGTTCATGTCATCATCCGTTTGCGCCCCGATCGGGCGTTCAGAGGGCGGTTCTAGCGGCGGATACGGGCTGTGGCCACCCCCGGCCCGGAGAGGGTTGACGTAGCGCAACCCTACCTTCGTATAATGAAGGGGTTGGGATGCTGGTCCCGGAGATTCCCCTGGAGCGCCGATGTCCCTGGCCCTAGCGACGCTCATCCATGAATGGCGCCGCTATCAGGCGGCGGTGATCGCACTCGCCTTCTCGGGCGTATTGATCCTCGCCTTGTTTGGACTGATCTCCGGGCTGTTCCGCTCCCTCACCGCGACGCTCGATCGAAGCCGGGCGGACCTGATCATCATGCCCCCCAAGGTGGAGAGTATCTTCGGCCCCATCGCCATTGAACTGCCCGGCCGGATCGCCCCGCAGATCTATCTGTCGCCGGAGGTTCGCGACCTCAGCCCTTGGGAGCTAAGCGGCGCGGACTGGAGGAACATCCCCGGCCCGGGGAACACCCAGCGGCGGGTCTACGTCCTGGTCTCTATGGTGGATCCCGCGCCGAACGCCATCACCCTGCCCCGTGACTTCAGCAAGGCGACCATGACCGCGCTCCAGGAACCGCTCTCGGTCGTGGTCGACCGGTCGGCCCTCGGCGCTCTGGGGGTCAAGGTGGGCGACATGGCCATCTTACGCGGGCAGACCGTCGTCGTCCGGGGCGCGGTCGAGGGCTATGCGAGCGTTCAGTCCCCTCAGGTTTTCGTTTCCAGGGACAGCATGATCCGATTGGGCCTCATGTCGCAGGGCGACAGGACCGGTCCGCTTCTTGTCCGGCTTGAAGACCCTGCGAAGGCGGTCAGGGTGAGGGATGCGCTCAACGCTCGGGCGAACGGAGACTATCGGGCCTGGCTGCCCGCGGACCTTTCGCGGGCCAACGAGAGGGCCTTTATGGAGGAACAGATCATCGGAATCGTCCTGGGGTTTTCCTTCTTCCTTTCCGTGCTCATCGGACTGGGCATCACCTCGCAGACCCTTCGGGGGGCAATCGCCTCCAACATCCGTGAATTCGCCAGCCTTCGCGCCCTGGGGGTCTCGATGTCCGCGCTGCGAGGCGTGGTTCTGGAGCTGTCTTTCTGGGTTGGCGTTGCGGGCCTTGTCGCCACAGCCGGTCTGATGGCGGGCGTTCTCGGCCTCGCCAGAATCACGAATGTCACGATGGCCCTGAGCCCCGGCTTCGTCGCCCTTGTGTCGGGCATGCTGATGATAATCGCCATGGTCTCCGGCTTCCTATCACTGGGCGCCCTGGCCCGTAGCCAGCCGGCGGAGCTGCTGAGATGAGCAGTGACGTCGCCATAGCGGCGCAGGGCCTGACCAAGCGCTATGCTTCCGGCGGAACGCTCTTCACCGTGCTGGACGCCGTCGACTTCACGGCGCGCCGGGGCGAGATCACCCTCGTCATGGGGCCGTCAGGGTCCGGCAAGTCGACCCTGATCGCCGTTCTGTCCGGCCTGCTGCGCCCGGACAGCGGAACCGTGAGCGCTCTGGGGACGGACCTGTGGCGACTAAGGCCTGAGGCGATCGACCGGTTCCGGATGGACCATTGCGGTTTCATCTTTCAGGGTTTCAACCTGTTTCCCGCCCTCACCGCCCTGGATCAGGTGGCCCAGGTCCTGACCTTTGCGGGACGCCCCCGGCGCGAGGCCCGGCGCCGGGCGGCCGAGGCCCTCGAGGAGGTGGGGCTGACACCGCGCCTGGGCCTGCGACCGGCGGAACTCTCGGGCGGAGAGAAGCAAAGGGTCGCGATCGCCCGGGCCCTTGCCAAGCAGCCGGAGCTGATCTTTGCCGATGAACCCACATCCGCCCTGGACGGCGACAATGGACAGAAGGTGGTCGGCCTCCTGCAGCAGGCTGCACGAGAGCATGGCGCCGCGGTGATATGCGTCACCCACGATCAGAGACTGGAAGCCTGGGCGGATCGGGTCATCCATATAGACGATGGCCGGATCGTCGGAGCGGAGGCGGAGACCAAATGACGGGCCTGTTGCGTAAACCCCTGGTCTGGGGGGCCATCCTCCTGGTGGCGGCCCTCTGCGGCGTGGCGGCCTGGCGGATATGGGCCGTCCAAGAGCCCGAGCCGGTCGCCGCACCCGCCACCTCGCCCTACGCTGCAGCCGCGAATGGGAAGGTGGACATAGAGGGCGGCATGATCCAGGTCGCCGCCCGGCGAGCCGGGATCATCCGGGATGTCCTGGTCACCGAGGGCGACAACGTGGTCCGGGGACAGGTCCTGGCCCGGCAGGAGGACGAAGAGCTCCGGCTGGCGGCCAATCGCGCCTCGGCGGCCCTTGGCGAGGCCCGCGCCCGGATCAGCGCCCTGGAGGTCGCAGTCTCGATCGCGAAGCGTGAGAGCGAGCGCCTGCAAGGCCTGGTGGGCTCGAACTTCGTGGCTGAACAGAAGCTTGATCAGGCTGAAGACCAGGTGCGCCAGGCTGAGGCGGCCCTGACGGCGGGCCAGGCGGCGGTGGACACGGCCCGCGCCGCCTTGGCCCAGGCTCAGTACGACCTTGAGCTGACAATCGTACGCGCGCCGGTCGACGGCCGGATCGCCCGCCGCTACGCCAATCCCGGCGCCGGCGCCTCGACCCTGAACGTCTCCACCCTGTTCGATCTTGAGCCCCGGGCGGCGCGTATCGTTCGCGTGGAGGTGACCGAGGGCGCCCTGGCCTCGGTGAAGACCGGACAGAAGGTTGTTATCAGCCGTGAGACAAACACCAGCGAGACCTATCCCGGCGAAGTTCTGCGGATCGCGGCGGTGTTCGGGGCCCGACGTCTCCAGTCCGACGATCCCTCTGAGCGGAAGGATGAGCGGGTGGTCGAGGTTGTGGTCAGCGCCGACGGCGCGCCCCTACTGATCGGCCAGCGCGTGCTGGTGCGGTTCCTGAAGCCCGGCGCGAAGGCCGTCCCCGCCGCGACTTCTTGACGCCCGGCCCCGGCCGCCGCACAACCCGGCCCGACTTCAATTCTGGGCAGGGAGCCTTCAGATGGCGGATATCCGGTTTGACGGAAAGGTGGCGATCGTCACGGGCGCGGGCGGGGGCCTGGGCCGGCAGCACGCCCTGGAACTGGCGCGGCGCGGCGCGAAGGTGGTGGTCAACGACCTGGGCGGCTCGGTGGACGGCTCGGGCGGCTCTTCCGCTGCGGCCGAGGCGGTCGTGGCCGAGATCAAGGCCTTTGGCGGCGAGGCCATCGCCAACGGCGGGTCGGTGACCGACGACGCCGGCGTCGCCAACATGGTCAAGCAGGCCATGGAGGCCTGGGGCCGGATCGACATCCTGGTCGCCAACGCCGGCATCCTTCGGGACAAGACCTTCTCGAAGATGGAAATGTCCGACTTCGAGGCCGTGATGAACGTCCACGTCATGGGCACGGTGAAGCCGGCCAAGGCGGTCTGGGAGATCATGAAGGCCCAGAACTACGGCCGGATCCTGGTGACCACCTCCTCCACCGGCCTCTATGGCAACTTCGGCCAGTCGAACTACGGCGCCGCCAAGCTGGCCCTGATCGGCTTCATGAACACGCTGAAGCTCGAGGGCCAGAAGAACAACATCCACGTCAACGCCATCAGCCCGGTGGCCGCCACCCGGATGACCGAGAATCTGATGCCGGCTGAGGTCCTGGCCAAGCTGAAGCCAGAGTACGTGACCCCGGCCGTGGTCTACCTGGTCTCGGAAGAGGCCCCCACCGGCGTGGTGATGACGGCCGGCGCCGGCGCCTTCGCCCAGGCCCGCATTTATGAGACCGAGGGCGTTTACCTTGGCGAGGGCGGGCTTTCGGTCGAAGAAATCCGCGACAACTTCGCCCGCATCACCGACCCCACGGGCCAGCAGGCCTATGTGAACGGCGGCGAGCAGAGCGGGAAGTTCTTCCGAAAGATGCAGGGCGGCTGATCTTGCGGGTTGGGCCGGAGTTTTCCCCTTGCCCTAACGGGGGGAACCCGGCCTAACCTTCTCCGACCCGGGTGTACCGGGCGGTGCAGGGGGGGAAGTCCGCGTGTCCACAGTGAGCCGGTCGCCGGCGAACGGTAACTTGAGCCTCTCCGCCGCCCTGGCCTTCGCCGCCGTGAGTCTGCCGCTCGCGGCGCTCGGGATTTCCGTCGGCGTCCAGCTGCCCCCCTACTTCGCGAGCCAGCTCGGCGTGAGCCTCGCTGTCGTCGGCGGCGCCTTCGGACTGGTGCGCCTGCTGGACATCTAGCTGGACCCGGTCATCGGTCTTGGCATGGACCGCACGCGAACCCGGTTCGGGCGGTACAGGGTCTGGATGGTGGCCGGCGCCCCAATGCTGATCGCCGCCGTCTACATGCTCTACAATGCGCCCGAGGGCGCAACGATGGTCTACCTGGTGATCTGGCTGCTGGCCATGTACCTGGGCCAGTCGATCATGGGACTTTCGCACTCGGCCTGGGCGGCTGTCCTCGCCAAGAGCTACGAGCAGAGATCCCGGATCTTCGGCGTCCTGACCGCCGTGGGCGTAATCGGTTCACTGACGGCGCTGGCCATCCCGATCCTGCTGGAGCAGGCGGGGGTCAAGGACATCAACCCGATCCAGGCCATCGGCTGGTTCGTGATCGCCATGATCCCCATCACCCTCCTGATTGTCGTGATTCCGACCCCGGAGACCGTCAGTAAGGACGACGGCGGCCACTTCACTCTGGCCGACTACGCCAAGCTGTTCAGCCGCGGGAACGTCCTCCGGATCCTGGCGGCGGACCTCTTCGTCACCCTGGGGCCGGGCTGGATGGCCGCCCTCTACATGTTCTTCTTCACCAGCACGCGGGGCTTCTCGCCGACCGGCGCCAGCCTGTTGCTGATGGTCTACATCGTCGCCGGCTTCGTGGGCGCGCCGCTTACGGCGGCCCTCGCCAACCGCATCAGCAAGCACCGGGCGCTGATGCTGACGACCACCCTCTATTCGATCGGCCTGACCCTCCTCCTGGTCCTGCCCAAGGGCAGCTTTGTCGCCTTTGTACCGGCCATGGCCGTCGAAGGCGCCCTCGCCGCCGGCTTCGGAGTCATGATCCGCGCCATCACTGCGGATGTCGGCGACGAACTCCGACTGGAAGGCGGGCGAGAGCAGATCGGGCTTCTGTATGCCTTGACCGCAGCCACCAGCAAGCTGGCCGGGGCGTTCTCTATCTTCCTCACCTTCAACGTCCTGGCCCTGGTCGGCTACGACGCCAAGGCGGGCGCCACGAATACCCCCGAGCAGGTCCTGGGGCTGGAGTTGGCCTTCATCATCGGCCCCATCATCTTCGTCATGCTCGCGGGCGCCTGCTTTTTCGGCTACAAGCTGGACGCCGCCGCCCACGCCGAAATCCGCAGGCAGCTGGATGAGCGTGATGGCCATACCGAGGTGGCCTACGACGAGGCTGCGGTGCTGGAAGGCCTGACCGGCGAGCCCGGCGGCCACTCGTCCGTGGACCGGCGTTAGGTTCTGGAATCTGAGGGCCTGCTCACCCGGCTTCGCTGGGAGCCGAAGAGGGGCGGTTGAGAGGCCGTTGACCCCCTCTGTCAGCTTCGCTGACAGCTCCCCCTTGGGGGAGCAATGGGCAGATTAGTTCCTCCCCCAAGGGGCAGGGCTATCGCATATAGATTCCGCCTATAGAACGACTTGGCTGCGCAAGACTCGCTCGATCAAAAAACCGGGAACA
>JADBYZ010000019.1 GCA_020402745.1 Phenylobacterium sp.
GCGCAAGACTCGCTCGATCAAAAAACCGGGAACAAAACGGAATCGGTGACTGCCTCTTGGACTGCAGACGCTTACCAGCGTCGGTTTCCTGTCAGAGGCGGCGGCATATGCGATTCCCCTGCCCCTGGGGGGAGGAATTACGGAGCCATTGCTCCCCCAGAGCCGCCCTTGCCACCTCCGGCGCGCTGACCGCCTCCTCCCCTGGGGGAGAGGAGTCAGGGCGTCTGGGCGGCGGCGAGGCGGCGGGCGGCTTCGTCGCGCAGGCCGCGCTTGAGGATCTTGCCCGAGGCGATGCGCGGCAGGGGTTCCGGCGAGATGTCGATGTAGCGGGGGATCTCGAACCGGGCGAGCTGGTCCTTGAGGAAGTCGCGGATCTGGTCGGGGTCGAGGCCCGGATCACCATGGACGGTGGCGCCCACCTCCTCGCCCAGCCGCTCGTCCGGCACAGCGTAGACCGCCGCCTCATGGATGTGCGGGTGCTTGAGCAGGGCCGCCTCGACCTGGCCGCAGCCGATGTTCTCGCCGCCGCGGATGATGAGGTCCTTGATGCGGTCGACGATGAAGAGATAGCCCTCATCGTCCAGGTAGGCGACGTCGCCGGTCCGGAACCATCCGTCCTCGAAGATCTCGGCGTTCAGCTCCGCCCGGTTCCAGTAGCCCCGGAAGAGGCTGGTCCCGCGGATGAGCAGCTCGCCCCGTTCGCCCGCAGGCAGGGCGCGGCCCTGATCATCCAGGATCTTCAACTCCAGCACCGCAGAGCAGCGGCCCGAGCTGGCCGGGCGGTTGAGGTATTCCTCGCCGCCGATCCCGGTGCCGATGGCGTTGGTCTCGGTCATACCCCAGCCGGTGTTGGGCATGGCCTGGGCGAAGGATGAGCCGATCTGGGCCACCTGTTCGGGCGCCCGGGGCGCCCCGCCCCCGCCGACCGTGAGCAGGCTGGAGAGATCCCGTGAGGTCCGCTTGGCCTCGCGGACCAGGTCGCCGGTCATGGCCGCCGGGGCGGTGAAGCTGGTCACCTTCTCGCGCTCGATGATCTCGGCCGCGAGCTCGGCGTCCCACTTGTACATGCAGACCATGGCGCGCTGGGCCCGGTAGCACTGCAGGAAGATGGCGTTGGCGCCGGTGACGTGGAACAGGGGCACGCCCAGCAGGGCGACCGGCTGGCGGGCGGGCGGCGCCGGCTCGATGCCGGTGAGCAGGGCGCCCGTGCGCAGGTCCAGCTCCCAGGAGAAGAGGGCGGAGATGATGTTCCGGTGCGAGGAGACCACCCCCTTGGGATGGCCGGTCGAGCCCGAGGTGTAGAAGATGGTGGCGTCGTCATCGGGGGCGATGTCGACGGCGGGCAGGCTCGCGCCGGCAGCCTCGGCCAGCAGGTCCTCGTATCGCGCCGCCCCGTCCGGCCGGTCGGCGCGGACGGCGATCACCGGGACCTTGAGGTCCGGCGAGCAGCCAGCCAGACGATCCAGCCGCTCCTGGTCGGCGATGAAGACCTTGGCCCCGCAATCCTTCAGGCCGTATTCCAGTTCATCCGACTGCCACAGGGCGTTCATGGCCACGGCCACGGCGCCGATGGAGGTGGCCGCCTGGTACGAGATGACCCACTCGGGGAAGTTGCGCATGGAGAAGGCGACGCGGTCGCCCTTGCCCACGCCGAACCGGGTGACGAGGACGGAGGCCAGGGCTGCGGCGTCCCGGGCCACCTGGGCGAAGGTCAGGCGCTCTTCGCCATAGACCAGGAAGGTGGCGTCCGAGACCGCCGCGGCGAACATCTCCCGCAGGGTGGGCGGGGCCGCGGCGAAGACCTTCCGCGGATAGCCGCCGATCTCAAGGGTGGCCAGTTCATAAGGCTGGCCGGGCGCCGTGAGGATGGCGAGGGCTTCAGCCCGGGTGGCGGGCGGGGACGCGGCGTCGGTCATGGAGGTTCCGGGATCAGAAAAGGAGGCGGGCGAGCTTCTTGCGGTGGAAGGCGGCGTCGCCGAACTGGGCCGCATGCCAGATGGCCCGGCGGCGGTAGAGCTGGGCGTCGCAGTCCCAGGTGAAGCCGAAGCCCCCGTGGAACTGGATCGAGCGGTCGGCGGCGAAGCTGTAGGCGACGTCCGCGGCGGCCTTGGCCATACGCACGGCGATCTCGCCGGTCCCCTGCTCGTTGAAGCAGTGGGCGGCGCTGTAGAGGTGCGACCGGGCCTGCTCATAGCGGGTGTAGGCGTCGACCATGGGGTGCTTCAGCGCCTGGTAGGCGCCGATCACCTTGCCGAACTGGGTGCGGGTGCGGAGGTAGTCCAGGGTGTAGTCAATGCAGGCCTGGGTCCCGCCCACCATGTCGGCGGCGGCCAGGAGGTTGGCGGCGAGGTGGATGTGCTCGAGGGCGACGCCCACGCGGTCCGGGTCCAGCAACCGGTCGGCGTCCAGGACGATGCCGTCGAGGGCCAGGGCGAAAGACCTGCGGGTCTCGTCGATCACCGTCTCCCGGCGAAGGGCGCCGGAGGGCAGGTCCTCAGGCGTCAGGAGCACCAGGGCGGGGGCGCCGTCCAGGCGGACCGAGACGAGGATCCGGCGGGCCTCGGCGGCGTCGGTGACCAGGATCTTCCGGCCGGACAGGGCGAGGCGACCGTCAGGCCGTCGCGTCGCGGTGCAGCCGATGGCGTCCAGCTCCCAGTCGGTGTCCAGTTCGGCCAGGGCCAGGGTCGCCGCCTCGCCGGCGGCGATCCGCGGCAGGGTCTCCCGCTTCTGGTCCTCGGTCCCGCCGGTGATCAGGGCCTGGGCGGCGAGGGTGGTGGAGACGAAGGGGCCGGCCATCAGCCGCCGCCCCATCTGCTCGACCAGGGGAACGACCTCGGCGAGGCCAAGCCCGGAGCCGCCGTAGGCCTCCGGAATGGCCACGCCCAGCCAGCCCAGGTCGCCCAACTCGGTCCAGACGGCGGGGTCGTGACCCAGCTCGTCCTCCATCAGGCGACGCACGGTCGCCACCGGCGCGCGCCGCTGGCATAAGTCCGTCGCGACCTCGAGGAGGGTCGCCTGGTCCTCGGAAAACCCGATCCTTCCAAGATCCTTCATCGTCCCGCCCCTTATGACTTCGGCAGGCCGAGCACATGCTCGCCGACGATATTGGCCTGGATCTGGGAGGTGCCCCCGCCGATCGTGGCCGAGAAGGAATTGAGATAGTTGCGCGCCCACAGGCCGTTATCCGCAGCCTCGGGCTCGTCGACATAGTAGGCGCCCCGGGCGCCCGTCAGCCGGACGGCGAAGTCGTTGAGGCGCCGGGACATCTCCGTGCCCATGAGCTTGGAGGCCAGGGGGATGCCCTGTGGGCGGTCGGCCACCAGCTCGGGCACCTGGGTGCGCTGGCCGTTGAGGGTCAGGGCCTGGATCTCCATGAGGAAGCCGACCATCTCGTCGGCGACCAGGGGATCCTCCAGGACGGGGCGGCCGCCGCGCGTCGTCCGCTGGGCCAGGTCGAAGACGTCGAAGGCGTTGGACCCCACCGAGACATAGCCGCCGGCCTGCCCGCCTCGGGCGCCGCGCTCGTACTCCAGGGTCCGCATGGCCACCTTCCAGCCGCCGCCTTCGGGTCCGACCAGGCCATCGGCCGGGGCCCTGGCGTCGGTGAAGAAGGTCTGGGTGAAGCCGTGCTCGCCGGTCAGCTTGCGGATCGGGACGGTCTCGATCCCGGGCGCCTTCATGGGCATGAGGAAGAAGCTGAGGCCGTCGTACTTCCGTTCGGTGGAGGGATCGGTCCGGGCCAGGAGGATCATGTACCCGGCGTAGCGGCCCAGGGTGGTCCAGATCTTGGAGCCGTTGACCACATAGTGGTCGCCATTGCGCACCGCCCGGGTCTGGGCCGAGCCCAGGTCAGAGCCGTGGCCCGGCTCCGAAAAGCCCTGGCACCAGATGTCCTCCGCCGAGAGGATGCCCTTCAGGTAGGCCGCCTTCTGCGCCTCGGATCCCATCTCCAGGATCAGGGGACCGGCCCAGTTCAGGCCGATGGCGTTGAGCATGATGGGGCCATGATGCTTGCGCATGGCCCGGGTGGCGGCGTTCTGGAAGGCCTGGGGCAGGCCGCCGCCGCCATAGGCCTTCGGCCAGGCCGCGCCCAGGTAGCCCGCTTCCCAGACCTTGTTCTGCCAGTCGCGCAGGAAGTGGAACTGTGTGTCGGTCCCGACCTCCATGAAGGTCAGGGGCAGCATGAAGCCGGGGTCGCGGACAACGTTCTGGGCGAACCAGGCGTCGGCCTGCTCGGCGAATGCGGCGAGGTCCTTGGGATCAACTGTGCTCATGGTCTCACTCCCGGGGCGGGGCCCCTTACTGTCACGGGCATACCGTCCGGTCAGTCCGCCCGGACGGCCTGCTTTTCGCGGGCCCGGCGGAAGGCCGGACGCGCCTTCAGGCGCTCAAGATAGTCGCGGCTGCGGGGCTTGTAGCGCTCGGCCAGGCCCAGGGTCTCGCCCAGGAAGAGGGCGTAGTGGACCGCGATGTCCGCCATGGTGAAACGGCCGGCGCAGAGGAACTCCTGGTCCTCCAGGGCCGCCTCGACGCTGCGCAGGCGCGAGAGATACCAGACCGTGTAGTCCTCGGCCGCCTGCGGCAGGCGGCGCTCCTTTGGCTCGAGCCGGGTGTAGCGAAGCACAATGGTCTGGGGAAAGGTCAGGGTCGCATCGCTCCGGTACATCCAGTTCAGGTACTCGCCGTAGGCCGGCTCGGAGGGATCGACCCGCAGGTCGGTGGGGGCGAACTTCTCGCCCAGATAATGGCAGATGCCCGTGGACTCGGTGAGGGTGATGTCGCCGTCGACGAAGGTCGGGACCGTGCCCAGGGGGTTGATGTTGAGGTAGCCCGGATAGGTCGCCCGGGGCGGGAAGGCCATGTTGACCAGCTCATATTCGGCGCCCAGCTCCTCCAGCGCCCAGAGGGGGCGCAGGGAACGCGCGTCGGCGCAGTGATAGAGCTTCATGGGCCTCCCCGGACTCTGCGGTCGCTCCATACACCTTATTCAAATTTCGCCGGCAAGGAAGGGATCACGGTTGGTCTGGACCGCTCTGTCCGCTAATGCTCGCACCAGACCGGACATGAACAGGACCCGCGTGCAGCGGGCGGGGGAGACCATATGACGGACGGGGTGGAGCAGAAGGAGACGCCGGCGGGCCTGGCCTCTGTGGAGGCGGTGACGCAGATGTTGGCGGGGACCGGCTACATCGCCACGCCGGAGATCGCCACGGCGGTCTACCTGGCCCACCACCTGCGCAAGCCCGTCCTGATCGAGGGCCCCGCCGGGGTCGGCAAGACCGACCTCGCCCGGTCGGTCGCCCTGGGCCTGGAACAGCCCCTGATCCGGATGCAGTGCTACGAGGGCCTGGACGAGTCCAAGGCCCTGTACGAGTGGAAGTACGGCAAGCAGCTCCTCTACACCCAGATCCTGAAGGACAAGATCGGCCACCTGGTCGAGGACGCCGACAGCCTGGACGAGGCCCTGCACAAGCTGACCGGCTTCCAGGACATCTTCTTCTCCCGGGACTTCCTCGAGCCGCGGCCCCTCCTGAAGGCCATGGAGCAGTCGACCGGCTCGGTCCTGCTGATCGACGAGATCGACAAGTCCGACGAGGAATTCGAGGCCCTTCTGCTGGAGGTGCTGTCGGACTACCAGGTGACCGTGCCGGAGATCGGCACCATCGCCGCCCAGGTGCCGCCCCTCGTGGTCCTGACCTCCAACGCCACCCGCGAGCTGGGCGACGCCCTGAAGCGCCGCTGCCTGCACCTGCACATCGACTTCCCCGATGCGGACCTGGAGGCGCAGATCGTCCGTACACGGGTGCCCGAGGTGACCGGGCGGCTGCTGGAGCGGCTGGTGGACTTCGTCCAGGCGGTGCGGGGCGAGAATATCCGCAAGCTGCCGTCGATCAGTGAGACCATCGACTGGGCCCGGACCCTGATCCTGCTTCACGCGGACTCCCTGGACCCGGCCCTGGTGCGCTCGACCCTCAATGTCATCCTCAAGCGCCAGTCGGACATCGCCGAGGTGGCCGGCAAGGTGGAGGCCCTGCTGGCGGGCGGGGACAAGGCCGGCCGCTGATGGAGCGGACCCTCACCCGCTACATCCGCGCCCTGCGCTCCGCCGGGGCCGGGGTCTCGACCACCGAGGCCATGGATGCGGCGCGGACCGTGGATGTCGTGGGCTGGGCGGACCGGGGCGTCCTGAAAACCGCCCTGGGGACGGTGCTGGCCAAGTCCGTCGAGGAAAAGGCCATCCACGACCAGCTGTTTGAGCTCTACTTCAGCCGTGAAGCGGCCTCGGCCGCCGCGTCGGAGGGAAAGCCCGGCGAAGGCGGCGATCCCGATACCGGGCGCCCCGGGGAGGGCGAGGCCGGCGCGGATCCCCAGTCCGGTGACGCCGAAGGGGATGAAGGCGCCGAGGGGGGCGATCCCGTGGAGGCCCTGTCGGCCCTGGCGCGGGGCGAGAACCCCGGACAACTGGCCATGGCCCTGGAGCGCGCCGGCGCCGCCGCGGGGGTGGACGAGATCCGCTTCGCCACCCAGTCGGGCTATTTCGTCCGCAAGATGATGGAGAACATGGGCGTCGAGGCCCTTGAGGCCCGGCTCATGGAAGCCCTCTCCCGGCGCACCCCCGAGGGCGAGGCGGAGGCCGAGGGGCTGATCGGGACCCGCTCGGCCCTGCAGAAACAGGCCCGCGCCTTCGTCGAGGCCCGGTTCGAGATCTACGGGAAGTCGGCGCAGGACGCCTTCATGAACGAGATCCTGGCCGAGCGCAGCTTTGGGGCCCTGGGGCGCAGCGACACCGAGCGCATGCGGGCCCTGGTCGAGCGCATGGCCAAGCGCCTCGCCGTCCGCCACGCCCGCCGCCGCAAGGTCCGGGACCGGGGCCGGCTGGACGTGCGCCGGACCCTGCGCGCCAACGCCGGCCACGACGGCGTGCCCTTCGACATCATCTGGAAGATCAAGCGCAAGGACCGGCCCAAGATCGTCGCGGTCTGCGACGTCTCGGGCTCGGTGGCCCAGTATGTCCGCTTCCTGCTCCTCTTCCTGCACGCCCTGAAGGAAAAGGTCACCGATCTGGAGACCTTCGCCTTCTCGGCCCACCTGGCCGATGTCAGCCGGCCCTTGGAGACCCTGCCCTTCGAGACCGCCATGCGGGCGATCGTCGACGAGGTGGGCTCTGGGGGCACCGACTACGGCGCGGCCTTCCTGGAGCTGGACCGGGACTTCGGCGAGGTGATCGACCGCCGGACCACCGTGCTGGTCCTCGGCGACGGGCGCTCCAACTATTCGAACCCGCGCCTGGACGTCTTCAAGCAGATCGCCGACCAGGCCAAGCGCCTGGTCTGGCTGTGCCCGGAGCCGGCGACGAACTGGGGCTCCGGAGACAGCTGCCTGCTGGAATACCGCCCCTTCTGTACGCTTCTCACCCAGTGCTCGACCGTCATCGACCTTGAGCGGGCGCTCGACGAAATCCTGATGGCCTACGACTAGGAGTCCCCCATGAAGGTTCAGGGAAAGATCATCATCGTCACCGGCGGCGCCGACGGCATCGGCGCAGCCCTCTGCCGGCGCTTCGCCCGGGAGGGCGCAGCCCATGTGGCCGTCGTCGACCTCAACGCCGAGGGCGCTGCGAAGGTGGCGGCCGAGATCGGCGGCTCGTCCTATGGCGTGGACGTCTCCAACCCGTCGGCCGTGGACGCCATGGTCCGGGCGGTGGAGGCGGCGCACGGGCGGATCGACCTCCTCTGCCAGAACGCCGGCGTCGGCGGCGGTGAGCCGGACCCCGACAACGCCGCCTCGGCGGCGGATGCGGTCTGGGCCCGGGCCTGGGGGGTCAACGTCATGGCCCATGTCTACGGCGCCCGCGCCGCCCTGCCCGGCATGATCGCCCGGGGCGAGGGCTACATCCTCAACACGGTCTCGGCGGCGGGCCTCTTGTCGCAGATCGGCAGCGCCGTCTACTCGACCACCAAGCACGCGGCCATCGGCTTCGCCGAGAGCCTGGCCATCGCCCAGGGCGACCTGGGGATCAAGGTCTCGGTCCTCTGCCCCCAGGGCGTGGATACGGCCATGCTGCGCGCCGGCGGCGGGCAGGAGCAGCCCCAGAACCTCGATGGCGTCCTGTCGCCTGACGAGGTGGCCGAAGCGGTGGTGAAGGGGCTGGAGGCCGAGAGCTTCCTGATCCTGCCCCACGAGATTGTCCGCACCTACATGCAGCGCAAGACGGCGGACTACGATCGCTGGCTGGGCGGCATGCGCAGGCTGAGGTCGAAAGTGCTGGGCCGGGCCTGACGGCCCGTGGGAGTCCTGGGCCGGGCCTGACGGCCCTTGGGGGTCCTGGGCCGGGCCCGGTCTCCACGGCGTGTTGGCGGACCCGGACAGGACGGCCGGGAGGGTCAGACCGCTCCCGCACCCTCTCAGTTTTGACTCGCCCCCCTGAAACACCGCGTATACACCGCCGAGGGAATTCGCCTCCGGAACCGCTCCTCTGAACAGCCGGTCCGGGAACAGTAGACCGAGGGAACGCCATGACCGCCATCAATCCGGTGACCGACCTTTCCATGGACGGCGACGTCGCCGTCATCACCCTGAACTCGCCGCCCGTGAACGCGCTGTCGGCCAATGTGCGCGAGGGCCTGTTCGAGGGCTTCAAGGCCGCGACCGCCGACCCGGCCGCCAAGGCCATCGTGCTGATCTGCGAAGGCCGCACCTTCATCGCCGGCGCCGACATCACCGAGTTCGGCGGCGCCTCGCGCGGGCCGTCCCTGTTCGACGTCCAGGAGATGATGGAGAACGCGCCCAAGCCGGTGATCGCCGCCATCCACGGCACCGCCCTCGGCGGCGGGCTGGAGGTCGCCCTGGTGGCCCACTATCGCGTCGCCGTTCCCTCGGCCCGGCTGGGCCTGCCTGAGGTGAACCTCGGCCTCCTGCCGGGCGCCGGCGGCACCCAGCGCCTGCCCCGGGTGGCCGGGCCCGAGAAGGCCCTCGAGATGATGACTTCGGGCCGCCACGCCCCCGCCAAGGAAGCCCTGGAGATGGGCCTGGTCGACGAGCTGGCCGAGGAAGGCAAGCTGCGCGAGGCCGCCGTCGCCTTTGCCCGTCGCTGCGTGGCCGAGAACAAGCCCCTGGTGCGGGTGCGCGACAACAACGCCAAGGTCGAGGCCGCCCGAGGCAAGCCCGAGATCTTCGAGGCCTTCCGCAAGGCCAACGCCCGCAAGTTCCGCGGCTTCCTGGCGCCCGAGTACAACATCCGCTGCATCGAGGCGGCGGTGAACCTGCCCTTCGACGAAGGCCTGGCCGTCGAACGCAAGCTGTTCGGCGAGCTGGTCACCGGCTCGCAGTCGGCCGCCCAGCGCTATTCCTTCTTCGCCGAGCGCCAGGCCCAGAAGATCCCGGACGTTCCGGACGACACCCCCCTGATCCCGGTGAAGTCGGTGGGCATCATCGGCGCCGGCACCATGGGCGGCGGCATCGCCATGAACTTCGCCAATGTCGGCATCGCGGTCACCATCGTCGAGGTCCAGAAGGAAGCCATGGAGCGCGGCCTGAAGGTCATCCGCGGCAACTATGAGCGCACCGCCTCGCGCGGCGGCATCACCGCCGCCCAGGTCGAGGAGCGCATGGCCCTGATCACGGGCTCGCTGGACATGAACGACCTGGCCCCGGTCGACCTGGTGATCGAGGCGGTGTTCGAGCGCATGGACGTGAAGAAGGACATCTTCACCAAGCTGGACGCCATCTGCAAGCCGGGCGCCATCCTGGCCACCAACACCTCGGGCCTGAACATCGACGAGATCGCCTCGGTGACCCAGCGCCCCGAGGCGGTGATCGGCCTGCACTTCTTCTCGCCCGCCAACGTGATGAAGCTCCTGGAGATCGTCCGCGCCGACCACACCTCCAAGTCGGTGATCGCCACCTCGATGAAGCTGGCCAAGCAGATCGGCAAGATCGCCGCCCTGGTCGGCGTCTGCCCCGGCTTTGTCGGCAACCGCATCCTGGCCCAGCGCCAGCGCGAGGCCCAGAAGCTGGTCATGGAAGGCGCCATGCCCTGGGATGTCGACCGGGTGCTCTATGACTTCGGCTTCCCCATGGGTCCCTTCGCCATGAGCGACCTGGCCGGCCTGGACATCGGCTGGGTCAAGGAGCGCTCGAAGGGCGAGTCGATCCGTGATGTCCTGTGCGAGATGGACCGCCGCGGCCAGAAGACCGGTGCGGGCTATTACGACTACGACGAGAACCGCAACGCCAAGCCCAGCCCGGTGACCGAAAAGATCATCAATGACTTCATCGTCAAGACCGGCTCCAACCCGCGGACGGTGAGCGACGAGGAGATCCTCGAGCGCTGCATCTACCCGATGATCAACGAGGGCGTGAAGATCCTCGAGGAAGGCAAGGCCATCCGGTCCTCGGACATCGACGTGGTCTGGCAGAATGGCTACGGCTGGCCCGTCTATCGCGGCGGCCCGATGTGGTACGGCGACCAGATCGGCCCGGCCAAGGTCCTGGAGAAGATGAAGGAATTCCAGGCCAAGATGGGCGACGACTTCAAGCCCGCCGCCCTGCTCGAGAAGCTGGTGGCCGAGGGGAAGAAGTTTTCTGATCTTTGATCCTTGCGGTCCTGGGTCGGCTGAAGGGCCGGCCCAGGCGACGGATCGGGCTCTGGATTTGAAGCGCAAACGGGGCCTATCCTCCACCGCAGAGCTTTGACCTGGGGAGGGGATCATGGCGCAGAAGGCTCAGAATGACCGGATGATCGTGGGTGCGGCCTCGGCCGGCACGGTCTTCGAATGGTACGACTTCTATCTCTACGGCTCGCTGACCGCCTTCATCAGCCTTCACTTTTTCTCCGGCGTGAACGAGACCACAGGCTTCATCCTGGCCCTGATGGCGTTTGCGGCGGGCTTCGCGGTCAGGCCCTTCGGGGCCATCGTCTTCGGTCGGCTTGGCGACCTCTGGGGCCGAAAGAACACCTTCCTGGTCACCATGCTCCTGATGGGCCTGTCGACCTTCGCGGTGGGGCTCCTTCCGGACTACAGTCAGATTGGGGTGGCCGCGCCGATCATCCTGGTCGGGCTCCGCCTTGTGCAGGGTCTCGCCATGGGCGGGGAGTACGGAGGGGCGGCCATCTATGTGGCTGAGCATGCGCCGGAGGGCAAACGCGGACTCTACACAAGCTGGATCCAGACCACAGCGACGCTCGGCCTCTTCCTGTCGCTGGTGGTCATCATCCTGGTCCGGACCCAGGTGGGCGAGGACGCCTTCAAGGCCTGGGGTTGGCGGATCCCCTTCCTCGTCTCCGCCGTCCTGCTGGCCGTGTCCATGTGGATCCGGCTGAAGCTGAATGAGAGCCCGGTCTTCCAGAAGATGGTCGACGAAGGCCGGACCTCGAAGAGGCCCCTGACCGAGGCCTTTGCCGACCGTGCGAACCTGAAGCTCGTCGTGCTGGCCCTGGTGGGGTTGACCGCCGGACAGGCGGTGGTCTGGTACACGGGCCAGTTCTACGCCCTCTTCTTCCTGGAGAAGACGCTCAAGGTCGACGGGCTGACCACCAACGCGCTTGTGGCGACGGCCCTCTTGATCGGCACGCCCTTCTTCGTCGTCTTCGGCTGGCTGTCGGACAAGATCGGCCGCAAGCCCATCATCCTTGCGGGCTGCCTTCTGGCGGCGCTCACCTTCTTCCCGATCTTCAAGGCCCTGACCACGGCGGCGAATCCCGCCCTTGCGGCGGCGACCGCCTCGGCGCCGGTGACGGTGATCGCCGATCCCGCCGACTGTGCGCTTCAGTTCGATCCCATCGGCAAGAGCGCCTTCGCCTCTTCCTGCGACATCGCCAAGTCGGCCCTTGCGAGCGCCGGCGTAAGCTACCGGAACGAGGCGGCGCCGGCGGGAACCCTGGCCCGGGTGCGGATCGGTCAGGCCGAGATCGCCTCGGTCGATGGCCGCAACCAATCCCGCGAGGATCTCGCCGACGCCCGCGCCGCCTGGACAAAGACTCTGGGGGCGACCCTCTCAGAGGCTGGTTACCCGGCCAAGGCCGACCCAGCCCAGATCAACAAGCCCCTTGTCGTGGGCCTGCTCACCCTGCTCGTCCTTTACGTGACCATGGTCTATGGACCGATCGCGGCCGCCCTGGTGGAGATGTTCCCGGCCCGGATACGGTATACTTCCATGTCTCTGCCCTATCACATCGGCAACGGCTGGTTCGGCGGCTTTCTGCCCGCCACAGCCTTCGCCATGGTGGCGGCGTCGGGGGACATTTACAGGGGCCTCTGGTACCCGATCATCATCGCGGCGGTCACCCTGGTGGTGGGAGGTCTCTTCATCCGGGAGATGCGCGGGGCCCCGATCGACTGAAAGTGCGTGAAATCATCGTGAAAATGTCGTGAATCGCGGGTTCAGGGCTGGCGGCCCGACGAAGGATGGTTTCGACCGGTGTATATCGGTGGAATCTCCGGTGATCATTGGAAGTTTCCGAGGGGAAAGCTCGGGTTTGAAGACCGGGAGGGGGCTCCCGACGTGAAGAAGGCGTGAAACTGGGGTCAGGCGTCGCAAGTGCGACGCCCCGGGGTGATTTGAATGACGGGGCGATCCGGATTTTACTCCATTCGACTGATGGGGGCCTTCCGCCTCCAGGGCATGAACGGACACCGAGTGGAAGTCGCCAGCAGGAAGGCGGTCGGGCTCATCGCCCTCCTGGCCACAGGCCGGGACGGCGAACGCGCGCGCCAATTCCTGCAGGACAAGCTGTGGGGTTCGCGGGAGTCGACACAGGCTCAGACCAGCCTGCGACGGGAGCTTTCAAACCTGCGCAAGCTCCTCGCAGACGAGCCCGAGCCCCTGCTGTTCACCGAGGGCTCACGGGTGCGCCTCAACCTGCGGAAGATCGCCTTCGACATCCTGGTGCCGGGCGCCGCCAACGAGAACGACCCACGGGAGCCCTTAGGCGTCGCCGAGTTCCTTGAGGGCCTGGACATTCCCGGAGAAGAGGGCTTCGAAGACTGGCTTCGGGAGGAGCGGGCGCGACTCTCAAAAGGGTCCGAGGGATGGGGGGCTGGGCCGCCGCCCCTCTTCACTCCCCTGCCAAGCCATGTCCTGGACCTCAGTCAGCCGGCGCCAGGGTTCGATGGTCGTCCGGCGGTGGCGGTGCTGCGGTTCCTCAACCAGACCGACGACGACGCCCTGGACTTCGCTGCAGAGGGAATCAGCGAAGACCTGATCGACCAGCTCTGCCGGCTACGCTGGCTGCCCGTGATCGCCCGATCCTCCAGCTTCCATTTCGGCCCTGAGATCCAGGACGCCAAGGCGGTTGGACAGGGCCTCGGCGCCAGGTACCTGATCGAGGGTCGGCTCCGCGCCGCCGGGGAGGACTTCCAGCTTGCAGTCTCGGCGGTCGATACTGAGACCGGCAAGGTCATCTGGTCGAAGCGCTTCGATCTGCCCAGAAGCTTGGCCAATGAGAGCCTGTCTCCGCTGCTCGAGGACCTGACCGCAATTCTGTCGGCGCAGATCGATCATGCCGAGCAGTCCAGGGCCGCGGCGCGGCCAGCGACCAGCCGGGATGTGAACACCCTGATCTGGAAGAGCCGCTGGCATCTGAACCAGATGACCCGGCGGGACGCCGGGATCGCGCAGGACCTTGTCGAAGAGGCCCTGAGGCTGGAGCCCGAAAATCCGGAGGTGCTCATCCAGGCGGCCTGGAGGATCGGCTGGAGCAACTGGGCGGAAAGGGCGAAGCCTCGCGACATGAAGGCCTGGTCGAAACTGGCTCGCGACGCCATGCGCGCGGATCCCGAGGACGGCCGCGCCTACGCCATCCTCGGCGCGCACGAGTTGCTGATCAGGAATACTGCACGCGCTCAGATGCTCTGCGAGCGGGCGATCGAGCTCAATCCCAGCCTGCCCCTGGGCCACGCCATGCGCGGCTCGTCTCTCAACCTG
Source organism: Phenylobacterium sp. (assembly GCA_020402745.1). Lineage (GTDB taxonomy): Bacteria > Pseudomonadota > Alphaproteobacteria > Caulobacterales > Caulobacteraceae > Phenylobacterium. Next base: position 13,927 of record JADBYZ010000019.1, read on the forward strand.
GCCGGGCGGCCAGAGGACGCGCTGTTAAGCCTGCGGACGGCTCTGCGCCTCAGCCCAACCGATCCCTTCGTCTTTCACACCCTGGGCGAACTGGCGACCGCCCACTGCATGATGGGCCGCTGGGACGAGGCCATCGACCTGTCCGACCAATCCCTGATCCGGCGCCCCGCCTACTGGCTGGCCCACGTGGTCAAGATCAACGCCCTGGCGCGGAGCGGCGATGCCTCTACGGCCGTGGAAGCCCGGCGAACCATGGACCAAGCGTGTCCGGGTTTTGATCACAACAGTATTGACTGGCTGCCGTTCGTCGACAGCCGCTGGAACATTTTCTTCAGAGAGGGCCTTCAGCAGGCCCTGGACAACAAGAATCCCGGAGACGCCTGAGGGTCCGGCCTGCATTCGCCGGATCCATCATGACGCCGCGCCGGGTGGGAGGCTGAGCATGTGGGTGGGCAGGCTAAGAGAGACGCTGCTTCTGGTCGTCGTATGGGCGATCGTCGTCGGCCTTGGACTCCTGGCGATCGCCGCGGTCTGCGGCCTCTTCCTTTCAGTCTGGCCCAATCCCTCCCCACTCTTTCTGGGCGCCTTGGGAATTCTCCTCGCCTGGGGGCTTGTCCGCTTTCTCCTCACCGATCCCCTGGGCAGGTTCCGCAAGGCCATCACGCAGAAGTACTATGCAAAGATCAGGGATGCGGAGGCCGAAGAGGCGAAGGATCCCTGGAAGCGCCCTCCCCCCTTCCGACTGGACCCCGAGACCGCGTCTGCAGGCATCGGGTTGGGACTGGGAGGATTGACGAAGGCCATCACGGGCGCCGGCCTCAGCGTGATCCGGCTCCTGGCTCCAAACCTCCGGATCTGGCCATTACCGATCCGCCTGGTCACCCGGTATAGCGATGTCCAGGCGGTCCTGGCGGCCGCAGATACTTTCCCGACGGTGTATGGCGCGGAAATGCGCGACCTGGGAGAGGGGGCTGATTTCGTTCTCGGGCTGAACGGCGCCGCACACGCGCCCGCGCGCAAACTCCTCGACGATGTTGTCGGCGAACTCGCCAATCCCCAGGACCGGGACCGCGTGGCCACGCATGCGGCGGAGGTGGCCAACGCGCTGGTCGACCAGTCGCAGGGTCGGATGGATGTCGTGGCGGACCTGATCCGCCGGACTGCGGCCGAGGTCTGCATCGAGTACTTCGGTTTCGAGGCGCCCGATCCGGACGGCCTGGCGGACTGGACCATAGGCATGTCCCGCCTGCTCTTTTCTGATCCCTTCGGGGCGCCCGAGACCCGCGAGCAGGCCGTCCAGGCCGCCAGCCTGTTCCGGGGCATGGTCAGGCGCAGTCTTGAAGTGGGGGAGCGTCGCCCCTCTCGGGACACCCTCGTAACCCGTCTGCTCGCCCAGGAGGCTGCGGGCCGGATCACCCGTCCGGAGATCGTCGCCTTCCTCACAGGGAATGCTGCGGGGATGATACCGACCACCACCATCGGGATGACCGCGATCATTGAGCTCCTTCTGGCGCGCCCACTCTGGTGGGACAGGGCCCGGCGACTGGCCGCTCAGATCCGGGGGGCTGGCCCGGCCGGAGACCCGGCGGCCAGGAAACAGCTCCTCGACATCCTGATGGAGGCGGCTCGCCTCTCCCCCACGCTCTACCCGGGGCAGTTCCGGCTGGCGGGAAGGGACGCCGTCATCGCCCCGGGAACCCTGCGCGCAAGTCGGGTGCGACAGGGCGACCTTCTGATGGTCTCGACGGCGTCCGCCCTACAGGACGGACGACGCTTCAAATGGCCGGGCGCCTTCAATCCCGACCGCCCGACCGCCGAGAAGCAGGCCGCCGAACTGATGTTTGGGGCGGGGGTTCATAAGTGCGTGGGGATTCACCTCGCCAAGGCCGTCATGCTGGAGATCGCGGTCGCCTTGTTCTCCCGGGAAGATCTGGCCCCGGCGCCGGGGGACGCCGGCAAGGTTCGCTCGGTGGGACCCTTCCCCCGCCATAAGGAGATGACATGGCGTCCGGACGGCCCGGTCGCCGGACAGAGCCTTCTGGTGATCGCAGCGCCCCTGCCGGCCGGAGCCAACGCTAAGGCGCTCGCAAAGGGGCTCGAAGCTCTCAGAGTCCAGGGTGGCGGCCGTGATATGGACCGGACCGGCGTCGTTCACTTCGCCGCCTTCAGCGTGCTTGACCTCGGTTTCGAGGCGACGCCGCAGCCCTGGCTCGTGGGCGAACTGAACGTCGATGGCGAGGGACCCACCGCCATAGACCGCACCGCCGCCTGCCTGGAGGACTGGCTCGGCCTGTTCCAGATTGTCGATCCGAAGCTCCGCACTACCGACGATCTCGCCCGCTTCCTGAAGGCCCATGTGCTGGACATCCGTTGCACGCCCTGGGGAGCGACCGGCCTGCAGTATCCCGGTGCGATCGGAGTGCCGGCCGGCGACATCCGCCGCCAGAAGGACCTGGCCGATTATGTCCGAGAGGTGCTGGACCACCTCAACGCCCACGGGGCGCCTGAGGGCCGGGACTCGGTTCGGCCCGCAGGCGGACCGCCCGACGCCGTCCAGACGCTCGATACGGTCCGACGGCTGATCCGGAGGGATCCCGACTTGGTGAAGGCGTCCGCCAAGGACCCGAGGCTGGCGGCGCTTGTTCTTAAGGGCGCGGCGTTCCGTGACTTTCTCTTGCGTCCCCTCGGTCCAAGACTGGCCTTCACCGACTTCACCTCTCCGCCCGGAAGCGAGAACCCGCCGCTGGTGACCGTCCTGGGGCAGGTGCTGAAGGACCGGAACCGCGGCGCGGTCCTGGCGGTCGTCCTCGCCCTCGCTGTAGCCGTGACCGCCATGGTGCGGATCTACCTGGGGCCAGGGGGCGTCGCCGACGATCTCGGCGGGATCGTCGAGATCGTCTTCACAAGTCTGGTCTGGGTGCTGGCGGCCTACATCCTCGCCCTCCTGGCGGCCGTGGGTCTGTTCGTCGCCCTTTTGCTCGCACATGAGGCTGCGGACAGAGCGGATCCGAGCCCGCCGTCGCCGGAGGCGGTTGCAAACGTGGAGGCCTTCGAAAACCCGGAGGGCTATGCACAGAACCACATGATCTCCGTCACCCGGCTGAAGCCCGGCCCCTTCCGGAGATACACCCTGGCGCTCGGCATGTGGGTGATCCGGCTTCTGGCCCTCTTCAGCTTCCGACAGGGAAACCTGGCGCGGATGGGCACCATCCATTTCGCCCGCTGGGTGAAGCCGCCGGGGACGGACGCCCTGTTGTTCATGTCAAACTATGACGGGTCCTGGCTTAGCTATCTGGAGGACTTCACAGCCCTCGCCTCCCTCGGACTGAACGCAGCCTGGGGGCACAGTCGCGGCGTCCCCACGGCGACCCTGATGTTTCTGGGCGGGGCATCGGACTCCGACGCCTTCAAGCGCTTCGCCAAACGGTCCCTCCGGCGGACAAACTTCTGGTACTCCGCCTATCCTGGGGTGACGCTTGAGAACATCCGGCGCAACGCCCTGATCCACGACGGCCTGATGCGAGCGGCCAACGCCACCGAGGCGCAGGACTGGCTGGACATGCTGGCCTCGGTGAAGCGGCCCGAGCTTGAGATCCAGACAGACGAGGTGCAAACCCTGATCCTCCGGGGTCTCGGCTCTTTGCCGGCCATGGCCTGCGGCCTGATCCACATCCCACCCGGAGCCGACCTTGCGGGCTGGACGGCCCACCTGTCACGTACCGTCGCCTTCGGGAACGCAGATCCCGATCCCCATCGCTGGAACCAGAGACTCTGGGCGCGGGTGTTTCACCAGGAGGAGGGACCCTTCCCCGACCGACCCGGGGAGGTGGGGTTTGTGGGCTTCACAGCCTCCGGCCTGGTCAAGCTCGGACTTCCGGGGCCGGATACCGGCGTCGGCCTCGCCGGCCTCCTGGCGCCCTTCTACCAGGGGATGAGCAGCCGCGAGCGGGTCCTCCGCGATGCGGGGCCCTCCGCCCCTGCGAACTGGTCCTGGTCTGACTCCGCCTGGACGGGCCTTCCGCCCGACTCAGCCGGGGTCGACGCGGTGCTGCTGGTCTACGGAATGACTCCGGGAGACTGCAGCGCCGCCATCGGCGCGCAGGCCGCCGATTTTGGTCTGACCCTCAGAAAGACGCTGTCCTCCCCCGCGCGTCCGGTCTTGCCAGGCGGCCTGCGCGCCGAACCCTTCGGGTTCGCTGACGGGATCTCTAATCCGGCCATCAGGGGACTGCGGGGTGATCCCGGCCTTGCCGGAGACCAGGTGGAGCCCGGCGAGATCCTTCTGGGCTATCCGCACAACCGGGACGGGCGGGTTCCGACCTGCGCCCTGCCTGCCGAACTGGACCCCCTGGACATCCTGCCGGCGGTGTCGAACTCCCGCTTCAGGCGCTATCCGGCCTTCGGCCTGGAGTCGGGCGCCGGGGCCGATCACGATTTCGGCCGTAACGGGACCTTCCTCGTGGTGCGGCAGCTGGAGCAGGATGTCGCAGGCTTCCAGGACTATACGGCGCGGACGGCGGCTCAGCTGGCCCTGACTCCCGGCATGGCGGGGGTCGATCCGCACTGGGTCGGCGCCAGGATGATCGGGCGCTGGAAGGACGGATCACCGGTGGTCCTGTACCCGGACGCCAGCCCCCACCGGCCCAATCCTACAAATGACTTTGGTTACGCCACACTGGATCCAAGGGGCTTTGCCTGCCCGCTGGGTTCGCATGTCCGCCGCTCGAATCCCCGGGACAGCCTGATGTCTGACAACCTCAAGGCGCCAAACCATGTCAGCAGCCACCGGATCCTGCGCCGGGGACGGGCCTATCTTGAGCCCGCGCCGGCGGGCGCGAACCCGACAGAGGGCCTGATCTTCCTCGCCGCCTGCACCGACCTTGAGCGCCAGTTCGAGTTCATCCAGCAGAGCTGGCTCGGCGAACCGTCCTTCCACGGCCTGACCGGGGAGGCGGATCCCGCAGTGGACTCCGATGGCAAGCTGCAGGACCTGTCCCTGCCCGACGGGCGCACGGTCCGGCGGATCCGGGGCATACCCGACTTCGTGACCGTGCGGGGCGGAGGCTACTTCTTTATGCCGAGCCGGTCGGCCCTCTACTACCTGGCGGACAGGACCCGGAGGCTGGCGGGGCCCCTCAGCCCGCCTTCGGCGACAGCGAGCCGGAAGCGTAGCGCTTCGCCATCTCGGAGAGGGGAACCGGCCTGATCTTCGAGGCGTGGCCGGCGGTCCCGAACTCCTCGAACCGCTGGCGACAGACGTCGCGCATCGCCTCCATGGCGGGCTTGAGGTACTTGCGCGGGTCGAACTCGCCCGGGTTCTCGGCGAAGACCTTGCGGATGGCGCCGGTCATGGCCATCCGGTTGTCGGTGTCGATGTTGATTTTCCGCACGCCGTTCTTGATGCCGCGCTGGATCTCCTCGACCGGCACGCCCCAGGTCTGGGGCATCTCGCCGCCGTACTGGTTGATGATGTCCTGAAGCTCCTGAGGCACGCTGGACGAGCCGTGCATGACCAGGTGGGTGTTGGGCAGGCGGCGGTGGATCTCCTCGATCACGTGCATGGCCAGGACGTCGCCGTCGGGCTTGCGGGTGAACTTGTAGGCGCCGTGGCTGGTGCCCATGGCGATGGCCAGGGCGTCGACCTGGGTGGCCTTTACGAAGGCCACGGCCTGGTCGGGATCGGTCAGCAGCTGGTCATGGTCGAGCTTGCCCTCGAAGCCGTGGCCGTCCTCCTTCTCGCCCATGCCGGTCTCAAGGCTGCCCAGCACGCCGAGCTCGCCCTCCACCGAGGCGCCGACCCAGTGGGCCATGTCCACCACGTTGCGGGTGACGCGGACGTTGTAGTCGTAGTCGGCGGGGGTCTTGCCGTCGGCCATCAGTGAGCCGTCCATCATCACCGAGGTGAAGCCGTACTGGATGGCGGTGGCGCAGGTCGCCTCGTTGTTCCCGTGGTCCTGGTGCATGCAGATCGGGATGTGCGGGTACATCTCGGCCAGGGCGTCGATCAGGTGCTTCAGGACGATGTCATTGGCGTAGGCGCGGGCGCCGCGGCTGGCCTGGATGATGACCGGCGAGTCCGTCGCCTCGGCCGCCTCCAGGATGGCCAGCCCCTGCTCCATGTTGTTGATGTTGAAGGCCGGGACGCCGTAGCCGTGCTCGGCGGCGTGGTCGAGGAGCTGTCGCAGGGTGATCCGGGCCATGTGCCGTCTCCGTTAGCGTTGGGTCTGTTTCGTCAGGGCGGCGACGCCGGGCAGGGTCTTGCCTTCCATCCATTCCAGGAAGGCGCCCCCGGCGGTCGAGACAAAGGTGAAGCCTTCGGCGCAGCCGGCGTGGTGCAGGGCCGCGACGGTATCGCCCCCGCCCGCCACAGCGACGAGCTTGCCGGCCTTGACCAGGTCGGCGGCGGCGCGGGCCGCCTCCACCGTGCCGCGGTCGAAGGGCGGCATCTCGAAGACGCCGAGCGGGCCGTTCCAGATCAGGGTCTTTGAGTTGGCCATGGCCCGGCGCAGGCGCTCCACCGTCTTGGGACCGGCGTCGAGTATCCGCTCTTCGTCGTCCATGGCGCCCAGCTCGCGCACCCGCGCCGGGGCGCCGGGGGCCAGCTTCTCGGCCACGACGATGTCGATGGGCAGAAAGAGCTTGCAGTTGTGCTGGCCGGCCAGGCGGATGATCTCGCGCGCCGTGTCCGCCAGGTCCTTCTCGCAGTAGGAGGCGCCGACCTCATGCCCCTGGGCGTAGAGGAAGGTGTTGGCCATGCCCCCGCCGATGGCCAGCTTGTCCAGCCGGGTCACCAGGTTGGAGAGGAGGTCCAGCTTGGTCGAGACCTTGGAGCCGCCGACAATGCCCATCACCGGGCGCTCGGGCCGGCCCAGGGCGCGGTCCAGGGCGTTCAGCTCCAGCCGCATCTGCTCGCCGGCGCAGGCGGGCAGGAGGTGGGCCAGGCCCTCGGTGGAGGCGTGCGCCCTGTGGGCGGCCGAGAAGGCGTCGTTGACATAGAGGTCGCCATTGGCGGCCAGGGCGCGGGCGAAGGCCGGATCATTGGCCTCCTCGCCCGGATAGAAGCGGACATTCTCCAGGAGGAGGACGTCGCCAGGCGCCATGGCGGCGACGGCGGCCGCCACGTCCTTGCCGGCGCAGTCCGCAACGAAGGTCACAGGACGCCCCAGAACCGCCGACAGGGCGGGGGCGATGGGCGCCAGGCTCATCTCCGGCACCCACTTGCCCTTGGGCCGGTCGAAGTGGGCCAGCAGGATCACCTTGGCCCCGCCGGCGCGCAGCCTCTCGATGGTCGGCACGGCCGCCCTCAGGCGGGTGTCGTCGGTGACCGCGCCGTCCGCCATGGGGACGTTGAAGTCCACCCTGACCAGGGCCCTGACGCCGGCCAGGGAAACGTCGTCGAGGGTCTGGAAGGCCATGGGCTCAGATCAGGCGGGCCATGGCGGCGGCGGTGTCGGCCATCCGCGTGGAGAAGCCCCACTCGTTGTCGTACCAGGACAGGATCCGGCCGAGGCCGCCGTCGATCACCTGGGTCTGGGCCAGGTCGACCGTCGAGGAGGCCGCCACATGGTTGAAGTCGGTGGAGACCAGGGCCTCGTCGGTCACCGCGAGCACGCCCTTCAGGGGGCCTTCGGCGGCGGCGCGCAGGGCGTCGTTGATTTCCTTGACGGTCAGGGTGCGGCCCGGGGTCCAGACCAGGTCCACGACCGAGACGTTCGGGGTCGGCACCCGGATGGACGAGCCGTCCAGCTTGCCCTGCAATTCGGGGATGACCAGGCCCAGGGCCTTGGCCGCGCCGGTGGAGGTGGGGATCATGGACATGGCCGCGGCGCGGGCGCGATAGAGGTCCTTGTGCATGGTGTCCAGCGTCGGCTGGTCGCCCGTATAGGCGTGGATGGTGGTCATGTAGCCGCGCTCGATGCCGGCCAGCTCGTGGAGGACCTTGGCCACCGGGGCGAGGCAGTTGGTGGTGCAAGAGGCGTTGGAAACCACCAGGTCGGCGGCTGTCAGGGTGTCGTGGTTCACCCCGTAGACGATGGTCTTGTCGGCATTGTCGCAGGGGGCGCTGACGAGGACCCGCTTGGCGCCGGCCGTCAGGTGGGCGCTGGCCTTGTCCTTGGAGGTGAAGATGCCCGTGCACTCGAAGGCGATGTCGACGCCCAGTTCGCGGTGGGGCAGTTCGGCGGGATCGCGGACGGCGGTCACCTTGATCTTGCCGCGGCCGACGTCGATCGTGTCGCCGTCCACCTTCACCTCACCGGCGAAGCGACCATGGACGCTGTCATAGCGAAACAGGTGGGCGTTGGTCTCGACGGGACCCAGGTCGTTGATCGCCACGACCTCGATGTCGGTCCGGCCGTGCTCGACCAGGGAGCGCAGGATATTGCGGCCGATCCGGCCGAATCCGTTGATGGCGACACGCACAGTCATGAATCGGTCTCCGAACCTTTAACTTCGCTGGTTGGCGGCGGTTTTTTAGGTCCGGGGCGGGGAAGTCAACCCTGACGATCACGGTTTCGAGAGCGACAGGCTCGGTCCCGCCGAATCCTGCGGTCAGCCCCCGACGACCCGCACCTTCCCAGCGGCCTCCACGGCCCGTGTGCGGGCGGTCTCGACGTCGTCGGCGCGGGCCAGGGCCACCCCCATCCGCCGGCGTGCGAAGGCCTCGGGCTTGCCGAAGAGGCGCAGGTCCGCGCCGGGGACGGACAGGGCCGCCGCGACGCCCTCGAAGGCCACGCCCCGCCCTTCCAGGCCGCCGTAGATCACCGCGCTGGCGCCGGTCTCGCGCAGGGTGACATCCACGGGCAGGCCCAGTATGGCGCGGGCGTGTAGGGCGAATTCGCTCTGGACCTGGGTGGCCAGGGTGACGAGGCCGGTGTCGTGCGGGCGGGGGCTGACCTCGGAGAACCAGACGGCGTCGCCCTTCACGAAGAGCTCGACCCCGAAGACGCCCAGCCCGCCCAGTTCAGCGGTCACCGCCCCGGCGATCTGTCGCGACCGCTCCAGGGCGGCGGAGGACATGGCCTGGGGCTGCCAGCTTTCCACATAGTCGCCCTTCACCTGCCGGTGCCCGATGGGGGCGCAGAAGTCCGTCCGGACCTGTCCGTCGGCGCCCAGGCTGCGCACCGTCAGCTGGGTGATCTCGAAGTCGAAGTCGACCCGGCCCTCGACGATGACCCGGGGCTGCTCCACCCGGCCGCCTTCCAGGGCGTAACGCCAGGCGGCGGCGATACCGTCGGGCGCCTCGACAAAGGACTGGCCCTTGCCGGACGAACTCATCACCGGCTTCACGAAGCAGGGAAACCCCGTGACCCGGGCCGCCGCCTCGGCCAGTTCGGCCTCGGAACTGGCGAAGGCGTAGGTGGAGGTCGGCAGGCCCAGGGTCTCGGCGGCCAGCCGGCGGATGCCCTCGCGGTTCATGGTCAGCTGGGCGGCGCGGGCGGTGGGAATGACGGTCGCCAGGCCCTCGGCCTCGATCCGCACCAGTTCATCCGTGGCGATGGCCTCGATCTCGGGCACGATCAGGTGAGGCCGCTCGGCCTCCACCAGGGCGCGCAGGGCGGCGGCATCCGTCATGGCCAGGACGTGGCTGCGGTGGGCGACCTGCATGGCCGGGGCGTCGGCGTAGCGGTCCGCGGCGATAACCTCGCAGCCCAGGCGCTGGAGCTCGATCACCACCTCCTTGCCCAGTTCACCCGAGCCCAGCAGCAGGACCCGGACGGCGGAGGGCGACAGGGGCGTGCCCAGGCGGGCGGGCGGGGCCACGGCTCAGCCCAGCTTCTGGCGGACGGCGTCGGCCACCGCCTGGGGCGTGATGGCGAAGGCTTCATAGAGCCGCTCGGCCGGGGCGGAGGCGCCAAAGCCCTTCATGCCGACAAAGATCCCGTCGGCGCCGATGAAGCGGGCCCAGCCCATGCGGACACCCGCCTCGACGGCGGCCCTGACCTCGGTCTCGCCGATGACGGCGGCCTTGTACCGGTCGGTCTGGGCCTCGAAGAGCTCCCAGCAGGGGGTGGAGACCACGCGGGTCCCGATGCCCTCGGCCTCGAGCAGGTCACGGGCGGCCAGGGCCACGGCCACCTCGGTGCCCGAGGCGAACAGGGTGACCCGGGCGGACGACCCGGCGGCGGCCAGCTGGTAGGCGCCGTGGGCCGACAGGTTCTCACCCGAAGCGGCCGTGCGCACGGCGGGAACCTTCTGCCGGGACAGGGCCATGACCGACGGCGTGGTCCGGGCCGATACGGCCAGCTTCCAGCACTCGGCGGTCTCCACCGCGTCGGCGGGGCGGAAGACCAGGAGGTTGGGCATGGCCCGCAGCGAGGCCACGTGCTCCACCGGCTGGTGGGTGGGGCCGTCCTCGCCGACGCCGATGGAGTCATGGGTCATCACGTGGACGACCCGGGCCCCCATCAGGGCGCCCAGGCGGATGGCGGGCCGCGAATAGTCCGAGAAGACCAGGAAGGTGCCCGAGAAGGGGATCACGCCGCCATGCAGGGCCATCCCGTTCATGGCCGCGGCCATGCCGTGTTCGCGCACGCCCCAGTGGACGTACCGCCCCGCATAGTCCGGGACGTCGAAGGCGGCGGTTCCCTTGACGAAGGTGTTGTTCGATCCGGTCAGGTCCGCTGAGCCGCCGATCATCTCGGGAATGGCCGGGAAGAGGTGGTCGAGGGCCGAGCCGGAGTGCTGGCGGGTGGCCGCCGCGGGCCTGGCGTCCGCCGCCGCGGCGATGTGGGCGTCTAGGGCCTCGAAGGCCCCGGGGGGAAGCTCGCCGGCCACGGCGCGCTGGAAGTCGGCGGCCTTGGGCGAGGCCGACAGGCGGCCCTGCCAGGACTTGCGGGTGCGCACACCCCTCCGGCCCGCCCGGCGCCAGGCCTTCACCAGGTCGTCCGGAAGCTCGAAGGGCGGCAGGTCCCAGCCCATGGCCTTGCGGGCCTCGGCGACCTCGCTGTCGAACAGGGTGTAGCCGTGGCTGTGGGGGTCGCCTTCCTTGGGCCCGGCGCCCTTGGAGATGCGGGTGCGACAGGCGATCAGGGTCGGGCGGTCCTGCTTGGTCGCCCAGCGAAGGGCTGCGGCGATCTTGCCGTGGTCGTGCCCGTCCACCGCCTTGACCGCCCAGCCATAGGCCTTGAAGCGGGCCAGCTGGTCACCGGTCTCGGCGATGGTCGCCTCACCATCGATGGTGGTGTTGTTGTCGTCGAACAGGACGGTCAGCCGGTTCAGCCGGAAGCGGCCCGCGATGGAGGCGGCCTCGTGGCTGACGCCCTCCATGAGGCAGCCGTCGCCGGCGATGACCCAGGTGCGGTGGTCGACCAGGTCCTCGCCGAACCGGGCGGCCAGATGGCGCTCGGCCATCGCCATGCCCACGGCTGTGGCGATGCCCTGGCCCAGGGGACCGGTGGTGGTCTCGACCCCCGGGGTGTGCCCGAACTCCGGGTGCCCGGGGGTGTTGGAGCCCCACTGCCGGAAGTTCCGGATCTGGTCCATGGTCATCGCCTTGAACCCGGTCAGGTGCAGCAGGGCGTAGATCAGCATGGAGCCGTGGCCGGCCGACAGGACAAAGCGGTCGCGGTCAGCCCAGTCGGGCCGGGAGGCGTCGAACTTCAGAAACTTCGTCCACAACACCGTGGCGACATCAGCCATACCCATCGGCATGCCCTGGTGGCCGGACTTGGCCCTGTGCACCGCATCCATCGAGAGGACGCGGATGGCGTCGGCCATTTTCACGGGCGAGACAGGCATGGCGGGAATCCGGTTGTCGGCGGAAGGAGGCTTGGGCCTCGCACAGGGGGCCGGAAGGGTCAAGAAAGGTAAGTGTTCCGGCGGCGCGGCGGATGGCGCTATAGAGGAAAGGCAACCTCCGGAGTCCCTCATGACCCAGGACGAAACCGCCCTCGACCAGGCCGCACGGCGGCTGGATCGGGCCCTGGCCCTTCTCGAGCAGGAACTGGCGGGACGCCGGTCCGGCGGTGAGGGCGAGCTCTTCGACCCGGCCCGCAGCAGCCTGGCGGCCGAGCTGGAGCGTAGCCGCGAGCGCGAGCGTCAGCTTGAGACCGCCGGCGCCGAGGCATCCCGCGCCCTCGGGCAAGCCATCGCCCAGATCGAGTCGGTGCTGGGCGACGGCAAGGGCGACTGATCCATGGCTCAGGTGACCCTCAGCGTAAACGGTCGTCCCTACGCCGTCGGCTGCGAGGATGGCCAGGAAGCCCACCTCACCGAACTGGCCCGACTGTTCGATACCCAGGTCCGGCAGGTCTCGCAGGATGTCGGTCAGCTGGGCGAGACCCGACTCTTCCTGATGGCGGCCCTGCTCCTTGCCGATGAGCTTTCGGATCTCCGCGGTCGCCTGGCCGGCCTGCAGGCCGACCATGCCCGGCTCCAGTCCGAGGCCGGGACCGTCGAGGGCCGGGCTGTCGCCGCCCTGGAGGCCGCCGCCCGTCGCATCGAGAAGCTGGCCGGGGCCTGACGCCGCGGGCTGGCCTTGCCGCAGCCCCCCCCGGGGCCTAGATTGGAGCGCGGCGGGTCTTGCTGCAGCTCGCGTCGAAGGCGACTAATCCCAGCGACCTTAATTCACTCGAAGGGAGCTGTCCCTGTCCGGGTCCGTGGACCCGGATACATGGTGCCCACCTGGTTATCCAGGTCGAGGGGATTGAACAGTCCTTCACGGTTCCCGCGGCGCCGCCACCTCTTTTCCTGGACACGCCTTGCCGTCCAACGACCCCCATCCAACCTCCCGGCCGGACCTGCGAAGGCGGCTGAGGCGTCGGCGCAGGGCGCTCGCGGTCGCTGCGCCTCAGGCGGGCGAGGCCGCAGCCCGGCTCCTGCCCCCCGACGCCTTGCCCCCTGTCCGCACCTTCGCCGCCTATCTGCCGACGGGCGGCGAGATCGATCCCGGTCCGCTGTCCGCGCGCCTTCTCGCCCTGGGCGTCGAGAGGCTCCTGCCGCGAGCCTTCGAGGACGGGAGCCTGAGGTTCCTTGACGCCCCGCCGGAGGCGCCTCTCGCGCCCGACGCCGCCGGCGTCCCGGCCCCGCTCCCGGACCGCCCCGAGCGGCGCCCGGACCTCGTCATCGCCCCGCTTGTCGGCTTCGACCGGTTCGGCGGCCGCCTCGGCCAGGGCGGCGGCCACTACGACCGGGCCCTGGAACGGCTGAGGCGGAACGGCCCCGTCTTCGTCCTGGGCCTGGCCTATGCCGGGCAGGAGGTAGACAGGCTGGCGCTTGAGCCCCACGATCAGACACTTGACGCCGTCCTGACAGAGGTCGGATACCGCCGCCTCCCGCAGGCCTGAAGGAACAGCATGCGTTTCGCCTTTTTCGGAGACGTGGTCGGGAAATCCGGCCGGGACGGCCTGACCGACCACCTGCCCGGCCTGCGTCGGCGTCTCGACCTGGAATTCGTCATCATCAACGCCGAGAACGCTGCGGCGGGGTTCGGCATCACCGAGCGGACCGCCCGCGACCTCTTCGACGCCGGCGCCGACTGCCTGACCCTGGGCAACCACGCCTGGGACCAGAAGGAGGCCCTGACCTACATCGTTCGCGAGCCCCGGCTGATCCGGCCCCTGAACTATCCCGTTTTGGCGGACGCCCCGGGACTGGGCGCCAATCTGTTTGAGACCTCAGGCGGACGGCGCATCCTGGTCATCAACCTTCTGGGCCGCGTCCATATGGACAGCCTGGACGATCCCTTCGCTGCGGTGGACCGCGAGTTGGAGAAGGCGCCCCTCGGCATGGTGGCCGACGCCGTCGTGGTGGACATGCACGCAGAGGTGACCTCCGAGAAGATGGCCATGGGCCACTTCTGCGATGGACGGGCCAGCCTGGTGGTCGGGACCCACACCCACGTTCCCACCGCCGACGCCCAGATCCTGCCCGGCGGCACCGCCTACCAGACCGACGCCGGCGCCTGCGCCGACTATGACAGCGTCATCGGCAACATGAAGGACGAGCCGCTCCGCAGGTTCACGACCCGGATCTCCGGCGGTCGGTTCAAGCCGGCGGAGGGTCCGGCCACCGTATGCGGGGTCTTTGTCGAGACCGACGACACCACGGGCCTCGCCCGGCGGATCGCTCCCATCCGGATCGGCGGCCGTCTTGCAGAGACCGTTCCCGAGCTCAGTCCGGCCGTGGCCTGAAGAAGCGTCCGAGCCCGGAGGGCGGAGACTGCCGCGCCCTCAGCCGAGCCTCGAGGGCCTGGAAGTCCAGACGCCCCGTCGCCTCCGGATCCAGCAGACCGAAACGGCGCATCGCGGCCTTCGACTGTTCGTCGACGGTGATCTTGCCATCGTAGTTCAGGTCTGCGCCGCGAACAGGCTGGGGCTCATCCAGGAGACCGAAGGTCGAGGCGCCCTCCAAACCCCTTGCGCGCGGCGCCGGTCCCCTGCCTTCGGGGCGATCGCCGCGGAAGGCTGAGGACTGAGGCAGAATCTCCGGAGCGATCTCATACTCGTAGGCGGTGTTCTCGAAGCCATCGACGCGGCCGTCGCGATTGGCGTCGAGACGGGAGTGGAACCGGAGGCCGTCGGCGGTGAACTCCTTCCCGGTCAGGGTCCCGTCACGGTCGGCGTCAGCGCCTGTGAACCAGTCCAGGAGTCCGACGGGCGATCGGAAGGGCTCGCCGAAAGGACTGATGAACAGGCCGCCTTGCGGCCCCTGAAGGGGCGGAGTTGCGGCCTGGAGCGCGCCGGCGGTCGTGAGGGCGAGGACAAGTCCGCACACCCCCTGCGCAATCGGACGAGGGAAACGGCAGATGAGCGGGGGACGAGGGTGCATGATTCGGACTCCCGGGCGGCTGAGAAGACAGAACGCCTCGCCTGCGGCGTCAATGCGGCGCGAAAGCTTTCCGCACGATATCGGACTTGTCATCCCCTGCGACGTCCCCGCATCCTCACGGTCCGGTGTCGGGTGTCTGCTCGCTCCGCCACTGAGATCAGGGGTTCGACATGTTGCACTTTCTCGTTCGCGCCGCCTTCGCCGCTTTTGGCCTGGCCATCGCCGCCCGGCTCGTCTCCGGGATCACCTATGACGCCCCGATGACTCTCTTCCTGGCGGCCCTGCTGCTGGGCCTGGTCAACGCCATCCTGCGGCCCCTCCTCATCCTGCTGACCCTGCCCCTGACAGTGCTGACCTTTGGTCTCTTCCTGCTGTTGATCAACGCGGGGATGATCCTCCTGGTGTCCAGGATCATTCCGGGCTTCCAGGTCGCCGGTTTCACCCCGGCCCTGCTCGCCGCCCTGATCACTGGCGTGACAAGCTGGGCCGCATACATGCTGCTGGGCGACGTCAAGCGCATCACCTCTCGGAACGGCTGACCCCACCCCCCGGCGAACGCGCACAAAAAAGGGGGCGGAGCCTGAAGCCCCGCCCCCCTGACTTTCGGGAAACGACCTGGGTCAGAAGTCCATGTCGCCCATGCCGCCCATGCCGCCGGGCATGCCCGGAGCGCCGCCGGCGCCGCCCTTCTTGGGGGCCTCGACGATGGCGGCTTCCGTGGTGATCAGCAGGCCGGCCACCGAGGCGGCGTCCTGCAGGGCGGTGCGAACCACCTTGGCCGGGTCGATGACGCCGGCCTTGACCATGTCCACATACTCTTCGGTCTGGGCGTTGAAGCCGAAGGTGGGCGAGCTGTTCTCGAGCACCTTGCCGACCACGATGGAGCCTTCGACGCCGGCGTTTTCAGAGATCTGCCGGATCGGGGCCTGGAGGGCGCGACGCACGATGGCGACGCCGGCCTCCTGGTCGTCGTTATCACCCTTCAAGCCGTCGAGGGCCTTGGAGGCCTTCAGCAGGGCCACGCCGCCGCCGGGGACGATGCCTTCCTCGACCGCCGCGCGGGTGGCGTTGAGGGCGTCATCGACGCGGTCCTTCTTTTCCTTCACCTCGACCTCGGTCGAGCCGCCGACGCGGATCACGGCGACGCCGCCGGCCAGCTTGGCCAGCCGCTCCTGCAGCTTTTCCTTGTCGTAGTCCGAGGTGGTGTCCTCGATCTGGCGCTTGATCTGGCCGATGCGGGCCTCGATGCCGTCCTTGGCGCCGGCGCCGTCCACGATGGTGGTGTCGTCCTTGGTGATCGACACCTTCTTGGCGCGGCCCAGCATGTCGAGGGTCACGTTCTCAAGCTTGATGCCGAGGTCCTCGGAGATCAGCTCACCGCCGGTCAGGATGGCGATGTCCTCGAGCATGGCCTTGCGGCGATCGCCGAAGCCCGGGGCCTTGACGGCCGCGACCCGCAGGCCGCCGCGGAGCTTGTTGACCACCAGGGTGGCCAGGGCCTCGCCCTCGACGTCTTCGGCGATGATCAGCAGAGGACGGCCGGACTGCACGACGGCCTCGAGGACCGGCAGCAGGGGCTGGAGGGAGGTCAGCTTCTTCTCGAAGAGCAGGATGAGGGGCTCGTCGAGTTCCGCCTCCATCTTGTCGGCGTTGGTGATGAAGTAGGGCGACAGGTAGCCGCGGTCGAACTGCATCCCCTCGACGACGTCGAGCTCGGTCTCGGCGGTCTTGGCCTCTTCGACCGTGATCACGCCTTCGTTGCCGACCTTGTCCATGGCCTTGGCGATCATCTCACCGACCTCGGTGTCGCCGTTCGCGGAGATGGTGCCGACCTGGGCGATCTCGGCGTTGGTGGTGACCTTGCGCGAGGATTCGCGGATGGACTCGACCACCTTGGCCACGGCCTTGTCGACGCCGCGCTTCAGGTCCATCGGGTTCATGCCTGCGGCGACCGACTTCATGCCTTCGACCACGATGGCCTGGGCCAGGACGGTGGCGGTGGTGGTGCCGTCGCCGGCCTTGTCATTGGTCTTGGAGGCGACTTCACGGATCAGCTGGGCGCCGAGGTTCTCGAAGCGGTCAGCCAGCTCGATTTCCTTGGCGACGGACACGCCGTCCTTCGTCGAGCGCGGGGCCCCGAAGGACTTCTCGATGACGACGTTGCGGCCCTTGGGGCCGAGGGTCACCTTCACCGCATTGGCGAGGGTGTTGACGCCGCGCAGCATCCTGTCGCGGGCGTCGGAACCAAAATAGACGTCTTTAGCAGCCATTGGCGTACTCTTTCGGAAAGGGATTGTGGGGTCTGGAGAGCGGTCGGGGGATCTAGTCGATCACGCCGAGGACGTCGCTTTCCTTCATGATCAGGAGGTCGGCGCCGTCGATCTTGACCTCGGTGCCGGACCACTTGCCGAACAGGATGCGGTCGCCCTTCTTCAGGTCGAGGGGCTGCACCTTGCCGGATTCATCACGGGCGCCGGGGCCGACGGCGATGACTTCGCCTTCCTGCGGCTTTTCCTTGGCGGTGTCGGGGATGATGATCCCGCCTTTGGTCTTCTGCTCTTCTTCGACACGCTTCACGAGGACGCGGTCACCGAGGGGACGAAACGCCATATCTTGATCTCTCCGTTTAGGACGAGGGTTTTCGGAACTCCCGGGCCGGAGCCGCTGTTGGCAGCCTATGCGCCCGAGTGCTAACGCGCCGTGGAGGTAAGATCGGGGGCGCGCGGAGTCAAGCGCGGGCGGCGGAAACCGGCGCTCAGTTCCGGTTGGACCGGAGCCGCCGCCACCGCTAAGGTCGCGCCGAGCTGTGACGCCATAACAAGGAAACGCCCATGCGCCGCGCGCCCGTGATCGCCGCCCTCTCGGCCCTCGCCCTCGCCCTGCCCGCTGTCGCCGAGACCTGGACGCCCTACACCGAACCTACGGATACGGGGCTCCAGTGGTCTTACGACGCCGATTACTCCTACCGTGACGCCGGGTCGGGCCGGATCGTGGTCATGACAGCCATTGGTAAGGTCGGCGCGACGCCCAGGATGGGCCCTTCCGCCCCCGGCGCCGCAGATGGGGTGGGTTTCGTCTACGCCCTGGACTGCAATGCCAAGAACCTGATCCCCATGGGCGGCTACTCGCCGAAGAAGCCGCTCGAGATCGCCTCCAACTGGCGGGGCGTCGCCCCCAAGAAGGCGGACGGGGCCGACGATGCGGCTTTGATGCGCCAGGTCTGCGCGGCGTCGGCATCCCTCCCCACCCGGTAAACGAGGGGGATTTTCTCACCGACCGGGGCGGCCCGTCAGAGCCGCCCTCTTCGTAGGATCCTCATCGCATGCCCACCGGAACCCGCTCAGCGTCACGCTCGGCGCGGATCTTCATCTGAAGGTCGCCGTACTTCGCCAGTTCCATGCGGGCGATGGTGCGATTATGGACCTCGTCCGGTCCGTCCGCCAGGCGCAGGGTGCGCTGGCTGGCATAGGCCTTGGCCAGGCCAAAGTCGCTGGTCACCCCGCCGCCGCCATGGGCCTGGATGGCGTCGTCGATGACCTTGATCGCCATGGTCGGCGCCTGGACCTTGATCATGGCGATCTCCATCCGGGCGACCTTGTTCCCGGCCTTGTCCATCATGTCCGCCGCCTTGAGGCAGAGCAGGCGGGTCATCTCGATGTCGATACGGGCCCGGGCGATCCGCTCTTCCCAGACCGAGTGCTCGGAGATGTACTTGCCGAAGGCCTTCCGGGTCATGAGGCGGCGGCACATCTTCTCCAGAGCCACCTCGGCGGCGCCAATGGTGCGCATGCAGTGATGAATGCGGCCCGGACCCAGGCGGGCCTGACTCATTTCGAAGCCCCGGCCCTCGCCCAGCACCAGGGACTCCGCCACGGGCACGCGGACATTCTCCAGCAGGACCTCGGCGTGGCCGTGCGGGGCGTCGTCATAGCCGAACACCGGCAGCATGCGCAGGACCTTGATCCCGGGCGTATCCAGGGGGACCAGCACCTGCGACTGCTGGGCGTGCAGGGCGGCCTCGGAATTGGTCTTCCCCATCACGATGGCGATCTTGCAGCGGGGGTCGCCCACGCCCGACGACCACCATTTGCGGCCATTGATCACATAGTGGTCGCCGTCCCGGTCGATGCGGGTCTCGATGTTCGTAGCGTCCGAGGAGGCCACCAGGGGCTCGGTCATCAGGAAGGCCGAGCGGATCTCGCCGCGCATCAGGGGCGCCAGCCAGCGGTCCTTCTGCTCGCGGGTCCCGAAGCGGTTCAGAACCTCCATGTTTCCGGTGTCCGGCGCCGAGCAGTTGAAGACCTCGGAGGCGAAGCTCACCCGCCCCATGATCTCGGCGATGGGGGCGTACTCCAGATTGGACAGCTGGACGCCTTCGAAGACGAAGGTGTCATCCACGTGAGGATGGCCGGAGTCCGGCGGCATGAACATGTTCCAGAGACCCGCTGCGCGGGCCGTGGCCTTCAAGTCCTCGACGACCGGGATGACCTTCCAGGGATCGCCTTCGGCCTGCTGGGCCTCGTAGACGGGGACGGCGGGCAGGATGTGGGCGTCCATGAAGTCGCTGACGCGGCGGATGAGCGCCTTCTGGCGGGCGGAGTACTCAAAATCCATGGCGGTCGCCTTTTCTTCAAGCGCCCGCCGAAGCGCCGGGGGTCGCCTTGCCGAAAGTCCAAGCTTGAGGGCTCAGCGTCCTTGATCTGGCTCAACCGGGGCTGGTCAATCCGGCAACAGCGCGCCAGCATGGGGCATGGTCCCGGACTTTCCCCATCGCCCGCTCGCCAACGCCTTCGTGACCCTTGAGCCCCTGTCGGAGGTCCACCGGGAGCCGCTGCGCGCCGCCTGCGCCGCCGATCCGGAGATCTGGGAGGCCCAATACTCGCTCTCCCTCCTGGGCGAACACTTCGACCGATTCTGGACAGAGATGCGGCCCGCCGCCGCCGCCTCAGGCGCCTGGAGACACTTTGCGGTGATGAGCGGCGGCCGTTGTGTCGGGATCACGGCCTTTCTCAAGATCGACCCGGCCAACGCCGCCCTCGAGATCGGCCTGACCTACTACACGCCCGACGCGCGGGGCGGACCGGTCAATCCCGCCGCCAAGCGGCTCCTTCTCGGCGAGGCCTTCGACGCCGGCTTCGGCAGGGTCCAGTTCCACGTGGACGAGACCAACGCCCGGTCCCGCGCCGCCGTCCTGAAGCTGGGAGCCACCTTCGAGGGGATACAGCGCTGGGACCGGATCGTCTGGACCGGCCGCCGACGCAGCACGGCGGTCTACTCCGTCATCGCCCCCGAATGGCCCGCCGTACGCGAGGGCCTGGACCGGCGGCTCGCCGCCTTCGGGCCCGGGGCCTGAAGGTGGCGGGGCAGGATCAGCGGACCGGCGCAGTCCGGGTCTGGCTCTCCGCGAAGAAGACCTGGGCGGCATGCTCCGCCACCTCCTGGGCTGTGTAGGGCCGGCCCGGCTGGAAGCCCTCCGTCTCCAGCATCTTGATCTCGCGCACGCCGCGGGAAGAGACCCCCAACACCTTGCCGGTGTGGTCGGCCGCCAGGTCCGAGACCATGTAGAGCACGCCTGGCGCCACGTTCTCGGGCAGGCTCAGCGGATCCGGCTCGCGGCCGGCGCGACCTGGCAGGTCGGAGGTCATGCGGGTGTAGGCGCCGGGCGCCAGGCCCATGACCCGGATGCCGTACTTGCGGCCCTCGATGGCCAGGACGCGCATGAAGCCATAGATGCCCGCCTTGGCCGCCCCATAGTTCGACTGGCCGAAGTTGCCATAGAGGCCCGACGTC
Organism: Phenylobacterium sp.; assembly: GCA_020402745.1. GTDB lineage: Bacteria > Pseudomonadota > Alphaproteobacteria > Caulobacterales > Caulobacteraceae > Phenylobacterium. The sequence continues at coordinate 34,486 of JADBYZ010000019.1, forward strand.
GAGCTGGTCATGACGATGACCCCGGGGCGACCATTGTCCTTCAGCCACTTCCAGACCGGCAGGGTGCAGCAGTAGGTCCCCTTCAGGTGGACCTTCACCACCAGGTCCCAGTCCGCTTCGGTGGTGTTGGCGAAGGACTTGTCGCGCAGGATGCCGGCGTTGCAGACGAGGATGTCGGCCTGGCCGAAGGCGTCCAGGGCGGTCTACAGGATGTTCTCGCCGCCCGCCAGGGTCGAAACGTCGTCGCCGTTGGCCACCGCCCTGCCGCCCTCGGCGAGGATCTCGTTGACCACCTTCTGCGCCGCGCTGACCGAGCCGTCCCCCGATCCATCACGGGCGCCGCCCAGATCATTGGCAACCACGGCGGCCCCTTCCCGCGCGAAGAGCCGGGCGTAGGCCTCTCCGAGCCCGCCGCCCGCGCCTGTGATGATGGCCACCTTACCGTCGAGCAGTCCCATGGTGCGTCTCCCTAAGGTTTTCTGAAGAGCCCACTTTCCAACCGGTCCGAGGGGGAGTCGAGTCCGGGTCGGCGCCCTGCTTTCCGACTCCACAAGCGTCCCGGTTGGAGTAGGCTCCCGGGACAGCCAGCGCACCAGACGCTGGCGACGGGGGGAAAACGCCGTGTCCGCAAACCTACCAGCCGGCGAGGCCCATGGGCCGGGCGCCGTCGTCGATTCCCCCATTGCCGCTGAACTTGCCGGAGATGGCCGCATGAACCGCGGGGCGGTCGCCTGGTCGCTCTTCGAGGGCGCCCGCAACCCCTATGTTGTCCTGGTCACCATCTACATCTTCGCCCCCTACATCGCCTCGGTGATGATCGGCGATCCCGTGAAGGGCCAGGCGGTGATCTCCCAGTGGAGCCAGTATTCGGGCTGGATCATCATGGCCACTGCGCCCTTTCTGGGGGCCTCCATCGACCAGCTGGGCGGCCGCAAGCTCTGGCTGGGCCTGGTGGTCGCCGCCATGGTCCCGATGATGGCGGCGCTCTGGTGGGCCAAACCGGATGGGTCAGGCCTGTCGGTCACTGTCACCATGCTGCTCATCACCCTGATCGGCCTGGGCTTCGCCTTCTCTGAGGTGCTCCACAATTCTCTGCTCATCCGGGCGGCGGGCATGCGGGCGGCGCACAAGGCCTCCGGTCTTGCTCTCGCCCTGGGCAATGGCATCTCCGTCCTGGCCCTGGCCTTCACCGCCTGGGCCTTCGCCCTTCCCGGCCGGGTCGACTGGGCCTGGGTGCCCAAGGCGCCCCTCTTCGGCCTGGACACCGCCGCCCATGAGCACGAGCGGATCGTCGCCCTCATGGCGGCGGGCATCTTCGCGATCGGCGCCCTTCCCCTGTTCCTCTTCACGCCAGACGCGCCGCGGACGGAAATCCCCGTTCTGCGAGCCTTCCGGAACGGGGCCCGCCAGCTCTGGGAGATGCTCGCCACTGTCCGCAACTACCGGGATGCGGCCATCTATCTTGTCAGCCGGATGGCCTTCGTCGACGGCATGAACGCCATTCTCATCTACGCCGGCGTCTACGCGGTCGGCGTCATGAAGTGGCAGGCCCTTGAGATGTTGGCCTACGGAATTCTGCTTTCCGTTCTGGCCGTCCTGGGCGGCTTCACCGGGCGCTGGATGGACGCCGCCCTTGGCCCCAAGAACGCCCTGCGGGTGGCCATCTTCATGTCTATCCTCGGCATTGTCGCCATGCTGGGCATGTCGCCGACGCGGATTCTCTTCTTCTGGACCTTCGATCCCTCGGCCTACCCGCCGGTATGGGAGGGTCCGGTCTTCCGCACCCTGCCCGAGGTGATTTTCCTGCTGATTGGCTTTGTGAACGCTGTCTTCATCACCGCCCAGTACGCCTCGGCGCGCACCATGCTGACCCGGCTGACCCCCCCGGACAAGACGGGAGCCTTCTTCGGCGTCTACGCCCTCTCCGGCGTCGCCACCGGCTGGCTGGGCCCCATGATGGTGAACTTCGGCACCAATCTGACCCGAACACAACAGGGGGGTTTCGCTACGGTTATCATTCTGCTGGTCGCTGGCCTGATCGGGCTCGGATTTGTCCGGGGCGGGGGGAAAACTCTCGAGGTCTGATGTTTTATCCGCGGTAATTTTTACTGTTAACTATATCTGTAAACCTTATTGCGCGAACTCTTGTTGGCTGTTTTACATAGAATTTACTTCTCGTTAACTTATCCCGGACAAGTGTGATCGCGAGTGCGCGGGGAAGCTGAAAGGCTCAAACGGGGCGTGGGGACTCCCGCCCTCCCGTGACACGGGAGAACAGAATGTCCAGGTTGCTCGCCAGGGTCCTCCGGCAGGAGGCCTCTGCACCGGTTGTCGAATACGGGGTCGTCGCGGCCCTGGTCGCGGCTGTGCTTCTGGCGGCCGCCAGCCTCAGCCCGGCCCGCCAGCCGAGCCCGGACCCGCCGCCGTCCCTTCGCGCCGATCCTCACTGATTCCCGCGCCGCCCGCCGCCCGTTGCGGCCGGGAGCGCTTTGGCCCAAATGACCCCCAGGGCCCGTGAGGGGCGAAACCGGGGACATGATGATGGCCGTCACTTACACGCCTGAAGCCGGGGAGACGCCCGTTCCGCTCATCGCCCTCTGCGAGGAGGACCTGTCCGCCTGGCGCGAAGACGCCTCGCCCCTGGAGCAGGGACTTGCGGGCGCGGACTTCCGGGCCCGGCCGGGCCAGGTGGTCATCGTCCCGGGGCCAGACGGGAAGCCGGCCCGGATTCTGCTCGGACTCGGCGCCTCGCCCGGCGAAGCTTCCGCCTTCCGGACCCTCGCCGGGCGCCTGCCGCCGGGCGAGTTCCGGCTGGAAGGCCGGCCCAGCGGCCTGGAGCCGACAGATGCGGCCCTGGCCTTCGCCCTGGGCCTCTACCGCTTCGAGCGTTACCGGCGCCGAGAAACCGCGCCTCCGCAGCTGTTCGTCCCGGGCGCCGATGTGGCCGAGGTCGAAAGCCTGGCGGAGGCCTGCGCCCTCGCCCGGGACCTGATCAACACGCCCGCCAACGATCTGGGGCCGGCCGAGCTCGAGGGGGCGGCCCGAGAGCTGGCGGGCCGCTTCGGCGCAGGGATCGAGGTGATCGCCGGGGACGAGCTCCTGGCGAAGGGGTATCCCGCCGTTCACGCGGTGGGGCGGGCGGCGGCCCCCGGCCGGGAGCCGCGGATGATCGAGATCACCTGGGGCGAGGCAGGGCGACCGGGGCTCGTCCTCGTCGGCAAGGGCGTGATGTTCGACACCGGAGGCCTCGACCTCAAGCCCTCCGCCGGCATGCGGCTGATGAAGAAGGACATGGGCGGGGCGGCGCATGTCCTGGCCCTGGGCGCCATGGTCATGGAGGCCCGCCTGCCGGTGCGGCTCTCCATCCTGGTTCCGACCGTGGAGAACGCCGTCAGCGGCGACGCCATGCGTCCCGGCGACGTCCTGGCCACGCGCAAAGGCCTGAGCGTCGAGGTCGGGAACACCGACGCCGAGGGACGCCTGATCCTCGCCGACGCCCTCACCCGGGCCTCGGAGCTCTCCCCTGACCTCACCCTCGACCTGGCCACCCTGACCGGCGCCGCCCGGGTCGCCCTGGGGCCCCAGTTGCCGCCCTTCTTCACAGACGATGACGACCTCGCCGCCGCCATCGAGGCGGGCGCGCGCAAGGCTTCCGATCCGGTCTGGCGGCTCCCCCTGTGGAAGGGGTACCTGCCCTCCCTGGAGACTGAGATCGCCGACCTCAAGAACGACCCGGACGCCTGGGCCCAGGCGGGCGCCATGACTGCGGCCCTCTTCCTGCAGAAGTTCGCCCCCGCCGGCGCCTGGGCCCATTTCGACATCTTCGCCTGGAACCCGCGGGCCCAGCCCGGATACCCGGCCGGCGGGGAGGCCCAGGCCATCCGGGGGCTCTTCGCCATGCTGAAGGCCCGTTACGCGTGAGGCCCGACCCCCGCCTCACCCTCGCCCGGCCGGACCTCGCCGCCGGCGACCTTGAGGGCCGCCTGGACGCCCGGCGGTTCGCGCGCCCCCGCCGGATGCAGGTCGTCGTACCCGCTGCGGCCATCCGCCGCGAACCCCGACCGGACGCAGAGCAGCTGGACCAGGTGCTGCTGGGGGAGCGCTTCGATGTCCTGGAGACCCGCGACGGGTACGCCTGGGGGCAGGCGGTGCGGGACGGGTATGTCGGACACCTGGCCTTCGGCGCCCTGGTTCCGGAAGGCGCGCCGCCGACACATTGGGTCAGGGTTCCCCTGACCTACGGGTTCGAAGCCCCGACCATCAAGTCGCGACCCACGGGCCCGATCTCCCTGAACAGCCTGGTGACCGTCACGGCCCGGGAGGGACGACTGGTGCAGTGCGACGCGGGCTTCTGGCTCCCGGAGTCCCACCTGTCGTCCCTGGGCGACGTCGCCGGCGACCCCGCCGGGATCGCCGAGGCGCACCTCGGCGCCGCCTACCTCTGGGGCGGACGGGAGGGATGCGGGATCGACTGCTCAGGCCTTATCCTCCAGGCGCTCCTCGCCTGTGGCCGCGCTTGCCCGCGGGACTCAGACCTGCAGCAGACCCTTGGCGCGCCCGTGGCGGCGGGGGATCTGGAACGGGGGGATCTGGTCTTCTGGAAGGGTCATGTGGCCATCCTTGTAGACGGCGCCCAGATCATCCACGCCAACGCCCATCACATGGCGGTGGCGCAGGAGCCCCTGAGGGAGGCGATCGAGAGAATTCGCAGTTCGGGCGGCGGCGACCCTACCGCCTACAGGCGACCCCTGGCGCGGACCCGACCGGGTCCGGCCTGAGCCTGACCGACCGCAGTAATCAGGCCGCGGGCTTGGCGGCGGGATCCGCCGCAGGAGCCGCATCGGCAGGTGCGGCGGCCTCGGCGGGAGCCGCTGCAGGCGCCGCCGCCGCGGGGTTCGGAGCCGGCAGGGGCAGGCTGCCGCCCTGAGCGCGCAGGTAGGCAATCATGTTGACCCGGTCCTCGGACTTCTTGAGGCCGACGAAGGACATCTTGGTGCCCGGAACATACTTCTGGGGCGCCCTCAGGTACTCGTAGAGTTGAAGGTCGTCCCAGACGGCCTGCTTGGCTCCAAATTCCGTCATGGCCGCTGAATAGGCGTAGCCGGCGTGCGTCCCGGGCTTAAGACCGACAACGCCCCAGAGGTTGGGGCCAATGCCGTTGGCGCCGCCATTGGCGATGTTGTGGCAGGCCTGGCACTTGGCGAAGACGGCCTCGCCGGCCTTTACGTCGGCGATTGGAAGAACGGTCCCGAAATCAGGAATCACCTCGGCGACGGCCGCCTCGCCGCCACCTTCAACGGTCGCCTCGATCAGATAGCCGGGCTTCTCCGGCGCCTCGACATTGAAGAGCCCCGTCGTGACTTCCCGAAGCCCGACGATGGCCAGGGCCGTCGCGAGCCCGGCGCCGGCGATCATGTTAAAGTTCAGATTGCTCATCGTCCCGAAACCGATTCTTTTCGGGACCGAAGCCCCGCCACCCAAAACCTGCAAGGCCGACTGAAGGCCCTGCGGAACCGGAGATTCCCGGCCCCTTATTGCGTTGGCGTCTCTTACACGCTACCGGCGCTCGCGCAACCGCGCAGATGGCTCCAGGCCTCAGCTTCATGACTCCGATCCTCCTCATCCCGGCGCGAATGGCCGCGACCCGACTGCCCGGCAAACCCCTGGCGGACATCGGCGGCCTGCCGATGATTGTCCGAGTCCTGCGCCAGGCCGAGGCCGCCGGTATCGGCCCGGTGGCCGTGGCGGCGGGAGACGCCGAGATCGTCCAGGCGGTCGAGGCGGCCGGAGGGCGCGCCGTCCTGACCGATCCGGACCTGCCGTCCGGGTCAGATCGCATCCTGGCCGCCCTGGGCGCACTTGACCCGGAGGGCCGCCACAACGTGGTGATCAATCTCCAGGGCGACATCCCCTTCATCGCCCCGGAGGCGATCCGCGCCTGCGCCGACCTCCTCGACCAGCGACCCGAGGCTGACATCTCCACCGTCATGGTCGCCGAGGCGGGCCCCGAGGACCGGACCAACCCGGACATGCCCAAGGTGGTCGCGGCCATGGACCCGGACGGACGGTCCGGCCGGGCCCTTTACTTCACCCGATCGGTGCTTTTCGGCGAAGGTCCGGTCTGGATCCATCACGGAATCTACGGCTACCGGCGTGAGGCGATTCAGCAGTTCACCGCCGCCCCGCCCTCTCCCCTGGAGCGCCGCGAGCGGCTCGAGCAGCTTCGGGCGCTGGAGCTGGGCATGACGATCTGGTCAGCCGTACTGGACGAGGCGCCCGTCTCGGTAGACAACCCCGCCGACCTGGAACGCGCCCGCGCCCACGCCCGGAGCCTTGGAGCCCCCGCATGAACCGCAACCGGATCGCCTTTCAGGGAGAGTTGGGCGCGAACGGTCACGAAGCCTGCCTGGCCGCCTACCCAGACATGGAGCCCGTGCCCTGCGCCACCTTTGAGGAGGCCTTCGAGGCCGTCAGCGCGGGCGAGTGCCGGCTGGGCATGATCGCGGTTGAGAACTCGATCGCCGGGCGGGTGGCCGACGTCCATCACCTCCTGCCCTCTTCGGGCCTGCGGATTATTGGCGAACACTTCAAGCCGATCCACTTCCAGCTGATGGCCAACCCCGGCGTGAGGGTGGACGACCTGAAGTCGGTGGCGTCCATGCCCATCGCCTTCGCCCAGTGCCGCGGAACCATCGCCCGCCTGGGCCTGACCCGAGAACCCGTCAGCGACACCGCCCTGGCCGCCCGCCAGCTGTCCGAGCGGCCAGACCCGACCCGTGCGGCGATCGCTCCGGCGCTGGCGGCGCGCCTCTATGGCCTCGACATCCTGCTTCCGGACATCGAGGACACACATAACAACACCACCCGCTTCCTGGTGATGACCGCTGACGCTGACGCCGAAGCCCCGGCCCCCGGGCCGGGCGTGACGTGCGTGACCAGCTTCGTCTTCCGGGTCCGCAACCTGCCCGCCGCCCTCTACAAGGCGCTGGGAGGCTTTGCGACAAATGGGGTCAACATGACCAAGCTGGAAAGCTACATGGAGAACGCCGCCTTCACGGCGACCTTCTTCTACTCCGAGATCGACGGGCGGCCCGAGGACGAAGCCGTCGCCCGCGCCTTCGAGGAGCTGCAGTTCTTCTCCGAGCGCTTCGAGATTCTCGGCGTCTATCCCGCAGCTCCCTACCGGGCCCAGGTGGGATAGCGAACAAGCGCCCGCAGACGGTAGGTCTGGGGGGTCGGCTTAAGCGCCGTTGACCCCCTCCGTCCCGCTACGCGGTCCACCTCCCCCTTGGGGGGAGGAATTAGAAGCGCCAATTGCTCCCCCAAGGGGGAGCTGTCAGCGAAGCTGACTGAGGGGGTCAACGGCGGTTCAGCTGACCTCCTCCGCCCAGGCTTTGATGAGCTGGTGCGCGATGGCCATGCCGCCGGGGGAGAAACTGCCCTTGATCTCGCCGGCCAGCAGCGCCCGGGCGTCCTCGCGGGTGTACCAGCGCACCTCAGACAACTCGGTCTGATCCGGACGGGCGTCATCGCTGTCGACCTCGGCGATCAGGCCGATCATCAGGGAGTTCGGGAAGGGCCAGGGCTGGGTGGAGTGGTAGCGCACCGTGGTGGCCCTCAGCCCCGCCTCCTCGAGGAGCTCGCGGGCGCAGGCCTCCTCGATGCTCTCGCCGGGCTCGAGGAAGCCGGCGAGGGCGGAGAACATCCCAGGCGGCCAGACCTCCTGGCGGCCCAGCATGCAGCGGTCGCCATGGACGGCCAGCATGATCACGACCGGATCGGTCCGGGGGAAGTGATCGGCGCCGCAGGCCGGGCATTCGCGCTTCCAGCCGCCCTCGGCGGTGCGGGTGGGCTCGCCACAGACGGAACAGGCCCGGTGCTTGCGCCGCCATTCGAAGACGCCCTTGGCGGTGCCGACGATGGCGATCTCGCCCGCCGGCAGGCTGGAGGCCAGGGCTCGCGCGTCCTCGAACCGTCCCATGCCCTGGAGCGGGCCATCCGTCGGGTCCGCGGGCCCCTCCAGATCGACGGCGAAGACCGCCGTGTCCTGCCACAGGCCCATGAACAGCAGCCGCTCGGGGCCCCCGGCCAGGTCCTCCACAAGCCGCGACGGCAGGTAGGCGATCTGGGTTCCGCCCGAGCCGGAGCGCTCCACGAGGGCCTTTCCGTTCCAGAGCACGAGACCCAGGGACTGGTCAGAGGAGAGGCGCTCGGCGAGCCAGGCGGAGTCCTTTCGGCGCTCGCTGGCGCGGTCCAGGGGGTTGCCGGCGAAGGTGTTCTGGAAGGCGTTCAAGGGCATGAGTCGTCTTTTAGCCCACAGGCGACAATCTGCACACGCTTGCATGCACGTCTCGGGACCGCGATATAGGGGATGGAGATCGGCGATGGGCGGACGCCTCGCCAACCCGGTCAGGTCCGGAAGGAAGCAGCCGTAACGAGTCCCGTTCCGGGTCGTCGTCCGGTCTCCACCCAGCCCAAATGGCGACCATGGCCGACGAAGACCTCACGCCCGAACCCGATGCGCCGGAGCGTGATCCCGACACCGCGGACATGTTCGGCGACCCCGCCCCCGCCCAACCGGCGGCGGCGCCTGCGCCGGCTGGCAACGCCGCCTATACCGTCATTGCGCGGAAGTACCGGCCCCGCACCTTCGAGGACCTCTATGGCCAGGAGGCCATGGTCCGGACCCTTCGCAACGCCTTCGCGGCCGGGCGGATCGCCCACGCCTTCATGCTCACCGGCGTCAGAGGGGTGGGCAAGACCACCACGGCCCGGCTGCTGGCCCGGGCCCTGAACTACCAGACCGACGCCGTCGACGCGCCCAGCCTGGACCTCGCCGTCGAGGGGCGGCACTGCCGGGCCATCATCGAGGGCCGGCACATGGATGTGCTGGAGCTGGACGCCGCCAGCCGGACCGGCGTGGGCGACATGCGCGACCTGCTCGACGGGGTGCGCTACGCCCCGGTGGAGGCCCGCTACAAGGTCTACATCATCGACGAGGTGCACATGCTCTCGACGGGGGCGTTCAACGCCCTCCTGAAGACCCTCGAGGAGCCCCCGCCCCACGCCAAGTTCATCTTCGCCACCACCGAGATCCGCAAGGTGCCGGTCACCATCCTCTCGCGCTGCCAGAGGTTCGACCTGCGCCGGGTGGAGCCGGAGGACATCATCCGCAACCTGCAAATGATCCTGGAGGCCGAAGGCGTGCGGGTCGAGGCCGAGGGCCTGACCCTCATCGCCCGGGCCGCAGAGGGTTCGGTGCGGGACGCCCAGTCCCTGCTGGACCAGGCCATCGTCCAGGCCGAGCCTGGCCAGACCGTCCCCGCCGCCCTGATCCGCGACATGCTGGGCCTGGCCGACCGGGCCGGGACCCTCGACCTCTTTGAGCTTGTCCTCAAGGGCGACCCCGGCGGCGCCGTCAGCGCCTTCCGCCACCTCTACGCCCTGGGCGCCGACCCCGCTCAGGTGGTCCTTGACCTGATGGAGCACGTCCACGGCGCCTCCGTCGCCCGCGCCGTCGGCCCCCAGGCCCTGGCCCTGCCGAAAGACCAGGCCGCCCGGCTGGCCGCCGCCGGCGCGGCGGTCTCCGCCCCTATCCTCGCCCGCCTCTGGCAGATGCTGCTCCGGGCCCACGAGGAGGTCGGGCGGGCGCCGGACCCGGCGGCGGCCACGGACATGGCCCTCATCCGCCTGGCCCACGCCGCGGATCTGCCCGGCCCGGAAGAGGCGCTCAAGCTCCTCAGGAACGGGGAGAGTCCGGGCGGTGGAAGCGTCCCGGGCGGCGGCGGCGGCGGCGCGGGACAGGGCGGCGCCGCGCGCGCCCTTTCGCCCCAGGCCTCCCCCCAGGCCTCCCCCCAGCTCGAGGCGCGCCAGGCCCCCACCCTGCAGACCTTCGAGGACCTGGTCGCCCGGATCGACGCCGAGCGGGACATCGCCCTGAAGCTGGATGTCGAGCGTTTCGTCCGGCCCATCAGCTTCCGGCCCGGCGTCCTGGAGTTCGAGCCCGCGCCCGGCGCGCCGGCCAACCTCGCCCAGCGCCTGGTGGGCCGCCTCAAGGCCTGGACCGGCCAGCCCTGGCTGGTGGCGGCCCAGGGCGGCGGCGGGGCGGAAAGCCTCTGGGAGCGCCAGACCCGCGAGGCCCGCGAGACCCGCGCCGAGATCGCCCAGGACCCCTTCGTCCTGTCGGTGATCGAGGCCTTCCCCGGCGCCGAGGTCGTCCAGATCCGCCACCTGCCCCCGCCCGAGCCGGCCCTGGTCGACGACCTGGCTGAGGAGGCCGGCGAGGACTAGCCTCCGCTGGCTGCAGGCGCTGGCTTGGACAGAATCACCCCGGGGGGTGCACCCTGCAGCATCCTTTGCGACCGAATGGAGGCAGGGGCCTTGGCCGCATCCGCCGGACCCGAGATCGAACGGCTGATCAGCCTCCTGTCCCGCCTGCCGGGGCTGGGGCCCCGGTCCGCGCGCCGCGCCGCCCTCGCCCTGCTCAAGCGCCGGGAGCAGCTCATGACGCCCCTGGCCGAGGCCATGGCGGAGGCCGCGGCCAAGGTCCGGGCGTGCTCCGCCTGCGGCGCCCTCGACACCCGCGATCCCTGCACGGTGTGTTCCGACGGCTCGCGGGACGCGGCCCTGATCTGCGTGGTCGAGGAGGCCGGCGCCCTCTGGGCGCTGGAGCGGGCGGGCGCCTTCCGGGGCCGCTACCATGTGCTGGGCGGCCTGCTCTCGGCTCTCGACGGGGTCGGGCCGGACGACCTGCGCATTGCCGGCCTGCTCTCCCGGGTCGCCGCAGGGGGCGTGCGAGAGGTCATTCTCGCCCTGCCGGCCACCGTCGACGGCCAGACCACCGCCCACTACCTGGTCGAGCGCCTCTCCGGGAGCGGCGCAGAGGTCACCCTCCTGGCCCGGGGCGTGCCCGTAGGCGGCGAGCTCGACTGGCTGGACGATGGCACCCTGACCCAGGCCCTGCGCGCCCGCCGGCCCGCCTGACCGCGCCCGGTGACACGGCGGCGATTCCGACTTAAGAACACTTCATGAACTCTGAGCTCCTCATCGCCCTGCTGGGCTTTGCCGTCGCCCTGGTCGCCGTCATCTGGGCCGTGCTTGAGCGGGGCCGGGCGGACCGGGCGGAAGCGCGGGTCGCCGACCTCCAGGCCACGGCCGCCCGAGTCCAGGTCATCGAGGAGATGGCCGCCCGCAACGCCGAGCTGCTGCAGGCCGAGGCCGCCGGCGCCATCGCCGAACAGCTCATCGCCCGGGCCAATGAGAGCTTCGAACTGCGCGAGAAGCTGGCGGAGGAGAAGCTGGCCGGCCAGCTCAAGCCCGTGACCGAGACCCTCGAGAAGTTCCAGAAGCAGGTCACGGACATGGAGACGGCCCGGGCCCAGGAGACCGGGGGCCTGCGTGAACAGATCGGCGCCCTCCTCCAGGCCTCGACCGCGGCCCGGGACGAGACCCAGAAGCTCACCGCCGCCCTTCGCCGGGGGGTCGGCGTCCAGGGTCGCTGGGGCGAGCAGACCCTGCGCAACGTCCTGGAAATGGCCGGCCTGCAGAACCGTTTCGACTTCCTCGAGCAGATCACGGTCACCACCGGCGAGCGCCGCCAGCGGCCCGACGTTGTGGTGCGCATGCCCGGCGGCGGCGAACTGGTCATCGACGCCAAGGTCTCCATCGGCGCCTTCCTCGACGCCCAGGACGCTCCGGACGAGGCCCAGCGCGAGGCCGCCCTCGCCCGTCACGCCGACAGCGTCCGCACCCATGTGCGCACCCTCGCCTCCCGGGGCTATCAGGATGAGCTGGGCGGCAGCGCCGACTTCGTGGCCATGTTCATCCCCGGCGACAGCTTCCTGGTCGCCGCCCTCGACCGCCAGCCCGACCTCCTGAACGAGGCCATGGCCCAGAAGGTCGTGGTGGTCACGCCCACCACCCTCTTCGCCCTGTGCAAGGCGGTCTCCTACGGCTGGCGGGTGGAGGACCAGGCGCGGGGCGCCGCCGAGATCGCCAGGGTCGCCCGCGAGCTCTACAAGCGCCTGTCCGACATGGGCGGTCATGTGGCCGGGGTCGGCAAGGCCCTGACCCAGGCCGTGGAGAAGTACAACCAGGTGGTCGGCTCGCTGGAGAGCCGGGTCCTGCCCCAGGCCCGTCGCTTTGAGGCCCTGGGGGTCGACCATGAGGGCAAGCCCATGCCCGAACTGCCCCACGTCGAGACCGGGGTCCGCCCCCTCGCCCGCCTGGACCCCAAGGCGGACGACGGCGCGGCTTGACGCTGCCCGGACCCATCCCTAACTGGCGAAGCCATGGCCGTCCTCGACATCCTCACCGTCCCCAACCCCGTCCTCAAGCAGGTCTCCACCCCTGTCGAACAGGTGGATGACGACCTGCGCCGGCTCATGGACGACATGCTGGAGACCATGTACGCGGCGCCCGGCATCGGCCTCGCCGCCATCCAGGTGGGTGTGCCCAAGCAGGTGATTGTCATGGACCTCGCCCGGCAGGGCGAGCCGCCGGAGCCGCGCTACTTCGTCAATCCCGAGATCCTCTGGGCCTCGGAGGAGACCGCACCCTATGAGGAGGGCTGCCTGTCCGTACCCGAGATCTATGACGAGGTTGACCGTCCGGCCCGGGTCAAGCTGCGCTATCTCGACTATCACGGCAAGGACGTCACCGAGGACGCCGAGGGCCTCTTCGCCGTCTGCATCCAGCACGAGATGGACCACCTCAAGGGCGTCCTCTTCATCGACCATCTGTCGCGGCTGAAGCGCGACCGGGCCGTGGCGCGGGTGCGCAAGCTGGCCCGCACGGGCTGATCCCGGCCCTTCCAGTTCCCTCGCCGGCGCGGGAGGGGTAAACCCCGCCCATGCGCCTCGCCTTCCTCGGGACCCCTGACATCGCCGCCGCCTGCCTGAGGGCCGTCGCCGCCGCGGGCCATGAGGTCGCGGCCGTCTACGCCCAGCCCCCGGCGCCCCGCGGACGCGGCCAGGCGCTGCGCCCCTCGCCGGTGCAAGCCCTGGCGGACGCCCTCAGCCTGCCCGTCCGGACCCCCGCCTCGATGCGCGATCCGGCCGAGGTCGAGGCCTTCCAGGCCCTGGGCCTCGACGCCGCCGTGGTGGTCGCCTACGGCCAGATCCTGCCCCGGGAGGTGCTGGAGGCGCCGCGCCTCGGCGCCTTCAACCTGCACGCCTCCCTCCTGCCCCGCTGGCGCGGCGCAGCCCCCATCCAGCGCGCCATCATGGCCGGCGACGCTGAGACCGGAGTCCAGGTCATGCGCATGACGGAGGGGCTGGACGAGGGGCCCATCCTCTCCACCGCCCGCCTGGCCATCGGGCCGGACGAGACCGCCGGGACCCTGCACGACCGGATGGCCAAGGTCGGCGCAGACCTGCTGGCAGCCACCCTGGCCGACATCGCCGCCGGCCGGGCCATCGAGACCCCTCAGGCCGACGAAGGCGCCACCTACGCGAAGAAGATCAGCGCCCGGACCGCCCGCCTGCGCTGGACCCGCCCCGCCGCCGAGCTGGATTGCAAGATCCGCGGCCTCTCGCCCTTCCCCGGCGCCTGGTTCGAGGCCCCCGGGCCCCGCGGTCCCGTCCGGGTCAAAGCCCTGCTCAGCCGGGCCGAAGCCGGGTCAGGCGCGCCGGGAGAAGTGTTGGACGACGCCCTGCTGGTGGCGACGGGCGAAAGTGCGGTGCGCCTGCTCCGCCTCCAGCGCGAGGGACGCGGCCCCCAGGACGCCGCCGACTTCCTGCGCGGCCTGCCCCTGCCCGCCGGGACGCAGCTGGCCTGATGCCCCGCTACCGCCTGACCCTCGAATACGACGGCGGCCCCTACAAGGGCTTCCAGGCCCAGGGCGACCTGCCCACGGTCCAGGGCGTGGTGGAGCGGGCGGTCCTGGCCTTCACCGGCGAGGCCGTGCGCCTGCAGGCCGCCGGCCGCACCGACACCGGCGTCCACGCGACGGGCCAGGTGGTGCACGTGGACCTGACCCGGGACTGGCCGGCCCAGACCGTGCGCAACGCCCTCAACGCCCACCTGATCGAGGAGGCCGTGGTCGTCCTCGACGCCGCGGTCGCCCCGGAGGGCTGGCACGCCCGGTTCTCGGCCACCGAGCGGCGTTATCTCTACCGCATCCTCAACCGCCCGGCGCCTCCGGCGCTGGACAGGGGCCGGGTCTGGCACGTCAAGACGCCCCTGGACGCCGAGGCCATGCATGCCGCCGCCCAGGTCCTGGTCGGCCACCACGACTTCACCACCTTCCGCGACCTGGCCTGCCAGGCGAAGTCGCCGGTCAAGACCCTGGACCTGGCCGAGGTCAGCCGCCGGGGCGAGGAGGTCTGGCTCAGCTTCGCCTCGCGCTCCTTCCTGCACCGGCAGGTCCGGTCCATGACCGGAACCCTGGCCGAGGTGGGCGTCGGGCGCTGGACGGCGCAGGACGTGAAGGCCGCCCTGGAGGCGCGCGACCGCCGGGCCTGCGGTCCCGTGGCGCCGGCCTCGGGCCTCAGCCTAACCGGCGTCGCCTACGCCGAGGGCGGGGCGGCGAAGTAGCGCCGGATCAGGGTCTCGTAGACGGCCTGGAGGCGGCGGATCTCTTCCACCGGCGCCCGCTCGTCCGCCGCGTGCATGGTGCGGCCCACCAGGCCCAGCTCCACCACCGGGCACAGGGCCCGGATGAAGCGGGCGTCGGACGTGCCCCCCGTGGTGGACAGGTCCGGCCTCTGTCCCGACACGGCCTCGACCGCGCCCGCCACCAGCTCTGTGAAGGGACCCTGTTCGGTCAGGAAGGCCTCGCCGCTGATCGCCGGGGTCAGGGTGAGGGTCCCGGGGAAGCCCTCGGCGGCGCGGTCGGCCTCGGCCTGGATCCAGGCGGCCAGGTCCGCGCCCCGGTGGGCGGGATTGAAGCGGATGTTCAGCCGCGCCGAGGCGACGGCGGGAATGAGGTTGGTGGTGGGATTGCCCACGTCCACCGTGGTGACCTCCAGGTTCGACGGCTGGAAGTCGGCGTATCCCTCGTCCAGCACCCGCGCCTGCAGGGCGGCCAGCAGGCGGATCAGGACAGGGACGGGGTTGGCCGCCCGGTGCGGATAGGCCACATGACCCTGGATCCCCTCGACCCGGACGCCGACATTGATCGAGCCCCGGCGACCGATCTTGACCATGTCGCCAAAGCTCTCGGCGCTGGTCGGCTCACCGACGATGCAGTGATCGATCACCTCACCCTCGGCCTTCAGGGTCTCAACCACCCGCTTGGTCCCGTCGAGGGCCACACCCTCCTCGTCGCCGGTGATCAGGAAGGACAGGGAGCCCTTCACCGCGCCCTCGGCCAGGGCTGCAGCGGCGGCGGCGGCGAAGGCGGCGATGGCGCTCTTCATGTCCACGGCGCCCCGGCCGATCAGCACCCCGTCGACGATGTCGGCGGCGAAGGCCTCGCGGCTCCAGGCCCCGGCGTCACCCACCGGCACCACGTCGGTGTGGCCGGCGAAGCAGAGGTTGGGCCGGGCGGTCCCGATCCGGGCGTAGAGGTTCTCGATCTCGCCGAACCGCATCCGCCGGCAGGCAAAGCCGAGGCCTGCCAGGACCTGCTCGACCACGTCCATGGCCCCGGCGTCGGCCGGCGTCACCGAGGGTCGGCGGATCAGCTCGCGGGTCAGCTCGACGGCGTCGATCCCGGCCATGGGCCTAGTCCCTCAGGAGTTCGTTGATGGAGGTCTTGGCCCGGGTCCGGGCGTCCACCGTCTTCATGATCACCGCGCAGTAGGTGCCGGGCAGGCCCTCGTGCGGGCTTGGCCGGCTGCCGGACATGACCACCGAATAGGGCGGCACCTCGCCGGTGAAGACCTCGCCCGTGCGCCGGTCGATGATGGGGGTTGTAGAGGTCAGGTAGACGCCCATGGACAGGACGCTGCCCTCGCGCACGATCACGCCCTCGGCCACCTCGGAGCGGGCGCCGATGAAGCAGTTGTCCTCGATGATGGTCGGGTTGGCCTGCAGGGGCTCCAGCACCCCGCCGATCCCCGCCCCGCCGGACAGGTGCACGTTCTTGCCGATCTGGGCGCAGGACCCGACGGTGGCCCAGGTGTCGACCATGGTTCCCTCGTCCACGAAGGCGCCGATGTTCACGAAGGAGGGCATCAGGACCACATTGCGGGCGATGAAGGCGCCCTTGCGCACCACGCAGCCGGGCACGGCGCGGAAGCCGGCGGCCTCGAAGCGGGCGACCTCCCAGCCCTCGAACTTGGTGTCCACCTTGTCCCAGTAGGGGCCGGGCCCGGGGGCGTGGTGGACCCGGTTGGGGTTGAGACGGAAGGACAGGAGGATGGCCTGCTTGACCCACTGGTGGGTCGTCCAGGCGCCGTCCTCGCCCCGGCTCGCCACCCGCAGGTCGCCGCTGTCGAGCTGGCGCAGGGTCTCGTCCACGGCGGTGCGCACCGGGCCGGTGGTGGCGGTGGAGACCCCGTCGCGGGCCTCCCAGGCGGCTTCGATCTCGGCGCGGAGGTCGGCGTAGGTCAGGCTCATCAGGCGGTCTCCCGGAGGCGGGCGTGATTGAGGAAGGGGGTCAGGCGTGCGGTCCTGTGATGGACGTAGGGGGCCTCGGAGGCGCTCGCCCGGGGCCCGACCAGAACGGTGGTCATGCCCAGGTCATGGGCCGGCTTCAGGTTGCGCTCGGAGTCCTCGAAGAAGGCGGTGGCGGCGGGGTCGAGGCCATGGCCCTCGATCATCCGCGTAAAGCCCAGGGGGTCGGGCTTGGGCGCAAAGCCGAAGGAGTGGATGTGGAAGACCTCGTCGAACAGGTGGGTCAGGCCCAGGTGGTTCATCACACGCTCGGCATGGAAGTCATCGGCGTTGGTGAAGATCAGCCGCCGCCCGGGCAGGCGGGCCAGGGCCACCAGCAGCTCCGGATCGTGCGCCAGGGCGTCCAGGCTCAGGTCGTGGAACAGGGCGTGGAAGTCCGCCGGGTCCACCCCGTGGTGCCGCATCAGCCCGCCCAGGGTCAGGCCGTGCTCGGCCAGGTACTTCTTCTGGAGGGCGAAGGCGGCGTCCCGCTCCAGGCCCGTCACCTTCATCACGAAGGCGGTCATGCGGCTCTCGACCTGCCGCATGAAGCCGGACTCCTCCGGGTAGAGGGTGTTGTCCAGGTCGAACAGCCAGGTGTCGATGTGGCTGAGGTCCGGGCTCATCGGGTGATCAGGGTTCCCGACCCGTGCTCGGTGAAAAGCTCGACCAGCATGGCGTGAGCGCGCCGGCCGTCCAGGATGACCACGGCCTCGACCCCGGCCTCGACCGCGGCGATGGCCGTCTCCAGCTTGGGGATCATGCCGCCCGAGGCCACGCCGGAGGCGATGGCCGCCCGGGCCTCGTCCACGGACATCTGGCGGATCAGCTCACCGTCGGCGCCCAGGACGCCCGCCACATCGGTCAGCAGCAGCATCCGCTTGGCCGACAGCGCCCCGGCCAGGGCGCCGGCCACCGTATCGGCGTTGATGTTGTAGGTCTGACCGTCCTCGGAGACGCCAATGGGGGCGATGACCGGGATGTAGTCGTGCTCGGCCGAGATCAGGCCCTGGATCAGCTGGGGGTCGATCCGGGTCGGTTCGCCGACAAAGCCCAGGTCCACCACCTGCTCGATCTGGCTGTCGGGGTCCTTGCGGGTCCGGGTCGCCTTCTCCACCGTGATCAGGCGGGCGTCCTTGCCCGACAGGCCCACCCCGCGCACGTCCGCCTCGGCGCCCGCCAGGGTGATCCAGTTGGCGATCTCCTTGTTGATGGCGCCGGACAGGACCATCTCGGCCACCTCCATGGTGGCCTGGTCGGTGACCCGCAGGCCGTCCACGAAGGTCGACTTCACGCCGGCCTTGTCCAGCATGCGCGAGATCTGCGGACCGCCGCCATGCACGACCACCGGATGCAGGCCGAGCAACTTGAGCAGGACCGCGTCTGCGGCGAACAGGCGCGCGGTCTCCTCCTGGCCCATGGCGTGGCCGCCGTACTTGATGACCACGGTCTCGCGGTCGTACTGCTGGATGAAGGGCAGGGCCTCGGCCAGGGTCCGGGCGGTGGCCCAGCCCTGCGCCTCGGCGCCTTCGCGGGTGGCTGACGTATCGCTCAAGTCCCGGACCTCCTGCACGCGTCGCGCGCTCCGATACCGGACACAGGCCCCCGTGTCACCCGCCGGGCGCCCCCAATGGCGCCCCCAATAGCGCCCTTGGGGGGGCGCCATTGGGAGTACGGGGCATGCTAGAAGGACTTTCCCCCTCTTCACCCCGGAGTCCGCCATGCGACGCCTCGCCTCTCTCGCCGCCGCCCTCACCCTCGCGGCGCCCGTCGCGCAGGCGGGCACTGTCGCCGTCACCGCTGACAGGCTGATCGATGTGGCCACCGGCGCCCGCGTCGAGCGCCCCCAGATCATCATCACCGACGGTCGGATCACCCAGGTCGGCCGACAGGGCGATGTGATCCCGGCGGACGCGGAGAGGGTCGACCTGCCGGGCGTGACCCTGACGCCGGGCCTGATCGATATGCATGTGCACATCACCTCCTCGCCCCTCTACGGCGGCTACAACAGCCTGCTTTTCACCGACTCCTTCTGGACGGCCATTGGCGTCGCCCACGCGAAATCCACCCTGGAAGCCGGCTTCACCACCATCCGCAATGTCGGCTCGGAGGGGTATGGCGACGTCGGCCTCAAGCAGGCGATCGAGGAGGGTTTTGTTCCGGGCCCACGCATCGTGCCTGCGGCCTACGCCATCGGCGCCACGGGCGGGCACTGTGACTCCACCTTCTTCCCCCCGTCCATGAACCAGCAGAGCCCGGCGGTCGTCGACAGCCCGGACGAGGCCCGGCGCATGGTCCGCCAGATGCGCAAGTACGGCGCCGAGGTGATCAAGATCTGCGCCACGGGCGGGGTCTTTTCCCGCGGATCCTCCCCCGGCGCCCAGCAGATGACCCTGGCGGAGATTCAGGCCGTCGTGGAGGAGGCCCGGGCCGCCGGGATGAAGGTGGCTGCCCACGCCCATGGCGCCTCGGGCATCCGCCAGGCCCTCGAGGCCGGGGTCGACACCATCGAGCACGTCAGCCTGGTGGATGACGAGGGCATCCGCCTGGCGGTCCGCAAGGGCGCCTGGTTCGCCATGGACATCTACAACACCGACTACACCCAGGCTGAGGGCGCAAAGAACGGCGTGCTGGAGGAGAACCTCCAGAAGGACCGGGACGTCGGCCTTATCCAGCGCCAGAATTTCCAGAAGGCGCTCCGGGCCGGGGTGAAGATGGTCTACGCCACGGACGCGGGGGTCTATCCGCACGGAGACAACGCCAAGCAGTTCGCCGTCATGGTCCAGTGGGGCGCCACGCCCCTCCAGGCCCTGCAGTCCGCCACGATCAACGCCGCCGAGGCCCTCGGACAGGCCGGCCAGGTCGGCCAGATCAAGGTTGGCGCCTGGGGCGATCTGGTGGGTGTGAGGGGCGACCCCCTCTCGGACGTGAAGGTGCTGGAAGCGCCGGTCTTCGTCATGAAGGGCGGCGAGACGGTCCTTCGGCCCTAGTGTATTCCCACGCGCACCTGGACTTTGGGGGACTGCTGAAGCGCTGTTGACCCCCTCACCGCGCTTCGCGCGGAGCTCCCCCTTGGGGGAGCAATTGGCGCTCTAATTCCTCCCCCGAGGGGGAGGTGGACCGGGGCAAGCCCCGGGCCGGAGGGGGTCAGCTGAGGCGCCGTCGCCCCCTAAATCGGCTTCGCTGACAGCGGAGCGCGCTCTGAAGCCAGTCAGAGCGAACGGGCCACGACCTCCTTCATGATCTCGGACGTGCCGCCGTAGATCCGCTGGACCCGGGCGTCGCGCCAGAGGCGGGCGATCGGGTATTCGTTCATGTAGCCGGCGCCGCCATGCAGCTGCAGGGCAGCGTCGCAGACCTCCCACTGCAGCTCGGTGTGGAAGAGCTTGGCGGCCGAGGCTTCGGCGGCGGTCAGCTCGCCCTTCAGGTGGCGGGCCGTGCACCAGTCCAGGTGCGCCCAGCCCGCCTGCAGCTTGGCCTTCAGGTTGGCCAGGGTGAAGCGGGTGTTCTGGAAGTCGAAGACGGTCTGGCGGAAGGCCTTGCGGTCCTTGGTGAACTTCACGGCCTCGTCAAAGGCCCTCTGGGCGCCGGCCTGGCCGGAGATGGCGATCTGCAGGCGCTCCTGGGGCAGCTGGGTCATCAGGTAGACGAAGCCCTGGTTCTCCTGGCCCAGCAGGTTGCCGGCAGGGACCCGGACATCCTCGAAGAAGAGCTCGGAGGTGTCGGCGGAATTCTGGCCGATCTTGTCCAGGTTGCGTCCGCGCCGGAAACCCTCGCGGGTGGCCTCCACCAGGATCAGGGAGATGCCCTTGGCGCCCTTGTCCGGGTCGGTCTTGGCCACGACGACGACGATGTCGGCGCTCTGGCCGTTGGTGATGTAGGTCTTGGACCCCGAGATCACATAGTCATCGCCGTCCCGCCGGGCGGTGGTGCGCACCCCCTGCAGGTCCGAGCCGGCGCCCGGCTCGGTCATGGCGATGGCGGCGATGGCCTCGCCCGACACCATCTTCGGCAGCCAGGCCTGCTTCAGCTCTTCCGAGGCGTAATGAATGAGGTAGGGGGCCACAATGTCCGACTGCAGGGTGATGCCCGCCGTCGAGCCGGCATAGGTCAGCTCCTCGCCGATCACGGCGTTGTAGCGGTAGTCCAAGTCCAGGCCGCCATAGGCCTGCGGGACCTGCGGACAGAGCAGGCCCGCGTCGCCGCAGGCGCGCCAGAAGGCCCGGTCCACCACACCCTCTTCCTCCCACCGGTCCAGGTGGGGCGTCAGGTGCTGGGCGAAGACCTTGCGCACCTGCTCGCGGAAGATCTTCAGATCCTCGTCGAAGATCGTACGGGCTGAGGTATCGAGCATGGCGGCCTCCCGGGATCCGGCTTGAGGCCTTCAGTTTATGCCGCCTCACGCCGCGTCAGGCGAGTCCCCGATGGCGCAGGCCTCGGCGATCGCGGCGCGCAGTTCCGGCAGGCCGGTCCCCTTCTCCGAGGAGGTGGCGATCACCCCCGGGAAGGCGGCGGGCCGCTTGGCGACCTGCGCCTCGGTGCGGGCGCGCACGGCCTCAACCTCGGCGGGCTTGAGCTTGTCGGCCTTGGTCAGGACCACCTGGTAGGAGACCGCCGCCCGGTCGAAGGCCGCCATGGGCTCCTCGTCCACGTCTTTCAGGCCATGGCGCGCGTCGATCAGCAGGTAGGCCCGGCGCAGGTTGGGCCGGCCGCGCAGGTAGTCGCGGCCCAGGGCCTGGAACTTCTTGACCTCGCCTTTGGCCGCCCGGGCCCAGCCATAGCCGGGCAGGTCCACCAGCCGCAGCCGGTCGTCGACCACGAAGAAGTTCACCTCCCGGGTGCGCCCCGGCTCGTTCGACGCCCGGGCCAGGTGCTTCTGGCCGACCAGACCGTTGATCAGGGACGACTTGCCCACGTTGGAGCGGCCGGCGAAGGCCACCTCGGGAAGGTCCGGGGCCGGCAGGCCCTCCACCGAGACGGCGCCCATGAGGAAGACGGCGGGGCGGGCGAAGAGCACGCGCGCGGCCTCGATCTCCTCGTCGGAGAAGACGCCCTCGTCTGGCGCCGGCGCGCCCTCCGGGCTCACCCGGCGGCCTTCCGCGCCCGGATCTTGGCGATGAAGTCGTCGATGGGGTTCTCCACCTGGTACTTCCGCATGATGACGTACTGCTGGAGGATCGTGAGCACGTTGCTCCAAGTGTAGTAGATCATCAGGCCGACCGCGAACGGAGCCATGACGAAGGTGAAGATCACCGGCATCAGCTCCATGATCTTCTGCTGGATCGGGTCCGGCGCCGGGGGGCTCATCTTCATCGAGAGCCACTGGGTGATGCCGTAGGCCAGGGGCCAGATGCCGATGTGCAGGGGGCCATTCAGCAGGCCGCCGATGAAGGGCGCGGTCGCCGGATCCCAGGGGATCAGGCCGAACAGGTTCAGAACGGTGGTCGGATCCCGGGAGGAGAGGTCCTGGATCCAGCCATAGAAGGGCGCATGGCGCATTTCGATGGCCACGGAGAGCACCTTAAAGAGGGCCAGGAAGATCGGGATGGTCGCCAGCATGGGCAGACAGCCCATCAGCGGGTTGATCTTCTCGGACTGGTAAAGTCGCATCAGCTCCTGCTGCTGCTTCTGCGGGTCGTCCTTCAGCCGGGCGCGCAACTCCTCCACCTGAGGCTGGACCTTTTTCATCTTGGTCAGCGACTCGTAGGACAGGTTCGCCGGATAGAACATCAGGAGCCGGACCACGACGGTCAGGGCGAGGATCGCGAGGCCGAAATTGCCCATCCAGCCGTAGAAGACCTCCAGCAGCCAGAAGATCGGCTTGGTGAAGAAGTACAGCCGGCCCCAGTCCACGGCGTCCTGGAACTTTGAGATTCCGAGGGTCTCCTCGTAGGCGCGCAGGACCGGAACGGTCTTGGCCCCCGCGAAAAGGCGGCTGACATGGGTGTAGGTGGCGCCGGGCTGCACCACCCGGGGCTGGGCCACGAAGTTGGCCTCGTAAATGTCCACGCCGGAGAGGTTGGTGCTGCGGTAGGCCGCGTTCACCTTTTCCTTCTGCTCGGGGATGACGGCGGCCAGCCAGTACTTGTCGGTGATGCCCATCCATCCGCCTGTGGCGGAGAAGGCCGCCTCGCCCTCCTTCTTGAGCTGCTTGTAGTTCAGCATCTCCAGGACCCCGTCCATGACGCCCACCGCGCCCTCATGGGCGTTGGCGGCGGGAACGGCGGGGGCCCCGCGGCGCTGCACGGTGGCGTAGGGCGCGATGGTGACCGGGTTGGACAGGCTGTTGGCCACCGTATCGGTGACCGTGAACATGAACTTGTCGTCCACCTCGATCCGCCGGGTGAAGGCCAGACCCTGTCCGGCGTCATAGCGCAGGACGACGGGGCGGCCCGGCGACAGGCGGTCGCCCTGGACCAGGGTCCACTGGGCGCCGGAGGTGGGCAGGCCGGGCAGGTTGGCGCCGGTCCAGCCGAACTCGGCGAACCAGGCGTCGCGAACACCCTCAGGGCGGAGGAGCTCCACCGGGGGCGACCCGGCGTCGACTTCGGTCCGGTAGTCCCGCAGGAAGAGGTCGTCGATGCGCCCGCCGCGCAGGGAGAGCGAGCCCTCAAGGGCGGGGGTGTCCACCTGAATCCGCGGCGATCCTGAAATGGCGGTCGACCTCGGGATGAAGACGGGGCCGGCTGGCCCGGCCGGGCCAGCGGCGGCGGGGCCATTCGCCGGCTGGGTCGCCTGGGCCGTTTCGCGGGCCTTGAGCTCGGCCTCCCTCTGCTTGTTCTGCGGGCCCAGCACCAGGGCCTGGTAGCCGAACAGCAGGGCCATCGAGAGGATGACGAAGAGGATCGTGTTGCGGTTCGTGTTGTCGGGCATTCGGGCGCGCGCTCAGTCTGTTGAAGAGGGGGCGCGGTCAGGCGCGCGGACAGGGCGGTCGCCCTCGGCCGCGAGGCTTATCAGCGCGGTTTTCACGTCGTCAAGCAAACGCGGCCAGGGACGGGTCGGCGTCCCGCCCCGGGCGATCAGGACATAGTCGCATCCGGGGCGTCCGAGCACTGGCACAAGCAGGCGGGCGGCCTCGCGGAGGCGGCGTTTGGCCCGGTTGCGGACCACCGCCCCGCCGATCCGGCGGGTGGCGGTGAAGCCCACCCGGACGAGGTCGTCGCCGTCGGCGCGGTCGCGGACCTGCATCAGCACAGCGCCCCGGGCGCAAGCACGGCCCTTGGCGGCGGCGAGGAAGCCCGGACGGGTCCGGAGCCGTTCGAGACGGAGACCTGGAAGGGAGGCGGGTTCCTCCATCCGGAGGGCCCTGGGGATCGCCTGCGTCGCCGCGTCAGGCGGTCAGGCGCTTGCGGCCCTTGGCCCGGCGGCGCGCGACGACCTTGCGGCCGTTCTTGGTGGCCATGCGGGCGCGCCAGCCGTGACGGCGCGCGCGCACGAGACGGGAGGGCTGAAAAGTGCGCTTCACGGGACCAGCTCCGGGAGAAAACGAGGCGCGGGGAATAGGGGATGCCCGCCCCCCTGTCAATGCCAGGCGGCGGAAGGGCCTCGCGAAGGCGTCTCAGAGGTCCGGCCGGATGATGGTCTTGCCCACCACGGTCCGCTCGGCCAGGGTGTCGAAGGCCTCGCGCCATCCGTCCAGGGGGAACTCCCGGTCCACTCGCGGCCGCATGGCGCCTTCGGCCGCCAGCTTCCAGATGGCCTCGTTGTTCTCGCGGCCCTTTTCCGGGAATTTCCGTCCGTACTCGCCGGCCCGGACCCCCATGACCGAGAATCCCTTGATCAGGGCATAGTTGACCGGCAGCACAGGCAGGCGGCCCGAGGTGAAGCCGATGGAGAGGATGCGCCCGTCGAAGGCGATGCAACGCACGCTCTCGTCGAAGACATCGCCGCCGACGGGGTCGTAGATGACGTCCGCGCCGCGGCCCCCGGTGATCTCCTTCACCCGGTCCTTGAAGCCCTTGGTGACGTTGACCACGGCGTCGGGGGCGTATTCCTTCTCGATCACCGCCAGCTTGGCGTCGGAGGCTGAGGCGGCGATGACCCGGCAGCCCAGGTGGCGGGCCAGGTCCACGGCGGCCAGGCCGGTGCCCCCGGCCGCGCCATGCACCAGGACCCACTCGCCCGGCTGGACCTGCGCCCGGCGGACCAGGGCGACCCAGGCGGTCAGGTAGCAGACCTGGTAGCCAGCGGCCTGGCCATAGGTCAGGGCCTCGGGCTTGCGGTGCAGGGCGCCGGCGGGGCTGACGGCGTATTCGGCGAAGGCGCCCGTGCGCGAGCCCCCGGCCACGGCGTCGCCCGGCTTCCAGGCTGTGACGCCCTCGCCCACCGCGACCACGTCTCCGGCCATCTCCATGCCCGGGGTGAAGGGCACGGGCGGCTTGTGCTGATGCTCGCCCCTGGTCTGCATGAGGTCGGGAAAGTTCACCGCCCCGGCCCGGACCTTGACCAGCACCTCTCCCGGCCCGGGGGTCGGATCCGGCAGGTCCTTGACCCGGCAGCCGGCGTATTCCGCGGCCAGTTCCTCGACGACGAGCGCACGCATGGTTCAGTCCTTCTGGAGGGGTTTGGACAGCCGGGCGGCGACCAGGCCGGCGATCTCCGCGCAGGCCCGGCGGGCCTCCGGGACCACGCCGCCAAAGGCCGTGAAGCCGTGGACCAGGCTGTCATAGCGTCGGTAGTCCACCGGCACGCCAGCGGCGGCCAGGCGCCGGGCGTAGGCCTCGCCCTGGTCGACCAGGGGATCAAAGCCGGCGGTGGCGATCACGGCCGGGGCCAGGCCCGACAGATCCTCGGTCCGGCCCGGCGCATTGCGCGGTTCGGCGGGATCCCCGCCGGGCGGGAGATAGTGACCGATGAACCAGTCCATCGTGGCCCGGTCGAGGGGAAAGGCGTCGGCGAGGGTCGTCATGGAGGGGGTCTCGCTGGCCACGTCCACGCAAGGATAGACCAGCAGCTGCAGGTCCGGTCCCGGCTCGCCGGTCCGCTTCATCTCCTGGGCCAGGGCGGCGGCGAAGAGCCCGCCCATGGAATCCCCGCCGATCGCCGCCCGCCCCGGAGGTCCGCCCAGGGTTACGGCGTTGTCCCGGGCCCAGCGGAAGGCCGCCAGCACGTCCTCGTAGCCCGCCGGGAACCGGTGCTCGGGGGCCAGCCGGTAATCCACGGACAGGACGGGTCCGCCCAGGGTCTCGGCCAGGCGGCCGCAGAAGCCCTCGGTGGTGTCGAGGTCGCCGATCACCCCGCCGCCCATGTGGGCGAAGACCAGGATGGGAACCTCCGGCGCAGGCCGGGAGGGACTGTACAGTCGGGCGGGCCGCTCGCCCTCGCCGCCGGGAACCGTCAGGGCTTCGATCCGCACGCCGGGCGGCGGGGCCTCGGCCGTGGCGCGGAGGGCGGCGGCGCTGGCGCGGCGGGCCTCCTCCGGGGTCAGGGTGCTCATCGGCCGGGACCGGCGTGCGCCGGCGGCGAGGAACTGCAGGCGGGGGTCCAGGGTCCGCCCCTCCCGGTAGGTGGCGACCCCGCCGGACATCAGGCGAAGCACCGGCGTGGGCAGGGACAGGATCCAGGACAGGATCGCCCTCTGTTGGCCTGACCGGCTCATCGCGCCGCCTCCGCCAGGCCCGCCGTGCCGCGCAGGATCAGGGCGACGGCGAAGTCGGTCGCCGCCGCCGGGTCGATGGGGCGCCGGGCCAGCATCTTCTGGCCGACCTCCCGGGCCAGGCCGATACAGGCGGCGGCCAGGTAATCGGCGTCGACGCCCCGCGCTCCGCCCCGCTCCGCCTCATCGATGATGGACCGGCGGACCTCCTCGAAGACGGCCGACATTTCGGGAGTCTCGCCCCTCAGGGTCAGGCCCGCCTCTCCGGCCGGACGACGGGCCATCCAGTTGTCGTGCTCGCTGGCCAGGAAGCCGTAATAGGCGCTGAGCGCTCCGCGGACGAACTCCTCCCAGGTCCGGGCCCGCTCCCTCTGGGCCTTCAAGACCGGCGAGAACCGACGCGCGCCGTCCCGCGAAAGGGCGGAGGCCACCTCCTCCTTGGAGCGGAAGTAGTTGTAGAAGGTCCCTGCAGCGAGGCCCGTTCGGCGGATGATGTCGCGCACGGTCACCGCCTCGAACCCCACTTCGCCGAACACCTCGCTTGCGGCGTCGAGGATGGCCTGGCGGTTCTGCGCCTTGGTGATCTCGCGCTTTCCGGCCGGGGCGAAGGCGGTGTCAGGCATGAACTCGCTCAAAAGATGACGCGCGTCACCATAGGGCATCGCGCATCCCCGTCGAGCCCCCGCTATTTTCTCTGGGCCGCCGTCGAAGCGCGGACGGCGCGGAACTCCGAGCCCGCCTTCCAGTCCGGCCAACGGCGGGAGTTAGCCAGCGCACGACCGAGATCGTGGAGCAGCGCCCCGTCCTGGGCCGCCCCGGCCAGGTTCCAGTCGGGCGACCATTCGTCAGCAGGCTGATGATAGCGATGGATGTTGTAGTCCCTGGCCAGGGCCTCGCCCCGGGCCCGGCCGCCGTCGACCAGGTCCTGGCCCGAGCCGAAGGAGATGGCCGGCACGCCGCGCTTGGCGAAGGGGAAATGGTCCGAACGGAAGAAGTATCCGGCGCCCGGATTGGGATCCGGCGTGTAGGCCCTGCCGCGCTGGGCGCCGAGGGCGATGAGGTCGTCCTGCAGGGTCAGGGGCGCATCGCCCGAGGTCGTGAAGTCCCTGGCGGGGCCGGCTGTGGAAGCCCCGTCCATGTTGATCACCCCTGCGGTGGTCGCCAGCGGATAGAGCGGATTGGCGGCATAGTACTCCGAGCCCAGCAGGCCCCTCTCCTCGGCGGTCACCGCCAGGAAGACCACAGAGCGGTCCGGGGCCGGCGCCCGGGCGTACTGACGGCCAACCTCGATCAGCGAGGCGATCCCCAGGGCGTTGTCCTGGGCGCCATTGTAGATCCGGTCGCCGCGGGCGTCCGGAACGCCCACGCCCAGATGGTCCCAGTGGGCCGTGTAGATCACCGTCTCGTCAGCGTGGCGGCGCCCCGGCTTCCGGGCGACGACATTCTTCGAAACGATCTTCTGCGCCCGGATGGCGTAGTCCGTGGAGAAGGTCACGCCCGTCAGCTCCACCGCACGGAAGTCCCGGGTCTGCGCCTTGGCCTTCAGCGCCTCGAAGTCGAGGCCCGCCGCCTGGAACAGCCCCACGGTCACGTCGCGCTGGATCCAGCCCTCCAGCGGCGCATGGGCCTGGGCAGGGTCGGTGCGGATGATGTCGAAGAGGGTGCTGGTGTTGGAGTTCTTCACCGTCGCCCAGCCATACGAGGCCGGGGCGGTCTCGTGGATCACCAGGAAGCCGACGGCGCCCCGACGGGCGGCCTCCTCGAACTTGTAGGTCCAGCGACCGTAATAGGTCATGGCCTTGCCGCCGAAGTCGCCCTGGCCGGTCTCGAAATCCGGGTCGTTGATCAGCACCAGGCCGATCTTGCCCTTCATGTCGACGTCCTTGAAGTCATCCCAGTTCCGCTCCGGCGCGGTGACGCCATAGCCGATGAAGACCAGGGGCACGTCCTTCAGGGTCAGGCGGTCGATCCCGGTCTGGGCCGCGCGGATGGCGATCTCCTCGCCCTGGGTCCTGGCCCGGGTCTGGCCGGCGGCGGTGACGCTGACCGCCACCGGGCCCTCGGTGTCGAAGCGCGCCAGGGGCACGTCCTGGGTCCAGGCGCGGGTCCCGTCCGCCTGCAGGTCGCCGCCGGGCTGGAGGCCAAAGCTGCTGAACTGCTCGACCAGGTAGGCCACGGTCTTGCGCTCGCCCTCGGTATCCGGGGCCCGGCCCTCGAAAGCGTCGTCCGACAGCACCTTCACATGCTGGGTCAGGCGCGCCGGATCCAGGTCAGCGGCCAGGGCGGGAGCGGAGATCACCAGGGCCGACAGACCGGCCAGGAAGGTGCGCTTGAGGGTCATTGAGGTCCCCGTGGGAGAAAGGCTGGAGGGGTGATTACCCCCTGGCGCGGGCTTCCGCCAGAAGCGCTGAGTCAGAATTCCCCGCGCAGCACCCGGGCGAAAAGGTCCGGATCCACATTGCCCCCGGACAGCACCAGACCCACACAGGCGCCGGGTCGGGCCTCGGGGACCCTGCCGGCCATCAGGGCGGCGAGCCCCACCGCTCCGCCGGGCTCCACCGCCAGCTTCAGGGTTGAGAAGGCCAGCCGCACGGCCGCCGCCACCTCGGCGTCGCTCA
The DNA here is from genome assembly GCA_020402745.1 of Phenylobacterium sp. Taxonomy (GTDB): domain Bacteria; phylum Pseudomonadota; class Alphaproteobacteria; order Caulobacterales; family Caulobacteraceae; genus Phenylobacterium. The sequence continues at coordinate 63,238 of JADBYZ010000019.1, forward strand.
CCGTCACGATGGCCGCAAGCCTTTGCTTCAGGATGGGAAAGGTCAGCTCGCCCGTCGACGGGGTCTCCAGGGAGTCGCAGAGGGTCCGAACGGTGGGCGCCGCGCTCTCGCGCCGGCCGCTGGCGAGGGCCCGTCGGGCGTCGTCGTAGAGCTCCGGCTCCACCCCCACGATCCGGGTCCGCGGCGAGAGGGTCTGGACCGCCAGGGCCACCCCCGCCATCAGGCCGCCGCCGCCCACCGGGCCGACGACCAGGTCCAGCTCCGCCCCCAGGGCCTGCGCCTGCCGGGCCAGCTCCAGCCCCGCCGTGCCCTGCCCCGCAATGATGTCGGGGTCGTCATAGGCCGGCACGATGACCGCGCCCCTCTCTCCCGCCAGCCGGGTCGCAATCGCCTCCCGGCTCTCGGTCATCCGGTCGTAGAAGACGACCTCGGCGCCGTAGCCCCGCGTGGCCTCCACCTTCACCGCCGGGGCGTCGGCGGGCATGACGATCACCGCCGGCATGTCCAGCAGGCGCGCCGCCAGGGCCACCCCTTGCGCATGATTGCCCGAGGAAAAGGCCACCACCCCGCGCGGGCGGTCCGCCGGCGCCACCTGCGACAACCGGTTGAAGGCCCCGCGGAACTTGAAGGCGCCCACCCTCTGCAGGGTCTCGGGCTTGATGAAGACCCTCAGGCCCAGCCGGTCGTTCAGGGCCGGGCTCTCGATGAGGGGCGTGACCACAGCCTGTCCCGCGAGGCGCTCGGCCGCCGCTTCGATGTCGGCGAAGGTGATGGGGCTCACCGGGCGAACACCATGGCGTCGTCGGCGAAAGCCTTGAACTCCAGGGCGTTGCCGGAGGGATCGAGGAAGAACAGGGTCGCCTGCTCGCCCGGCTGGCCCTGGAAGCGGATCTGCGGCGGGATGATGAAGTCGACGCCCGCCGCCTCCAGCCGACCGGCCAGCTCGCGCCAGGCAGGCAGGTCCAGGATCACGCCGAAGTGGCGCACCGGAACGTTCTCGCCATCCACAGGGTTGGTCGCCACGCTCTCCGGGGCCGGGGCCAGGTGGGCGACGATCTGGTGGCCGTGGAAGTCGAAGTCCACCCACTCCGGGCTCGAGCGCCCCTCGGCGCAGCCCAACAGGCCGCCATAGAAGGTACGAGCCTCTTCGAGGTCGCGGACGGGAAAGGCGAGGTGGAAGCGCGGTCTGGACATGCCCCTGTCCTAGCGCTGCGGGGCCGGCGGCTCCAGACCGAAATCCCTTGACGAGGGCGCCGCCCGACTGTCTATCCCCCTGGACCGGGAAACAGTCGCCGCTGCGCTCTTCCTGGCCGCGACAATCTGCACACTCCCCCCGCCGAGCGCCTGTCGAAGGGCGGGGTTGGATCCGCCCGGCAGGCGGCATTCGCGCATCTGACAGGATCACATCATGGGAAACGTCACCGTCATCGGCGGCCAGTGGGGCGACGAGGGCAAGGGCAAGGTCATCGACTGGCTGGCCGACCGGGCGGATGTCGTGGTCCGCTTCCAGGGCGGCAACAACGCCGGCCACACCATCGTGGTGGGCGACAAGACCTACAAGCTGTCCCTGCTGCCCTCCGGCGTGGTCCAGGGCAAGCTCAGCATCATCGGCAACGGCGTGGTGGTGGACCCCTGGTCCCTCATGGACGAGATCGGCCGCGCCCGGACCCAGGGCCTCACCATCACCCCGGACGTCCTGGTCCTGGCCGACAACGCCACCGTCATCCTGCCCCTTCACCGCGACCTCGACCAGGCCCGCGAGGCCCGGGCCGGCGCCGGCAAGATCGGCACCACGGGCCGGGGCATCGGCCCGGCCTATGAGGACAAGGTCGGGCGCCGGGCCATCCGCTTCGCCGACCTGGCTGACCGCGAGGCCCTGGAGACCAAGATCGAGCGCCTGCTGGCCCACCACGGCGCCCTGCGCGCCGGCCTGGGCCTGACCCCCGTCACCCCTGCCGACATCCTCGCCCAGCTGGCCGAGATCACCCCCCAGGTCGTCCCCTTCGTGAAGCCGGCCTGGCGCATCCTCGGCGACCAGATCCGCGCCGGCCGCCGGGTCCTGTTCGAGGGGGCCCAGGCCACCCTGCTGGACGTCGACCACGGCACCTATCCTTACGTGACCAGCTCCAACACCGTGGCGGGGCAGGTGGCGGCGGGGTCCGGCGTCGGACCCCAGGCCGGGGGCTACGTCCTGGGCATCGTCAAGGCCTACACCACCCGGGTGGGCGAAGGCCCCTTCCCCACCGAGCTGCACGACGAGATCGGCGCCCGGCTGGGCGACCGCGGGCATGAGTTCGGCACGGTCACCGGCCGGCCCCGGCGCTGCGGCTGGTTCGACGCGGCCCTGGTCCGCCAGTCCATCCGCGTCGGCGGGGTCCAGGGCATCGTCCTGACCAAGCTGGACGTCCTCGACGGGATCGAGACCCTGAAGATCTGCACCGGCTACACTCTGGACGGCCGGCCCTTCGACTATCTGCCCGCCGGCCTGCGCGACCAGGCCCGCCTGGTCCCGGTCTATGAGGAGATCGAGGGCTGGACCGACAGCACCGAGGGCGCCCGCTCCTGGAAGGACCTGCCCGGCGCGGCGGTGAAGTACGTCCGCCGAATCGAGGAACTGGTCGGCGCCCCCGTGGCCCTGTTGTCCACCAGTCCCCAGAGGGACGACATCATCATGATGCGGGACCCGTACCTGGACTGAGGCGGGCGCCTTGGCCGGGAACCGAGCCCTACGAAGCCGCCGACCTGGGTGACGGCGCGCGCAGATGCGTGGTGAAGAACCGGATCACCTCCCGGTCGAAGGTCTCGTGGAAAGCCGCCCTGTCAAAGCCGGGCGTCGGCGCACAGATCGCGGGCGCAAAGAACTTCAGCTGGGCCGAACAGGGCGGCATGAAGTCGTAATGGCCGGCGCCTTCGACCCGGAAGAACTCCGGCGGCTTCGGCAAGGCGGCTCTTACGGGCTCCGCATAGCTCGGCGCCGGGAGGATCTGGTCTGCGCCGGCCTGCCACAATTGGACAGGCTGGGTCACCCTGGTCAGGCCCTTGCCGGCGAAGGTGAAGCCAAGGGCGGGTGCAGCGATCACAAGGGCCTTCAGGCGCGGATCCCGATGGATCATCAGGGCGTCCCGGGCGGGCGGACCTCCGGTCGAGGGAGTCTGCGTGGCCAGGCGGCAGTCGAAATAGTCGGGATGGGAGCGGCAGTGTTCGACCACCCGGGTCAGGTCCGGCTCCCCGCCGGCTGCCGCCAGCATGGTGAACCCGCCGGCCGAGTATCCGAAGGCGCCGACCTGCGTCGCGTCGATCCCGCCCCGGCCTTCCCACGCGTTCAGCATGTAATCGATCAGCACAGAGACCTGGCGCGTCCGCCCGCCCAGGTCGGTCGCCCGGCTCTGGTCGCGCCAGTTGTCGCCTGTATGGGTCAGGGCGACGACGACAAAGCCCGCCCGGGCCAGGGCCTCGGCAGTGGCGAGGTGACTACGGAAATCCCCTCCAGTGCCGTGCGAGATGACGATCAGGGGGCGGGGCGCCGCCACCGGTCCCGCTGGGCGCCACACACCTGCTTCGATGTCGGGCTGGTCGCCGTCGGGGACCAGGAAGCGTGTGAAGTCGACAGAGTCGCGAACCGCCGCCGCGGTCTTCTGGGGGGCGGCGGGGGCCCTATTCGGAATGGAGCAGGCCGCTGCCGCCAGGGCGGCGGCGGCAAGGGTCGCCAGGGACAGGGCGGAGAGCGGGCGTGTGCGTATGGACATGCTGGGGGCTTTCGAGAAGAAGAGGATGTTGGCTTTGGACCGTGGGGCCGCACTCTCCGCCAGCGACGATGGGCAAATGGGCGAGTGGGTTCGCCAGCCGGCGAGCGGTCCTGCCCCTCCGGGGCGCCGAGGACAGGAGACTGAGATGGCTTGGGCCTGGGGAAGGGCGGCCTTGCAGCGACCCGCGGTGATCGGCTTCGTCGTGTCCACCGCCTGCGGCCTGACGCTGGGCGTCCTGGGCCCCTTCGGCAGCTATCTCAGCGGCTCGCTCGGCGTGCGGATCGGCTACTGGCTGGTCTGTGTCTGGGCTGGATCCCTGACCTTCGCGATCGGCGTGCCGGCCCTCGCGCGGTGGGCGCAGGCCCGGGGCCTGGCCACCTGGATCTGGGCGCCCCCCGCCGTCGTCCTCCTGACCCTGCCGCCGGCCGCCCTTAGCAGGCTCCTCGCCCTGAAGCTCTGGCCGGTCGTCGGTCAGGTTTCGGTGGCGGAGTGGTTTGGCCAGTGTCTGGCGATCAGCGCGATCGCGACGACGGTCATCCTCTGGGTGACCCGAGAGCGGGTCACGCCGGCGCCCGCAACGGATCCGACCTCAGCTGACCCGCGGGACCGCCTGCCGCCCCGCCTCGGGCGCACTGTCCTCTGCCTGCAGGTGGAGGACCACTATGTACGGGTGCACACATCACAGGGCTCGACCCTGATTTTGATGTCCCTGTCCCAGGCCATCGCCGGGCTGAAGGATATCGAAGGGGTACAGACCCACCGGTCCTGGTGGGTGGCGCGCGCCGCCATCACCGGCGTGGTCGAGGATGGCCGCAACCTGCGCCTCCAGCTGGTTGGCGGCCTGGAGGCGCCTGTCTCTCGCTCACGGGTGGGCCTCCTGCGGCAGGAGGGGTGGCTGGCGGCGGCCGCGGCGGACTGAACCGACGCGACCTTGCGGCGGCCAGGGACCCTATCGCCCGGCCCCCTCACTCAGGCCCGATCACCCCCTCGATCACGGCGGTGACGCGCTCGATGAAGGCGGTGCGCTCGGCGCCCTCCAAGGCGGCGCCGCGGATCAGGCGCTCGACCAGGAAGCCGATATAGATGGCGGCCAGCACCCGGGCCCGCTCCTGGCCGGCCGTGTCGCCCAGCCAGTCCCGGATGGGGGCCAGAAAGCGCTCCTGCACCGCCCGCCCCAGCAGGGGGGCCGTGGTGGGGGAGGTCGCCGCCTGCAGCAGGAACTGGAAGGTCCGGGTCCGGGGATCGGCGATGTCTGCGGCGCCGGCCATCATCTCGGCCACGTCCCGGGCGAAGCGGCGCCGGTCCCAGTCGCGCAGGCGGTCCGGGGCAATGGTCGCCTTCAGGGCCTCGGTGAACAGCCCCTCCTTGCCGCCGAAATAGCGAGGGATCAGGGCGACGTCCGACCCGGCCAGGGCCGCGATGTCGCGCAGGGAGGTCCGGTCATAGCCGGTGACGGCGAAGGCGGTCTTGGCCGCCTCCAATATGGCCGCGCGCGTCGCCGCCGCGTCACGCCGTCGCGGCGGGGCGAGGACGCCCGCCGCTTGCGCAAGTTCGGTCATGGGGTCCGGTCCGGGCTCAGTTCCGCGCCGGGATGATGACCGGCAGGGTCTCGAAGCCGTGCACGAAGGCCGAGAAGTTGCGCACCGGCTCTCCGGAGACCCGGATCTCGGGGAAGCGCTTGAGGATCTCTTCCCAGATGATGGTCAGCTGAAGCTCGGCCACCCGGTTGCCCACGCAGCGGTGCACGCCGAAGCCGAACGACATGTGGTGCCGGGACTGGTCGCGGTCGATGATGTAGGCGTTGGGATTGTCGATCTCGTCCTCGTCCCGGTTGCCGGAGAGGTACCACATCACCACGCGCTCGCCGGCCTTGATGGTCTTGCCGCCGAGCTCGAAATCGGACTTCGCCACTCGGGCCATGTGGGCCAGGGGGGTCTGCCAGCGGATGGTCTCGGAGACCATGGAGGGGATCAGGGCCGGGTTGGCGCGCAGCTTGTCGTACTGGGCCGGGAACTGGTTCAGGGCCACGATGCTGCCGGAGATGGTGTTCCGGGTCGTATCGTTGCCGCCGACGATCAGCAGGATGACGTTGCCGCGATAGGTGTCGCGGTCCATCTCGCGGGTCGCCGGGTTGTGCACCAGCATGGAGATCAGGTCGGCGGCGGGCTCGGCGTTGACCTTCTGGTTCCAGAGGTTCTCGAAGGCGACGAAGCATTCGGTGAGGGCCTGGAACTTGTGTTCCCAGCTCTGCACGGGCCCGTGGCCCGGCGGATTGGTGACCATGTCCGACCAGTAGGTCAGCTTCCGGCGGTCCTCGAAGGGGAAGTCGAACAGGGTCGCCAGGGTCATGGCGGTCAGTTCCTTCGACACCAGGTCCACCCAGTCGAACTCCTTGCCGATGGGCAGGGAGTCGAGGATCAGGCCCGCCCGCTCGCGGACGATGGGGGCCATGCGCTGCAGGTTGGCCGGCGCCACGGTGGGGCTGACGGCCTTGCGCTGGGCGCCATGCTCGGGCTCGTCCATGGTGATGAAGCCGGCGCCGCCGCCGGTGCGGGGCCGGGCCAGTTCGCCCAGCACCTTCTGCTGTTCGGCCAGGGCCACCAGGTTGGGCAGGGTGATGCCCTGGGCCGAGGAGAAGATCTCATGGTTGGTGTCCACCGCCATGATGTCCTTCCAGCGGGTCACGGACCAATAGGGCCCGAAGTCGCTCTCGGCGGTGAAGTGGACAGGGTCCTCGCGCCGCAGGCGGGCGAAGACCGGCAGGATGGTGTCCCTCTGGAACCGATCGGGGCGGCCGGGGTTCAGGAGCTCCAGGGGGGTTTCGTTGGCCTCGCGGATGGCCTCGTCGGAATCGATCCTGACGGCGATGTTCATGGCGCTCTCCCGTTCCTGCCGCTCTTGTCGGCGGGGCCGCGTCTATCCGCAGCCTCACTTGGGAGAAACCTGACTCCGCCCCCCCTTATGTCAATGCGCGTTGACTTACCCGGCGAGCCGGAATCGGGACCGCTTTCGGACCGTCAGGCCTCGACCAGGTTCTGGTCCCGGGCCGCCGCCAGCATCGCCTTCTGCAGCTTCTCGAAGGCCCGGACCTCGATCTGGCGCACCCGCTCGCGGCTGACCCCGTACTGGGAGGCGAGGTCCTCCAGGGTTGTCGGGTCGTCCTTCAGTCGACGTTCGGTCAGGATGTGCCGCTCACGGTCCGTCAGCTCGGTCATGGCGGCTTCCAGCAGGCTCATCCGCTGGGTGCGCTCCTGGCTCTCGGCGACCTGGGTCTCCTGGCTGACCGCGCCGGTGTCCTCCAGCCAGTCCTGCCACTCGCTCTCGCCGTCCACCCGCATGGGGGCGTTCAGGGAGGCGTCAGGACCAGACAGCCGGCGGTTCATCGAAACGACCTCCGACTCCTCCACGCCCAGCTTGGTGGCGATCAGCTCGACCTGATCGGGATGGAGGTCGCCCTCCTGGAAGGCCGAGATGGCGCTCTTGGCCTTACGCAGGTTGAAGAAGAGCTTCTTCTGCGAGGCCGTGGTGCCCATCTTCACCAGGCTCCAGGACCGCAGGATGTATTCCTGGATCGAGGCGCGGATCCACCACATGGCGTAGGTGGCCAGGCGGAAGCCCTTGTCGGGCTCGAACTTCTTGACGGCCTGCATGAGGCCGACATTGCCCTCGGAGATCACCTCGCCGATCGGCAGGCCGTAGCCCCGGTAGCCCATGGCGATCTTGGCCACCAGGCGAAGGTGGCTGGTGACCAGGCGGTGCGCCGCCTTCGGGTCCTCGTGTTCACGCCAGCGCTTGGCCAGCATGAACTCCTCGTCCTTGGTCAGCATGGGGAATTTGCGAATCTCGGTCAGGTAGCGCGACAGACCGCCTTCGGGGGTCATCACGGCCAGAGCGTTCGCGGACATCGGTCGATTTCCTCCAGATGGGAGGAAGGCAAAGACCCACCCCCCAGGTCGGATTTCACCTAGTGAACGAAAAGGGCGGCTTCAAGGCGAAGCCAAGCGGCCTCCGGTTACAAATCCGACAGGCGCGCCTCGAGGGCGGCCATATCCGGCGGGGGGGTGGACTCGAACCTCAGCCCCTTCCCCGTCACCGGGTGGACAAAGCCCAGCACCGCCGCGTGCAGGGCCTGCCGGGCCAGGCCGGACTCCCGGAGGGCCTCACGGACCGCCGCGGCCGGCGCCCCAGAGCCGTAAACAGGGTCGCCCAGGCAGGGAGATCCAAGCGAGGCCATGTGGACCCGGATCTGGTGGGTCCGTCCGGTCTCCAGCCGGCAGGTCACCCGCGCCGCCAGGGGCGCGCCCGGCGGGCCAAAGGTGCGTTCGGTCCGATAATGGGTCACCGCCTCGCGCCCGCCCGACTTCAGGACCGCCATCTTCATGCGATCATGGGCCGACCGGCCGATCCGGGTGCGGATCTCGCCCGCCGGCGGCCTCGGCGCGCCGCGGACCAGGGCGATGTAGCTGCGCTCGATGTCGTGGGCGGCGAACAGGGCGGCCAGGCCCTGGTGGGCGGCGTCGGTCTTGGCCGCGACCATGACCCCGGAGGTTTCCTTGTCCAGCCGGTGGGCGATCCCCGGCCGGGCCACCCCGCCAATCCCCGACAGGGAGGCGCCGCAGTGATGCAGCAGGGCGTTGACTAGGGTCCCGTCCGGCACGCCCGGCCCCGGGTGCACGGCCATGCCCGCGGCCTTGTTCACGACGATCAGGTCGGCGTCCTCGAACAGGACGTCCAGCGGCAGGTCCTGCGGCTCGGGGATGGCCGCGGCTGGAGGCGGGACCTCCACACGATAGGTCCCGGGGGCCGCCCGGCCCGAGGCGTCGCGTATCGCCGCGCCATTCCGGGTCACCGCGCCGGCCTCCATCAGGGCCCTCAGCCGGGCCCGGGAGAGTTCCGGCAGGGCGTCGGCCAGGGCCCGGTCCAGGCGCGCAGCCGAACCCTCGATCAGGACGGCCTCCAGAACCGCCCCGCCGGAGGTCGCCTCCGGCCCGTCTTCGTCGAATCCGTCTGGAACGTCGCGCGCGGCCATGGGGCATGATCCAGACTCCGCCGAGCCGTGCAAGACCTCAGCTCTCGACATGGGTTCGTCATCAGGCTTGTCTAGGATTACAGACTTCGGGCCGGGGGACCGGGCGGCAGGGGGAGTTCAAGATCATGCATATCGATCGTCGCAAGGCACTGGCGCTGTTCGGAGCGGGAACCGCCGCAGCCCCGGGGCCGGCCTTGGCCCAGGATCAGAGGGTGCGGTTTGACCACGGGGTCGCGTCCGGGGATCCCACCGCCGACCGGGTCATCCTCTGGACCCGAATCACACCCATGAACCCTTCCGCTGGGTCAGTCGCCTATGAGTGGAGCCTCAACCCCATCGACCGCCGGGCCGGCGGGGCGAAATCGGGCCGGGGAACCACCTCGGCGGCGCGGGACTACACGGTCAAGGTTGACGTCGGCGACCTCGACCCGGGCCGGGCCTACACCTTCACCTTCACCTCCGGCGGCGTCACCTCGCCCATGGGCCGCACCCGCACTCTGCCAGAGGGTCCGGTGGAGGACGCCGTCCTGGCGATCGCCTCCTGCGCCCTCTACCCGGGCGGATACTACAACGCCTACCAGGCCATCGCCGACCTGCCCCGGGTGGACGCGGTCCTGCACCTGGGCGACTACATCTATGAGTACGCGGCGGACGGCTACGGCGCAGAGACGGGCCGAAAGCTGAACCGGCTGGTCCGGCCAGCCCACGAGATCATCACCCTCGCGGATTACCGGAACCGCCACGCCCAGGTGAAGACCGATCCCCAGCTCCAGGCCGCCCACGCCCGGGCGCCCTGGATCGTGGTCTGGGACGACCATGAGACCGCCAACAACGCCTGGGTCGGCGGCGCCGAGAACCACGGCAAGGACGAGGGGTCCTGGAACCGTCGAAAGGCCGCCGCCATCAAGGCCTATTACGAATGGATGCCGATCCGCGAGCCAGATGGCGGCGGCTTCTCCATCAACCGGGCCTTCGAGTTCGGCGACCTGGCCACCCTGTTCATGCTCGAGACCCGGCTGACAGCGCGGGACCTGCAGCTGGACTACACCACTGACCTCATGGGCGCCGACGGCAAGCCGGACGTCGCCCGGTTCCGCGAGCGGCTGGCCGATCCCGATCGGCGCATGATGGGCCCGTCTCAGGCGGACTGGCTGCGCCGGGGCCTCGCCAACTCGGTCAAGTCCGGCCGGACCTGGCAGGTGCTCGGCAATGAGGTGGTCATGGCGCGGGTGGGCGTCCCCGACCTGCGCACCGCCCTAAGCCCGGAGCAGTTCGCCGAGGCCGCCGCGGGCCTGGGCCCGGATGGCGCCCGTCGCCTGAACCTCATGTCCGCCGTCGCCAGTCTTGGCCTGCCGTTCGGTCTGGACATGTGGGATGGCTATCCCGCCGACCGCCAGCGCCTTTACAGCCTGATCCAGAAGGCCAAGGCCAACGCCGTCGTCGTCTCGGGCGACAGCCACGCCTTTTGGGCCAATGAGCTCTACGACGCCCCCGAAGGCGGAAACCGGGTGGGGGTGGAGTTCGGAACGACCGCGATCACCAGCCCGAGCCTCGGCGACATCCTGACCGGCGTCCCCGTGGGCCAGGTCATGGCCGACGCCAACCGGGAGGTGGTCTATTCCGAACAGTCGGCCAAGGGCTTCGTCCTCCTGACCCTCGGCCGCACCGAGGGCAAGGCCGAGATGATGGCCGTCTCCACCATCCTGGAGACCACCTTCACCACCAGCGTCCTCAAGACCTTCACCTTCACCCCCGGCGCGGACGGGGTGTCCGGGCTCAAGGAGGTTTAACGCCAGGCGCCCGGAGGCCCCCCCCAGGGGGAGCTGCGGGGAAGTCACGGTGAGGGGGTGCTTCCCTCAATCAATCATTCCGAGCACGTCATTGACTGCTGCGATCACCGCCTCGGGTCGCTCAAGCGGGATCATGTGCCCGCAGTCGATCGTCCGCTGTACCGCCCGCCCGGAAAGGGCTGTGATTTCGCAGTGCATCGCTTTCAGCGCTGCCTGGTGGCGAGCGCCGGACTCCCTAGCGGTATCGAAAGATCTGCCTGCAGTCAGCACCACCATCGGAAGCCTTCCCAGGTGCCGTCGGGCTTGGTCCAACTCCGCTGTGCTCCGAGTCTCGAACGAGTCCATTTCTGAGCCCTACGCCCGAAGATAACCCGGTGCGGTTCGTTGCCTGTGGAGGCTCTCGCTCATGGCGGCCGGTAGCGTTGGGTCGGGCAATCCCACGAACAACTTGTACGCGTCGGCGCCCGGGCTGAGCTAGCCAGCTCGGGCCATGGCCAGCGCTCTGGCACGCGCCCGCTGACCCGCGCGGCGCGCGGACAGCCGTTCCTCGGTCGTAAACCACCTCTCCAGCTGACGTTCACAGGAGGAATCCAAGAGGACGAGGCCTGCAACCTCTTCAGGGTGCAGAAAGGCGAACATCCGGGCCGCCATCCCTCCAATCGAGTGCCCCACCAAGACGTAGGGTGGGTCAATCTTCAGGCGCCGTAAGGCCGCCCGGATATCTCTCACAGCCGCACCGGAGGTGCGCTGCAGGGGTCCAGGTTGACTGAATCACACCCCCGCATAGTCGAAGGAAACGCATTTGGCGCCTTCAGCGACCGCGGGTTGAACCCTTCGCCAGTCGAACGTTCCTCCACCAAGTCCCGAAAAGAACACCACCGCTGGGGAGCCTCTGCCGAGCAGCATGAGATTCAGCCGCCGGCGGGAGTTGATCCGCACGCGTTGCTGAGGCGCGGCGTAGAGGTCTTGATCTTCAGGGGCGGGCCGAAGTGTCGGTCGCGTCATCAATAGCGGGCCATGGGTTGCAATTCAGCTAGGGGTCGCAGATCGCGGCAGCCGGGACAAGCGCACCTCACCTCTCCCCGGGCCCGGAGGGGGTGTCGGGACTGACGGCGGGATGCAAGGTGGAACCGGGAGGCGCGCTTCAGGCCGCCAGTTCCGGAGTCCTGGATCGCCGCGGGACGGGATTGCGAGTGCCAACCGAGATCCTGACCCGGACATCGCGGTTAAGCCGCTCAAGGATGCGCATCAGCCTGTCGACCGTAAACCGGTCGAGCCGGGCCTGACGGATGCGCGAGAAGTCAGCCGCTGCAATGCCGGTACGCGCCGCCGCATCGCGTACGGTAAGCCGTTCCTTGTCGAGCGCCTTGACGACTTCCGAGGCCAGGAGGGCCCGAAGCTGGCGCAGGTTTGCGTCAGGTGCGTCGAAGTCTGCAAAGACATTGCCGGAGCCGCGCACCAGTTCGATATCGGGGATGGGGTCGTTCACGCCAGCGCCTCCTTCAGACGTTTGATCCGGTCGCGCACGAGATCGGTCTCGTAACGCGGCGTTGAAATTCCCTTTGTCGACTTCTTCTGGAAGGCATGGACCACCCAGATGTCGTCGCCCAATTGCAGCGCATAGACGACCCGATAGGCATCGCCGCGTTCTCTGATCGCCAGTTCCCAGACCCCGCTGCCCAGTCCACTCAGTGGCTTGGCCAGGTCCGGGGTTCCGCCATCGGCGATAATCGTCAGCGCATCTAGCGCCCGATCGATCGCGCGGGCCGGAAACGCCTCGAAATCCTTCCGCGCCGCCTTAATCCACGAAATCGTCCTGCGGGTCGGGCGCGCCATCCCGGAGTGTTGTCATATTTGCCAACTTTTCTCAAGTCGCGCAAAGTGAGGCCTTCACATGACCGTGCAATGAACCTGCATAACGCTCAAGCCTCAGCCGGCCTCGCGGTCGGGCCCGGCGCCGGGCACGAAGGCGAGGCCCGCGCCGTCCGGGGTCACGCTCCGGAAGAAGCAGGTGCGGGCGCCGACATGGCAGGCCCCGCCGTCACCCTGTGGCCGGACCCTCAGGAGGACGGCGTCCTGGTCGCAGTCGATCCGCACCTCCTCGACGACCTGGACCTGGCCGGAGGTCTCGCCCTTCTTCCAGACGGCCTGGCGGGCGCGGCTGAAATAGACGGCCTCGCCCGAGGCCAGGGTGGCCTGGAGGGCCTCGGCGTTCATCCAGGCCAACATGAGAACCTCGCCGGTGTCGGCGTGCTGGGCGATGGCGGCGATGAGGCCGTCGGGGCCGAAGCGGGGGGCCAGGACGTCGCCAGTCTCCAGCGCCTCGACCGAGGGGGCCGTGGGGAAGTCGGCGGCCATGGCGGCTCCTATCGGCGGTTGGCGAAGTCCAGGAAGCGCTGGCGCAAGGCCTCGTCGGTCTTGAAGACCCCCGTGAACTGGGTGGTGATCGTAGAGACGTGCCGGTGGTGCAGGCCGCGGGTGGTCATGCACTGGTGGGCGGCGTCGACCAGGACGGCGACGCCCGCGGGGCGCAGGCTGTCGTTGATGGCGTTTGCGATCTGCTGGGTCAGGGTCTCCTGGTTCTGGAGACGGCGGGCGAAGATGGTCACCACCTTGGCCAGCTTGGAGATGCCCACGACGCGGTTGGTCGGCATGTAGGCCACGTAGGCCTTGCCGAGGAAGGGCGCCATGTGGTGCTCGCAGTGGCTCTCCACCTCGATGTCCCGCAGCATGACGATGTCGTCATAGCCCTGGACGTCCTCGAAGGTCTTGGACAGCTCCTTGGCCGGGTCCTGGCGGTAGCCCTCGAACCAGTCCTGGTAGGCGTCGATGACCCGCTTGGGGGTATCGATCACGCCCTCGCGGCGAGGATCGTCGCCAGCCCAGGCGATCAGGGTGCGGACGGCCTCCATGGCCTCTTCGCGGGTCGGACGGCGCAGGGGCTCGAGGCCTGCAGGGACGGCGGCGGCGTTGGTGTCAGCGGGAGCGGCCATGGCGTCCTTCCTGTTGTCCCGACGCCCAGGCCCTGGGGCGGTCCCCAAAGTCCTTGGCCCGCCGGAGGGCCAGCCTGTATACGGGAGCCGCCCCGCCGGGGGCAACCTCGCGCCGCAATCCACCAGGTCCAGCCCGTTCCATGCCCCTTTCGCTGTACGACACCCAGGCCCGCGCCAAGCGGCCCTTCGTCCCCGCCGATCCGGCCCGGGTGACGATGTATGTCTGCGGGCCGACGGTCTACAACTTCGTCCACATCGGCAACCACCGGCCGGTGGTGGTGTTCGACGTTCTGTTCCGCCTGCTGCGCCGCACCTATGGCGAGGCCGCCGTGCTGTACGCCGCCAACATCACGGACGTGGACGACAAGATCAACCGCAAGGCCGCCGAGGAAGGCGTCGCCATCGACGTCATCACTGAGCGCTACCTGGCCGCCTACAACGCCGACATGGCCGAGCTGGGCGCCCTTCGGCCCACCTTCCAGCCCCGGGCGACCCGGACCATGGACGCCATCATCGCCCTGATCGGCCGGCTGGTCGGGAAAGGCTCGGCCTACGCCGCAGAGGGTCATGTCCTCTTCGACACCCAGGCCTGCGAGGATTACGGCGTGCTGTCCGGCCACCCCATGGACGAGATGATCGCTGGCGCCCGGGTGGAGGTGGCCCCCTACAAGCGCCACCCCGCCGACTTCGTGCTGTGGAAGCCCTCCAAGCCCGACGAGCCGGTGTGGGACAGCCCCTTCGGCCCCGGCCGCCCCGGCTGGCACATCGAGTGCACGGCCATGATCGAGCAGTCCCTGGGCCTGCCCATCGATATCCATGGCGGCGGCATCGACCTGTTGTTCCCGCACCATGAGAACGAGAGGGCGCAGGGCGCCTGCATCCATGACCACGCCCCGGACAGGGACCGCACCTATGCCCGGTACTGGGTGCACAACGGCTTCCTGAACTTCGGCGAGGAGAAGATGTCGAAGAGCCAGGGCAATGTCGCCCTGGTGAAGGACCTGGTGAAGACCGCGCCCGGAGAGGCCCTGCGCTGGGCCCTTCTGGTCGGCCATTACCGCGCGCCCCTGGAATGGACCGGCGACCTCATCGCCCAGTCGGTCAAGGCCCTGGACCGGCTCTACGGCGCCCTTCGCCGGGCGGCGGGGGTGGAGCCGGCCGACACAGGTCCGGACCCGGCCTTCCTGGCCGCCCTGGAGGACGACCTCAACACCCCCGCCGCCATGGCTGAGCTGTTCGGCCTGGCCACCGCCCTGGAGACGGCGACCGGCCCGGGACGGGCCGAGGCCAAGGGCCGGTTGCTGGCCTCCGCCGGGCTGATGGGTTTCCTGTTCGGCGATCCTGAGGCCTGGTTCCAGGGTGGCGCCGACGAGGCCCTGAAGGCCCGGATCGACGACCTGGTCGCCCGCCGGTCGCAAGCCCGTGCGACGAAGGACTGGGCTTCCGCCGACCGCATCCGCGACGAGTTGGCCGCCCTGAACGTCGAAGTCATGGACAGCGCGTCCGGCGCGACCTGGAGACTGAGGGAGAGGACGTGATGGCGATCCGCCCGCCGCCCATGTTCGGCATGAAGGGGGGCGCTCCCAAGGCGACCGGGGGCGCCGTCCCCTTGCGCGTCGAGCACCGGATCGGCGCCCAGGTTCCCCCGGAGGTCCTTTGGGAACTCCTCGTCGAGGTTGATGGATGGGGCGCCTGGAACCCTCTCTATCCGCAGGCTCAGGGACAGATCCGCATCGGCTCCCAACTGGAGCTGACCGAAGTCCTGCCTGGCCGAACCCCACGCCAGGCCCGGCCCGTCGTCCTGGAATGGGTGCCCCTGGAACAGATCCACTGGCGGGATTCCCGGTCCGACGGCTGGGTCAAGTCGGTCCGGTTCATAGAGATCGACATCGTGAGCCCCAACGGCTGCATCATCTCGAACGGCGAGCTCTTCACCGGCTTCTTGGCGAAGCGGCATCTCAAGCTCCACGGCCCGGCGCACCGTGAGGGCTTCCGAGCCATGAACGAGGCGCTGGTTGACAAGGCCGTCCGCCTCTTGGCCGACCGGGGCGGGTCCCCCGCGGAAGAGCGATGATCGACGACATTTACTCGGCCAAGGTCCTGGCCCTGGCGGCCAACCTGCCGCACCTGGGAAGGCTGGAAGCCCCCGATGCCTCGGCGGAGAAGACCTCGCGCCTCTGCGGCAGCCGGGTGACGGTGGACGTGGGGCTCGACGACTCCGGCCGGATCGACCGCTTCGCCCAGGACGTGAAGGCCTGCGCCCTGGGCCAGGCCTCGGCCGCCATCCTGGGCGCCGGGGCGATCGGCGCCAGCCTGAGTGAGCTGGAGTTGGCGACGGACGCCTTCCGCTCTATGCTGAAGGCGGGCGGATCCCCGCCCGAAGGACGCTTTTCGGATCTCGCCATGCTCGCCCCGGTGAAGGACTATCCCGCCCGCCACGCCTCGACCCTGCTGGCTTTCGAGGCCGCGCTGGAGGCCGTGCGCCAAGCCCGGGCCCGAACTAGCGCCGCCGGCGCGGCTTGATCGGGCGGACTCCCCGGGATAAGCGCAAGCTCAATTCGCAAGCCTGCGAGCCGGCATGACCCTCTACGAACGCTGCGTCAGGGGCGCCCACCGCGCCTATAAGCTGACGCTCTCGCCCCTGATCGGGCGCCAGTGCCGGTTTCTTCCGACCTGTTCGGATTACGCCGCCGAGGCCCTGATCACGCACGGTCCCTGGAAAGGCGCCGGACTGGCCGCCAGCCGACTGTGCCGATGCAATCCCTGGGGGGGATCGGGCTTTGACCCGGTGCCGCCCCGGAGCCCGAACGACCCCGCTGCAGCGGAGTCCGAGGCTCCGAATCGGACGACCTGAACCATGATCGAACTCATCTTCCCTGATGGCTCCAAAAGGGCCTTCAACGAAGGCGCCAGCGGCCGCGACGTCGCTTCGTCCATCGCCAAGTCGCTGGAGAAGCGCGCCCTCCTGGTGCGCCTGGACGGCCAGCTCCTGGACCTTGACCGTCCCCTGCCCGGCGGCGGGACCTTCGAGATCCTGACGCGCGAGAGCCCGGACGCCCTGGAGGTGATCCGCCACGACGCCAGCCATGTCCTGGCCCAGGCGGTGCAGGAACTCTTCCCCGGCACCCAGGTGACCATCGGCCCGGCCATCGAGGACGGCTTCTATTACGACTTCGCCCGGGACGAGCCCTTCTCGCTGGACGACCTGGCCACCATCGAGGCCCGCATGGCCGAGATCGTCGACCGGGACGAAAAGATCGTCCGCGAGGTCTGGGACCGCCACGAGGCCATAGCCCACTTCAAGGGGATCGGCGAGGCCTACAAGGCCGAGATCATCTCCGACCTCCCCAAGGACGAAGTCATTACGGTCTACCGCCAGGGGGACTGGAAGGACCTGTGCCTGGGCCCGCACCTCCCCTCGACCCGGCATGTGGGCAAGGCCTTCAAGCTGACCAAGCTGGCGGGCGCCTACTGGCGCGGCGACCACCGCAACGCCCAGCTACAGCGCATCTATGGCACGGCCTGGGCCAGCGAGGCGGACCTTGAGGCCCACCTGAAGCGGATCGAGGAGGCCGAACGCCGGGACCATCGCCGGATCGGCCGGGCCATGGACCTCTTCCACCTGCAGGAAGAAGCCCGCGGGATGATTTTTTGGCATCCCAAGGGCTGGACCCTCTACCGGACGGTGGAGTCCTACATGCGCCGCCGCGTGGAGGCGGACGGCTATGTGGAGGTCAAGGCGCCGCAGATCATGGACCGGGGGCTCTGGGAGAAGTCCGGGCACTGGGAAAAGTTCGGCCAGGCCATGTTCACCTGCGAAACGACGGAAGGCGAGGAGCTGGCCGTTAAACCCATGAACTGTCCGGGGCACGTCCAGATCTTCAACTTCGGCCAGAAAAGCTATCGCGACCTGCCCCTGCGCATGGCCGAGTTCGGCGCCTGCCACCGGTATGAGCCGTCCGGCGCCCTGCACGGAATCATGCGCCTGCGCGCCTTCACCCAGGACGACGCGCACATCTTCTGCCGCGAGGACCAGATCGAGGCCGAGACGACGAAGTTCGTGAAGCTGCTGAACTCGGTCTACTCCGACTTCGGCCTCGACCTGCACAGCGTGAAGCTGGCCCTGCGCCCGGACATCCGAGCCGGGTCGGACGAGGTCTGGGACATCGCCGAGGCCAAGCTGGACCGCGCCGCCCGCCAGGCGGTGAACATGGAGGTCGAGCCCCTGCCCGGCGAAGGCGCCTTCTACGGCCCCAAGCTGGAGTTCCACCTGCGCGACGCCATCGGGCGGACATGGCAGTGCGGCACCCTGCAGCTGGATTTCGTCCTGCCCGAGCGTCTCGACGCCGAGTACGTGGCGGAAGACGGCTCCAAGCAGAGGCCGGTCATGCTGCACCGGGCGATCTGCGGCTCCATGGAGCGGTTCCTGGGGGTGGCCATCGAGAACTATGCCGGGGCCTTCCCCCTGTGGCTGGCGCCCACCCAGGCGGTGGTGGCCTCGATCACCTCGGACGCCGACGATTACGCCCGCGAGGTCGCTGCAACCCTGAGGGCGGCGGGGCTGAGGGTCGAGCTCGACCTGCGGAACGAGAAGATCAACTACAAGGTCCGCGAGCACAGCCTGGCCAAGACCCCGGTCATCGCCGCGGTCGGGCGCCGGGAGGCCGAGACCCGCGCCCTGGCCATCCGCAGGCTGGGGTCCGAGGGTCAGACCGTCCTGCCCCTGGACGAGGCGGTGGCGGGCTTGGCGGCCGAGGCTGTTCCCCCCGACCTCGCCCGCGCCGCGTTGAGAGGGTGATGCTGGAGCTTGCCAGTCCGGGGGAGTCGTCGGCTGCGGCCCCTGCGCAGAGCGCTGGGGCGTCGGTCGTGCTTGTCGCCTTCATGACGGGAGACTCCCTCTTCCCCTCCATCAATAGCGCCCTGGCCCAGCCGGAGGTGGTGGAGGTGGTGGTGGTCGACAACGGCTCGACGCCGCAGGACGCCGCCCGCCTGTCTGATCTGGCCGCCGCGTCAAACCGGCTGCGTCTGGTCACCGGCCACGGCAATGTCGGCTTCGCCCGCGGCGCTAACCTGGGCGCCCGCGCGGCCCGGGGCGAGCTCCTGGTCTTCCTGAACCCCGACGCCTTCCTGAGCGCCGGCGGGGTCACCACCCTGGCTGAGGCCCTGGAGGGGCGGCCCTCGCCCAGCCTCGCCGGAGCCCGGATCCTGAACAGCGATGGGACTGAACAGAGGGGCGGGCGCCGCGGCGAGGTGACACCCCTGTCCACCCTTTTGAGTCTGTCCACCCTGACCCGCCTGGTCCCGGCCCTGCGCCGGTTCGAAGTGCATCTTGAGGACGAGCCGACACCGTCGGGTGTGGTCGAGACCCCAACGGTCTCCGGCGCCTGTTTCGCCGTTCGGCGGGCGGACTTCGAGGCTCTGGGTGGCTTTGACGAGGGCTACTTCCTTCATGTCGAGGACATCGACCTGTGTTGGCGCGCCCGGCAGGCGGGCGGTCAGGTGGTCTTCCAGCCTGCAGCGCAGGTGGTCCATGTCGGCCACACCAGTCGCGCCAACCCCCTGAGGGTGGAGTTTGCCAAGGGCTGCGGCCTCGCCCGGTTCTTCCGCAAGCGGGCCAGGACACCCTTGGACTATCTGGCCGCCTGGGCCCTGACGCCCTTTATCGTCGCCGC
This sequence comes from Phenylobacterium sp., assembly GCA_020402745.1. GTDB lineage: Bacteria > Pseudomonadota > Alphaproteobacteria > Caulobacterales > Caulobacteraceae > Phenylobacterium. The sequence goes on from JADBYZ010000019.1 coordinate 82,468, forward strand.
CGCCATCATCCGGCCGTTGATCTGGCGGGTGAACGGCCCTCCCGCCTGAGCGGGATCAGGCGGACAAGGGAAAAAGGCCCGCGCGGGTAACCGAGGCGGTCGGGATCTTGCCCAGAAGCCCGCAGACCCACTCCGCCGTGGAGATCAGGGCCGGCAGATCGTAGCCGGTCTCAAAGCCCGCCCGCTCCAGCATGTAGACCAGGTCCTCGGTGCCGATGTTCCCTGTGGCGTTGGGGGCAAACGGACAGCCGCCCAGGCCGCCGCAGCTGGCGTCGAGCACGTCCACCCCGGCCTCGATCCCTGCGAAGGCGTTGGCGAGTCCGGTATTGCGGGTGTCATGGAAGTGAAGGCGCAGGCGCTTGCCCGCAACTTCGGAGCGACAAGCCTCAACCAGCCGGCGCACCCCCCAGGGATCCGCCACGCCAATGGTGTCGGCCAGGGCGATCTCGTCCAGGGGCAGGGCGGCGGCCTCGCGGACCAGGTCGATCACCCGGGCGGGAGCCACCTCACCCTCGAAGGGGCAGCCGAAGGCGACGGAGAAGGTGACCGACAGGCGGGGGCCGCCCTCAGCGGCCCGACGCTCGGCGATGGCGGCAAGGGTGGCCATCTGCTCGGCTGTCGTCGATCCCTGGTTGCGGAGTCCGAAGGCGTTGGAAGCGCAGACCACCACATTGGCCTCGTCGCATCCAGTGGAGACGGCGCGGTCCCAGCCGCGCATGTTCAGCACCAGGCCGATCCGCGAGCGGGCCGCATCCGTCGGAAGCGCTGCGCAGACCTCCTCGGCGCCCGCCATCTGGGGCACCCTGGCCGGGTTGACGAAGGATACCGTCTCTGTGCGCCGGGCGCCCGCCGCCTCGAGCCGACGGATCAACTCCACCCTCTGGGCAGGAGTCAGGAGCGTCTTCTCATTCTGCAGGCCGTCCCGCGGCCCGACCTCGACGATCTCGATGAAGCGGCTCATGGCCGGGCCTCCGGGGCGGCGCGGGAGGGTGGGGCGTAGACGGTGAGCTCTGTCTCATCGCCCTTCGAATAGTTTAGACCGGCGATCCGGCCGACCTCCACCGGCCGGACCCCGGCGCGGGCGAGGGCCTCTCGGAACCTGGCCTGCTCGCGGGACTCCACCACCGCGGCGCGCCCCGAGGCCAGGGCTTCGGCGGCCTCCTCGGGGCCGCCCAGCCCCGTATCCGTACCAATAAGGAAGACGAGGCTTGGCTCGGCATATCCCGCCACCGCTACAGGGCCGGGAATGACCCCCTGGGCGGGAAGCAGGCGGGCGGCGGCGAGGACCTCGGCGGTCCTTCCGGAAAGCATGAGAGGTTTCAGGCTGGGAACCAGGAAGGCTGTCAGGGCCGCGTGGGCGAGGACGCCGGCGGGCAAAGCCCAGGTTATCGCCCTTCGGGGCTGCCCGCGAAGGAGAAGCAGAGAGCCCGCCCCGCCCGCCAGGAGAAAGAGCCCTGCGGTCACAGTTGCGGCGGGGGCGTCCCAGTTCTGGCCGTAGGTCAGGACGAGCATAACGGCGACGGCGGCCAGCAGCACGCCGGCCAAAGCGTGGAGCGCTGCACCCAGGCGCCGCGCAAGGGGTCCGGTCGCCTCTGACAGACCCGCGGCGCAGAGCCAGGCGAGGGCGGCATAGCAGGGCAGGACGTAGTGGGGCAGCTTGGTGGGCGTCAACTCGAAGACGAGCCAGGCGGGAAGGAGCCAGGCCAGGGCGAACCTGACCCCGGGCTCGGCCCGCCGGCGCCAGGCCACAACGGCGGCCGCCGGAAGGAGCAGGGTGGCGGGGAACATCAGCAGGGGCGCGGCCAGGGCGTGCATTCCGGGAGGGGCGCCATGGCTCTCGTGCCCGCCCGCCAGCTTCGGCGCAAGGTCGCCGCCGATGGCCACGGCCCAGAAGGCTCCATCTGTGGCGACGGTCACCGCCCAGGCCCAGGGGCCGACAATGGCGGCGAAGAGGATCAGGCCCCAGGTCCAGTTTATCGGGCGCGCCGTCAGGGGCCGACGGTCGGCGAAACGTAGCGCCAGAGCGGTGAGGCCGACGACCAGGAGAGCGATCGGCCCCTTGACCAGAACCGCCAGCGAGAGGGCGACCCAGAGGACGGGGGTCGCAAAACCTCCCGCCGCCGGACCGCCCCGGGCCTCTGCGTAGAGGCGCCCCAGGGCCGCCATGGCCAGGACCGTCAGGCCGGCGAGCATGGCGTCCGTCTTGGCGATGAAGGCCTCTGTGGACAGGAGGAGGCCGCCGCCGAGGATCAGCCCCGACAGAAGAGCCACGCCCCGGCTGAAGAAGCCCGCTGCACCCCAGACGCAGGCTGCAGCCGCGAGCATGGCGCCAAGCAGGGAAGGAATCCGGTAGAGCCGGATATCCCTCTCCCCCGCATCCCCGAGGGTGGCCACCGTCGCCGCCTGCATCCAGTGGATACCCACCGGCTTTTTGAAGCGGGGCTGGTCCTGGAGGCGGATGACCACATAGTCGCCCTGTTCGAGCATCTGGGCGGTGGCCTGAGCGAACCGGGCCTCATCGCGGTCGAGGGGCGGCAGAGCGAGCAGGCCAGGCAGGCCGGCAAGCAGGGCGAAGACCGCCGCTACAGCGGGACCCCGCCAGCCGCCGGCACGCCGGAAGACGTCGATGATGTCCGAGAGCCACATGGGAGGCTGGTTAGCATGATCCGGGGGCGGCGTCGTTTCCCTTCAGACGGGAATGGTCGTAGGGTGGCTCATGCCTCTCGATCCTCCCACGATCCCGACGGCGAGCCCTGCGCCCCAGGTCTCGGTGGTGGTCCCGGTGTTCAACGAGGCCGGTGCGGCGCCGGACCTGGCCCGGGAGATCGCAGGAGCCTTTGCGGGACAGACCGTCGAAATCCTCTTTGTGGACGACTGCAGCCGCGACGATACCCGAGAGCGTCTGGCGGCGCTGAAGTCAGAGATCCCGACCCTGCGGCTTCTCGCCCACAGCGCCAACTCCGGACAAAGCCGGGCGGTAAGGACGGGTGTTCTGGCGGCAAGGGGCGACATCATCGTCACCCTGGACGGGGATGGACAGAACGATCCCGCCGATGCTCCGAAACTGGTCGACGCCCTCAGGGCGGGCCCGCCCGATCTCGCTCTGGTGGGGGGCGAGCGGGTGAAACGGCAGGACAACGCCGCCAAGAAAATCGCCTCGCGGATCGGCAATGGCGTGCGGCGCAGACTGTTACGCGACACGGCCAACGATACCGGCTGCGGACTGAAGGCCTTTCGGCGGGAGGCCTTTCTGCGCCTGCCCTACTTCGACCACATCCATCGCTACCTGCCGGCTCTGATGTTGCGGGAAGGCTATACGACGCTCTTCCTGCCGGTGGGTCACCGGCCGAGGACAAGCGGGGCCTCCAAGTACACCAACCTCGGCCGGCTTTGGGCCTCGGCGTCTGACCTCGCCGGTGTGATGTGGCTGCAATCCCGGGCGCGCCGGCCGGGCCCAGTCATTGAGCTCTGACCCTTTGGGAAACTCACCGTCAGGTGAAAGCTGTAAAGATGGCGACGACCACGGCGATGTCGAAGAACCGGGCGATGAAGGCGGGCATGGTGGAACTCCGGCGAAGGTTTTCACCAAAGGCGGAGCAAGCGCCGGGCCATGGCCTTGGAGCCTGAAAACATAAGATAAAATAAGGTTTAGAGCATTGTCGGGCAGGGCAATCCCGACCGGGCGGCGGAAATGACCGGGCGCAGGGTCAGGTCTTGATGCGCGCCTTCTTGCCCGACTTCTTGCGGCGGTCGGCGCCGCCGGACCACTCCGTCGTTTCGTAAACCGAGCGTGCGGCGTCAAGGACAGGCGGTCCTCCCTTCAGTCCGCGACGCACGCTCTCCTGTCCGATGAGGTGGGCGCGGAGGGCGACGGCGGCTTCCGCAAGGGGTGTTTCCGGCGGCGGCTTGACCCGGTCGCTTCGCCCCGCGCCAGCGTTTGGCGCCGGGAGTTCCGGCGCGGGTTCACCAGAGAGATTCCGGGTGTCACGGCTTCTCCGGGTGCGGCGGATGGGATCGATCGACCCGGTCATCGTCCTGAGGCGAGCTTCTCGATCTGGGCCGACATCTCATCCATCCGGCGCTTCAAATCCGCAATGGCGACCTCTGAGGCCTTCTCAGAGGTCACGGATACGGGTTCAGGCCCAGCTGCAACCGGAGCGAGCGGGTCCGAGGCGGCGGCGTCAGGGCGTCCGTAGGTGAAAGGTGAGAACATCTGCATAGCTTGGCTGAACAGGGCCATATTCTTCTTCACTTGGTCCTCGTAGGCGGCCAGGCCGGGGGGCTGGCCGGCACCGGCGAGCTGCTGGCGCAAGCGCTCCTGCTGCTCGGCGAAGGAGGCCAGGGACATCTCGAGGTAGGAGGGAAGGAAGGCCTGCATGGAGTTGCCATAGAAGCCGATCAGCTGGCGCAGGAACTGGATAGGCAGCAAGCTTTCCGAGCGGCTCTCCTCGTCAAAGATGATCTGAGCCAGCACCGAGCGGGTGATGTCGTCATTCGTCTTGGCGTCATAGACGACGAAGTCGACCCCCTTGCGCACCATGTCGGCCAGGTGCTCGAGTGTGACGTAGGTGCTCGAGGCCGTGTTGTAGAGGCGGCGGTTGGCGTACTTCTTGATGACGACCGCGCCCTCGCCCGTCTTGGCGCGTTTAGAGTCGGCCATTCCGTTTCCTTCCTGCGCAATCTGCGCCAGCGCGTGCAGTATTGCATTGCAGTATTGCCGATGCGAGCGTCTTGTGAATGGCGACGGAAACGGCCTGCGGGTCCCGACCGTCCCAGCCCTGAAGGAGCCTCAAGCCATGACCGACGTCGTCATCGTCTCCGCCGCCCGGACCCCTGTCGGGTCCTTCAACGGCGCCCTTTCCGGCCTCTCCGCCCACGCCCTGGGGAGCGCCGCCATCGCCGGCGCCCTCGATCGGGCGGGGGTCGCCGCGGCGGACGTCAACGAGGTCATTCTGGGCCAGGTTCTGCAGGCAGGCGCCGGCCAGGGTCCAGCCCGCCAGGCGGCGATCCACGCCGGCGTCCCGGCGGAGGCCCCGGCCTGGAGCCTGAACCAGCTCTGCGGCTCCGGCCTGCGGGCCGTGGCCCTCGGCGCTCAGCAGATCACCGACGGCGCCGCCAGGGTGGTGGTGGCCGGGGGGCAGGAGAGCATGAGCCAGGCCCCTCACGCCCAGTATCTGAGGGGCGGCCAGAAGATGGGCGATCTGGCCTTCGTGGACACGATGATCAAGGATGGGCTCTGGGACGCCTTCCACGGTTATCACATGGGCCAGACTGCGGAGAACATCGCCGCCCGCTGGCAGATCACCCGCGAGGACCAGGACCGCTTCGCCGTCACTTCCCAGAACCGCGCAGAAGCGGCGCAGAAGGCGGGCCGCTTCGCCGCCGAGATCGTCCCGGTCACCCTGAAGGGCCGCAAGGGCGATACGGTGGTCGACCAGGACGAGTACATCCGCCACGGGGCGACCCTGGACAGCGTGTCGGGACTGCGCCCGGCCTTCACCAAGGACGGGTCGGTGACGGCGGCCAACGCCTCTGGGATCAATGATGGGGCGGCGGCCCTGGTGCTGATGTCGGCGACCGAGGCGAAGGCTCGGGGCCTGACGCCCCTGGCGCGTATCGCCTCTTGGGCCCAGGCCGGGGTCGAGCCCGAGATCATGGGAACGGGGCCCATCCCCGCAACCCGCCGGGCCCTAGAGCGCGCTGGCTGGAGCGTGGCGGACCTGGACCTGGTGGAGTCCAACGAGGCCTTCGCCGCCCAGGCCCTGTGCGTGGTGCGCGAACTGGGCCTCGACCCCGACAAGGTGAACGTCAATGGCGGGGCGATCGCCATCGGCCATCCCATCGGCGCCTCCGGCGCGCGGATCCTGACCACCCTGCTGCATGAGATGAAGCGGTCGGGCGCGGCCAGGGGCCTGGCGACCCTCTGCGTCGGCGGCGGCATGGGTGTGGCCCTCTGCGTTGAGCAGGTCTGAGATTCTGAAACCCCACGGAGGCGGCGATGGCGAGAGTGGCGTTTGTGACGGGCGGGACCCGGGGCATTGGCCGGGCGATCTGTGAGCGTCTGAAGTCCGACGGCATGAAGGTGGCGGCGGGCTATTCCGGTAATGAGGAGGCGGCCCAGGCCTGCGCCCGGGAACTGGGCGTCATGGTGGTGAAGGGCAATGTCGGATCCTTTGAGGACTGCGACCGGGCGGTGCGGGCGGTGGAGGCCGAACTCGGGCCGGTGGACGTGCTGGTCAACAATGCCGGCATCACCCGGGACGGCGTCTTCCACAAGATGTCGCCCGCCCAGTGGTCCGAGGTGATCCGGGTGAACATGGACTCGGTCTTCAACATGACCCGGCAGGTCATCGAAGGCATGCGCGAGCGCGAGTGGGGCCGCATCGTCAACATCTCGTCCATCAACGGCCAGAAGGGCCAGATGGGCCAGACCAACTATGCCGCCGCCAAGGCCGGCGTGATCGGCTTCACCAAGGCCCTGGCCCTGGAGAATGCGCGCAAGGGCGTGACGGTGAACTGCATCTGCCCCGGCTACATCGACACCGAGATGGTGCAGGCCGTGCCCGAGAATGTGCTGGCCTCGATCATCGCCCAGATCCCGGTGGGCCGGCTGGGCCGCGGCGAGGAGATCGCCGACATGGTGGCCTTCCTGTCGGGCGAACACGCCGGCTTCGTCACGGGCTCCACCCTTTCGTTGAACGGCGGGCAGTACATGGCGGGATGAGGACAGCGTCCAAAATCCGCCCCAGTCGTTGTGCTATGATTGTCCGTGATGCCTACCGCCGGACATCCTGACCGAGCGTCCCCAAGCCGCCGCGGCCCCTTCTCCGCCCTTCTGGCGGTGGGAGTCGTCCTTGCCTTGCCGGTCGATGCGCCCGCCCAGTCGGCGCCGACGACCCGGGGGGTCTTGTTCAGTCCGGCCGCCGGACAGGCGGGGCCGGCCGGGGCGCCGCCGGTGGCCCGCTACATGAGTGAGACGGGGGTCCGCTTCACCTTCGACCGCAGCCAAGGCCTGCCCCTCGTCAAGTTCGACCGCAGCCCCGAAGTCTGGGTCCTGAGGCCCCAGCCGGCGCCTCGGGGCGACATCCTCTACCTGAATGACCTCGGGGAGCCGATCCTGCGGGCCAGCCGGACCGGGGGCCTGACGGTCTTCACCACCGACCGGCCGGACGGCCTGGCCGTGGCCCTGTCCGGGGGCGGCGGCGCCCTCAGGATGACCGCCCTCGGGCCCCAGCAGCTTCTGGAGAGGCTGGCCCTGGCCAGCACCCGGGCGACCCGCGCGGCCCGGCGCCTCATCCCCTTTGAGGCCGACGCCTCCCCGGCCTCCTCCGCCCTCACCGCCGACGCCGCCATGGTCACCGCAGAGGCCATCATCCGAATGACGCGGCTGCCCGACGGTCGCATGATCCTGGGTTCGCTGGAGCGGGTCCGGCTGGTGGAGGGCCGGCAGGCAGGGGCCGACCTTCGCGAGGGCGTGATCGAGATCACGGTGGCCCCCGGCCAGGGCATGTCGGGCCGGCCGTCCTCCGACCGGATCCTGGCCGCCGCGGGAATCCGCTAGGTCCGCAGTCCCGGGCAGGAGGGGGTCAAGGGCGTTTCCGCCTCACCCTTCCCGTCAGCCGCGGAACCCGTCCTTCTCGGACCGCAGGGCCGCGAAGGCCTCGTGCGGGGGAAGGCCCGGGCGAAGCCGGGGCGCCCGCAGGAAGGGATTGGTGGCCTTCTCCTCGGCCAGGGTGCTGGGCACGGTGGGCTCTCCCCGCTCCCGAGCCGCAAAGACCGCGTCGGCGCGGGCCTTCACCGCCGGGTCGGAATCCACGGCCAGGGCGAAGCGGGCGTTGGAGGCGGTGTACTCGTGCGCACAGTAGATCCGGGTGGCGTCCGGCAGGGCGGCGAGGCGTTGGAGGCTGGCCCACATCTGCGCCGGCGAGCCCTCGAACATGCGGCCGCAGCCGAGGGCGAACAGGGTGTCCCCGACGAAGGCCGCCCCGGCGGAGGGGACGAAGTAGGCGATATGGCCAAGGGTGTGCCCGCCGGACTCCAGCACCTGGAATTCGGTCTCGCCGAGAGTCACCGTCTCACCGGGCGCCAGGACCCTGTCCACCGGGAAGCGGCCCGTCACCTCGGACGGACCGAGGAGCTCGCAGCCGGTGGCGGCCTTGACCTCGGCGTTCCCCCCGGCGTGGTCCGCGTGCCAGTGGGTGTTGAGCACCAGGTCCAGCCCCCAGCCCAGTCTGTCCAACTCGGCCAGGATGGCGGCGGCGTCCGGGGTGTCGATGCAGGCGGTCCGCCCGGAGGCCTCGTCACGGACCAGGTAGCCGTAATTGTCGGACAGGCAGGGGAACTGGTGAACGGTCAGGGTCATGGCGTCCTTCCTCCGGCGCGCTTTCCGGACCTTCCGGGGCTCGCGGTCGCGCGCGACTAGGCCTAAATCCGCGTCATGCGGCAAGACATCTCTGATCTGGCGGCCTTCTACGCCTCACCCCTGGGCCAGGCGGCCCGGGACATGACTCTGCGCAAGGTGCTGGAGAGCTGGGGCGACTGCGCGGGGCTGGAAGTGCTGGGTTCAGGCTACGCAATTCCGATCCTGGCGGCCCTTTCGGACCGCGCAATACGGGCGGTGGCCGTCATGCCTCCCGAGCAGGGCGCCAAGGCCTGGCCCGCGGCCCACCGTAACCGGGTCGCCCTCGCCGCCGAGGACGCCCTGCCCTTTCCCAACGCCCGGTTCGACCGGGTCCTGCTGGTTCACGCCCTGGAGGAGAGTTCGCAGCCGGAGGTCCTGCTCAGGGAGATGACCCGTGTCCTGGCGCCGGCGGGCCGGCTGATCGCCGTGGCCGCCGCGCGCAACGGGCCATGGGCGCCCTTCGAGTCCACGCCCTTCGGCCATGGCCGCCCCTTTAGTCGCCGGCAGCTCGCCGAGGGCCTGCGCGCCGCCGGGCTGGAGCCTACCGGCTGGACCCGAGCCCTCTATGTTCCACCCCTGCCCTGGCTGGCGGGATGGGCTGAGGGCTTCGAGCAGGCCGGCTCCCGCCTCTGGCCGCCCCTCTCGGGGCTGATCCTCATGGAGGCCGTCAAGCAGACCCTCGCCCTTCAGCCCCGGCCCGAACGCGCCGGCGTCCGCAGGCGCACCGCCCGCAGGGGGGCGACAGTCGGGGCGAGCCCGCAACCCGCTGGCCGCCGCCCGGCGGGGGCTTGATCCGACGCGGCCCCATCGCCACCCTCACAGGGATCAGGACAGGAGACGGCATGGACCGAAGACTCGCCCTCGTGACCGGCGCCTCCGCCGGGATCGGCGCGGCACTGGCGCGCAGCCTGGCCGCGCGGGGCTATGACCTGGCTCTCACCGCCCGGCGGCGCGAAAGGCTGGACGCCCTGGCGGACGAAGTGCGCCTGCGTTTCGGGGTTGAGGCCCTGGTCCTGCCCGAGGACCTGGCCGACCCTGCCGCGCCCGCCCGGCTCCTGGCGGCGGTGGACGCTGCGGGCCGCGACGTGGATGTACTGGTGAACAACGCCGGTTACGGCCTTCCAGGGGTTTTTGCCGAGACGGGTTGGCAGGAGCAGGCCGACTTCCTGCAGGTGATGCTTCACGCCCCCACTGAGCTGTCGCACCGGGTCATTCCCGGCATGACCGAACGCCGTTTCGGGCGCATCCTCAATGTCGCCTCCCTCGCAGGCCTGTTGCCTGGGGCCCGGGGCCACACCCTCTATGCGGCGACCAAGGCCTATCTGGTCCGCTTCTCACAGAGCCTGCACCTGGAGACCCGCCCGCTGGGCGTTCATGTCAGCGCCCTCTGCCCTGGATTCACCTGGTCGGAGTTCCATGACGTCAACGGGACCCGGGATCTGACCCGGCAGGCCACCCCTGACTGGCTCTGGATGGGCGCTGACGAGGTCGCTGAGGCCGGGGTGGAGGCGCTGGAGGCGAACCGCCCGGTCTGTGTGCCCGGCGCCCCGAACAAGGTGATCGCCGCGGTCGCCCGCCTGATTCCGGAAGACTGGGCGCTGGCCTTGATGGAGAGCCAGGGGGGACGCTTCCGAAAGCCCTGACGGCGGTCAGGATTTGTAGGGCTGGGAGGCCTCCTCGAGGATCAGGCCGGTGGTCGAGTCCGCGATCCCGGAGAGGATAAACTGCACCGCCATCGCACACAGGATCAGGCCCAGCACCCGGACGACGATGGCGAGGCCGATCCTGCCCAGCAAGCGGGAGATCAGCGGGGTCGCCCAGAAGGACAGCATGGTCGAGAGGGCGACCAGGACGATCACTCCCACCCCGGTGGCCACGCCGGCGACGCCATAGTCGCGCGCTTCGCTGGCGTAGATGATCACTGTAGAGATGGCGCCGGGGCCGATCAGAAGGGGCATGGCGAAGGGCACGATCATGGACTCGAACCGCCGGCGAGCCTGCGCTGTGCGACCGCCCTCCTGGGGCTCGTCCGGACCGGCGGCGATGGACTCCGCAAAGTCGTTCCGGGTCATGTCCAGACCGAGCAGCAGAAGCAGGATTCCCCCGGCGATACGGAAAGCGGGCAGGGAGATGCCGAAGAAGGCCAGAAGGCTGAGGCCGGTGAAGTAGAAGAAGATCAGGAAGCCCAGAACGAACAGGGCCACGAAGACGGCGATCAGTCGCGCGGTGCTGTCCTTCACCCCCCGGGTCGCCGCAGCAAACAGGGGTACGTTGCCCACCGGGTCAATCAGGGCGAAGAGGGCGATGAAGAAGTTGACGGCGAAAATCTCGGGGATCATGGGAGGTCCATACCCCATTTCGCCGCCGCCGCCGACCCCGGAGAGCCCAGGATGAAGACGCCCGCCGCGGATTCCCGCCTCATCGTCCCCCTAGACCAACCCGGCCTTGCCGAGGCCCGCGCCCTCGTGGAGACCCTTGGCGACCGGGTCAGCTTCTACAAGGTCGGGCTGGAGCTGTTCGCTCGGGGCGGCATGGAGCTGGCGCGGGAGCTGAAGGGGAAGGGCAAGCAGGTCTTCCTTGATTGGAAGCTGCACGACATCGGCGCCACGGTGGAGCGGGCCGCCGCCGCCCTCTCGGACTCCGGCTGCGATCTCCTGACCGTGCACGCCGAGCCCCAGGTTATGGCCGCCGCGGTTCGGGGCGTGGGCCGGTCCGGCCTGAAGGTCCTGGCCGTCACCGTCCTGACCAGCCTGTCCGACGAGGACCTGAAGGCGATCGGTTACGCCTCCGGCGCGCGAAGCCTCGTGGAGCGACGCATCCACCAGGCCCTTGAGGCCGGCTGCGCCGGGGTGGTGGCCAGTCCCCAGGAGGCCGAGCTGGCCCGGCGGATCGGCGGGAAGGACTTCCTGGTGGTCACGCCTGGGGTCCGCCCCGAATGGTCAGCGAAGAACGACCAGGTCCGGGCCGCAACACCCGCCGAGGCCCTGCGCGCCGGCGCCTCGCACCTGGTGTGCGGCCGGCCGATCTCAGCGGCGAACGACCCGGCCGAGGCGGCCCTGAAGGTGATCGCGGAGATGGCGGCCGTTCCGGCCCAGGACCCGAGAGTCAGGAACGGCGCTTCCGTTGACCCCCTCAGTCAGCTTCGCTGACAGCTCCCCCTTGGGGGAGCAATTGGTGCTCTAATTCCTCCCCCCAGGGGCAGGGGAATCGCATATGCCGCCGCCTCTGACAGGAAACCGACGCTGGTAAGCGTCTGCAGTCCAAGAGGCAGTCACCGATTCCGTTTTGTTCCCGGTTTTTTGATCGAGCGAGTCTTGCGC
>JADBYZ010000002.1 GCA_020402745.1 Phenylobacterium sp.
ACAGGAAACCGACGCTGGTAAGCGGCTGCAGTCCAAGACGGCAGTCACTGATTCCGTTTTGTTCCCGGTTTTTGATCGAGCGGGTCTTGCGCAGCCAAGTCGTTCTATGGGCGGAATCTATATGCGATAGCCCTGCCCCTCGGGGGAGGAATGAGGGAGCCATTGCGCCGACCAGAAGGAGGGGCGGCTGTTGCTCCCCAGATGCCGATTCGACCTGGACGCCGGCGGCGGGCTATCCTCTGGGCGTGCGGTTCGATGAAGCCTTCCTCGACGAGATCAAGTCACGCCTCCGGCCCTCTGACGTCATCGGCCGGACCGTGAAGCTGCAGAAGCGCGGCCGTGAGTTCGTGGGCCTGTCGCCCTTCACCAAGGAAAAGACCCCGTCCTTCTACGTCAATGACGACAAGGGCCAGTTCTTCGACTTCTCGTCGGGCAAGACCGGCGACCTGATCTCTTTCCTGCAGGAGAGCGAGCGTTTGTCCTTCGTCGAGGCGGTGGAGCGGCTGGCGGCTGAGGCGGGCCTGTCCCTTCCGGCGCCGGACCCGCGATCGGCCGAGCACGAGAAGAAGCGCCAGGGCCTCTCGGACTGGATGGCCCTGGCCGCCCAGTGGTTCAGCCGGATGCTGGCGGCCCCGCAGGGCCTCGCCGCCCGGGCCTACCTGGAGCGACGCGGCCTGCCGGCTGCAGACTGGGAGCGCTTTGGCCTGGGCTTTGCGCCGGCGGGGAGGACCGGCCTGAAGGACTACCTCGTCGCCAAGGGCGCCCGTCCGGCGGAGCTGGTCGAGGCGGGCCTGCTGATTGCGCCTGAGGACGGCGGGGCGCCCTATGACCGGTTCCGCGACCGGATCATCTTTCCCATCGTCGAGGGGAGGGGGCGTATCGTCTCCTTCGGCGGACGGGCCATGGACCCAGAGGCCCGGGCCAAGTACCTGAACGGGCCCGAGACCGAACTCTTCCACAAGGGCCGCACCCTCTACGGCCTGCCCGAGGCCCGCCGCCTGCTGGCCGCCGCCCCGCCCGACGCCGACCCGCCGCTGGTGGTCGTGGAGGGCTACATGGACGTCATCGCCTGCCAGAGGGCGGGCGTCGCCGCCGTGGCGCCCCTGGGCACGGCCCTGACCGAGGAGCAGATGGACCTGCTCTGGCGGCGCCACCCCGAGCCGACCCTGTGCTTCGATGGCGACCGGGCGGGGCGGCAGGCGGCCTTTCGCGCCATGGACCGGGCCCTGCCCCTCCTGACCCCCGGCCGCAGCTTCCGCTTCAGCGTGGTGGAGGGGGGCAAGGACCCCGACGATGTCCTGCGCGAGCAGGGGGCTGCGGCCCTCCGGAGCCAGCTGTCGCGCACCAATGGCTTTGCGGAGATGCTGTTCCGCCGGGAGCTGGAGGCCGAGCCCCTGGACACGCCGGAGCGCCGCGCCGGCCTCAAGGCCCGGCTGCGCGCCGCCGCCTCGCGCATCGCCGACAAGGACCTGCAGTCCGCCTATCGCGACGACCTGTTGTCCCGGTTCGAGGCGGCCTTGCCGGCCCGGCCCCCGTCTGCACAGGGCGGGGATTTCAGGCGGAGGGGCGCGCCTGGCGGCCGGACCTGGATCGATCCGGCGCCCACTTCCCTCGGTCGCAGCGCCGCCCGCCGGCTGGCGGCCGCCCTCGACCTGCCCGCAGCGGCCCTCATGAAACGCGTCCTCGCAGATCCGGCCTGCCTGGACGACCATCTGGAGTCCCCCTTCGCCGCAGGCGGCTTCGGGGAACAGGATCTCGCCGGATTGGCCAAGGAAATCATCCGGCTGCGTCTGGAGTCTGAGCATCTTGACACTCAGGGGCTCGCGCGCCATCTGGCAGGGAGAGATTTTGAAGCTCTTCTGACAGACATCGATCGGGCCGCAGCGAAATCGGGCGCGCCCTTCCTGAAACCGGATGTCTCCCTCGAGGACGCAAGATCGCAGTGGTCGCAGGCCTTCGCCCGCCTCTCAAGGCTGGCGGCCCTCGATGGAGCGTTGTCCGCCGCCAAGGGCGATCTTGGCGGGTCGCTGTCTATGGACGCTTTCTCGAGGTTGAAAGGTGAGCGCGACCGTCTGCGGCGACAGATCCGAAACTGGCAGGACGAACCCTGACGAGGGCGCGCCTGCGCTGCACCCTTTCGAGCTTCGGAACCCCGTTGGGTCCTGACAGCGGAGACCTTGATGAGCACCACTCCCGCCGAAACTGAAGTCGTCGACACCCCCTCGAGCGACGGACCCCTGCTCGATCTCACCGACGCCGGCGTCAAGAAGTTCATCAAGCAGGCCAAGGCCCGCGGCTACGTCACCATGGACGAGCTGAACAAGGTGCTGCCCTCAGAGGAGGTCACGTCGGAGGCCATCGAAGACACCTTGGCCATGCTGTCCGAAATGGGCGTCAACGTGGTCGAGGCCGAGGAGGACGCAGAGGGCGGCGAGGTGGCGGTCCGCGAGGAGACCGCCGTCATCGAGACCCAGAAGGAGGCCGCCTTCGACCGGACCGACGACCCTGTGCGCATGTACCTTCGCGAGATGGGCTCGGTGGAACTGCTGTCCCGCGAGGGCGAGATCGCGATCGCCAAGCGCATCGAGGCCGGCCGTGACACCATGATCCGCGGTCTCTGCGAAAGCGCCCTGACCTTCGAGGCCATCATGGTCTGGCGCGAGGAGTTGGGTACCGGCCGTATCCTCCTGCGCGAGGTCATTGACCTTGAGCAGACCTACGGCGGCGTCAGCGCCGCCGCCGAGGCCCTGGCCCAGAGCGAGTCTCCCGAGGTCACCGAGGACGGCGAGGCCGCCGCCAAGGCCGAGGGAGAGGACGACGACGACGACTTCGACGACGGCGCCGGCCCGACCATCAGCGCCATGGAGAGCGAGCTGCGCGAAGGCGTCATGCTCACCCTCGACGCCATCGCCGCCGAATTCGACGCCTTCCGCGCCCTGCAGGAGAAGCTGGTTGGCAAGCGCCTGAAGGGCGAAGACCTGTCCGAGGCCGACCGGGCCGCCCACGCCGCCGCCAGCGGGACCATCGTCCAGCACCTCAAGACCCTGAAGCTGAACAACAACCGCATCGAGGCCCTGGTTGAGCAGCTCTACGCCATCAACAAGCGGCTGGTCGGCCTGGAAGGCCGCCTGATGCGCCTGGCCGACAGTTACGGCATCAACCGCAGCGAGTTTCTCAAGACCTATCTGGGCGCCGAACTCGATCCGACCTGGGGGGATCAGGTCAAGGCTCTGGGCGTGCGCTGGACCAAGTTCGCCGAGAACGAGGCGGGCCAGGTCCTCGCCATCCGCCAGGAAATCGCCTCCCTCGCCACGGAATCTGGCGTGCCGATCGACGAGTACCGGCGCATCGTTCAGACCGTCCAGAAAGGCGAACGCGAGGCCCGCCAGGCCAAGAAGGAGATGGTCGAGGCCAACCTTCGCCTGGTCATTTCCATCGCCAAAAAGTACACGAACCGCGGCCTGCAATTCCTTGATCTTATTCAGGAAGGCAACATTGGCCTCATGAAGGCTGTCGACAAGTTCGAGTACCGCCGGGGCTACAAGTTCTCGACCTACGCCACCTGGTGGATCCGGCAGGCCATCACCCGGTCCATCGCCGACCAGGCCCGGACCATCCGCATTCCGGTGCACATGATCGAGACGATCAACAAGATCGTCCGCACCTCGCGCCAGATGCTGCACGAGATCGGCCGCGAGCCGACCCCCGAGGAACTGGCCGAGAAGCTGGCCATGCCGCTTGAGAAGGTCCGCAAGGTCCTGAAGATCGCCAAGGAGCCCATCAGCCTCGAGACGCCCATCGGCGACGAGGAGGACTCG
Organism: Phenylobacterium sp.; assembly: GCA_020402745.1. Taxonomy (GTDB): domain Bacteria; phylum Pseudomonadota; class Alphaproteobacteria; order Caulobacterales; family Caulobacteraceae; genus Phenylobacterium. The sequence continues at coordinate 3,819 of JADBYZ010000002.1, forward strand.
CACCTGGGCGACTTCATCGAGGACAAGAACGCCATCCTGCCCATTGATGCGGCCATCCAGTCCAACCTGCGCGAGACCACCACCCGGGTCCTGGCCTCCCTGACTCCGCGCGAGGAGCGGGTCCTGCGGATGCGCTTCGGCATCGGCATGAACACCGACCACACCCTTGAGGAGGTCGGCCAGCAGTTCAGCGTGACTCGCGAGCGGATCCGCCAGATCGAGGCCAAGGCCCTTCGCAAGCTCAAGCACCCCAGCCGCAGCCGCAAGCTGCGCAGCTTCCTGGACAGCTAGGGCCGACGTGGCGTCCTTGGGGAGGGTTCGGCTGCACCATTTCAGCCACGAGCCGGACATCGTCCGGTTCGAACCCCGGCCAGTCAGGGTTCCCTCCGACCGACCCGAGGGCCGCGAGTGGCTGAACGGTCCCCTGGTCTGGGCCATCGAGACCGACTGGCGAGGCCTCTACCTGTTCCCGAGGGAGTGCCCCCGGATCCTGGCGCGGGCCACCGCCTGGACCACCGACGCCGACCGGGAGCGCTGGTTCGGCGACAGCCGCGCCGATATGATCGCCTGGGTCGAGGCCAGCTGGATGGCGGCCATTTCAGGGGCGGTCCTTCATCGCTATGACTTCGACCCCGAAGGCTTCGAGGACCTGAACGACGCCGGCATGTGGGTCAGTCGAAGGACCGTGACGCCCGTCGCCAATGTCCGCCTGGAAGACCTGCCCGCAGAGCATCGTCTCGCCCGGGTCGAGGTGCGCCCTGTCGACCGACTGTCGGGCTTCGGGGACCTGTGGTCGACCACCCTGCACGCCAGCGGCGTCCGCCTTCGCAACGCCCGCGCCTGAGCCCGGCTTTAGCTCCAGGCGTAGTTGAAGCTGATGGAGATGCGTGGGGTGCGGGCCCGGTTGGGGGGCGCCTCGTGGCGCAACCAGCTCTCCCAGAGGAAGACCGAGCCCGGAGCCGGCGACAGGGAGACGAAGGTGCGCTCGGCCTCGGGTGCATCGGCGCGGCGGGGTGGGGCGGCCATCATGAGGGCGAGGCGCGGATCCTCCAGCCGCAGAACTGAGGCGCCGGGGGGCGTAGCCACGTACATCGTTCCGGAGATCACGCTGTGAGGGTGGATGTGGCCGGAGTGGCCAGCGCCGGGCTTGAGGATGTTGACCCAGAGGCTGTCCATTGTCAGCCGCCCTGCGCCAAGGTCCAGGTGCAGGTCCCTCGCATAGCCGCGCACGATCCGGTCCAGCCGGCGCTTCAGGTCGTCGAAGACGCTAGCCCGACGGGGCAGGTCGTCGAGGGAGGCGTACGAGGTGTAGCCTCCGTAGCCGTTCTTCCGGCACCAGTCGCGCCCGGCGACATCCTCGGCCTCCAGCATCCAGCAGGCGGCCTCCAGGTCGGCGAGGAGGGCGTCGAAGCCCTTCTGCCCGGCCAGGCTGGTCTCACAGATGCGGGTGGGGAAGAGGTCGCGGACGGTCATGCCTGACCGCTAGGCCGGGTCAGGCCGGCTGTCAAAACCTTGAGAGGCCGGGATCAGGCGAGGATGTCGAGGAGGGCGCCCTGCATTTCGTCCGCGGTCCTGATGACGGCGACGTTGGCGCTGAGGTCGGTCTTGGCCAGGGTCATGTTCACGAACTCGGAGGCGAGGTCGACATTGGCGCCCTCTACGCCCATGGTCGCAACCTTCTGGGCGGACTCGGCGAAGCGGTTCGTGGCGGCGATGAGCCCGTACTGGGCGACGGCGAGCGGGTTCATGATCTAGGCCTCCAAGACAGGCACCTTGCACGCGTAAGAGTAAACTGAATACCCCTGAAACAGGGTGAAAGCGGGTTAAGCTTTCTTCTCAAGCCCCTTCCCGAGCAGGAGATTGCCGATGTTTGTCGCCCTGTGGCTCGCCGCCGCCGTCACTACCGTCTGCCTCGAGGTGGACGGAAGCCTTTCACCGGTGGTCTGCAAGGCCCCCGGAACCCGCCTCGACGCCCGAACGGAGGTCTGCGAGTGCCCGTCGGGCCGCCGGACCGAAGCGCCGGTCTGCGCCGCCGGGGAAGTTCCTCCGTCGGACAACCGGGCCCTGAAGGTCTTTCGGCGCAAGGCCGGCGCGGATGGAAGCCTGGTCGGGGATCGTTTCCAGGACTGGCCTGTCTGCGTCCTCCCATCGGGCGCCCCCCTTCGGCGGCCCTGATTTCGCCTTGAAGATCGGTAGGCTGGCGTCACTGGAGACGCTCATCATGAAGACCTGCTTCCCTGCCTGGCTCGCCGGGCTTATCCTCCTCCTCGCCGGCCCCGCCCTCGCTCAGGTCGCCCCGGGCCTGCCCGAGGACCCCGGCGGCGCCGTCGTCGAGGAGCTGGTCGTCCAGGCCAAGGAGCCCGGGCCCGCCTGGTGGGTGGTCCGCGACGGGGACTCCACGGTCTACATCTTGGGCATGCCCAGCGGCCGCATCCCCCCGCAATCCGGATGGGACCGGCGCTATCTGGATCGCCGGCTTGTGGGCGCCAAAAGCCTGATCCTCGCCGATTCCGTCCGCATCAGCGTCGGGGTCGCGTCCTTCGGGGACGCCCTGCGCCTCTACCGCAGCCTGAGGTCTGACGTGGCGTTGGAGACTCGCCTCCAGGAGCCCCTGCGGTCCGAGTTCATCGCCGCCCGGCAGAAGGTCGGCCAGCCGGAGCGGCGCTATGCGAGCTGGTCGCCCTTCGTCGCCTCTCTAATGCTGGTGGGCGACTCTGCGCCCAAGGGCTGGGTCGATCCCCGAGAGGAGGTCATCCGGGCGGCGCGGAAGGCGAAGGTGAAGCGGGTGGAGGCGCCCGCCCAGGACGCCAGCGGTGTGGCTGGCAAGCTTCTCGGGTCCATGGATCCGGCCCTTGAAACCGCCTGCCTCTCCGCCGCTGTCCGCACGGTGCAGCGCGCCCAGCCGGCGGCGACGGCCGAGGGCTGGGCGAGGGGCGACGTCGCCGCCGCCCTCAGCGGGCCCCGGGACTTTGAGGGCTGCCTGCTCCTGCTGAACGGCGGGGCGCAGATCTGGCGGACCATTGTCTCCGACCATACCGACCTGATCGCCAACGCCCTGAAGACCCCTGGCCACAGCGTCGCCCTTGTGGACGTCAACGCCATGGTCGCCGAGGAGGGCGTGGTCCGCCGCCTGGAGTCCCGCGGCCTGACGGTCACGGGCCCCGGCGGGAGCTGAGCCGCCTCAGAACAGGGGCGGGCCCTTGCCGAGGGCGGCGTAGGTCTGCTTCTGGAAGATGGGCAGGGCGGCGCGGGCGCCCATGCGCTGGCCCGTGGCCACCTGGCTGGCGGATTCGGGGCCCAGCTCCATGGAGTTCTGGATCAGGTAGATCAGGATCAGGTCCTCTTCCGGATCGGCCTGCCACCAGGTGCCGAAGGCGCCCGGCCAGCCGAAGGCGCCCGCCGAGCCGGCGCCCATCCAGGCCTGCTTCTCCGGGTCGGTGATGACCGAGACGCCGAGGCCGAAGCCCTGGCCCATCCAGAAGGGGATGCCCATGAAGGGGATCTCGCGCTGCTCCGGGGTCAGCCGGTTCGAGGCCATCAGGTTGAAGGTGTCCTCGCGGATCAGCCGCACGCCGTTCAGCTCGCCCCGGTTCAGCATGAGCCGGGCGAAGGTCAGGTAGTCGTCGACGGTGGAGATCAGGCCGCCGCCCCCCGCGCAGAAGGCCGGCGGATGGTCCTCGTGGACGAAGGAGACGTCCTTGAGCGGCGCGCCCTCCTCGGCCTTGTAGAGCTTGGCCATCCGGTCGAGCTTTTCCGGCGGGCACCAGAAGTCGGTGTCCGTCATGCCGAGGGGCTCCAGGATCCGCGCCTTCAGGAAGTCCTGGTAGCTGGTCCCGGCGACGCGCCCGACCAGGAAGCCCAGGACGTCGGTGGCGTGGCTGTAGTGGAAGCGCTCGCCCGGGGCGTAGGAGAGGGGCAGGCCGGCCAGCCGCTCCATCCACTGGTCCGGTCCGTGCGGGTTGCCCAAGGGCGGGCCCAGCACCTCCTGGTAGGCGTGGGCGATGGGCCCCACCGAGGTGAAGCCATAGGCCAGGCCCGAGCGGTGGGTCAGGAGGTCCTCGACCGTGATGTCGCGCGGCGCGTCGACCACCTCGTCCAGGGGGCCGGTCGCCGACTTCAGCACCTTCATGCCCGAGAATTCCGGCGCCCACTTGGTGATCGGGTCGTCCAGCTTCAGCCGGCCCTCCTCCATCAGCATGAGGGCCAGGACCGAGGTCATGGGCTTGGTCATGGAGGCGATGCGGAACATGGTGTCCCGCGTCATGGGCTTGTCGCCAGCGATGTCGCGCTTGCCCAGGGTGTTGAGCTGGACGATCTCGCCCTTGCGCCAGGTCAGGGTGACGAAGCCGGACAGGTCGCCCGCCTCGATCACCCCCTGCAGGGCGCCGGGGATCCGGTTGATGAGGTTCATGTCCATGGTCGTCCTCCCGCCGGGCGTCGCGCCCCGTTCCTGCGATTGCGGTGCGTGTTGTCCCGTCCGGCGGCGGGAGCGTCAAGCCGGCGTCGCATCCGGGCGGGAACAGGGTTAGATTGTCCAACCTCACCGGAGTAGCGCCATGTCGACCCAGACCCGTCTCTGGCTCCCCCTCGTTTCCGTCCTCGCCCTGGTCGCGGCCTGTTCGCCGCCCCTTCCGTCCGGAGTGGACCCCGATGCGCTGAAGGCGGCGGTGGGCGATGCGGTGGGCGATCTCAACACCTGCGTGGTGCTCGCCGAGGCGGGAACGGGGCGGAGCGTCTGGCGCTATGGCTCAAGCCGGGCCTGCGGCCTGGCCTGGCCCGCCTGCAGCGGCGCCAAGGTGCGCACCGTCGACCAGTTGATGAAGACGTCGGGCCGCGAGGGCGCCGAGATCCGGGCCTCCTGCCCCTCCAACGCCGACCAAAGCCGCTCGGTCGCCTGGGCGGCGGGCCCCGCGCCCGGCCGGCCCGGGCTGGTCTTCACCGCCGTGATGGAGGGCCCCAACACCCCGCCCGGCGTGGTGCTGGGCGACAAGCTCCGCACCGCCTTCGAACGCGGCGGCCTGTCCCCGGCCCGCTGAGGGAGCCGCGAACTCCTTCGCCAAGGAAGAGGGGGGTAGCTGAACCGCCGTTGACCCCCTCAGTCAGCTTCGCTGACAGCTCCCCCTTGGGGGAGCAATGGGCGCTGTAATTCCTCCCCCCAGGGGGAGGTGGACCGCGCAGCGGGCCGGAGGGGGTCAGCTGAACTGCCGTTGACCCCCTCACCGCGTTTCGCGCGGAGCTCCCCCTTGGGGGAGCAATGGCTCGGTAATTCCTCCCCCAAGGGGGAGGTGGCGCGCGCCAGCGCGACGGAGGGGGTCAGCGGAGTCGCCGTCCCGCCCTCCCGCCTCAGTCCCCGCTGAACTTCGGCGGGCGCTTTTCGAAGAAGGCGGCCACGCCCTCGCGGAAGTCGGCGCTGCGGCTGGTCAGGAGATACTGGTCCCGGTCCATGAAGGTGGCGGCATGGTGGTTGGCCTTGTCCAGGGCGTCCACCGCCTCCTTGGTCATGCGCACGGGCAGGGGGGGCAGGGCGGCGACCTTGCCGGCCCAGACCCGCGCCGCCTCCAGGGCCCCGCCGGCCGGCGCGACCTCTTCGCAGAAGCCCCAGGACAGGCAGTCGGCGGCGTCCACCGCCTCGCCGAACATGACGAACTGCTTGGCCCGCGCCGGCCCCACCAGGGCATGGATTCGCGGGATGGAGCGCCAGCTCATGTTGATGCCGAGGGGGATTTCCGGCAGCCGCAGATAGGCGCCTTCGCCCATCACGCGGAAGTCGCAGGCCGCCACCAGGGCGCAGCCGCCGCCGATGCAATAGCCCTCGATGGCGGCGATGGTCACCGCCTCCACCTGCTCCCAGGCCTCGCACATGTCCGGCCCGGCCATCACCGCCTCGCGGGTCTCCAGCAGGGTGGGCCGCCGCCGCTCGCCCTGGGCGGCCAGGTCCGCCCCGGCGCTGAAATACCGCTCGGACCCGGTCAGTATGACCGCGGCGATGTCGGTCCGCCGCCGGATGGCCCGGGCGAATTCGGTCAGCTCGACCATCAGCCCGGTGTTGAGGGCGTTGCGCGCGTCCGGCCGGTTCAGCCGCACGGTGGCGACGGCGCCCTCCAGCTCCGCCGTCAGGAAGCTCCAGTCGCGCGCGAAGGGATCGCTCATCCTATTTCACCATCTCGAAGACGCCGCTGACCGTAATGCTGACGTTCAGCTCCCCGGGCGCGACGGGGGTGGGGGCGGCGTCGGCCATGGGGGCGGCTATGGCGTAGGCCTTCATCATGGGTCGGGGCTGCGGCGCAAAGCCGCCCTCCGACAGGGCCGTAAGCCGCACGCCGGTGTGGCCGGTGGCCCGGGCGTAGAGCTCGGCCTTGGCGTTCAGGGCCTTCACGGCGGCCTCGCGCGCGGCGTTCTCGGCGGCCAGCGGGTTGGACAGGCCAAACCCGACCTGGCCGGCCGTGTTGGCCCCGGCGTTCACCGTGGCGTCCAGAACCGGCCCCAGCCGGGCCAGGTCGCGCACGCTCGCCGTCACCTGGTTGGAGGCCTGATAGCCCCGCAGGGCCGGCGGCTGGCCATTGGGATAGTCGTACATGGGAGAGACCGACAGGCCGCTGGTCTGGATGTCGCGGTCCGCCAGGCCGGCTCTCTTCAGGGCCGCCATCACCTTGGTCATCCGCTCGGCGTTGACCCTCAGGGCCTCGCCCGCCGTGGGCGCCTCGGTCACCACGCCCAGGGAGAGGGAGGCCATGTCCGGCGCCAGCCGGCTGACGCCCTCCGCCGACAGGGTCAGGGTGGCCGGGGCCGGCGGCTCGGCCGCCCGGGCGGGGCGCGCGCCCAGAAGGGGCAGGGCGAGGGTCAGGGCCAGGACGGCGGCGGATGCGGTCTTCATGCGGGCGCTCCAGAATGAAGGCTGAGCCTAGGACGCCCCCGTCCCCGCGCCAACCCTCCGCGCCCGGCCCTGAACCGGGCCTGAACGCCTTCCGGCGCGCGGGCCGCCATGCTAACCGGGTGCGGGGGCCTGTAGCTCAATGGTTAGAGCCGACCGCTCATAACGGTCTGGTTGCAGGTTCGAGTCCTGCCGGGCCCACCAGCCTTCGCTCGCTTCGCCAGCTCCGGCTCGGCAAGCCAGCCCAGGGGGATTGGGGGCGATGCGAGGGGAGGCTGCCGCCCGCGCACTGTCTGCCGGACAAGAATAGTCCCACCACCTTGGGCCTGCGGGTCGGAATGACGCTGACGCTCGGCGGATGTAAGGAGGTGCGCGGATCCGCTCGAATGACCGAGCGCGAGAGGCGATGGCGAAGAGTCGGGCGCTATCCGCCTGAGCGCATAACGTAGATCGCCCGCTCGCTGCCGCTGTCGCCCTCAAGGCGGTCAAGGACCATTCCGCGACGCTCATAGAACCCGCGTGCGCGCCTGTTGCCCGGCTGGGTGCTTAGCCAAAAGCCCTCCCGCAGCTGTGCCGTGGCGGCTCGGAAAAGCGCGGCGCCTACGCCGCTACCCTGAACATCAGGATGTACGAAGAGTTGATCGAGCCTGTTCTCTTCATGGGCGACGGCAAGGAAGCCCACAACGCGACCATCATGCTCGGCAATGGTGACCGTCCAACGACCCGCGACCTCGGTGGGTACGCGCGCGGCAAGGTCCGCTTTGGTTGCAACGGGATGCGACAGCCCAACTGACCGCCAACTGTCGAACCAAACATCAACCAGCGCGCCTTCATCTGCCGCTTCGTATGGTCGCAACCTCATGCCTCGACGCTATACGCTGGGGTCGAGCTTGCAACAGTCGCTTCCAGCGCCTCACCCCGCCCGCCAGATCGGCGGCGCCCGGGGGCACTTGTCGATGTCGGGATCTATGCCGCGTTCCCAGCCTGGTGTGCGGCCCTCGTCGATGGCCCGGTCGTGCTGCCCCAGCAGCAGCAGGAAGTGGCCGAGGGAAGAGCCGGCGGCCCAGCGCGGCCGCTCGAACAGGTCCTCATGATCAAAGAAATAGACCGCCGGGCTCGCCACGCCGGATGAGAGGTCCAGGCCATACAGGCTCCCGGCGCCATCCGAGAAGATCGGGACCGCCTGCGCCGGCAGCAGGGCGCGCAGCAGACCCTCCCTTCGCCGCTCGGGACGTTCATTCCACTTTGGGATGACGGCCCTGAAGTCGCCGATGGCCTCCACGCCCTCACGGTAGAGGGCTTCGAGGTCGGCTGGCATCTGGTCGCCAAGGAGTTCCCGGACGTAGGCCACGAGGCCGTCTGGGCTTCCCCTGAGGCGCCGCCGAAGCGCGCCCTGGGCCTCAAGTGAGCGACAGGCCTCCCGAACCGAGATATCCATGACGGGCTCCATAGTCAGGGACGGGGCGGGGATTGGAGGCCGAGGTGTACGCGAGCGACGGTCCAAGCCTATGACGCTACGCCTTGAAGTGGAGTATTGCGGCTTTACGATGACGAGATGACAGCGCCCCTCATCCACCTGAACGGGCCGCCCGGCGTGGGTAAACTCACCATCGGACGCTGCTTGGCGCCCCTGATCGAGGCTCGCCTTCTCGACAATCACGCGATCTATGATGTCGCGTTTGCGATCACCGAGTTCAGGTCACCTGAGTTCTACGCAACTGTCAGGGATGTCCGCAATGTCGCCTACGATCGTATTCTTGCGTCACCTCCAACGATCCGCGTGATCCTGACTGGGGCTTACTTCGAGGACTCGGACTGGGGATGCGAGAGTTGGCGCGCTTTGCTGGAATTGGCGGAACGGCGGAAAGCCTCGCTCTTTGCAGTTCAGCTTGTTTGCGACCCGACAGAAAACCGGCGGCGGATCGCCATGCCGGGCAGAAACGAGAAGGACAAGTTGAGAGACCCTGCGCGGGTTGACGACTGGGCCGCCCGTCGGATGCTTTGCCACGGGGCCAAGGATTCACTTCAGCTGGATATCACTGAGCTGACAGCCGATGACGCCGCTCACGGAATCGCTCAGTGGCTGGGTTCAGTGTCGAGTTCGTTCCCCTGATCCATGCTGGTGATCTTTGCGAAACTCGACATCCCGGCGCCCGATCGCGCATTGATCGAGGCTATCCGCCGACATCATGACCCCCTGCATGGAGGGGTTGAACCCCACTTCACCCTTGTCTTCCCATTCGCGGGCGTATCGTTGGGGGAGGTGCTGGGGCATGTGCAAAACATCGCCTCCAAGGTGGCGCCCATCCCCTTCCGACTGGCGAGAGTAGCCGCGGTTCGTGATCCCTTGAGCCCGGGGGCCCATCTGTTCTTACTGCCCGACGAGGGCGAGCAGCAGATCATCGACCTACACGACAGGCTCTACTCGGGCGTACTGTCCACCAGCCTTCATCCTACGGCCGTCTATCTTCCTCACGTCACCGTCGGCAGGTTCGGAACCTTCGAGGACTCTGAGGCGGCAGCGGCGTCGCAGGCGGCTGTCGACATTGGAGGGGTTCTAACAGCCATCACGATAGGAGACTTCGATGGGCATCGGGTGGAAGAACTCCACCAAGTCTTGCTGGGTGACCCCTGAGGAATGCCGTCCGTCTGGTCTGGCCTGCCGCCACCCCGCCCCCAGATTGTTGTCCGACAGGTGGGAACCGATGATCGGATCGAAACAGGATCTCACTCGGTGGACTTGGAGCCTGTTTCGCCCCTTCAGAAATTCCATCCGAAGGGAACAGGCCCTAAGCCGCAACGCGGGAACTTTCCGGGGTTGGGCGGTGGATCCGGTAGGCGGGCGGGGGCTTCGGAAGACCGGCCTCTGAAAAACGCGCCAGAGCGGCCTCCGCAGCGGCTTCCTTCACCAGACCGAAGCCCCGAATCTCCTGGGGCAGGTCGGCGAGGGCGACGGCGGCGTCGAGGGTCTCTGGGCCGAGGTCGGCGCAAAGCCGCTCAATCATCCGCCCGTAGGCCTCCGCCAGCTGGCGCTCAAGTCGCCGCTCGCGGGTATGGCCGAAGGGATCGGCCCAGGAGCCCCTTAGCCCCTTGAGGGCCGCCAGCCCCCGAAGAAGGGGGAAGATCCAGGGCCCGAACCGCCGCTTGCGGGGCCGGCCCGTGGCCGGGTCCTTCGATGACAGGAGCGGCGGAGCGAGCCAGACAGACAGCTTCCGGTATCCGGAAAACTGGGCGTCCAGCCCGTCGCGAAAGGTGGACTCAGAATAGAGTCGGGCGACTTCGTACTCATCCTTGTAGGCCATGAGCTTGTAGGCGCCCCTGGCCACGGCGCGGGCGAACCGCCCCCCATCCATCGCTCCGCCGCCTGCAGCGGCCAGGGCCCGGTCGACCAGGGCGTGGTAGCGGCGGGCATAGGCGGCGTCCTGATAGGCGGTCAGGTCCTCCACCCGCCGGGCGATGAACTCGGCCAGGGTCGGCTCAGCCGCCGCCGCAGGTACGGACGCGATCCCTTCCACGCGCTCGCGGTCGACAACGGCAAGCCGCCCCCACCGGAAGGCCCTGAGGTTCAGCGCGACCGCCGCGCCATTGGCCTCGATGGCGGCGAGGATGGCCGCCTCGCTGAGGGGAATCAGGCCGCGCTGGAAGGCGAGGCCGAGCAGGAAGGTGTTGGTGGCGATGGCGTCGCCGAAAAGGCCCAGGGTTATCTGCGTCGCAGACAGGACCTCGCTCGCATGAGGGTCGCAGACCTCCAGCACGGCCTCGATCATCTGGTCCTTGGGAAGGGCCGCGTCCCGGTCGCTGACAGCGTCTGAGGTGGGGGCGACGTCGCTGTTCAGGATGGCCGCTGTCCGGCCGCGGGCGATCTTACGCATGGCGTCGGTGGCGCTGCCCACCACGGCGTCGACGCCAAGAAGCAGGTCGGCCTGGGACGCGCCGATGCGGGCGGCGTGAATGGGTCGCCCGACCGGCGCGATGCGGACCTGGCTGACCACGGCGCCATTCTTCTGAGCCAGGCCCGTGAAGTCGAGGACGGTGGCGATCTTGCCGTCGATGTGGGCCGCCGCGCCCAGAATGGCGCCCAGGGTCAGGACGCCCAGTCCGCCAATCCCGCCGATGTAGATGTTGTAGGGTCGGTCGAGCCTCCGTTCCGGCGGGTCGGGAAGGGCGCCCATGGCCTGGGCCTCGATCGCCTCAAGCCGGCGCGGATCGGGCCGCTTCAGCACCGGCGCCTCCAGCTCGACAAAACTGGGGCAGAAACCCTGAACGCAGGAGAAGTCGAGATTGCATTGCGACTGGTTGATCCGGCGCTTGGCGCCAAACTCGGTCTCGATGGGCTCAATGGAGATACAGCTCGAGGCCCGGGAGCAGTCGCCACAGCCCTCGCAAACCTTGGGGTTGATGTACAGGCGCTTCGACGGGGTTTCGAGGAGGCCGCGCTTCCGCCGCCGACGCTTCTCGGCCGCGCAGGTCTGGTCGTAGACGATGGCCGTCACGCCCGAGGTCTGGCGGAAGTCGCGCTGGACCTCGTCCAGGGCGTCCCGGTCAAGGAGGCGCGCACGGGCGGGAAGACCTGTGGCGTCGCGCCAGCGTTCCGGCGTCTCGCTGACCAGGGCCATGGCCCGTACGCCCTCGGCCTCAAGTTGGCGCAGGATCCGCACCGGATCGGGTGCGCCTTCGGCGGGCTGGCCACCGGTCATCGCCACGGCGTCATTGAAAAGGATCTTGAAGGTGATGTTGGCGCCCGCCGCGACGGCGGCCCGGATCGCGAGGACACCGGAGTGCTGATAGGTGCCATCCCCCAGGTTCTGGAAAACATGCTCCGTCGCCGAGAAGGGCGCGGCGCCGACCCACTGCAGACCCTCCCCGCCCATATGGCTGAAGGTCGGCGTCCGGAGCGCCGGCTGGGACAGGGCCATGATGTGACAGCCGATGCCGCCGCCGGAAACCGAACCCTCCGGGGTACGGGTGGAGCGGTTGTGCGGGCACCCTGAGCAGAAGAAGGGCTTGCGCAGCGGAAAGACCGGCAGCTCGGCTGAGCATCCGGCCTCCAGCTCGGCCAGGCGTTGACGAAGCCTCTCCTGCGCCGGCGAGTTCAGCGCCGTCAGGCGGGCGACCAGGGCTTGCGCTACGAGCAGGGGATTCAGCTCCAAGGTCGCCGGCAGGAGGGGTGCGCCCGCACCGTCGGTCTTTCCGGTCACCCGGGGCCGACGCGCAGCGGGGTAGTTGAAAAGGCCAGCCTTGAGCTGGTCCTCGACGATGGGCTGCTTTTCCTCCACCACCAGGATCTCGCCGGCCCCGGCGGCGAAGGCCATCAGGTCGTCCAGGCCCAGGGGCCAGGTCATGGCCACCTGATAGAGACAGACGCCAAGGTCGCTGGCGTCGGCGGGATCAAGGCCCAGGTCTTCCAGGGCCTGGAGGACGTCCTGGTGCGCCTTTCCGGTGGTCACGATGCAGAGTTGCTTGGCGCGCGCATCGATCACCGGGCGGTCGATGCGGTTGGCCGACGCCCAGGCCCGCGCGGCGGGCAGGCGCTCCTCCAGCAGGCGCCGCTCCAGCTCGGCCCTCTGCCCCGGCCAGGCCAGTCCGGGGTCCCAGTTCAGCCCATGAGGTGGGAGGACCGAAGTGGGGGCGCGAGGCTCCCCCATAGGCGCGAGATCGACCACGCCGGCGCTTTCGACCACCTCAGCGACGGTCTTCATGGCGACCCAGAGGCCGGAGTATCGCGACAGGGCGATGCCCGCTGCGCCGAGGCGCAGGATGTCGGCCACATCCGCCGGTTGCAGCACGGGCATGGAGACAGACTGAAAGATCAGGTCGGTCTGGTGGGGAAACATGCTGGACTGGGCGGCGTGGTCGTCTCCCGCCACCGCGAGGACGCCGCCCAACGCAGCGGTTCCGATGATGTTGGCGCTGCGGAAGGCGTCTCCGCTCCGGTCTACCCCCGGACCCTTTCCATACCAGACGCCGAAGACGCCATCGACCCGGGTCGCCCCGAAGGCGCGGTGCATCTGGGCGCCCCAAAGGGCGGTGGCGGCGAGGTCCTCATTCAGGCCCGGCTGGAAGACCACGTCATGGTCGGCAAGGTGCTTCTGCGCCCGCCAGAGCTGTTGGTCATAGGCGCCGAGCGGCGATCCCCGGTAGCCGGAGATAAGCCCCGCCGTGGAGAGGCCCAACCCGCGGTCCCTTCGTCTCTGCAACATGGGTAACCGCACCAGGGCCTGAATCCCGGTCATGAAGGCGCGGCCCTCATCCCGAGTGTAGATGTCGTCGAGACTGAAAGCGGGAGAGCTGAGCGTCATGGGGGACTCCGCACGCTGATACCGCAGGGGAATCTAGGCCTGAATCCATGGCGATTGTCACCAAAAAGGGCTATCTGAATGGGGAATTATAGCTGATTTGAACTCTCTAAGGGCCATTCATGAAGACAATTGCCTATCCGGAGCTGGACCGGCTCGACCTCGCCATTCTGCGCAAACTGTCTGAAGATGGACGGATCAGCTGGCGGGATTTGAGCGACCAGATCGGCCTATCGCTGACACCGACCCTTCGGCGCGTGCGCCGGCTGGAGGCCGAGGGCTACATCGAAGGCTATACGGCCCTGTTCGACGAAAGGCGTCTTCTGGGCGCCATGTCGGTCTTTGTTTCGGTCACCCTGGAGAGCCAGTCGGGCGAGGCTCTCGCGGCCTTTGAAGAGCGGATTGTCCGGTTTCCCGAGGTGATGAGCGTCTTCCTGATGACCGGCGGCAGCGACTATCTGATCCGTGCGGTTCTGCCTGACCTCGACGCTTATCAGGATCTCCTGTCGGCCTTGACCCGGATCCCTGGCGTCGCAAGGATTCAGTCGAGCTTCGCGGTCAAGACGGTCATCAAGCGCTCCACCCCGGTGCTCTAGGGTCCTGACGGCGGCAGGTCCCCATTGCCTCCGCCCCCCAAACCCCCTTCTATGCCGCCCGACCCGTCCGCGACGGACGGCCATGCACAAGGGGAGAGACCGATGTTCTCGCACATCATGATCGGCACCAATAACCTGGAGAAGGCCAAGACCTTCTACGACGCCGTGCTGGGCACGCTGGGCGTGCCGCCGGCCCGGGTGGATGGGCACCGGATCTTCTACTTCACGCCCACGGGCATCTTCTCGGTCTCGCAGCCGATCAATGGCGAGCCGGCCACCTTCGCCAACGGCGGCACCATCGGCTTCGCCTGCACCACGCCGGCCCAGGCCGACGCCTGGCACGCGGCGGGCGTCGCCTCGGGCGGGACCACCTGCGAGGATCCGCCCGGCGTGCGCGAAGGCGGTTCGGGCAAGATGTACCTGGCCTACCTGCGCGATCCGGACGGCAACAAGCTGTGCGCCCTGCACCGGATGTGATCTTGGCCTGACAAGGCCTTTGGCGGAAACGGGCGGCGTCCTTCACGGGGCGCCGCCTTTTTCATTGGGGCCGTCAGCCCTGCGGCGGGAACCTGTCCAGCAGGGCCGCCGCGCGGGTCGGGCGGGGCAGGAGGACGCCGCCGCAATTGGGGCAGGCGCCGGCCAGTTCACCCCCGGCGCAGGGCTCGCAGAAGGTGCACTCGAAGGAGCAGATGCGGGCGCCGGGCTGGTCGGCGGGCAGGGCGGCGGCGCACCGCTCGCAGGCGGACTTCATCTTCAGCATTCAGAACTCGATCATGTCGAAGTCCGACTTGGGCGTGCCGCACAGGGGGCAGATCCAGTCGGCGGGGATGTCGGACCAGCGGGTGCCGGGGGCCAGGCCCTCGGGCGGGTCGCCGGCTTCCTCGTCGTAGATGTAGCCGCAGGTGCGGCACTGCCAGGTCTTGAAGGCCTCGGCCACGGGGGCGCCCTCCGGCTCAGGTCATCTTGAAGCGGATCGGCACCGACTTGGGGCCGCAGACGAAGTTGGCGACCATGTTGCGGGGGGCGCCGTCCAGCTCCACGCTCTCCAGCCGGGGCAGGAGCTCTTCCCACAGGATGCGCATCTCCATCCGGCCCAGGTGCTGGCCCAGGCAGACATGGGCGCCGTAGCCGAAGGCCACGTGCTTGTTGGGGCTGCGGGTGATGTCGAAGCGGAAGGGGTCGGCGAACTGGGCCTCGTCGCGGTTGCCCGACGGGTAGCAGAGCATCATCCAGTCGCCCTTGGCGATCTTCTGCCCCGCCAGCTCGGCGTCGGCGGTGGCCGAGCGCATGAAGTGCTTCACCGGGGTGACCCAGCGGATGGACTCCTCCACCAGGCCGGGGATCAGGGCGGGATCGGCCTTCACCTTGCGGAACTGGTCGGGGTTCTCGGCCAGGGCCCAGAGGGCGCCCGCCGTGGTGGACGAGGTGGTGTCGTGCCCGGCGGTGGCGGCGATGATGTAGTAGCTCATGGCCTCCAGGTGGCCGAGGGGCGCGCCGTTCACCTGGCCGTTGGCGATCACGCTGGCCAGGTCGTCGCGGGGGCTCTTCCGGCGGTCCTCGGTGATGGCGTTGAAATAGGTCATGAAGTCCATGACGACGGCCTGGATGGTGTCGACGCCTTCGGCGTTCCGGTCCAGCTCCTGGCCCGTCCGGTTGACGTCCGGGTCGGCGCTGCCGAACAGCTCCTGGGTCAGCTTGAGCATGCGCGGCTCGTCCGCTTCCGGCAGGCCGATCACCTCCATGATGACGTGCAGGGGGTAGAGGAAGGCCACGTCCCGCGCGAAGTCGCACCGGTCGCCCTGCGCCGCCATCCGGTCGACGAAGCCCCGGGCGATCTCGCGGATGCGGTCCTCGAGCTTGCGCAGGTTCTGCGGCATGAACCAGCCCTGGGTCAGGCGCCGGTAGGCCATGTGGTCGGGGTTGTCCATCTGGACGAGGGAGCGGACGAGGTGGGGGCTGCCGCCCATCATCTCGCGGACCTTCCGGTCGGCCTCGATGGTCACCAGGGTGGTCGCCCGGTCGCCATTGTGGAACAGCTCGTTCTGGCGCTCGACCTCCAGGATGTCGGCGTGGCGGGTCACCACCCAGAAGGGATCAAAGCCCTCGGGCTGGGCCTGGGCCAGGGGCGCCTCCCGGCGGAGATAGGCGAAGGCGTCGTCGATCCGCTTGCCGTCGGCATAGGCGCGGGGGTCGACAATGGTCAGGGCGATGTCCTGGGCGATCACGGGGCGGCTCCCTGAATGAGTCCTCAGGCCCGGCGTCGGACCCGGCGGGACCATTTCACCAAGTTCCCGACCGTTCAATATGGCTCGATCCGGAGGGGCGTTTGATCCCCTCAGCCTTGTGGGTTCAGGAGGCGGGGAGGCACAGGCCCGGGGCGGTTCCGGCGGGCCAGGCCAGGGTGGCGAGGGCGAAGGCGATGAGGGCCCCTCCGGCGGCCATGCGCAGGGCGGGCCGCGATCCCGCCCGCACCAGGCTGGAGGCGCCGAGGGCCGCCGCCGTCACCGAGGGCAGGACGCCCAGGGCGAAGCCGGCCATGACCAGGGCGCCCCGGCCCGGGGTTCCGGCCAGCAAGGCGTAGAGCAGGGCGGCGTAGACCATGCCGCAGGGGATCAGGCCCCAGGCCAGGCCCGCCGCCGTCGCCGCCAGGCCGCGCGACGAGCGCCGGGCCTTCAGCATCCAGCGCGCCAGGGGCTGGAACAGGCGTCCCAGGATCGCGGGGGAGGGGACGAGTCCCATCAGGCCGAGGGCCGTCCAGATGAGGACCGCGGCGCTGACCTTTTGCAGGATCCCGAAGGCCTCGGCCATGTCGAGGGCGCCGTAGAGACCCGCCCCGGCCCAGCCCAGGGCCGCCCCCGCCGCCATGTAGCCCGTCGCCTTGCCCGCCTGGGCCTGGAGGAGGGCGAGGAGCCGGCCGCCGGTTCCCGCCTCCGGCGCCGTCGCCAGGGCGATGGAGGCGGCGATGCCGCCGCACATGCCGGCGCAGTGCAGGCTGGAGGCCAGGCCCAGCAGCAGGCCGCCGCCGAAATCCAGGGTGATCATGCACAGCCTCGCCGCCGGTCGTCCGGTGCTGCTATAGAGGCCCCATGGCCGAAGCCTTCAACTCCGTAGAACTCCCGTCCGACAAGGCCGCGCGCTACGCCGCCCTGGCCGAAGAGGTCGCCTCGGTCCTGGCGGGCGAGCCCGACCAGACCGCCCGCATGGCGGTGGTGGCCGGCATGCTGGCCCAGTCCTTCCCGCACTTCTTCTGGACCGGCTTCTACCGGGTCGATCCCGGGCGGCCGGAGGAGCTGGTGCTGGGCCCCTACCAGGGCACGCTGGGCTGCCTGCGCATCGCCTTCGGCAAGGGGGTCTGCGGGACGGCGGCGCAGCGGCGCGAGACCCTGGTTGTCGAGGACGTCCACGCCTTCCCGGGGCACATCGCCTGCGACTCCCGCTCAGCCAGCGAGATCGTCTGCCCGGTCTTCGACGCTGACGGCGGCCTGATCGCCGTGCTGGACGTGGACGCCGAGATCCCCGCCGCCTTCGACGCGATCGACGCCGAGGCCCTGAATCGCCTGCTGGCCCGGGTTTTCTCGGTCTGATCCCGGCCCGCCGGGCGCGGAACGGCTTGGCTTCCCCCGCGTCCGCGGCCTATGGTCCCGCCCCGAAGCGCCCCGGGATCGCCCGGGGGCGAACATGGGAGCGAAGACATGGCCGAGGCCTATATCGTTGCGGCGGGTCGCACCGCCGGCGGCCGCAAGGGCGGCAAGCTGAAGGACTGGCACCCGACGGACCTCGCCGCCGTCGTGCTGAACGACCTGGTCGACCGGACCTCGATTGATCCGGCCGCCGTCGAGGACGTGGTCATGGGCTGCGTCATGCAGGTGGGCGAGCAGTCCACCAACGTCGCCCGCAACGCGGTGCTGGCCTCCAGGCTGCCCGAGAGCGTGCCCGCCACCAGCGTCGACCGCCAGTGCGGCTCGTCCCAGCAGGCCCTGCAGTTCGCCGCTCAGGCGGTGATGTCCGGCACCATGGACGTGGTCATCGCCGCCGGCGTCGAGAGCATGAGCCGCGTGCCCATGGGCCTGTCGGTCTCCCTGCCGGCGCAGAACGGCTTTGGCGTGCCCAAGAGCCCCTGGCAGGAAGAGCGCTATCCCGGCATCCAGTTCTCCCAGTTCATGGGCGCTGAGATGGTCGCCGAGAAGTACAACCTGACCAAGGACCAGCTGGACGAGTACAGCTATCGCAGCCATCAGCGCGCGATCGCCGCGACCCAGGCCGGCGCCTTCAAGGACGAGATCATCGGCGTCGAGATCAAGGACGCCGACGGCAACATCGTCATCCACTCGGTGGACGAGGGCATCCGCTTCGACGCCAGCCTCGACGGCATCCGCGGCGTGAAGCTGCTGCGTGAAGGCGGCCGGATCACGGCGGCCTCCTCCAGCCAGATCTGCGACGGCGCCTCCGGCGTCATGGTCGTCTCGGAGCGCGCCCTGAAGGAGCACAACCTGACGCCCCTGGCCCGCATCCACCACCTGTCGGTCATGGGCCATGACCCGGTGATCATGCTGGAAGCCCCGCTTCCCGCCACCGAGCGCGCCCTGAAGCGGGCCGGCATGAAGGTCGAGGACATCGATGTCTTCGAGGTCAACGAGGCCTTCGCCTCGGTGCCGGTCGCCTACCTGCAGCGCCTCGGCGTCGACCCTGACAAGCTCAACATCAACGGCGGCGCCATCGCCCTGGGTCACCCCCTCGGCGCCTCGGGCACCAAGCTGATGGCCACCCTGCTCAACGCCCTGAAGGGCAAGGGCGGTCGCTACGGCCTGCAGACCATGTGCGAAGGCGGTGGTCTGGCCAACGTGACCATCATCGAGCGCCTGTAAGCCGCCGATGGCCGGCAGGCGGATCGTCGTCACGGGGGCCTTCGGGGTCCTCGGCGCTGCGGTGGCGAAGGCCGCTGCGGCGGGCGGCGGCCGCCTCGCCCTCCTGGACTTCGCGCCCGCGCCCCCGGACGGCCTCGTCGCCGCCTGCGGGCCGGGCGTTTTCGTGCGGGGCGGGGTCGACCTGACCGATCCGGCCTCCGCCCGGCCGGCGATGGACGCCGCCGCCGACGCCCTGGGCGGGATCGACGCCCTCCTGAACATCGCCGGCGGCTTCGCCTGGGAAACCCTTGAGGGTGGTGACGCCGCCACCTGGGACCGGCTCTACCGGATGAACGTGACGACGGCGGCCAACGCCTGCCGCGCCGCCCTGCCGCACCTGCGCGCCTCGGCGGCCGGGTGCATCGTCAATGTCGGCGCCAACGCCGCCCTGCGCTCGGGCGCGGGCATGGGCGCCTACGCCGCCTCCAAGGCCGGGGTCCACCGCCTGACCGAGAGCCTCGCCGAGGAGCTGAAGGCCGACCGGATCACGGTCAACGCCGTCCTGCCCTCCATCCTCGATACCCCGGCCAACCGGGCCGACATGCCCAAGGCCGACCCCTCGGCCTGGGTCTCAACGGCGGAGCTTTCGGCCGTCATCCTCTTCCTCGCCTCCGAGGCGGCCTCCGCCGTGACCGGGGCCCTCATCCCGGTGACCGGACGGGTTTGAGTCCGCGGTAGGCGCTTTTTCCTGGCCCTGAGGGGGCTTGCAGGTCAGACTTCCCCTCCGGGAGGAAGATCTGTTCATGATTGCGTCGGTTCTCGCGGCCGTTTCGGCCCTTTCCTTGGCCGAGACTGAGGCCTCGGCGCCAGAACCCCCGGCGCCGGCCCCGGCTGTCGCCTCGGCCGAGCGCGGCGTGATCTCTTATCCTCCGTCCTTCTTCGCCGATGTGGGGCCCTCCACCGCCCTGGAGATGGTCCAGAGGCTGCCCGGCTTTGCCTTCGACAGGGGCGCGGCTGTCCGCGGGCTCTCGGGCTCGGGCGGGAATGTGCTCATCGACGGCGAGCCGCCGGTGTCGAAGAATGACTCCCTGGAGGAGATCCTCAGGCGGATTCCCGTGTCCTCCGTCCTTCGCATCGACGTCATCCGCGGCGGCGCCCCCGGGATCGACATGCAGGGCCGCACCGTCATCGCCAACGTTGTCCGTAAGTCCGCGGCCGGCCTGAAGGGTGCCTTCGTCTGGACGATGTGGCCCATCTCTGACGGCCGGTTCTTCTTCGGCCCGAGGGCCGAGATGCAGTGGCGTGAGGGCCAGAGGCTGGTCGAACTTTCGTTTGTGCTGGGCAAGGGCCCCCAGGACATGGCCGGGGACGGGACCCGCGTCCGCGTTGACGCCAATGGCAACCTTCTGATCCGCTCAGATATCGACAACGACGCCCAGGGATCCCGCCGATGGCTCGTCGGCGCCTATGAAACCCCCCTGGCCGGCGGTCGCCTGCGCCTGAACGGCGCTTACATCGGCGGCGACGCCGACGGCGAGTACTATGACGATATCCGTTTCCCGTCCGTCTCCCGGGAGTTCCAGTACTTTTCGGAGGACCGGTCGCAGAGCGAACTGGGCCTGCGCTGGAACCGGCGGGCCGGGCCCAACCAGCTTGACCTGGTCGCCTTCCAGCAGTGGAACAGGACGGACAACTACGCCCGGTTCGACAGCCCGACCCTGACCCGCCTCTTCCGCAATGAGAAGGACGTGTCGGAGACGGTGGGACGGCTTCACTTCCGGCGGACAGCCAGCCCGGCCCTCAACCTCGAGGCCGGGATCGAAGGCGCGCTGAACACCCTCGATTCCGCCACCAGCCTTCGGATCAATAACGGTCTTGTGCCCCTGCCCGCCGCCAACGTGACTGTCGAGGAACAGCGCGGCGAAGTCTTTGCCGTCGCCGTGGTCCGCGCCTCGCCTCGCCTCGCCTTCGAATTCGCCCTGCGCCAGGAAGCTTCCACCGTCACCTCGTCCGGCGACGTATCCCTTGAGAAGTCCCTTTCCTTCACCAAGCCGCGGGCGACGGTCACCTGGTCGCCGATTGAGTCCCTTCAGGTCCGGGGACGGATCGAGCGGGAAGTCACCCAGCTCAACTTTGACGACTTTGTCGCAAACAACAGCGTCACGCAGACCGGCGCGGTCGCCGCTGGCAATCCGGACCTGTCCCCGATGCAGGCCTGGGTGGGAGAGCTTGCGGTCGAGCGCCGGTTCCTGAAAAGCGGCGTCTTCACCGTCACCCTGCGTCGTTCCGAGCTCAAGGACGTGATCGACCGCGCGCCCGTCTTCCTTGGCAGCGTCGTCGCTGACGCCCCCGCGAACATCGGAGACGGCTGGCGAAACGAGGTCCAGTTCAGTCTCAGTGCGCCGCTCGACGGGATCGGCCTCAGGCAGGCCACCCTTAAGGCCCAACTCTCCCTGCGCGAGACCGAGGTGATCGACCCCACCACCGGCAAGCCCCGCCCGATCTCCGCCGTGCAATCCTTCAGCCCGCCGCCCCAGATCTCAGCCGTGCGCGAGTCGGAGTGGGAGCTACGGTACGCCCAGGATCTGCCAAGGCTGAGGTCGACCTGGGGTTTTGACATTTTTGGCCCCTACATCGACCGCTTCTACCGGCTCTCCGAGATCGAGACCCTGAAGAGCGAGATCGTGATCCTGGTCTTCGGCGAATGGAAGGCGCGTCCGGATCTCTCACTCCGGGTGGAGCTCCAGTCCCTGGCCAGGGACACCGCCCGCGTCCGCGACGTCTGGTCCGGACCGCGCAACACCGCGCCGCTGCTGTACCGCGACTTCCGGGACCTGCAGTACGACGGTGCGGTCCAGTTTCGGCTGCGGAAGACCTTCGGCTGATGGCCTGCGGGGTCAGGGCCGCTTGGGCGCCACCCGCCAGATCGCCTTGCCGGCGTCATCCGCCACGAGGAGGGCCCCGGTCCGGTCCACGGCCACGCCGACCGGACGTCCGCGTGTCTTTCCGTCGTCGGTCAGGAAACCATCGAGGAAGATCTCCGGCGGTCCCGAGGGCTTGCCGTTGACAAAGGGCACGAAGACAACCCGGTAGCCGTTCAGGGGCTTGCGGTTCCAGGACCCATGCTGTCCGACGAAGGTGCCCCCCTTGTACTTTTCCGGGAAGTCTCCGGCCCGATAGAAGGCCAGTCCCAAAGAGGCCGTATGCGGGCCCAGGGCATAGTCCGGCTTCAGCGCCTTCGCTACCAGGTCCGGACGCTGGGGCTGGACCCGCGCGTCCACGATCTGGCCGAAATAGCTGTAGGGCCAGCCATAGAAGCCGCCGTCCACGACGCTGGTCATGTAGTCTGGGGGAAGATCCGGGCCCATTTCATCGCGCTCGTTGACCGCAGTCCAAAGGGCGCCGGTCACGGGCTCGAAGTCGAGGCCGACCGGGTTGCGCAGGCCGGTGGCGAAAAGGCGGCCAGTGCGCGCCACCGGGTCGATCGCCCAGATGGCGGCGCGCCCGGCCTCTTCCTCCATGCCGAACTCCGCGATGTTCGAGTTGGACCCCACCGTGGCGTAGAGGGTCTTGCCGTCCGGGCTGGCGAGGACACTCTTGGTCCAGTGGTGGTTGCGGCCCGCAGGCAGGTCGAAGATCCTCTCGGGCGGACCGGAGGCCTTGGTGTCGCCAGCCTTGTAAGGCAGGCGCACGATGCCGTCGTCCTGGGCCACATAGAGGTTGTCGCCCACGAGCGTCATGCCGAAGGGGCGGCGGATGTTCTCGGCGAAGGGCTTCTGGACCTCGGCCAGTCCATCCCCGTCCGCATCCCGAAGCAGTGTGATCCGGTTTGGGCTCGTGCGCTGGATGGCGCCCGCCCGACCCATGAGGAAATTGGCGACGCGATCGCGAAAGTCCGGCTTGCCCTTCTTCTCGGAGGAAGACTCGGCGACCAGCACGTCGCCATTGGGCAGGACCAGAAGCCACCGGGGGTGGGCCAGTGCGCCGGCGTAGCGCGTGACCTCAAATCCCTCTGGCGCCCGGGGCTTTTCCGACGCCTGCCAGCCGATGGGCTGTGCGATGCCGATCTGGGGCACGATGGACCGGGTCGGCGGCGGCAGGCGCGGATCAGGTCCGAAGCCGGCCAGCGGGTCTGGCGAGCCGCCGGCGGAACAGGCGGCGAGGAAGAGGGCGGCGCCAAGGGCGCATCGCCGGATGGTCCGGGTGATCATGTCGATATCTCCTGCGGCGCCAGCATCGCCCGCCGGACGGGGATCGCCAAGGGGTCGTTGACCTTGGGGGGGAAGCGGCACAGCCTCCGTCTCAGCGACCGGTCGATCCTGCGGCCGGCGCCCATGGGAGGGAAACATGCCGATTGAACTCAGGCTTCTCGTCTATTCGACCATCCTGCTTCTGGTTCTTATCCTCATTCAGACGGTTGCGGGCGTCCGCGCCAAGGGCCTTCAGGTCATGGCGGATTCCCGCGACGGTCTCAGCCCGCCGGAAGGCTTTCACGCCCGCGCCCTGCGGGTGGTCGACAACCATCGCGAAGGGCTGATCCTGTTTGCGCCGCTCATTCTCGTGGCGGCGTCGACCGGCGCCCTGGGGGCCACGACGGCCCTGGGCGCCCAGCTCTTCTTCTATTCGAGGCTCGCCCACGCGGTGGTCTACCTGTTGGGGCTTCCGAAGATCCGCCCCCTGTTCTGGGCGGTGGGGCTGGTCGGGATTCTCATGGTCCTCGCCGCCGTTCTCGGGCTGGCCTGACAAGAGGCCCAACGGCGCCCGATGCGGGAGCGGACCGGCGATCACCGCCGGTCCGCAATGCATTTCCTCAGCCCAGGGCGTCCTTGAGGGCCTTGGCGGGTTTAAACTTGAGGGCCTTCGAGGCGGCGATCTGGATGGTCGCGCCGGTCGAGGGGTTGCGGCCCGTGCGGGCCGGCTTGGACTGGACGGCGAACTTGCCGAAGCCGGGCACCGAGACTTCGTCGCCCTTGGCGGCGGCGTCGCGGATGGCGGCGAAGGTAGCCTCGATGGCGGCCTTGGCCTGAGCCTTGGTGAGTTTGGAGTCCGCCGCAGCCACGGCGTCAACGAGATCGGAAATGTTCATGGAAGACCTTCTCAGCAGGGAATCGGTAGGCGAGACCCTGCCAAGCCCGCCGCCCGATGTCACCTGCGTGTCACGCCTCCGCACGACAAAACGTCCATATTCACGCACTTCGACGCCATTTTCACGCTCTGCGGACGTGAGGCCGTGTGCTGGCCCCGCTGAACGCGGGCGCCCCAGGCATTCCGTCGACGTCGAAGCGCACCCCGGCCCTCAGCAGTCCCGACGGCGAGAGCCCGAACATCGCCCTGAACGCCGTGCTGAAGTGGGCGGAGGAAGCAAAGCCGGCCGCGTGGGCGGCCTCGGTCAGTGTCGCGGACCGGGCCAGCACGCGCCCGGCGACCGCCATGCGCCGCCAGAGCCTGTACCGGCGGAAGGGGATGCCGACGGCCTTGCGGATCAATTCCCGGGTCCTGGAGACCGACAGACCCGCCTCCCGGGCGGCTCCGTCGAAGGTTACGAAGGCGTCTGGATCGTCCTCCAGCGCCCGCAGGACGGTGACGATCCGGGGATCCGGGGCGGCGCGTACAGGAAGGTCGAGGCCCTCCCAGAGGGCCGGGATGAGGGCTTCGGTCGGGCCCTCCTTCCAGTCCAGGCCGGTCGGAAGGCGAAGGTCGCGCCGGCCGAGGGCAAGCTCATCGTCGCCAATGGCGTCGAGATACAGGAAGGCCATGGGGCCGCGCGCCCTGATCTGATGCAGGACGCTGGGGGGAATGACGGCGACGGGCGCGGTGCAGGACGACGCCGCCCAGTCGCCGTCGGGAAAGACCTCAAGGTCGAAGGGCTCCTGGAGGGCGAAGGCGATCACAGCGACGGCGGCGCGATGGGGGGCGAGGTCGAGGCCGGGGCCCACATAAGCGGCGCGGGCGCCCCTCAGCCAGATGCAGGCCGGCGACTTTTGAAATCCTGACGTCATTGCGCGATGTAATCTCCGGACATGACACACACCTCCTTAAACGATCTTCCTATTCTCCTGGCCATCCTCGGCTTCGGCGTCATGGGAATTGGCGCCCTGGTGAGCCCCCACCGGGTGTCCCGCCAATTCGACATTCCCACCCTGACCGCTGCAGGGCGGAACGAGGTCCGGGCCGTCTACGGAGGATTTGGCCTGGCCATGGCCGCCGGCCTCGCCGCCGCTCTGGCCGTTCCGGGCCTCCGGGCGGGGGTGTGCCTTGCCGTGGCTGCGGCCCTTGCCGGGATGGCCGGCGGACGTCTGGTGTCCGCCGGGATCGACCGCGCCCTCGGCCGCCTGCCGGCCCTCTACCTGGTGCTGGAGACGGTGATGGCGGCGGCCCTCGCCTACGCCGCACTGGGTCGCCAGGCCTGAAGGAGGATCCAGGCGAGCGGGACCATGGCGATGGCGTCGACGATGGCGATGGTCCGAAGGGCGCCGCGCGGGGCGCCGGCGGTGACGAAGAGCCACAGGAAGCCGGCGACGCTGATCGTCACCACCAGGCTCAGAGGGCGGCGGGCGTCAGGGTCGAAGGCTCCCCAGGCGCAGCCTACGGCGACCGCGAGGAAGAGAACCGCCCTGTGGGAGAGCATCAGTCCGATCTCGCCGGCGGGTGCGACGCCGTAGAGCCGTCCCATGAGACCCGGGAACACGGCGACGAGGGCGGGCGGGACATGGATGGCCGCGAGGAACAGCCAGGCCAGACGGGTGATCACTTCCATGGGGGTCTCCTTGACGGGAGCCTGCCGCTCGCCGCACGTCTTGTCTTCCATGAACCGCCGGTCCTGCGGACCCTTCGCCAGCGTGCTGCAGCGGTCGGCCGAAGGCCGTTCGGGTTCAGGATGCGCGTCATGAACCTGTCTCCCCGGCAAGGCGGAAAGGAGCCCCGCATGATCGAGATCATCGCCCTCGAGGACCGGCATCGGCCGGAGTGGCTGCCGCTGTGGCGGGGCTACCAGCAGTTCTACGAGGTCGAAATCGATGCAGAGACGACGGACCTGACCTGGCGGCGACTCCTGGACCCGTCGGAGCCGATGTTCGTCCTCGGCGCCTTCATGGAGGGACGCCTCGTCGGGATCGTGCACTTCGTGTTTCACCGGTCGACCTGGACGAAGGGCGACTACTGCTACCTGCAGGACCTGTTCACGGCGTCCGAGGCTCGCGGTTCCGGCGTCGGCAGGGCCCTGATCGCCGCGGTCTGTGATCGGGCGACCGCGCAGGGCGCGAGCCGCGTCTACTGGCTGACCCGGGAGGACAACGCCACCGCCATCGCCCTCTACGAGAAGGTGGCCCTTCGGACGGGCTTCATCCAGTTCCGGATCGGGCTCCCGGCGGTGCAGGGCGGTGGGGCGGGGTCAGCTCCGACCCGGCCGCTGTCCTAGAGCCTCGTCGCGCAGGGCGCGCCTGACCTCCGGGGCAAGCTGGCGCCAGTCGATGCCGAGTAGGGCCGCCTGCATGGCATAGAGAAGGTTGAGGCTGACCCTGGGATCGGCGGCCATCCGGACCCGGGCGAAGGCCTCTACCGGACCGAGCGCCCTCAGATCAGACTCCCGAAAAATGCCGACGCTAGCCAGGAGGCGGGCCGACGCGGTCCCAAGTCCGCGAAGCTCGGAGACGGGCCTATCCATCCGGATGTCTCGGGTGCGCGCGCACAGCCGCGACAAAATCCCCGATCGTCCGGCCGGACTCAGGTCTGAAGGGCGGCCCTTCATCGAAACTGTGTATTCGGTCGATCCGGAACACCCGGAAGTCATCGCGGCTCTCGCACCAGGCCGTCAACGTCCAGACCCGACCCCAGTGCTCCAGGCCAAGGGGCCTGACGGTCCTGACGGAGACGGCTCCGATGCTGTCCTCGTAGGTGATATGGAGGCGCCTTGATCGAGACAGCGCCTCCCGCACGCCCTTGAGGAGGGTCTTCTGCAGGGGCGTCAGGGAAGGCGGGGCATGGAAGGGGGCCTGGCTGACCCCGAGCTTCGAAAGGACGTCCCGGGCCGCCCCGGAGAGGGCTTCGTCGCCGTGAGCCGCGGCTAGCGCCAGGCCCCAGCGCAGGGCCTCGTGCTCGACAGGCGTCAGGGCAAGGGGGGGCAGGAAGAAATCATCCCTGAGCAGGAAGCCAACGCCCCGCTCGCCGTCGATCGGCGCGCCGCCCGCCTGTAGGTCGGAAATGTCCCTGTAGATTGTCCGGACTGAGACCTCGAGGCGTTCCGCCAGCGAGGCCGCAGTCAGAAGGCGACCGCCTCTCAGCGCCTGTAAAATCGCAAAGAGGCGGTCGGCTCGCCGCATCTAGCGTGAGGTCACAATGCGGGCGTGACGCATGGTGAGAGAGCTGAAGTCGATCCCGGCCATGAACGCGGCGGCGGCCTCCGACTCCATGATCCGGTCGGCTGCGGATTTGGCGGACTCCATGTCATCCCACTCAACGCAGTCGATCCAGGCGCCCTCTTCAATCTCGGCCAGCCGACGGGCGCGAAAGCCGGGCTGCGCCGCCAGCCAGGGAGTGACGGCCTCGGCGGCCGAAACAAAGTCTTTGGTCTCTACGGACGTACGGAATTCCGCGATTTCCAGAACAGGTGTCGTCATTCACGGGGCCTCCTTTGAACCCCGCCCCTGGGTACCCTAGGCCAACTGACAGCGTTCTGTCAGGAGACTCTGCGGGGGGGCGTCCGTTGGGACCTTCGTGACGTTTCATGGAGACTGGCGGCGGCCGAGAAGACGTCCGTCGTCATCGCAGTCGGAATTGCCGGAGCGGCGGGAATACCCTAGTTCGACGGGACTTGAACCCAACCGCGGCATGAGCCGTTCCGGGCCTGCCGAGAGTTGACCCTGTGACCAGGTCCTCCCACCGCTTCTCCGTCGCCCCGATGATGGACTGGACCGACCGGCACTGCCGGTCCTTCCACCGGGTGCTGACGCGGCGCGCCTTGCTCTACTCCGAGATGGTCACCAGCGCGGCGGTCCTGCACGGCGACCGGGAGCGTCTGCTGGGCTTCGATCCGGCCGAACATCCCGTCGCCCTGCAGCTGGGCGGCAGCGATCCGGCGGAACTGGCGCAGGCGGCGCGGATCGGTGAGGCCTTGGGCTACGATGAGATCAACCTGAATGTCGGCTGTCCGTCGGACCGTGTGCAGTCCGGGCGCTTCGGGGCCTGCCTCATGCGGGAGCCGGCCCTGGTGGCTGAGTGCATGGCCGCAATCCGGCAGGCTGTGCAGGTTCCGGCGACGGTGAAATGCCGGATCGGCGTGGATGACCAGGACCCGGAGGCCAGCCTCTTCACCCTGGTGGACGCTTGCGCGGCGGCGGGGGTCGACACCTTCATCGTCCATGCGCGCAAGGCGATCCTAAAGGGCCTGTCGCCCAAGGAGAACCGCGACGTCCCGCCCCTGAACTATGATCTGGTCCGGCGCCTGAAACGCGAACGGCCCGGCCTGACGATTGCACTGAACGGCGGGATCGGCGGGCTCGACGCGGCGGAGGCCCTGCTGGCCGACTTCGACGGGGTCATGCTGGGCCGGGCGGCCTATCACGATCCCGGCCTGCTGGGGGAGGTGGACGCCCGGATCTTCGGCGAGGGCGAGATCGTGAGCCCGGAGGCGGCCGTGGAGGCCTATCTCCCCTATGTCGAGGCGCGCCTGGCGGAAGGCGTGCCGCTGGCGGCCATGACCCGGCACATGCTGGGCCTGTTCCAGGGCCGGCGCGGGGCGCGGGCCTGGCGGCGGATCCTCACGGTGGAGTCGGTCAGGCCCGGGGCGGGGACAGAGGTCATCCTCCGCGCCCTGGCGGAGGTGTCCGGGTCAGGGGTGGAGGCGCAGGGCCTGGGGCGTGGCCTCGAAACCGGAGAGCCGGCGCAGATAGCTCATGCCCAGCAGTGAGGCGTCGGTATCCCGGTCAAGCACCAGGGCGTCGACATTCTGCACCACCGCCCCATCCACCCCCACGGAGGCCAGGGTGATCCGGGCGGCGCGGGCCTCACCGGCGGCGGTCGCCACCTTCAGGCCGTAGGTCAGGGCGTCGGGATCAAGGCCCACCCGGCGGGCGTCAGCCGCGGTCAAGGAGACAACGGTAGCCCCGGTGTCCACCAGCATGCGGACGGACTGACCATTGACCTCGGCCTGAGCCCAGTAATGCCCGTCCTTGCCCATCGCGACGGCGGCGGGGCTCGGGGAAGGGGCCCCGGTCGGCGGAAGGATAGCTGACGAGGCGCGCACCCCGGGCGCCAGGGTCAGGATGGCCTGGCCCGCGGCCACGGCCGCGATAGCGGAGGCCAGGGCGATCATCGCCTTCCTGTGCATGGCCTCTGCGTCTCCGGAACCCATTCCAACGCGCCAAGGCTAGTCGAGGATGGTTAGCCGGTTATGAACATCCCCGGGCGGTCGGTCCGCCTCAGAGTTGGTCAACGCGGATCTCGCCGCTTCCGGCCGTCTGGGCGGCCAGCGCCGAGATGAGATGGCGCCTGTTCATGCCTGTCAGGGTCCGGGTCTGTCAGGAGCGTGAGGCGATGTCCTCACGAGAACATGGCCCGCTTCTCCGGGCGGATCAGGTTCACCCGCGACGGCAGCTCCGCCATGATGGCGTCTCGCGCCTCAGGCGTCATCTTCGACCAGCCTGCGACCTCGTTCAGGCGTCGGTAGCAGCCCATGCAAAGGCCGCTCTCGCCATCGACGACGCAGATCTTGATGCAGGGCGTGCGCATGGGCGAGGGCCTGTCCGGCGACGACGGGGCTTCCGTCGCGTGAAGAAAACGATGAACGCATACTGAGCCCGTCCGCCCGGCTGCGACAAGCCTCCGGCGCAGGGGCTGGTCCCGGAGCCGGTCCGCGCGGCGGCTTTCCCGACGTCATGGAGACGCGCCGCTTTTCAATCCGGGGTCCTTCACCTATGTGGAGCGGTGGAACGGCGCGTATGTCCGCGCCGGACGCCGGAGCTTTCTGATGAACCTGGATTTCTCCCCCGAGGACAACGCCTTCCGCCAGGAAGTCCGCACCTTCATCGCCGAGAACTACCCCCAGGCGCTGCGCGAGAAACAGGAACGCGGCGAGACCCTGGGCAAGGAAGACCAGCTTTCCTGGCACCGGATCCTGGCCAAGAAGGGCTGGGCGGTTCCCTCCTGGCCGGTGGAGCTGGGCGGTACGGGCTGGACGCCCACCCAGAAGTACATCTGGTCCGAGGAGCAGGCCCGGGCCGATACGATCGGCGTCCTGCCTTTTGGCGTCTCCATGCTGGCGCCGGTGCTCTACAACTTCGGCACCGAGGAGCAGAAGCAGCGCTTCCTCCCCGGCATTCGCGACGGCCTCGTCTGGTGGTGCCAGGGCTATTCCGAGCCGGGCTCGGGTTCTGACCTCGCCAGCCTCAAGACCCGCGCCGAGCGCGTCACCGGCGACGACGGCGAGGAGTACTACATCGTCAACGGCCAGAAGACCTGGACGACCCTGGGCCAGCACGCCGACTGGGGCTTCTTCCTCGTCCGGACCGACCCGGACGCCAAGCCGCAGTCGGGCATCTCCTTCCTGCTCATCGATATGAAAAGCCCGGGCATCTCGGTCCGCCGGATCACCACCCTGGAGGGCGGCCACGAGGTCAACGACGTCTTCCTCGACAATGTGAAGGTGCCGGTCGAGAACCGCGTTTTTCACGAGAACCAGGGCTGGACCTGCGCCAAGGCCCTGCTGGCCCACGAGCGGTCCGGCATCGCCGGGGTGGCGCGCTCCAAGCGCGGCCTCGAGCGCCTGCGCCAGATGGCCTCCACCGAGCTGTCCGACGCCGGCGGCGCCCTGATCCAGGACGCCTTCTTCCGCCGCAAGGTGGCCGAGCTGGAGATTGACCTGACGGCCCTGGAATTCACCGAACTGCGCACCCTGGCGGGCGAGTCCAGCGGCAAGGGCCCGGGCCCGGAAAGCTCGATCCTCAAGATCAAGGGCACCGAGATCCAGCAGCGCCTGCAGGAGTTGGCCCTGGAGGCCGCTGGTCATTACGGCGCACCCTTCCTCGGCGAGGCGGGCCACAATTCCGGCATCGGGCCCCAGCATTCGCTGGACCTGGCCGGCGACTACTTCAATGGTCGCAAGACCTCGATCTACGGCGGCTCCAACGAGATCCAGCGCAACATCATCTCCAAGATGGTGCTGGGCCTCTAAGGCCTCCCAGGGGACATTCAGGAGGGGCCAAAGGCCTCGGGCGGGACGAACATGGATTTCAGCTTCACCGAAGAACAGTCGATGCTCCGCGACACGGTCGCGAGCTACCTGGCGGACAACTATGGTTTCGACCAGCGGCGGGCGGCCCTGGGGCGCGAGCCCTTCTGGCGGCCGGACGTCTGGAGCGCCTTCGCCGATGAGCTGGGCATCCTGGGGGCGGCCTTCCCGGAGGCCCTCGGCGGCCTGGGTGGCGGCTACACCGAGAACATGGTGGTCATGGAAGAGCTGGGTAAGGCCCTCGTGGTCGAGCCCTATCTCGGCACGGTGGTCATCGGCGGCGGCTTCCTGAAGCACGGCGCCCCCGCCGGCGCCGAGGAGATGATCGGCCAGATCATCGCCGGCAAGGCCATCTTCGCCTTCGCCTACGCCGAGCCGCAGGGCCGCTACAACATCCGCGACCTGAAGACGACCGCCCGCAAGGACGGCGCGGGCTACGTCCTAAACGGCCATAAGGCCGTGGTGGTGGGCGCGCCCTACGCTACCCACCTGGTCGTCACCGCCCGCACCGGCGGCGGCCAGCGCGACGCCGGCGGGATCTCGGTCTTCATCGTGCCGAAGTCGGCCAAGGGCGTGTCCACCCGCGACTATCCGACGGTTGATGGCTTCCGCGCCTCGGAAGTCTATTTCGAGAACGTGGTCCTGGGCGCCGAGGCCCGGATCGGCGGCGAGGGCGAGGCCCTGCCCCTGGTCGAGAAGGTGATGGACGAAGCCATCGCCGCCACCTGCGCCGAGGCCTGTGGCGTCCTGCGTCGCCTGCAGGAAGGCACGGTCGAGTACACCAAGCAGCGCAAGCAGTTCGGCGTGCCGATCTCGTCCTTCCAGGTCCTGCAGCATCGCATGGTCGACATGTTCATCCAGCTCGAGCAGTCGATCTCGATGACCTACATGGCCACCATCCGCCTGTCCGACAGCGACGCCGAGCGGGCCAAGGCCGCCTCGGCCGCCAAGGTGCAGATCGGCAAGGCCTGCAAGTTCGTCGGGCAGAACGCCGTTCAGCTCCATGGCGGCATGGGCGTGACTGACGAGATGGCCATCGGCCACTACTTCAAGCGCGCGACCATGATCGAGGGCCTGTTCGGCTCCACCGACCATCACCTGGCGCGTTACGAGACCCTGTCGCTCGGCGCGGCGGCCTGAAGCTCGGCCGCCAGGCGCGCGCGCTCGGCGGCCATTTCGGCGCGGAAGCCCTCGGTGGACCAGAGACGGTAATCCCCGGTCGCGTAGGCTTCCGCATTCCGCCGGTAGAGAAAGGCGTTCAGCCGGTTCGCCAGGGTGTTGTCCCGGGTGCGGGTCACTGCGCCTGGTGAGCCCATGACGATGGAGCCGGGGGGGATCACCGTCCCCTCCTTCAGGAAGGCGCCCCCGGCCACGATGGACCCGGCGCCGATCCGGCAGCCGTCCATGATGGTGGCGCCGATGCCGATCAGACAGGCCTCGCCGATCTCGCAGCCATGGAGGGTGACATGGTGGGTGATCGAGCAGTCGGCGCCGATAAGGGTCCCTGTGCCGGCGCCCACATGGATCATCACGAAGTCCTGGATGTTGGCGCGCGGGCCGATCACCACCCGGTCGCTCTCGGCGCGCACCACCACATTGCACCAGACCGAGGCGCCGGGATGAATCTCCACCGCGCCGAACAGCCGGGCTGAGGGGTCGATCCAGGCCGCGCCGAAGTCCTTCACGTCGGGTCCGAGAAAGGGTCCGCTCATCTGCGCCTCCGTTTGCGCCAGCCTCGCCCGGCCAGCCGAGACTGACAAGGCCCCGGAGGGGCGGAAAGGCGTTGCCCTTGTGGCCAAAGCGGGCGAAAGCCCCGGCATGAGCCCCCGCGATTTCAGCCTGATGACTCTGGTCTGCCTGATCTGGGCGGCGAATACGATTGTCTCCAAGCTCGTGATCGCCAACCTGGAGGCGCCGCCCATGTTCTATGCGGCTCTCCGCTTTGCGATCGTGCTGGCCGTGGTCTGGCCCTGGCTGCGAAACGCGCCCCGACCGCTCTGGCGGATGATTCTGGTGGGCCTGTGTATGGGTTGCGGGACCTTCGCGCTGACCTTCTTCGCCTTGAAGACCGCAAGCCCATCGGCGGTGGCCATCGTCAGCCAGCTGGGTGTGCCGGTCACGGCGGTCCTTTCCTGGTTCCTCCTGGGCGAGCGCCTGGACGCCCGCCGGATCGCCGGGACGGCCATGACCCTGGCCGGCGTCGTCCTGGTCATGTGGAACCCTGACGGACTGCATATGTCGGCGGGCTTGCTCTTCGTGGTCGCCTCGGCGGTGATCGGCTCCTTCGGGGCCGTGCTGATGAAGCAGATCGAGGGGGTGAAGCCCCTGCAGTTCCAGGCCTGGGTCGGCCTGACCTCGGTAATCCCGACCCTCGGCTACACTCTGGCCTTCGAGGGAGGGCAGGGCGCAGTGATCGCGGCTGACCCCTGGATCTTCGGCGCGGCGTTGCTGTTCTCGGGCCTCATCGCCTCAGTGCTGGCCCATACCCTCTATTACACCTTGATCCAACGCTATGAGGCGACGCTGGTCTCGCCGCTGACCCTGATGACGCCGATCTTCACCATCGCCCTGGGGGTGATCTTCACCGGCGACGTGGTCGACCTGCGGATGGCGTTGGGGGCGGCTCTCGCCATGGTCGGCGTCCTGGTCATCGCCTTCCGCTTCAACCAGTTGGCCCGCCTGGTCCTCCTCTTCGGTCGCGGGCAGGGCGCCTGACCCACCTCCGTTGACCCCCTCAGCCAGCTTCGCTGACAGCTCCCCCTTGGGGGAGCAATTGGCTTTCTCATTCCTCGCCGTCGGGCGAGCTTCGGCCTCTCTGAGGACGCCTCGACAATCCGGATGCGGAGCCTAGGAATTCATCCTAGCTTCCGGGCCATGGACCTGATCGACGCCCCGTCGCCGAACTTCGACACTCGCACCGCCCCGCCGGACATGATCGTCCTGCACTATACCGGCATGCAGACCGGCGAGGCCGCCCTGGACAGGCTGCGCGACCCCACGCCCGGCGGCAGGGTCAGCGCGCACTACCTTGTCGAGGAGGATGGCCGGGTCTTCCGTCTGGTGGATGAGGCTCGGCGCGCCTGGCACGCCGGCGTCGCCTCCTGGAAGGGCCAGACCGACATCAACAGCCGCTCCGTTGGGATCGAGATCGTCAATCCCGGTCACGAGTTCGGCTATCGCGACTTCCCCGAGCCCCAGGTCGCCGCCGTCATCGCCCTGGTGGGCGACATCCGCAGCCGCTGGACCATCGCCGACGGCGACATTGTCGGCCATTCCGACGTGGCCCCGGCCCGCAAGCCGGACCCGGGGGAGCGGTTCCCCTGGAAGCGGCTGGCGGCGGCGGGGCATGGCCTTTGGGTCGAGCCCCCGCCCGCGCCCGGCGCACCCCTGGCGGAGGGGGAGGAGGGGGCCGCCGTCTTCGCCTTCCAGGCCGGCCTGACCCGGCTCGGCTATGACTGCCCGCCCACCGGTCGCTTCGACGCCGCCACCCGGGAGGTCGTCACGGCCTTCCAGCGGCACTGGGTGCAGAGCCGCATCGATGGAGTCGCCGACGGGCTCACCCGCGCCCGGCTGATCGCGCTCCTGAGACTCGGTGGCGGATGATCACCGATCCGCCCCGGGTCGACGGCTTCGAGCTGCGCGCCTTGTCAGAGGCGGACGTAGATGGCCTGGTGAACCTCTTTTCTGACCCGGAGGTCTGCGCCTTCCTGGATATCGAGCCCCTCCAGACGGAGTTCGAGGCTCTGGACATCATCGACTGGGCGGAGGCCCAGGCGGCGCAGGGCCTGGGCGTGCGGTGGGGCGTCCGGAGGGCTGGCGACGGGCGGCTCATCGGGACGGTGGGTTTCAACCGGATCGAACTCGGCCGGGGGCGATGGGGTGAGATCGCCTATGATCTCGCCCGCGACCAGTGGGGCCGTGGAGTCATGTCGACGGTCCTGCCGGCGGTGATCGCGCGGGGCTTTACGGACTTCGGTCTCTTGCGCCTCGAGGCCATGGTGACGGTCGGGAACGAAAGGTCCTGCGCCCTCCTTGGGCGGATGGGATTCCGGTTGGAAGGGATCCTGGCGCGCCGCGGGTGGTGGAAGGGCCAGGCTTGGGACCAGATGGTCTTCGCCCGCCTCGCCGATTGACGGCTGGCTTCTCCGGGGCCACTTGTAGCAGCGGAACCAGACGGCCGGGCGGTCGCTCCTGTCCTTCGGGGCGGGGGAGGAAAGTCCGGGCTCCACTACGACATGGCGGCGGGTAACGCCCGCCGGGGGCGACCCCAGGGATAGCGCCACAGAGAGCAGACCGCCCCGGTTGCGGCCGGGGCAAGGGTGAAAGGGTGCGGTAAGAGCGCACCGCGGACCCAGCAATGGGGACGGCATGGCAAGCCCCGCCAGGAGCAAGACCGAATAGGGACCTCGCGCCGGAGCGATCCGGCAGGGCTGTCGCAGGCCCAGGGGTCCGGGTAGGTCGCGAGAACCGTCCAGCAATGGGCGGTCCAGAGGAATGATCGCCGCGCCCGTTTCGGCGGGCGGCACAGAACCCGGCTTACAGGCCGTCTGGTTTCCATCTCTTCCCCAGATCCACGGTTATCAACAGAAGGCCCGCGCACCGGGGCTGAACATCCTGATGTTCCCTGTATGACCTGTGGAGGGTGAGTGGAGATTAACCATATTTGAATGAAAATCAGCTGGAATTACTGGATATTGCCATCCAGAGTCATTGTTTCCCATCCGATCCCATGTTAGCCCATTGGAACCCTGAACAGGCGTGCTGGCGCGCGGCTCACGCCGCCGCCCCCGCCGTTCGGGGATTGGCAGGGGCGCAGCCAGAGGGGCTGCAGGACGGGACGCTGCGGGATGTTCATCTCGACGTTCGAGAAGCAGCTGGACGCCAAGCGTCGCATCGTCGTGCCGCAGGAGTTCCGCGCCGCCGTCGCCGGCCCCTTCGACGGGGTGGTCTGCTTTCCCTCCATCGAGGCCGACTGCATCGAAGGCGGCGGCCAGGCTCTGTTCGAGCGCTACGTTGGCGTGATCGAGGAGCTGGATTTCGGCGATCCCCTGCGATCGGCCCTGGAGACCTCCGTGCTGGGCGGCATGGCGCGCCTGAGCTTCGACACCGCCGGCCGGATCACGCTTCCCGAGACCCTGTGCGACGCCTTCGACCTGACGGACTGGGTGGTGGTGGTCGGCCTGGGCGACCGTTTCCAGATCTGGGAGCGCGACGCCTTCCAGGCCCATCGCGCCGCCCAGAGGGAGCTGGCCCGGGATGGACTCGCCCAGCTCCGCGCCGCGCAAAGGGCCCAGAGGTCCGGACTTTCCGGCGCAGGATCTGCAGGATGACCGCGCCGCACCTCTCCGTCCTCCTGGAAGAGGTCGTCGCCGCCATCGCCCCCGCGCCCGGCCGCCACATCATCGACGGAACCTTCGGGGCGGGCGGCTACACGCGAGCCTTCCTCGCTGCAGGCGCCCGCGTCACCGCCTTTGACCGCGACCCTTCCGCCGCCCGGTTCGCCGAGGGTCTGGGCGCCGGCTTCACCCTGGTCTGCGCGCCCTTCTCCACCATAGCCGACGTCCTCGGCGCGGCGTCGGTCGACGGCGTGGCCCTGGACCTTGGGGTTTCGTCAATGCAGCTGGACGAGGCCGAGCGGGGCTTTTCCTTCCTGCGGGACGGACCCCTCGATATGCGGATGGGCGACCAGGGCGTGACGGCGGCGGAGATCGTGAACACCGCCGAGGCTGCTGAGATCGCCCGCATCCTATGGGTCTATGGCGAGGAGCGGCAGTCCAGGCGGGTGGCGGCCGCCATCGTCCGCCGCCGCGAGGCCCAACCCTTCGCCCGCACCACCGACCTGGCCGATGTGATCGAGCGGGCCCTCGGCGGCCGGCGCGGCGCCCGGGTGCATCCGGCCACACGGTCCTTTCAGGCCTTGCGGATAGCCGTGAACGATGAGCTGGCCGAACTGGAGGCGGGGCTCCTCGCCGCCGAGCGGGTGCTGCGCCCTGGGGGGCGGCTCGCGGTGGTGACCTTCCACTCCCTCGAGGATCGAATCGTCAAGGGCTTTCTGGTCAGCCGGTCCGGCCGCACGCCTGGCGGTTCGCGCCATTCACCCCAGGCTCCGCGCGTTGCGGATCCCAGCTTTACCCTCCTGTCGTCCCGGTCCACAGCTCCTGCAGAGTCTGAGACCGCCGCCAATCCCCGCGCGCGATCCGCCCGGCTCAGGGCCGCCGAACGCACCTCGGCTCCGGCCTGGAGGGCCGCGGCGTGAACCTGCTCGAACACCGCGTGCTGGGCTTCAGAACCCTCGACCTCGCCCTGAGCGTTCTCCTGGTGGCCCTGATCCTCGGAGTCTACCTGGCCAAGACCCTGGCGGGTGGAGAGCGCGGACAGATCGCGTCTACGGAGCGCCAGATTACAGAGGAAAAGGACCGCATTGTCCTTCTCGAAGCCGAGGTCGCCCATCTCGAGCGCCCGGAGCGACTCGCCAGCCTTGCCCGGACCTACGCCGGCCTTTCCCCCGTGGCCTCCAATCGCGAGATCACGCCTCAGGGTCTGGCGGACGCGTTGCAAAGCCCGGCGGCTCCGGCGCCCCAGCTCCTCGTGGTCGGCTCATCCTCGATGGCCGGCTTGGCCGAAGCCGAGAGCTCCGCCCTTGAAGCAGAGAGCACGGCTCCGCCGTCCGACAAGGAGCCTGAGCCATGAGCCTGACCCACGCTGGGGCGCTGGCGCCCGGCTGGCGCTGGATCAAGGGGCGCTTGTGGAATCTTGAACGCGCCTTCGGGAAGGCCCGCGCCTCCGGTCGGGCGGAGAACGACGCCCGCATCCGGATTTTTGTTGTCCTTGTCTTCTTTGTGATCGGATTCGTCTGTCTCGCCGTCGGGGCGACCCGGCTGGCCATCTTCTCAAGCCCTGACTCCGTCTCAAGGGTCGGAGGCGGTGCGGGTCCTGGCCGCG
Source organism: Phenylobacterium sp. (assembly GCA_020402745.1). Classification (GTDB taxonomy): domain Bacteria; phylum Pseudomonadota; class Alphaproteobacteria; order Caulobacterales; family Caulobacteraceae; genus Phenylobacterium. The sequence goes on from JADBYZ010000002.1 coordinate 41,591, forward strand.
CGCCCCTCGTTGACCGTCACGGCGCCTTGCTGGCTGCGGATCTTCCATACTTCACACTCTACCTCGATCCCCAGGACGTCTGGGATCCTGCGGAAACCCGGGCGGGCTTGCTCAGGGCGCTGCCGGAGCTGTCGGTCAGCCGGCTCGACCGAGCGCTGGCGAGTTCGCGCCGAACCTTCCTTGCAGGGCCGCTTTCGCCCAGAGACAGGGAGAGGGTTCACGCCCTCGGCCTGCCGGGTGTTGCATTTGAGCGAGAGCCGCGAAGGGTCTATCCCTTGGGCGGCGGAGCGGCCCACCTGATCGGCTTTTCCGACACCGGAGGCGAGGGCTTGGCGGGGGCTGAGGGCGCTCTCAACGAACGAATCCGCGCCGACTCAGGCGACCGCCAGCCCACCCCCCTTTCCATCGACATTCGGGTGCAAGCCGCCCTGGACGACGAACTCAATGCTGCGGCCACACGACTTCAGGCCAAGGGTGCGGTCGGGCTGATCACAAATGTCCAGACCGGCGAGGTTCTGGCAATGTCCTCCTGGCCAAGCTTCGATCCCGATCAGGCAGGTGAGTCCTCGCCTGACCAACTCAGAAATCGCGCCGTCGCCTCGGTCTACGAGATGGGATCCACCTTCAAGGTATTCACCCTGGCGGTGGGGCTCGACACCCATCAGATCACCCCTCAGACCGTGTTCAGCACAACCAAGGGTGTGAACATAGGGTCGCGGGTCATCCGAGACCTGCACGCTGTCGACCATGACATGACGGTGACGGATATCTTTCTGAAGTCTTCGAACATAGGCGCCAGCCAGATCGCCCTGGCGGTCGGCGGCCCGACCCTGACCCGGTATTTTGAGGCGTTCGGCCTGTTCAAGGCGGCGCCAATTGAGCTGACCGAGTCGGCTCGTCCTATTCTTCCCCGAGAGTGGAATCCCAATACCCTCGCCTCCGCCTCTTTTGGTCACGCGATTTCGGTATCTCCGGCCGCCTTGGCGGCTGGCTTGGGTTCGGTCGTGAACGGTGGTCGCTACCTTCCCCTGACGGTTCAGCCCATGAGTCCGGGCGCCCGACCCGATGGACGCCGAGTGGTCAGTGAGGAGACCTCGCGGCTAATGCTCGGCCTGATGCGCCGAAATGTTCTGGAAGGGTCCGGTCGTCGCGCCAACGCCGCCGGTCTTCGGGTGGGCGGCAAGACCGGGTCCGCCGAGAAGGTAATCGACGGGCGCTATGTCCGTGACAAGGTCCTCGCCTCCTTCGCCGGGGTTTTTCCCACCGATGGGGCCCTTTCTGATGATCGTTATCTGGTTCTGATCATTATCGACGAGCCCGTCGCCGACGCTGAGTCCGGCGGGCGCACGGGCGGGCTGACCGCAGCGCCGGCTGCGGGCAAGGTCATCGACCGCGTGGCCCCCTTCCTGGGCGTGAGCCGACGGTTTGAGCAGGTGGCGGTGCAGCCGGCAACGGCGGGCGCTGAGCTCGCCGCCCTTAACGAACGCTGATCCCGATGCGCTTGTCCCAGCTCCTCAATCGCGCCCTTCCGGTCGATCCGGAGATCTGCGGCGTCACGGCGGACAGCCGCCGGGTAGGTCCGGGCGTCCTATTCGCCGCCCTTCCCGGCGCGGCCCGGGATGGCGCCGACTTCGCACCACAGGCGGTCGCCGCCGGCGCCGCCGCCGTCCTCTGCAGCCGTGAACTCCTCGGCCTTGGCGCTCCTGTCATTGTCAGCGAGGATCCTCGTCGGGCCTACGCCCTGGCCGCACGCGCCTTCTACGGCGGCCAGCCAGAGGTGGTCGTCGCCGTCACGGGAACAAACGGCAAGACCTCTGTCGCCGGCTTCTGTCGTCAGATCTTCGCTGCGTCGGGGCGGTTGTCGGCCAGCATGGGTACCCTCGGCGTCCTTCTGTCCGGTCCCGGCCGGGACGACGTCGCCCTCACGCCTCCTGGACTGACCACTCCCGATGCCGGGGATGTCGCAGCCCTCCTCGCCGAACTCGCCGGCCGGGGAGTCACCGATCTGGCGCTGGAGGCCTCCTCTCACGGGCTCGATCAGAGGCGACTTGACGGCGTGCGTCTCTCCGCCGCCGCCTTTCTGAACCTGACCCAGGACCACCTGGACTATCACGGCGACATGGCCAGCTATCAGGCCGCTAAGCTGCGGCTGTTCGACACCCTGCTGCCACGGGGCGCCCCTGCGGTCCTCAACGCGGACTCCCCCGCCTTCCCTGCCTTCGCCGCCGCCGCGACCCTCGCTGGCGCTGACCTTCTAACCTTTGGAGAGTCGGGGCGCGATCTGAGGCTCGTAGACCGGCAGACGCGGCCGGGCGGCCAGGTGCTTACCCTTGAGCACAATGGGCGGATCTGGCGGGTGGACTTGCCTTTGGCAGGGGCCTTCCAGGCCATGAACGCTCTGGCTGCAGCTGGCCTTGGCCTGGCGGTCGGTGAGGCTCCAGAGGATGTTTTCGGCGCGCTCGAGCATCTGACCGGGGCCCCCGGTCGTCTCCAGTACGTGGGCTCCGGCTTGCGCGGCGGCGAGGCCTATGTGGACTACGCCCATACCCCCGACGGGCTCGAGACCGTGTTGACGGCGCTTCGACCCCATGTCTCCGGGCGACTGGTGGTGGTGTTCGGGGCGGGCGGCGACCGCGACCGGACAAAGCGCCCCCTCATGGGCGAGGTGGCCGGCCGCCTGGCGGACCTCGCCATCGTTACTGACGACAACCCCCGCAGCGAGGACCCCGCAGCCATCCGCGCTGAGGTGAGAGCGGGTCATTCCGGGCTCAAAGAGATCGCCGACCGTCGCGAGGCGATCCAGTCCGCGGTCGCAGGTTTGCAGACGGGCGATGTTCTCGTCGTCGCGGGCAAGGGCCACGAGCCGGGCCAGACCGTCGCCGGGGTCGTCCACCCCTTCGACGACGTGGCCGAGACGCGGTCCGCCTTGGAGGACCGGTCATGACCCGACGTTCGCTCTGGACCGCCGCCGCCATCGCCCGGGCCACGGGGGGCAGGGTATCCCGAGCCTTCCAGGTTCGCGGCATCTCCATTGACACCCGGACTCTGGAGCCTGGCGACCTCTTCGTGGCTCTCGGTGGGGCGCGGGACGGCCACGACTTTGTCGACCAGGCCATGGCGGCGGGGGCGGCGGGGGTGCTGGCGTCCCGTCCGGTGGACGCCCCCCATGTCCAGGTCGATGACACCTTCCTGGCTCTGCAGGCCCTGGCCCTGGCTGCGCGGGAGCGGGCGGTGGATGCGCGCCGGGGTGCAGTGACCGGTTCCGTGGGCAAGACCAGCGTCACCCAGGCGGTCGCGGCGGGGCTGGCCCTGGCCGGTCGCGCCCACGCCTCGATAAAGAGCTACAACAATCATATCGGCGTCCCCCTGACCCTGGCGCGCATGCCAGAGGACACCGAACGGGCCGTCTTTGAGATCGGTATGAACCACGCCGACGAGATCACGCCCCTCTCCGGGATGGTCCGCCCCCACGTCACGGCCATCACCACGGTCGGGCCTGTGCATGTGGAGAACTTCCCCGACGGGGAGACTGGCGTCGCGCGGGCCAAGGCCGAGATCTTTGATGGGGCGGCCCCGGGCGCCGTGGCCGTCCTGAACGCCGATAACCGCTGGTTCGACTGCCTCGCCGCCCGGGCCCGGGCCCGGGGCTTGGCGGTCCGTAGTTTCGGGCGGGCTGAGGGATCCGACGCCCGCCTTTTGGACTTCGCCGTCGACGCCGGTCGAGGGTGGGTCCGAGCTGAAATCGATGGTCGTCCCCTCGATCTCAGCCTCTCCCAGACCGGCGCTCATTGGGGCCTGAACGCCATGTGCGTCCTCCTGCTTCTCGAAGCCCTGGATGTCGGCCGGGAGGATGGCTTAAGCGCCCTTTCGGACTTCGAGGCCTTGCCGGGCCGGGGGACGGAGAACCGGGTTCGCCTGTCGGGCGGCGGAGAGTTCATCCTGGTGGACGAAAGCTACAACGCCAATCCGATCTCCATGGCCGCGACCATCAGCTCCCTTGGCGTACGCCGGGCGGAAGGGCGGCGCATCCTGGCCCTCACCGATATGCTGGAACTGGGCGAGGAGGCTCCGCACTTCCACGCCGACCTGGCCCGTCCCATCGCGGACGCCGGGATCGACCTCGTCTACTGCGCTGGCCCCCTGATGAAATCCCTCTGGGATGCCCTTCCTTCGACTCGGTGCGGCGGCTACGCCCTTCAAGCATCGGAATTGACGCCGATGATCGCCGGGTCCGTTCGGCCGGGCGACCTGGTGATGGTCAAGGGGTCCAACGGGTCGCGGGCAGGGCTGATCGCCCAGGCGCTGCGCGCCCTGGAGTCCGAGGCCGAGGGGGCGGGCTGATGCTGTACTGGCTGTATGAACAGGCGATGGCGGCGGGCGTTCACGCCCCTCTCCTTAACCTCATGAAGTATATTACTTTCCGGACTGGAATGGCGCTCTTTACGGCCCAGCTTGTGGTGGTCCTGATGGGGTCGCGTTTCATCCGCTGGATGCAGGCGAAGCAGGGACGCGGCCAGCCGATACGCACGGATGGAATAGAGCGTCACATCCTGGAGAAGTCTGGAACTCCCACCATGGGTGGGGTCATGATTCTGGCTGGACTGTTCACAGGCGCCCTACTGTGGTGCGATCTCTCAAACGTCTATGTCTGGGCTGTTCTGATGGTGACGGCGGGCTTCGGCCTGCTTGGATTCATGGACGACTATGCAAAAGTCACCCGACAGAGCTCGGCAGGCGTCTCGGGTCGCCTTCGCCTCCTGGTCGAAGCCCTTCTGGCTGGCCTCGCCGTTCTGATGATGGTGCTTTGGGGCCAATACGCCTCGACCGACCCAACCCTCTATACGAGCATCGCCTTGCCGGTGTTCAAGGACGTCCTGATCAATCTCGGATGGTTCTATCTCGCCTTTGGCGCCTTCGTGGTCGTCGGCGCCGCCAATGCGGTCAACTTCACCGACGGTCTGGACGGCCTGGCGACTGTGCCGGTCATGATCGCTGCAGCGGCTTTTGGCCTCATAGCTTATCTGGTCGGCAACGCGGTCTTCGCGGGCTACCTGCAGCTTCACTTTGTGCCGGGCGTCGGCGAGGTGGCGGTCTTCTGCGGCGCTACGATCGGAGCGGGACTGGGGTTTCTCTGGTATAACGCCCCACCTGCAAAGATCTTTATGGGCGACACCGGCTCCCTGGCCTTGGGCGGCGCTCTTGGGGCTACGGCTGTGGCCACGAAGCATGAGATCGTACTGGCGTTGATCGGCGGCCTGTTTGTCGCTGAGACCCTGTCGGTGATGATCCAGGTCGCCTATTTCAAGCGCACCGGGAAGCGAATCTTCCTGATGGCGCCCATCCACCACCACTTCGAGAAGCTCGGTTGGTCGGAATCGACCATCGTCATCCGCTTCTGGATTATCTCGGTGATGCTGGCCATTCTGGGCCTCGCCACCCTGAAGCTGAGATAGGGGAGGGCGCTTGATCCCGGTTCGCGGCTTCGAAGGCAAGACGGTCGCCGTCTTCGGGCTCGCCCGGACCGGGTTAGCCGCCGCGCGCGCACTCCTTGCCGGAGGCGCCGAAGTCGCGGTCTGGGACGAACGCGCCCCTGGCCTCGCCGCCGCCCAGGCCGAGGGACTGGAGATTGCCGATCTGTCCGTGGCGGAGTGGTCGCGCTTCGACGCTCTCTTGCTGTCGCCGGGCGTGCCCCTTACCCATCCCGAGCCCCACTGGACTGTCCGGATGGCCCGGCGGGCTGGCGTCGAAATCCTCGGGGACATTGAACTCTTCGCCCGGACGGTCAACCTCGCCCCGGCGCACAAGCGACCCAAGATCATCGCCATCACTGGCACCAACGGGAAGTCGACCACCACCGCCTTGATTGGCCACCTCTGCGCCCATGCCGGGCGTGACACCCGGGTCGGCGGCAATATCGGCGTCAGCGTCCTTGATCTGCCCGACATGCACGGCGGGGCGGTCTATGTGTTGGAGCTGTCCTCCTACCAGCTGGACCTGACTTCCAGTCTTCATCCGGATGTCGCGGTCCTGCTGAACATCTCTCCTGACCATCTCGACCGTCACGGAGGCATGGAGGGGTATGTCGCCGCCAAGCGGCGGGTTCTGATGAATCAGGGGCACGGCGACACAGCGGTGATTGGGGTCGACGATCCCTGGGGGCAAAGGCTCTGCACCGAGGTCACGGCTGCGAACCGAAGGACCCTCACGCCCGTGTCCGCCTCCAAGGCCATCGGCCGGGGGGTCTACGCCTTGCAGGGAGTGCTCTACGACGCCACCGGCGACCGCGCCGTCCAGGTCGCCGACCTGAACCGGGCGCGTTCCCTTCCCGGTCGCCACAACTGGCAGAACGCTGCGGCTGCTTACGCCGCCGTACGGGGTCTCGGGGCTCCGGCGTCTGAGATTGTTGAGGGACTCCTCAGCTTCCCGGGTTTAGCGCACCGGATGGAGACCGTTGGGCATATCCGGGGGGTCCGTTTCATCAACGACTCCAAGGCCACCAATAGCGACGCCGCCCGCCAAGCCTTGGCGAGCTATCCGAAGGTTTACTGGATCGCCGGCGGACGGGCTAAGGACGGCGGTATCGAGTCCCTGGCCGATCTGTTTCCGCGGATCGAGCGGGCCTATCTGATTGGCGAGGCGGCCGGGGAATTCGCCAGGACTCTCGAGGGGCGGGCGCCTCATGTGATCTGCCCGGATCTTTCGGCCGCCGTAGCCCGGGCCTTTTCCGACGCCCAGGCCTCGGGGCGGGGCGGGATCGTCCTTTTGTCTCCGGCCTGCGCGTCCTTCGATCAGTTTGCCGACTTTGAATCTCGCGGCGAGGCCTTCCGCAGCGCCGTGCTCAAGCTCGGTGACTCGGTCTCTGCAGGCGCTTGATCCCATGAGCCAGAACCCCGCGCAGCCTGTCTTCGCCCGCTCTGACCGATCGCCGATCGGCGTCTGGTGGTGGACCATGGACCGCTGGCTACTTGGCGCCGTTGCGGTCCTTCTCGTGCTCGGCGTGTTGATGTCCTTTGCGGCCAGTCCGGCGGCTGCGGCCCGAATGAACGTGGGGGACCCCTTCCATTTCGCTCTGCGCCAGTGCGTCTTCGCCGCCGGCGGCGCAGTCATTCTCATTGGCGCCTCCGTGCTCAACGATAGGGGGGTGCGCCGCACGGCCTTTTTCGTTTACCTGGTCGCCATCCTCATTATGGCGGCCCTGCCTTTCATCGGCCATACCGCCAAGGGCGCCACACGGTGGCTAGATCTCGGCGATTTCTCCCTTCAGCCCTCGGAGTTTATGAAGCCGGCTCTGATCGTGCTCGTAGCCTGGATGTTCGCAGAGGGTCAGAAGGGGCAGGGCGTGCCCGGCGTAACCATCGCCTTCGCGCTCTATGGCGTCTCTGTCGCACTCCTGTTGATCCAGCCTGACGTCGGGCAGACCATCCTGATCACCATGGCCTTTGGGGCTGCGTTCTGGATGGCCGGGGTGCCGATTTCCTGGGTCATGGGGCTGGGGGTTTCGGCCCTTGCGGGCCTGGCCTCGACCTATTTCCTTTTCCCCCATGTGGCCAGCCGGGTGGACCGGTTTGTGAACCCAGACGCTGCCGACACCCACCAGGTCGACCGGGCGGCTGAGGCTATTGCCGCCGGCGGCCTGCTGGGCCGGGGCCCGGGCGAGGGCGTGATGAAGCGACATGTGCCAGACCTGCACACCGACTTCATCTATTCAGTGGCGGCGGAGGAGTACGGGCTGATCTTCTCCCTTGCTCTGATCGGACTCTTCGGCTTCCTCGTGGTGCGAGGCCTCTACAGAGCGTTGAAACTCTCCGATCCCTTCAGGCAGATCGCAGCGGCTGGGCTCTTCGTATTGGTGGGCGAGCAGGCCCTGATCAACATCGCCGTCAACCTCAACCTGATCCCGACCAAGGGCATGACGCTGCCCTTCATCTCCTATGGCGGCTCTTCCATGCTCGCCATCTGTCTGACCCTCGGCCTGGCCCTGGCTCTCACTCGACGTCGGCCAGGCGCGTACGCGCAGGGCTGACAAGGCCTGGCTTTGTTCGCCCCCTACCCAACCTCAAGGGACTCCCGTAAACCCCGCCCATGCAGAAGATCGCCGTCGTCGCCGCCGGGGGAACCGGAGGCCATCTGTTCCCGGCTCAGGCCCTGGCCGAGGCGCTGATCGCCCGGGGCTGGCGGATCGTTCTGGCCAGCGACGAGCGCGTGGCCGCCCTCGCCGAGACCTTTCCCGCCGAGCAGAGGATCGGCCTGTCGGCGCGGAGCTACCGGCCGGGCGACCTGATCGGCATGGGCCGCGCCGGCCTCGCCATCTTCGCCGGCGTCCTGCAGGCCCGGGCAGCCTTCCGGGAGATCAGGCCTGACGTGGTGATCGGCTTTGGCGGCTACCCTTCGGCGCCGGGCCTCCTCGCGGCCCTGACCCAGAACCGGCCTACCGTGCTGCACGAGCAGAATGCGGTCATGGGTCGGGCCAATCGGCGGCTGGCGGGCCGGGTCCGCGCCGTGGCCTGCGCCTTTCCCATCCTGCAGAAGGCGCCCCCCGGCGTAGCCGAGCGCGCCGTCGTGGTGGGCAACCCCGTCCGGGCCGAGATCCGCGCCATCGCCGGGACCCCTTACGATCCGCCAGGCGCGACCGGACCCATCCGTCTCCTGATCACCGGGGGGAGCCAGGGCGCACGCCTGCTCTCAGAGCTCATGCCCGCAGCCATCGCCGCACTGCCCGAGGACCTGCGGTTCCGGCTCGAGGTGCAGCAGCAGACGCGGCAGGAGAGCCTGGACTTCGCCCGCCGGGTCTATGCTGACGCCAATGTGAAGGCCGAGATCGCCCCCTTTTTCCGGGACATGGCGGGCCGGCTGAAGGCCGCCCACCTGGTGATCGGCCGGTCCGGGGCCGGATCGGTATGCGAGTTCGCCATCGCTGGACGTCCCGCCATCCTTGTTCCCCTCGCGGCGGCCCTTGATGACGACCAGGGCCAGAACGCCCAGGTGATGGTCGAGGCCGGCGGCGCCGTGGTCGCTCGGGAGGACCAGCTGACGGTCGAGACCATGTCCACCGCCCTCGTCAAGCTCCTGGGAAATCCTGATCGGCTGGCCCGCATGGCCGCCGGCGCCGCCAGCCTGGCGCGCCCTGACGCCGCCGAGCGCCTCGCCGACCTGGTCGAAGCCGTGGCCGCGGAGGGACGCGGGCGATGAACCGACGCAGGCCCACTCCCTTTGACCTGGGCCCCGTCCATTTCGTGGGCATCGGCGGCATCGGGATGAGCGGCATCGCCGAGATCATGCTGCGGGTCGGCTATACGGTTCAGGGCTCCGACGCCCGCGCCAGCGCCAACACCGAGAGGCTGGAAAAGCTGGGTGCGCGGATCTTCATCGGCCAGGACCCCGGCAACCTGGAGGGAGCCTGCGCGGTCGTCTATTCCACCGCCATCCGCCCGGACAATCCCGAGCTGGTCGAGGCGCGCGCCCGCCGCCTGCCCCTCGTGCGCCGGGCGGAGATGCTCGCTGAGCTCATGCGCCTGCAGTTTTCGGTGGCGGTCGGCGGGACCCATGGCAAGACCACCACCACCTCCATGGTGGCGGCCCTGCTGGATGCCGGCGGCCTCGACCCCACGGTGATCAATGGCGGGATCATCAACGCCTACGGCGCCAACGCCAAGGTGGGGCAGGGCGACTGGATGGTGGTCGAGGCCGATGAGTCCGACGGCACCTTTCTGAAGCTGCGCGCCACCTGCGCCATCGTCACGAACATCGATCCGGAGCACCTGGACCACTACGGCTCCTTCGACGCTGTCCGGCGCGCCTTCCGCGAGTTTGTCGAGAGCACGCCCTTCTACGGCTTCGCGGCGGTCTGCACCGATCACCCCGAGGTCCAGGCCTTGGCCGCCCGGGTGGAGAACCGGAGGCTGATCACCTACGGCGTCAACCCTCAGGCGGAGGTCCGCGCCGAGCGGATCGAAATGGGGCCGGAAGGCTGCCGCTTCGACGCTGTGATCCGGCCCCACGACGGCCCCGCCTTGCGCTGGGAGGGGCTGCACCTGCCCATGGCGGGCCACCACAATGTGCTCAACGCCCTGGCGGCCCTCGCCGTGGCGCGGGAACTGGGGGTGGGCGAGGACGACGTGCGCAAGGGGCTCGCCGGCTTCGGGGGCGTGCGCCGGCGCTTCACCACGACCGGCGTCGCCGACGGCGTCCGGGTTATCGACGACTACGGCCACCATCCGGTGGAGATCGCCGCCGTTCTGCGCGCGGCCCGGGCGGTCACCGCCGGCAAGGTCCTGGCGGTTGTCCAGCCGCACCGCTATTCGCGCCTGAAGGACTTGTTCCAGGACTTCTGCTCCTGCTTCAACGACGCTGACACGGTGATCGTCTCGGACGTCTACGCCGCCGGCGAGACGCCCCTGTCGGGCGCCAGCCGGGACGATCTGGTCGAGGGCGTTCGCCGCCACGGCCACCGCCGCGTCCTGCCTCTATCCGGACCAGACGCCCTGGCCGCCCTGGTGAAGGCGGAGACCACGCCCGGCGACCTGGTGGTCTGCCTGGGCGCCGGCGACATCACGGCCTGGGCCTACGCCCTGCCGGGCCAGCTTGAGGCCCTGTCCCCGTGACCTGGCGGGATCATCTGCCGGAGGTCCGCGGGCGGCTCCTGCGGGACGAGCCCCTGGCGCCCATCACCTGGCTTCGGGTTGGAGGGCCTGCCGACATCCTCTTCCTGCCGGCGGACGAGGCCGACCTCGCCGCCTTCCTGGCGGCGCTCGATCCGGCGGTTCCCGTTACGCCCCTGGGTGTGGGCTCCAACACCCTGGTGCGAGACGGCGGCGTCGAGGGGGTGGTGATCCGCCTCGCCGGCCGGGCCTTTTCCGGCATCGAAAGGGTGGGCGAACGGCGGATCCTGGCCGGCGCCGGCGCCCTCGACGCCCAGCTGGCCAGGGAGGCCGCCGCGGCCGGGCTGGCGGGGCTGGAGTTCTACCGGGGTGTGCCGGGTTCGGTGGGCGGGGCCTTGGTCATGAACGCCGGCTGCTACGGCGCCGAGACGGCGGATGTCCTGGTCGAAGCCCGGGCCGTGACCCGGGACGGCCGCATCGTCCAGGTCCCGGCTTCGGAGATGGGATTCAGCTACCGGCGGTGCGCCCGGGCGGCCGTCGGTGATCTGATTTTCACTGCGGGCCTCTTTGAGGGCCGGCCTGACGATCCCGCCGCTATCACCGCCCGGATGGACGAGATCACCGCCCGGCGCGAAGTCAGCCAGCCGATCCGCGAGAAGACCGGCGGGTCGACCTTCAAGAACCCCGAGGGCCACTCCGCCTGGAAGCTGGTGGACGCCGCCGGCTGGCGCGGCCGGGCCTTCGGCGGAGCCATGTTCTCGCCCCAGCACGCCAACTTCCTGATCAATGTGGGCGAGGCCACGGCCGCCGACCTGGAGGGACTGGGCGAGACGGTCCGGGCCGACGTCGAGGCGCAGACCGGCGTCCGGCTCGACTGGGAGATCCGGCGGATCGGCCGCCCCGCCGCCGCAGCTTGACAGGACCCGCCGTCCGCGCGAGGCCCGACCCCGCCTTTCGAGAGGAGCGCGCCCATGCCGGAAGCTGATTCCCGCCCCCTGGCGGGGCGCCATGTCGCCGTCCTCCTGGGCGGCCTGTCTTCCGAACGGGAGGTGAGCCTTGTCTCCGGGGCCGCCTGCGCCGACGCCCTTGAGCGGCTCGGCGCGCAGGTCAGCCGGGTCGACGCCGGCCGCGACCTTGCGCAGGTCCTGTCCCGTCTGAAGCCTGACATCTGCTTCAACGCCCTGCACGGGTCGTGGGGCGAGGATGGGTGCGTTCAGGGCGTGCTGGAAACCCTGGGCCTGCCCTACACTCATTCCGGCGTGCTGGCCTCGGCCCTGGCCATGGACAAGACCCGCGCCAAGGCGGTGCTGGCGGCGGCGGGGGTTACGGTGCCCGGCGGCGGACTGTACGACCGGCGCGAGGCGGCTGCGGGCCACGTCCTGCCGCCGCCCTATGTGATCAAGCCCAACGCCGAAGGCTCCTCCGTCGGCGTGTTCATCGTCAAGGCCGGCGCCAATTCGCCCCCGGAAGCCATCGCCGCTGAGGACTGGGCCCTGGGCGACCAGGTCCTGATCGAACCCTACATTCCTGGCCTGGAACTCGCGATCGGAGTCATGGATGGGCGCGCCATGGGGGTCACCGAGATCGTCCCCGCGACCGGGTTCTTTGATTACACCGCCAAGTACGCCGAGGGGGGGTCGGTGCACATCCTGCCCGCCCGGATTCCCAACGCGACAACTGAGCGCGCGCTGCGAATGGCTGAGGCCGCGCACGACGCCCTGGGGTGTACTGGCGTGACCCGCTCCGACCTTCGTTATGACGACGTTAACGACATTCTGGTTCTTCTGGAGGTGAACACGCAGCCTGGCATGACGCCGACCTCCCTCGTCCCCGAGCAGGCCGCCGCGATGGGTGTGACGTTCGACCAGCTGGTGCTCTGGATGACGGAGGACGCCCATGCCCGCGGCCATGCGGGGAGGATCGTCGGCTAGGCCGACCGGACGGGGCGCGGCGACAGCTGCAGCCCGGGGCCGCTCGGCTGCGCCCTCCGGAGGGCTCTCCGCTCAGGCTATTCTCATCGCTGCCCTCGGCATGCTGCTCGCAGCCTTTGTGGCCATCTTCGCCACCGGCGAGCGGGGCGCGCGACTGGTTGCGACGGTTCAGCAAGACGTCAGTTCACGTCTTGCTGCGGCGGGCTTCAGGCTTGCCGTTGTCCGGGTCAAGGGCGCCTCTCCCCTGGCAACCGCCGACATCCTGAAATCCGCTGGCCTCTACAAGGACCAGCCCCTCGTGAGCCTTGATCTTGATGAGGTGCGCCGTCGGATCGAATCTGTCGGCTGGGTGCGCGATGTGCGGGTGGTGCGGCTTCTGCCCGACACCCTTCTGATCCAGGTGGTGGAGCGGAGGCAGATTGCCGTCTGGCAGGTCGGCGGGCGTCGTCAGGTCATCGATGTTCGCGGCGCACCGATACCGGAGGCGGATCCCGATCAGTTTTCCAACCTGCCGCTCATTGTGGGCGCCGGCGCCAATGTCGGCGCTGCAGACCTTCTCTTTGAACTGAGCCGTCGGCCGGCGGTCCTTTCCCAGGTTGAAGCCCTGGTCCGTGTAGACCAGCGCCGGTGGGACCTAAGGCTAAAGTCCGGCGGCCTGATCCTTCTGCCTGCGGAGGACGCGGCGGCGGCTCTGCGCCGGCTTGATGATCTGGATCGGGCTTCCGGCTTGATGCGGATCGGATTTGAGCGGCTGGACCTCAGGGTTCCGGAGGTGGCGGCGGTTCGGCCGCGGCCTGGAGACATGCAGCCTGCCCCGGCGCAGCAATCCGCGGAAACGTCGGCAGAGCAATAACTGGGGGTGTCTTTTGACCATGCTGGAAGCGAGTCGGGAGTCCCGCGACGGATTGAAGGTGGCCCTGGGCCGTCCGCAGGTGACCGCCGCCGTGGACCTCGGGGCCAGCAAGGTCGCCTGCTTCATCATGAAGCCCGACGGTGTGCGCCGGGTGGACCGCACCCTCACCACATCGGGGGTGGCCCACGTTCAGTCCCGGGGGGTCCGAAATGGGGCTGTGATCAACATCGATGAGGCCTCGGAGGCGGTAGCGCAGGCGGTGGAACGGGCCGAGAGCATGGCTGAGGTCCGGGTGCAGGGGGTGACGGTCACCACCTCCGGCGGCCATCTCGCTGGCCGCCGGATTACAGGGCGGGTATCCCTCGGCGCGCGTCCTATCTCAGACGAAGATCTGGCCCGTGCGATCCGCTCCGCCATGGCCCAGTTCAAGCTCCAGGACCGTAAGGCGATTCACATCCTGCCTATCTCGTGGGCGGTGGACGCCCAGTCCGGAATACGAGATCCCCGACAGATGTTTGGCCGCACCCTAGGCGTGGAGCTTCTGGTGGTGACTATCGCCGAGGCCGCTTATCGCGTGCTGGCCACCTGCGTGGAGCGCGCCCATCTGACTTTCGAGGGTATTGCTGCAGCGCCCTTCGTCTCCGCCCTTGCCGCCCTGGAGGAGGATGAAATGGACCTCGGGGCGGTGTGTATCGACATGGGAGGCGGTTCGACCTCGGCCGCGGTCTTCGCTGGGGGCAGTTTGGTACATGTCGAGACGGTGCCGGTGGGCGGCCAGCATGTGACCTCGGACATCGCCCGGGGCCTGTCGACTTCCTGGGCCGGCGCGGAGCGGATCAAGACCCTGCATGGATCGGCCATCGCTTCGGCCAACGAAGACCGGGAGATGATCGAGGCTCCGCCCCGTGGAGACGACCCCGGCGCGGGGCCTGTGATTGCACCCCGCTCCCTGCTCAAGGGCATCATCGCCCCCAGGGTTGAGGAGACGATGGAACTCCTTCGCGACCACCTGAAGGCCTCCGGGGCGCCTGTGGAGCCTGGTGCAGGCCTCATCCTGACAGGCGGCGCCAGCCAGCTCGCGGGGGTCCGAGAAGTCGCGCTGCGGGTCTTCGACCGTCCCGTCCGCCTCGGACGCCCGCGTCGGGTGCCGCACCTGGCCGACGCTGCGTCGGGGCCAGCCTTCTGCGCCGCGGCGGGCGTTCTCCAGCGCGCCGCCTTCGGTCCGCGCGAGGCGGTTCCAGCCCGCGCCCTGGTCAACTTCGGCGTTCGCCGCGAGCCCCTCGACGCCCGGACGAATCCTGTCATCCGGGCGGCGGTCTGGCTGCGCGACAACCTTTGAGCTGATGTCGTCCGCCTTCCGCAGCTGAACCCCAGAATTTGTGCACAGGAAAGCAAGTCCAAGCCTCGACGAGGCTCCGACTCGCGCTACTCCATTAACCCCGAATTAAGGGCGTCAGGGTGACATATTAACCCTGTCGTCAGGCTGGTTCTTCTGGGGTGTCCGGGAAAGTCAGTCAATCTGACGGAGGACGCGAGGGTCTCATGGCAATTGCACTTTCCGCGCCGCGCGCGACCGAACTCAAGCCGCGCATCGTCGTCTTCGGCGTGGGGGGCGCCGGCGGGAACGCTGTCAACAACATGATTGACGCTGGCCTTGAGGGCGTCGAATTCGTGGTCGCCAACACCGACGCACAGCAGCTGGCCTTCGCCAAGACCGACCGCCGCATTCAGCTGGGCGTGACCGTGACCCAAGGGCTGGGGGCCGGCGCCCACCCCGAGGTCGGCATGAGCGCCGCCGAAGAGTCTATCCCCGAGATCGGTGAGCATCTTGACGGCGCCCACATGGTCTTCATCACCGCCGGCATGGGCGGCGGCACCGGCACCGGCGCCGCGCCGATCATCGCCAAGGCGGCCCGTGAGCGCGGCATACTGACGGTAGGCGTCGTCACCAAGCCCTTCCACTTCGAGGGCCGGCACCGGATGCGCCTGGCCGACAGCGGCATCTCCGAGCTGCAGCGTTACGTCGATACGCTGATCGTCATCCCGAACCAGAACCTGTTCCGCGTCGCCAACGAGCGGACGACCTTCGCCGAGGCCTTCGGCATGGCTGACCAGGTGCTGCACTCTGGCGTCCGGTCCATCACCGACCTGATGGTCCTGCCCGGCCTTATCAATCTCGACTTCGCGGACGTCCGCACGGTCATGACCGAAATGGGCAAGGCGATGATGGGTACGGGCGAGGCCGAGGGCGAGGACCGCGCCCTGATGGCCGCCAACAACGCCATTCAGAACCCGCTGCTCGATGAAGTGTCCCTGCGTGGGGCCAAGGCCGTCCTGGTCAACGTCACCGGCGGTTTGGATATGACTCTGCTGGAGGTCGATGAAGCCGCCAACGCCATCTCCGAGCAGGTTGATCCGGAAGGCAACATCATCTTTGGCGCCGCGTTCGATCCAAGTCTCGATGGCCGTATCCGCGTTTCCGTTGTGGCCACGGGCATGGACGGCGCCTCGATGTCAGTGATCGAGCCCCGGTCCTCACGAACCACGGCGCAACCACCGCCCCTTCGCTTTGCGGATCCGGCTGTCGCCGAGCCCGTCCCAAACATGGCGCAGCCAGTCTCTGCCGGGCCTGGGTCCGCCCAGCCGGTTCTCGCCCCGACTCCGGCGGTCGAGATGCCGGCCGAGACGGCGATATTCAATGATCTTTCCTCGGCGTCCCCAAACTTCCTGGCGCCAGAGCAAGGAGACCTGCTCACATCCTCCAGCGAGCCTGCGGCGCAGATCGAGGCGCTGGTTGAACCCTCGCCGGCTATCCGGCCATACGAGGCGCCCGTGAAGAAGATCGTCGACCCTAGCGTTGCGGGCGATGATGATGCGGACGCCATCTTCCCCAATCCAATCGCCGCCTCCCCGCCGCAGTCCCGTTCCTCGGGATTCCGGCTCTGGGGGCAGAAGCGTCCGACCAGGATGGATCCCCCTCCTGTCGTCGCCTCGCCACGCGCTGGCGGCGCCTTGCCGGTGGAGTCGCCTTCTGAGGCTCCGGCCCCGGAGGGCGACAATCTCGAGATTCCGACCTTCCTACGCAGGCTGGCAAACTAGATCTTGTTCCGATAAATGGGCGCCGGTTATCGGATCGAAACATGATCTAGCGTATTGAAATCAGAGCCTGTTTTGTCCTTTCAGACGGTCCGTCTGAAGGGAACAGGCTCTGGCGCCCTCGCCACTGCGGTGAGATCAAGAGCCCGTCGTTTTCTCCGGTGGGCTCTTATGTCTCAAAGTGGAATCTCGAACCATTCTCGTAGCTTAATCTGAGAAACATTGCGAAACGCAACGTGTTTTGCGGCGCCGCAGCAAGCTCCCTATCTCCACATTGGCGTCGTTGGCGCTCGTCCTGTGTGTCCCGGAGTCTGAAGCCTTGGTCGAATTTGCGTTCCAGCACACCGTCCGTAATCCGGTCCGGTTCTCGGGTGTTGGTGTTCACACTGGCGAACAGGCGCGGGTCACATTGCTGCCTGCGCCTGCCGATTTCGGCGTGGTCTTCGTGCGGACGGATGTCCGGGATCGGGATAACCGCATCGCCGTGAGCGGCGAAGCGGTCTGCAAGACACAGCTGGGTACAGTGATCACGAATCTCGCTGGCGTTACTGTGTCGACCATCGAGCACCTCATGGCCGCCTTGGTCATGTCGGGTGTCGACAACGTCCGGGTGGAGATCGACGGACCTGAGATGCCGATTATGGATGGCTCGTCGATCGATTTCATCCGTGGCCTGGATCGCGCCGGCCTGCAGCCTCAGGGCGCTCTTCGCCGGTTTGTTGAGATCACGGATGTGGTCGAGGTGATCGAGGGCGACAAGCGCGCGACCCTTCGCCCCTCCGACGGTTTCGAGGTGGCCTTCGAGATTGCCTTCGCTTCCAAGGCCATTGGCCGGCAGGCCGTCGACCTCAAGATGGACGCCGAGGCCTTCCGCCGCGAACTCGCCGACTGCCGCACCTTCGGCTTCTTGCATGAAGTCGAGGCCCTTCGCGCCATGGGGCTGGCCCGGGGCGGCTCCATGGAGAACGTCGTGGTCATCGACGGCGATGAGATCATGAATCCCGAGGGACTTCGCCGTCCTGACGAGTTCGTGCGTCACAAGGCGCTCGACGCCATCGGCGACCTCTTCGTACTCGGCGCGCCCATGATCGGGCGGTTTGAGGGCGTTCTTGCCGGCCATGCCCTTAACAATGCGGTGGTCCGCGCCCTTCTGGCGACGCCACATGCCTGGCGCGTCCGCACCCTGGCCCCGGAGATGGCCGAGGCGGTCTGAGGTCGCTTCCGGCATGCGTGGCGTTTGCGCTGGCGGCGGCCTCGTGTAGAACCCTGATTGGTCAGGCGCGGGGGCGCGCTCGTGTCCTTTGAGGTGATGGTGTCCGTGTTTCGCAGATCCTGGACCACGCCGGCCCTTGCCGGCCTGGCCGCCGCCCTTTTCCTTGCCGGATGCGCCGCCCAGCCCTCCAGACCCCGTCTGGTTTACGAGGAGCGTCCCGTCGAACTTCTATTCTCCACGGGAGCCGCCCGTCTAGACGCCCGGCAGTGGGGCCAGGCCATCGACTATTTCGCCGAGGTCGAGCGACAGCATCCGTACTCGGAGTGGTCCCGGCGGGCCATCCTCATGACCGCCTATGCCAACTATCAGTCTGGCAAGTACATCGACGCGATTGGAGATGCGGACCGGTTCTTGTCCCTCTACCCGGGCAATCCTTCGGCGGCCTACGCCCACTATCTGAAGGCCATCTGCTACTTCGAACAGATCGTCGACGTGGGCCGTGACCAGGCTGCCACAGGGCAGGCCCTCGCGGCCCTCCGAGAAGTGGTCCAGCGTTTTCCCAAGACCGAGTACGCCGCAGACGCCCGGCTGAAGGTCGACATGGTCAACGACCAGCTGGCCGGCAAGGAGATGGCGGTCGGGCGCTACTATTTGCGGCAGGGCGACACCCTTGCCGCTATAGGCCGCTTCCAGACGGTCATTCAGCGTTATCAGACCACCACCCATGCGCCGGAAGCCCTCTATCGCCTTGTTGAGGCGAACCTGACCCTTGGCCTCGTGGAGGAGGCGCGGCGGAACGGCGCGGTGCTGGGCTTCAACTATCCCGGTGATTACTGGTACCGTGAGGCCTACGCTCTCTTGACTTCGAAGAGCCTCCAGCCGGCTGTGACCCCGCAAGGCAACGCCAAGCGTCGCCTGCCCCTACCTTTCATCCGGGATCCGTCGAGGACCTTGCCGCCCCAGTCCTCAGGCTTGAGCCCCGCTTCGGGTGAGGGCTGAGCGTCCGATCAGCGGACTGCCGGACTTCCGGTCAGGCCGATTCGCGGCGAACCTGTCCCTATGCTGACCGGCCTCTGGATTCGCGACGTGGTGCTGATAGAGAGTCTCGACCTCGCCGTAGGTCCGGGTCTCACTGCGTTGACAGGCGAGACTGGCGCCGGAAAGTCGATCCTCCTGGATTCTCTGGGTCTGGCGACCGGCGCCCGGGCGGAAGTCGGCCTCGTCCGCCGCGGGGCGGCGCAGGCCAGCGCGACAGCCTCCTTCTCGCCTTCGCCAGACCACTTGGTCTGGCGCCTTTTGGAGGCGAGAGGGCTTTCCGCCGCTCCCGGTGAGGATCTGATCCTGCGTCGGGTGCTTTCGGCGGATGGGCGCAGTCGCGCCTTCGTCAATGACCAGCCTTCAAGCGTTGGCGCGCTGAGGGAGATTGGCGCCCTGCTGGTAGAGATTCACGGGCAGCACGAGACAGTCGGCCTCCTGGACGCCCGCACACACAGAGACCTGCTTGACGCCTACGGCGACCATGGACCCCTGGTCCGCGCCGCCGCGGAGACCTGGCGGACCTGGAGAGAGGCCGACGCCGGTCTGGAGGCCCAGAGCCGGGATGCAGCGGCCATCGCCTCCGAAGCCGAAGAGGCGGGTCGCATCCTCGCGGAACTGGACCAGCTGGCGCCCCAGGCCGGCGAGGAAGCCGCCCTCGCCGAGACCCGGGCCATCCTCAGCGCCGCCGAGAAGGCGCTGGCGGATATCACTCAGGCGGCGGAGGCGATCGAAGGCCTGCCATCCCGCCTGGCTTCGGCCATCCGGGCTTTGGGCCAGGCCCGTAGCCGGGCGTTGCAGGCCGGGGCCGGCGCGGACGGGCCCGCCATCCGCCAGCTTGAGAAGGCGGAGGCCGCCCTCGACGCCGTATTCAGCGGGCTGCAGGAGGCCGAGGCTTCTGTGGAAGGCGCGGCTGTGGCCTTCGATTTTCGTCCCGATGATCTGGAGAAGGCTGAGGAACGCCTCTTTGCTCTGCGAGCCGCGGCGCGGAGGCTGGGATGCGCCGTTGAAGAGCTTCCTGTGCGTCGCCAGGCCCTTGCGGATCGCCTGGCCCGTCTGGAGTCGGGTGAGGCCGATCTGGTCGCCGCCAGGCGCGCCGCCGCTGAGGCCGAAGCCCAGTTCATTGAGACCGCCGCGTCTCTCAGCGCCGCCCGAGCGGCGGCCGCAGTCGCCCTGTCGCTGGCCGTCGAGGCGGAGCTGCCGCCGCTGAAGCTGGAGCGCGCCCGGTTCCGGGTGACCCTGGAGGCCCTTGCGCCGGACCGCGCCGGACCCGGCGGCTGCGACCGCGTTCTCTTCGAGGTGGCGACCAATCCGGGCGCGCCCTTCGGCGACCTGACCACGGTGGCGTCCGGGGGCGAACTCGCCCGTTTCGCCCTGGCCCTCAAGGCTTCGCTGGCCGGCCGGGGAGCGGAGCCGCCCCTGATGATCTTCGACGAGGTGGACCAGGGGGTGGGCGGGGCCGTGGCCGACGCCGTGGGCCTGCGCCTGCGCCGGCTGGCGCGGGAGGGCCAGGTCCTCGTGGTCACGCACTCGCCCCAGGTGGCGGCCCGGGCGGACGCCCACTGGCGGATCGCCAAGGCGGGAGATGACGAGGTCCTGCGCACCCGGGTCGAGGTGCTGGAGCCCGCCGCCCGGGAAGAGGAGATCGCCCGCATGCTGGCCGGCGCCCAGGTCACCGACGAGGCGCGCGCCGCCGCCCGGGCCCTGATGCATGCCTGAGATCCCCGTCTCCGAGCTGACCGAGACTGAGGCCGCCGAGGCGCTGACCCGGCTGGCGGACGAGATCGCCGCTCATGATCTGGCCTATCATCAGGCTGACGCCCCGGTCATTTCCGACGCAGACTACGACGCCCTGCGGCGGCGCAACGCCGCCATCGAGGCGCGCTTCCCCCACCTGGTGCGCGAGAACTCCCCGTCCTTCCGGGTGGGGGCCGCCCAATCGGACCAGTTCTCCCCCGTCGAGCATGGCGCGCCCATGCTGTCGCTGGACAACGCCTTCTCCGACGACGACGCCCTGGAGTTCGACGCCCGGATCCGTCGCTTCCTGCGGCTCGACGAAGCCGACATCGCCTACACGGCCGAGCCCAAGATCGACGGACTGTCCGCCTCCCTGCGCTACGAGGGCGGGGTGCTGGTGCGCGGCGCGACCCGCGGGGACGGCCGGGTCGGCGAGGACGTCACGGCCAACCTCCTGACCATCGGCGACATTCCCCGTCGCCTTTCCGGCTCCGGCTGGCCCGAGGTGATCGAGGTCCGGGGCGAGGTCTATCTCTCCCACGCCGCCTTCGCCGGTCTGAACGCCCAGGCCGAGGCCGCCGGCCAGAAGACCTACGCCAATCCGCGCAACGCCGCCGCCGGCTCCCTGCGCCAGATCGATCCGCGCATCACCGCCAGCCGGCCCCTGGCCTTCTTCGCCTATGCCTGTGGCGAGGTCAGCGGACCTTTCGCCGACACCCAGTGGCGGGCCCTGTCCCTCCTGGCCGAATGGGGCTTCGTCACCACCCCCCAGTCGCGCCGGGTCGAGGGCGCCGAGGGCCTCCTGGCCGCCTACCGCGAGATGGAGGCCGCCCGCCCGCACCTGGGCTTCGACATCGACGGGGTGGTCTACAAGGTCGACCGGCTGGACTGGCAGCAGAGGCTGGGCTTCATCACCCGGACCCCGCGCTGGGCCATCGCCCGCAAGTTCCCCGCCGAGCAGGCCCGGACGGTCCTGACGGCCATCGACCTGCAGGTGGGGCGCACCGGCGCCGTCACCCCCGTCGCCCGGCTCGTGCCCGTCACGGTCGGCGGCGTGGTGGTGGAGAACGCCACCCTGCACAATGCCGACGAGATCGCCCGCAAGGACATCCGGGTCGGCGACACGGTCATCGTCCAGCGCGCCGGCGACGTCATCCCCCAGATCGTCGGGGTGGTGGAGGCCGAACGCCCCGACCCGCCGCCGGCGCCCTTCGTCTTTCCCGAGGTCTGCCCCTGCGCCCTCGCCACCCCCCTGGTGCGCGAGACCACCGCCTCGGGCGCCGAGACCGTGGTGCGACGCTGTTCAGGCGAGTTCGCCTGCCCCTTCCAGCGCATCGAGCACCTGCGCCACTTCGTCTCCCGCCGGGCCTACGACATTGAGGGCCTGGGCGAGAAGCAGCTGGCGGCCTTCTTTGAACGCGGCTGGGTGCGCGAGCCCGCCGACATCTTCCGCCTGGCCCGCGACGTCGGGCGGCTGGAGGAACTGCGCGGCCTGGACGGCTATGGCGAGACCAGCGTCGCCAACCTTGTCGCCGGGATCGAGGCGCGCCGCGACATTCCCCTGGACCGCTTCATCTTCGGCCTGGGCATCCGCCATATCGGCGAGACTACGGCTATGGTCATGGCCCGGGGCTACGGCTCGGCCGACGCCTTCCTGGCCGCCATGGACCGGGTCGCAGCCCGGGATCCCGAGGCCGTCGAGGAGCTGGACGCCCTGGACCAGGTGGGCGGCGCCGTCATTGAGGCGGCCGCAAGCTATTTCGGGGAGGCTCACAACCGGCGGATTGTGGCCGAGCTCGTCGCCGAGCTGACCATCCGCGACGCCGAGCGTCCGCGCCAGGACACCGCCGTTGCCGGTAAGACCGTGGTCTTCACCGGCGCCCTGGAGCGCATGACCCGGGACGAGGCCAAGGCCCGCGCCGAGTCCCTGGGCGCCAAGGTGGCGGGGTCCGTGTCGAAGAAAACCGACATCGTGGTGGCCGGCCCGGGCGCCGGCTCGAAGCTGAAGACCGCCGAGTCCCTGGGCATCCAGGTCCTGACAGAGGCGGAGTGGTTGGAGATGATCGGCGACGCCCCTTAGATTATGTTCCTATAAGTGGGAACCGGCTATCGGATCGGAACATGATCTAACGTGTTGAAATAATAGCCGTTTTTCTCCTTTCGGAGGTTCCGTCTGAACGGAACAGGCTCTAGGTGAGGATTCCAAATCCCCCAACTTCGAAGGAGATGGGGCGGGGAGAAAGCCCCGTGGAGGAAGGGAGTAACCGCAGCCGCGTTGCCAGATCTCCGACGCCCCGTTTCTCTGAAAGCGGCTCGGGCGGGAAATCCAGAACCCGTCGCCATATTCTCATGTCATCGTATTCCGTGTAACTGTCACCGCGCTCTTTCGTATTCTTACACGCGAGACGCTTTGAAGGTGGGGGGTCACGCATATGAAGCGAGGAATCTACGCTGGCTCCTTCGACCCCATTTCGCTGGGGCATCTCGACGTCGTTCGGCGCGCCAGCCTCATCTTGGATGAGATTCATGTGATGATAGGCGTGAATCCGAAGAAGAGTGCGGGCCTATTCGATGTGGAACAGAGAATTCGTCTGATCCAGGATTCACTTGATTATATGAATTGGTTTGGACGTCACAAAGATGCGTTCATCGTTGGCGATTTCACGTGTCTTTTGGTCGAATACTGCCAGGAACATGAAATTAAATTTAACGTTCGCGGTTTACGCGCTGCACAGGACTTCAACTCCGAGTTTGAGATGCACCTTATTAATTGCGATATCGCGCCTGGGATCGATACGATTTTCCTCCCGGCTCCTCCCGAGTTTCAATTCCTGAGCAGCAGCGCCATCAAGGAACTCGCGAGTCACAATTCGCCTGCTGTGCGCAAGTATGTGACACCGACCGTGGCTGACGCCTTGCAGAATGTGAACGTCTGAAGGTAGCGGATTCCTGTTTCAGAGAGTTATGGAGTCGCGAGAGGACTCCTCTGAATTCGAATCATTCATTATGTAATTTGATAATGTAGACAGATTTATTGCGGAGTATTCTCGGATAATGTTGAATTATCGCGGATTTCATTGAGTTCATCGGATCAGGTGAATTCAATAACCATTTCACCTTCATCAATTGGCGTCTGAAAGTCTTTGAGGAATTTGGTGAGTTCATCTGCACCAATGGGAAACGCCGCGTTCGCATCGAACCTCCGGCCTCTCTCCTCCAGACGTTCACGGAGCAAGTTCTCAGGCGCACGGAGATAGACAAGCCGCCATGCGCCGCCCGCGTTTTCTATTAGCTCCTTGTAACTGTCGCGGTGGGCCCGACTCCAAAAACTTGAGTCCACGACCGCCGGCTGTCTCCTGGCGAGTAGCTGAAGTAGGACGTCCTTTATCGCGTCTCGTGCGGCAGACACGTGGCCCGGATAGTCTTCTGGCGTGTAGTCGAGGCCATATCGACCGAAGCGGCCCCAGATCTCTTCATCGATTGCCAGGCGCGTGAAGCCTTTTGAGGCCAGTTTTGTGGAAAAGCTGGTCTTGCCGCTCCCGGCAACGCCGCACATCAAAATGACCAACCCGGGTTCAGGGTTGAGCAGCTTCAGCGCCGCGTCCTCTGTCAGGGCTTCGCTCATGGACCTCGAATAGCTTGTTGAGGGTTTCCCGACAAACGCTCGCCTGGAGGCGTGTTTGGTGACCGCTCTCTAAGGCGACGCCGAGCGTCCGCGCCAGGACACCGCCGTTGCCGGCAAGACCGTGGTCTTCACCGGCGCCCTGGAGCGCATGACCCGGGACGAGGCCAAGGCCCGCGCCGAGTCCCTCGGCGCCAAGGTGGCGGGGTCCGTGTCGAAGAAAACCGACATCGTTGTCGCCGGTCCGGGCGCGGGCTCAAAACTGAAGACGGCGGCCGAACTTGGTCTTACCGTGCTGACGGAAGCGGAATGGTTGGCCCTGATCGGCGAGCCCGGAAGAGGGGATGCGGAATGAAGGGACAAAGATCACGGGAACGCCTGTTCCAGGTCCTGAACTGGCTGGTCTCGATCGTGCTGGCCGGGTTCCTGATCGGCTTCGGCGGGCTGGTCATCGGCGACCTGCCCAAGGTCTCCAGTCGGGTGACAATCGAACAGTTCATGCCGGCTGGACGGCAGGCTGAGCTGGAGGCGGCCAAGCAGCGGCTCGAGACCGAGCGATCCGACCTCCTGCCCCGGCTCGAGGCGTCGGGGGAGAAGCGGGACCGGGCGACGGAGACCTACACCTCCGCGCGCGAGGCCTTCGACAACTGGGTGAAGACGCGCACCGCCACCGGCGATGGCGGCCAGGACGCCGAACTCATCGCGCGCACCCGCGAGCTCGACCGGCTGAAGGCCGCCCAGGACGCCGCCCGCGCCGAAGCCGACGCCGCCTCCGACGCCGTCACCAGCCTGAACCGGGAGGAGAAGGCCGCCGACAAGGCCCTCGAGGCCCTGCGGACCGCAGCAGAGCCCGCCTACAAGCAGGCCCGTTTCCTCCAGGACCTCAAGGTCTTCCTGATGCGCCTGGCCCTGACCCTGCCCCTGCTGGGCATTTCGGCCTGGATGCTCATTCACAGACCCCGGGGCGACTATTGGCCCTTCAAGCGAGGCTTCATCCTTTTCTCCGCCTTCGCTTTCTTCGTCGAGCTGGCGCCTTACCTGCCCGACTACGGCGGATACGTCCGGTCCGGGGTGGGCATCCTGCTGACCATCGTCATCGGCCACTTCCTGATCCGCTCCATGCGCGCCTACCTCGCCCGGCGCGAGGCTGACGAGAAGAAGGCCGAGCCCGAACGGGTGCGGGCCATCGTCTACGACGAGGCCCTGAAAAAGATCGCCGCCCGCACCTGTCCTAGCTGCGACCGTGGCCTGCCGACCGTGGAGGGCGCCCAGCTCGACTTCTGCGTCCACTGCGGCCTGTGCCTCTACAACCACTGCACCGCCTGCGAGACCCGCAAGTTCGCCTTCTTCCGCTACTGCATGGCCTGCGGTTCCCCGGCGATGGCCGAAGGCGAAGGCTGACCCGACGCTGACCCCCTTAACCGGCTCCGCGGTCAGGATTCCGGCGCGTAGCTGAGGATCGGCGCCAGCCACCGCTCCGCCGTGGCGAGGTCCCAGCCCTTGCGGCGGGTGTAGACCGCACTGACCATCATTTGGACATCGCTTCTGCCCCGGAGCCTGCGAACGCCTACTTCCCTGCAGTGAGCGCCGTCCAAGTCTCAAAGAAGTCATCGCCCAACCGGTGCACGGACCTTGTATTGTAATGCAACCCGTCTTCCTGGGTTTCGTAATCGGCGGTCTCGAAGATCACGACATTCGGCTCAGAGGCTGCAAGGGCTCTCAGCTCGCGTTGGACAGTTGTCGCATAGGGCGCTGTATCGTCCGGCAAACCTACCACCCACTTGATCTGTGATCCCCATTCCAAACGGCTGAGATCGATCAAGGCTTTCATGTTCGCTCCGACACGTTCAGCCTTTTCCTGCCTCAGACCGTCGCTGTGATTACCCATCCAGAAAATGGCATCCACCCGGCCGTCACATGTTTTAAGCGCCGCATTGACCATGCCATCCAGGCGGGTCCACGCCTCGCCCTGGCTCAGGGGACTCCAGTCGTTCTCACCTGGGTCGAAGGCGGCCCCTGTTTGCCCGGGAGCGTGCTTGATGAGGAAGAGTTGCGTTGTCGGATTCCCCCGCCGCAGTCGCGCCGAAAGCTGCAGTTCCGGTCCCCACTGTCCTCTGGGAGCGGAGTTGACCCCCGGGCGATACACTTCCCAACGGCTGGACGCTGGCTCAGGGCCGCTCACCCAGATGTGAACGCCGGGATCGAGTTTCCAGCTCGCCGGAACCGTGTTCGGATTCATGCCAAACGTGGTCGCCTGGCTTTGTCCAGCCAGGATCCAAATCCGTGCAAAGCGCATCTGGTCCCGGGGTTGGCAACCCAACGCGGAATCGCTTGAAGAGTCGAGTGAAGCCGCCAAGGCATCAGATGGTGCGTAGGCTAGGGTCATCAGACCCAAAACCGTCAGCACGACCAGTCGGTTCCATCCCGTCCCCATCGATCTGTCCCCCGGAGTCCCGGCCTATGGCGCGTCTACGTCGAGTCGACCTCGGTGATCTCGCATGTACTGTCGACAGTCGAACTTCGTATAGCTCGCGCTACAAGCTTTACGGGCGTGAAGTCAGCAGCCCTGATCGAGGGCCCCGGTTTTCATTCGCCTGCAAGTTCACCCCGCCGGCGCGTAGCTGAGGATCGGCGCCAGCCAACGCTCGGCTGTGGCGAGGTCCCAGCCCTTGCGGCGGGCATAGTCCTCGACCTGGTCGCGGTCTATGCGGCCGACCCCGAAATAGTGGCTATGCGGATGGCTGAAGTAGAGGCCGGACACGCTGGAGGGCGGGTCCATGGCGAAGCTCTCGGTCAGGGTGATCCCCGTCCGGGGGGTCGCCTCGAGCAGGCGGAAGAGCTCGGCCTTCTCGGTGTGGTCCGGCTGGGCCGGATAGCCCGCCGCCGGCCGGATGCCCCGGTACGTCTCGCCGATCAGGAACTCGATGTCGAAGACCTCGTCCGGGGCATAGCCCCAGAGCTCGGTGCGGACCCGGCGATGGAGCGCCTCGGTCAGGGCCTCGGCTAGCCGGTCGGCGAGGGAGGTGGCGAGGATGGCGGAATAGTCGTCGCCGTCCCGGCGGAAACGCTCGGCCATCTCGATCTCGCCATGGCCGGCGGTGACAGCGAAGCCGCCCAGCCAGTCCGGCGGGCCGCCCACGGGGGCGATGAAGTCGGAGAGGGCGAGGTTCGCCCGGTCGCCCTCGCTGCGGACCATCTGCTGGCGCAGGGTGTGGAAACGCCCGGCGACCTCGGTGCGGGCCTCGTCGGCGTAGACGAGGATGTCGTCGCCCTCGGCGTTGGCCGGCCAGAATCCGACCGTCGCCCTGGCGGTCAGCCAGCGGCCCTGGATCATGCGGTCCAGCATCCGCCGGCCGTCGGCATAGAGGTCGCGGGCGGCCTGGCCGACGACATCATCCTCCAGGATCGCCGGGAAGCGGCCAAAGAGCTGCCAGCTGGCGAAGAAGGGCGTCCAGTCGATATGCTCGGCGAGGTCGGAGAGGTCCCAGTCCTCGAAGGTCCGGAGCCCCGTAAAGGAGGGCTTATGCGGGACTGTCCGGCGCCAGTCGGTGGCGAAGGGGCGCTTGCGGGCGTCGGCCAGGGTCATGCGGCCCCGCGTGTCCTGGCTGCGCGCGAACTGCTCGCGCACCCGGACGTACTCGGCCGCGGTCTCGGCGGTGAAGCGCTCCCGGTCGGTCGGCGAGAGCAGGGAAGAGACCACCCCGACCGCCCGGCTGGCGTCGAGGACGTAGGTGGTGGAGCCGGAGGGATAGGCCGGGGCGATCTTCACCGCCGTGTGGGTCTTGGAGGTGGTCGCCCCGCCGATCAGCAGGGGCATCGTAAAGCCCCGCCGCTCCATCTCCGAGGCCACGAAGACCATCTCGTCCAGGCTGGGGGTGATCAGGCCGGACAGGCCGACCATGTCCACCTTCAGGCGCTCAGCCTCGTCGAGGATGCGGTCCGCCGGGACCATGACGCCAAGGTCGAAGACCTCGTAGTTGTTACACTGCAGGACCACGCCGACGATGTTCTTGCCGATGTCGTGGACGTCGCCCTTGACGGTAGCCATGAGGATCCGGCCCGCACTCTGGCGTTCCTGGCCGGCGCTTTCGGCCTCCATGAAGGGCAGGAGCCAGGCCACGCCCTGCTTCATCACCCGCGCCGACTTGACCACCTGGGGCAGGAACATCTTGCCCGCGCCGAACAGGTCGCCGACCCGGTTCATGCCGTCCATCAGGGGGCCTTCGATGACCTCCAGGGGCCGGCCGGCGGCCAGCCGGGCCTCCTCCACGTCGGCCTCGATGAACTCCGTGACCCCATGGATCAGGGCGTGGGCGAGGCGTTCGGCCACCGGCGCCTCGCGCCAGGCCAGGTCGGGACCCTTGGCCTCGGACTTCCCGCCCTTGTAGGCCGGCGCCAGCTCCACCAGCCGCTCGGTATTGGAAAGGGCCGGGTCGCGCCGGGGCCGGTTGAGAATGACGTCCTCGACGGCGTCCCTCAGCTCGGTCGGGATGTCATCGTAGACCGGCAGGTCGCCGGCGTTGACGATGCCCATGTCCAGGCCTGCAGCGATGGCGTGGTAGAGGAAGACCCCGTGGATCGCCCGCCGCACGGGCTCATTGCCCCTAAAGCTGAACGAGACATTGGACACCCCGCCCGAGACCCGGGCATGGGGCAGGTGGGTCTTGATCCAGCGCGTCGCCTCGATGAAGTCGACGGCGTAGTTGTCGTGCTCGTCGATCCCGGTCGCGACCGCGAAAATGTTGGGGTCGAAGATGATGTCCTCGGGGGGGAACCCGACCGTGTCGACCAGGATCCGGTAGGCCCGGGCGCAGATCTCGGTCTTGCGCGCCAGGGTGTCGGCCTGGCCCTGCTCGTCGAAGGCCATGACCACCACCGCCGCGCCATAGCGCAGACAGGCCCGGGCCTGTTTCAGGAAGGCGGCCTCGCCCTCCTTCAGAGAGATCGAGTTGACGATGGCCTTGCCCTGTACGCAGCGTAAGCCCGCCTCGATCACCTCCCACTTGGAGGAGTCGATCATCAACGGAACCCGGGCGATGTCGGGCTCGGCGGCGATCAGGTTGAGGAAGGTCGCCATGGCCCGCACGGAATCGAGCAGGCCCTCGTCCATATTGACGTCGATGATGGCCGCGCCGGCCTCCACCTGCTGGCGGGCGACGGACAGGGCCTCGGGATAGTTCCCCTCGGCCACGAGCTTGCGGAAGCGGGCGGAGCCGGTGACGTTGGTCCGCTCGCCGATGTTGACGAAGGTGGGCCTCATGACAGCTCTAGGGGCTCCAGCCCCGAGAGGCGCATGGCGCGCGGGCGCTCGGCCGGCTTGCGGGTGGGCAGGCCCTGCACCGCCTGGGCGACGTGGGCGATGTGCTCCGGCGTCGTGCCGCAGCAGCCGCCGACGATGTTGACGATGCCGTCCTCGGCCCACTGGTGCAGGGAGTGCCCGGTCTCGTGGGGCTGCTCGTCGTACTCGCCCATGGCGTTGGGCAGTCCGGCGTTGGGATAGGCGCTGACCAGGGTGTCGGCCACCCGCGACAGCTCGGCGATGTGGGGCCGCATGAGGTCCGCGCCCAGGGCGCAGTTCAGGCCCACGGCGAAGGGCCGGGCATGCCGGACGGAGTTCCAGAAGGCCTCCACCGTCTGGCCGGAAAGGGTGCGCCCCGACCGGTCGGTGATGGTGCCCGAGATCCAGATCGGCAGGGGCTCATAGCCCTCGTCTTCCAGGTCCATGATGGCCTTGATGGCGGCCTTGCAATTGAGCGTGTCGGTGATGGTCTCGACCAGGTAGAGGTCCACGCCGCCCTCGTTCAGGGCGATGACCTGCTCGCGATAGGCCTGGTAGACCTCCTCGAAGGTCACCGAACGGGCGCCGGGGTCGTTCACGTCCGGGGACATGGACAGCATCTTGTTCAGGGGACCGATGGAGCCGGCGACAAAGCGCGGCTTGTGCGGCTCGGCGGCGGTCCAGCGGTCGGCGGAGGCCCGCGCCAGGCGGGCGCCCTCCAGATTGATGTCCCGCACCGCCGCCTCCAGGCCGTAGTCCGCCTGGGCGATGGTGGTGGCCGAGAAGGTGTTGGTCTCGGAGATGTCGGCGCCCGCTCCAAAATAGGCGTCGTGCAGCTCAGTGATGATGTCCGGCCGGGTCAGGCAGAGAAGGTCGTTGTTGCCCTTCAGCTGGCCGGGATGCCCGGCGAAGCGGTCGCCCCGGTAGTCGGCCTCGTCCAGGCCGCGCTTCTGGATCATCACGCCCCAGGAGCCGTCGAGGACCAGGATGCGCTCCCGGGCGGCGGCCTTGAGGGCGGCGATGCGGTCAGTGCGGTTCATTTCGCTAAGGCCTCCGGCCGGGCGAGCTCAGGGTTGAAGTCGGTCTCGCTCTCGGCGACCCGGTCGGTTCTCATGAAGCGGCGCCTTCGCGGAGGCCCAGGATCCGGCAGATGGCGTAGACCAGGTCGGCCCGGTTCAGGGTGTAGAAGTGGAAGTCCGAATAGCCTTCTTCGGCCAGTTTCACGCACATCTCGGCGGCGACGCCGGCGGCGATCATGCGTCGGGTCTCGGGATCGCGGTCCAGGCCCTCGAACAGGGCGCCCAGCCAGCTGGGCAGGGGGATGCCGACGGGTCCAGCCATGCGCTTCAGGCCCTTGAAGTTCGAGACCGGCATGATGCCCGGCGAGATCGGGATGGTGACGCCGGCCTTGCGCACCCGGTCCATGAACCGCAGGAAGCCGTCGGTGTCGTAGAAGAACTGGGTGATGGCCCGGGTGGCGCCGGCATCGATCTTGGCCTTCAGCACGTCGATGTCATGGTCGATCGACCCGCTTTCCGGGTGGGTCTGGGGGTAGAGGCTGACGCTCACCTCGAAGGGGCCGATGGCGCGGATGCCGGCGGTCAGCTCTGTGGCGTTCAGGTAGCCGTCTGTGCGGGGAAGGTAGACCCCGCCGATCTGGCCGGGCGGATCGCCGCGCAGGGCCACGATATGCCGGACCCCGGCGTCCCAATAGTCGCGGATCACCTCGTCCACCTCGGCGCGGCTGGCGTCGACGCAGGTCAGGTGGGCGGCGGGGGCCAGCTGCGTCTCGGCCAGGATGCGGCTGACCGTCCGGTGGGTGCGGTCGCGGGTCGAGCCCCCGGCGCCGTAGGTCACCGAGACGAAGGCCGGGTTCAGGGGAGCAAGGCGACGGATCGCCTCCCAGAGAGCGACCTCGGCCTCCTCGGTCTTGGGCGGCGAGAACTCGAAGGAGACGCGTGGCGGCTGGGCCAGGCCAGCCCCGGCGCGGGCGATGGGCCCAAGGGCGGGTTCGGTCATGCAGGGCTCCTTTGGGCGGTCCAGACACAGACGGTCAGGCCCTCGGTCCTGGCCGATGGCAGGGTTTCCAGCTCCACCTGGCGGAGGCCGGCGGCGGACAGCCAACGCTTCATCTCTGCGGCGGAGAATCCAAGGCGCCGGTGCTGGTGCTGCTCACGAAGCACCTCCAGGGCGTGGGGGGCGAAGTCGATGATGACCAGGCGTCCGCCCGGGCCGGTCAGCCTGCCCGCCTCGCGCACCGCGGCGGCAGGATCGCCCAGGTAGTGGAGGACCTGATGCACCACCACCAGGTCGGCGCACCCTTCCGGAAGGCGGGTGGCGAAGATGTCGCCATGCCGAAGCTCGACCCCGTCGAGGCCCGCCGCCTCGACCCGGGCGCGGGCGACGTTGAGCATCTGCTGCGACAGGTCGAGCCCGACGCCCGATCGGGCCCGGTCCCCCAACAGGGTGAGCATCCGGCCGGAGCCCGTGCCCAGGTCCACCAGGCGCTGGAAGGGGCCTGGCCCCGCGGCCCGCAGGATGGCGGCCTCCACCCGGTCTTCAGCCACATGCAGAGAGCGGATTTCGTCCCAGGTCGAGGCGTTGCGCGCGAAGTACTGGTCCGCCGCCGCCCGGCGCTCGGCCCGGACGGCCTCCAGCCGTTCCACGTCCCGGGCGAAAGCAGGGTCGGAGAGGTCCAGTGCGGCGAGCACCTGGTCGGCCAGGGTGCGGGCCTCGCTCCTTCCAGAGGGGCGGTAGAACACCCATGCGCCGTCCGGGAACCGTTCCACCAGGCCCGCCTCCGCTAGGAGCCGCAGGTGCCGCGAGACCCTGGGTTGGCTCTGGTCCAGCACCTTGCAGATCTCCAGGACCGCCAGCTCTTCCCGGGCCAGCAGGGCGAGGATCCTCAGTCGCGAGGGCTCCCCGGCGGCGCGCAGGACATCGACGGTGCGGGAGGCGCTCAACATGAGCGCATAAAGATATCTTTATGTCTTTATGTCAACCTGTAGTGGACCGGTCTCGGACCCGGGTTCAGCCGACGCCGTCGAGGACCCCGCCCAGGATCTCGAACAGCTTGCCGATCTCGTCCGCGCTGATGATCAGCGGTGGAGAGAGGGCGATAATGTCCCCCGTCGCCCGCACCAGCAGCCCGGCCTTCAGGGCCTTGACCAGGACCTCGTAGCCGCGGGCGCCCGGAGCCTCTGGGCGGGGCGACAGCTCGACGGCGCCCATCAGGCCGATATTGCGGATGTCGATGACATTCGGCTTGCCGCGGAGGGCGTGGAGGCTGTCCTCCCACAGGCCGGCCAGGGACTTCACCCGGGTGAAGAGGCCGTCGCGCCGATAGATCTCCAGGCTGGCGAGAGCCGCCGCGCAGGCGACCGGATGCCCGGAATAGGTGTAGCCATGAAAGAACTCGATGGCCGCCGGTGGGCCCTGGACGATGGCGTCGTGCACCTTCCGGTGGGCGAAGACCGCACCCATGGGCAGGGCGCCATTGGTGATGCCCTTGGCTGTGGTCATGATGTCCGGGATGACGCCCAGGGCCTGGGCGGCGAAGGGTTCGCCCAGGCGGCCGAAGCCGGTGATGACCTCGTCGAAGATCAGCAGGATGCCGTGCCGGTCGCAGACCGCGCGCAGGCGTTCGAGATAGCCCGTGGGCGGCGGCAGGACGCCCGCCGACCCGGCCACGGGCTCGACGATCACGGCGGCGATGGTCTCGGCCCCGTGCAGGGCGACCAGCCGTTCCACTTCGTCCGCCTTCTCCGCCCCATGGTCCGGCAGGCCGCGGGAGAAGGCGTTGCGCTCGGGATCGAAGGTGTGGGCGATGTGGTCGGCGCCCGGCAGGGTGAGGTAGGTTCTGCGGTTGTTGACCAGGCCGCCGACGGAAATCCCGCCGAAGCCCACGCCGTGATAGCCCTTCTCCCGGCCGATCAGCCGCACCCTCTGCCCCTCGCCACGAGCCCGGTGGTAGGCCAGGGCCATCTTCAGGGCGGTATCGACCGACTCCGAACCTGAATTGGTGAAGAAGATCCGGTCCAGCCCGGGCGGTGCGAACTCCGACAGGGCCGCCGCCAGGCGGAAGGGCAGGGGGTGCCCCATCTGGAAGGTCGGGGCGAAGTCCAGGGTGGCCAGCTGGCGCGAGACCGCCTCGGTGATCTCTTCCCGGGCGTGGCCCAGGTTGCAGCACCAGAGACCCGCCGTGCCATCCAGCACGCTGTCGCCATCAATGGTGCGGTAGTACATGCCGCTGGCTTCAACGAGGAGGCGCGGCGCGTCCTTGTACTGGCGGTTCGCCGTGAAGGGCATCCAGAAGGCCGACAGATCCGGCCGGTTGTCCCCGTAGTCCGCGCTCATGCCCTTGCCCCTCTCGCTCAGGAACCGGAGGTATCTTAGCGCCTCCGACCGCGATTGCGAGGCTTGCCACCCCGCAGGGGCGCGCTTATCAGCCGGGCTCCGGACAGATGGGCGATCAGGCCCGCGCCGCGTCAGGGGAGACCGCCATGCAGCATCAACGTCTGGGCCGCAGCCCGATCGTCGTTTCCAAGATCTGCATGGGCACCATGACCTTTGGCTCCCAGGCGGACGAGAAGACCTCATTCCGGATTCTCGACCGCAGCCTCGAAGCCGGGATCAACTTCTTCGACACCGCCGAGAACTATCCGGTACCGCCGCAGGAGTCCTGGGCGGGTCTGACCGAGGAGATTTTCGGCCGCTGGATGAAGACCAAGCGGCGGGACGAGATCATCCTGGCCACCAAGGTGTGCGGGCCCAGCCATGGCTGGATCAAGGGCTCCCAGCGGGCGGGCATGACGGCGCTGGACCGGCACAACATCACCCGGGCCATCGAGGACAGCCTGCGCCGCCTGGGCGCCGACTATGTCGACCTCTACCAAACCCACTGGCCCGACCATGGCGCACGCTACGAGGACGCCCTGGAGACCCTGGACGAGCTCGTCCGCGCCGGGAAGGTGCGTGTTCTGGGCTGCTCCAACGAGACCTCCTGGGGTCTGATGAAGGCCCTCTCAACCTCCGAGCGCGAGGGCTTCGCCCGCTACGAGACGATCCAGAACAACCACAGCCTGAACAATCGCCGCTTCGAGGACGAGCTGGCCCAGGTCTGCCGGCAGGAAGGGGTCAGCTCCATTCCCTACTCGCCCCTGGCGGGCGGCGTCCTTTCGGGCAAGTACAACGGCGGCGCCCTGCCGGCCGGCGCGCGTTTCAGCCGTTATCTCGAGATCGGCGGCCGGCAGGGGGCGATGGCGCGCCGCTTCGTCAACGAGAAGTCGCTGGCGACCACCGAGCGCTTGTCGGCGATCGCGGCGGAGGCGGGCATGTCCCTTGTCACCCTGGCCACGGCCTGGTCCAAGCAGCACGACTTCGTCGCCTCGACCATCGTCGGCGTGACCCGCGAGGACCAGCTGGACGACATCTTCGCCGCCGCCGACGTGGTGCTGTCGCCGGAAGTTTTCAAGGCCATCGATGCTGTCACCCGGGACATCCTCTACCCCATGGGCTGAGGCCTTCTGCGGACCTGAACCGTGACCGAGCCGGCCCCCATCGCCGTGGACGCTGCGTCGTCCCGCCCGGTCGCCCAGAGCCCCGCCCTGGGCATCCTCCTGCGGGTCCTCGCCATGGCCCTCATGGCGATGCTGGCGGCGATCGTGAAGGCGTGCGCCGAGCGCGGCGTGCCCGTGCTGGAGATCATCTTCTTCCGCAACGCCTTCGCCTTCATCCCGGTGATGCTCTACATCTGGCGGACCTCCGGGTTCGGGGTGCTGCGCACCCGGCGGCCCGGGGCCCACCTGACCCGGTCTGCGGTCGGCCTGACCGGCATGATCTGCGGGTTCACCGCGGTGAGCCTCCTGCCCCTCACACAATCCACCGCCATCTCCTTCTCGGCGCCCCTGTTCATGGTCGCCCTGTCGGCCCTGATCCTGAAGGAGCCGGTAGGCCTACATCGCTGGGCCGCCGTCGCCGTGGGCTTCGTCGGGGTCCTGATCATGGTCCACCCTGATCCGCGCCATTTCGTCGGTGTCGGGGTCCTTTTCGCCATCGCCGCCGCGGTAGGATCTGCAGGGGCGATGATCGCGATCCGGGAGATCAGCCGGACGGAACCCGGTCCGACCATCGTCTTCTACTTCACCCTCGCCGGGACAGCGGTGGGCCTGGCCAGCCTGCCCTTCGGGTGGGTCATGCCCAGCCCGGGGGTCCTCGCCCTGCTGGTCGCGGCCGGGCTGATCGGGGGGACCGGCCAGCTCCTGCTGACCGAGGCCATCCGCCGGGCGCCTGTCGCCGTGGTGGCCCCCTTCGACTACACCCAGCTGGTCTGGGCGGGCCTGATCGGCTTCCTGGTCTGGGGCGAGACGCCGGCGATTCTGACCCTGATCGGGGCCATGGTGGTGGCGGCCAGCAGCACCTATATCCTTTGGCGGGAGATCGGGCGCTCCCGGATTTAGGTCGCCCTCAGCCTTGGAGCCAGTAATGCGGTATCGTTGGACCTGCGCCGCGATCGGTGCAGCCTTGGTGATGGGAGCGGCCGGTTCCGGCCACGCGGCGATCACGGTTCTTGGCGGAGGTTTCGCCCAGGCCTGCTCTGAGGCCGCCATGACCGGCGAAGTGGACAAGAAGTTCGAGGAGCTCTGCACCCTGGCCCTGGAGACCGAAGGCCTGAATCTGCGGGACCGCGCGGGCACCCTGGTCAATCGCGGCGTCTTCAAGCTCCGCCGCCAGGAGTACGCCTCATCCGTCCGGGACTTCGACGCCGCCTTGAAGCGTGACCCCACAATGGGGGAGGCCCTGGTCAATCGCGGCGCCGCCCGGATCGGCCTCAAGGCCCCGGAGGCCGCCCTCGCCGATATCAACAGGGCCCTGGAGCTGGGGGTCGCCGAGCCCGCAAAGGCCTACTTCAACCGCGCCCTGGCGCACGAGCGCCTTGGCGACCTCAGGTCGGCCTGGCTGGACTACACCAAGGCGGCGGAACTGGACCCCGAATGGTCGGCGCCGCGCACGGAGCTGACCCGCTTCTCGGTGACCCGCAAGTAGGGGACCTAACGGTCGAAGGGCTTCTTCGCCCTCAGGGTGACGTGGAGCTCCTTGACGACGTTCCAGCGTTCGCCCGCCCAGGTGCGAAGCTCTTCCCGGGTGACTTCGCCCAGCCGCTCCCGCTCCAGCCACCGCGGGTCATAGACCTGGCTGGCCTGGGCCACCTCGAAGTCGACCCCGAGCGCGTAGGCGATCATCGAATAGTTGGCCTTCCGGGCGATCCATTCGTCGTTCTTCGCCTTCGACATCATCTCGAAGGTCAGGAGGGTGAAGGGTCGAACGTGGGTCGGATCTGACCAATAGGTGTCATGCCGGAAGTGCGGGACGTGAATCTCCACCAGGCCATCGGGCGCCGTGACCCGATAAATCTCGCGCATCACGGAACGGAAACCGGCGAAGTCTGCGCCGACATGTTCCAGGACGTGCTTCATGAGGACGTACTCGAAGGCGTTGTCCTCAAACGGCCAGGGCGCAGCCTCGATGTCCATGAGGACGTCGGGTTGGCACT
Source organism: Phenylobacterium sp. (assembly GCA_020402745.1). Lineage (GTDB taxonomy): Bacteria > Pseudomonadota > Alphaproteobacteria > Caulobacterales > Caulobacteraceae > Phenylobacterium. Next base: position 78,506 of record JADBYZ010000002.1, read on the forward strand.
CAGGAAAGTTGTCGGCGTTGACGAAACCGTCCCGACGGTCGAATCCGCACCCAAGGTTCAGCTTAGCCATTCGGGGACTTCCTCAGTCTCTTCCCGCCGTCGAGGCTCTGTCTGCAGCGTCAGCCTCGGACGTCGGGGGGGCGGCGCCATTGGTAGCCGGGACTTCCGGCAGGGGTTCGGGCCGCCGTCCCAGCACCCGAAGACCCGCAAGGGCTGATCCCAGAAAGCTGAAGAGCTCACGCAGTGGCGACCGGCGCTCCGGGCGGGGGGTCATGGCCGCGCTCCGCCCTCGGCGGCCAGAACACCAGCGCTGACCTCGCGCCAGAGGTCCTCCGCCGAGTTGGCGAAGCGGAGAAGCTGCAGGTCGGCGGCGTCGATCATGCCGCGCTCGACGAGGGCCTCGAACCGCACGAGATCGCGCCAGTAGGTCTCGTCAAACAGGACGATGGGCACCCTGGGGCCCTTGCCCGTCTGGACGAGGGTCAGGATCTCGAACAGCTCGTCCAGGGTCCCGAAGCCGCCCGGGAAGGCCACCAGGGCGTTGGCCCGCATGGCCAGGTGCATCTTCCGCATGGCGAAATAGTGGAACCTGAAGGCGAGACCCGGCGTGATCCAGGGATTGGGGAACTGCTCGTGGGGCAGGGAGATGTTGAACCCGATGGTCGGGGCGCCGGCGTCCGCCGCCCCCCGGTTGGCCGCCTCCATCAGGCCGGGTCCGCCGCCCGTGGCGATGACGTTGTTCCGGGGCCCGCCGCCGGTTGGACCATCCAGGGCGCCGCCCCGTTCCGAGGCGATGCGGCCGAAGGCCCGGGCCTCGGCGTACCAGCGCCCCTTCTCGCCCGGGTCATCCTCCCGCACCCGCGCCGAGCCGAAAACCACGATGGTCGAGCGGACGCCCCAGGACTTCAGGGTCTGGTCGGCCTTTTCGTACTCAAGCAGGAAGCGCACCCCACGCATGCTCTCGCCGAGCAGGAAGTCCGGATCGAGGGCTGCGAGGCGATAGGCGGGCTGGGAGATGAGCGCCCGGGGGTCGGTTTGATGGGCGCCGGTGGGCGTCATGGTCAGGCGTCCGCTGGGCGTGGCATGGGCCAGCTATAGGCAGTCGTCCCCGGCGAGGCAATCGGCGCGGTTCAGGTCGGGGGAGTCTGTCCAAGGGCGCAACGGATGTTCCGGATCAGGCGGTCATCTATCAGGGGCTTCTCAATGATCGGCACCCGCATGCGGCCCGCACGACGTCGAAGCTCCGGCCCTGGGTGACTGGTGATCAGCAGGGCTGGTAGGTCCTGAGACCGGGCCCGCAGCGCCCCCACAGAGTCAAGCCCGCCCATGCCCGGAAGGTTCTCGTCCACGACCAGGCAGACGTTCCGGGCGGGAAGGTCCGCCGCAAGCAGGGCTTCCCCCGAAGCGAAGGTCTGTACCCTGTACCCGTCCAGTTCGAGGGCGAACTTCAGGGCGCTCCGGAGCGCGACGTCATCGTCCACGAGCAGCAGAGTCGGGGGCGGAGCGGAATTGGCGGGCATGCACCGACCGGAGTTTCTGATCTCTGGCAGGGTGCTCCTGGCCCGCAAGCCCGGCCTTGATCCAGCGCAAGCTTTCAGAAGCCAGCCAGAATTGACATCCGGACGAGCTCCGAAAGGCTTCTGGCGCCCGTCTTGGTCATGACATTGGCCCTGTAGACCTCCACCGTCCTCGGGCTGATCCCGAGTTCCCGGGCGATGACCTTGTTGGCCTTGCCGTCCACGACCCCCTTCAAGACCTCGCCTTCCCGGGGTGAGAGAGAGGACAGCATGGCGGAGAAGGCGCCGCCGCCCTGCGACGGAGCGCTGTTCGCAGCCTTCTTGAGCGCGTCATGGATCGCCGCCAGCAGCGCCTCGTCATCGAAGGGTTTCTCGAGGAAGTCGGCCACTCCCCGCTTCAGGGCCTCGACCGCCATGGGAACGTCGCCATGTCCTGTGATCACGATGACCGGCGTGGTTACCGCCCTCGCGTTGAGTTCGGCCACCAGTTGAAGACCGGTCATACCGGGCATTCGGACGTCCGTGACAATGCAGTCACTGGATGCTGTTTCCCCCGAGTTCAGGAAGGCGAAGGCCGAGTCCCAGGTGCGGCAAGAGAACCCTGCCGTCTCCAGGAGGAAGGCGAGGGAGGCGCGAACAGCCTCGTCGTCATCGATGACATGCACGAGGGCGGACGATGGGCTCATGCGTCGGTCTCGTCTGAGAGCGGCAGATCCGCTGTGCGTAGCGTGAAACGGAAGACAGCGCCACCTTCCGGCCGGTTCCGGGCGGTGAGCTCCCCGCCATGCGCTTCGATGATGGTCCTGCAGATGGACAGGCCCACCCCCATGCCGTCGGCCTTTGAGGTGACAAAGGGCTGGAAGAGGCGTTCCTGGATCTCGGGGGCGAGTCCAGGACCCGTATCCCAGATGAGGACCTCCGCCCATCCTCCATCCAGGGGGTTCGCCTCCACCGTCAGGTTTCGGACCGTGGTCTCGCTCATCGCCTCAACGCTGTTCCGCATGAGGTTCAGCACCACCTGCTGGATCTGGACCTTGTCGGCCAACACCGGGCCCACCATCGGGGAAAGGTTGAGGTCCAGCCGGATTCCAGCGTCCCGGGCTCCCGTCATGGCCAGCGCCCCGGCCTCTTCGAGCAGCTTCGGCAGGGCCTCAATGCGCATGGCCGCCTCCCCCTTACCAACGAAGGCGCGGAGGCGGCGGATGATCTCGCCGGCCCGAAGCGCCTGCTCCCCAGCCGCCGTCAGGGCGGACCGAACCCGGTCCAGGTCGGGGGTTTCAGAGTCCAGGAGACGGACCGAGCCCTTCATGTAGCTGGCGATGGCGGAGAGCGGCTGGTTGAGCTCGTGGGCCAGTGCAGAGGCCATTTCGCCCATGGAGGTCAGCCGCGAGACATGGATCAGCTCCGACTGCATGTCATGGAGCCGCCGTTCCGCCGCCTGTGGCTCGGTGAGGTCGCGGATGAAGCCTGTGAAGAACCTCCGCCGACCGCTCTGCATCTCCCCGACAGCCAGTTCGATCGGGAAGGTGGAACCGTCCCGGCGCACGCCCACCGCCACCCGGCCAATCCCAATGATCTTCCGCTCGCCGGTATCGAGATAGCGCCCGAGGTATCGGGCGTGCTCGGCCCGGTAGGGGTCTGGCATGAGCAGGGTGACATTGCAGCCGATCGCCTCGGCCGCAGTCCAGCCGAATAGCCGCTCAGCCGCCGCGCTGAACGAGCGGATGGTCCCGGCCTCATCGATGACGATCATCGCCTCCGGTACGGTGTCGAGGATGGACTGGAGGTGATCCTGCCTCTGTTTCGAAAGGGCCAGCATGGTCCGCGCCGTGGCGGTCATGCGCCTGAGGCGCCAGGCCGCCGCCGCAAGGGCGCCTGAGGCGGCGATGTAGAGCACCAGGCCGAGGATCTCCTCGCCGTCCATCAGGGCGCGACCGCCCGTCAGGGCGAAGGAACCGGCGAGTCCGAGGAGGGAGGCGAGGATCACCGGCCCGGCGCCGCCGGGAATCGCCGCCGCCAGGAGGGCCGGGGCGAGGAGGAAAAGGTCCAGGCGCGGGGTGGGCTGGGTTGTAAAGACAACCCGAGCCATCAGCACAACCATGACGGCGGCCACGGCGAGGCCATAGGCCAGCCATCGCCGCCGTGCGGGCTCGCCCTCGATCTCTCTCTGAATCTCCGAGTCCATGACCCGGACTCCTACCGCCCGGGACCCTCTGTGGGAATGCGCGGCGTCTAGTGGCTGAGGAAGACGAACCGCTCGGAGGCATTGAGCAGGTGTCGGGTCACCCCGCCCAGGACCCATTCGTACGCCCGGCTATGGCCGTAGGCGCCCGAGACGATCAGGTCGGCGTCCATGCGGTCCGCCTGGGCGAGGAGCTCGGCCTGCACGTCGTCGGCTCCCGCGATCGCCACATGGGTGCGCGGCCTTGCCACACTGTGCCGGGCGATCATCCCGGCCACGTCCTCGGCTTGGGCGTGCAGGGCCTCCTGGTCCTCCTTGTCGCCAAGGGCGACGATTAGAATCTCGTCGGCCATGTGCATGAAGGAGAGGGCGTCAGACACCGCCCGCCGGGCCTCGCGGGTGTCCTTCCAGGCCACCAGGATCCGGCGGGTCTCAAGACGGCCGCCGTGCGGTGGGACCACCAGTATGGGCCGGCCTGAACTGATCAGGAGTTCGGGGGTGCTGACCCTTGTGTAGATATCGCCTTCCCCGGCAGGACCTCCCGTGACCACCAGGTCCACAGCACGAGCCACGCGGGCCATGGCGGGCGTAGGCAGGTCGCTGACAGAGCGCCATTCGGTGCGGGCGCCCTTCGCATGCGCGGTGAAGGCTGCGTGCGCCGCTTCCAGGTTGCGTGTCTGCTGCTCATAGAGAAGCGGCGTCCACTGAGCCGTCCCGAACCCGTAGGGGTCTATGGCGGCGATGGGAGGAATGGCCTCGGCGCCCAGGCCGATCAGGAGGGCGTCCAGCTTGATGGCCAGGGCCGCCGCCGCCTCCGTGCGGAGCTTGGAGGCCTCGCCGGGCTGGGCGTGGACGAGCAGGGACCGGAAACTCATGATGTCGCCTCCTTTTGGCCCGCTTGGGCCGTGAGCCGGTTACGACCGGCGAGTCTTCACTGGGCCTGATCCGCGAGCCGGGCAAGGCCTTCGGGGTTCACCACCCGGAACCGCCGGGTGGTGCAGAAGGAAACGATCCGTCCTGACTGCAGCTGGGAGAGCATGCGAGAGACGGTCTCTATGGTCAGGCCCAGATAGTCGGCCATGTCCTGGCGTCCCATGGGCAGGTCCACCACCAGGTCGCCGCCGGACTTGTCGGACAGGCCCTTCAGGAAGCTGGCGACGCGCTCGCAGGCTGTCTTGCGGCCGAGGAGGAGCACGTGCTCCTGGGCCCGCTCAAGCTCCTGACGGGTAGCCTCCCAGCCCAGGCGTTCGAATTCTCCGCCGGAGGAGCGGAGCACCGAGGCCTTGATGACCAGGATAACGCTGTCACGGACCGCTTCAGCCGAGAAGCGATGGCGGGGGCCCGTCTCCAGGCCGAACAAATCCCCGGCGAGGTAGAACTCACCGATCTGCCGCCGCCCATCGGCCATCACCCGGGTGGTGCGCACCGCGCCCTCAAGGACCCTGTAGATAAGGTCGGCGCTCTCGTCCTGGCCGTAGATCTCCTCATCCTTGGCGAAGGCCATGGTCAAACCCATGCGGAACAAGGCGTTCACGGGTTCGCTGTTCCGCTGACGGATCGGCGGGAAGTGAACTTCATTGTAATCATAGGCGAGGGCCATGGCGTCGCTCCCAAGGGTCAACGCATTCAGGCTAGGCCTCGGCGGACCCCGGGCCTATCCGGGGCGGTCCCCTACGGGCAACTACCTAGAGTTGCGAGGGGCTCCAACTCGGATAGGCTCTCTCGGTCGCTGGCGCGGGGCCGGCGAGGAGCCAAGGCTGCGCCATGACGCTTGATCTCCTCTTCCACGGCGCGGCGGGTTGCGTCACCGGTTCGTGCGCAGAGCTGTCGGGCCCCGGCTTCCGGGTGCTGGTGGACTGCGGGATGTTTCAGGGCTCAAAGACCCTGAAGGCCCTGAACTACGAGCCCTTTCCGTTCGATTCCCGACGGATCGACGCCGTGCTCCTGACCCACGCCCATATCGATCACTCCGGCCTCCTGCCAAAACTGATGAAGGCGGGTTTCTCCGGCCCCATCTACGCCACGGCCGGGACCCGGGACCTGTGTCGCATCATGCTGGCCGACGCCGGCGGCATCCAGGAAAGCGAGGTCCGCCACCTGAATCGCCGTAACCAGAGGCGTGGGCGGGAAATGGTCGAGCCGATCTACACCGAGGCCGACGCTCGCCGTGTGATGGAGCAGTTCGTCAAGGTACGGCTGGGCGAGACCATCGAGGTTCTGCCCGGGCTTGAAGCGGTCTGGTGGGAGGCCGGCCACATCCTCGGCGGCGCCTCCGTCGAGGTCCGGGCCGAGGGCGGTGACGGGCCGGTAAGTCTGCTCTTCTCCGGCGACCTGGGTCCGGGGGGGCGGGATTACATGCCCGATCCGGAGGGGCCCTCGGGGGTCGATCACCTGATCCTGGAGTCCACCTACGGCGACCGGGACCGGCCCCGGGTGACTCCCGAGGACCGCCGCGCCCTGCTGGCGGAGGAACTGAAGGCCGCCCATGCCGCCGGCGGGCCCCTGCTGATCCCCGCCTTCGCCGTCGAGCGCTCCCAGGAACTGCTGGCGGACATCATGACCATCATGGATGAGGGTCAGGCGCCCGAGGCCGACATCTTCCTGGACTCGCCCATGGCCGCGGAGGTGACGGAGGTCTTCCGGCAGAGGGGTTGGAACCGGGCGACCGGCATCAATCCCTTCACCTCCCTCCATACGGCTGGGCGGCTCAAGTTCACACCTGACCCGGCGGACAGCGACCGGCTGGAACAGCTCCGGGGCTGGCACGTCATCATGGCCGCCAGCGGCATGTGCGACGCTGGCCGGGTGCGCCGCCACCTCAAGCGCCTGCTCTGGAACCGCGAGGCCACCGTCCTGATCACCGGCTACCAGGCTGTGGGCACGCTCGGCCGGCTGCTGGTCGATGGGGCCCGCCGCGTGCGGATCCAGGGCGAGGAGTTCCGCGTCCGGGCGCGCATCCGCAGCATCGAGGTCTATTCCGGCCATGCCGACGCCGCCGGCCTTGTGGAGTGGGCCCGCGCCCGTGGGCCCATACGCGGGTCGGTCTTCCTCGACCATGGCGAGCCCCCGGCGTTGGAGGGGCTGGCGACGCGTCTGGCCGAGGCGGGGACGCCCCGGGAGCGGATCATCATTCCCCAGGTGGACCAGGCCTATCGCCTGACGCTGGCCGGCGCGGAGGCCGGGCCCGTCCCGACGCCGCGGATCGCCCCAGGCCTCGCCGCTACCCCCGACTGGCACAACGCCCGGGCCCAGCTGATCCTCGATCTCAACGAGCGCCTGGAGGGCCTGCCGCCTGAGGCGCGTGAATCCCTGATCCGGCGGATCGGCGAACTTGTCGCCGGCGCCGAGGAGACCTGACGCCATGAGACACATCGCCGCCATCCTCCTTCCCGGCGCCCTGGTCCTCGCCCTCGCCGGATGCGCCACGACAGCGGGTGAAGACGCCCCCTCGGCCGCCAGGGGACAGCTCCTGGCGGAGGCCCAGTGCGGAACCTGCCACGCCATCACTGGCGAGGCCCAGCCTGGCCAGGCGCCCTCCTTCACGAGCCTCGCCGCGCGCTTCCGGGCCCACAGCTTGAGAGCCCGGCTGACGGAGATCGATGAGACCGGGCATTTCAACATGCCGCCCCTGAAGATGGGGGACGCCGACGTCGAGGACATCGCCGCCTGGCTGGACAGCCTGCCTCTGCCCTGACCCCCGGCCCTTTGCGGCAGATCAAGGCGACGGCGCCGGGGGCATGGTCTTTGGACCCGCTCACGGAGACGACAGCCATGGTGGCCTCCCCTGTTCGACGCAACGCTTGCAAGGCGCGCAGGACGCACGCCCAAGGCCCCTTGGCGGTAGGCGCCGTCCTCGTCGTCATGATCACCCTGACGGCTTGCCACCGCCCGATCCCGCCCAACGTCACGCCCCCGGGTGAGACGGCGGCCTTCTCTGAACCCAGTCCGGGCGCCCCTGCGGCCCGGGAGACGGAGATTCCGAAATGACGGCTTCCGAACGCACCCGCATTCTGGTCGCGGCAGGCGGCGGTGCGCGCTGGATCGAGCGCGAACGCGATCACGCCGACCCTGTCACCCTGGGCGAGATGAAGCCGCCAGCCGTGCACCATCACCAGGGGCCGCCGGGCGTGTCGTTCGAGAGCGCTACCGCCATGCGGCACGGGACCGGCCAGCATGACCTGGCCGATCGTCGTCGGGAGGCCTTCGCCAAGGAACTCGCCGAGCTTCTCAACACGCAGGCGGGGAAGGGCGAATACGAACACCTTGTCCTCGCCGCCCCGCCGCGCCTCCTGAAGGCGATCCGCGAGCGGCTTTCGGATACGGCGCGTGGGCGAATCCTGGCGGAGATCCCCAAGGACCTGCTGAAGGTCTCCAACCACGACATCAAGGACTGGCTCCGGGCGCCCGGCATCCTCTGAGGGCGTCCCGCTCGATCATGTTCCGATAAGTGGGAACCGGTTATCAGAGCGAAACATGATCTAACATATTGAAACGAAAGTCTGTTTTGTCCCTTTAGACGTTCCGTCTGAAAGGAACAGGCTCTGGCGGGAATCGGGGGTTCGGGTCCATCTGGTCGCGGGCGTCGCCAGGAGGCGTGAGCGTGACGAAGGCCAAACCTGCACCGGTCCTGGCGACCTTGACCCTCAATCCGGCCCTGGACCTCCAGACCGGCGTGGACATCGTCGAGCCAGAGAACAAGCTGCGCTGCGACGTCGCCCGACAGGATGCGGGCGGCGGCGGCGTGAACGTCGCCCGGGTCCTGGGCCGGTTGGGTGGGAGGGCGACCTGCATCCTGCCCCTTGGCGGCCCGGCCGGACAGGCCCTCCAGGCCCGCCTCGCCGATGAGGGCCTGGACGCCCTGGTGGTCCCGATCGCCGGTGAAACCCGTCAGAGCTTCACCGTCTTCGATCGTTCGAGGGGGGCGGAGTTCCGCTTCGTCCTTCCAGGCCCCAAGCTGAAGGCCGGCGAGGTCCGCGCCCTAGAGACGGCGCTGGCGGACCTGTCGCCTGCTCCGGACGTCCTGGTGGTCAGCGGCAGCCTGCCGGCCGGCATGGATCCGACCCGCCTCGCCCGTCTAGCTGCGCGTGTGCGCCGCCAGGGCGTGAAGCTCGCCCTGGACGCTTCGGGCGAGGGGCTCGGGGCCGGACTGGAGGCCGGTGTCTGGCTCGTGAAACCCAACCTCCGGGAGTTGCAGCAGTGCCTCGGGCGGGACCTGCCGGATCTTTCGTCGCAGCTCTCCGCCGCCCGCGGGCTGATCGATGACGGTCGCGCCGCCTGGGTGGCCCTGAGCCTCGGGCGCCAGGGCGCCCTGCTGGTCGGCGCCGGCTTCGCCGCCCACGCGCCCGCCTTGCCGATCACCCCGGTCTCCACAGTGGGCGCCGGGGACAGCTTCCTTGCGGGCCTCGTCTGGGAGCTTTCCCGGGGTCGCCCGCCGCGCCAGGCGCTGGCGACCGCTGTCGCCGCCGCCTCGGCGACCCTGATGTCGCCCGGTTCCGGCATGGCCCGCAGCGCCGATATCCGGCGCCTGAGGCCCGGAGTGCGGATTGAGGTCCTGGCGGGCGGTTAGCCCTTCGCCAGGCCGCCGACCAGCATGCGCACCTCGCCCTCGCCCCAGGCGGGCAGGAGAAGACGCTGGCCGCCTCCCGCCGCATAGAGGGTGGGCCGCATCAGCTCCACTGTCGCGCTAGCCTGGGCGCGGAGGAGGGTGAAGACCTCGGGCAGGTCGACGTCATCGAGGAAGAGCCCGAGCAGCAGGTCGCTCTGCACCGCTGGGGGGGCGACCTCCAGGTCGTTGAAGCGGAAACGTTCCGGCCGGCTGAAGACATCCAGAATGAAGGTCTCCGCGCCCGAGGCCTCGATCTTGATCTCCGAAAGGTCGTCCCAGAACGGAACCTCCGCCTGGCCGCGCTTCAGGCCCTCCCAGTAGGCGAGCAGCCGGGCGAGGGGAGGGGCCAGGGGGCCGTCGACGGCGAAGGGCGCGGCCTGGGTCATCAAGGGTCCTTCCGGGCGCTGCAGAATCTGGAGCCGCATCCTAGCTTCCGCCCGGAGAAGGTGAAAGCGCGGCGTCCGGTCAGTTGACCTTACGGCGTTCTGCCCTTTGGATGCGGGTGCGGCGGGGGTGGGAGCCGCAGTAGGGTGATTTCGAGCGTTCCCGACGCCCTGGCCATGAACCGGGTCGCGGTCCATTCTCAGGGAGTGAGTTCATGTCCAGCGCCCAGGCCGACACCGTCGACCGGCTGCCGCTTCGCACCAAGTTCTTCTTCGGGATCGGATCCGTCGGCGACTCCATCATCCTCGCCACGGTCGGCTCCTACGCCATGCTCTACTACAACCAGATCCTGGGGTTGAGCGCCGTCCTCGCCGGCCTTGCGGTTTCCGCCAGCCTCATCTTCGACGGTTTTGCGGATCCCGTCATCGGATCCCTGTCAGACCGTACCCGCGGCCGGTTCGGCCGGCGCCACGGCTATCTCTTCCTCGCCCCGCTCCCCATCGCCCTGTCGGTCATCGCGGTCTTCAATCCGCCGCCAGGGGCCTCCGACTTGGTCCTCTTCCTCTGGTTCGCCCTGTCGGTGAGCTTCATGCGGGTCTCGATCAGCCTCTTCAACACGCCTCACCTGGCCCTCGGCGGGGAGTTGTCCAGCGACTACATCGAACGCTCTAAGGTGCTGAGCTGGAACAACTTCTTCACCTGGGCGGGGGGGCGGGCATGAACTTCCTGGCGCTCCATTTCGTCTTCAAGGCCACCCCCGAGTATCCGAGGGGCCTCCTCAATCCTGAACCTTATGGCCCCTTTGCGGTTGCATGTGGACTTGCGGCGATGGCCCTGCTGCTCACCTCGGCCTGGTTTACCCGAGACCAGATCGCCCGTCTCCCGAAGGCGCCGGAACAACTTCCGCGGTTCAGCCCCCTGGAGTTCCTCAAGGATGTAGGAAAGGCTCTTGGGAACCGGAACTACATGTGGCTCCTCATTGCGTTCTTCTTCCTGTCGATGATGATTGGCGTCAGAAGCGGCCTGAACCTTTACGTCAACACCTTCTTCTGGGGTCTCACGAGCGAGCAGCTGAAGTGGTTCGTGATCGGCAGCTTCGTTGGCTACGCCACCGGCTTCCTGTTCGCGGCCCGCATGCACCGGCGCCTCGACAAGCGGCTGAACATGATCATCTGGGCCATCGTCTTCTCGATCGGCCCCGCCGTCCCCATGATCCTCGGCCTGACGGGCGTCCTGAGCGCCGAGACGCCGGGCCTGACGCCCATGCTCATCGCCTTCTCGGCGGTGGGGAACGCCGGCGCCAGCGTGCTCAGCATCACAGTGATGTCCGCCCTCGCCGACATTGCCGACGAGAACGAGCTCGCCCATGGGGTCCGCCAGGAAGGGGTCCTCTACTCAACCCGTAACCTCGCCGCCAAGATCGACCAGGCCCTGGGCGCCGCCCTGGCCGGGTTCGCCCTCTGGGTGATCAGCTTCCCGCCGAAGGCCAAGCCGGGCACAGTGCCTGACGAGGTTCTCTACAACCTCGTCTTCGTGGATGGGGTCCTCGCCACCATCCCCGGCCTCATCGCCGCCGTCTGTTACGCCCGCTACAACATCACCCGGGCGCGGTACGACGCCACCAAGGCGGCCCTGGCGGCGCGAAGGGCGGCGGCCTGAGGGCCTCCGCCTTTCCGGGCTTGGCGCCGGGCGCAGCCCGTGGCATCGCTCCGCCCGGCCAGGCCCGGTAGCTCAGCAGGATAGAGCAGCGCTTTCCTAAAGCGAAGGTCGGGGGTTCGAGTCCCTCCCGGGCCGCCAGGCGGTCTCGTTCCCGGGTCGTGTTTAACGATTCGTTGAATTGTCTTGGCCTCGGACCTGGGCGAAGGTTCCACGGTCTGGGACGGGAACGGAGGGCGCTTTATGCTGATCTCACAGATTCTTCGGGCCAAGGGCGATGCGGTGTTCACCGTCGCGCCCACAAATACGGTCGGCCGGGTTGCCGAGCTCCTGCACTCCAAACGTATCGGCGCCCTGGTGGTGACGGAGGGTGATCGCGTGGTGGGCATTGTCTCGGAACGCGACATCGTCCGGGCGGTGGCGGGCGGCGACGGCAAGGTCACCTCGCGCCCGGTTTCCGCCTACATGACGGCGGACGTGGTGTTCGCAGAGCCGGGCGAAACCCTGGATTCGCTGCTCTCACGCATGACCGACCGGCGGTTTCGCCACCTGCCGGTCGTCCAGGCCGGGCGGCTGGTCGGCATTGTCTCCATCGGCGACCTGGTGAAATGGAAGATTTCCGAGGTCGAGGCCGAGGCGCACGGCCTGAAGGCCTACATCGCCGGGAGTTGATCTCGAGGAGAGCTTCCTGGTGGAGCCGAGGGGAATCGAAACACCCCTTGTTTTTCCAGGGTTTTTTCTGACCGAATGTTACAGGTGAGATTGTCGTTTGTAGCAGTCTCGGACCGGATCGCAAGGGCTATGCGGCTCCAATCAACGGAAGGGCTGCGGCCATCAACTCGCCAAACTGGGGTGTCAGCAATGCGCCTGCCGCTACTTCCTCAACGATGTTGCGAAGGGACTTCAGGCTTTCTCTCACGATCACGGCGCTAGGCGCGGGCTTGCTCAGCTGGGGCCGGATCGTCTCGATTTCCGCGCGGATCGCGGCTCTAGCCTGCTCGCTAAGGTCCACTTCGGCAGCAGCCCGATCAAACGCATCTAACGCCTGCTGCATGGAGCCAATATCCAGTATGTTGGCGCTCTGCTGATGGGCATGGTTTCCCGCCTGCTGGATGTTTCCAACGGTCGCGCCATCGCCCACGTTGACGGTGTTGCTGGTCACAGAAACCTCCTCACGTGGCAAGCGGGGCCGCCATACGCCTGAACCGAACTCATATAGTTCTGCCAGCGGGTAGGCATCACCTCTATCGAGGATTTCGGCTAGGGCGTCTTCTGCGGCAGCCCCGTTTTGAGCGCCGCCAGACAGGACCGGTGCTCGGCTTTCTTTCATGAAATCGGCCAAGGAACCCCGGATGACATGACCATGCTCGTTCCAGCTAGAGGTTACGTCGCCGGGCAAGCCCATCACCTCGGAAGGGCAACAATCAGCCAAATCCGCGAGGTGCTCATTGCGGACCTGTGCCCGCTGTTCTAGGCGGGGGCCGCTCTTTAGCAGGCCTCGGGCGGAGGACTCTGCCATGACTTGGCGCTGCGCCTCGGCCAACTGCCCGGACGCTTTCTCGGCGTGACGTTGAATACGCCGATCAAAAGCGTCGCGAAAGGCCACGCTCACTCTGCGTTCCCCCGCTGGGCTGAGTTAGCGCCGGACTGCTGGACGTTCCCCACTTGGGAGTCGGTGATATTCGCCACGTTGATTATGACCGGTGAGCTTGGATCACCTGGCAGCGTGTACATCCCAAGCTCGTATTCTCGGAACACCTCGCCTTGCAGATCAATGAGGTTCGCACGCACCACGTCAGCGCGACTGTCTCCGGTTGATGCGCTGGACGCGAACGCCGGATCGGGCGCGGGCACTAACTGTGTCACCAGCGCGTCGCGGTGTGCGGCGAGCAACTCCGATGCCGCTCCTAGCAAATCACACTCAGTCAGCGTTCCCCGGGCGGACATCTTGCGGCACTCACCCAACGCGAGTTCCATCGCTGATACAAACTGGACTTTCGCCAAGTGCTCTCGTTGATGGCGATGCGCTGAACCCTCGAAGGCCCCGTGTTTCACAGCCTGAAGGTTAAGCTGCTGCTTGGCCTCTTCCGCCGAATCGAGGGCCACCCCGAGAAGTCGCCCGAGCCGCCGCCTGAAGGCATCCAAGGTTGGTTCGCCCATTGTGCTATTTCATATCCCGAGGGGGGAAGGGGTCATTGCCCGGTGCAATCGTATCACTGTCGCGGAACTTGCCGTCGCGCCCCTGGGTGACGACCTCGCCACCACCTGCATTGGCCACGATCTGCCGGGCTGCGGCATGAGCTTCGGCTTGGGTATCGAAGACGCGGCTAGCGCGCTTCGCGCCAGGAGCCTTCACGGCCCAACCCTCGGGATGGTTCACCACGAACCGGTCGCTCTTCTTGACCATTGAAGGCCCCTCTTTCTGAACACTCTGACCATAGGTGGGGAACCGGCACTTTGCGGTCAAGCGTTCGTGGTGCGTTCTTTTTCTGGATTGACGATGGCCCCGCCTCTAGTCTCGTCCGCCCGAGGCTCGCGGGTTCTTTGCGCGCCACAGTAAGACGCGAGCAACACCGCTATGAAGGTGGCGGATTCTGCGCCAGATAGGGCCCATGAGCCAACCGGAAGTCACTAGGCGACTCGACGCGCCGCACTCCGCACAGGTGGATGCGAGGCGGAGACGGATCGGCATGGGAGTATGCCCGATGTCATTATCTACGACACCGAGAGAAGCTGGCTTGTCCTTGCGAAGGCGGTGGCCAGTCACGGCCCTGTCGATGGAAAGCGGTGAGACAAATTGAAACACCTTTTCGGGGGCGCGAAGGCTGGGCTTGTCTACGTCACCCCTTTCCCGACGAGGGCGGTTAGGGCGAGGTATCTCACCGAGGTTACGTGGGAAACCGAAGTCTGGGTCTCAGAAGCGCCGACCCACCTCGTTCATTTCAACGGCGTCCGTTTCCTTGGACCATATGAAAACTAGTCACCCGACGACCTAGTTTTGGCCCGCTGTCGCGCGACTCCACCTGAGACTTCTTGGAGAAGGGTCGCCCCCATCGGGGGCCGGTCAGCGTCCTCCGGTCAAAAAAGGCATCGCCTCATTTGGGTATACCCTCACGAGACAGCAACGCGAGACGCCTTAAGCGTACCAATAGGGTTGACTTGGGATTCTGGGACGGGCTAAGTCTCGAACTCTAGAGCCTATTGAGACAGGAGGCCGCAATGGCGACCGTCGGTTATGCCCGTGTCAGTTCCACGGGACAGAGCTTGGAAGTCCAGGATGAGCAACTTCGTGCCGCAGGGTGCGAGAAGGTGTTCTCGGAGAAGGTGACGGGCACCACCACCGAGGGCCGCGAACAACTGGAGGCTGCCTTGGATTATGCGCGAGAGGGTGATGTGCTCATTGTCACCCGCCTTGACCGCCTCGCACGATCACTTGTCGATCTTCGCAAGATCATCGACCGGCTGACCGCCAAGGGCTGCGCCTTCCGGGCGCTACAGCAGGGAGCCATCGACACCACCCGCTCTGATGGCCGGCTTATGCTCAACATTCTCGCGAGCTTTGCCGAGTTCGAGACGGACATCCGCAAGGAGCGGCAGATGGAAGGCATCGCAAAGGCCAAGGCTGCGAACCTCTACAAGGGACGCAAGCCGTCTGTCCCAGTGGAGGAAGTGCGGCGGCTCGCGGGCGAGGGCGTCGGCCCCACGGACATCGCGAAGCGGCTGGGGATCGGGCGGGCGTCAGTCTATCGCGCACTGTCACCTGAGGCCGCGTGACACAGGCACTCGACGACCAGACGCCGGATAGGCCACGTCCGTCCGCAGCCGAGCTCTTCCGGCGCGCACAGTTCACGGGTGAGGAGCTTCGGAACTTCCGACACCTGGACCCCGAGCGGACCTTGGCGGGCGACGCTGGCGCGGCGCTCCTGTCCCGCGTGGTGTCGCTAGCAGAGACCCATGAGGCGCGGCAGCGGGCGCTAAAGCCCGAGGCCGCGAAGTCCAGGGTCCTGACCGCCTCCACGCTGCTGGCGAACCTCGCGAGCCTCGCGCTCAACAGGGTGGATGACACGCGCTTTCTTGCCGTGCCGTTCAATCGGAACGCCTATGCGAACACACACCTCAGTCTGTCGGCAATGTCGATGTTCCGGGACGCCATGCTCACGAGCGGCCTGATTGAGGGTAGCGCGGGCGGGCGGCGCATGAGGCCGGACGATACGGCTTTCGGATGGCTGACCCGCATGAGGGCTACACCGACCCTGCGCACGATCTTCGCGGATTGTCGGATCAGCTACGCCTCGATACGGCGGACGGTGGGTGACGTGCTGATCTTGCGGGATCGAAAAGCAGGCGTCCCGACCGACCCGCCCATCGACGTGGAGACGACGCGCCAAACGCTGGCAATCGTCAACCGGCGCATTGAAGCTGCCAAGATCGAACTGCCGCAGGATGCTTGGGCGCGTGTCACGCCCGGCATTGTAGACGCCATGCACCTGGAGGAAGAGGACCGCGCACCCGCTGGCGACCTTGTGGGCAAGTCCCTGGTCCGGCTCTTCAAGTACGATTGGAGGCACGGCGGACGGCTCTACGGCGGCTGGTGGATGAGCTTGCCGAAACGAGAACGGCTGCTGCTGACTATCGATGGCGAGGCGGTGGCGGAACTCGATTACGGCCAGCTACACCCTTCGATCCTCTATGCCCGTATCCACGAGGAGCTAGAGGGCGACGCCTACACAGTTGGCGATTGGACTTCTCCGCCGACGCGGGACCTTGGGAAGACGACCTTCGCCAGGATGCTGAACACGACCACCGATGACGGCGAACCGCGCGCTATCCAGATGGCGGATGGGGATGCGGAAAAGCTGCCGCCCGGCGTTACCTGGGAAGAGTACCTTGCCGCCTTCCAACGGAGACTAGCGCCGATTGCCGATCGTTTCTGGATTGGCGAGGGCCTGCGGCTGCAACGGGAAGATAGCGACATCGCGGTATCGGTGCTGGCGACAATGGAAGAACACGGCGTCACGACACTGCCAGTCCATGACAGCTTCATTGTGCCTAAGCAGCATAGGCAACTCCTGCGCTATGCCATGACGAAGGCCTATAGGGAGAAGTTTTACTATCACCCCACGATCAAGTGAGGGTTTGTAGTCCAGGCCAACCCGGGGGAGGGGAACGCGGGGGGACATAACTAAGACGCATAAGCCGCCCATGCATGGGGCTCACTGGACGGCCTGAACCGGACACCGGACGCGCACCGTCACCCCGCGCCAAGCCCCTCAGGAGCCCTCAGGAGCCCTGTCCGCCCGCCCGCGAGGCAGGTACATGGGGCGAAGTTTGAGCCCGTCTGGAGCCTCCCCTGTCGAAACCTGCCCGCCCCTATGGACCGAACAGCGACGGTCGGTTCGCGCTCCACCAGCGCCAGCCCCGCGCCGACAAGCTGGACGCCCGACAACGAGCGATCTGCAATGCCGATCCAGCCTATGCCGAAGCCCTTCGGCAGCGCGTCTCAAACGAGGGTCGGTTCTCTGCCTTCATGGCGAACGTGCCGTCCTACATCGACATCGACGGGCTCTGCCCACGGTGCGGAAACTTCCGGCGACGGACCCGAGACCGATCCTGCTACGCCTGTCACCTAGAGCGGTTTCCCTGCGCTGTGAATCGGGAGGGATTCCCAAATCAGTGATGGGGTGATTCAAGCTGCATGCTGGTGAAGGAGGCCGGCATGCATGGGTCATCCTTTGTCATGTGATCTTCGAGATCGGGCGTTGGCG
>JADBYZ010000020.1 GCA_020402745.1 Phenylobacterium sp.
GCTGGTAAGCGTCTGCAGTCCAAGAGGCAGTCACCGATTCCGTTTTGTTCCCGGTTTTTTGATCGAGCGAGTCTTGCGCAGCCAAGTCGTTCTATAGGCGGAATCTATATGCGATAGCCCTGCCCCCAGGGGGAGGTGGCCCGCGCAGCGGGCCGGAGGGGGTCAGCTGCGCCGCCGTTGACCCCCTCAGTCAGCTTCGCTGACAGCTCCCCCTTGGGGGAGCAATTGGGAACCTACCCGCGCCGTCAGGCGGTGTAGTCCTGGAGGGGGCGGACGTCGAGGGGGCCGTGGGCCATGGCGGTGATGGCCTGGGCGGCCGCCAGGGCGCCGGCGGAGGTGGTGAAGTAGGGGATCTTCATCATCAGGGCCGAGCGCCGGATCTCGTAGCTGTCGGCCAGGGACTGCTTGCCCTCGGTGGTGTTGAAGACCAGCTGGACCTCGCCATTCTTCATGGCATCGACGATGTGTGGCCGACCCTCGAGAACCTTGCGCACGCGCTCGACCGCCAGGCCCTGGTCGGCCAGGTAGGTTGCGGTCCCGCCGGTGGCCAGGATCCGGAATCCGCGCGCCAGCAGGAGCTTCACCGGCTCGACGATCCAGGGCTTGTCGGCGTCCTTGACCGAGACGAAGACCGCGCCGGTGGCGGGCAGCACGGTGCCGCCGCCCAGCTGGCTCTTGGCGAAGGCGCGGGCGAAGGCCGGCCCCGGCCCCTCGCCCTCGCGCCGCCAGTCCAGGCCCATGACCTCGCCGGTCGAGCGCATTTCGGGGCCGAGGACCGTGTCGACGCCGGCGAACCGGGCGAAGGGGAAGACGGCTTCCTTGACCGCCACGTGGTCGTAGGGCGTCTCGACCAGGCCGAAGCTGGCGAGGGACTCCCCGGCCATGACGCGGGCGGCGATGGCCGCCAAGGGCTTGCCGATGGTCTTGGCCACGAAGGGCACGGTGCGGCTGGCCCGGGGGTTGACCTCCAGGACGAAGATCCGCGGGGCGTCGGAGTGCGGCTCCTCGATGGCGAACTGGACGTTCATCAGGCCGCGGACGCCGAGGGCGAAGGCCATGGCCTCGGTCTGGCGCTTCAGCTCGGCGATGGTCTCCGGCCGCAGGGAGAAGGGGGGCAGGGAGCAGGCGGAGTCGCCTGAGTGCACCCCGGCCTCCTCGATGTGCTCCATCACGCCGGCCACGAAGACGGTCTCGCCGTCGCACAGGGCGTCGACATCCACCTCGGTGGCGCGGGAGAGGTATTGATCGATCAGGACCGGGCTGTCGCCGGACACCTGGACGGCAGTGGTGATGTAGCGCTCGAGCTGCTCGTCATCGCGGACGATCTCCATGGCCCGGCCGCCGAGGACGTAGGAGGGGCGGATGACCACCGGGTAGCCGACCTTGTGCGCGGCGGCGAAGGCCTCGTCCCGGGAGCGGGCGATGGCGTTGACGGGCTGGGCGATCTGAAGGCGGTGGAGCAGTTGCTGGAAGCGCTCGCGATCCTCAGCCAGGTCGATGGCGTCCGGGCTGGTGCCGAGGATGGGAATGCCCGCCTCCTCAAGCGCCTGGGCCAGCTTCAGGGGCGTCTGGCCGCCGAACTGGACGATGACGCCCAGAAGGGTCCCGCGGGACTGCTCCACGGCGATCAGTTCCAGAACGTCCTCGGCGGTGAGGGGCTCGAAGTACAGCCGGTCGGAGGTGTCGTAGTCGGTCGAGACGGTCTCGGGGTTGCAGTTGACCATGATGGACTCCACCCCGACGTCCGCCAGGGCGAAGGCGGCGTGGCAGCAGCAGTAGTCGAACTCGATCCCCTGGCCGATCCGATTGGGGCCGCCGCCGAGGATGACGGCCTTGCGCCGGTCAGAAGGCTCGCTCTCGCACTCGGGGACCTGCCCAAGGGCTCCGGTCTCATAGGTCGAGTACATGTAGGGCGTGTCGGCCCGGAACTCGCCGGCGCAGGTGTCGATGCGCTTGAACACCGGCCGGACGCCCAGGGCGCGCCGGGCGGCCCGCACGGCGCCCTCGGTCTGGCGGGTCAGCCGGGCCAGTCGGGCGTCGGAAAAACCCTGGGCCTTGAGGGCCCGGAAGGCGTGGGCCTCGGTTGGCAGGCCGCCGGCGCGGACCAGCCCCTCCTGGCGCACCAGCTCCTGGATCTGCCGCAGGACCCAAGGTTCATAAGCGCAGGCGCCGTGGACCTCCTCGACGGTCAGGCCGTGGCGGAAGGCCTGGGCGATGACCCGCAGTCGGTCGGGGGTGGGAACCCCCAGGGCGCGGACCACGGCGGCCTTGCCGGTCTCAGGGTCTGCCGCGCCCTCGATCTCGATCTCGTCCAGGCCGGTCAGGCCGGTCTCCAGCCCGCGCAGGGCCTTTTGGAGGCTCTCCTTGAAGGTCCGGCCAATGGCCATGACCTCGCCCACCGACTTCATGGACGTGGTGAGGTAGGGCTCGGAACCCGGATACTTTTCGAAGGCGAAGCGCGGAATCTTCGTGACGACATAGTCGATCGAAGGCTCGAAGGAGGCCGGGGTGGCCCCGGTGATGTCATTCATCAACTCGTCGAGGGTGTAGCCCACGGCCAGGCGCGCGGCGACCTTGGCGATGGGGAAGCCGGTGGCCTTGGAGGCCAGGGCCGAGGAGCGGGACACCCGGGGGTTCATCTCGATGACGACCATCCGGCCGTCCGCGGGATTGACCGCGAACTGGACGTTCGAGCCGCCGGTCTCGACGCCGATCTCACGCAGGACGGCGATCGAGGCCGTCCGCATGATCTGGTATTCCTTGTCCGTCAGGGTCAGGGCCGGCGCGACGGTGATGGAGTCGCCCGTGTGCACGCCCATCGGGTCGATGTTCTCGATGGAACAGACAATGATGCAGTTGTCCGCCTTGTCGCGGACGACCTCCATCTCGTACTCCTTCCAGCCGAGGACGCTTTCCTCGATCAGCACCTCGGTGGTGGGCGAGAGGTCTAGGCCGCGCTCCACGATTTCGCGGAACTCCTCGACATTGTAGGCGATGCCGCCGCCGGTCCCGGCCAGGGTGAAGGAGGGACGGACGATGGCGGGCAGGCCGACGAAGGCGAGGCCCTCCATGGCCTCCTCCAGGGTGTGGGCGGCCTTGGACTTGGGGCTCTCCAGGCCGAGCTTGTCCATGGCGTCGCGGAACTTCTGGCGGTCCTCGGCCTTGTCGATCACCTCGGCCCGGGCGCCGATCATCTCGACCCCGTAGCGGGCCAGGACGCCCCGGCTCTCAAGGGCCAGGGCCGTGTTCAGGGCGGTCTGGCCGCCCATAGTCGGCAGGAGGGCGTCGGGGCGCTCGGCGGCGATGATCTTCTCGACCATTTCCGGCGTGATCGGCTCGACATAGGTCGCGTCCGCCACATCTGGATCGGTCATGATGGTGGCGGGGTTGGAATTGACGAGGATGATCCGGTAGCCCTCGGCCCTGAGGGCCTTGCAGGCCTGGACGCCGGAATAGTCGAACTCGCAGGCCTGTCCGATGACGATGGGCCCGGCGCCGATGATCAGGATGGAGGAGATGTCGGTGCGTTTGGGCATGGAAACACTCGCGCGCAGGGCCAGCGCGCGCGCCTGCGCGCTGCGTCCCGGCTGGATTGAAGGCTAAGGCGCCCGTTTAGAGGGGGACTCGGACAGGCGCAAGCATCGATCCCCGCACCGGTCCCGGCCCCGGGTTCCGCCCACAGAAAAACGGGCCGGCGTCGCCGCCGGCCCGTCCAGATGCATCCCTTTCGGGGCGAAGTCAGACGGACAGGTTGCCCGCGGACATCTTGCCGCTGCGCTTGTCGCGCTCGAGTTCGTAGGTCACCTTCTGCCCTTCGTTGAGGGAGCGGAGGCCCGCACGCTCAACGGCGGAGATGTGCACGAACACGTCGGGGCCGCCCTCGTCAGGTTGAATGAAGCCGTAGCCCTTGGTTCCGTTGAACCACTTCACGGTGCCGGTAGCCATATTGATCGATCGTCCTTGATAGATAGGCCCGCAACCCCGGAGTTGGGGCGCACGGGATCAAAAATCGAAGGAGGTCGGTAGCAGGCCCGCTGCGTCAGAAGAAGCGTCGAAAAAGCAGCCGAACCTACGAGATTTGACACGTCACTATGGCGGAAGGCCAGGGGTCTGGCAAGCCGCAGCCCTGATCTCAGCTCCGGGCGGCGTCCATCAGGTCGGCGAAGCGCCTGAAGAGATAGAGGGAATCCGTCGGTCCGGGGGAGGCTTCGGGATGGTGCTGAACGGAAAAGACCGGGCGGCCGGACAGGGCGATGCCGGCGTTGGTGCCATCGAAAAGGGAGACGTGGGTCTCCTCCACGCCCTCGGGCAGGCTCTCGCGGCTGACCGTGAAGCCGTGATTCATGGAGACGATCTCGACCTTGCCGGTGATCAGATCCTTTACGGGGTGGTTCGCCCCATGGTGGCCCTGCTCCATCTTCTCGGTGCGGGCGCCCAGGGCCAGGGCCAGCATCTGATGGCCGAGGCAGATGCCAAAGACCGGGACACCCGAGGCGACCAGCTTGCGGATCTCCGGGGCGGCGTAGTCGCCGGTGGCGGCCGGGTCGCCGGGGCCGTTCGACAGCATCACGCCGTGCGGCTTGCGGGCCAGGATGTCCTCGGCGGAGGTCGAGGCGGGCACCACGGTGACCTTCGCGCCCAGGGAGGCGACGGCCCGCAGGATGTTCCGCTTCACCCCGAAGTCCATGACGACGACGTGATGCCTGACCTGGGCCGGGCGGGCATAGCCCTCGGGCCAGCTGTAGAGCCCTTCCTCCCAGGTGAAGGCCTGGCGGCAGGTGGCGTCCTTGGCCAGGTCCAGGCCCACCAGCCCGCTCCATTCCGCCGCCTGCCGGCGCAGGGCGTCGAGGTCGAAGCGGCCCTCGGGATCGTGGGCAATGACCGCGTGGGGCATGCCCTGCTCGCGGATGCGCCGGGTCAGGGCCCGGGTGTCCACGCCGGACAGGCCAACGACGCCGCGCCGGGCCATCCAGCCGCCGAGATCGGACTCTGACCGCCAGTTGGCCGGCGGGGTCGGCGCGTCCCGGAAGATCGCCCCGCGGGCGGCGGTGGCGGAGTCGCCGGCCACCTGCTCGAGATCCTCGGAATTGACCCCGACATTGCCGACATGGGGGAAGGTGAAGGCGACGATCTGGGCCATGTAGGAGGGATCGGTCAGGATTTCCTGGTAGCCCGTCATGGCGGTGTTGAAGCAGACCTCGCCCACGGCCGAGCCGGTCGCACCGCAGCCGACCCCCTGGAGGACGGTTCCGTCCGCGAGGACCAGGACGCCCGTGACGCCGGGGAGGAGATCGCTCATGGCAGGCCGCTCCAGGGACAGGGTTGAGGGCTCGCAAAAAGGCGGGCGAGGATGCATCCTGCCCGCCCTTCGGCCGTTCCGGGTCTGGTAATGACTCGCGGCGGGCCGGTCAATGCGGCGCGCCGGCCGAAGTCTCCGGGAGAACCCCATGTCTGAAACCGCCTTCATCGCCGTGTCTCCCTCCGCCCAGGCCTTTATCGATAGGGTCCGGGATGCGGAGTACCGGGTCCTGGCGGCGCACCGGACGGCCGGGGTGGCCGACCCCCGGCACCTCTGCGTATCGCCCCGGGAGCCCGGCGAAGGCCTTGAAGAATAGCACCGTCGCCATGGCTATCCGCATCAACACGGTCGGCCTCGATGCCGACGACACCCTCTGGCACAACGAGACCCTGTTCCGCCTGACCCAGGAGCGGTTCTGCGACCTCCTGTCGGACCGGGCCGATCCTGAGACGCTGATGTCGCGATTGGCGGAGGTCGAGGCGCGCAACCTGCGGCTCTATGGCTATGGGGTGAAGGGCTTCACCCTGTCCATGATCGAGACGGCCATGGAACTGACCCACGGCGAGGCGCCCGCCTCGGTGGTGCGCGAGATCCTGGCGGCCGGGCGGGAGATGCTGAACGAGCCGGTGGAGCCTCTCCCGGGCGTGGAATCCGCCCTGGCCGCCCTGTCACGGGACTACCGGCTGGTGCTCATCACCAAGGGGGACCTTCTGCACCAGGAACAGAAGCTCGCGGCCTCGGGCCTGGGCGACCTGTTCGTCGCGGTGGAGATCGTCAGCGAGAAGACCGCGTCGACCTATTCCGCCGTCTTCGACCGCCATGGCTCCGGCCCCGGGCGCGCCGTGATGTGCGGCAACTCGGTCCGATCCGACATCCTGCCGGCCCTCGAGGCGGGCGCCTTCGCCGCGCATGTGCCCTATCCCATCACCTGGGCCCACGAGCACGCCGAGCCCCCGGTCAGCCATCCGCGCTTCGCCGAACTGGCCTCGATCCGGGAGCTGCCGGCCTGGGTGGCGGGGCTGGGTTAGGGACCCGTGCTCACCGTCTCCGTTGACCCCCTCCGGCCCGCTGCGCGGTCCACCTCCCCCTCGGGGCAGGGGAATCGCATATGCCGCTGCCTCCGACAGGAAACCGACGCTGGTAAGCGGCTGCAGTCCAAGACGGCAGTCACTGATTCCGTTTTGTTCCCGGTTTTTGATCGAGCGGGTCTTGCGCAGCCAAGTCGTTCTA
>JADBYZ010000021.1 GCA_020402745.1 Phenylobacterium sp.
CCTGCGCAAGGCTGCCGAGCGAACCATCGGCGCCCTCTGGGACGCCATCGGACACTTCATCGACCTCTTCACTCCGACCGAGTGCGCCAACTACTTCAAGAGCTGCGGATACGATGCAGACGGAATGGAATCCGCTCTAGATATCCAACCCATCCGAGCCAGGAAAACCTGAGGATCCCTGCTCTCTTGGTCTCGGGAGCAGGGCTTTTTGCTGCTCAAATCCTCCACCTTTGGTTGATCTTTAAGACACTACATCGATCCAGAAAATAGGGGCCCTACCCCGGCGCCCTACCAAGTCAACTTCAGAACACTGCGCATGGCCGCCTCAAAGGCCTGATCATCCATCGCGCGCCGGGTGCCAAGGATCATTTCAGCCTCAGCGCCGCCAGGCGCCCACGCTCCTCCTCGCCTTCGTAATCGAGGTCCTTCCCCACCGGGAAAGCCGAGGTGTCGATGCGTGCGCACATCGGGATCGGCCCGGTTCAAGACGGGCTCATATGATGATGGAATCGCCCGGTTTCCAACGGGAATTGAACACCTCACTCCCTTCAGCGAACCGCCCGAACACCCCCGGCGCGTCCTGCCCTGGCCTTGCCGCCGCGGAGCTCGATGGTCATGGGCGGGCGATCCGGAAATTCCACGATCAGCCGGAGTTCCCCACCCAGAGCCCGAACATGCCGCCGCAATGTCGAAACCAGCGCATCCTCGCCGTGTTCCAGCTTGGATATCCGGTCCTGCGAGGTTCCCAGAGCGGCCGCAACCTCGACCTGGGTGCGCCGGACCGCCTCTCTGACTTCACGCAAGGTATAGTCGCGGATCAGTTCGTCGCCACGAGTCTCTCCGGCGTCCCGGACGGACTTCGGTTGCCGTGCGATCCATTCCGCGGCGTCGATGGAACGGTAGGTCATGTCAGTGACTCCAGATGTTGGTCGAACCGGGCGTCGGCCCGCTTGATCAGTCCCTTGTAGAACCGACCGGACGCGACGCCCGACTTGTCCCCGGCGACCCGGAGGATGGCGGCGCGCGCGGGATCAAATGCGAAGGCGATCCGCCAGACGCCTCCATCCGCCCGAAACCGCAATTCCTTCATGTTCGCGTGCTTCGAACCGTTGTGTCTGCCGTGGGCCGGCCGAGGCTGGGACCCAGATGCTCCAGCAGGCGGATCGACGCTCTCAACTCGACCCGAAGCGCCTCCGCGAGTTCGTCGGCCTCACGGGCAAAATCTGCGTGGAACTGAACACGCCAGGCCATGGGATCCCCGTGGCGATCGATACACATTATGTCAACAGCATATTCAATGGAATAACTTCTCGCTCAGGGGAATCGCATGGCCCCGTCCAGAAGAAAGCCGGCTGGCGCCGGAGGGCGCGCCATTCGTCCATTCAACGCAGGTTCAATGGGATGTCAGAAGGCTGGGTGGCGGTGGGGGTAGTCGGGGGCGAATTGATCTCGTGTGTTACAAGGGCTGCGATTGGTGTCAGTGAGACATGAAATCAAGCGGCATCTCATCGAGACGAAGCAAAATGTCAGCGTATTGGCTCCATTTTGGCTCACGTATCGCTAACTGATGGTCTTGCACGGCTGCGCTCCCGTATCAGCTCGGCCGTGCCGCTGCTCGATCATCAGGTAGTAAACTCTGCTCGGTATACTCTAAGGAGAGGCGTCCGACGAGTTCATCGACGGTTGGAATACCTTGCACCCCCGAAACGGAGTGTCCCGCACTCCAGATGTCTCGCCAACGCCTCGGACCATCCCCCTCCGGGCCATAGAGGGCCCGGGCGACGTCAGGATCCGGATTGCGGTCGAGGGCGTCGGGATCAAGTCCTGCCGCCCGTACTGACGGGCGTAGAATGCTCGTCGGTAGACCTGTGAAAGCGGGCGTCAGGATCACGTCATCCATGCCGCTGTCGACCAGCATTTGCTTGTAGGCCTCCGGGGCGGCGCTTTCGTGGGTCGCGATGAAGCGCGTTCCCATGTAGCCGAGATCACATCCTAGGACCTGCGCCGCCCGCAGGGAGACGCCATCCGACAGGCCACCCGCGAGTATCAGGGGGCCATCGAAGAAGGCGCGGACGGCGCGGACGAATGCGAACGGATTGGCCCATCCGGTCTGGCCGCCGGCGCCGGCCGTCAGGAGGACAAGTCCGTCCGCACCGGCCCGGATCGCGCGGTGAGCATGTTGCAGCGAGGCGACGTCCGCGAACACGAGGCAGCCTGCCTTGCGAAGCGGCGCGACGACTGGCTCAGGCGATCCGACGCTGGTAATCACCAGCTCCACGCCGTGGGCGATCAGGCGATCGAGATCTGCGCCGAGGGTAGGGCTGCGCATGATCAGGTTCGGGCAGAAGGGCGCCTCGCGAGGAGACAGTCGGCTTCGTAGCTGAGCCAGCCAGTCATCAAGTTCGTCGGTCGAGCGGCAGTTGGCGGTCGGAAAGGCGCCGATCACGCCGGCCTTGCAGCTGGACTCGACGAGCCGGAGCCCGGAGACCCGCAGCATTGGCGCGGCAATCACTGGAAGCGATAGCCGGCCCAGGATGTCGGCCAACGCGTCCGGCAGGGTGCCGCCAATCACCGCTGGCCCTCGGCAGGACTGA
This sequence comes from Phenylobacterium sp., assembly GCA_020402745.1. Classification (GTDB taxonomy): domain Bacteria; phylum Pseudomonadota; class Alphaproteobacteria; order Caulobacterales; family Caulobacteraceae; genus Phenylobacterium. The sequence continues at coordinate 2,595 of JADBYZ010000021.1, forward strand.
TCACAGGGGCGGCGAGTGTCACCGCCAGTTCCCTGAGCTCCCGTTTCAGAACCTTGTCCAAGAGCCCCTTCGGTAGCTCGTCGACCACATGAAGGATCCGGGGCCTCTTGAAGTCCGCCAGTCGCTCAAGGCACCTCGCATGAATGGCGGCGAGCGTCTCGTCAGTTTGTCCCTCTATAACGACAAAGGCGACAGGGACCTCGTCCAGCATACGATCCGGAAGTCCGACGACAGCGGCCTCCCTGACGCCTGCGACCTGAAGAATGACCTCCTCGATCTCGATGGCAGCGACGTTCTCGGCTCCTACCTTGAGCATGTCCTTGGTGCGTCCCGCATAGAAGGCGTGACCGTCCGGGGTGGCGATGACCTGATCGCCGGTGCAAAACCACCCGTCAGTGTCGAAGGCCTTTGAAGTGGCCTGCGGATCGTGGAGGTAGCCTTGGAAGATGGTCACGCCGGGCAGGCCCTTGATCCAGAGGGTGGCCACCTCGCCCGGTGAAGGCGGAAGTCCGTCCTCACGCCTCAGGTCCACCCTGTAGCCAGGATTCGGCCTCCCCACGGAGCCCTCCGGGCCGGGGAGATGCAGGTCCGAACTCAAGGGCTGGCTAACCATCTCGGTCATCCCGAAAGCCCCCAGCGTCCGGATGCCCCATCGGGAACGAACGGCCTGCAAGTCCCCTGCGCAGACCCAGGTTCGGAACCTGTGCTCTGGCGGATCCGGCAGCCCGGAGACCGCCTGGAGGGTGAAGCCGACCATGTTGGCCCAGGTGCACCCATGGGTCACCGCCACATCCCAGAACCGGGTCGCGGAAAAGCGCTGCATCAGGACGACGCTTCCCCCTGAATGAAGGGTCCCGAGGAAATTCCAGCTTAGGGCGACGGCGTGGAAAAGCGGGAGGAAGACGAGGCAGCGGTCCTCAGGCGTCAGTCCAAAGTGCGTGGCGTTGGCGCGGGCCGCCCACAGCACATTCGCGTGGGTCCAGACCACACCCTTCGGGCGCGCCGTCGTCCCGGAGGTATACATAACGCTGCAAGGCGCCTCTGGCGTCGCCTCCCAGGTCGGGCAGGCTTCGGGTTGAGCCCTCAGTGTGTCCAGGGAATGGGCGTCCGGCAGGTCTGTCGGATCGATCGAGACAATCCAGCGACAGTTTGCCGCCCTCTGCTTGAGCAGGCCGGCATAGGCCGAACTGGTGATCGCACCTACGGCCCGGGAATGTTCCACAAAATAGACGAGTTCGTCCCGGGTCGCCCGGGTATTCGTTGTCACCGCGACCGCCCCGATGCGAGCACAGGCGAACCAGGCCAGCAGCAGGGCTGGATGATTGTCGAGATGGATGATGACGGCATCGCCAGGCTTCACGCCCATGCCGGCCAGACCTGCGGCGTAGGCGCGGGTCTCGTCTGCGAAACCCGCGTAGCTGTAGACCTTGGTCTCACCTTCGGCGGGGCTCCAGATCAGCAATGGCTTGTCGCCGAAGCGCAAGGCCTGCCTGTCGAGAAGGTCCGGCGCATTGCGACCCACAAAGGGACTGAGCTCCATTATTCAACCTCCAATGAGGGGCGTGGCACGTCTGGGCACCCTCACCCTCCAGCGTTCCTCGACCATGGCGGCCCTTATGGGATTTCGGCGGTCGACGCCGCAGACGTGCGATTGGAGGGACGCGAAGTCCCACCTGCCGCCCGGATCGGATCTGACCTCATCCCAGGCTCTTCACATACGTGATCACTGTGTCCGCGATCAGCTGGGGCTGTTCTGGAAGCATGGCGTGACCGGCGTTGGGCGCCTCGATTACGGAGACCTGGGCGCCGAGCTCCTCCTTGAGGATCCGGGCGTTTGCTGGGGGAGCGAGGATGTCTTCCCGGCCCTGGATGACCAGGATTGGCCGCCCTCCCGCCTTCCACCAGAGCTCGACGGGAGTCTGTTCCGACGCGTGCAGCTGAGCGCGGGCCGCATCGGGCCACCACCCATCTCTCCAGGGAGACGCGTCATTGCCCGGCGCAAAGAACGCCTTGCCGACCGCCTTCATCCGGACCTGGTCCGGGAGGGAGAGGTCAAAGCACTGCAGGAAGATCGGCTCGATGTCCGGCGCCATCCGCACTCGACCTCCCGCGGCGAGGAGGATCACGGCCCGCACGCGGGAGGGTTCGAGGCTTGCAAGGCGTCGAGCGACGCGATTGCCGAAGGCGTGTCCGACCACGATTGCGGGCTCGGCGGAGACGTCATCCAGGACGGCCAGGACGTCCTTCGCCAGATCATCCAGGCGCAGGGCCTGCATCGGGCCCCGGCTCTCCCCAATACCCCTCGGCTGCGGACAGATGGCCCGGAATCCCGCCTTGGAAACCGCCGCAGCCAACTGGCCGAAATCTTCAGCCCCACGGCCCAGAGACGGCAGGAAGATAACAGGCGCGCCGCGCCCCACGACCCGATAATGCAGGGTCGCCTCTCCCGAACGCACCGTTCGGCCCTCCCCTTCCAGGGCGGCGCCAGCGAGGCCGACGCCCAGGATCCCGCCATTCAGGTCTCGGCGCGACATCATCCCGACGCGCCCTCATATTCGGGATAGCCGGGGAACGAGGCCTTCAGATAAGCTTGGTTCAATAGCAGGGTCGCCACCAGATGGTCCTCGCCCTCCCTGAAGACGGAGGTTCGCATCCAGAGGCTCTCGGTTCTTCGGCTGCCGCTCATCGCGATCATGGTCCGTTCGATCTCGTAGGTTTGTCCGACGAAGAGCGGGCCATCAATCAGGCGTATCTCCTGGTCTGCAAAGAGTCCGACCACGGGATTCCGAACGGGGATGGGCTCATCTGCAATGGTGTACTGGCCAAGGACGCTGATCATCTCGAAAGGGAGGATCGCCTTTTTCCAGGGCGTCTCAGAAGCCGTCGCCGGATCATAGGCCGGAGAGGGCTCTGTGATGCTCTGCAGCTTGTCCCGCAGACTGAACGGGTACAAGGCGCCCATGGGCCGGGCGAACTCCATGACCACCTGACGACGGGGCGTCGTCGACCCCAATCGGATGTCAGCCAGGATGCGACGATCCTGGAGTGGCTCCAACTCAGTGAGCCGGAGGTCCAGCGACGTCTGCCCATGGTCAGGCCCGAGGGAGATCGTCCCGCGAAGCACCTCCACGCCGTCACGCTTGAGGACCTGAACCTCAGCCCTCCGGGGGTCGCGCTCTAGTCGGATCTGGGCCTGCGTCTCCTCACCCTCGAAGCAGGGAGCCCGGTAGTGGGCGGAGATGCAACCCCGCGCGAGGAAGTCTTCGCCCCAGATCCGCACGCCGAGGGGCGCGAGCAGGCTGAAATGAGTGGGCCCCTCAATCGTTCCGCCGCGAAAGCCCAGCTTGCTTGCCGTGTCATCGTCGTGGATCGACTTGTGCCCATCATAGGACTGCGCGGTCAGCATGTTCCGTGGCGACCGCCAGGGGCCGACAAGCACTCCATCGGGCTTGGCCTCGATCGGCGTTTTGAAGAGGAGAGGCATTTCGGCTCCGGCTGGGTTCATGTTCCGCCTTGGGCCCGAGCTGCGGCGGATCCGCTCCACCCGGCTCGCCATCCAAGGCCTTGGATTAATTGAAGAGTTGAACCTTTCGTCCATTCACCTCGATGCTGAATTGACGGCGACTGGTATACATTGGAGGCACATTCGAGGCATCCCAGGCGGCGAACCGGCTCTTCAGGTCCGCAACGACTTCCGGATGACGGGTGGCGAGGTCCTGGGTCTGGCCGGGATCCGCCTTCATGTCATACAGCAGCGTGTATTGGCCGAGCGGTGAGACCGTCGCAGGCACCCCGTCAGGCACGGGTCTTCCGACAAGGCTCTCCGGATCCTCTGCAGTCTCTGACTTGTTGACCACAACCAGGCTCCAGCGATCGGTCCTGACGACGTGATTGGGGCCCATGCGCCAGAACAGGGTTCTTTCGGCGCGGGCTCTTCCCCCGGACCCCATCAGACGGACCAGGTCGAGCCCCTCTGCGGCCTTCGGCGTCTGAGCACCGGCAACCGCCGCGATAGTCGGCAGGATATCGAGGGATGAGACAGGACGATCGCTGACACTAGGCCTCAGCTTGGCCGGCCAGGACATGATGAATGGCACACGGATTCCACCGTCCCACGGTAGGGCCTTGTGTCCGGAAAGAGGGGCGTTCGAACAAGCGCCGCGAATGTAGAAGGGACACCCATTATCGCTCAGGAACACCAAAAGCGTATTGTTCCTCTGTCCTGTGGCCTCGAGGGCCTTGAGGAGCCGACCGACACCATCATCCAGTGACGAAACCATCGCCGCATAGACGCGGTGATGGGTGTCCTCGATGTCCGGGAAGCGTTCAAGGTAGGTCTCAGCGGCCATCAGGGGGGTGTGTGGCGCGGTGTAAGCAAGGTAAAGGAAGAACGGAACTTCGCGCTTCCGGGACACAAACTCCACGGCCTCGTCGGTAAACCTGTCCGTAAGGTAGCCCGGCGCTTCCACAACCTCCCGGCCCCGATAGACCGGCATACGGTCCCGGTTGAAGCTCTTCAGGTCAGCGGTTGCGGCGACTTCATCACCCAGCTCGGGTCCGGGGTCGGGAAAGTAGGACGTCCCGCCATCAAGCACGCCGTAGAAACTTCCGAATCCCCGGTCCAGCGGATGGTATCCTGGCGACTTTCCGAGATGCCATTTCCCGACGATCCCCGTATCGTAGTTGTTGTCCCGCAAAAGCGCGGGGATCATGACCTCGGTCGTGGGGGGGCCTATGCGCTCGTCGCGTCCGACGGGATTGAACTCGAATCCGAAACGGGTCTGGGGACGACCGGTCAGCAGACCCGCCCGGGACGGTGCGCACACGGCGGCAGTGACATAACCGCTCGTAAAGCGAACGCCGGATCGCGCAAGGGCGTCTAGGTTGGGTGTTGGAATTCGGCTGCCTTGCGCGCTGATGTCGCCGTATCCAAGATCGTCCGCGAGGATGACTACGACATTGGGGCGCATATCACCGGCCCGGGCGCCTGAGGTCACGGAGCCTTCTAGGGCGAGAGCGCCGACGATCGCCGCAAGGCTTGTGGCGATAGGTCGCATGAACATGGGTCACCTTTCTCGAGAGAACGGCATGAAAGGGTGGAGATTTCCCCTGCGGGCTTCTGCGCCCCGGCGACTCCGGGTCGCATGGGCGCCCGCAGAAGCTGCTACTGGTCGTGGAAGACGACTCTCCCGCAATGGAAGACTTGGAACCCACTCGTGGGAGCCCAGGCTGGCGGCTTCATTTCCGATTGCCACACCTTGTAGCGCGCCTGGAGTTCCCGGGTGCGATCGGGAGCCTCAAACATCAGGTTTCGTGTCTCAAGTGGGTCCCGCTTGAGGTCAAAGGTCCAGGGAAAGCTGTTTGGACGGCTGTTCGACATCAGCTTCCAGTCTCCCATCAGAGCGGCGAACTCGGGACCGGTTCGCCAGAAAAGCGCTTCATGGATCGGGGTGTCGTCACCGTTCATCCGGGGCGTGAGGTCGAACCCGTCGAGGGCCTTATCCGCCGGAATTCCCGCCGCAGCCAGGATGGTCGGGTAGAGATCGAGGTGCGAGACATTACGGCTCTCCTGCCGACCCTTAGGCCACTGGGCAGGCCATGAAACGATGTAGGGCACCCTGGCTCCACCCTCGTTGTAGCTAAGCTTTCCGCCGCTCAGCCGGGTACAATCAGACACCCCGAAGTAGGTCGCAGCTCCATTGTCGGAGGTGAAAACGACGATGGTGTTTTCGGACATGCCCGCTTCCTGGAGGGCCGACATCACACGTCCGACACTATCGTCCAGGGCGCTCACCATGGCCGCGTAGGTCCGTTTGAGCGGATCTTTTTCCCGCGGGAATCGATCGTAGTACTTCCGGGAGGCTTGGAACGGGCTGTGGGGCGCCAGGTGGGCTAGGTACATGAAAAGCGGTGGATCACCGGGCTTCTGACGACGAATATGGCCGACCGCCTCGTCAGTGAGCGCATCCGTCAAATACTGGCCTTCGTTACGGATCCACTCCGGTCCCGGATTGCCGGAGCGCCAGCGGCCGATCTGCGTCGACTCCGCCTCGCGCCGGAAGCTCCGCTCGCCCACGTAGGGCGCAGCCTGGTTGACCACCCCCGTGGACCCCGGATCCATGTAAGAGGTCTCGCCGCCGAGGAACCCGAAGAACTCATCAAATCCACGTGCTGTCGGCAGCCTGTCAGTGCTGATCCCAAGGTGCCACTTTCCGATGGCGACGGTGCGGTATCCAGCTCCCTTGAGCTTCTCGGACACAAGAGTCTGTCCTGGCTGCAGGCCCCCGTCCGGCTGCCGCGGACTGGAAGGCGCGAGGTACTCGAACCCGTAGCGCTGCTGATACTGACCCGTGAGAAGACCTGCGCGCGAGGGACTGCAGACGCTTGCGGTCGAGTAGCCCCGCGCAAACTTCACGCCTCGCGCTGCGATCCGGTCGATGTTGGGGGTCGGGATGGCCGATGGATAGCCGTAGGAACTGAGGTCTGTGACGCCCAAATCATCAGCCACGATCATGATCACATTGGGCCGCGTCCACTTCGACTCCTGACCAGACGCCACACCGGGGGAAAGGCCAAGGACCGTCGCCGCCAGGGCTGCCATTTTTCTGAACTTCATGAAGTGCACCTCCGCCCGGGGTCGTACAAATCTGTCTGCAATAAACAATCATAGTGTCGTCTGTTTTGACAAGAGAGGCTTTAGGCGTTTCCTTGTCGTCCCGCTTGCGGCTTGCCGGAACTCTGAAGTCGGGTTCAGACAGGGTGCAGGAAGTCGAATCCGCCAGCCGCACCTTCGATGCGGAAAAGGCGTGCATCAGGAGCATCGTGGCTTGAAGTCAGAGAAAGCGAATGAGGGTCGATTCACTCCCCCCGACATCGCCCGCGCTGTTCGCGGCATGATCGTTAGTGGGGAGCTGCGGCCCGGCGATCACCTGAGCACGATCGACCTCGCGGCGCGGTTTTGCGTAAGCCGCGGCCCCGTAAGAGAGGCGCTCCGCCTGCTGGAGTCTCGCGCTCTGGTGCGTATCCTTCCACGCAAGGGCGCATTCGTGAACTCTCTTCAGGATGATGAAGTCGGCGTCACGATGGAGGCGCGCGAGCTCATATTCGCAGCTATGGCGGAACTTGCGGCGGAACGGATCAGCCGGAGCCAGCTCACGGACCTGCGCCGCGAGCTGCAACGACTGGCGCGCCTAGCAGACGCCCCGAAAACGACGCCAAACGAGTTCAAGCTTGCAACGTACGCCTTTGTTTCCGTCTTGTACGGTGCAGCGCGCAATCCTCGTCTCCATCAGATCATCCGCGATCTATCCGAGGGCGTAGGCCATGCGTTCGGCCACCTGAGCATGGCGACCCAGGAGATGCGGCAGGCAGAGTACGAAGCTTATCGGCTGCTGGCGGATGCGGTTACGGACCACGACCCAAGACGGGCAGGCGACCTCGCGAGGCGAATGCACGCCGCGGGCGTCGCCCGGGCGACCCAGCTCCAGGCGGCCGTTCCCCAGCCGGTGATCGAGTTCAAGGGAAAGCGCCGCCGATCAGGGCGCTCGGAACCGCGAACGCAGCCAGTGATCTGAACTGTCCGAAACGGGCGCGTCTCACGAGCTTGGTCGCCCAATCAAGACCCTCCGCCGACGCGCCGGCGCTGCGAGGGGCAAATGGCGAGTGGACACACGAAAACTGGAAAGTGTTGACAGTTTCGGACGGGCCATCATTCTAGGTGCGTCGATAGAGTCACCGGGAGGAAGCCCATGTCCAAGTCTATCCAACGCCACCTTCTGCTGGGCGGCGCCGGCGTGGCGGCGCTACTCGCATGCGCGCCCTCCCCGGCCATTGCGCAGGTCAGAAGTGAGAGTGAGACGGCATCGGTGGGCGAGGTCGTCGTAACGGCCAGGCGACGTGAGGAAAGGCTACGCGACGTACCCGTCTCGGCCTCCGTTATCGACGTGAACCAGCTCATCGAGCGCGGGGACATTGTTGACCCCCAGGCGATCCTGAACAGCGTCCCGGGCGTTAAGTTTCTTGATACGTCTTCGCCATCGAACTCGGAGATCACTCTCAGGGGCTCAGGACAGGGCCGGGGAACCTCAACAGAGGCCGCCGTCGGACTTTACCGGAACAACATGTACATCGGCGGAGGTACGATCGGCGGGCGCAGTCTGAGCCGCCTTGATCTCCTCGATCTTGAACAGCTTCAGGTCCTGCGCGGCCCGCAGGGCGCGCTTTACGGCCGCAACGCCATCGGCGGCGCCATAACCGTCTCGTCAGCCCGACCGCGATGGGACAACCGTGGCTTCGTGAACGTGAATTATCAGTTCGAGACCGAACTGAAGCAGGTTCAGGCCGCCGTGAACCACGCGGTGTCGGACCAGGTCGCTATCCGCCTGACAGGCGAGTGGTTCGATCAACCCAAAGGCTTCTTTTTCAATGCGTCACAGCGCAATTTCATAGATCGTCAGGAAGGTTACGCTCTTCGCGGGCAGATCCGATTCCGGCAGGACGATCTGGATATGAACCTTCTGGTGGAGGACGGGCTCTACTATCTGCCCGGCCTCCGCTCGGCGTTCACAGTTGCCGCCGGATCCCCCGGCTTCCCCTTCGGATACTTCACGCCGAAGTATACATCCTACGCGAACGACGGAGAGCCCGCCAAGCAACGGGTTCAATCCGTGATCGGCCAGTTATCATGGGAATCGGACCTCGGCACGCTTTCAGGCTCTACAGGATTCCGGCGTCGTATCACGAACACAGAGAACGATACCGACCAGTTCGACCCAGCGACCTTGGCCCGCGAGAGGGCCCGCGGTAACGCCACAACCATCACCGACGCCAACACTGCGACCAATAACAACGATGACTTCGAAGCGCTCTACGCGGACTTTCACTTTGCGGGGGCCCAGTCTGGTCGGTTCAGTTGGCTGATCGGATTCGAGGCCTTTTACAGCGACGACCAGTTCACGACCGTGACGGGACGGACCCCGACCCCCGCCAATGCATCCCTGGGCAACTTCCTGCCGGGACGCGGGCGCTATATGTCCTGGGCGCCATATGGATCCATTGGGTTCAAGCTTACCGACTCCTTCAGCGCCGAGGGAGAGATGCGCTACTCCAATGACGAGAAGGAGCGTCAGAACTTCGGGTTCACCCGACCGACAAATGCGCCGATCCCGGCTCAGACCAGCGAGGACTCGGATGAATTTTCGAACCTCGATTATGCGCTGTCGCTGACCTATGAACTGCCATTTGACTGGATCGTGTTTGGTCGGTTGGCCACCGGTTATCGGGCAGGTGGGTTCAATGCGAGCGTCGGTGATTCGCGGGCTCCTAGACCGGTTGTGCCGACCTATCAGCCTGAAAACGGGACGTCGTACGAGGTTGGTGCAAAGGGCGACCTCGGTCGCAACATTTTCGTCACTTTGGCCGCCTATCAGACCGAGGTCGAGGACTTCCAAGGCCAGGTTGACAACGGCTGCGCAGTGACCAATCCGGTGTGCCCGGTGGTTTCGACGTCCTTCATCTCAAACGTCGGCAAAGCGGAAGTCTGGGGCCTAGAGCTGACGGCAAGTGGCCGTTGGGAACTCCTTGGCGGACGCCTGAGGGCGGACGCCAGCCTTTCGCGTCAAGGCGGGAAACTGAAGTCGACGGGACGCCGCATTCAGCAGAACCCGGACTGGACCCGGGCGTTGGAGGTCAACTTCCGCCGTCCTGTAGTCGGAGACGCGGAGGGTTTCCTCAATCTCTCCTACTCTGGCCAGACGGGCGGATTCCAGGAAATCGACTCCGCCCTGGAACTCGATGATAGAGACCTGCTGGACGCACGCCTCGGGGTTACCTTCGAGCGGGTCGAGCTTTCCGCTTACGCAAACAACGTCACTGACGAGAGCTACGTTGTGTTCCGGAGCGCGACCCAGGTTCGTTTCAGCGATCCTCGCCGGTACGGTGTCCAGGTCCGGTACCGTTGGTAACCTCAGGGCGCGCTAAGCACGCCCCCTCAATTCTCTTCGGGTTGTCTCGGGAGCCTTGTCTGATGAAGAACCGCGTTCGCCCTAGCGGGATGCTTCGGTGTCTTCTGCCGGCACTTCTGTTACTGTCATCAAGAGACGCTGTAGCGCAATCCCTGGACAGGGCATCCCTTCCACCGCCATCGCTCGCCGCGGATATCGCCAATCCTCAGCTTATGAAGGGGCTGACGCAACGCGGGCTCAGGGTGGGCGGGAGTGAGAGAATCTATTTCATCCATACGCCCCCGACGGAGGCCCGCAACCTACCCGTAGTTATCGCTCTCCACGGTGGAAACGGGACAGCGCCTCGAAGGGCTCGGCAGATGGGGTTCAACGACATCGGGGATCGCGAGGGGTTCATCGCCGTCTATCCGCAGGGCGTGAACTACGGCTGGAATGATGGCCGCGCCTCGCCGGATATGCTCAGGCGCCTGGAAAGCGCGGACGATGTCGCTTTCTTCCGGGCTCTGATCGGCGAGTTACGCGCCCTGCCACAGGTCGATCCGCGACGCATCTACCTCGTCGGCGGATCAAATGGTGGCATGATGACCCACCGCTTAGCCTGCGAGATGACCGACCTGATCGCAGGCGCTGTCGTGATGGTGGCCAGCCTCCCGGAACCTCTTCAGAGCTCATGCAGGCCAGGTCAGGCGGTGCCAATCCTGATGATGAATGGAACTGCAGACCCGCTGGTGCCCTATGCAGGAGGTGCCGTAGGGGGGCGACAAGTCGACCAGGGTCGCGTGCTTCCGGCGGAAGACACCCTGCGTTTCTGGGTCCGGGCGAATGGCTGCTCAGGTGAGCCAGAGCTGCGAACCATACCCGACCGCGATCCTGAAGACGGCATGACCACCGAGGGGCGAACATGGAAGACGTGTAGGGATGGCGTCGAAGTGGCGTTCCTCCGGATGAACGGCGCAGGTCATGGGCTTCCAGGAAGGTCCCGAAACAAGGCGGCGCTCGCCGAGGAGTTGGGCGGCCGATCGACGAACGATTTCGACAGCAGCGAGGAAGCATGGACCTTCCTGAAGCGCTTCAGCCGCTGAGAACACCCGTGAGGGCTTCGGACGCATACCGGGGACATAGACAGGAGACTGACCATCGTGCGAATTCCTGAGTGTCTCAAGCGCCTTGCGGTGATGATCGCCCTGTGCTGTAGCGCGCCTCCCGCCCTGGCCGAAGCGAGACCGTCCAATATCGTCCTGATCATTGCCGATGATCTGGGTGTCGGCGATGTCCGGTATCTGCGCTCCGGTCCGTTTGCGACCCCAAACCTCGATCGTCTCTCAAGGGAGAGTACTCTCTTCACGAACGCCTACGTGACGGCGGCGGTATGCAGTCCGTCGCGGGCGGGTCTTCATACCGGTCGCTACCAGGCCCGCTTCGGCCACGACTTCAACCCTGGAAGCGCCAGCGACCAGGCGGAGATGTCGCTCCCGCCGGGCGTCCCGACGATAGCAGGGCGCCTGCAACGGGCAGGCTACTTCACCGGTCTGGTTGGAAAGTGGCATTTAGAGGGACGTCGCGCCGGTGCGTCACCGCTGGAACGCGGCTTTGAACATTACTTCGGGTTCGCCAGCGGCGGATCCTATATCCTCAATCCGAGGGAGGGGGATCTACTTCTCCGTACCGAAGGCGAACACAATGAGCGGACGCGGTCGCAGGGCTTCAGCCGCATGGGGGCTCCAGTCGAAATTGATGACTACAAGACCGACGTCCTTACCCGGGAGGCGTTAGAATTCCTTGCCCGGGCGGATACGGAGGACCGCCCCTTCTTCCTTGTTCTCGCCCACCATGCGCCGCATGTCCCGCTAGAAGCGACCAAGGCCTATGTCGACCGCGTAGCCCACATCACGGACCCTCGGCTTCGCGCTTACGCCGCCATGGTGACCGCCCTCGATGACAGCGTCGGGGCTGTGCTCGAAGACCTGAGCCGACGAGGCCTGAGGGAGAAAACTCTCATCATTTTCCTTAGCGACAATGGCTGCCCGCCCTACATCTCCCAAGTCTGCTCCAACGCCCCGTACTCCGGTCATAAGCGCGACCTTGGCGAGGGGGGGCTTCGGTCGCCATTCCTCATCCGATGGCCAAAGGGGACCGACGGACCCAAGGTCTACTCGAAGCCGGTGATCTCACTCGATCTTGCCGGCACCATTCTCGGCGCCGCCGGGCTTCAGGACCAGATACGCGACATCGACGGCGTCGACCTTTCCATCCATGTGAAGGCGAGCGGGATGACGCCCCATGAGGCCCTCTACTGGCGAGCAGGAACGGACCTCGCCATCCGGAAGGGGGGCTGGAAGCTGATACAGGTCGATCTGCCCCAGGGCGGACGCCAGAGCTTCCTTTTCGATCTGCAGCGCGATCCCGGTGAAACCCGCAATCTCGCGCCAGTTCACTCCGAAAAGGTTCGTGAACTGGAGGCGACCTGGCGCCGCTGGAATGAGGGAAATACGCCCTCAAGGATGCAGGGGCGGGTGACGACGACGCGAATTGCGGGCGTCGAGGTTCTGGCGCGCTACTGATGTGGTCGAGCGGCAACTTTCTCCGGAGGACTAAGATGAGGACTAAGATGAAGGCTCTGATCGGGGTTGTTCTGGCGGCGATCGTCTCCGCGTCGGCCGCGCATGCGGGTCCGGAAAGGATAGTCACCGAATTCACGATCCCGTCGAGCGATCAGACACAACTCAAGGCAGTTCTCAGCTTACCCGCTGGCCGAGGCCCCTTCCCCACGGTGATTACGGTCCATGGCGGCAAGGGCGGGCGGGATTTCGACTTCATACGGACCCTCGCTACGCCCTCTGAGGGGGCGAGCAAGACTCCCACGGTGGACATGCTCAACGAGACAGGCTGGGCGATATTGTCGATCGGATACCGGGATGGGGCCATCCTCGGCGCCGAAGAAGACGATGTGATCGCAGCCCTCAGATTCGCTCGAAACAACCCCGCGCTTGATCCGAGGCGCGTCGCGCTTCTCGGTGGCAGTCACGGGGGCAACCTAGTCCTCCGGACGGCGATCCGTACCGGCGACGAGGCCTCTTGCTTCGCTGTCGGAGCGCCATGGATGACCAACCCGGCCCTTTATCTGAAGGGCGATTTCTCCAGACCACCCTTGTCGGAAGTCGGAGGGGAGACAGTGCGGTTCATGACAATGACCCGGCAAGCGCTGCTTTCAGGTCTGGCCCGCCGAGGACTGGTCGGGGCGGAACTCGATCGGGTAATCACGGCGAGGAGCATCGAGCTCAACGCCGGTAGGATCATGTCCCCTACGCTTTTTCTCATTAGCGAGGCGGATGTTCAGGTCCCCGCTAGACTTGTCGAGCCCACGATTGCGGCGATGCGGGCTGCCGGCCGCAAGGTGGAAGTTCTGAAGGTCAAGGAGAGTGCGCACGGTTTCTACTGGGGTCGGCCGGGAGATGGGCTCCGGGTCAGGCCGGCCGCAAAGACGCCCGCTCAGCTGGCCGAGGAGGAGATGGCCAGGACCGCGATCCGAAACTTCCTCACCCGATGTCTTTCGTCCTGAGGCCCCGAGGAGACCTAGACCTCCCATGAGCTGCTGTGCGCCCGGACGTCTCGATCGACCGGAGGTCGAGGCTGGGTCCCTCCCGGCTCCCGGCGCATCGGTGGACTGCGACTGGCGACACATCCCCGGTGGGGGCTATTTGCTGGGCGGGTCCGACCACGACGCCAACCCGGAGGACGGCGAGGGTCCGCCGAGACGGGTGACGCTGTCCAGCTTCCGGATCTCGGCCACCACAGTCACGAACGCCCAGTTCGCCGGGTTTGTGAAGGCGACCGGGTACCGCACGGAAGCGGAGCGGTTCGGATCCTCCCTAGTCTTTCACACTCTGGTCTCGCGCCGAGTGGCCAGGAGCGTACGGCGGCGCATCGACGGCTCCCCATGGTGGTGGGAAGTTCCGGACGCCTCCTGGCGCTGGCCTGCGGGCCGGGGAAGCCATGTCACTCTCAAGAGCGAGCACCCGGTCGTCCACGTGTCGTGGAACGACGCCCTCGCATACTGCGGGTGGGCGGGAGTCCACCTGCCCACCGAGGCCCAGTGGGAGGCGGCGGCGAGGGGCGGCCTTGTCGGTGCGCGGTATCCCTGGGGCGATGAACTGACCCCCGGAGGCGCCCACATGTGCAACATCTGGCAGGGTGACTTTCCACAGGCCGACACCGCAGAAGACGGTCATCATGGCACTTGCCCCGTGAAGAGTTTCCCGCCGAACGGATTTGGCCTGTTCGAGGTCGCAGGCAATGTCTGGGAATGGTGCAGAGATGTCTGGACTGCTCAACCGGACCCTAGGCGCGCTGGCGTCGACCCTGTCGGCCCGCCTGACGGATCGCACAGGGTTATCCGCGGAGGATCATTCCTCTGTCATGCCAGCCACTGCAACCGCTACCGGGTGGCGGCCCGCTCGGCGAATACGCCCGAGAGCGCCACGTCGAACACTGGCTTCCGTGTTGTCGGCTAGAGCATTTGGCGACCTGATTGAATCGCGGAGGATTCCCAAGGGGTCTGGGTTCTGATTCAACATTCATGCTGGGGAGGAGGCTGGCATGGATGAGCAAGGCTTTGTCGGTTGACCTGCGGGATCGTGTGATCGCCGCGATCGAGGGCGGGTTGTCATGCCGCGAGGCGGCCGCGCGGTTTGGGGTCAGCGCATCGAGTGCGATCCGGTGGCGTTCGCGGGTGCGGACCCAAGGGGATGTCCGGCCCGGCCCCCTGGGCGGGGATCGTCGCTCGGGCCATGTCGAGCGTCACGCCGAGCTGATCCTGGGTCTGGTCGAGGCCAGGGACGACATCACCCTTGCCGAGCTGCGGGAGGCCTTGGCCTAGCAGGGTGTCGGGACCAGCGTGTCGAGCGTGTGGCGGTTGTTCGGGGGTCGCCGGATCACGCTCAAAAAAAGTCGGCGCACGCGGACGAGCAGAGCCGCCCCGACGTCCTGAACCGCCGTCAGGCCGGGTTCGACGGCCAGCTGGACCTCGACCCCGAGCGTCTCGTGTTCATCGATGAGACCGGAGCCTCGACCAAGATGGCTCGTCGCCACGGCCGGGCGCCACGCGGCCAGAGGCTGACGTCCAGCGTGCCCCAAGGTCACTGGAGACCCAGCCCGAGCTGGCCTGTCCCCAGTCCGCGCCCGACGGCCCCCATGCGCGCAAGCTCATCCGGCTCGCCTTCCTCGCCCCGGACCTGCAGGCCTGGATCCTCGACGGGCGCCAGCCCCGGGGCCTGACCCTCAAGGCGCTCATGCGCTGGGACATGCCCGCCGACTGGGACGCCCAGAGGCGGGCGTTCGACGCCCTCCGCTGAGTTCCCTGCTCCGGGGGATTGTCCCTGTTGTTTGCGGGAAATTCCCTGCTCGGGGCGGTTTGAATTCCCTGCTTCAGGGGAGGCGCCCCGCTAGGGGCAGGTGAAAACCCATTGAACTTACTGGGAAATCCTGCAGCGGGATGAGAATTTCACCCGGATCAGGCGCAGGTTTTCCCTGCAAAATCCCTGTTCCCAGGGAAACCCAACCTCGCGGCCCGCGCACGGAGACGGGGCCGGTTCCCGGGCCAAACCGGCGCCCAAAGCCTGGGCCCTGGGGCGTCTCCCGGCACGCTTTGCGCGCGAAAACCCGCGCCTTTCCCGCGACATGGCGGAAGCACGTGGAAAAACAGGGATGTCAGCAGGCTGGGTGGCGGTGACGCAGGGATTCGAACCCTGGATACCCTTTCGGGTATGACGATTTAGCAAACCGTTGCCTTCAGCCACTCGGCCACGTCACCAGTCCCCGGCGGGGAGCGCTTCTCTTAGCCGAAGGCGGCGTCGCGGCGCAACGCCTGCTTCGGGCCCCTGCCCTACATCCCGCGATGGACGGGGCGCAGGTCGGGGAAGTCCGGCTCGCGGCCCTCCTGCCGGGCCTTGAAGGTCTCGGCCATGTCGGCGGCGGGGAACATGCCCGCCTGCCAGACCCGCAGATAGTCCAGGGCCGTCTCGGTGTCGTGCTCGCGGGCGTAGTTGATCATGACCTTGGAGCCGGCCACCGCCAGGGGCGACTTGGCGGCGATCTCCCGGGCCACGGCCAGGGCGTGGGCGACCACCGCGTCAGCGTCCGGCAGGACGGCGTTGACCAGGCCGATCTCGCGGGCGGCCTCGGCGGGCAGGCGCCGGCCGGTATAGGCCAGCTCGCGCACCCAGCCCTGGGGGATCAGGCGGCAAAGGCGCGGGAAGGTGCCGGCGTCGGCGGTCATGCCGATATTGATCTCCTGGATGCAGAAGAAGGCCTCGGCGCTGGCGTAGCGGATGTCGCAGGCGGCGGTCAGGTCGACGCCGCCGCCGACGCAGCCGCCCTGGATGGCGGCGATCACCGGCATGCGCGCCCGGTCCAGGCAGGAGAAGGCGTCCTGCAGGGACTCCAGGTGGGCCCGCGAGGCCTCGCCGGCGATGTCCGTCCGCCGGGGGCCGTCGGCTCCGCCCCCGCCACCGACGCCGGAGAAGTTCTGCAGGTCCATGCCCGCCGTGAAATGACGGCCGGTGGAGGAGATGACGATCACCCGGGCCCGGGCGTTGTCGCTGATGTCGTCGACAATGGCCGGAAGTTCGTTCCAGAACGCCCGGTTCATAGAGTTGAAGGCCTCGGGCCGGTTCAGCCGGATGTGGGCGACCCGGTCCTCCAGGGTGACCTGGAAGCAGGTCCAGTCCGTCTCGAACGCCGACGCCATGCCGCTTCCTCCCAACGCCGGGGCCTCAGAGCCCGAGCTTCGCCTTCAGGATCTGGTTGACCGCGCCGGGATTGGCCTTGCCGCCCGTCGCCTTCATGACCTGTCCCACGAACCAGCCGATCGCCTGGGGCTTCTCGCGCACCGCCGCCGCCTGGCCCGGATTGTCCGCGATCAGCTGGTCGACCAGGACCTCGAGGGCGCCGGTGTCGGACACCTGCTGCAGCCCCTGGGCCTCGACGACGGCGCGCGGCCGGCCCTCCCCCGCCCACATGCGCTCGAAGACGTCCTTGGCGATCTTGGAGGAGATGACCCCCTCCTCGATCAGGGCGACAAGCTCGGAAATCTCATCCGGGGCGATGGGGCTGTCAGAGATGGGCGTCCCCGCCGCCGTCAGCCGGGCGGCCAGGTCGTTGGTCACCCAGTTGGCCACCAGCTTGGCGTCGCGGCCCGCAGCCGCGGCCTCGTAATAGTCGGCCCGCGCCTGCTCGCTGATCAGGACGCCGGCGTCATAGGCCGTCAGGCCATACTGGCTCTGGAACCGGGCCTTCTTGGCGTCGGGCAGTTCCGGCAGGCTGTCCTCGATGGCCTTGACCCAGGCCGGGTCCAGCTCGAGGGGCAGGAGGTCGGGGTCCGGGAAGTAGCGATAGTCGTGCGCATCCTCCTTGGAACGCATGGACCGGGTCTCGCCCTTCACCGGATCGAACAGGCGGGTCTCCTGGTCGATCCTGCCGCCCTCCTCGAGGATCTCGATCTGGCGGCGGGCCTCGTACTCGATGGCCTGCTGGATGAAGCGGTAGGAGTTGACGTTCTTGATCTCGCAGCGCGTGCCAAGGCCCTCGCCCGGGCGGCGCACCGAGACGTTCACGTCCGCCCGCAGGTTGCCCTTCTCCATGTCGCCGTCGCAGCTGCCGAGATAGACGAGGATGGTCCGCAGCTTCTTGACGAAGGCGGCGGCCTCCTCGGACGAACGCATGTCCGGGCGCGAGACGATCTCCATCAGGGCGGTGCCG
Source organism: Phenylobacterium sp. (assembly GCA_020402745.1). Taxonomy (GTDB): domain Bacteria; phylum Pseudomonadota; class Alphaproteobacteria; order Caulobacterales; family Caulobacteraceae; genus Phenylobacterium. Next base: position 20,312 of record JADBYZ010000021.1, read on the forward strand.
GCGCGGTTCAGGTCCACATAGGTGGCGTTGGGGTCCTGGTCGTGCAGGCTCTTGCCGGCGTCCTGCTCCAGGTGGAGGCGCTCGATCCCGACCGTGAAGGTGGAGCCGTCGTCGCGCTCGACCAGCACCTCGCCCTCGCCGACGATCGGGTCCTTGTACTGGCTGATCTGGTAGCCCTGGGGCAGGTCCGGATAGAAATAGTTCTTCCGGTCGAAGCGGCTCACCAGGTTGATCTGCGCCTTCAGGCCCAGGCCCGTGCGCACCGCCTGCTCGACGCAGTATCGGTTCAGGACCGGTAGCATGCCCGGCATGGCGGCGTCCACCAGGCTGACCTGGGCGTTGGGCCCGGCGCCGAAGCCGACCGCCGCGCCCGAGAAGAGCTTGGCGTTGGAAGCGACCTGGGCGTGAACCTCAAGGCCCAGCACGATTTCCCATGGACCGGTCCGGCCCTGGATCAGTTTGGATGTCTCACTCATGGCACCTGTTTAAAGCGGGCGCCTTTCCGGCGAAAGCCTCTTGCGCTGTCGGCGCGTCTGTCTTCAACCTCCCGGCGCTGAGCCCGGGAAGGACCCGGCGCGCCTGGAGACCAAAATGAAGAAGACCCTGATCGCCGGCCTGGCCGGCCTGTCCCTCGCCTTCGCCGCCCTTCCCGCCCTGGCGGAAGGCAAGAAGTCCGCGGACGCCACCCCGATTGCCGAGCTGGCGGCGGATCCCGCCGGCAAGGCGATCCTGGACAAGGAACTGCCGGGCCTGACCGACCATCCGGCCTACGAGCAGTTCAAGGGCATGACCCTGCGCCAGCTCCAGCCCATGTCCGGCGGCGTGATCTCGGACGAGCGGATCACCGCAGTCCAGGCCGCCCTCGACAAGACCGCCCAAGGCGCTGGGCCGCAGCCTGCAGGCAAGCCCGCCGCGAAGTAAGGCGTCTGACAGCGTCCCCGGGGTCAACCGGCCTCCGGGGATCGCCTACCACCAGCGCGCGGGCTTCGCGGAGAAGCCCGCCGCTTTCTCGATGGCGCCGCCCAGGGAGAACAGCAGGCCCTCGTCCAGCGGGCGGCCGATCAGCTGCAGGCCCAGGGGCAGGCCCCGGGCGTCCAGCCCCGCCGGCACGCTCATGCCGGGCAGGCCTGCCAGGTTCACCGTCACCGTGAAGATGTCGTTCAGGTACATGGCGACCGGGTCATCGGCGTTCTCGCCAAGGGCGAAGGCCGCGGACGGGGCCGTGGGCGTGAGCAGGGCGTCCACCTTGCCAAAGGCCTCGGTGAAGTCGTCGGCGATCCGCCGGCGCACCTTCAGGGCCCGCAGGTAGTAGGCGTCGTAATAGCCCGCTGACAGCACATAGGTGCCGATCAGGATGCGGCGCTTGACCTCCTCGCCAAAGCCCTCGGCGCGGGACTTCTCGTAGGTATCGGTCAGGCTGGCGGCGTCGGCGCGCAGGCCGTAGCGCATGCCGTCGTAGCGGGCGAGGTTGGAGGAGGCCTCGGCGGGCGCAACGATGTAGTAGGCCGGCAGGGCGTAGCGGGTGTGCGGCAGGGAGACCTCGACGATCTCGCAGCCCGCCTCACGCAGCCAGGCGATGCCCTGCTCCCAGAGCGCCTCGATCTCGGCCGGCATGCCGTCGACCCGGTACTCCTTCGGCACCCCGATCCTCAGGCCCTTCACCGAGCGCCCGACGAAGGCGGCGAAGTCGGGGACCTCGACGTCCAGGCTGGTGGAGTCCTTCGGGTCATGGCCGGACATGGACTGCAGCAGCAGGGCGGCGTCCTCGACAGTCCGGGCGATCGGCCCCGCCTGGTCCAGGGACGAGGCGAAGGCGACCACGCCCCAGCGCGAGCAGCGGCCATAGGTGGGCTTGATGCCGACCGTTCCGGTAAAGGCCGCCGGCTGGCGGATGGAGCCGCCGGTGTCGGTGGCGGTGGCGCCCAGGCAGAGGCCCGCGGCGACCGCGGCAGCCGAGCCGCCGGACGAGCCGCCGGGGGTCAGGGGCGAGGGGTCGCCGGTCCGCCGCCAGGGGCTGACGACCGGCCCGTAGGCCGAGGTCTCGTTGGACGAGCCCATGGCGAACTCGTCCAGGTTCAGCTTGCCCAGCATGATCGCCCCGTCGCGCCAGAGCTGGGAGGTGACGGTGGATTCGTAGGTGGGGGTGAACCCGCCCAGGATTCGGCTGCCCGCCGTGGTGGTCACCCCGTTCGTGCAGAACAGGTCCTTGATCCCCAGCGGCGCGCCCTCAAGGGCCCCGGCCTCGCCGGCAGCGCGGCGGGCGTCGGAGGCCCGGGCCATGGCGAGGGCCTTATCCGGCGTCTCCAGGATAAAGGCGTTCAGCGGACGGGCGGCCTCGACCGCCTCGATATGGGCCCGGGTCAGCTCCTCCGAGGAAAAGGCGCCGGAGGCCAGGCCGTCGAGGGCGGCGCGGAGGGTCAGGTCGGTCAGGGACGACATCACTCAACCACCTTGGGAACCACAAAGAAGTCGCCGGCCCGGCGCGGGGCGTTGGCGAGGATGCGCTCGGGGTCGCCGCCCTCGGTCACCACGTCGTCGCGCAGGGGCGCAGGCTGGGACACGGCCGACGTCATGGGCTCGACGCCCTCGATGTCGACCTCGGCCAGCTGCTCGATCCAGTTCATGATTCCGGTGAGCTCCCGGGCCAGGGGCTCGATCCGAGCCTCGGGCTCGGCGATGCGCGCCAGTCTGGCGACCTTGCGGACGGTCGCCGCGTCAATGGCCATGGGGACCTCCGTAAGGCTCTGAAATCACGCCGGCGGGGACGCCGGGTTCGCACAGGCTCTAGCCGCCCGGCGCGGCCTTTGACAAGCGCTGCGCGTCATCCGCCCAGGAGCCCGGCCGCCAGGGCGCCCCCCAGGACCCCGAGGGTCAGGAGGAGGGCGCCCAGGCTGACCCGGAGGCCGTAGGCCGCACCGCCCAGGACCCAGGCCGTCGGCGCCTTGACCAGCATGTTGGCGATGAGTGCGACCAGGACGCCGAGGGCGGCGACGGAGTCCGTCAGCTTCCCGGCGGCGGCCAGGCCGGTCACCGAGAGGGCCGCGGCGTGGGCGTCAGCCAGGCCCGTGGCGGCGGCGCCCGCCAGCACCCCTCGCTCGCCCAACCAGAGCTCCAGCAGGCGGCTCAGGAGTGTGCAGCCGGCGACCAGCGCCACGAAGAAGACGGTGGAGGACAGATCGAAGGCCCGGCCAGTGGCCCCCTGGCCCGGAGGCGGATCCGCCCCATGTCGCGCCATCACGAGCGAAAGGACCAGGATGACGCCGCCCCCCGCCAGGAGCGGCAGGGCCAGGTGGGCCAGGACCTGCGGCCTGAGGGTCGCCAGCAGGACGGAGAGGTAGACCATGGACGACAGCATGGAGGCCACGCCCGCCGCCGCCGCCGCCCCGGTGATCCCGGGCGTTTCCCTCGCGCGCCGGGCCATGCCGGCGATGGTGGCCGTAGAGGAGACGAAGCCTCCGGCCAGGCCCGCCAGCAGCAGGCCCCGACGCCCTCCCTCCAGTCGCTGGGCGATATAGCCCAGGGCGCTGAGCCCCATCATGACCACCGCCAGTCGCCAGAGGGCGAAGGGGTTGAGGACTCCCAGGGGGTCGATGGCCCGGTCCGGCAGAAGCGGAAGAACGACCAGGGCGGCGATGGCGAACGCCAGGCCATCCCTCAGCTCACTCTCGCTCAGGGTGTCCCGAACCAGAGCCTGAAGCGGCGCCCGCGCAGCGAGCAGGAGCGCCATGACCACCCCGGCCGCGACGGCCGCCTGAGGCCGGTCAGCGGTCATGAGCCCCAGCAGGAAGGTGGCGAACATGGCCACCTCGGTGGTCAGGCCCGGATCATCCGGGCGCGAGCGCCGGTAGGAGACGACGGCTGCGGCAGCGACGAACAGTCCCGCCACGGCGGTCAGCAGGGGCTGTCCGAAGAGCCCGCAGGCGCCCCCGACAAAGCCGATCAGGGCGAAGGTCCGCAGCCCCGCTGCGCCCCGGGTGGGCCCGGCGCCCTTGCTGCGCTCCCGCTCCACGCCCACCAGCAGCCCGATCCCGAGAGCCAACAGCAGCGTCAGTTCCGGCCGGTCCAGAAGGGCGTTCATTCCAGCCTCGTCCCTTCCACGCCGCTATTGCGGAGGTGATGAAGCACGATACCCGAGGTGGTGGCCACATTCAGGGAATCAAATCCGGCCGCCATGGGAATGCGCACGGTCTCGCACAGCGCCAGCACCTCCGGGGCCAGCCCCGGGCCCTCGGCGCCGAACAGGATCGATATCCGGCCCTCGCCCCTCACGTCGGGCAGGGTCAGCCCCCCCGAGGGGCTGAGCGCCAGGACCCTGAAGCCCTGTCCTTCCAGGCGGGCGACCGGGTCTTCCCCGGGAGCGAGCCGGGCGTGGGGAACCCGGAGAACCCCGCCGACCGAGACCCTCAGGGCCTTCCGGTAGAAGGGATCGCAGCAGGCGGAGTCGAGCAGGACCGCATCGGCTCCGAAGGCGGCGGCGTTGCGGAAGAGGCCGCCCATATTGTCGTGATTGGAGATCCCGCACAGGGCCACGACCAGGGCCGCCCTCTCCAGGCGCCCCAGGAGCGCATCCGCATCAGGCCGGAGGCCGGCCTCCCCCAGGGCCAGGACTCCGCGATGGATCGGGAAGCCTACAATGCGGTCCATGACAGGCTGGGCGGCGACGTAGACGGGCGTGCCCGGCGGGACCCTTCCCAGCAGGTCAGACACCCCTGCGAGCCGCGCCTCGGAGACGAGGACCGAGACCGGCCTGGCGAGGGGGCTGTCCAGAAGGCTGCGCAGGACCACCGATCCCTCGGCGATGAACCGGCCCCGGCGCCCGACCAGGTCCTTCTCCCGCACGTTCCTGTAATCTGCGATCCGGGGGTCCTCGGCGTCGGTAATGGGTTCAGCCATGCGCCGCTTCTATCCCCAGGGGGCAAGGGTAAGGAAGTCTCCACGGCCCCTTCCCCTCCCGCCGCCAGCCGCTAAAGTCGCCCCCGGGAAACGGCGGTGCGCCGTGGGGGAAACGAGTTCATGTCAGCGCTTCAAGCGCAGCCGCAGGCTGCGGACCGTCCAGTTTACACCAACAGCTACAAGTCCATTGTCCTGACCCTGCTGGTCACGGCCTACACCTTCAACTTCATCGACCGGACGATCATCTCGACCATCGGTCAGGCGATCAAGGTCGATCTCAAGATCACCGACACCCAGCTCGGCCTGCTCGGAGGGCTGTATTTCGCCCTCCTCTACACCTTCCTGGGCATCCCGATCGCCCGGTTCGCCGAGCGCTTCAACCGGGTCGACATCATCTCGGCGGCCATTGTCATCTGGTCCGGCTTCACCGCCCTGTGCGGCACGGCGACCAGCTTCGCCATGCTGGCCGCCTACCGGTTCGGGGTCGGATTTGGCGAGGCCGGGCTGAACCCGCCGGCCCACTCCCTGATCAGCGACTATTTCGAGCCCCAGAAGCGGGCCAGCGCCCTGGCGGTCTATGCCCTCGGCATCCCCATCGGCACCATGCTGGGCGCTGTGGCGGGAGGATGGCTGGCCCAGAACTTCTCCTGGCGGGTGGCCCTCATGCTGGTGGGCCTGCCCGGCATCCTCATCGCCATCGCCATCAAGCTGATGATCAAAGAGCCGCCCCGGGGCCATTCCGAGCCGGATGGCGGGGCCTCCCTGGCGGTGCAGCCGGCCTTCTCGATGGGCGGCGAGTTCCGGGAGATGTGGGCCATCGTGAAGACCCTGTTCGGCAAGTGGCCGGTGCTTCACATGATCCTGGGCGTGACCATCGCCTCCTTCGGCTCCTACGGGTCGGGCCAGTTCGTCCCGCCCTATTTCTCCCGCGCCTTTGGCCTGGACTATGCCCAGGTGGGCCTGATCACCGGTCTGGTGGGCGGTATCTCGGCGGGCATCGGGACCTTACTGGGCGGGGTGGTGACCGACCGGCTCGCCGTGCGGAGCGCGCGCTGGTACGCCCTGACCCCCGCCCTCGGCCTCGCCATCGCGACCCCGATCTACATCGTCGCCTACCTCCAGCCGTCCTGGCAGGCCGCAGCCCTGATCCTGCTGATCCCCGGCATCTTCCACTATGTCTATCTGGGCCCGACCTTCGGCGTGGTGCAGAACATGGTCGAGACCCGGCGCCGGGCGACGGCGGCGGCGATCATGCTGTTCTTCCTGAACCTCATCGCCCTGGGCGGAGGCCCGCCCTTCACCGGCTGGGTGATCGACCAGTTCGCCCAGTTCAACTTCACCCAAGGCGCCCACCAGGGCATCCTCGCCTCCCTCGGCCAGATGCTGGGCGGGGTCGGCGGCGGCGAGAGCTTCGCCCAGGCCTGCCCGGGCGGCGTCGCCCCGGCGGGGTCCTCGGCGGACCTCGCCGGGCGCTGCCAGACCAGCCTCGTCGAGGCGACCCGGTCGGGCGTCATCGTCTCCCTGTGCTTCTACCTCTGGGCGGCCTTCCACTACTTCCTGGGCTCCATCGGCCTGGTGAAGGCCCTCGCCGACGCCCGGAAGGTCCGGGGAGAAGACTGATGTTCGAGGGCTTCGCCCGGGTCTGGACCCCCCTCGTCCCCCTCCGCAGCCTCGCGGCGGGGCCGGTGGGCGTCCAGCTCGCCGGCGGCTTTGCATCCCGGGCCGCAGCGGCCTAGAAGTCGCGACCATGATCCCTCGCTACGCCCGCCCCGAATTCGCCCGCATCTGGGAGCCCCAGACGCGCTTCACCATCATGTTCGAGATCGAGGCGCACGCCGCCGACAAGATGGCCGAGCTGGGCGTGATCCCGAAGGCGGCCGCCCGGACCATCTGGGAGAAGGGCCGGGGCGTGATCTTCAATGTCGACCGGATCGACGAGATCGAGCGCGAGGTGAAGCACGACGTCATCGCCTTCCTGACCCATGTCACCGAACTCGTCGGACCAGAGGCCCGGTTCCTGCACCAGGGCATGACCTCCTCGGACGTCAACGACACCGCCCTGGCGGTCCAGCTGACCCGGGCGACGGACCTTCTGATCGAGGACGTCGACCTGGTGCTGGCGGCCCTGAAGCGCCGGGCGATGGAGCACCGGCTGACCCCCTGCGTGGGCCGCAGCCATGGCATCCACGCCGAGCCGACGACCTTTGGCCTGAAGCTGGCCAGCCACTACGCCGAGTTCCAGCGGACGCGCCAGCGGCTGGCGGCCGCCCGGGCCGAGATCGCCACCTGCGCCATTTCCGGCGCGGTCGGCACCTTCGCCAATGTCGCTCCCGAGGTGGAGGCACACGTAGCGGAGCAGATGGGTCTGGCGGTGGAGCCGGTCTCCACCCAGGTCATCCCGCGGGACCGGCACGCGGCCTACTTCGCCGCCCTGGCGGTGGCGGGCAGCGCCATCGAGCGCCTGGCGGTGGAGATCCGCCACCTCCAGCGCACCGAGGTGCTGGAGGCCGAGGAGCCCTTTGATCCCGGCCAGAAGGGGTCCAGCGCCATGCCGCACAAGCGCAACCCGATCCTGACCGAGAACCTCACCGGCCTGGCGCGCCTGATCCGCTCGGCCGTGACCCCGGCCCTGGAGAACGTCGTTCTCTGGCACGAGCGCGACATCAGCCACTCCAGCGTCGAGCGGGCCATCGCCCCGGACACCACCATCCACCTGGACTTCGCCCTGCGCCGTCTGGCCGGGGTGGTGGAGCGGCTGGTCATCTATCCCGAGAACATGATGCGCAACCTCGACCGCCTGGGCGGCCTCGTGCACTCGCAAAGGGTGCTCCTGGCCCTGACCCAGAAGGGCATGTCGCGCGAGGGGGCCTATTCGGCGGTCCAGACCAACGCCATGAAGGTCTGGCGGGGGGAAGGCGACTTCCTGGGGTTCCTGAAGGCTGACGCAGACATCCGCCCGCACCTGTCAGATGCCGAACTCTCCGAGCTGTTCGACCTCGGCTACCACTTCAAGGCTGTGGATACAGTGTTCGCCCGGGTGTTCGGGGACTGACCTGTCCCTCCCCGGGGCGCGGGCGCGGGCCCTTCCGGGCCTTACTTTCCGTCCCGGATCTGCTGGCGCGCCACGGCGAGGCACTCACCCATCTTGTTGCGCACATCGCCCTCGGAAACCGTCACGCCGGCGCCCTTGAGGTCCTCGAAGACCTTGCGCAGCACGTCGTCGTCTCCGGGCAGTTCCAGGTCAGACTTCACCACCGCCTTGGCGTAATCGGCGACATGGTCACCCTCCAGGCCCATCAGGCCCGCAGCCCATTCGCCCAGCATGCGATTGCGCCGGGCGGTCGCCTTGAACTCCTGTTCCTGGTCCAGAGCAAACTTGCTCTCGAAGCCGCGCTCACGTTTCTCGAAGGTGGTCATGGGGTTTCCAAACAGGCGATGTCCCCGCTCTCTATCCGCTGCATCGACAGTCCGCAACGGAAAGCGGCGGCGTTTGCGAACGCCTCCCGGTTCGGCTAGTTTGTCGCCGCCTCGACGAAGCACGGACGTCGAGTCGTTCCCTGAAGCGCGGGCTGTCATTCCCGCGCCCTTTTTGTCTCAGAACGACGAACGCCGAACCCGAGGCTTGGAGAAGGCGCTGATGAGCACCCGCCGCAAGAAGATCTACGAAGGACACGGCAAGATCCTCTACGAGGGTCCCGAGCCCGGCACCCTGGTTCAGTACTTCAAGGACGACGCCAGCGCGTACAACAACGCCAAACGGGCCGTGCTCGAGGGCAAGGGCGTGCTGAACAACCGGATCAGCGAGTATTTCATGACCCGGCTGAACACGATCGGCGTCCAGAACCATTTTATCCGCCGCCTGAACCTGCGCGAGCAGCTGATCCGTGAGCTCGAGATCATCCCTCTCCAGGTGGTGGTGCGCAACGCCGCCGCGGGCTCTCTTTCCCAACGGTTCGGCCTGCCCGAGGGTCAGCCCCTGCCGCGCTCTGTCATCGAGTTTTATCTTAAGGACGAGAAGCTCGGAAATCCGATGGTTACGGAAGAGCACATCACCGCCTTCAACTGGGCCTCGACCCAGGAGATCGACGACATGATGGCCCTGTCCCTGCGGGTGAATGACTTCCTGAACGGCGCCTTTGGGGCGGTGGGCATTTCACTGATCGACTTCCGCGTCGAGTTCGGACGCCTTTGGGAAAACGACTTCGCCCGCGTCGTTCTGGCCGACGAGATCAGCCCGGATAACTGCCGGCTTTGGGACACCCAAACCCGCGAAAAGCTGGACCTGGACCGCTTCCGCCGGGACCTTGGCGACGCCATCGAGGGATATGCCGAGATCGCCCGGCGCCTGGGGATCATGAAGGAAATGCCGACCGTCATTCAGGGAGGGCTGCACTAGTGCGCGCCAGGGTCCATGTGTTTCTGAAGCCAGGCGTCCTGGACGTGCAGGGCAAGGCTGTGGAGAGCGCACTCCATGGCCTGGGCTGGGGCGGCGTCTCCGATGTCCGCGTGGGCAAGACCCTCGAGTTCGACCTCGCCGGCGTGGCGCCTGCGGCCGCCGAGGCGGAAGTGCGCCGGATGTGCGAGACCCTGCTCGCCAACACGGTGATCGAAGGCTACCGGATCGAGCTGTCCTGACCATGAAGGCCGCCGTCATCGTCTTTCCGGGCTCCAACTGCGACCGGGACTGCAAGGTCGCGGTGGAGCGCTCCACCGGGGCCGCCGTGGACATGGTCTGGCACACCGAGACAGCCCTGCCGCAGGGCCTGGACCTGATCGTCCTGCCGGGCGGCTTCTCCTATGGCGACTACCTGCGCTGCGGCGCCATGGCGGCCCTGTCGCCGGTCATGGCCGAGGTGCGCAAGGCGGCGGACCGGGGCGTGGCCGTTGTCGGCATCTGCAATGGCTTCCAGGTGCTCTGCGAGTCCGGCCTCCTGCCTGGCGCCCTCCTGCGCAATGCGGCGCTGAAGTACGTCTGCAAGCCGGTGGAGCTGGACATTGTCCGGCCGGACACCCGCTTCACCCGCGCCTTCGGCAGCCGCCGGAAGGCGGTGATGACTGTCGGTAATGGCGAAGGCGCCTTCTTCGCGGACGCCGACACCCTCTCCCGCATCGAGGGCGAGGGCCAGGTGGTCTTCCGCTACGCCGACAATCCCAATGGCTCGCTCAACGACATCGCCGGCCTTATCAATGGGGCCGGCAATGTCCTGGGCCTCATGCCCCACCCGGACCGGTCCTTCGAGACGGAACTGGGTTCGGCGGACGGCGCCCTGCTCTTCCAGAGCCTGCTCGAGACCGCCTGACCTCTGAGGCGCAGACGCCCCAAAGCAAAAGGGCCCCTCCGGTTCCGGAGGGGCCCTCGCTGTTTCAGCGTCTCTGAGTCCGTCAGTCGCCCTTGTGGGGCAGTTCCATCGGTTCGGCCTCATGGCCGCTGACGACAATGCCCTTGCCGAGCTTGGAGCTTCTCATCCCGTAGACGAAGTAGACGACGATCCCGACCGCGAGATAGATCAGGAAGAAGTTCCGGGTGTGGTCAGTCCTCATCAGCGTCAGCAGCAGAAGACCGCACATCAGCACCCCGAGGATCGGAACGACCGGATACAGGGGCACCCGGAAGGGGCGCTCAAGCCCGGGCGAAGTGAACCGCAGATAGATGACCGTCGCACAGACCACGCCGAAGGCGGTCAGGGCGCCGACGTTGGACAGGTCCGCCAGCTCGTCCAGGGACATGAAGCCGGCGGCGAAGCAGGCCAGGACCCCGACCACGACGGTGTTCACCCAGGGGGTCTGGAACTTCGGGTGAATCCGCGACAACACGTCCGGCAGCAGGCCGTCACGGCTCATCGTGTAGAAGATCCGGGTCTGGCCGTAGAGCAGGACCAGCATGACCGACGACAGGCCAGCGAGCGCCCCGATCTTCACCAGGATGGCGAACCAGCCCAGGCCAATCTCGTTCACCGCCAGGGCGATCGGGGCCGGATTGTCCAGCGACTGGTAGGGCACAATCCCGACCAGAACCGCCGAGGTGAGGATGTAGAGGATCGTGCAGATGGCCAGGGAGGCGAGGATGCCGATGGGCATGTCGCGGGCCGGATTGCGGCTCTCGGCCCCGGCGGTGGAGACCGCTTCGAAGCCCAGATAGGCGAAGAAGATCACGGCGGCGGCGTGAATGACGCCGCTGACGCCGAACTGGGACCCGGTGTCGCCTGTAATGATCCCGGCCAGGGCCCGCCAGATCTGGCTCCAGACATCCATGGGGGTCCCTTCAGGAGGCGCCGGGACCTGCGGCGGGATCAGGGGGCTCCAGAGGTCCGGATTCACATAGAAGGCGCCGATCCCGATAAAGGCGACCACGACCGCCACCTTGATGAAGACGACGATGTTGTTGACCGTGGTGGACTCCGTCACCCCCCGGACCAGCAGGCCGGTGACGGCCAGCAGGGCGACCATGGCCGGAAGGTTCATGATGCCTGTCGCCACGACGTTCCCGGCCGCGTCCTTCACCTCAACGCCGGGCGCCGCCGTAAGGGCGGGAGGAATGGTGACACCGAAGTCCTTCAGCAGACTGACCAGGTAGCCGGACCAGCCCACCGCCACGGTGGATCCTGCGAGGCCATACTCAAGGATCAGGAGCAGGCCCATGATCCATGCGACGACCTCGCCCATCGAGGCGTAGGAATACGAATACGCGGAGCCGGAAACCGGCAGCACCGAGGCCAGCTCGGCATAGCAGAGGGCCACGAAGGCGCAGAGCGTGCCGGTGATGATGAAGGAGATCATGATGCCCGGACCGGCGAACTCGGCGGCGGCCCGGCCTGTCAGGACGAAGATTCCCGTGCCGATGATGCACCCGATCCCCAGCAGGGTGAGGTTCAGCGCCCCCAGCGTCCGCTTCAGTTCGCCGTGCTCATGCTCGGATTGGATCTGGGCGACGGACTTGCGCCGGAATATGCCCCCGTTGGCCATCTAGGTCTCCTGGTTCGCTCCGCGCCTGCGAAGCTTCGTGAGGGGGACGCTAGCCACCATTGCGGCGGGGAGCAATCTCTGAGAGGCGCGGGCGGCTTCAGGGGACTGGCGGCGCCTCCTGCCGGGCGCCGGCCAGGCCATGCCGATGGGGCGAACCTCCCCCTCGCGCGGCTATCGCCCTTCCGCGCGAGTCCGGATAGAAGCGGGGCATGACCTCCGCGACCCAGTCCATGGCCCAGACGGCCGCCGAGTTCGGGCTCAAGCCCGCCGAGTATGCACTCATCCTGGAGCGGCTCGGGCGTGAGCCGAACCTGGTCGAGCTTGGCGTCTTTTCGGTGATGTGGTCCGAGCACTGCTCGTACAAGTCGAGCCGGCGGCACCTGTCGAAGTTTCCCACCACGGGGCCCCGGGTCATCTGCGGGCCCGGCGAGAACGCCGGCGTGGTGGACATCGGCGATGGCCAGGCCTGCATCTTCAAGATGGAGAGCCACAACCACCCTTCCTTCATCGAACCCTACCAGGGCGCGGCGACCGGCGTGGGCGGGATCATGCGGGATGTCTTCACCATGGGCGCCCGGCCTATCGCCCTCCTGAACGCCCTGCGCTTCGGCGATCCGGCCCATCCGCGGACCCGCCGCCTCCTGTCCGGTGTGGTCTCGGGCATAGGCGGCTACGGCAACTGCGTCGGCGTGCCCACGATTGCCGGCGAGACCAACTTCCATCGCGGATACGACGGCAACATCCTGGTGAACGCCATGTGCGTGGGCCTGGCCGACGCCGACGCCATCTTTTACTCGGCCGCCCCCGCCGCCGGCCTGCCCGTGGTCTATTTCGGATCCAAGACCGGCCGGGACGGCATCCACGGCGCCACCATGGCCTCCGCCGAGTTCGACGAGGCCTCGGAAGACAAGCGCCCCACCGTCCAGGTCGGCGACCCCTTCGCCGAGAAGCTGCTCATTGAGGCGACCCTCGAGCTGATGGCCACCGGCGCCGTGGCCGCCATCCAGGACATGGGTGCGGCGGGCCTGACCTCCTCCTCGGTCGAGATGGCGGGCAAGGGCGGCGTCGGCATCGAGCTGGACCTGGACAAGGTGCCCCAGCGCGAGACGGGCATGAGCGCCTACGAGATGATGCTCTCCGAGAGCCAGGAGCGCATGCTGGCCATCCTCAAGCCCGGCCGCGAGGCCGACGGACAGCGGATCTTCGAGAAGTGGGGACTGGACGCCGCCGTCATCGGCCAGACGACGGACACCGGCCGGATCATCCTTCGCCACCAGGGCGAGGTGGTCTGCGACCTGCCCCTGGCGCCCCTGTCGGACGACGCCCCCCTCTACGACCGCCCCTGGACCCAGCCGGTCCTCCAGGCCCGGGTGGAGCCGTCCAGCGTCCCCGCGCCGGCGGACTTCGCCGCGGCGGTGCTGAAGCTGATGTCGGCGCCGGACATGGCCTCCAAGCGATGGCTCTGGGAGCAGTACGACCGGCACGTCATGGCCGACACCCTGGAGGACAGCGCGACGGGCGCCGACGCCGGCGTGGTGCGGGTACACGGGACCCGCAAGGCCATCGCCGCCACCTCGGACTGCACCCCCCGCTACGTCCAGGCCGACCCCTACGAGGGCGGCAAGCAGGCGGTGGCGGAGTCCTGGCGTAACCTGACGGCGGTGGGCGCCGACCCCATCGCCATCACCGACAACCTCAACTTCGGCAATCCGGAACGGCCCGAGATCATGGGCCAGATCGTCCGGGCCATCGACGGCATGGCCGAGGCCTGCCGCGTCCTCGACTTCCCGGTCGTGAGCGGCAATGTCAGCCTCTACAACGAGACCAGCGGCGCAGCGATCCCGCCCACGCCGACGGTCGGCGGGGTTGGCCTGATCCCCGACTATGGCCAGCGGGCGGACTTCGCCGGGCTGGAGGCGGGCATGAGCCTGGTCCTGGTCGGTGAGACCCGCGGCGAGCTGGGCGCATCGATGTACCTGCGCGAGGTCCTGGGCCGGGAGGACGGCGCCCCGCCGCCGGTGGACCTGGCCGTGGAGCGCCGCAATGGCGACCTGGTGCGCCAGCTGATCCGGACAGGCCTGACCCCCGTGGTCCACGACCTCTCTGACGGCGGCCTTGTCGCGGCGGCGGCCGAGATGGCCCTGGCCTCCGACGTGGGGATCACCCTGTCGGCGGAAAGCGCCCTGCCCGCCCAGGCCTGGCTGTTCGGCGAGGATCAGGGCCGATACCTGCTCGGCAGTGCGGACCCTGGCCCCGTGCTGACCGCCGCCGCCTCAGCCGGCGTCCCGGCCCGGGTGGTGGGCGCCGCCGGCGGCGTCGACCTCTCCTGTACGGGAGTCTTCACCCTCACCCTGGAAGCCCTGAAGGCCGGGCACGAAGGCTGGCTTCCCGGCTACATGGCCTGAGGTTCAGCCCGCCGCCTGCAGGCCCCGATCCAGCAGGTCCAGGGCGGCGGCGGCGAAGGCCTCCATGTTGGCGCGACGGTCGCTGCTGCCCGTCTCCAGGGTGATCACCGCCTCTATGGGTCCGGAGATGGCCACGCAGGTGTGCCCCGCCGCATCGCCATAGCCGTTGCCGGTTGGCCCTGCCGCGCCGGTCTCGGACACGCCCCAGCTGGCGCCGAACTGCTCGCGGATCGAGCGGGCGAGCAGCTGGGCATAGGGCTCGCTGGAGGAGCGCATGCCGGCCGTCGCCTCCCGCGGGATGTCCAAGAGGGCGAAGCGGGCCTTGGCCGTGTAAATGACCCCGCCGCCCAGATAGTAGGCCGAGGCGCCGCCCACGCCCAGCAGGGCGGCCGAGATCAGCCCCCCGGAGGAACTTTCCGCCACCGCCACCGTCTCGCCCCGCGCCTTCAGGCGTTCGGCGATGGCGTCGGCTAGGGAGTCGAGAATGGCGGACATGGGGCGCTTCCTTCAGCATAGCGGGGCTGGCCACGCCCAGCCTGTCAGGGGCATGATGCCCCGGAAAGTCCGAGAGACAAACACGGGGAGGCCCAGAGCCATGACAGCGACGCACGCAACCGGATTCGACCTGTCGCGTCTGGAGCGGATCGGCGAGCACCTTGAGCGCAACTATATCGGCCCGCAGAAGATCGCCGGCTGCCAGGTCGCCATCGCCCGCCGGGGCATCCCGGCCTATTCCGGAAGCTTCGGGAGCATGGACCTCGAGCGCGGCAAGGCCATGCGCGACGACGCCATCTTCCGCATCGATTCCATGACCAAGCCGATCACCTCGGTGGCCCTGATGATGCTTTACGAGCGGGGCTACTTTCAGCTGAACGACCCAGTCAGCCGCTATGTCCCCTCCTGGAAGAACCACCGGGTCTGGGTGTCCGGCGAGGGCGAGGACATGGTCACCGAGCGGCCGCACCGGCCGGCCTCCTTCCGGGATGTCCTGGCGCACACGGCGGGCCTGACCTATGGCGGCGGGCTCCCGGGTGTGGGCATCCAGCACCCCATCGACAAGACCTACCGGGCGCTCAAAATCCGCTCGGCCGATACGACGGACAGCATGGTCGAGTTCATGGACAAGCTGTCCCAGGTCCCGCTCCGCTACCATCCGGGCGAGCGCTGGATGTACTCCCTGGCCACCGACGTCTGCGGCGCCCTGGTCGAGATGATCTCCGGCCGCCCCTTCGAGGACTTCCTTCAGGAGGAGATCTTCGAGCCCCTGGGCATGGGGGACACCGCCTTCCAGGTGGCGCCGGACAAGATCGACCGCTTCTGCGCCAACTACCAGCGAGGGCCGGACAAGGCGCTGAAGCTGATCGACGACCCGGCGACCAGCAACTACACCCGCAACCCGGCCTTCAAGTCCGGCGGCGGCGGCCTGACCGGCACGACGGCCGACTACATGCGCTTCTGCGAGATGCTGCGCCGGGGCGGCGAACTGGACGGGGTGCGCATCCTGGGGCCGAGGACCCTGGAGATGATGCACATGAACCACCTGCCCGGCGGCAAGGACCTGACCCAGCTGGCCATCGGCGCCTTCTCCGAGACGACGAACGAGGGGGTGGGCTTCGGCCTCGGCTTCGCCTCCACGCAAGGGGTTGTGGAGACCGGGGGCCTGGGAGTTGGCGACTACTACTGGGGCGGTGCGGCCTCCACCATCTTCTGGGTCGACCCCAAGGAGGACATGACCATGGTCTTCATGACCCAGCTCATGCCCTCGGGCACCTTCAACTTCCGGGGCCAGCTGAAGAACCTGGTCTACTCGGCCATCGTCGACTGAGGGCGGTCTACTGGGAGCGTCGCACCCAAACCGCTGTTCGGCCCGGGTCTTCCGCCGCCTCGGTGAAGGCTCGCGCCTCGGACGCACGGGCGGCGGCCAGCAGCTCCTTGGACGTCTTCAACCGGCAGCCCTTGGCCGGACAGGCGACAGGCCAGATTCGCGCGCGGATGACGCCGCCGTCGGCGTCCGAGGCCAGGGGCCGGAAGCCGTAATAGCTCCAGGCCTCCGCCCCGCCCCGGCCCGTCTCGACCTGCAGGAGACCCGGATCGCCCTCAGCATAGACGAACTTGAGGGCCGAACCCGGCCGGCCGGGCGAGGGGCGGGACAGGGCCGTCTGGCCCATCTGTACCGGGTCGGCGCAGTCCGGCCAGCGGTCCAGTTCAGAGCGAAGGTTGAAGCGGCACTCCGCCCTGGCCAGCGTCCAAAGCCCCGCCCGGGGCCGCGGGGACGACGCTGGTGCGGCGGGCAGCAAGGGCGCGGAGGATACCGCCTGCCCTCCGGGAAAGCTGAACAGCGCCGCCGCCGCCATCGCCGCCATCACCATTCCGTCCGCCTCCCGGTCTGGGAATCACCTATGCCGTCCCTACATGCCATGATGCGGCGCCAGTTCGCCCTAGGAGATGTTTCCATGCCCATGTCCCAGCAAAACCTCGAATCCGAGCTTCGCGAGGCCTTCCCCGGCGCTGACATCCGGATCGAGGACCTGGCGGGCGATGGCGACCACTACCGGGCGCGGATCGTCTCGGACGCCTTCAGCGGCCTGCCCCGGGTACGGCGGCACCAGCTGGTCTATGCCGCGCTCAAGGGAAAGGTCGGCGGGGAGCTCCACGCCCTGGCCCTCGAAACCCTCTCGCCGGACCAGGCCGGCTGAACCTGCGCCTTGACCCGCAGGCGGCGGGCGCCTAGCTGAAGCTCTGTCTTCCGGAGAGCCCCAATGTCCACCGACAACCCGGCCCACGACTTTATCGGCCAAACCATCGCCTCAAATCCGGTGGTGCTGTTCATGAAGGGCGTTCCCGACCAACCCCGCTGCGGCTTCTCCGCCCTGGTGGTCCAGGTGCTCGACCACATGGGCGTCGACTATGTCGGGGTCGATGTCCTGCAGGATCAGGACCTGCGCGAGGGCATCAAGTCCTTCTCGGACTGGCCGACCATTCCCCAGCTCTACGTGAAGGGCGAGTTCATCGGCGGCGCGGACATCGTCAAGGAGATGTTCCAGTCCGGCGAACTCAAGACCCACATGACCGAGCAGGGCCTGATCGCCTGACCGGCGCCCCATGAGCCGCCTGTTCGAGCCGCCCGAGGGCCAGCAGGTCTTCACCCGCGCCTTTGCGCCGCAGCCTTCGGACATCGACGACAATGGCCACGTCAACAACGTCGTCTACCTGTCCTGGGCCCAGGACCTGGCCATCGCCCACTGGGCGGCGCGGCAGTCCGCCGAGGACCAGGCGCGGTGGGCCTGGATCTGCCTGCGCCACGAGGTCGACTATCGCCGCGCCCTCCTGCCCGGGGAGACCGCGACGGGTCGCACCTGGGTGGCGCGCGAGGCCGAGGGCCCGCGCTTCGACCGCTATGTCCGGATCGACGGCCCGGACGGCGCCATGTGCGCCCAGGTCCGCACCACCTGGTGCCTGATCGAGCGCGAAGGCGGCAGGCCGCGCCGGGTGCCGGCGGAAATCGTCGCCCGTTTCATCGACCCGGTCCCGTCGACAGCGGATTGAGCACAAAGACCGGCTCGTCCGGCTTGAGGCCCAGGGCCTCGCGCGTGAAGGCGACCTCCACCCAGCCCGCCGTCGCCTCGCGGCAGGTCTGCAGCCGCCGCCGGGCGAAGGCGATCGTGGCGACCCCGCCCCGGCGCTCGACGAAGACGGTCAGGTCCGGCGGCGCTGCACAGCCCCGGCTGGCCACCTCGAGGCTCATCCCCCCGGGCGTGATCCGGACGGACCGGACCGCCTCAAGCTCTGGGAACGGACCTGCCGAAGGCCAGGCCTGCGGCCGCGGCAGGCTGGCGCAGCCAGCCAGGGCCAGGGTTCCGGCAAGGAGGAGACGACGGGACAGCACCCCTGTATTCGCCTCCAAAGGGACGCCGACCGCAAGCGCTGGACATACGAAAAAGGCCCCGGATCGCTCCGGGGCCCCTGTTCGTCTCGCGGCGCGTCCGGATCAGGACGCGTAGAATTCCACGACGAGGTTCGGTTCCATCTTCACCGGATAAGGCACTTCGGCCAGTTCCGGGGTCCGGATGAATCGGGCCGACATGGCCTTGGCGTCGACCTCGATATAGTCCGGCGTGTCGCGCTCGGCCGACTGCAGGGCTTCAAGCACCAGGGCCATGTTGCGCGAACGCTCACGGACCTGGACGACGTCGCCGACCTTCACGCGGTAGGAGGCGATGTTCACGCGCTTGCCGTTCACGGTCACATGGCCGTGGTTCACGAACTGGCGCGCGGCGAAGACGGTGGGCACGAACTTGGCGCGGTAGACCACCGCGTCCAGCCGGGCTTCCAGGAGGCCGATCAGGGTCTCGGCGGTGTTGCCCTTCCGGCGGGCGGCCTCGTCGTAGGTCCGCGAGAACTGCTTCTCGGTCAGGTTGCCGTAATAGCCCTTCAGCTTCTGCTTGGCGCGGAGCTGCAGGCCGAAGTCGGAGGTCTTCTGCTTGCGGCGCTGGCCGTGCTGGCCGGGGCCGTAGGAGCGCTGGTTGACGGGGGACTTCGGGCGACCCCAGATGTTCTCGCCCATCCGCCGGTCGATCTTGTACTTCGCCGAGTGGCGCTTCGACATGTGTCGTCTCTCTTCATTTGACGCAGGCCGGCGGCCCCCTTGGGGACCGCGATTGCAACGGCGGCTCTGCATCTGCCCGTCATGCCGGCACAGGACACGAAGGTCTCACGCGCGGAAGGCGCGGTCTCTACCCCAGCGGGGCGCGAAATGCAACGCTGGCGGCGTCAGGCGGGCGTGACCGGGGGCAGGCGCCAGCGTCCGTCCAGCAGCTCAGGCCGCGGCAGGTAGGCGCGCATGAAGAGGGCGAACGGCGTCTCCGGGGCAGGCAGCCAGTTGGACTCGCGCCCCGCACCCGGCGAGGCGGCGCCGATCCAGATGTCGAGGGAGCCATCGGCGTTGTAGGCGAGGCCCGGAGTCCGGTCGCCGATGGCGAAGCGGTTGAGGTCGTTCCGGGTGAAGAAGAACTGTCCGTCCTCGGTCGCCTCGTAGAGGCTCAGGGACCAGAAGCTGTCCACCGGGATCTGCCGGTCGGCGGCGAAGTGCAGGCGCCAGTTGCGGGCGCCGTCGAAGAGGTTCCGGGGCAGGTCGCCCTCCGCCCGCATGTACATGGCCTCCTCCGGCGGCAGGGCGGCGAGCCCGCCCACGGCCACGGCGGCGCGCAGGGCGTAGTTCTGACCGAAATTCCCCAGCCGACCGTCTGGATAGGACCAGCCGTCGATGAAGCTGGGTCCGGTCAGGCCGCCGGCGCTGCGCCCGAAACGCCGGCCCGCCTCAAGGCCCTCGGCGATCGCCGCCGCCTCTTCCGGCGAGAACCGGTCAGGATCAAAAGCCTCCAGACCCAGGGGCGCCATGCGCTCCAGGACCCGGCCGTCCATGACCGGCGGCGGGTTGAGCCGCATCAGCTCGGCGGCGGACGCCAGATAGTCCCGCCAGTCGGCCCCCCGGTGGGCGAAGGTCCCCGGATCGGCGGTGGCCGGCCCCTGCATGGACAGGCCCGTCTGCACCGCCTTGGCGTCAGCCGCGTCCTCCGGTCCCGCCACGAGGATCCGGGCCAGGACCCAGACGTGCCGGGTCGGCGCGCGCAGCACCCGCGGTCCCGGGGCGACGGCCTCGCCCGGCCCGACCAGGGTGTAGGTTCCTCCCTCCCCGCCCGTCGTGCGCGTGCCGAGGAGGGCGAAGGTGTTGCTGTAGGCGTCCATGAACTGGACCGAGAGATAGCGGTCGCCGGACGGCGGCAGGGTCAGGGTCACCGGCCCGTCGGACAGGTCCACCTGGGCGGTCGAGTAGAAGGTGTCGTTGTTCGGCGTCGTCACCGCCCGGGCGTTGTGGTCCGCCAGCCTGCGCATGTGTCCGAAGGTGTTCATCGGCGAGCCGACGGCCAGGCCCCGGCTTCGGGTGGTGGCGATCTCGATCAGCGGCAGGGTGAAGACATAGGCCGAACGGGCGGCCTCGCGGAGGGCTTCAAGGTCGCTCATGCGGTTTCCTTTCCAGACGATTGGGCCTTCTGTCGGGCGATCTTCTCCAGGACCCGGCCGCGGCCGCGGGACAGGGCGGTGATCACGCCCCGGAAGGTGCGCACCTCCTGCTCACTGAAGCGGGCCCGGCCGAGGGCCGAGCGCAGGTTCTGGACCATGGAGGGTTTTTTCTCGGGCGGATGGAAGAAGCCCGCGGCCTCGAGTTCGTCCTCCAGGTGGCCATAGAGCCCCATGACGCTCGCAGCCGGCGCGGGTTCCGGACCGGGCCGGAAGCTGGCCGGGGCGCCGGAGTCCAGGCGCATGCGCCACTCATAGGCCAGGATGATCACGGCCTGGGCCAGGTTGAGCGACCGGAAGCGCGGGTCGACCGGCAGTGTCACCACGGTCTGGCAAAGGGCGATGTCGGCGGTCTCCAGTCCCGCCCGTTCCCCGCCGAACAGCAGCCCCGTCCGCCGCCCTTGCGCCGCCTCGCCGTGGGCCCGCTCCAGGGCGTCCTGCGGGGTCAGGACGGGCAGCTGGAGTTCGCGGGGACGCGCCGTGGTCGCCTGGACGAAGGCCAGGTCGGCGACGGCCTCGGCCACGGTCTCATAGACCCGGGCGGCGTTGAGCGGCCATTCCGCCCCCGAGGCGGCGGCCCAGGCCCGCTCCTGGGGCCAGCCATCCCGGGGCGCCACGAGCCGGAGGTCCGAAAGGCCGAAGTTCGCCATGGCGCGCGCCACGGCCCCGATGTTCTCCGCCAGCTGGGGGCGATCGAGGATGACGGCGGGGGCGACAGAGTCCATGGCCGTCCTTTTCAGGCCTGGCGTCGTGCGGCGCAAGCCGTCCCCGCAGCCTTTGCGCCGGGCTCAGGGGCGGGTATAGCTCCCCCACAACAGACCCGTTTTCGCCGAGGAGTGCGCGCCCGCCATGGCCAAGATCAAAGTCGCCAACCCTGTCGTGGACCTCGACGGGGACGAAATGACCCGCATCATCTGGCAGTGGATCAAGGACAAGCTGATCTTCCCCTACCTCGAGATCGACCTCGACTATTACGACCTGGGGATGGAGCACCGCGACGCCACGGACGACAAGGTCACCATCGAGTCCGCCGAGGCGATCAAGCGGCACGGCGTGGGCGTCAAGTGCGCCACCATCACGCCGGACGAGGCCCGGGTGAAGGAATTCAACCTGAAGAAGATGTGGAAGTCGCCGAACGGCACCATCCGCAACATCCTCGGCGGCGTCGTCTTCCGCGAGCCCATCATCTGCCGGAATGTCCCGCGCCTGATCCCCGGGTGGACCCAGCCCATCATCATCGGCCGCCACGCCTTCGGCGACCAGTACCGCGCCACGGACTTCCGGGTCCCCGGCAAGGGCAAGCTGACGGTCAAGTGGACCGGCGAGGATGGCCAGGAGATCGAGCACGAGGTGTTCGACTTCCCCGGCTCCGGCGTGGCCATGGCCATGTACAACGTCGATGAGTCGATCCGTGAGTTCGCCCGGGCCTCCCTGGCCTATGGCCTGCAGCGGAACTACCCGGTCTACCTGTCGACCAAGAACACGATCCTCAAGGCCTATGACGGCCGGTTCAAGGACATCTTCTCCGAGATCTACGAGGCCGAGTTCGCCGCCCAGTACAAAGAAGCGGGCCTGACCTACGAGCACCGCCTGATCGACGACATGGTCGCCTCCGCCCTGAAATGGAACGGCGGCTTCATCTGGGCCTGCAAGAACTACGACGGCGACGTCCAGTCCGACCAGGTCGCCCAGGGCTTCGGCTCGCTGGGCCTGATGACCTCGGTGCTCTTGACCCCCGACGGCAAGACCATGGAGGCCGAGGCCGCCCACGGCACCGTCACCCGCCACTACCGCCAGCACCAGAAGGGCGAGTCGACCTCGACCAACTCCATCGCCTCGATCTTCGCCTGGACCCGGGGCCTAGAGCACCGCGCCAAGCTGGACGGCAACGAGGCCCTGGCCCACTTCGCCCATACGCTGGAGCGGGTCTGCGTGGAGACGGTCGAGGCTGGCGCCATGACGAAGGACCTGGCCCTGCTGGTCGGCGACTCCCAGGGCTGGCTGACCACCGAAGGCTTCATCGACAAGGTCGCCGCCAACCTCGACAAGGCCCTGGCGGCGGGCTGACCCCGCCGGTCAGCGGCGCCTCAGCTGCCCCCCTCCGGCCCGGGGCCTTGCCCCGGTCCACCTCCCCCTGGGGGGAAGAGTTACCGCGCCATTGCTCCCCCAAGGGGAGCTCCCGGCAAAGCCGGCTAGAGTTACGGTGACACTGTAGGAAGCAGATCATCACCCACGGTACCGGGGCTTGTTGTGCGGCAGGCCTGGGACAACGACGCGCGCAAATCTGGCCATCGGCGGCGCTCCCCAGGGTGATGGAACTCCCGTGCACAGGAGGAGGTTTCGTACAGTGTCACCGTAAACCCCCAGCCGAAGTCCCGGCGCGAGACCCGTTCTGGCGTGAAGTCCGCCTCCATGGCGCCGAACGCCTCGTCCAGGTGGGCGGAGAAGACCCGGTGACCTTCCTCTCGAAGCTGCGCGATGGCGGCCTCGAGGTCGCGCTTCAGGGGCGTGTAGAACTGCGCCCCGCTCGTCGCATGTTGGATCGGGCCGCCGAGGAAGACCGATAGGGTCATGATCCGTCCTTGGTCTGCTTGGCACCCATCTTGGATTTCGAGGTGAGCAGACGCCGGCGGTGGGGCACTGCTACCAGGGTCTGCAGCTCGCGCAGCGCGTCCTTTGCCACCCAGCGCGCGCCGCGAGAGCCGTCTTCGATCATGTCGGTAGCGCAGCCAACCGCCAGGTCATGGCTCTGGAAATCCCGCTTGCCGAGCTCGCGCAGCGCCCAGGACGCTGCCTTGCGCACCAGCGGGCGCTCGTCTTCGGCCAGATACCGGATGGTTTCCAGGAAGCGCGCGAAGGTGTGAGGGTCGAGATCGTCGCGATGCACGGCAAGGCAGGCGATCGTCGCAAGGGCCGCGCGGCGGACATAAAGCCTGCCGTCCGCCGCCCACCGGAAGACCAGTGCTTCAGCCTCCGGCCTGGTGCAAACCAGCGCTGTGCAGAAGTGGTCGCAGAGGTCCCACGATCCGATGTCCTCGAGCCAGGCGGTGACGCCGCGGGCGTTTAGCTGTCGTGGATCGGCGATAAGGACCGCCAGTAGGCGGGCTTCGTGGAAGCCCGTCGTCCAGAGCTTGAGGGCGAAGGCCTGGTCGCGGCCGATCTCGCGCGCCATGCGACGCACATCGGCGGTGGAAACGCCGAACGACGCCTCGGCTGTGATGCCCACCCGCACGGCGTGCTCGCGATGTGCCGCAGAACCCTTGCTACGCAACTCCGCGAGTACCGTCTCGACAGTCGGGGCGAACCTGTCACTATCGCGCTCACCCATCCTGCGCTCCCTGGCTGTCCCGCAGGTTGACGAACTCTGGGGTCTTGCCGCGAGCAGTGCGGTGGAAATCAGCGTCCGCACAGACCCGCACGGTCAGCTTCTGCATGTCCAGCGACCCCAGCAGATCGAGCGAACAGCCGAGCAGCGCGGATGCCACTGCATCTTCGTCGGGCACCGAGGCGTCCGCAGGCGCCTCGTAACGGAGCTCGATCTCGTCGCCGCCGGCCGCGTCGGTCCGGAGCAGAGCCTGGTAACGGGGAATCCCCAAGGCCTGCATCGCGGCGCGGACCTGATAGTCGTGCAGCGAAACCCCATCGTAGAGCGGAAACGTCGCGTTGGATCGGCCGAGGATCCGCACCAACGGCCCTGCCGCGCCGCAGCTACAGGCCTCCTCACAAACCTCCAACACGTCACCTAGACGGTATCGAATCAATGGCGTCCCACGCATGTCGCGCGCGGTGATCACCGCTTCACCTTGCTGGCCGCGGCTAGAGTTACGGTGACACTGTAGGAAATAGATCATCACTCAGGGTATTGAAACTTGTTGTGCGGCAGGCTTGGGATAACGACGCGCGCAAGTCTGGCCATCGGTGGAGCTCCCCAGGGTGATGGAACTCCCATGCACAGGAGGA